>NZ_JARXNI010000001.1:0-255 GCF_036561945.1 Klebsiella scottii
CTGTACTCGGTGTTACTGCGAAGGGGGGACGGAGAAGGCTATGTTGGCCGGGCGACGGTTGTCCCGGTTTAAGCATGTAGGCGGAGAGTTTAGGTAAATCCGGACTCTTGTTAACGCTGAGGTGTGATGACGAGGCACTACGGTGCTGAAGTAACAAATGCCCTGCTTCCAGGAAAAGCCTCTAAGCATCAGGTAACATCAAATCGTACCCCAAACCGACACAGGTGGTCAGGTAGAGAATACCAAGGCGCTTGA
>NZ_JARXNI010000002.1:0-255 GCF_036561945.1 Klebsiella scottii
CTGTACTCGGTGTTACTGCGAAGGGGGGACGGAGAAGGCTATGTTGGCCGGGCGACGGTTGTCCCGGTTTAAGCATGTAGGCGGAGAGTTTAGGTAAATCCGGACTCTTGTTAACGCTGAGGTGTGACGACGAGGCACTACGGTGCTGAAGTAACAAATGCCCTGCTTCCAGGAAAAGCCTCTAAGCATCAGGTAACATCAAATCGTACCCCAAACCGACACAGGTGGTCAGGTAGAGAATACCAAGGCGCTTGA
>NZ_JARXNI010000003.1:0-255 GCF_036561945.1 Klebsiella scottii
ATCAAATCGTACCCCAAACCGACACAGGTGGTCAGGTAGAGAATACCAAGGCGCTTGAGAGAACTCGGGTGAAGGAACTAGGCAAAATGGTGCCGTAACTTCGGGAGAAGGCACGCTGATGGTAAGTAAAGCGACTTGCTCGTGGAGCTGAAATCAGTCGAAGATACCAGCTGGCTGCAACTGTTTATTAAAAACACAGCACTGTGCAAACACGAAAGTGGACGTATACGGTGTGACGCCTGCCCGGTGCCGGAA
>NZ_JARXNI010000004.1:0-255 GCF_036561945.1 Klebsiella scottii
TTCACGACGGACGTTAGCACCCGCCGTGTGTCTCCCGTGATAACATTCTTCGGTATTCGTAGTTTGCATCGGGTTGGTAAGTCGGGATGACCCCCTAGCCGAAACAGTGCTCTACCCCCGAAGATGAATTCACGAGGCGCTACCTAAATAGCTTTCGGGGAGAACCAGCTATCTCCCGGTTTGATTGGCCTTTCACCCCCAGCCACAAGTCATCCGCTAATTTTTCAACATTAGTCGGTTCGGTCCTCCAGTTAG
>NZ_JARXNI010000005.1:0-255 GCF_036561945.1 Klebsiella scottii
AGCACGTCCTTCATCGCCTCTGACTGCCAGGGCATCCACCGTGTACGCTTAGTCGCTTAACCTCACAACCCGAAGCTGTTTCGTAAAACAGTCCGCGTTGCGAAAATTTGAGAGACTCGAACACACCTTTTTTCCTTTCTTATTACGGAGAAAGGAAACAGTGTGTCGTTTCAATTTTCAGCTTGATCCAGATTTTTAAAGAGCAAAACTTCGCAGTGCACCTTGTTCAGGAACACTCGGAAGTTTTCTTGTTTT
>NZ_JARXNI010000006.1:0-261 GCF_036561945.1 Klebsiella scottii
CAATTAACCTTCCGGCACCGGGCAGGCGTCACACCGTATACGTCCACTTTCGTGTTTGCACAGTGCTGTGTTTTTAATAAACAGTTGCAGCCAGCTGGTATCTTCGACTGATTTCAGCTCCACGAGCGAGTCGTTTCACTTACCATCAGCGTGCCTTCTCCCGAAGTTACGGCACCATTTTGCCTAGTTCCTTCACCCGAGTTCTCTCAAGCGCCTTGGTATTCTCTACCTGACCACCTGTGTCGGTTTGGGGTACGATTT
>NZ_JARXNI010000007.1:0-264 GCF_036561945.1 Klebsiella scottii
CGACTAAGCGTACACGGTGGATGCCCTGGCAGTCAGAGGCGATGAAGGACGTGCTAATCTGCGATAAGCGTCGGTAAGGTGATATGAACCGTTATAACCGGCGATTTCCGAATGGGGAAACCCAGTGTGATTCGTCACACTATCGTTAAGTGAATACATAGCTTAACGAAGCGAACCGGGGGAACTGAAACATCTAAGTACCCCGAGGAAAAGAAATCAACCGAGATTCCCCCAGTAGCGGCGAGCGAACGGGGAGCAGCCCAG
>NZ_JARXNI010000008.1:0-276 GCF_036561945.1 Klebsiella scottii
ACTGCTCTTTAACAATTTATCAGACAATCTGTGTGGGCACTCAAAGTGACATGGATTCTTAACGTCCTCGGACGAAAAATGAATACCAAGTCTCAGTGAGTGAACATACGTAATTCATTACGAAGTTCTTTTCTTTAGAAATAAAGAAACACGAGCATCAAACTTAAATTGAAGAGTTTGATCATGGCTCAGATTGAACGCTGGCGGCAGGCCTAACACATGCAAGTCGAACGGTAGCACAGAGAGCTTGCTCTCGGGTGACGAGTGGCGGACGGG
>NZ_JARXNI010000009.1:0-288 GCF_036561945.1 Klebsiella scottii
CGAAGCGAACCGGGGGAACTGAAACATCTAAGTACCCCGAGGAAAAGAAATCAACCGAGATTCCCCCAGTAGCGGCGAGCGAACGGGGAGCAGCCCAGAACCTGAATCAGTTTGTGTGTTAGTGGAACGGTCTGGAAAGTCCGGCGGTACAGGGTGATAGCCCCGTACACTAAAATGCACAGGCTGTGAGTTCGAAGAGTAGGGCGGGACACGTGGTATCCTGTCTGAATATGGGGGGACCATCCTCCAAGGCTAAATACTCCTGACTGACCGATAGTGAACCAGTAC
>NZ_JARXNI010000010.1:0-295 GCF_036561945.1 Klebsiella scottii
TCGTAAAACAGTCCGCGTTGCGAAAATTTGAGAGACTCGAACACACCGCTTTTCCTTTCTTATTACGGAGAAAGGAAACAGTGTGTCGTTTCAATTTTCAGCTTGATCCAGATTTTTAAAGAGCAAATATCTCAAACGTAACTCACTGAGTTAGTTTTGAGATACTGAGGTCGGCGACTTTCACTCACAAACCAGCAAGTGGCGTCCCCTAGGGGATTCGAACCCCTGTTACCGCCGTGAAAGGGCGGTGTCCTGGGCCTCTAGACGAAGGGGACACTGAAGTCTCAATCGCAAG
>NZ_JARXNI010000011.1:0-316 GCF_036561945.1 Klebsiella scottii
AGCTTAACCTTCGGGAGGGCGCTTACCACTTTGTGATTCATGACTGGGGTGAAGTCGTAACAAGGTAACCGTAGGGGAACCTGCGGTTGGATCACCTCCTTACCTGAAAGAACCTGCCTTTGTAGTGTCCACACAGATTGTCTGATGAATGATAAATTTCAAAATGTACTGTTAAGTGCATTGTGAAATTTTGCTCTTTAAAAATCTGGATCAAGCTGAAAATTGAAACGACACACTGTTTCCTTTCTCCGTAATAAGAAAGGAAAAGCGGTGTGTTCGAGTCTCTCAAATTTTCGCAACGCGGACTGTTTTACGA
>NZ_JARXNI010000012.1:0-478 GCF_036561945.1 Klebsiella scottii
TTCAGGAACACTCGGAAGTTTTCTTGTTTTGAGCAGTAAAGGATGGTGGAGCTATGCGGGATCGAACCGCAGACCTCCTGCGTGCAAGGCAGGCGCTCTCCCAGCTGAGCTATAACCCCATCGTAATGCTAATCTCTTGTACCGGTAATTCAGACTGAGACAAGGCGTGGAAGGACGAAGCATACTGAAGTATGCGAGTCGTTTCACAACGCAGTATTCAGGATGAATTTGGTAGGCCTGAGTGGACTTGAACCACCGACCTCACCCTTATCAGGGGTGCGCTCTAACCACCTGAGCTACAAGCCTGCAGAGATTTTTACTGCTTATTTTTCATCAGACAATCTGTGTGGACACTACAAAGGCAGGTTCTTCAGGTAAGGAGGTGATCCAACCGCAGGTTCCCCTACGGTTACCTTGTTACGACTTCACCCCAGTCATGAATCACAAAGTGGTAAGCGCCCTCCCGAAGGTTAAGCTA
>NZ_JARXNI010000013.1:0-679 GCF_036561945.1 Klebsiella scottii
TCATCTTCGGGGGTAGAGCACTGTTTCGGCTAGGGGGTCATCCCGACTTACCAACCCGATGCAAACTACGAATACCGAAGAATGTTATCACGGGAGACACACGGCGGGTGCTAACGTCCGTCGTGAAGAGGGAAACAACCCAGACCGCCAGCTAAGGTCCCAAAGTCATGGTTAAGTGGGAAACGATGTGGGAAGGCACAGACAGCCAGGATGTTGGCTTAGAAGCAGCCATCATTTAAAGAAAGCGTAATAGCTCACTGGTCGAGTCGGCCTGCGCGGAAGATGTAACGGGGCTAAACCATGCACCGAAGCTGCGGCAGCGACGCTTATGCGTTGTTGGGTAGGGGAGCGTTCTGTAAGCCGTTGAAGGTGGCCTGTGAGGGTTGCTGGAGGTATCAGAAGTGCGAATGCTGACATAAGTAACGATAAAGCGGGTGAAAAGCCCGCTCGCCGGAAGACCAAGGGTTCCTGTCCAACGTTAATCGGGGCAGGGTGAGTCGACCCCTAAGGCGAGGCCGAAAGGCGTAGTCGATGGGAAACAGGTTAATATTCCTGTACTCGGTGTTACTGCGAAGGGGGGACGGAGAAGGCTATGTTGGCCGGGCGACGGTTGTCCCGGTTTAAGCATGTAGGCGGAGAGTTTAGGTAAATCCGGACTCTTGTTAACGCTGAGGTGTGA
>NZ_JARXNI010000015.1:0-1343 GCF_036561945.1 Klebsiella scottii
GGTTGCAAAAGAAGTAGGTAGCTTAACCTTCGGGAGGGCGCTTACCACTTTGTGATTCATGACTGGGGTGAAGTCGTAACAAGGTAACCGTAGGGGAACCTGCGGTTGGATCACCTCCTTACCTGAAAGAACCTGCCTTTGTAGTGCTCACACAGATTGTCTGATGAAAAGTAAATAGCAAGGCGTCTTGCGATTGAGACTTCAGTGTCCCCTTCGTCTAGAGGCCCAGGACACCGCCCTTTCACGGCGGTAACAGGGGTTCGAATCCCCTAGGGGACGCCACTTGCTGGTTTGTGAGTGAAAGTCGCCGACCCCCATATCTCAAAACTAACTCAGTGAGTTACGTTTGAGATATTTGCTCTTTAAAAATCTGGATCAAGCTGAAAATTGAAACGACACACTGTTTCCTTTCTCCGTAATAAGAAAGGAAAAATGGTGTGTTCGAGTCTCTCAAATTTTCGCAACGCGGACTGTTTTACGAAACAGCTTCGGGTTGTGAGGTTAAGCGACTAAGCGTACACGGTGGATGCCCTGGCAGTCAGAGGCGATGAAGGACGTGCTAATCTGCGATAAGCGTCGGTAAGGTGATATGAACCGTTATAACCGGCGATTTCCGAATGGGGAAACCCAGTGCAATTCGTTGCACTATCGTTAAGTGAATACATAGCTTAACGAAGCGAACCGGGGGAACTGAAACATCTAAGTACCCCGAGGAAAAGAAATCAACCGAGATTCCCCCAGTAGCGGCGAGCGAA
This sequence comes from Klebsiella scottii, assembly GCF_036561945.1. NCBI lineage: Bacteria > Pseudomonadati > Pseudomonadota > Gammaproteobacteria > Enterobacterales > Enterobacteriaceae > Klebsiella > Klebsiella scottii. Next base: position 756 of record NZ_JARXNI010000015.1, read on the forward strand.
CGGGGAGCAGCCCAGAACCTGAATCAGTTTGTGTGTTAGTGGAAGCGTCTGGAAAGTCGCAGGGTACAGGGTGATAGCCCCGTACACTAAAATGCACAGGCTGTGAGTTCGAAGAGTAGGGCGGGACACGTGGTATCCTGTCTGAATATGGGGGGACCATCCTCCAAGGCTAAATACTCCTGACTGACCGATAGTGAACCAGTACCGTGAGGGAAAGGCGAAAAGAACCCCGGCGAGGGGAGTGAAACAGAACCTGAAACCGTGTACGTACAAGCAGTGGGAGCCTACTAGTTAGGTGACTGCGTACCTTTTGTATAATGGGTCAGCGACTTATATTCTGTAGCAAGGTTAACCGTATAGGGGAGCCGCAGGGAAACCGAGTCTTAACTGGGCGTTAAGTTGCAGGGTATAGACCCGAAACCCGGTGATCTAGCCATGGGCAGGTTGAAGGTTGGGTAACACTAACTGGAGGACCGAACCGACTAATGTTGAAAAATTAGCGGATGACTTGTGGCTGGGGGTGAAAGGCCAATCAAACCGGGAGATAGCTGGTTCTCCCCGAAAGCTATTTAGGTAGCGCCTCGTGAA
>NZ_JARXNI010000016.1:0-36750 GCF_036561945.1 Klebsiella scottii
AAGAATCCATGTCACTTTGAGTGCCCACACAGATTGTCTGATAAATTGTTAAAGAGCAGTGCAACGCGGCTTTCGCTCAGCGTTGCGAGGTGGCGTATATTACGCTTTCCTCTTTCAGAGTCAACCCCGTTTTTCAGAAGTTTTCTCTTTCAACCCGGCGGCTTGTTTGCCGTTGTTCCGTGTCGATGGAGGCGCATTATAGGGAGTTCTCGAGCGCCCGCAATAGTTAAATTGCAGAAAAATGACTGACTGCTGCATTCCCCAGCAAAACCCCGCTTTATACCCTGTTACGCACAGAATTATCCACAGACCGTCGGCGATCCTTCTTTATAAAGACCGTCGCAGCGCCCTTCTATAAGGAGAGATAAGGAAAGATTTCCCCCTGCAAAGAGAAAGATAAAAATTCGCGAGCGTTGCGCAAACGTTTTCGTTACAATGCCGCGCTATGACACGGACGCCCGGTTGGGTGCGTTAGGTGAGTTTTTAGGCAAAAACTCACCTAACGCTCTCTGTAATGTTCAAATCCTGGGGATTTAATACCATGCAACAACGTCGTCCAGTCCGCCGCGCCCTGCTCAGTGTTTCTGATAAGGCCGGTATCGTCGAATTCGCGCAGGCTCTTTCCGCTCGTGGTGTTGAGCTACTCTCTACGGGTGGTACCGCACGCCTGCTGGCGGAGAAAGGCCTGCCGGTAACCGAAGTCTCTGACTACACCGGTTTCCCGGAAATGATGGATGGACGCGTGAAGACCCTGCATCCGAAGGTGCACGGCGGCATTCTGGGCCGTCGCGGTCAGGATGATGAGATCATGGCGCAGCACGCTATCTCTCCTATTGATATGGTCGTCGTTAACCTCTACCCGTTTGCCCAGACCGTCGCCCGTGAAGGCTGCTCGCTGGAAGATGCGGTTGAGAACATCGATATCGGCGGCCCAACCATGGTGCGCTCCGCGGCCAAGAACCATAAAGATGTCGCTATCGTTGTTAAGAGCAGCGACTACGCCGCCATTATTAAAGAGATGGACGCCAACGAAGGCTCCCTGACTCTCGAAACCCGTTTCGACCTCGCCATTAAAGCTTTTGAGCACACCGCCGCCTATGACAGCATGATTGCCAACTATTTCGGCAGCATGGTTCCGGCCTATCACGGTGAAACTCAGGAAGCCTCAGGCCGCTTCCCGCGTACCCTGAACCTGAACTTCATTAAGAAGCAGGATATGCGCTACGGTGAGAACAGCCATCAGCAGGCTGCCTTCTATATAGAAGAAGAAATTAAGGAAGCATCCGTTGCCACCGCCCAGCAGCTGCAGGGCAAAGCGCTTTCCTACAACAACATTGCCGATACCGATGCGGCGCTGGAGTGCGTGAAAGAGTTCAGCGAGCCGGCATGCGTCATCGTCAAGCACGCCAACCCGTGCGGCGTTGCGGTAAGCGATTCCCTGCTGGATGCTTACGACCGCGCCTATAAAACCGACCCAACCTCAGCGTTTGGCGGCATTATCGCCTTCAACCGCGAGCTGGATGCCGAAACCGCGCAGGCCATTATCTCCCGCCAGTTTGTCGAAGTGATCATCGCCCCCTCCGCTAGCGAAGAGGCGCTGAAAATTACCGCGGCGAAACAGAACGTCCGCGTTCTGACCTGCGGCGAGTGGACGACACGCGTACCGGGCCTTGATTTCAAACGCGTTAACGGTGGGCTGTTGGTGCAGGATCGCGATCTGGGTATGGTCACCGCCGGTGAACTGCGCGTGGTCAGCAAGCGCCAGCCGAGCGAGCAGGAGCTGCGCGATGCACTGTTCTGCTGGAAAGTGGCCAAGTTCGTCAAATCCAACGCCATCGTTTATGCCAAAGAGAATATGACCATCGGCATAGGCGCAGGCCAGATGAGCCGCGTTTACTCCGCCAAAATTGCCGGGATTAAAGCCGGCGACGAAGGCCTGGAAGTGAAAGGTTCAGCAATGGCATCCGACGCATTCTTCCCGTTCCGTGACGGCATTGATGCGGCCGCGGCCGTAGGCGTGAGCTGCGTGATCCAGCCGGGTGGCTCTATTCGCGACGAAGAGGTGATTGCCGCTGCCGACGAGCACGGTATCGCGATGATCTTCACCGACATGCGCCATTTCCGCCATTAATTCACGGAGTAACACATGAAAGTATTAGTGATTGGTAACGGCGGGCGCGAGCACGCGTTAGGATGGAAAGCGGCGCAATCGCCGCTGGTTGATACCGTTTATGTTGCTCCGGGTAATGCCGGCACCGCCCTGGAGCCCGCGCTGCAGAACGTGGCGATCGGCGTGACCGACATTCCGGCACTGCTGAGCTTCGCACAGCGCGAAAATATCGATCTGACCATCGTCGGCCCGGAAGCGCCGCTGGTGATCGGCATTGTCGATGCGTTCCGCGCCGCCGGGCTGAAAATCTTTGGCCCAACGGAAGGTGCCGCACAGCTCGAGGGCTCTAAGGCCTTTACCAAAGATTTCCTCGCGCGTCACAACATCCCCACCGCCGAGTACCAGAACTTTACCGATATTGAGCCTGCCCTTGCGTATCTGCGGGAGAAAGGCGCGCCGATCGTTATTAAAGCTGACGGTCTGGCGGCCGGGAAAGGCGTTATTGTCGCGATGACGCTCGAAGAGGCGGAAGCCGCCGTCCACGATATGCTGGCAGGCAATGCCTTCGGCGACGCCGGCCATCGTATCGTTATTGAAGAGTTCCTCGACGGCGAAGAGGCCAGCTTTATCGTGATGGTCGACGGCGAGCACGTTCTGCCGATGGCCACCAGCCAGGACCACAAACGCGTCGGTAATGGCGACACCGGCCCTAACACCGGCGGCATGGGCGCGTACTCTCCGGCCCCGGTGGTCACGGATGAGGTTCATCAGCGCACCATGGAGCGTATTATTTGGCCAACGGTCAAAGGGATGGCGGCGGAAGGCAATACCTATACCGGCTTTCTCTACGCGGGTCTGATGATCGATAAGCAGGGCAACCCGAAGGTTATCGAGTTCAACTGCCGCTTCGGCGATCCGGAAACTCAGCCCATCATGCTGCGCATGAAGTCGGACATGGTGGAGCTGTGCCTCGCCGCCTGTGATGGCAAGCTGGATGAGAAAACGTCAGAGTGGGACAGCCGCGCTTCTCTCGGCGTGGTCGTGGCCGCAGGCGGCTATCCGGGCAGCTACAGCACCGGCGATGAGATCTTCGGCCTGCCGCAGGAAGAAGCGGCGGATGGCAAAGTGTTCCATGCGGGCACCCAGCTTTCTGCCGACCAGCGCGTACTCACCAACGGCGGCCGCGTACTGTGCGTAACGGCGCTGGGTGATAGCGTGGCCCAGGCGCAGCAGCGCGCCTATGAGCTGCTTACCGATATCCGTTGGGACGGCAGCTTTAGCCGCGACGATATCGGCTGGCGCGCCATCGCTCGCGAGCAAAACTAACGGCGTCATTTCATCCGTCGGGTTTACGCCCCCTTCTGTATGAACGGGCGGCCTCATTAATTTGTGGCCGCCCGTTTTATTTGGCATGCGCGGAGTACGGCTCTGCAAGGAGCGGCGGAGTGATGCCCGGCGGGTACGGCAACGAGGGTAGCGCGCATCGGAGTATGAAGCGCGGGTAAAGCGTTAGAAGGTTTTTTCCTGCGGTTGCCAGGTACAGAAGTCTTCGTTTGCCACCAGCAGCAGCTGCGAACCTTCAGATGCTTCCAGCCACGCGACGCTGACCTCTACGGACGAGTGATCCTGGCGGCGGGCGATATGGGCTAACGCCCGGGCATCCAGGTCTGGCTTAACGGTCTGCCCTTCACAGGTGGTGACGGTCCGATCGGCGTGCCAGCGTCCCTGACGCAGCACAACGCGGCCCTGACGCAATGCGTCGCTGGTCTGGCGGATCTGCGTCGCCCGGTAGCGGTAGAGCGCGACCTGGTCGCTGGAGAGCTGCTGCTTTTGCCCGTCGATTTCACGCTGCATAAAGCTCAACTCTCCCTGGTCATCAAAGCGGGCGCGAATATGTTCCGTGGTCTTGCCGTAAACGTTGAGCTCAATCAGCGTCAGCCGATCGCCCTGCCAGCGGTATTCACTGGTTGAAGTATTGCCGTGACGCCACGGGCTAAAAGCGGCGAGAAGATGCACCTCGCCATTGGAATCCAGACGCCAGATACGCATCGCTCCCTGATTGTCAGCATAGCCGCTGGCGGTAAAAGGCGGGAGCGAGGAATCATGGCTGCAGGCAGCAAGTAACAGTACGCCTGCCAGCGTCAGCGTACGACGCCAGATAGACAAAAGGGGCTTAAAGGCCCCTTCGGTAGAACTGTACACTGCCACGCGGTCTTACTTAACTGCGTCTTTCAGTGCTTTGCCTGAAACAAACGCCGGCACGTTAGCAGCGGCAATTTTGATTTCATTACCGGTCTGCGGGTTGCGGCCAGTACGCTCAGCGCGGTGGTTCACTTTGAAGGTACCGAAACCAACCAGTTGGACAGCATCACCTTCTTTCAGAGACTCAGTAATTGCAGCCAGGGTAGATTCCAGGGCAGCTTTTGCCTGTGCTTTGGACAGGTCAGCTTTGTCCGCAATTACATCAATCAGTTGAGTCTTGTTCATAAGTTATCCTTACAATGTGTTTATCGCTTGCTAAGCACCGAGTGCGACGGAAATGCTGAAAAACACTCTCCTGCATACACGCACCGATAGCCACTTTTTTTCGCCCTCCAAATGTAGACCAGACGGGGGGCGGAATGGAAGCCTTCAGACGCTACAATTCAGGCGGTAAATCACGTTTTCTGGTCTCACTGCTGAAAATTTATACCAATATTGCTCTCGCCGGCTTCACGAAGGTCGGCACGCAGTCCTTTTATCAGTTCAATATCGCGCTCTTCGCAGTCGGCCAGCAGACGGAAAATTTCCCACTGAATGTCCCATTCTTGTTCAACAGCCGGGTTTTCCTTGAGCTCTTCGTCGGTCATTTCACGACCTGCCTGTGTCATTTCCAGCATCGCGACGGTGGTAATGGAACTCTTGCTCACCTCAATGGCGTGTTCGAGGGTTTCGCCACTCAGACGCGAGTGAACCAGCTCGCTTAATGCGACGCAGGCATCGATCGCCGGATAGACGCCGTACAGATCATAGTCGTCAGCCACCGGGATCGCCTCTTCCAGCTTCTCCAACTGGCTATCAAAATTCACCTTCGCGTCTTTGACCGTTAACGTTTCCCAGATCAGATCGAGGATACGGCGATACAGCTGGCCGTCGGCAAATTCGGTTTGCTGGCAAAACATGGCGTAATTGGGGTACATGCGCTCACACAAGCAGGCCATAAAAGTGACGTGCTGCCAGCTTTCCAGCTTCTCCAGGCGCAGATGAATCGGGTTTTGTAACATGATGAATTCTCGAAGTCAGAAATTAGCCGCAGTTTACCTGAATCAGCCGTGATTTGCTTGCCAACGCATAAACGCCGGGCGCTCTGATGCCACCGCATCCGCCCAGCGCGTCGGCTCCGGCAGGCGATAGCCTTTCATGCAGCGCTCTACCCACATTAAGGCGCTATCCAGGCCAACCCGGTGGCCGGTGCTGATGAAGAGCGGGTTACAGCGTACCTTGCTACGCAGAACCCACGCCAGCTGTTCGTTTTTATCCATCAGCGCCGTCAGCGCCCCCGGCTCATCGCCCGGGGAGTCGCATTTGCCGCACAGACGCTTTTTCGCCACGCCGATGGTGGGCACATCCACCAGCAGCCCGAAATGGCTGGCTACGCCAAGGCGTCGGGGATGGGAAATGCCGTGGCCGTCGACGAACAGCAGATCCGGTTTTTGCGAAAGCAGCTCCCACGCTGCCAGCAGCGCGGGGGTTTCACGAAAGGAGAGGAAGCCGGGAATATAGGGCATGGTGGTGGCAACGCGCGCCACCTGATATTCAACCAGCTCCAGCGAAGGCCAGGCCAGCAGCACCATCGCCGCTCGGGTGACTTCTCCTTCCTGCTCAAACCCTACATCCGCGCCGCCGATCAGCTGCGGCGGATCGCGATCCAGACGATCTTCACGAATGACTGATTCTGCTAAATCACGCTGCAGGGTACGGAGAGAAGCCAAATCCATAGTCGCTCCTTAGCGATGATACTGTGCTGACAGCCGATGTACCGCCTCCACAAACACGCCCGCATGCGCAGGGTCCACGTCCTGATGAATGCCGTGCCCGAGGTTGAAGACGTGCCCTTCTCCCTGCCCAAAGCCGGCAAGGATGGTAGCCACCTCTTCTTCAATACGGGCAGCGGGCGCGTAAAGCATGGAAGGGTCCATATTGCCCTGCAGCGCGACCCTGTGGCCAACGCGACGACGCGCATCGGCGATATCGGTTGTCCAGTCGAGGCCCAGCGCATCGCAGCCGGTTTCCGCAATCGCTTCCAGCCACTGTCCGCCGCCTTTGGTAAACAGAGTCACCGGCACGCGGCGGCCTTCATTTTCGCGCAGCAGGCCATCGACGATTTTATGCATGTAGTAGAGCGAGAACTGCTGATAATCGCGGCCGGTCAGCACTCCGCCCCAGGTATCAAAAATCATCACCGACTGAGCGCCTGCTTTAATCTGGGCATTCAGGTACAGCGTGACGCTTTTGGCCAGCTTATCGAGCAGAGCGTGCAGCGTCTTCGGCTCGGCGTACATCATCTTCTTGATAACGGTAAAGGCTTTGCTGCTACCGCCTTCAACCATATAGGTCGCCAGCGTCCACGGGCTGCCGGAGAAGCCAATCAGCGGAACCTCGCCTTTTAGCTCACGGCGGATAGTACGTACCGCGTTCATTACATAGCCGAGCTCATCTTCCGGATCGGGGATCGGCAGTTTGTCGACGTCGGCTTTGCAGGTAACTGGCGAGGTAAAGCGCGGGCCTTCGCCGGCTTCAAAGTACAGCCCCAGGCCCATCGCGTCCGGAATGGTCAGAATGTCTGAAAAGAGGATCGCCGCATCCAGCGCATAGCGACGCAGCGGCTGCAGGGTGACTTCACAGGCCAGCTCGGCATTTTTACACAGAGACATAAAGTCGCCCGCTTCTGCGCGAGTGGCTTTGTACTCCGGTAAATAGCGGCCCGCCTGGCGCATCATCCACACCGGGGTCACATCAACGGGTTGGCGCAGCAGCGCACGCAGATAACGATCGTTCTTCAGTTCGGTCATTTTGCAGTTCCTTAATGCGTCAGGCCGTCATTGTATCACGTCATTCATAGTCGGCCCGACACATTGCCACCGTATCTTCAATCAGCCGGCGCGCCACGGTTCCCGGCGGCGGCAGAAGCGGCAAGTCGTCGTAGCGATACCAGCCCGCCTCCAGCAGCTCTTTGCGATCGATGACAATCTCACCGCTGTCGTATTCCGCCATAAATGCGGTCATCAGCGACTGCGGAAACGGCCACGGCTGGGAGGTCACGTAGCGCAGGTTCTTCACCTTAATGCCGCACTCTTCCATCACCTCGCGCGCCACCGTCTGCTCGAGGGTCTCCCCGACTTCGACAAAGCCGGCCAGCACCGTATGTACGCCGTTGCGGTGGCGGGTATGCTGCGCCAGCAGGATAGAGTCTTCCCGGCGAATGGCGACAATCATGCACGGCGCGATTTGCGGATAGTAGCGCTCGCGGCAGTGGCTACACAGCATCGCCCATTCGGTTTTGCTCGGATGCATCGGGTGCCCGCAGTAGCCGCAGAACTTATGCGAGCGATAAAACTCTGCCAGCTGAATGCCGCGGCCCGCCAGCTGAAACAGGCCAGGATCCTGATCCAACACCTGCCGCAGCGATCCCATATCCTGCCGACGATCCTGGCGTATCAGCCACACCGCGTCACCTTGCCATTCGCCAATCTGCAGCGCGTGCTGGCCGACAAGATTAAAATTTACCGCTTCGCCGTGTGGTAATTCCCCGCCGGGTAACCATAATTTTTGTTCGTGACTGACGATCCACCAGCCGCGATCTAATTTTTCAATAATACGATCCATATCTATTGCACTACCTTAATTTTACTGGCACTTTTAACATTATATTTACATTTTGGTGAGCAACGTTATTTTTCTTAATCTTGCGGAGTCAACCATGTTAAACCAGCTGGAAAACCTAACGGAACGTGTTGGAGGCAGTAATGAACTGGTCGATCGCTGGCTGCATGTACGTAAGCATTTGCTCGTGGCTTACTACAAGCTGGTTGGCCTGAAACCTGGCAAAGAGTCATTTATGCGGCTTAATGAAAAGGCGCTGGATAACTTTTGTCAAAGCCTGGTGGATTATCTCTCATCCGGCCATTTTAGTATTTATGAACGCATTATCGGGGAAATGGAAGGCGATACGCCACTTTTGGCCGCCACCAGGCTCTATCCACAGCTGGAAGCCAACACCCAGCAGATTATGGATTATTACGACTCCTGCCTCGAAAACGCGATCGATCACGATAACTATCTCGAGTTCCAGCAGGCGCTCTCAGATATCGGTGAAGCGCTGGAAGCGCGCTTCGCGCTTGAAGATAAGCTGATCGCGCTGGCCGTGACCTATAACCTGAAAGACAGCATCAGCGACAATATCGCGCCGACTGCTTGAGTTGTGAGCCGTTAACGAGTAGTTTACATACATTCTCCCTCTGCGGAGGGAGCGTTATCTTGTCGGAGTGCCTATTTTCCACAAAGCATTCGCGATGCCTCAAGATGGCAAGTCAGTGAACCTCCAGGAACTTATATCAGTAAGTGACCGGAGTGAGCGGACGAAGCCAACGAAGAGGCAGCGTGAAGGATAAAGTGGAAAAGGCTGAGACCGTTAATTCGGGATCCGCGGAACCTGATCAGGCTAATACCTGCGAAGGGAACAAGAGTAAACTGCAAAGAGCGGCCGTCCCTCCAGGACCAAACGCATCTGTTACTCCATCCGTCGTCTGACAAGCCATCTCCTTTTCGTCTGGAATGAGCTATGTCTACAGAAAAACTGACCCGTCGACAGCAGCGCGAACGCGCCCAGCGTTTTATCGACACTCTTGAAGGTTCGGTCTTCCCCAACTCGCAGCGTATCTACATTCAGGGTTCGCAGGATGATATTCGCGTCCCGATGCGGGAAATCCAGCTTAGCCCCACGCTTATCGGCGGCGGCAAAGAAAATCCGCGCTATGAAGATAACGAAGCGATCCCGGTGTACGACACCTCCGGTCCCTACGGCGACCCCGATATCGCGATCGATGTCCACCAGGGTCTGGCAAAGCTGCGCCAGCCGTGGATTGACGCGCGTAACGATAGCGAACCGCTGAGCCATCGCAGCTCCGCTTACACCCAGCAACGCCTTGCTGATGACGGCCTCGACGAGCTGCGCTTCAGCCGCCTGCTGACGCCAAAGCGGGCCGCCGCAGGCCGCCGCGTGACTCAGCTCCACTACGCCCGCCGGGGCCTCGTCACGCCTGAGATGGAGTTTATCGCCCTCCGCGAAAATATGGGCCGCGAGCGCATTCGTAGCGAAGTGCTGCGCCACCAGCACCCGGGGGAAGGGTTTGGCGCCCATCTGCCGGACAACATCACGCCGGAGTTTGTCCGTGACGAAGTGGCCGCCGGGCGCGCCATTATTCCGGCCAATATCAACCATCCAGAGTCGGAGCCGATGATTATCGGCCGTAATTTTCTGGTCAAAGTTAACGCCAATATCGGCAACTCCGCCGTCACCTCCTCCATTGAGGAAGAGGTAGAAAAGCTGGTGTGGTCAACCCGCTGGGGCGCGGATACGGTGATGGATCTCTCCACCGGCCGCTATATCCACGAAACACGCGAGTGGATCCTGCGTAACAGTCCGGTGCCTATCGGTACGGTGCCGATCTATCAGGCGCTGGAAAAGGTAAACGGCATTGCCGAGGACCTGAGCTGGGAAGCATTTCGCGACACCCTGCTGGAGCAGGCGGAGCAAGGCGTTGACTACTTCACCATCCATGCCGGCGTCCTGCTGCGCTACGTTCCGATGACCGCCAGACGCCTCACCGGCATTGTCTCCCGCGGCGGTTCGATCATGGCGAAATGGTGCCTGTCGCACCATCAGGAAAACTTCCTCTATCAGCACTTCCGCGAAATTTGTGAAATCTGCGCCGCCTATGACGTCTCGCTATCGCTCGGCGACGGTCTGCGTCCGGGCTCGATCCAGGACGCCAACGATGAAGCGCAGTTTGCCGAGCTGCGAACCTTAGGCGAGCTGACAAAAATCGCCTGGGAGTACGACGTGCAGGTGATGATTGAAGGCCCGGGCCACGTGCCGATGCAGATGATCCGCCGCAACATGACCGAAGAGCTGGAGCACTGTCACGAAGCGCCGTTCTATACCCTCGGGCCGTTAACCACCGATATCGCCCCGGGCTACGATCACTTCACTTCCGGCATTGGCGCCGCGATGATCGGCTGGTTTGGCTGCGCGATGCTCTGCTACGTGACGCCGAAAGAGCACCTCGGGCTGCCGAACAAAGAGGACGTTAAGCAGGGGCTGATTACCTACAAAATCGCCGCCCACGCCGCCGACCTTGCCAAAGGCCATCCCGGGGCGCAGATCCGCGATAACGCCATGTCAAAAGCGCGTTTCGAATTCCGCTGGGAGGACCAGTTCAATCTCGCCCTCGACCCGTTCACCGCCCGCGCCTATCACGATGAAACCCTGCCGCAGGAGTCGGGAAAAGTCGCCCACTTCTGCTCCATGTGCGGACCCAAATTCTGTTCAATGAAAATCAGCCAGGAAGTACGCGACTATGCCGCCCTCCAGAACATCGAAAGCGGAATGGCCGATATGTCGCAGGACTTCCGCGCTCGCGGCGGCGAAATCTATTTACGTAAGGAGCAAGCCTGATGTATCAACCCGATTTTCCCCCGGTCCCTTTTCGTTTAGGACTCTACCCGGTCGTGGATAGCGTGGCGTGGATTGAACGCCTGCTGAAAGCGGGCGTGCGCACCATCCAGCTGCGAATTAAGGATCGGCGTGAGGCTGACGTTGAGGACGATGTCATCGCCGCTATCGCGCTTGGCCGTCAATACCGTGCCCGGCTGTTTATCAACGACTACTGGCAGCTGGCCATTAAGCATCAGGCCTACGGCGTGCACCTGGGCCAGGAGGACCTTGAAACGACCGATCTGAGCGCTATTCGCAATGCCGGGCTACGCCTCGGCGTCTCGACGCATGATGATATGGAGATTGACGTCGCGCTGGCGGCGCGCCCCTCCTACGTCGCATTAGGTCACGTTTTCCCGACCCAAACCAAGCAGATGCCCTCCGCGCCGCAGGGACTGGAGCAGCTGGCGCGCCATATCAGCCGGCTACAGGACTACCCAACGGTGGCCATTGGCGGCATCAGCCTCGAACGCGCTCCGGCGGTGCTGGACGCCGGCGTTGGCAGCATTGCCGTGGTCAGCGCGATTACCCAGGCGGCGGACTGGCGGCAGGCCACCGCCCGGCTGCTGGAAATAGCGGGAGCAGGCGATGAATGATAGCGATTTTATGCGCTACAGCCGCCAGCTGATGCTGGAAGATATTGCCATCGAAGGTCAGCAGAAGCTGCTCGCCAGCCGGGTGCTGATCGTCGGGCTCGGCGGACTCGGTTCCCCCGCGGCGCTCTATCTGGCGGGCGCTGGCGTCGGTACGCTGGTCCTCGCCGATGACGACGATGTCCACGTCAGCAACCTGCAGCGGCAGATTTTGTTCACCAGCGACGATATTGCCCGGCCTAAAGCAACGGCTGCCCGACAGCGGCTGGCGCGGCTCAATCCGCAGATCGATGTTATCCCCCTGCGGCAGCGATTAAGCGGCGCGGCGCTGCTGGCTGAAGTAACGCAGGCCGACGTGGTGCTGGACTGCACCGATAACATGGAGAGCCGCCAGGCCATCAACGCCGCCTGCGTGACCCACAAAACGCCGTTAATTACCGCCAGCGCCGTCGGGCTTGGCGGGCAGCTGATGGTCCTGACCCCGCCGTGGGAACAGGGCTGCTATCGCTGCCTGTGGCCAGATACGACCGAACCCGAGCGCAGCTGCCGCACCGCGGGCATTATCGGGCCGGTGGTCGGCATAATGGGTACGCTCCAGGCGCTGGAGGCGATCAAGCTACTCTCCGGCATGGTCACGCCGCGTAATACTCTGCGGCTGTTTGACGCCCGCACCGGCTCCTGGCGAAGCCTGGCGCTACAGCGGGCGCAGAGCTGTCCGGTATGCGGAGAACAACATGCAGATTTGGTTTAACGACGAACCGCTCCTCTGTGCCGACGCGATCACCGTCGCCGCCCTGCTCGTTCAGCTGGAACAGCAGCAGGCGGGTATCGCGCTGGCGCTCAATCAACACGTCCTGCCGCGCGAGCGGTGGGATCACCATCTTCTGCAGGAAGGCGATCGGGTCCTGCTTTTTCAGGTTATCGCCGGAGGCTGACATGTTACGTATCGCAGACAAAACGTTCGACTCACATATTTTTACCGGTACCGGAAAATTTTCCGCGCCGGACCTTATGGTCGAGGCGATCCGCGCCTCGGGAAGCCAGCTGGTGACGCTGGCAATGAAGCGCGTCGATTTACGTCAGCACAATGATGCGATCCTCGCGCCTTTACTGGCCGCCGGCGTCAGCCTGCTGCCGAATACGTCGGGAGCGAAAACGGCGGAAGAAGCCGTGTTCGCCGCCCGCCTGGCGCGGGAAGCCCTGGGCACTCACTGGTTAAAGCTGGAGATTCATCCGGACGCGCGCTGGCTGCTGCCGGACCCCATCGAAACCCTGAAGGCGGCGGAGATCCTGGTACGGGAAGGTTTTGTGGTTCTGCCCTACTGCGGCGCCGACCCGGTGCTGTGTAAACGGCTGGAGGAGGTGGGCTGCGCGGCGGTAATGCCGCTCGGCGCCCCCATCGGCTCTAATCAAGGACTGGAAACCCGCGCCATGCTGGAAATCATTATCGCCCAGGCCACGGTACCGGTGGTCGTTGACGCCGGTATTGGCGTGCCCAGCCATGCGGCGCAGGCGCTGGAGATGGGCGCCGACGCGGTGCTGGTTAATACCGCAATCGCCGTCGCCGACGATCCGGTGACCATGGCGCGCGCGTTTCGTCTGGCGGTAGAAGCGGGTCTGCTGGCCCGTCAGGCCGGACCCGGCGCGCGCAGCGCCCAGGCGCAGGCCACCAGCCCGCTGACCGGTTTCCTGGAGGCGCTGGCATGAACACCTTTAGCGACCGCTGGAAACAGCTGGAGTGGGATGATATCCGCCTGCGCATCAACAGCAAAACCCCAGCCGACGTTGAGCGGGCGATAGCGGCAAAACAGCTTACTCGCGACGATATGATGGCCCTGCTCTCCCCCGCCGCCGCCGGCTATCTGGAGCCGCTGGCGCAGCGCGCGCAGCGCCTGACCCGCCAGCGCTTTGGTAACACCGTCAGTTTCTATGTTCCCCTTTATCTCTCTAACCTGTGCGCGAACGACTGCACCTACTGCGGCTTTTCAATGAGCAACCGCATCAAGCGCAAGACGCTGGATAGCGATGAAATTACCCGCGAGTGCGCCGCTATCCGCCAGATGGGCTTTGAGCATCTGCTGCTGGTCACCGGCGAACACCAGGGCAAAGTGGGGATGGACTATTTTCGCCAGCATCTGCCGGCGATCCGCAGCCGGTTCTCCTCGCTACAGATGGAGGTGCAGCCGCTGAGCACGGATGAGTACGCTGAGCTGAAAACGCTCGGCCTGGACGGCGTGATGGTCTATCAGGAAACGTATCATGAGAGCATGTACGCCCAGCATCATCTGAAGGGGAAGAAGCAGGACTTCTTCTGGCGCCTGGATACGCCGGATCGTCTCGGCCAGGCGGGGATCGATAAGATCGGCCTGGGCGCGCTCATTGGCCTCTCCGATAGCTGGCGCGTGGATTGCTACATGGTCGCTGAGCATCTGCTGTGGCTCCAGCAGCATTACTGGCGCAGCCGCTACTCGGTCTCCTTCCCCCGGCTGCGGCCGTGCGCCGGCGGTATCGAACCGGCATCGCTGATGGATGAGCGCCAGCTGGTGCAGACCATCTGCGCCTTCCGCCTGCTGGCGCCGGAGGTTGAGCTGTCGCTTTCAACCCGCGAAGCGCCCGATTTTCGCGATCGGGTGATCCCGCTGGCCATTAACAACGTCAGCGCATTTTCAAAAACTCAGCCCGGCGGCTATGCCGATAATCATCCCGAGCTGGAGCAGTTCGCCCCTCATGATGGCCGCCGTCCCGAAGAGGTCGCCAGCGCCCTGGTCGCTCGCGGCCTGCAGCCGGTGTGGAAAGACTGGGACAGCTGGCTGGGACGCGCTACGCAGTCATCCTGAAGAGGAGTGTAACGACCTGACTATTTTGCGAGCCTGAACGCGAGAACAAAAACGGCAGATTGCTTACCTCCTGCCGTTTTCCTATTCTGCCCCGGTCAGCAGCGGACGCTGACCAGGGCGATGATTTCTCTTCCTCATTTTCGCCCTGCCTCCTTTACGGACAACGGGCGCAAACCTCAGCGCAGGCGAATTTAAATCCCTTGCCCAAGGAGGGCGCGGTTATAATTGACGAATAGTTACCTGATTCGATCGGCAGGCATGCTGGCTAAACCTGCGTATTAACCCACGGTTTATACCTTCTGGAACGATTTACGACTCATGGCTCGTCACAACAGAAAGCTCTCTTTTACTACGCCAATTCTGGTGGGGTTTGCGGGGATTTTACTCAGTTTTTTACTGATCGCAGCGTTCGTTACCGCCACTCAGAAAAAAAATTTCCTTGAGGACTATCACCACGTTAATCGCAACTTCACCCATAATCTGGCCATTAACTACACCGAATCACTGCTGCGCGTAAATGATCATATTCTCACCCGCGCAACCACCTTTTTTTCCCGCAAT
This sequence comes from Klebsiella scottii, assembly GCF_036561945.1. Lineage (NCBI taxonomy): Bacteria > Pseudomonadati > Pseudomonadota > Gammaproteobacteria > Enterobacterales > Enterobacteriaceae > Klebsiella > Klebsiella scottii. Next base: position 14,857 of record NZ_JARXNI010000016.1, read on the forward strand.
GACGAGCTGAATAATGCCGTTAATCTCGATCCGCAAAAAGGCTTACGCACGTTGATGCAGCTTCAGGATCTGATGCAAACCGTCTCTTCTATCTCTCTGGCGGACACCCAGGCGCACTATTTGCGCGCCCCTGAAGTCCTGGAGACGGAAGATAGCCGATCGTTTGATCCTGAATCACGGCCGTGGTTTATCAAACAGGCGGAAGCCAGTATGTTCAGCCTCTATACCCGCCCCTATCTGGATTATTTTACCCATCGGCCAAGCGTAACCCTTTATCGCCCGGTGATCTCCCCGGAAGGACGGCTCAAAGGCAGCCTCGCCTTCCATATGGACCTGACATCGATGGGGCACGCGCTGCGGCAAATGGTGGCGCCGGTGCAGGGTGAGTTTTTTGTCGTGCAGCGTGACGGGAAAGTGGTGCTCCACCCCGACCCTGGCGCCCTGTTTAAACCCTACGTCAGCAGCAGCCTGATGGATAACATGACCAGCGCGGAAGGACAGCTGTACGATAACGCCAGCGATAGCTGGTACTACTACTACTCTTTTACTAATCCCGACTGGTTTGTGATTTACCGCGTCTCTAACGCCACGCTGGTTGATTTGACGCGCTACGAAACCGATATTCTCATCTGGGGATTTGTCCTGGCCGCCATTGTCATTATCCTGTTTGGCCTCTACCTGCGCCACGCTTCGCGTACGGTGCTGATGAATATCATTAACGCCATTAAGACCGGCGACGTTCAGCGCGCCCCGCGGCTGGAAGCGATGTTGAGCAAGGCTATCGAAAGCAATAAGCAGCGCGAGCTAACCTACGTGCGCCAGGCCACCATCGACGCCCTGACCGGCTGTAAAAACCGCCGCGCCTTCGATAGCGATATCGCCGCGCTGATGAACGATCACCAGCCGTTTGCCCTGGCGCTGGTCGACATCGATAACTTTAAATCGATTAACGACACCTGGGGTCACCTCAACGGCGATATCGTTCTGCGCAGCGTCGCCCGTGAAGGGCTGCAAATCCTGCAGCCGCTGCAGATTTCACTCTACCGATACGGCGGAGAGGAGTTCGCCGTGGTATTTACCGCAGAGCATCTCACCCATGCCCATACGCTGCTCGAAAGCTGGCGGATTAAGATTACCCAGCGCACCTGGCGTGAAGAGGGGCTGAGCGTAACCTTCAGCGCGGGCCTCGGCGAATGGAACATGGAGCCGCTGGATAAACTGGTGGTCAGCGTCGACGAAGCGCTCTATAAAGCGAAACAGCAGGGCAAGAATCAGATCGTCAGAACCTAAAGCGAATCCCCAAAAAACCCGCTTCGTGGGCTTTTTTGTCTTTTTTGTCCGCAAACCGAAACCGGTTTCATTATTTTGTGATGCCTTACACACAATCGCTGCAAAGCGGTTGTTCCGTCACCCTGCCCGCGCTAAAGATGGTATATCAAGGAACATAAAGGCGACGAACTATGAAGAATATCGTTTTATGCTGTGCCGCAGGTATGTCCACCAGCATGCTGGTTCAACGTATGCAAGCTGCCGCGCAGCAGAAAGGGGTGGAAGTCTCGATTAAAGCCGTGCCGGTTGCTGAATTTAAAGACAATCTGGCCGCTGCCGATATTATCCTGCTGGGCCCTCAGGTGAAGTATGAGCAGGCGAAACTACAGGCGCTGGCCGATCCGTTCGGTAAAAAAGTTGCCGTTATCGATATGATGGATTACGGCATGATGAAAGGCGATGCCGTTCTGGATAAAGCCCTGAAGTTGATGGAGTAAGAGATGGAAGATTTAGAAACGATCATCATGGAGCTGCTGGTTAACGCCGGTTCAGCGCGTAGTTCTGCATTAACCGCACTGCAGCTGGCGCGCAAAGGCGATTTTGCCGCCGCTGAACAGGCGATGGCAGAATCTCATGAGTTTGTGAAGCACGCGCATAAAATCCAGACCCAGCTTATCGGTCTGGATGAAGGGTCCGGCAAGCTTCCGGTCAACCTGATTACCGTTCACTCTCAGGACCATCTGATGAACGCCATGGTAATCCAGGATCTGGCGACCGATATGATCGAACTGTATCGCCGTATTCCGCAGTAAATTAAACCGCTTTATGCAGCAGGTGCCCGTTCGGCACCTGCTTTTTTATTACAGAAATCCGTATAGCGCGGCAAATATCCAGCCAAATACGCACGAGACGCTGACGCCAATCAACCCCGGCAGAATAAAGCTGTGGTTAATGACAAAGCGGCCGATTCGGGTCGTGCCCGAGCGGTCGAACTGAATAGCGGCCAGGTCGCTGGGATAGGTTGGCAGAATATAATAACCGTAGCACGCCGGCGCGGACGCTACGATATAGGCCGGGTCGACGCCAATCGCCAACGCAACGGGGACAATCGCCGCCAGCGCCGCCGCCTGGGAGTTGACGAATTTGGAGACAATCAGCAGGACAATGGCGTAGGCCCACGGATACTCTTTTACCATCTCGCCCAGCACGCCCTTGATTTCAGACATGTGCGCACCAAACATGGTCTCCGCCATCCACGCAATGCCGTATACCGCCACAATGGCGATCATTCCCGAACGGAATACCTCATTTTTAGAAATAGAGGCCGGATTGGTTTTGGTGATGATGATGATGAGCGCGCCGGAAAGCAGCATAAACATCTGGATAACCAGCACCATCGACAGCGGCTTGCCGTCGAAAGCGGGCCGCAGCTCGGAGAACGCGCCCAGCAGGGCTACCACGGCAATAGACGCAAGGAAGATCCACATCGCCACCCAGTTACTGGTCGGCAGCTTGCGGTCCAGCAGCGTCGCGGTATCGCCGTATACATAGTGGCGGTTTTCAGGTGTGGCGATAAACGCCTGGAACTCTTCGTCTTTATCCAAATCTTTGCCGCGAAACCAGCTAAAAATACCGATCGCCAGAATTCCCAGCAGGGTTGACGGGATGGTGATCGCCAGCAGATCGAGAAACTCCAGATGCTTGCCGTTAAACGTAAAGTTACCGAGCATCGCCACCAGCGACACGACAGCGACGGAAACCGGGCTGGCGATAATACCCATCTGTGCGCCAATGGAGCTTGCCGCCATAGGACGCTCGGGACGAATATTATTCTTAATCGCGACGTCATAGATAATCGGCAGGATCGTATAGACCACGTGGCCGGTGCCGCAAAGGATAGTCAGCGTACAGGTCACAAATGGCGCGACGATTGACACGTACTTTGGGTTACGCCGCAGAAGCTTTTCAGCAATCTGCAGCATCACGTCTAAACCTCCGGAAGCCTGTAGCGTCGCCGATGCGGCCACTACCGCAATAATCACCAGCATGACATCAACCGGCGGTTTTCCCGGCTGAAGATGGAAGACAAAGACTAAAATAACCAGCCCGATACCGCCTAAAAGGCCCAGCGCAATCCCGCCTTTTCGGGCCCCATAAAACAAACACATTAAGATAATGATGAGTTGTATAGCAAATTCCATGCATCCCCCAGAACTACTCTATTAGGTCGAAATCATCTATCGCGGTCGTCTCACTCTTATTTAGCGGCCTCCTCGATGGCGTTTTAAATAGATGAAGCGATGCCTCAGCGTGTGAGAGCTGAAAATAAGGAAAGGCGCAATCACCTGATTATCCGTATTTTTTGACTATACCTTTTTTGATTTTTAATTTTTTGATACGCGTAGAATTTTTACCCATATATTTAATATGGAATAAAAAAACAGGATCGGCCGGCGGGATTGATATTAATAAAATAAGGCTCAATTGATACTTATCTATTAATGGAATGTAATCAAATATAGATTAAATAAAATAACGCGCTGATGCGGCAGCGTAAGAATAAAAAAAGCCAGTCAGGAGACCTGACTGGCTTTTTTAGCACAGCGTCAACGATTAATCGTTGTCTGAACCGCCCAGACCCGCGTTCAGCAGCTCTGCCAGGTTGGCAGAAGCTTCTTCAACGGTGACCTGCGGTGCAGCAGGCTGTTCGCCAGCTGCCTTGCGGCGCATACGATCCTGGTGGTACGCATAGCCGGTACCAGCCGGGATCAGACGACCCACGATGACGTTCTCTTTCAGGCCACGCAGTTCGTCGCGTTTGCCCGCAACGGCTGCTTCGGTCAGGACACGGGTAGTCTCCTGGAACGATGCCGCAGAGATGAACGATTCGGTTGCCAGAGACGCTTTGGTGATACCCAGCAGGTCGCGGGAGTAAGTTGCCGCAACTTTGCCATTCGCTTCCAGATCGCGGTTAGCAATCTTGACGCGGGAGTATTCAACCTGCTCGCCTTCCAGGAAGTCGGAACTACCGGCACTGTCGATGGTCGCTTTACGCAGCATCTGACGAACGATAACTTCAATGTGCTTATCGTTAATCTTAACGCCTTGCAGACGGTAAACGTCCTGTACTTCGTTGGTGATATAACGCGTTACCGCGTGTACGCCACGAAGACGCAGAATGTCGTGCGGCGCTTCCGGACCGTCGGAAACCACATCACCACGTTCTACACGTTCGCCTTCAAACACGTTCAGCTGACGCCATTTCGGAATCATCTCTTCGTATGGATCGCTACCGTCTAACGGAGTGATGACCAGACGACGTTTGCCTTTGGTTTCTTTACCGAAGGAGATGATACCGCTGATTTCTGCCAGGATTGCCGGCTCTTTCGGACGACGCGCTTCGAACAGGTCGGCAACGCGCGGCAGACCACCGGTGATATCCTTGGTACCGCCAGATTCCTGAGGAATACGCGCCAGGGTGTCACCACCGCTGATCTGTACCCCATCTTCCAGCTGGACAATCGCTTTACCCGGCAGGAAGTACTGCGCAGGCATATCGGTGCCAGGGATCAGTACGTCGTTACCGTTAGCATCAACGATTTTCAGCGCCGGACGCAGGTCTTTACCACCCGCTGTACGCTCTGCAGAATCCAGAACCACCAGCGAAGACAGACCGGTCAGCTCGTCGGTCTGACGAGTAATGGTCTGGCCGTCAATCATGTCAGTGAAGCGGATGAAACCACTTACTTCAGTGATAACCGGCATGGTGTGCGGATCCCAGTTTGCAACGGTTTCCCCGCCGGCAACCTGCTCACCATCACCTTTACCCATCACCGCACCGTAAGGAACTTTATAGCTCTCTTTGGTACGACCGAATTCGTCGATCAGCTTCAGTTCGGTGTTACGCGAGGTTACTACCAGCTTACCGGCAGAGTTCACAACCGATTTAGCGTTGCTAAGACGGATGCTACCTTTGTTTTTCACCTGGATGCTGGATTCAGCAGCCGCACGAGATGCCGCACCACCGATGTGGAACGTACGCATCGTCAGCTGTGTACCCGGCTCACCGATGGACTGTGCCGCGATAACGCCGATAGCCTCACCTTTGTTGATGATGTGGCCACGCGCCAGGTCACGACCGTAGCAGTGCGCACATACACCAAAGTCGGTGTCACAGGATACGACGGAACGAACTTTGACGGAGTCAACGGAGTTCTCTTCCAGCAGATCACACCAGTGCTCGTGCAGCAGCGTGTTGCGTGGAACCAGAATATCCGCAGTACCCGGCTTCAGAACGTCTTCAGCGGTCACACGACCCAGTACGCGATCGCGCAGCGGCTCTTTAACATCACCACCCTCGATAACGGGGGTCATGGTGATGCCTTCCAGGGTGCCACAGTCGTCTTCAGTAACCACCAGGTCCTGGGCAACGTCAACCAGACGACGAGTCAGGTAACCGGAGTTCGCTGTTTTCAGTGCGGTATCCGCCAGACCTTTACGCGCACCGTGCGTGGAGATGAAGTACTGGAGTACGTTCAGACCTTCACGGAAGTTCGCGGTGATCGGCGTTTCGATGATGGAGCCATCCGGCTTCGCCATCAGACCACGCATACCAGCCAGCTGACGAATCTGTGCCGCAGAACCACGCGCACCGGAGTCGGCCATCATGTAGATGCTGTTGAAGGAAACCTGCTGCTCTTCGACGCCGTCACGGTTAATAACGGTTTCGGTTTGCAGGTTATCCATCATCGCTTTGGATACACGATCGTTCGCCGCAGCCCAGATATCGATAACTTTGTTGTAGCGTTCGCCAGCGGTAACCAGACCGGACTGGAACTGTTCCTGGATTTCAGCAACTTCAGCTTCCGCTTCGCTGATGATCTCGTGTTTTTTCTCCGGGATGACCATGTCATCAATACCAACGGATGCACCTGAACGCGCTGCGTAAGCAAAGCCGGTATACATCGTCTGGTCCGCAAAAATAACGGTCGGTTTCAGGCCCAGAATACGGTAGCAGGTGTTCAGCATCTTGGAGATCGCTTTCTTACCCAGCGCCTGGTTCACGATAGTGAACGGCAGACCTTTAGGCACGATCATCCACAGAATCGCACGGCCAACGGTCGTGTCCTTCAGGCTGGTTTTCGCTACGAACTGGTCGTTTTCATCTTTTTCGTATTCGGTGATACGCACTTTAACGCGCGCATGCAGAGAGGCCAGGCCAGCGCGATAAATACGCTCAGCTTCTTTCGGGCCAGTCAGCACCATGCCTTCGCCTTTGGCGTTAACACAGTCACGGGTCATGTAGTACAGACCCAGTACAACGTCCTGAGACGGAACGATGATAGGCTCGCCGTTCGCCGGGGACAGGATGTTGTTGGTAGACATCATCAGCGCACGCGCTTCCAGCTGGGCTTCCAGCGTCAGCGGTACGTGAACAGCCATCTGGTCACCATCGAAGTCGGCGTTATATGCCGCACAGACCAGCGGGTGCAGCTGGATAGCTTTACCTTCGATCAGTACCGGCTCAAATGCCTGGATACCCAAACGGTGCAGGGTTGGCGCACGGTTCAGCAGTACCGGGTGTTCGCGGATAACTTCGTCCAGGATATCCCAAACGACGGCTTCTTCGCGCTCAACCATTTTCTTCGCAGCTTTAATGGTGGTAGCAAGACCACGCAGTTCCAGCTTGCCGTAGATGAACGGTTTGAACAGCTCCAGCGCCATTTTCTTCGGCAGACCGCACTGATGCAGACGCAGGTATGGACCTACGGTGATAACAGAACGACCGGAGTAGTCAACGCGTTTACCCAGCAGGTTCTGACGGAAACGACCCTGTTTACCTTTGATCATATCGGCCAAAGATTTCAGAGGACGTTTGTTCGAACCGGTGATAGCACGACCGCGACGACCGTTATCCAGCAGGGCGTCAACCGCTTCCTGCAGCATACGTTTTTCGTTGCGTACGATGATATCCGGCGCAGCCAGATCCAGCAGACGTTTCAGACGGTTGTTACGGTTAATGACGCGACGATACAGATCGTTCAGGTCAGAAGTCGCGAAACGACCACCATCCAGCGGAACCAGCGGACGCAGATCTGGCGGCAGAACCGGCAGAACGGTCAGGATCATCCACTCCGGCTTGTTGCCAGACTGAACGAAAGCTTCCAGCAGCTTGATACGCTTGGTCAGCTTTTTACGCTTGGTTTCGGAGTTGGTTTCGTTCAGCTCTTCACGCAGCTGTTCGCATTCCTGCTCCAGATCCATGCTCTTCAGCAGGGCCTGAATAGCTTCGGCGCCCATCTTCGCGTCGAACTCGTCGCCGAACTCTTCCAGCGCGTCCAGATACTGCTCTTCAGTCAGGATCTGGTTACGTTCGAGGTTCGTCATCCCGCCTTCGATAACCACATAGGATTCGAAGTACAGAACGCGTTCGATATCACGCAGCGGCATATCCAGCAGCAGGCCGATACGGGACGGCAGCGACTTCAGGAACCAAATGTGGGCGGTCGGAGACGCCAGCTCGATGTGGCCCATGCGCTCACGACGCACTTTAGTCTGGGTCACTTCAACGCCGCACTTCTCACAGATCACACCACGGTGTTTCAGGCGCTTGTACTTACCGCACAGGCACTCGTAGTCTTTTACTGGCCCGAAAATACGCGCACAGAAAAGGCCGTCACGTTCTGGTTTGAACGTACGGTAGTTGATGGTTTCCGGCTTTTTAACTTCACCGAAAGACCATGAACGGATCATGTCTGGCGAGGCCAGAGCAATTTTGATCGCATCAAACTCTTCGGTTTTAGTCTGCGCTTTCAGAAACTTTAATAAATCTTTCACGGATTTGCTCCCGTCGGAGTTAGCACAATCTGGCGCCGGGTATAACCCCGGCACCAGTGACCTGTTTGAGCGAGAGTTACTCGTCTTCCAGTTCGATGTTGATGCCCAGCGAGCGAATCTCTTTCAACAGTACGTTGAAGGATTCCGGCATGCCCGGTTCCATCTGATGGTTGCCGTCCACGATGTTTTTATACATCTTGGTACGACCGTTGACGTCATCAGACTTGACGGTAAGCATTTCCTGCAGGGTGTATGCCGCGCCGTAAGCTTCCAGCGCCCATACTTCCATCTCACCGAAGCGCTGACCACCGAACTGAGCCTTACCACCCAGCGGCTGCTGAGTAACCAGGCTGTAAGAACCGGTAGAACGCGCATGCATCTTGTCATCAACCAGGTGGTTCAGCTTCAGCATGTACATATAGCCGACGGTAACCTGGCGCTCGAACTGCTCGCCGGTACGACCGTCGAACAGGGTAATCTGACCGGAAGTCGGCAGGCCACCCAGCTGTAACAGTTCCTTGATTTCAGACTCTTTCGCACCGTCGAATACCGGCGTTGCGATCGGCATACCTTTTTTCAGGTTTTCAGCAAGACGCAGAACTTCATCATCGGTGAAGGTATTCAGATCGACCTTCTGACGAACATCTGTACCCAGATCGTACGCTTTCTGGATGAATTCGCGCAGTTTGGCGACTTCCTGCTGCTGTTTCAGCATGGCGTTGATTTTCTCGCCGATGCCTTTCGCAGCCATACCCAGGTGGGTTTCCAGAATCTGACCGATGTTCATACGAGACGGTACGCCCAGCGGGTTCAGTACGATGTCTACCGGCGTGCCGTTTTCATCGTAAGGCATATCTTCGATCGGGTTGATCTTAGAGATAACACCCTTGTTACCGTGACGACCTGCCATTTTATCACCCGGCTGAATCTGACGTTTAACGGCCAGATACACTTTAACAATCTTCAGCACGCCAGGTGCCAGATCGTCGCCTTGGGTAATTTTACGGCGTTTCGCTTCGAGTTTTTTCTCGAACTCGTGTTTCAGTTCGTCGTACTGCTCAGCCAGCTGCTCCAGCTGATTTTGTTTCTCTTCGTCGGCCAGGCCCAGTTCCAGCCAGCGGTCGCGCGGCAGCTTGTCAAGCTTCTCAGCTTCAACACCACCGGAGACCAGCACCGCGTAGATACGACCAAACAGGCCAGCTTCGAAGATCTGCAGTTCTTCAGACAGGTCTTTTTTCGCCTGCTTCAGCTGCATTTCTTCGATTTCCAGCGCACGTTTGTCTTTCTCAACGCCGTCGCGGGTAAAGACCTGAACGTCGATAACGGTACCAGATACGCCGTTCGGTACGCGCAGAGAAGAGTCTTTAACGTCAGACGCTTTCTCACCGAAGATCGCACGCAGCAGTTTCTCTTCTGGAGTCAGCTGGGTTTCACCTTTCGGCGTTACCTTACCAACCAGAATGTCGCCGCCGGTCACTTCCGCACCGATATAAACGATACCGGATTCGTCCAGTTTAGAGAGCGCAGCTTCACCCACGTTCGGGATATCAGCGGTAATCTCTTCCGGCCCCAGTTTGGTGTCACGGGACACGCACGCCAGTTCCTGGATGTGAATCGTGGTGAAACGATCTTCCTGAACCACACGCTCGGAGACGAGGATGGAGTCTTCGAAGTTGTAGCCGTTCCACGGCATGAACGCTACGCGCATGTTCTGACCGAGAGCCAGTTCACCAAGGTCGGTGGACGGACCGTCTGCCAGCACGTCGCCGCGCTCAATTGGCTCACCCAGGGACACGCAAGGCATCTGGTTGATGCAGGTGTTCTGGTTAGAACGGGTGTACTTGGTCAGGTTATAGATGTCGATGCCGGCTTCGCCCGGGTACATCTCATCATCGTTAACTTTGATAACGATACGGGATGCATCCACGTACTGAACGGTACCGCCACGTTTAGCAACCGCAGTAACACCGGAGTCAACGGCAACAGCACGTTCCATACCGGTACCAACCAGCGGCTTATCAGCGCGCAGAGTCGGAACCGCCTGACGTTGCATGTTCGCACCCATCAATGCACGGTTGGCGTCATCGTGTTCCAGGAACGGGATCAGGGACGCACCGACGGAAACCACCTGCTGGGTGGATACGTCCATGTAGTCAACCTGGTCGCGGCTGAACAAGCTGGATTCGCCTTTACTACGGCACGTTACCAGGTCTTCTTCAAAGTGGCCTTCGTCATCCAGGTTGGAGTTCGCCTGAGCGATGACGTAGTTACCTTCTTCGATAGCAGAGAGGTAATGAATTTCGTCGGTTACAACGCCGTCAGTCACTTTACGATACGGAGTCTCAAGGAAGCCGTATTCGTTAGTCTGTGCATACACAGACAGGGAGTTGATCAGACCGATGTTCGGGCCTTCAGGCGTTTCGATTGGACATACGCGACCGTAGTGAGTCGGGTGTACGTCTCGAACTTCAAAGCCTGCGCGCTCGCGGGTCAGACCGCCTGGGCCGAGGGCAGAGATACGACGTTTGTGCGTAATCTCGGACAGCGGGTTGTTCTGGTCCATAAACTGAGACAGCTGGCTGGAACCAAAGAACTCTTTCACTGCTGCGGAAATCGGCTTGGCGTTGATCATATCCTGAGGCATCAGGGTATCCAGATCGCCCAGGGACAGACGCTCTTTAACCGCACGCTCTACGCGAACCAGGCCAACGCGGAACTGGTTTTCCGCCATTTCGCCAACGGAACGGATACGACGGTTGCCGAGGTGGTCGATATCATCGACTTCGCCAATACCGTTACGGATACCGATGAGCTTCTTCATCACCTGAATGATGTCGTCTTTGCTCAGGATACCGGAACCTTCGATTTCGTCACGCAGCAGAGAACGGTTGAACTTCATACGACCAACCGCGGACAGATCGTAGCGATCTTCGGAGAAGAACAGGTTCTCAAACAGGTTTTCAGCTGCTTCACGAGTCGGCGGCTCACCCGGGCGCATCATGCGGTAGATTTCTACCAGCGCGCTCAGACGATCGTTGGTCGGGTCGACGCGTACGGTTTCAGACATGTACGCACCGTGATCGAGATCGTTGGTGAACAGAGTTTCGATGCGCTTATGACCGGACTGGCTCAGTTTCGCCAGCAGATCAAGGCTCAGCTCCATGTTCGCCGGGCAGATCAGTTCGCCGGTCGCCGTATCGACATAGTCTTTAGCAGCAACTTTACCCGCGATGTACTCAACCGGAACTTCGATAAGCTTAATATCGTCTTTTTCCAGCTGGCGGATATGGCGAGCGGTAATACGACGGGCTTTCTCGACGTAGATCTTACCGTTAGCTTCGATGTCGAAGGACGCAGTTTCACCACGCAGACGCTCCGGAATCAGCTCCATCTGCAGCTTGTTGTCGCGAATTTCAAAGACCACTTTTTCGAAGAACAGGTCAAGGATCTGCTCAGTGGTATAATTCAGCGCGCGCAGGATGATAGTTGCCGGCAGCTTACGACGACGGTCGATACGGACAAACAGGTTGTCTTTCGGATCGAACTCGAAGTCCAGCCAGGAACCGCGGTAAGGGATGATACGTGCGTTATACAGGACCTTACCGGAAGAGTGAGTCTTACCTTTGTCACTGTCAAAGAAGACGCCCGGGCTACGGTGCAGCTGAGAAACGATAACACGCTCAGTACCGTTGATAACAAAGGTACCGTTGTCGGTCATGAGCGGAATTTCGCCCATGTAGACTTCCTGTTCTTTGATGTCTTTAACGGTGCCTTCCGGCGCTTCACGCTCGTAGATCACCAGACGCAGTTTTACGCGCAGCGGTGCCGAATAGGTCACGCCACGGATCTGACATTCTTTAACATCAAATACAGGTTCGCCCAGACGGTAGCTGACGTATTGCAGCTCGGAATTACCGCTGTAGCTTTTAATCGGGAACACGGAACGGAAGGCTGCTTCCAGACCATATTGCCCTTCAGGATCTTGCTCGATAAACTTCTGGAACGAATCAAGCTGGATAGAAAGGAGATAAGGTATGTCCAGAACTTGTGGACGTTTACCAAAATCCTTACGAATACGTTTTTTCTCGGTATAGGAGTAAACCATAGGGTTCCTCAGCTCGCTGACAAGTCGACCCGTCTGCCTCAAAAAGGCAGTTTTTTATGCAACACTATTTTGTGGACCGGAAAATGGAACACTTTCCGCAATACCTGTTGCTATCACGCTTAAACCATTTCGTCGCGATTTACACAGAGCGAGCACCCTGTCGCAGTATATTAAGTCGTCGATAGAAACATGCATTGTCAGGACAACCAGCAGTCAAACAGTGTGAAATGCTACTGGCGCCTTACAGCGCAAAAAGGCTGGTGACTAAATAGTCACCAGCCATCAGCCTGATTACTCAGGCTGCAACCGGAAAGGTTGGCTTATTTGACTTCAACTTCAGCGCCAGCTTCTTCCAGAGATTTTTTCAGTGCTTCTGCGTCATCTTTGCTGATGCCTTCTTTCAGGGCAGCAGGTGCAGATTCTACCAGGTCTTTAGCTTCTTTCAGACCCAGGCCAGTTGCGCTACGTACTGCTTTGATTACAGCAACTTTGTTAGCGCCAGCAGCTTTCAGAATTACGTCGAATTCAGTTTTTTCTTCAGCAGCTTCAGCCGGGCCAGCAGCTACAGCTACAGCAGCAGCAGCGGAAACACCGAATTTTTCTTCCATTGCAGAGATCAGCTCAACAACGTCCATTACGGACATAGCGGATACTGCTTCAATGATTTGATCTTTAGTGATAGACATTTAAATTGTTCCTGAATATCAGAATAAGTTTATACGTAAGCGAGTGCTTTATAAAGACAACTGCGATTAAGCAGCTTCTTTCGCATCGCGTACAGCAGCCAGAGTGCGAACCAGTTTGCCAGCCGAAGCTTCTTTCATGGTTGCCATCAGGCGTGCAATTGCTTCGTCGTAGGTCGGCAGAGTTGCCAGGCGGTCGATTTGCGACGCCGGGATCAGCTCGCCTTCAAAGGCTGCGGCTTTAACCTCGAATTTTGCATTCGCTTTCGCGAACTCTTTGAACAGACGAGCGGCAGCGCCCGGGTGTTCCATAGAGTATGCAATCAGGGTCGGACCAACAAACGTGTCTTTCAGGCACTCGAACTGAGTACCTTCAACGACGCGGCGCAGCAGGGTGTTGCGGACAACACGCATGTAAACGCCAGCTTCACGACCTGCTTTACGCAGTTCAGTCATTTTATCTACAGTAACGCCACGGGAATCCGCAACTACTGCAGACAGCGCGCCTTTGGCTACTTCGCTGACTTCAGCAACAATCGCTTGTTTGTCTTGAAGATTTAAAGCCATTAGCTTTGCTCCTGGATGTTTGCCAGAGCTCATGCTCTGGGAACTCACTTCACTCTACTCAACGAATAGAGCGTCTTAATACGGTGAGCAGAAACAAGCCAGAGTATCCAAAAATAATCTTAGCGTTCTGTCACCGTCTACGCAGGGCATTAAGTTTCTTGCGAAACACCTGCGGTCTTCGACGGAGGCCTGGATAGGCCAGGCTCCAACGAACAAATTCTTTCTATGTCTTCGTTCTTCGAACCACAGCTGCGTTAGCTGCTTTCGCTCACACAGGTCACGTAGTCAACTACGCTCCCGGCGATTCACTCAATTGCCGCCTTGCTGCAATTCGAATAACTCGCATAGTCTCTGTTTATTCCAACAGAATCGTGGGGGTAGAATTGTAGACAAATCCACCGCCCACGTAAAGCTAATCTTAGTTCGCAGAAGCGCTCAGACCAGCTTGATCAACGGCAACGCCAGCACCCATGGTGGTGGAGAGGCTAACTTTCTTGATGAAAACGCCTTTCGCCTGAGTCGGTTTTGCTTTTTTCAGCGCAACCAGCAGGGCTTCCAGGTTTTCTTTCAGTTTGTCAGCGTCAAAGTCCACTTTACCGATGGTGGTGTGAATAATGCCGTTTTTGTCGTTACGATAGCGAACCTGACCTGCTTTAGCGTTCTTAACAGCTTCAGCAACGTTCGGAGTAACGGTACCCACTTTCGGGTTTGGCATCAGGCCACGCGGACCCAGAACCTGGCCCAGCTGACCAACAACGCGCATTGCATCCGGGGAAGCAATAACAACGTCGAAGTTCATTTCGCCTTTTTTGATCTGGTCTGCCAGATCTTCCATACCTACCAGCTCGGCGCCTGCAGCTTTAGCAGCTTCAGCGTTCGGGCCCTGGGCAAATACGGCTACGCGAACGGAACGGCCAGTACCGTGCGGCAGTACGGTTGCGCCACGGACGTTCTGGTCAGATTTACGAGCGTCGATGCCGAGGTTAACAGCAACGTCTACGCTTTCGGTAAATTTAGCGGTGGCCAGCTCTTTCAGCAGAGCAATAGCTTCGTTGATGTCGTACTGTTTAGTCACATCAACTTTGTCACGGATCACGCGCATACGCTTGGTCAGTTTAGCCATTTCTTAATCCTCTACTACCAGGCCCATGGAACGTGCAGTACCTTCAATGGAGCGAGTCATCGCTTCAATGTCAGAACCAGTCATGTCGGCAGCTTTGGTCTGCGCGATTTCCTGCAGCTGAGCGCGGGAAATTTTACCTACTTTATCTTTGTTCGGCTTACCGGAACCAGACTTGATGCCTGCAGCTTTCTTCAGCAGAACGGCAGCCGGCGGGGTCTTGGTAACAAAGGTAAAGGAACGGTCAGCGTAAACGGTAATAACAACCGGAGTCGGCAGACCTTTTTCCAGGGATTCTGTTTTGGCGTTGAACGCTTTACAGAATTCCATGATGTTCACACCCTGCTGACCCAGTGCTGGACCAACCGGCGGGCTCGGGTTTGCCATACCAGCTGCAACCTGCAGCTTGACGTAGGCTTGTACTTTCTTAGCCATTTAAATTTCCTCGTTTGGGTATAACGCCTTTAGAAAAGGCTCCCCGTTATCAATATCGTCTTACGGACACGCGGCCCATAAAAACAAAAGGCGCGAAATTGTATGTCAATTTCGCGCCTCATGCAACGATTAAATCGCTGCTTTTTTGATCGTCGCTTAGGCTTTTTCTACCTGAGCAAAGTCCAGCTCGACCGGGGTCGCACGGCCAAAGATCGAAACAGAAACCTTCAGGCGGGACTTCTCGTAGTCAACTTCTTCAACAACGCCGTTGAAGTCAGCAAACGGACCATCGCTGACGCGAACCATTTCGCCCGGCTCGAACAGCGTTTTAGGACGCGGCTTATCGCCAACCTGCTGAAGACGGTTCATGATCGCGTCAACTTCTTTGTCGCTGATCGGCGCAGGACGGTCGGATGTACCGCCGATAAAGCCCATTACGCGCGGTACGCTGCGCACCAGGTGCCAGCTTGCGTCGTTCATCACCATCTGGACCAGAACGTAACCCGGGAAGAATTTGCGCTCGCTCTTGCGGCGCTGGCCACCACGGATTTCGACCACTTCTTCGGTCGGTACCATGACTTCGCCAAACAACTCTTCCATATTGTGCAATTTGATATGTTCACGCAACGAGGTAGCTACGCGACCTTCAAAACCGGAAAACGCCTGAACGACGTACCAACGTTTTTTAGGAGCTTCAGACATCTCAGAACCTCAGGCCAGTGATAAAGGATACCAGGCGAACCAGAATACCATCCAGTCCCCACAGGATCAGTGACATTACCGCAGTTACCGCGGCAACAATCAGCGTGGTGTGCAACGTTTCCTGGCGAGTTGGCCAGATTACCTTGCGGACTTCGGTTCTCGCTTCACGGGCGAAAGCTACGGTCGCCTTACCTTTTGTGGTTAACAGCGCGACGCCACCGGCAGCAGCGATCAGAATCACCACGGCCAGCGCACGCACCGCCAGCATAATGTCACGATAAAGGAAGTTGCCTACGATGGCCACAATCAGCAGCACGGCAACGATCGTCCACTTCATCGCTTCCAGGCCGCGCCCGCTCCCTTGAGCTTCGGTATTCGCACTCATAAACCAACCTGTCACAAGAATTCAGACAAATAATTTTGCCCCGCGAGAGCGAGGCAACCAAACCGAAATGCTCTGCTGCGTTTCGGATTTAACGCCCTCTACAGAGCCTGTCTCAGCAATGATTATGACAAAAAAAATCACTGATGAGCCAGGTTCTGGTTCGAAAGCGTGCAAAAAGGGCATCAAATGATGCCCTTTTATTGCGCATTGCGTCAAATGTTATCAGCGATTAGCTGAGAACTTTAGCAACAACGCCCGCGCCAACGGTACGACCGCCTTCACGGATTGCGAAACGCAGACCGTCGTCCATCGCGATCGGGTGGATCAGGGTAACAACCATTTTGATGTTGTCGCCCGGCATTACCATCTCTACGCCTTCCGGCAGTTCGATGGTGCCAGTCACGTCAGTTGTACGGAAGTAGAACTGCGGACGGTAGCCTTTGAAGAACGGAGTATGACGGCCGCCTTCATCTTTGGACAGGATGTACACTTCAGATTCGAATTTGGTGTGCGGCTTGATAGAACCCGGCTTAGCCAGTACCTGACCACGTTCGATTTCTTCACGTTTGATACCACGCAGCAGAACGCCGACGTTCTCACCAGCACGGCCTTCGTCCAGCAGTTTGCGGAACATTTCAACGCCGGTACAGGTAGACTTAGCAGTGTCTTTGATACCAACGATTTCAACTTCTTCGCCAACTTTAACGATACCGCGCTCTACACGACCGGTAACAACGGTACCACGGCCGGAGATGGAGAATACGTCTTCGATCGGCAGCAGGAACGGCTTGTCGATAGCACGTTCTGGTTCCGGGATGTAAGAATCCAGGTAGCCAGCCAGTTCAACGATCTTAGCTTCCCACTCTGCATCGCCTTCCAGCGCTTTCAGAGCAGAACCGCGGATGATCGGAGTGTCGTCGCCCGGGAAATCGTACTGAGACAGCAGTTCACGAACTTCCATCTCTACCAGTTCCAGCAGCTCTTCGTCATCAACCATGTCGCATTTGTTCAGGAACACGATGATGTACGGAACGCCTACCTGACGACCCAGCAGGATGTGCTCACGAGTCTGCGGCATCGGGCCGTCAGTCGCAGCAACAACCAGGATCGCGCCATCCATCTGAGCAGCACCGGTGATCATGTTTTTAACATAGTCGGCGTGGCCCGGGCAGTCTACGTGCGCGTAGTGGCGAGTCGGGGTGTCATATTCAACGTGGGAAGTGTTGATGGTGATACCACGAGCTTTTTCTTCCGGTGCGTTATCGATCTGGTCGAATGCGCGCGCAGAACCACCGTAGGTTTTAGCCAGAACGGTAGTGATTGCAGCAGTCAGCGTTGTTTTACCATGGTCAACGTGGCCGATAGTACCGACGTTAACGTGCGGTTTTGTACGTTCAAACTTTTCTTTAGACATCGATTGTCCCTCTAAGACACGGATAAATCGGTGATATCACCACATCAACCAGGCAACATGCCCGACTTGTTGAATGCAATAAAATAGAGAGAAACAGGGAAGGAGAGATAAAGAAGTGGTGCTGATACCCAGAGTCGAACTGGGGACCTCACCCTTACCAAGGGTGCGCTCTACCAACTGAGCCATATCAGCACGTCTGGAGCGGGCAGCGGGAATCGAACCCGCATCATCAGCTTGGAAGGCTGAGGTAATAGCCATTATACGATGCCCGCATCCTGAAACTCGGCTACCCAGTTCTTTCTATAACAAAAAAAAGAGAGTTATCTCTTTTCTTTGTTTGAGCTGATTAGCTTAACCAATCAGCTCTGGCTTCGCAAAGCGTTGCCGAAAGATGGTGGTGGGGGAAGGATTCGAACCTTCGAAGTCGATGACGGCAGATTTACAGTCTGCTCCCTTTGGCCGCTCGGGAACCCCACCAGGCACTTGATGGTGCCGACTACCGGAATCGAACTGGTGACCTACTGATTACAAGTCAGTTGCTCTACCTACTGAGCTAAGTCGGCATCAAGTAGCGCGCATTTTAGGGAGACCTGCGAATTCATGCAACTAAAAAATTGCATAAATCGTTCTATCGCTCATATTTTGCTCTCAAACACGAAAAAGCGGTGTAATTTCAATCGCCGAAGAACAAAAAACCACCATTCCGCTCGCAATATTTCCATTTAAAGCCCGCGGCGTATGGGCAAGGATAGCCTTTTGGTACGGCGGCATAACTGGTGCTCGCCCCCGATATGGCAAAGTCTCTGCTATATAATATGGATAGCTGATTGTCCTGACCGCCCCGTCGACTGCACTATCAGCGTTTACTGTCCGCTGCCGTTTGCGCCCACATCAGCTTTGACGACCTTTATTCACAAATTTCACTCTTGTGATGTTGGCGTGAGAAAGCATCATTCGATGCGTTTTTTTCTTATTATTCCCTGCAATCTGGTGTTACCCTCCTGCCCATTGTCCTGATTAACTTATGTGAAGCATCTCCGCCCGTCTTTAATTTGGCGATGGTAAGAAAATGCTTATGAGCAAAAAAGAGCAAACGTTAATGACACCGTATCTACAATTTAACCGCAACCAATGGGCTGCACTTCGTGATTCCGTTCCGATGACGCTAACAGAGGAAGAAATCACGCGGTTAAAAGGCATCAACGAAGATCTTTCGCTGGAAGAAGTCGCAGAGATTTATTTGCCGCTGTCGCGTTTGCTTAATTTCTATATCAGTTCCAACCTGCGTCGCCAGGCCGTGCTGGAACAGTTTCTTGGTACCAACGGTCAGCGTATTCCGTATATCATCAGCATCGCCGGAAGCGTCGCGGTAGGTAAAAGCACAACCGCGCGCGTGCTGCAGGCGCTCCTTAGCCGCTGGCCGGAGCATCGGCATGTTGAATTAATCACCACCGATGGCTTCCTGCATCCTAATGCCGTGTTGAAAGAGCGCGGTCTGATGAAGAAGAAGGGCTTCCCGCAATCTTATGATATGCACCGTCTGGTCAAGTTCGTCTCCGATCTGAAATCAGGTATCGCCAACGCTAAGGCCCCGGTCTATTCACATCTTATTTATGATGTTATTCCGGATGGCGATAAGACGGTTTCCCAGCCGGACATTTTAATTCTTGAAGGATTAAATGTTTTACAAAGTGGGATGGATTACCCGCACGACCCGCATCATGTATTTGTTTCCGACTTCGTTGATTTTTCTATATATGTTGATGCGCCGGAAAAACTGCTGCAGAGCTGGTATATCAATCGTTTTCTGAAATTCCGTGAAGGCGCATTTACCGATCCCGATTCTTATTTCCATAATTATGCAAGACTCTCTAAAGATGAGGCTACCAATATAGCCACCTCATTGTGGAATGAGATTAACCTTCTGAATCTTAAAGAAAACATTCTACCAACTCGTGAAAGAGCAAGTCTGATAATGACCAAGAGCGCAAACCATTCTGTCGACCAGGTTCGCTTGCGGAAATAAAAAAGGGAGCCTCGGCTCCCTGTTATTTATTCGGCGCTACGTAGCGATATCTCACCGCCCACCCAAGGTTTAATCACCCCATCTTGCTCAAGTAATAATGCTCCTTGAGTGTCGATACCGCGGGAAATCCCAAAGATTTCTTTGTCTCCGATAATAAGCTTAACCGGGCGGTTGAGGAAATTATCTAATTTTTCCCAGCGCGACAGATAAGGAGCCAACCCTTCCTGTTCAAAGAGCTGCAGGCCCGCTCGTAGCTCTTTAATCAGCCGCGCCGCCAGGGCATTGCGGTCGATAGAGACTCCGGCTTCCTGCAGGCTAATCCAGCCCTGATTGACGACATCAGACTCCACGCGTCGCATCGCCAGATTGATCCCTGCACCGCTCACTATCTGCGCCGCATCGCCCGTTTTTCCCGTCATTTCCACGAGGATGCCGGACAGCTTCCGGTCCTCAAGGTACAGATCGTTTGGCCACTTCACTCGCACCTTATCGGCGCCGAGGCTCTGAAGTACCTCAGCGATAACAATCCCAATCACCAGGCTCAGTCCTACCGCCGCGGCAGGTCCCTGCTCCAGTCGCCAGTATATGGAAAGATAGAGATTCGCGCCGAATGGCGAAAACCACTTACGGCCTCGACGGCCGCGTCCAGCCTGTTGATACTCCGCAACGCATGCATCGCCAGACTGTAGCTCGTTAAGCCGGTCCAATAAATACTGGTTTGTAGAATCAATGACCGGCAGCACGGTGACGCGGCCATGTTCGATCTGCCCGGCAATCTGCTCTTCATTTAATAACTGGATCGGTTCCGGTAGGCTGTAGCCTTTGCCTGGAACGGTAAAGACATCAACTCCCCAGTCACGCAGCGTCTGAATATGCTTATTGATCGCTGCCCGGCTCATCCCCAGACGCTCACCGAGCTGCTCCCCAGAATGAAACTCTCCGTCAGCCAGAATGGATATCAGGGTCAGGGGAATGGTGTTGTCCCTCATGCAATCGCCTCCTCAGCGTTAACTTCACCGGTTGCGCCAATAAAGCGGACTTCGGGCTGCAGCCAGACGTTGAACATCTCGCCAACCCGCTGGCGGACGTAGTGAGCAAGATCGATCACATCATCGCTGGTTGCATGATGGTCATTGATTAATACCAGCGCCTGCTGGCGATGTACTGCCGCACCACCGATGGTTTTCCCTTTGAGCTGGCATTGATCGATAAGCCATCCAGCGGCCAGCTTGATGCTGCCATCCGCCTGTGGGTAGTGCGGTGCATTTGGGAAAGCGCCCAGCAGTTCCTGCCCTTTCTCTGCGCTAATTACCGGGTTTTTAAAAAAGCTGCCGGCGTTACCATTGACCTTCGGATCGGGAAGTTTGGTCATCCGCATATGGCAAACAGCATCAAATACCTGTCGAGGCGTCACGGTGTTTGGGTCAAGACGGACTAAATCGCCATAAGTCAGCACCGGCTGCCAGACTTTAGGCAATCTGAGGCCAACGGCTACAATGGCATAGCGATCCTGATACTCATGTTTGAAGATACTATCCCGGTAGCCAAAACGGCACTCGTTGGCCGAAAGTCGTTGCTTATGCCCGGTTGCCAGCTCAATACAGTCGACATACTGGCAGACACGCTGCAGCTCCACGCCGTAAGCACCAATATTTTGGATGGGGGAAGAGCCGGCGCAGCCAGGGATCAAGGCGAGGTTTTCCAGGCCCGGCATTTCCTTATCTAACGTAAACTGCACCAGATGATGCCAGTTCTCCCCTGCCCCAACGTGTAGATGCCAGGCCTCAGGCGTTTCTGTGACCTCAATCCCCAGGATGCGGTTGATAATGACCGTACCAGAATAATCCTTTAGAAAGAGCACGTTGCTTCCTTCCCCGAGGATTAAGACCGGCTGTTCTTCTGCGGTGGCATCTTGCCAGGCAGACAGTAGCTGTAGTTCATTTTCGGCGCGCACAATTGCTTTGGCGCTACGATCGATGCCAAAGGTATTCCAGGGTTTAAGGGAGTGATTCATAGTGGCTTCCTGATGCAAAATCTGCACTAGTTTACCGTATATGTCAGGGGAAGGCTTGTTTGGTTTGATTGCTGGTCAGCGGATATTCCCGGATCGCGGCGCGTAGCGCTGCGGTACACCGTTTTTCCTGAACCGCAGATAACAAAAAACCCCATTGCCTGCGCATGAGGTTTCTTCGTCTGTCTGATGCCTGGCCGTTGTATGCCGGGACTCCTGCCCGCCACCCTCCGGGCTGCACGGCGTGCTGTGCAAATTCGTTCCCGACGAATTTGTCCTCCTCAGGAGTGCGCTTACCGACAAACAACAGACAAAACAAAAGGCCCAGTCTTTCGACTGA
>NZ_JARXNI010000017.1:0-355922 GCF_036561945.1 Klebsiella scottii
GAATCCATGTCACTTTGAGTGCCCACACAGATTGTCTGATAAATTGTTAAAGAGCAGTGCAACGCGGCTTTCGCTCAGCGTTGCGAGGTGGCGTATATTACGCTTTCCTCTTTCAGAGTCAACCCTTAATTTCAGGATTCTTTTCTCTTCAACCGAACCGGCCATCTGGTGTGAAGTGATTCACATCCGCCGTGTCGATGGAGGCGCATTATAGGGAGCCCGCCGGGAATGACAAGCGGAAAAATACAATTTTATTTCAACCGCTCATCTTTTATACGCAACGCTTATTTTTGCTGCTTTTTGATGGCTGCCGGCAGGTCTGCCAGGCTATTAAGCACCCAGTCAGCGGCATTTTCCGCATCCGCCGTGACCGGCTTGCCGGTACGCACCAGCACTTTCGTGCCAATATCCGCCGCCAGAGCTGCCTGCATATCTTCAACTTTGTCGCCTACCATATAAGAAGCGGCCATATCTATATTAAGGTAGTCACGCGCGGAGATGAGCATCCCCGGATGCGGCTTACGGCAATCACAGGTCTGACGGTATTCTTCAACGGTGCCCTGCGGGTGATGCGGACAATAGTAGATACCGTCCAGATCGACGCCGCGGTCGGCCAGCGACCAGTCCATCCATTCGGTCAGCGTTTCAAACTGCGCTTCGCTAAACTTACCGCGAGCGATACCGGACTGGTTGGTGACCACCACCAGCGCGAAGCCCATCTCCTTTAATTGACGCATCGCGTCAATTACGCCATCGATAAACTCAAAATTATCGATTTCGTGGACATAGCCGTGATCGACATTAATAGTGCCATCACGGTCGAGAAAAATTGCGGGTACTGACTTTGCCACCGGTTTACTCCTGATAAAGGCTAGTCTGATTAGTATCGCATGTTTCCTGATGCAAGAAAGTGCTCATTATACAGAGCCGGATTGATTTAGACGTCTGGATGCCTTAACATCCATTTCATTGACAGGCATCGCCTGGACACGGCAGAAGAAAATGCCACGGCAAACGGCTAAACGATAATAAATAACTGATGATTAAACTTTCGAATATCACCAAAGTGTTCCAGCAGGGGAACCACACCATACAGGCGCTGAACGACGTCAGCCTGCATGTTCCTGCCGGGCAGATTTACGGCGTTATCGGCGCATCCGGCGCCGGTAAGAGTACACTGATTCGTTGCGTAAACCTCCTCGAGCGCCCCACCCAGGGCAGCGTACAGGTGGGTGGGCAGGAGCTTACCGCGCTTTCTGAAAAAGAGCTCACCCGCGCACGCCGCCAGATAGGCATGATTTTCCAGCACTTTAACCTGCTGTCATCGCGTACCGTTTTCGGCAACGTGGCGCTCCCTCTCGAGCTCGACAATACCCCGCAGGCGGAAATTAAACGCCGCGTGACCGAGCTGCTGGATCTTGTCGGCCTGGCCGATAAGCATGATAGCTACCCGGCTAACCTCTCGGGCGGACAGAAGCAGCGCGTGGCGATTGCCCGCGCTCTGGCCAGTAACCCGAAGGTTCTGCTGTGTGACGAAGCCACCAGCGCCCTTGATCCGGCGACCACCCGCTCCATTCTGGAGCTGCTGAAGGATATCAACCGCCGCCTCGGCCTGACGATTCTGCTGATCACTCACGAAATGGACGTCGTCAAACGCATCTGTGATTGCGTCGCGGTCATCAGCAACGGGCAGCTAATCGAGCAGGATACGGTGAGCGAAGTCTTCTCTCATCCGAAAACCCCGCTGGCACAGCAGTTTATTCAATCAACGCTGCATCTGGATATTCCGGATGACTATCAGGCGCGCCTCAAGCCAACCGCACTCCCGGATAGCGTACCAATGCTACGCATGGAGTTTACCGGCCACTCCGTCGATGCTCCGCTGCTCTCTGAAACCGCCCGTCGCTTTAATGTGAATAACAACATTATCAGCGCGCAGATGGATTACGCCGGCGGCGTGAAGTTCGGCATTATGCTGACCGAGATGCACGGCACGCAGGAAGATACCCAGGCGGCAATCGCCTGGCTGCAGGAAAACCATGTAAAAATAGAGGTACTGGGATATGTCTGAGGCAATGATCTGGCTGCTGTTGCGCGGCGTGTGGGAAACGCTGGCAATGACCTTTGTCTCCGGCTTTTTCGGTTTTGTCCTCGGTCTGCCGGTGGGCGTGCTGCTGTACGTCACCCGCCCAGGACAGATTGCCGCGAACGCGAAGCTCTACCGGACCCTGTCGGCGCTGGTTAATATCTTCCGCTCGATACCTTTTATTATCCTGCTGGTGTGGATGATTCCATTTACCCGCGTGATTGTCGGTACGTCCATCGGCCTGCAGGCAGCCATTGTGCCGCTGACGGTTGGCGCCGCTCCGTTTATCGCCCGCATGGTGGAGAACGCGCTGCTTGAGATCCCAACGGGTCTGATTGAAGCGTCCCGCGCGATGGGGGCCACGCCGATGCAGATCGTACGTAAGGTCCTGCTGCCTGAAGCGCTGCCGGGTCTGGTAAACGCCGCGACGATTACGCTCATTACCCTGGTCGGCTATTCCGCCATGGGCGGCGCGGTCGGCGCCGGTGGTCTGGGGCAGATTGGCTATCAGTACGGCTACATCGGCTACAACGCCACGGTAATGAATACCGTGCTGGTATTACTGGTTATTCTGGTTTATTTAATTCAATTCTCTGGCGACCGTATCGTCCGGGCTGTGACTCACAAATAACATTATCGACACAACATCGTTCAGGGCGCTTCAGCGCAGCCTGAACGACGCGTGTACACACAGACTCTTACAGGAAGGAAATAGCATGGCCTTTAATTTTAAAACCTTTGCGGCAGTAGGTGCGTTGATCGGCTCTCTGGCTCTGGTGGGCTGCGGCCAGGATGAAAAAGATCCGAACCATATTAAAGTCGGCGTCATTGTGGGTGCTGAACAGCAGGTTGCTGAAGTCGCGCAGAAAGTCGCTAAAGAGAAATATGGTCTCGACGTTGAGCTGGTGACTTTCAACGATTACGTTCTGCCGAACGAAGCGCTGAGCAAAGGCGATATCGACGTTAACGCCTTCCAGCACAAACCTTACCTCGATCAGCAAATTAAGGACCGTGGCTACAAGCTGGTTGCCGTCGGTAACTCCTTTGTTTATCCGATTGCCGGCTACTCCAAGAAAATTAAAACCCTCGACGAACTGCAGCCGGGTTCCCAGATTGCCATTCCTAACGACCCGACTAACCTCGGTCGCTCCCTGCTGCTGCTGCAGCAAGCGGGCCTGATCAAGCTGAAAGAAGGCGTTGGCCTGCTGCCGACCGCTCTGGATATTATTGATAACCCGAAAAACCTGAAGATTGTTGAGCTGGAAGCACCGCAGCTGCCGCGCTCCCTCGACGATGCGCAGATTGCCCTGGCGGTTATCAATACCACCTATGCGAGCCAGATTGGCCTGACCCCGGCAAAAGACGGTATTTTTGTCGAAGATAAAGATTCTCCGTACGTAAACCTGATTGTTGCTCGCGAAGACAACAAAGACGCGGAAAATGTTAAGAAATTTGTTCAGGCTTACCAGAGCGATGAAGTTTACGAAGCCGCGAATAAAATCTTTAACGGCGGTGCAGTGAAAGGCTGGTAATCTTTTTTCACCGTAATATCATTCAGGACGGGCTTTATGCCCGTCTTGTCATTTATGCAGGCACCTGATTCAATAGCGCCCTGTTTTATTATTCATTGAGGAAATACTATGCGTGCTTTACCGGTCTGTTTGTTAGCACTCATGTTAAGCGGTTGCTCTATGCTAAGCAGATCTCCCGTCGAACCTGTACAAAGCACGGCAACGGCACCTGTCAAATCGGAACCGGCAAAACCCAAAGCCGTGCGCCCGGCACCGGTAAGAATCTATACCGATGCGTCAGCGCTGGTCGGCAAGCCTTTCCGCGATCTGGGTGAAGTCACCGGTGAGTCATGCCAGGCCTCAAATCAGGATTCGCCGCCGAACATCCCTACCGCGCGTAAGCGTCTGCAAATTAATGCCGCGAAAATGAAAGCTAACGCGGTCCTGCTGCACAGCTGCGAAGTCACCAGCGGCACGCCAGGATGCTATCGCCAGGCCGTTTGCCTTGGCTCTGCGCTTAACGTTTCGGCGCAATGAGTTCTTTTCAGTTTGCGCAGATAGGTGTTATTCGCTCGCCGTATAAAGAAAAATTTGCCGTACCTCGCCAGCCGGGTCTGGTCAAAAACGGCGGCGGCGAACTGCATCTGCTGCCCCCCTATAACCAGGCCGACGCCGTGCGCGGCCTGGGAAACTTCAGCCATCTGTGGGTATTGTTTGTTTTTCATCAAACCATGGCCGGCGGCTGGCGGCCTACCGTGCGCCCTCCCCGCCTTGGCGGCAATGCGCGAATGGGCGTTTTCGCCACGCGCTCAACCTTCCGGCCAAACCCAATCGGCATGTCGCTGGTCGAGCTCAAGGGCGTTAGCTGCCAGAAAGATCGGGTGATACTCCAGCTCGGCAGCCTCGACCTGGTGGACGGTACGCCGGTCGTTGATATCAAACCCTATCTCCCGTTTGCCGAAGCGCTCCCGGATGCCAGCGCCAGCTACGCCCAGCAGGCACCGCTGGCTGAAATGACGGTTAGCTTTACGCCTGAGATAGACACGCAGCTTGCGCTGCTGGAAAAACGCTATCCGCAGCTTAAAGCGTTTATTCGCGAAGTTCTGGCGCAGGACCCGCGCCCGGCCTATCGTAAAGAGGAAGAAGCAGGAAAAACTTATGCCGTCTGGCTGCTCGATTTTAACGTGCGCTGGCGCGTGATTGCGTCTGGTTTTGAAGTCTTTTCTCTGGAACCACGCTAATTTTATTTTCCTCTCTTTTGGCATCTTTGCCACACTGGTAAACTAAACCACTTTTTTTGTTTCAGGCTGGCCCTCCAGCCTGTTCCGATCGTCCAAATGGAACCGTAACAACATGCGTACTAGCCAATATCTGCTCTCCACACAAAAGGAGACACCTGCCGACGCCGAAGTCATCAGCCATCAGCTGATGCTGCGCGCCGGGATGATCCGCAAGCTGGCCTCCGGATTATACATCTGGCTGCCAACCGGCCTGCGCGTTCTGAAAAAAGTCGAAAACATCGTGCGTGAAGAGATGAACAACGCCGGTGCTATCGAGGTGTCTATGCCGGTCGTTCAGCCGGCAGACCTGTGGCAGGAGAGCGGACGCTGGGAGCAATACGGTCCGGAGCTGCTGCGCTTCGTCGATCGCGGCGATCGTCCGTTCGTCCTCGGCCCAACGCATGAAGAGGTGATCACCGACCTGATCCGCAACGAGCTGAACTCTTATAAGCAGCTGCCGCTGAACTTCTTCCAGATTCAGACCAAGTTCCGCGATGAAGTTCGCCCGCGCTTTGGCGTGATGCGTTCGCGCGAGTTCCTGATGAAAGACGCCTACTCTTTCCATACGACTCAGGAATCGCTGCAGGAAACCTACGATGCGATGTATGCCGCCTACAGCAAAATCTTCTCCCGCATGGGTCTCGATTTCCGCGCGGTACAGGCTGACACCGGCTCAATCGGCGGTAGCGCATCGCACGAGTTCCAGGTTCTGGCGCAGAGCGGCGAAGATGACGTGATCTTCTCCGACAGCTCTGACTTTGCCGCCAATATCGAATTTGCCGAAGCCATTGCGCCGAAAGAGCCGCGCGCTGCCGCCGCTCAGGAAATGACGCTGGTCGATACGCCGAACGCAAAAACCATCGCCGAGCTGGTTGAACAGTTCAATCTGCCGGTTGAGAAGACCGTGAAAACGCTGCTGGTTAAAGCGGTGGAAGGCAGCGCTTATCCTCTGGTTGCCCTGCTGGTTCGCGGCGACCACGAGCTGAACGAAGTCAAAGCTGAGAAACTGCCGCAGGTTGCCAGCCCGCTGACTTTCGCCAGCGAAGAAGAGATCCGCGCGATCGTCAAAGCGGGCCCCGGCTCCCTGGGTCCGGTCAACATGCCGGTTCCGGTCGTTATCGACCGTACCGTTGCGGTCATGAGCGATTTCGCCGCTGGCGCTAACGTTGACGGCAAACACTACTTCGGCATCAACTGGGATCGCGATGTCGCCACCCCGGAAGTTGCCGACATCCGTAACGTTGTCGCCGGTGACCCGAGCCCGGATGGTCAGGGTACGCTGCTGATCAAACGCGGCATTGAAGTCGGCCACATCTTCCAGCTGGGCACCAAGTACTCGCAGGCGCTGAACGCGTCGGTGCAGGGTGAAGATGGCCGCAACCAGGTGCTGACGATGGGCTGTTACGGCATCGGGGTAACCCGCGTGGTTGCCGCGGCTATCGAGCAGAACTTTGACGATCGCGGCATCATCTGGCCGGAAGCTATCGCGCCTTTCCAGGTGGCGATTCTGCCGATGAACATGCACAAATCCTACCGCGTGCAGGAGCTGGCTGAGAAGCTGTATAGCGAACTGCGCGCCCAGGGTATTGAAGTCCTGATGGACGACCGTAAAGAGCGTCCGGGCGTGATGTTTGCCGATATGGAGCTGATCGGTATTCCGCACACCATCGTGCTGGGCGACCGCAACCTCGATAACGACGATATCGAATATAAGCATCGTCGCGTCGGTGAAAAACAGCTGATTAAAACTGGCGATATCGTCAATTACCTGGTTAACGCCATTAAAGGTTAATTCCGCGCCTGAATGCAAAAAGGCCTCGCATCTGCGAGGCCTTTTTTTATCGGAGCGATTCTTTTACTGGCTGCAATCTTTGCCGGGAATAAATTTCACGTCCTTATCCGCCATCAGCGTTTTCACCATTTCACCGCTGTCAGGATTAGGCTCGAGGGTAAAGTGCCCTTCCACCACCAGCAGCACCGGACGCGTATCCGTTCCGCGCGCGGCGGCATAATCACGCTCAAGCTGGGCGTTATTGGCAACCGCAATGCGTTTGCCGGTGGCGCAATCGGTAAAGGTCGCCGCATCCGCCATATAGAAATACATCCCGCGCATCGCCATCGGCGTGGTCGGCAGGCTGGCTTTCACCGACTCGAGGGTATAGTTCAGCGTTGACTCAATCGGATTGCCTTCGCGATCGAGCATCTCCAGCTTGTCCCCTTTCGCCCGATAGTAGGATTTCTCCCCTTTGCTATCGGTCAATACCAGCTTATCTGCGGTTCGGGCCCAGGTACCGTACGACGCGAACGATGACGGCTCGCGGGTCACGCCCTGATAGCGTTCATTCATCACCCAGCTGCCGTCTTTTTCGAGAAACAGCGAGGTTTCGATACCTTCGCAATCGGCGCACGGCAATATCCCGCGCCAGCTCTGCTGCATCGGCTTCAGCTCCGTCATCGCCGCCGGCTGCAGCGTCTCAACTTCTGCACGATGATTGCAGCCAAACAGCGCAAAGAGCGAACAGGCCGCCGCCACTGAGAATATGATTTTCTTCACTGTAAATTCCTTATAATCCATGCCACCCGTTCGTCGCATCGCCTACTGACGAACTTTCCCACGCAGCGCTTTGACCGATGACTTTTGCGACTTAGAAGCAAGCCGACGCTCTTTTGATGCTCGGGTCGGCCGCGTTTCCCGGCGACTTTTTTGCGCTACGGTTAATTCTTTTATAAGCGCAATCAGGCGAGCAATCGCGGCTTCGCGATTCATCTCCTGGCTACGGTATTCCTGAGCCTTAATGATAACCACACCGTCGGCAGAAATTAAGTGGTGGCTGGCGCTGAGCAAACGCTCCTTGTAGTACTCAGGCAGGCTTGAAGCCTTAATATCAAAACGCAGGTGGATCGCGGTTGACGCTTTATTCACGTGCTGACCGCCCGCGCCCTGCGCGCGGATCCCCGTGAGGGAGATTTCATCATCCGCAATAGAGACGCTGCGGCTAAGGGTAATCATGCCGACGGCTGCCAGGCCGTTAAATGAATTTCCAGATTATTCTTAGCGTCGGATAACCAGATGCTGCCGTCCTGAATTGTCGCCTGCAATATCATCGTGCGATCGGCAAATGCGCTAAGCTGCGCGAGCTGCGCATCGTCCAGATACCAGACCGTCAGTTTGCTGAACTGCGCCATTTTACTCTTATTCTGCTGCCACCAAACCTCGGCCGCCCGGCTATTGTAGGCAAATAACGCCACTTCCTGCGAACGCGAGCAGGCTTTTTTAATCCGCTTGTCGTCCGGTAATCCGAGCTCAATCCACAGATCGACGCCCAGATGATCGTTGAGCAGCCACAGCTCGGCCTCGTCATCCGAGGAGAGACCGCGGGTAAACTGCAGCCGCTCATCGGCATATTTAATCCATGCCAGCAGGCGCAGCATCATGCGCTCCTGGGTTTCAGACGGATGCTGCGCCAGCGTCAGGCTGGCATCAATAAACCGGTTGCGATCCAAATCGGCTACATTTACCGTCGCTTTATAAATCGTCGCTTTCAGCGCCATGAAAAAACTCCTGAAAAAAATGGCGTACATTGTAGCGAAACTGGCGACAAAAGGCTGTCGACAATCGAGGGGTCCCTTTTCATCCTGCTGATATTGCTTAAATGACTATGGTATAGTCACCTTGCTAAACAGAGTTTATCTTCGTAGGCTTAAACTTGCATCCCACGGTTGAGTCAGAATACTGACAGGAGGGCATGTGGACCAATATTGTGAGTTAATACGCAAGCGGTATGCGGAAATAGCCAGCGGAGACCTGGGGTATATCCCGAATGCGCTGGGTTGCGTGTTGAAAGTATTGAATGAAATTGCGGCGGATGAGGCCCTTTCGGAGTCAGTCAGGGAAAAGGCCGCCTATGCGGCAGCAAACTTACTGGTGAGCGATTATGTCAATGAATGATACTTATCAACCCATCAACTGCGATGATTATGACAATCTCGAACTTGCCTGCCAGCATCATCTGGTGCTGGCGCTGGCGCTCAAAGATGGTGAGCAGCTGCAGGCGAAGGCAAACGATCTTATCTCGCGCAAAAATATCGAGTATCTGGTGGTGGAACTTGGCGAAAATAGTCGCGAGCTACGCCTGGATACCATCGCCAGCTTCAGCCATCCGGAAATTGGTACCGTGGTGGTGAGCGAGTCCTGAATAAAAACGGGTGGCTTAGCCGCCCGTTTTCCTCCATGCCAGCCGTACGCCCTCGCTATCCTGCGCTTCTCCATCACGGGTTATAAACAGCAAATCCGCGGCGGCAATTAGCGTTTCGCCGTAAAACAGCAGCGGCGTGGTATCCCGGCGCCAGGGCGCAACCCCCAGCTCTTGCCAGATTTTCTTCAGCTTGCGCCCGCCGTGGCGCCCGACGATATGCAGATTCCCGCTGGCGCGAAAGCGCACCGTCACCGCTTCGCCGGCGAGGGGAGCGCGCAGTGGCCCTCCGGCAAGCAGCGCCAGCTCCCCCATCCCCTCCGGCAGCCGCAGCGGCTGCCGGCTATCGGGCCATGACAGCACCGCCTCCGCCTGGCCGGGAAGATATTTCACCCACCACAGCCGCTGCCGGTAGCGCCGCACGGTAAAATCGCCGAGACGCAGGCATGGAAACGCATCCTCCCGCGCCTGAGCAACCTCACGCCAGATCCGTTCCGGCATCTCGCGCGATGGCATCGGCGCGTTGTGCCAAGCCAGCCAGCGGCGCAGCAGAGCGGCGCGGCGCCCGGCGCTCACTTCAGCCAGGGGGTCAATCGCTAAGGTACCCTCATCCGCCATCAGCGACGCCAGCTCTTCTGCCAGCATCTCATCCAGCAGGCTCTCCTGCTCAGCGCAGAGGTCCGCGCTGCGGGCTACCGCCTCGGCGAAGTGGGGCCAGCGGGCGCTAAGTCGAGGAATAATCTGCAAGCGCAAAAAGTTGCGATCGTAGGCATCGTCCTGGTTGCTCTCATCTTCAATCCAGCTGAGCTGATGACGAAGCGCCCACTGGCGTAACGCTTCCCGGCGGGTATTGAGCAGCGGGCGCAGCAGCAGGGTATCAGCAAAGGCGGAACAGGCGGCCATCGCCGACAGCCCGGTCGGGCCGCTGCCGCGCTTGAGCGCCAGCAGGAAGGTTTCACACTGATCGTCGAGATGCTGGGCCGTCACCAGCACCTCCCCCGGCTCAAGCGCCGTTCGGAAGGCCTGGTAGCGCGCCTGCCTGGCGTGCGCCTCGACCCCCAGGCCGGCATCCGCCAGCACCACGCGCTCGACCACCAGCGGAACCTGCCACTGCTGGCACAGCTGCTGGCAGTGCGCCACCCAATCGTCGGCATTCGCGCTCAGGCCATGATGAATATGGATAGCGCGCAGCCTTAACGTCGGCTCCCGCTCGCGCCAGCAGACCAGCTGGTGTAGCAGAACCGTTGAATCGAGGCCACCGCTGAAGGCCACTAAAAACTGGCGGTGCGGCTGAAGGTTTTGCGCAATATCTGGGGTCATCTTCATGATAATGCTGGCTGAGGAGAGATAGCCCGGCACGTTACCGGCCAGGGCCATCTCTGGCAAGGGTTACTGCTGATAAATTTCCAGCGGCAGGCCGTCCGGGTCGTTAAAGAAGGTAAAACGCTTATCGGTGAAGGGATCGATACGTATCGCTTCACACTTCACGCCGTGGGCCTCAAGGTGGACCACCGACGCGTCAATATCATCCACGCTGAAGGCCAGGTGACGAAGGCCGCAGGCCTCGGGCCGCGACGGGCGGGACGGAGGAAAAGGGAAGGAGAACAGTTCAATGACGTACTCCCCGTTCAGCGCCAGATCGCCCTTCCACGAGTCGCGCTCTTCGCGGTAGAACTCGCTCTGCAGCGTAAACCCGAGAATATCGCAGTAGAAGGCTTTGCTCTGCGCGTAGCTGCTCGCAATGATGGCAATATGGTGAACCCGTTTTAGACCCAACATGGTATACATCCTCGTATTGATATCAGCCAGGTTACCCGCACCGCCCGCCGCGGCGCAAGCACCTAATCATTTTTTAAGACCCGTACCCGATAGACGCCATCCTCGTCGCGCTTCGCTCCGTGAATGTCGGTTTCAAAGCCCGGATAATGGCGCCCGATGGAGCACAGCATCAGCAGGAAATCGAGCACCGCCCGGCTCTCCTCGGTAATCATCTCCCCGGGCATCAGCAGCGGCACGCCCGGCGGATACGGCAGGATCATGTTAGCGGATATGCGCCCGACCAGATTTTCCAGCTCAATGGTTTCCACCTCACCTTTGATTTGCCGCTGCCAGGCCTGGTGCGGCGTCATCTTCATTTCCGGCAGGACATCGAAGGCGCTCAGCATCAGCTGCGAAAGCTGGTGCTGACGAATCAGGCGATGGATCCCCTGAGCCAGATCCTGAATCCGCATATTGCGGTAGAAATCCGGGTCTTCGGCATAGAGATCCGGGAGCATGTTTTTCACCCGCAGATTAAGATCGTAGGCGCGCTTGAACTCCGTCAGGCCGCGCAGCAGGCCCATCGCCCGGGTCTTGTCGATGCCGATGCTGAAAAGAAACAGCAGGTTGTAGGGCCCGGTTTTTTCCACCACCACGCCGCGCTCATCGAGGAATTTCGCCACCAGCGCGGCCGGGATGCCTTCGTCATCCATATTGCCCTGCTCATCCATACCCGGCGTCAGGATCGTCACCTTAACCGGATCGAGGAACATATGGTCGTCATCGGCATCCTGAAAACCGTGCCAATCCTCGCCGGCGGCGACCGGCCAGCATCGGGTCTCGGCGATATCTTCCGGCTGCCAGATATCAAAGAACCAGCCGTCCGCCTCTTCGCGTAAGCGCTGTACCTCTTTGCGGAAATCCAGCGCCCGCTCTACCGATCGCTGGATCAGACGCTTGCCTGAGTTCCCGCGCAGCATTGCCGCGGCGGTTTCAATCGAGGCGACGATGGGATAGCTCGGCGAGGTAGAGGTATGCATCATAAAGGCTTCATTAAAGGTCTCTTCGTCATAGCTGCCTTTAATATGAATCAGCGAAGCCTGCGACAGCGCCGCCAGCATCTTGTGCGTTGACTGGGTCTCAAAGATAACCTTGCCCGGGACGCGATCGCCGCTCATTCCGCTCTTCCCCTGATAGATCGGGTGGAAATGGGTATAGGGCACCCACGCGGAGTCAAAGTGGATAGAGGGCACGTCGAGCGTCTCTTTTATCCAGGTGGTGTTGTACAGCAGCCCGTCGTAGGTGGAGTTGGTGATCACCGCATGTACCGGCCACTGCGCCCCGCCCGTCGTGCTCACCTTCTGCTGAATGCTGTCGCGGGTAAATTCACGCTTCGGGATGCCGCCGAGGATCCCCAACGCATTACGCGTCGGCTTCAGCCACAGCGGGACGACGTCGCTCATCATCAGCAGATGCGCCAGCGACTTATGGCAGTTGCGATCGATAAGCAGCGTGCTCCCCGCCGGGGCGGAGTACATGCCGACAATTTTGTTCGACGTTGAGGTGCCGTTAGTCACCATGTAGCTCTGTTCCGCCCCAAAGGCGCGGGCGATATACTCTTCGGCCTCCAGGTGCGGGCCGGAGTGATCGAGCAGCGAGCCCAGCTCCGTCACGGAAATGGAGACGTCGGCCTTGAGCGTATTGCCGCCAAAGAAATCATAAAACAGGCAGCCGACCGGGCTTTTCTGGTATGCGCTCCCGCCCATATGCCCCGGCGTGCAGAAGGTATATTTTCCCTCCTGCACATAGTTGAACAGCGCTTTGGTAAACGGCGGCGTGATGTTGTCCAGATACTCGCGGGTGTACTGGCCGATGCGGGTGGCAATCTCCTGCGCCAGGCCGAGAGCATACTCGAAGAACCACAGCGTCATGCGCAGATCCTGGCTGCTGACGTCCATCGTCGAATGCGCGTTGATAAATGCGTACAGCGGCAGATATTCGTTGAGCTGATTAATATCGCTACACAGATCGACGTTATACTCATCCCAGTCAAAAATGACGCCGCAGATGCGCGGGTTGTGTTCGATAAACTGCAGCAGGTCGGCGCTATTTTGCGGCCAGATGGTCTGAAAGCCTTGCTGTTGCAGGGCGACTTCCAGTTCTTTAATCGGTTCGTCTTTGTGATAGACGCCGTGGGGACCCATGATGGCAATGATATTCACGCTTTCCTCCTGGAATTAACCTAAGGCAGGCATCATAGCAATCGCGCCAGCGTATCGCACATAAAAAAGGGCCGGAAAATCCGGCCCTTTTTACGGCATAACGTAAGGAATAATCAGGCGTAGCCGTAGTTCATCAGACGCTGATAGCGACGGTTCAACAGCTCTTCTTTGCTCAGGATATCGAGGTCCGCCAGATCGGCCAGCAACTGCGCTTTCAGGCTTGCGGCGATGGCTTCCGGATTGCGGTGCGCGCCGCCCAGCGGCTCCGGAATAATGGAGTCGATAAGCTTCAGCTCTTTCAGGCGCGGGGCAACGATCCCCATAGCTTCAGCCGCCAGCGGGGCTTTGTCCGCGCTTTTCCACAGAATGGACGCGCAGCCTTCCGGCGAAATAACGGAATAGGTGCTGTACTGCAGCATATTCACTTTGTCGCCGACGCCAATCGCCAGCGCGCCGCCGGAACCGCCTTCGCCGATAACGGTACAGATGACCGGAACGCTCAGACGCGACATTTCACGCAGGTTACGGGCAATCGCTTCCGACTGGCCGCGCTCTTCCGCGCCCACGCCCGGGTAGGCACCAGGGGTGTCGATAAAGGTGATGATCGGCATTTTAAAGCGCTCGGCCATCTCCATCAGACGCAGCGCCTTACGGTAGCCTTCCGGTGCCG
Source organism: Klebsiella scottii (assembly GCF_036561945.1). Classification (NCBI taxonomy): domain Bacteria; kingdom Pseudomonadati; phylum Pseudomonadota; class Gammaproteobacteria; order Enterobacterales; family Enterobacteriaceae; genus Klebsiella; species Klebsiella scottii. The sequence continues at coordinate 13,721 of NZ_JARXNI010000017.1, forward strand.
GCATGCCAAAGTTGCGACGAATTTTTTCTTTCGTCTCGCGCCCTTTCTGGTGGCCGATAATCATCACCGGACGCCCGTCCAGACGCGCAATACCGCCGACGATAGCTTTATCATCAGCGTAAGCGCGGTCGCCGGCCAGTTCGTCAAACTCGTCGAACGCCAGGCGGACATAATCCAGGGTGTATGGGCGACGTGGATGGCGTGCCAGCTGAGCAACCTGCCATGCGCCGAGATCGGCGAAGATTTTACGCGTCAGCTCTACGCTTTTTTCACGCAGACGATGCACTTCTTCATCGATGTTAATATCGAGTTTCTCATCCTGACGGCTTACTGCAGTCAGGGAATCGATTTTCGCTTCCAGCTCTGCAATCGGCTGTTCAAAATCAAGGAAATTCAGACTCATAGTATTCCTGTATTAGTCAAACTCCAGTTCCACCTGCTCCGAGCCGATAAGGCCACGCAGATCGTTGAGTAAACGATCGCTCGGAGAGACGCGCCATGTTGCGCCGAAGCGCAACCGCGCGCGCGCATCCGCCCTCTGATAATAGAGGTGCACTGGAATAGTTCCCGAACGGTGGGGTTCCAGAGACTGACGGAGTCGGTTTAAAAGCTGGTCATCAATTTGCCTGTCCGTCAGCGAGATAGCAAGCCCGCGAGCATATTTTTCCCGGGCTTCGTCAATGTCCATCACTTCGCGGGCGGTCATTTTAAGCCCCCCGCTGAAGTCATCAAAGCTGACCTGTCCGCTGACGATAAGTATGCGGTCTTTTTCCAGCAATTGCTGATATTTATCCAGGGCGTCGGTGAATAACATCACCTCCAGACGCCCGGAACGGTCATCCAGAGTACAGATGCCAATACGATTGCCGCGCTTGGTGACCATTACCCGCGCAGCAATAACGAGCCCCGCCGCCGTGGTCACTTTACCACGATCGGTCGGATGCATGTCTTTGAGCCTTACGCCGCCTACGTAGCGCTCGATCTCTTTCAAATACTGGTTGATCGGGTGACCGGTCAGATACAGCCCCAGGGTCTCCCTTTCGCCATCAAGCACCACCTGCTCCGGCCACGGCTGGCAGTTAGCATAGGATTGCTCAATTTGCTCCGGCTCTTCCGCCAGCACGCCGAACATGTCAGCCTGGCCAATGGCCTCGGCTTTGGCGTGCTGATCGGCGGCCTTCAGCGCATCGCCCAACGAATTCATCAGCGCCGCGCGATGCGGCCCGAGGCGGTCAAACGCCCCGGACATAATCAGTTTTTCCAGCACCCGGCGATTAAGCTTTTTGGTATCGGTACGGGCACAAAGGTCGAAGAGCTCGCGGAAATAGCCGCCTTCGTTACGCGCTTCGATAATCGCTTCGATCGGACCTTCGCCGACGCCTTTTATTGCCCCGATGCCGTAGACGATTTCGCCATCGTCATTAACGTGGAAATGGTACAGGCCGGAGTTAATGTCCGGCGGCAGGATTTTCAGCCCCATCCGCCAGCACTCATCCACCAGCCCGACAACCTTCTCGGTGTTGTCCATATCCGCCGTCATCACCGCGGCCATAAACTCTGCCGGGTAGTGCGCCTTCAGCCACAGCGTCTGGTAGGAAACCAGCGCATAGGCCGCGGAGTGCGATTTGTTAAATCCGTAACCGGCGAATTTCTCCACCAGGTCGAAGATTTTCATCGCCAGTTCGCCATCAACGCCGTTTTTCTTTGCCCCTTCCTCGAAGGTGCCGCGCTGCTTGGCCATCTCCTCCGGCTTTTTCTTACCCATCGCACGACGCAGCATATCCGCGCCGCCGAGCGTATAGCCAGAAAGCTCCTGCGCGATCTGCATGACCTGTTCCTGGTACAGGATGATGCCGTAGGTCGGCTCAAGTACCGGTTTCAGACACTCATGCTGCCACTGCACGTCCGGATAGGAAATCTCCTCCCGGCCGTGCTTACGGTCGATAAAGTTATCAACCATCCCCGATTGCAGCGGGCCCGGACGGAACAGCGCCACGAGAGCGATCATATCTTCGAAGCAGTCCGGCTGCAGACGTTTGATCAGGTCTTTCATGCCGCGCGATTCAAGCTGGAAAACCGCGGTGGTTTCCGAGCGCTGCAGCATATCAAAGCTTTTCTTATCTTCCAGCGGAATGGCGGCGATATCCAGCGGCTCTTCGCCGTTCTTCTCGCGCCGCTTGTTGATCATCTCCAGCGCCCAGTTGATGATCGTCAGCGTACGCAGGCCGAGGAAGTCAAACTTCACCAGGCCCGCGTATTCCACGTCGTTCTTATCAAACTGGGTCACCGGATGCTGCCCGGCCTCATCGCAGTATAGCGGGGCAAAATCGGTGATTTTGGTCGGGGCGATAACCACCCCGCCCGCGTGCTTGCCGGCGTTACGCGTGACGCCTTCCAGCTTGCGCGCCATATCGATCAGCGCCTTGACCTCTTCGTCAGCTTCGTAGATCTCCGGCAGCTGCGGTTCGGCTTCAAACGCTTTCGCCAGGGTCATACCCGGATCCGGCGGCACCAGCTTTGAGATGCGATCGACAAAGCCATACGGATGGCCCAGCACGCGGCCGACGTCGCGGATAACCGCTTTCGCCGCCATCGTACCGAAGGTAATAATCTGCGATACCGCATCGCGACCGTACATGTCCGCGACGTGTTCGATAACCTGATCGCGCTTCTCCATACAGAAGTCGACGTCAAAGTCGGGCATCGACACGCGCTCCGGGTTCAGGAAGCGTTCGAACAGCAGATCGAACTCCAGCGGATCGAGATCGGTAATTTTCAGCGCATACGCAACCAGCGAGCCGGCGCCGGAGCCGCGGCCTGGGCCGACCGGCACGCCGTTATCCTTCGACCACTGGATAAATTCCATTACGATCAGGAAGTAGCCAGGGAAGCCCATCTGGTTGATAACCTGCAGCTCGATATCCAGACGTTCATCATATTCCGGGCGCTTCTCTTTGCGCTCGGCTTCGTCCGGGAACAGGAACGCCAGGCGCTCTTCCAGACCTTCTTTCGATTTCAATACCAGGAAATCTTCAGTCGTCATTTCACCGGTCGGGAACTGCGGCAGGAAGTATTCACCAAGACGCACGGTGACGTTACAGCGTTTGGCTATTTCTACGCTATTTTCCAGCGCCTCGGGGAGATCGGAGAACAGCTCGCACATCTCATCTTCGCTGCGCATATACTGCTGCGGCGAATAGTTACGCGGGCGCTTCGGATCGTCGAGGGTAAAACCGTCATGGATCGCCACGCGGATTTCATGCGCGTCGAAGTCGCCGGTTTCCAGGAAGCGCACGTCGTTCGTCGCCACCACCGGCAGCCCACGCTCTTCCGCCAGCTGTACGGCGGCGTGCAGATAGGTCTCTTCATCCGCCCGACCGGTGCGGATCAGTTCAAGATAGTAGCGATTGGCGAAATGCTCTTCGTAGAAGGCGACGCACTGTTCAACCAGCGCCGCATTCCCGCGCGTCATGCAGACGCCGACGTCGCCTTTGCGCGCGCCGGAGAGCAGAATCAGCCCTTCCTGATGCTCAACCAGCCAGTCTCTATCGATCCACGGCCCGAGAGCGCCGTAGCCGCGCTGATAGGCGCGGGAAATCAGCAGGGTGAGGTTCTGATAGCCGGCGTTATCGGCCGCCAGTACGGTTAGTTCGGTCAGCTCATCGCCTAGCAGATCGCACTGGACATGAAAATCGGCGCCGACGATCGGTTTGATCCCGGCCCCGTGTCCCGCTCCGTAGAACTTCACCAGCCCGCACAGGTTGGTAAAATCGGTGATCGCCAGCGCCGGCATGCCTAACGCGGCCGCCTTTTTCACCAGCGGCCCGGTTTTCGCCAGCCCATCGATCATGGAATAGTCGCTATGCACCCTGAGGTGTACGAAACGTGGTTCAGCCATCTTCAGATTCCGCGTTACTTGATTGCGTATTGATTCAGGACGCGAGGCCCAGCGCGCGTTTTACCGGGCCGAAACTGCGCCGATGATGCTCTGTTGCGCCATGCTCTATCAGCTTTTCCAGATGGAAAGCGGTGGGATAGCCTTTATGCTGCGCAAAGCCGTATTGAGGAAATTCCAGATCCAGCGTAACCATCTCGGCATCGCGCGTGACTTTAGCCAGAATAGACGCTGCGCTGATTTCCGCCACCCGGCTATCGCCTTTAACAACCGCCAGCGTGGGAACCGGCAGCGACGGACAGCGGTTACCGTCAATCAGCACGAACTCCGGCGCAATGTGTAAACCGGCGACCGCACGCTGCATTGCCAGCATCGTTGCGTGCAGGATATTCAGCTCGTCAATCTCGTACGGTTCCGCGCGGCCAAGGCTCCAGGACAGGGCCTTCTCTTTGATTTCAGCGAACAGCGCCAGGCGACGCTTTTCGCTTAATTTTTTGGAATCATTCAGGCCAGTAATCGGCTTTGCCGGATCGAGGATCACCGCCGCGGTGACGACCGCGCCAACCAGCGGCCCGCGTCCAACTTCATCAACGCCGGCAACGAGGTGGGTATGCGGATAGACAAACTCAATCATTTTACTAACTCCAGTACCGCGTCCGCCGCCTGCTCATCAGCATTACAGCGAATTTGTTGATGCAGCGCGCGGAAGGTGTCGTGCATTTCATGGCTGGTTTTCCCGTCGGCCAGCAGCGGTCGCAGCGCATCGGCAAGCAGCTGCGGCTGACACTCATCCTGCAACAGCTCTTTAACCAGCTCGCGCCCGGCCAGCAGGTTAGGTAGCGAGACGTAATCGGTTTTCACCAGCCGCTTCGCCAGCCAGAAGGTAAAAGGCTTCATGCGGTAGCCAACGACCATCGGGCACTTGGCCAGCATGCACTCCAGCGCCGCCGTCCCGGAGGCGAGCAGCGCGGCATCGCTGGCAATCATCGCATCACGCGCCTGACCATCCAGCAGATGAACCGGGAGATCCGGCGCCGTTTCGGCTTTAATGCGTTCAAACTGTTCGCGCCTTTTGGCGTTCACCAGCGGGACTAATACTTCCAGGCCGGGATAGTGGCCACGCAAAATCTGCGCGGTTTTGAGGAAGTCTGCGCTGAGCATTTCAACCTCTGCCCCGCGGCTCCCCGGCAGCAGCGCCAGGCAGTGCGCGTCCCGGGCGATGCCCAGACGATCGCGCGCGGCGCCTTTATCCGGATCCAGCGGCATCGCATCCGCCATAGTGTGGCCGATAAAACGGCAGGGAACGTTAAATTTATCGTAAAACGCCTTTTCGAAAGGCAGAAATGCCAGCACCAGATCGGTCGATCTGCCAATTTTGAAAACACGTTTTTGTCGCCACGCCCAAACGGATGGGCTGACGTAATGAATCGTCCTGATGCCCTGCTTCTTGAGATTGCCTTCAAGGGTGATATTGAAGTCCGGCGCGTCGATGCCGACAAAAACATCGGGACGCAGCACGCCGAAGCGGCGGGTGAGATCGGCGCGAATATGCAGCAGGCGGCGCAAACGGCCGAGCACCTCAACAATGCCCATCACCGCCAGCTCTTCCATTTCATACCAGGCTTCGCAGCCCTCTGCCTGCATTAGCGGCCCCGCCACGCCAACAAAGCGCGCATCGGGAATACGAGCCTTAAGCGCGCGGATCAGACCTGCACCAAGAATATCGCCGGAGGTTTCTCCGGCGACCAGGGCAATCGTCAGGGGACGCTGTGCAGCCATTAACGAATCAGGCCGCGGGTTGAGCGGGCAAAGAAGTCGGAAAACGGCTGAACTTCAGGATACTGAACCGCCAGCTCGGCGATTTCCGGCTTGGCTTCGTCCAGCGTTTTGCCGCTGCGGTACAGTAGCTTATAGGCGTTACGAATTGCGGTGATCGCTTCGCGGCTGAAGCCGCGGCGTTTCAGCCCTTCGATATTGACGCCGTACGGCGTCGCGTGGTTGCCCTGGGCAATAACGAACGGCGGTACGTCCTGCGCAACGCCGGAGCAGCCGCCAACCATCACGTGGGCACCGATGATGCAGAACTGATGCACTGCGGTCATACCGCCGATGATAACGTAATCATCCAGCGAGACGTGCCCGGCAAGGGTCGCGTTATTGGCCAGAATACAGCGGTCACCGACCGTACAATCATGCGCCACGTGAGCGTTGATCATCAGCAGGTTATCGCTGCCCACCTTCGTTAATCCACCGCCCTGTACTGTACCGCGATGAATGGTGACGCTTTCGCGGATGCGGTTGCGATCGCCAATTTCCACGCGAGTCGGTTCACCAGCATATTTCAGATCCTGGTTAACTTCGCCGATGGAAGCGAACTGATAGATCTCATTATCGCGGCCAATCGTAGTATGACCGTTAACCACAACATGAGATTTCAGTACGGTACCTTCGCCAATCTCGACGTTAGCACCAACAATACAAAACGGACCAATGTGGGCGTTAGCACCGATCACGGCGCCATCTTCCACAATGGCTGAAGGATGAATAAAGGCGGTTTTATCAATCACGTATCAGGCCTCCCGGCTACGCGCACACATCATCGTTGCTTCGCAAACCACTTTTCCGTCCACCAGCGCGACGCCTTTAAAACGGGTCAGGCCGCGGCGGGTTTTCTCAAAAGTGACTTCCATAATCATCTGATCGCCTGGCACTACCGGACGTTTGAAACGCGCTTCATCAATCCCGGCAAAATAGTACAGTTCGCCCGGCTCGAGCTTGCCCACGCTTTTGAATGCCAGAATGCCGGTGGCCTGCGCCATGGCTTCCAGAATCAATACGCCGGGTAAAATCGGTTTACCAGGGAAATGCCCCTGGAAAAACGGCTCGTTAACAGAAACATTTTTTACTGCGCGCAGAAAACGACCTTCTTCAAAATCCAGCACGCGGTCTACCAGCAGGAACGGGTAACGGTGAGGCAGAAGTTCCAGAATCTCTTCAATGTGCAGAGTATGAGTGTCAGTAGTCAAAATACTCTTCCTGTCTAAATATACTAAAAGGCAATAATAACACGGCCTGCGGCAATCTTATGAATGCAACAGGCCGAAAATTTTAACGCGCTATCCGCCAGGCGGCCGCTTTATCAGCTACGTGGCATGATTTCGCGTCTGGCTGGGTGCGCTAATCTTGCTGATTAACCTTGCGCTCAACTGCTTTGAGGCGCTTGCTTATATCATCAATATTCATCACCAGCGCGGCTGTTTTACGCCAAACCTTATTCGGTTGCAGCGGGATACCTGAAGAGTACACGCCAGGTTCTGTAATAGGACGCATAACCATCCCCATCCCCGTGACGGTAACTTTGTCGCAGATTTCCATATGACCGTTGATAACGCTGGCGCCGCCAATCATACAGTAGCGGCCGATTTTCAGGCTACCCGCCATGATCACACCGCCAGCAACGGCGGTATTGTCGCCAATCACGACGTTGTGCGCAATCTGGCACTGGTTGTCGATAATGACGCCATTGCCGATCGAGGTGTCATCCAGCGCACCGCGGTCGATAGTGGTACAGGCGCCGATCTCCACGCGATCGCCGATAATGACGCGACCTAGCTGCGGGATCTTCACCCAGTTACCGCGATCGTTGGCGTAACCGAAACCGTCTGCACCAATCACGGTGCCGGACTGGATCAGGCAATTTTCGCCGATCTCAATCTCGTGATAAACGGTGACGTTGGCCCATAAACGCGAGCCTGCGCCAATTTTGGTCTTTTTACCAACGAAGCATCCGGCGCCGATAACCACGTTATCGCCGAGCTCTACGTCGGATTCGATAACGGCGTTAGGGCCGATCGCTACGTTATTACCCAGCTTCGCCGTGGCATCGATGACCGCGCTGGCCGCGACATTCTGCGCCGGCTGCGGCGTGGTATCAAGTATTTGAGCCATGCGCGCGTAGGTCAGGTAGGGATTACGCACTACCAGCGCGGCGCCGTGGGCAAAAGGTAAATCATCCTGCGTCATGACAACGGCAGAAGCCTGGCAAGCGGCCAGGTGATCACGGTATTTAGGATTTACCATGAACGTAATATGGCCCGCTTTTGCAGTCTGCATGGATGCAACGCCGGTGATGACGATATCGCCATCACCGTGTAATTCTGCATCCAACTGCTGCGCAAGATCAGCCAGTCGAATTGAAGGCATTACTTAGTTAACCTGTTTCAGCACATCAGCGGTGATGTCTTTTACATCGCTGCTGTTGTATGCAACGGCATTAGAATCTACGACCAGATCGATGCTCTGGCTGTTCGCTACGCTTTTCACAGCGGTCTGGATACGGGTAACCAGCTTGCCACGTTCTTCGTTAGAACGACGTGCACGATCCTGCTCAAAAGACTGCGCCTTCTGAGAGAAAGTCTGGCGCTGAGCCATTACGTCTTTTTCCAGCTTGGTACGGTCGGCGCCCGGCTTCATGGACTGCAGACGCTGCATTTTAGACTGCAGGTCACCTTCCATACGCTGCAGCTCGCTCGCGCGGCCTTTGAACTCGTTTTCCAGCGTATTAGAAACGCCTGTTTTCTGGGCAACCTGTTGGAACAGGCTGTTCATGTTTACCATTGCAATTTTATCTGCCGCCTGTGCGGAAGTTACCATTGCTAAACCCAGACCTGCAGCTAATAACCACTTTTTCACAATTAACTCCTTACCATCCCATGAGTACCCAGGGGTACCGTTATTTGCGTGGCCAGGCGACAACCGAGGTTATCGCCTAAAGTCAGCGCGATACTGCACTTACATTCCTTTGTCGCCCTACAGTTACCAGGTTTTACCAATGTTAAACTGGAACTGCTCGGCCTTGTCTCCCTCGTACTTTTTAAACGGTTGGGCGTAGGAGAATACCAACGGCCCCAACGGCGACATCCACTGTACCGCAATACCTGCGGACATACGGATGTTGCTCGGATCGCCATAATCCGGATAGCCACCGTACGCGCTCGAATCCCAGTGCGTATCCCACACGGTACCCATATCCCAGAAGAAGGAGGTACGGACCGAGTTAGCATACTTATCGCTGATAAACGGCGTCGGCGTAATCATCTCCAGGCTGGCGACCGCCATGGCGTTACCGCCCACTGCATCATCAGATTCGCATGGCGCGGATGCGGTGCTCTTACAGTCGTTAGTGTAGCCGCTGTCATCATCATGACGGCTGCTGGCCGGGAAATAGACCGCTTTCGGACCAATGGTGTTCGACTGGAACCCGCGCACGGTGCTTGAACCACCGGCGTAGAAGTTCTCGTAGAACGGCATCTCTTTGCCGCCCAGGCCATCGCCGTAGCCAAAGCGGGTACGTCCCAGAACCACCCACTTGTGATCGTCATCGATCGGCACGTAGGTCGCCGTATCCAGCGTGGCTTTGTAATATTCGTTATCTGAGCCCGGAATGGTCACTTTACCATTCAGGTTAACGCGCGAACCTTCCGTCGGGAAGAAACCGCGGTCCAGCTTGTTGTACGTCCAACCGTAGTTGAAAGTGAAGTCGTTAGCGCTAAAGCCGTTGCTATCGTTCGTCGTACTTGGGTACTGCCCCAGAGAGTTCAGATAACGCCACATCGCTACCTGCGGCTTCATGCTGGACAAGGAGTTATGTACATACCCCAGCCCCGCTCGCAACGTGTTGTATTCATTAACCGGGAAGCCCAGCGTCACGTCCGAACCATAGCTTTTATTGGTATAGTCGGACAGATCCGCATCGCTTGCATCGAAGTCGTTATAGAAGAGACGACCACCGAGGCTGACGCCATCAACGGTGAAATACGGGTTAGTGACCGACAGTTCAGTATAGGTCTGGTAATCGTTTTTGGTGCCGCTAATTCCGACGGAATAGCCGGTACCCAACCAGTTGTCCTGCTGAACGCCCGCCTGGAAGCTCACGCCGCTTTCAGTACCGTAGCCGATACCAAAGTTGAAGCTGCCGGTGTTACGCTCTTTGACCTTATAGACCACGTCTACCTGGTCCGGGCTGCCAGGAACGCGCTGCGTATCGGTATCAACGGTTTCGAAATAGCCTAAACGGTTCAGACGATCTTTACCCTGGTCAACCAGGTCGCTGCCCAGCCACGCTCCTTCCATCTGGCGCATTTCGCGACGCAGAACGGAATCTTTAGAGGTGTCGTTGCCTTCAAAGCGAATTTTACGGACGTAGTAACGGTTCCCCGCATCGACGTTGACGTGCAGCTTCACGGTCTTGTCGGAATCGTTGATTTCCGGCTGCGACTGAACGCGCGGATAGGCGTAACCGTAGCGACCGAGGAGTTTCTTAATGTCATTCTCCATTTTGGTCACTTTGGCGCCGTTATACAGCTCGCCCGGCTCGACTTTGGTCAGCGCTTCGATTTCCGCCGAGTGCCCCGCCAGATCGCCCGTCACCTGCACACCCGATAGCTTGTACTGATCGCCTTCGGTAATGTTCACGGTGATATAGATGCCTTTTTTATCCGGCGTCAGGCTCACCTGAGTGGAGTCGATGTTGAAACGCGCGTAGCCGCGATCCAAGTAGTAGCTGCGCAGAGTTTCGAGATCCCCTGCCAGTTTCTGCTTCTGGTATTTGCGATCGCCGACCACGTTCCACCACGGCACTTCGTCGCGCAGCTGGAAGGTTGAAATCAGTTCATCGGTGCTGAATGCATGGTTACCGACAATGTTGATCTGCTGGATTTTCGCCGAGACGCCTTCCTGGAACACCAGCTTCAGGTCGACGCGGTTACGCGGCAGCGGCGTGACGACAGCTTTTACGCTGGCGCTGTACTTACCGACGCTATAGTAGAAATCTTCCAGCCCTTTCTCGATATCAGCGAGCGTCGTACGGTCAAGGGACTCCCCAACGCGTACGCCGGATGCCTCAAGGTTTTGCTTGAGCATGTCATCCTTCACCGACTTGTTACCGGAGAAAGTGATGCTGGCAATCGTTGGGCGCTCTTTCACCTGCACCAGCAGGGTATCACCATCGCGCAGGACGCGAACGTCCTCAAAGTTGCCGGTGGCAAACAGAGCACGAATGGTGTTACTGATATCATCATCGGTCACCGTATCGCCAGGACGCACTGGCATACTGAGGAGGGCCGCACCAACAGCGACACGCTGCAAGCCTTCGAAATGAATGTCCTTCACCACGAACCCTTCAGCACCGTATACGGTTGCGCTGCTAAACAGCAGCGACGCTATGAGCAACTTTTTCATCGCCATCGTTATTATGCGTTCTTCCTAACAAACTCTCTTACAACCGAGAGAAATCATTGAAAAGTGCAAGCCCCATTAACAACACCAGCAGTATTGAGCCAATGCGATAACTAAAGTCTTGAACTCGCTCGGATACCGGCCCGCCTTTTAGCTTTTCAATCGCTAAAAACAGCAGGTGCCCCCCGTCCAGGACGGGAAGCGGGAACAGGTTGATTATCCCGAGGTTCACGCTTATCAGCGCAAGGAACATCAGATAGTAAATCAACCCAAACTCCGCTGACATTCCAGCCCCCTGGGCGATAGAGATCGGCCCGCTGAGGTTGTTCAGTTTGACATCACCGGTTATCAATTTACCCAGCATCCTGACCGTTAACGACATCAGTTGCCAGGTTTTATCCGTGGCTTCAGCGATGGCGGCAAACGGCCCGTACTGACGAACTGTCTTATATTCATCGGGCAGCGGGATGACCTTAGGCACAACCCCTGCAAATCCCTCAGACTGACCTTTACTACCGGACTTCGAATCTGGTGTCAGCGTCACGGACAGAGGACTCCCCTGTCGTTCGATGTCCAGAACCAGCGCCTTACCGGGATTATCACGCACCAGATTAACAAACGTCATCCACTGCGTTAACGGTTGACCATCGACTTTAACGATCCTGTCGCCCGCTTGCAAACCCGCCTTCTGCGCTGCCGAATTCGATTGTACTTCTGCCAGAGCGGTATCAACCTGCGCGCTCCGGGGCTGAATGCCCAGCGATGTCACCGGATCCTGCTTGTCCGGCTCGAACGCCCAGTGGCGTAAATCGAGGATTTTATCCTGGCGTTGGCTTGTCCCGAAAGGGGCGACCGAAACTATTGTTTGCTGGTCTCCAATCTTCGTTACCAGCGCCATACGCACAGCATCCCAATCAGGCGTTTCGATGCCATCTATCGCTTTAAGTTCCGTTCCTTTTGCAATTTGTGCGTGTGCGGCAATCGAATCGGGTACTATTTCGCCAACAACCGGACGAACGCCAGGGACGCCGATGATAAACACCAGCCAGTAGGCAAAAATGGCAAAAATAAAGTTCGCGATCGGTCCCGCGGCGATTATCGCGGCGCGCTGACCGACGGTTTTGTTATTGAAAGCGCAGTGGCGAATCTCAGGCGCCACCGGCTCGACGCGTTCGTCGAGCATCTTGACGTAACCGCCGAGTGGGATAAGGGCGATAACGAATTCCGTCCCCTGCTTGTCAGAGCGCCGCCATAGCGCTTTGCCAAAGCCGATGGAGAAGCGTTCAACGCGAACGCCGCAGCGACGAGCCACCCAGAAATGGCCAAACTCATGCACGGTGATCAATACGCCCAGCGCAATGATAAAGGCGGCCAAATTCCAGAGAACGCTTAGCATAAAACCTTCCGTCAAATCGTCCTGAAGACCAACAATAGCAGACACGCGAATACCGGTACCGCCGCCGTCAGGCTATCGATACGATCCAGAATTCCGCCGTGTCCGGGAATCAGATGCCCGCTATCCTTGATGCCGGCCTCTCGCTTAAACATACTTTCCGTCAGGTCGCCGAGCACCGAAGCCAGCGCCGCAACGATAGAGCAAATGAGCAGTACCGCCGGCGTAACATCGAGATTCGCCCACAGGCCGTATGCCCAGGAAATAACCGCTGCGGTGACCAGTCCGCCAAAAAAGCCCTGCCAGGTTTTGCCCGGTGAAACCTTCGGCGCCAGCTTATGCTTACCGAACATTTTGCCAAACATATAGGCACCGGAGTCCGCGCCCCAAACCAGAATCATCACGTACAGTAACCACAGCGCGCCGCTGTAATGGTTATCCGCGTAGTGCCAGGCGCGCAGCGTCAGCATGCCCCAGAAGAACGGAATAATGGTCAGAATGCCAAAAACCAGGCGCAGCGTTTTAGAGTTCCGCCAGAAGGCAGCAGAAGCCGGGTAGGAAAGCACCAGCAGCAGGGCCGCAATCCACCAGCCCAGCGATGCCCATAGCGCCCCCTCAACCACCGGCTGATGGACGTCGTAGTGATACTCAGGCATCAGGAAAAGCATCAACGCCAGCAGCAGGCCGCAGAGCAGCGCCAGCCAGACGCGTTGGGTCGTTGAAGTGAAGCCGCTTAGCTGCCCCCACTCCCACGCGGCGAGCATACAAACGACCAGCGTGACGATGGCAAAACCCGCAGGCGGCAACAGGAACAGCGCCGCAATCACCACGGGGATTAAAACAAAAGCCGATATCAGGCGATACTTCAGCAAAAGCGACCCCCATCAGGCATTGCTGCCACCCGGCTCAGTGCCGCCGAAACGACGCTCTCGATTAACAAAGGCATGGAGTGCACCTTCAAAGTCCTGTTCAGCAAAATCGGGCCAAAGAACATCGGTAAAGTAAAGTTCGGCATAGGCAATTTGCCAAATCAAAAAATTACTGATTCGATGCTCTCCCCCGGTCCTAATAACTAAATCTACAGGTGCCAGTTCATGCATACAGACCTGCTGACTTAGCATGTCTTCCGTGATCTGTTCGGGCTGAAGTAACCCGTTTTTTACCTGTTCGGCCAGATTGCGGACGCCCTGAACGATATCCCAGCGTCCACCGTAGTTAGCCGCAATATTCAGCGTTAAGCCCGTGTTGTTCTCAGTGAGCGCTTCCGCTTTGCGGATCCGCTCCTGCAGGCGAGCATTAAAACGCGTGGTTTCGCCGATGATACGCAGGCGAACGTTATGCCGGTGCAGGCTTTTGACTTCGCTATCCAGCGCCCAGACGAACAGCTCCATCAGCGCGCTGACTTCCTGCGCCGGACGGTTCCAGTTCTCGCTGCTGAATGCGTATAACGTCAACGCTTCAATACCATTGTTCGCCGCGAAGGAAACTGCGCGACGGACTGACTTCGCTCCGGCTTTATGGCCGAATGCGCGAATTTTCCCTTGCTGTTTCGCCCAGCGTCCATTGCCATCCATAATGATGGCGACATGACGGCAGCCATGTACAGGTGATATTTCGCTGACAGTTTGATTAGCAGACAACATAACGCGTTTTAAGTCCATAATAAGGATTAGCCACGCCACTAAACGCAAGCAACCGGTCAGCGCTATATACGCATTTTTATCCAGTGCCGAAGCTGCGGCTAATCGCAGAGAACAACCAAAAGCTTTACGCAAAAAAGCCGTGTCATGCCACGGCCACCGCAATCTTAGACAACGATCGGGTGGCGCAGACTATATCACTGAAGCCCAGCGCCCACAAATATCACAACGTATTGCGTCGGTCAGCCCCGCGCCGCCAGATGTTTCAGCTGCTGATGAGCAGCAACTCTCGCCTGAGCATCGATAATCAGAACTTCTTCAATGCTTTGCGGCTCATCCAGCGCCAGCTGCTCCAGCACACCCAGGTTAACCGCCGCAATATCGGTGAAGCGGATCTCCTCGGCGAGGAACGCGGCTACCGAAATTTCATTGGCGGCATTCAGCGCCGTCGTCGCCGCCTGACCGACATCAAATGCCTCCATCGCCAGCTTCAGGCACGGATAGCGTCCGTAATCCGGAGCGGCAAAGCTCAGATTGCTCAGGCGGCAGAAATCCAGCGCTTCAGCCCCGGAGTTCAGACGCTGCGGCCATCCCATGGTGTGGGCGATCGGCGTACGCATATCCGGCTCACCGAGCTGTGCGAGAACGCTGCCATCGCGATAGCGCACCATTGAATGGATAACGGATTGCGGGTGGATCAGCACTTCCATCTGTTGGGCCGAGGCGTTGAACAGCCAGCGGGCTTCGATATACTCCAGTCCCTTATTCATCATAGTGGCGGAATCGACAGAAATTTTGCGTCCCATTGACCAGTTAGGATGGCGGCAGGCCTGATCCGGCGTCATCGCCGCCAGCTCAGAGATTGCTGTTTCCCGGAAAGGACCACCGGAACCGGTCAGCAGAATCGACGAGACGCCGTTCTGCGTTAAGTCAGCGTATCCCAGATTGTGTTGAATTGTTTCCGGCATACTCTGAAAAATAGCGTTATGTTCGCTATCGACGGGCAACAGGCGCGCGCCAGACTGCTGCACGGCGTCCATAAACAGACGACCGCAGGTCACCAGCGCCTCTTTGTTGGCCAGCAGCACCGTTTTACCGGCGCGAATGGCCGCGAGCGTAGGAACCAGACCTGCGGCACCGACAATCGCCGCCATGACCTGGTCAACGTCATCCAGCGCGGCAACTTCCGCCGCGGCTTGCTGGCCGCTCAGGACTTCGGTACGGCTCGCGCTTTCGCGCAGCGCGATACGCAGAGATTCGGCGCTTTTCGCATCATCCATGACCGCGTAGCGGGGGGTGAATTCCAGACATTGTTCAACCATACGGTCGACATTTTTCCCCGCGACCAGCGCGGCGACGGAAAAGCGATCGGGGTTATGGCGCA
This sequence comes from Klebsiella scottii, assembly GCF_036561945.1. NCBI lineage: Bacteria > Pseudomonadati > Pseudomonadota > Gammaproteobacteria > Enterobacterales > Enterobacteriaceae > Klebsiella > Klebsiella scottii. The sequence goes on from NZ_JARXNI010000017.1 coordinate 29,269, forward strand.
CGACATCCAACGTGCTGCAGCCAATTGAACCGGTCGAACCGAGAACGGTTAAGTGCTTCATGAGGCGTCCAGAAGAAATAAGACAGGATAAAAAGAAAAACGCCGCCAGCAAGCCCTCGCACATCAACAATCAGGAGGCGGGTAGGCGGTATATAGCCTTCAACAAGAGTGCCAAAGGCTACAGAGCCGACCTTTTCAACGCAATCCCTGGAGCTGAGCGTTCGGTCTTCTGTACGGCGTTTCAGACTGTACGCCCGTCCCGTTCATCAAACGGCAATTGAGGACGGACATAACGGCAGGAAATCAGAACTGCATCAGTTCCGCTTCTTTATCTGCCAGCGCCGCATCCACTTTCTTGATGGCGGCGTCAGTCATTTTCTGCACGTCGTCCTGAGAGCGGCGATCGTCATCTTCGCTGATCTCTTTATCTTTCAGCAGCGCTTTTACTTTGTCGTTAGCGTCGCGACGAACGTTACGTACCGACACGCGAGCCTGTTCGGCTTCTGCGCGCACGATCTTGGTCAGATCTTTACGACGTTCTTCGGTCAGCGGAGGCAGCGGAACGCGGATATCGCTACCCGCAGAGCTTGGGTTCAGACCGAGGTCGGAAGCCATGATCGCTTTTTCAACGGCCGGGCTCAGGGAGCGGTCGAACACGTTGATTTTCAGAGTACGGGAGTCTTCTACCGTTACGCTTGCCAGCTGACGCAGCGGCGTAGGCGTGCCGTAATATTGCACGACGATGCCATCCAGCAGGCTGGGGGAAGCACGACCCGTGCGTATTTTGCTGATTTGGTTTTTGAACGCTTCAACGCATTTTTCCATGCGTACTTCAGCATCTTTTCTGATGTCGTTAATCACGTTACTAATCCTTGGAAACTTGTCTCAGGCAGACTAAACGCCGCACAGCTGCTATCAGGTGAGCTAAGTATAGTCCCGTTTAATTCATGACGACGCCCTGGGCGCGTCTGAGTAAAAAACCGCTACTAAGGTAGAGCGGAATCTTACCTGCATTTCTACACAAAATCATTCAAGTTGTATCAAGGCGACAGCTGGGCAAATTCCCCGGCGGCTTACTGAAGTCAGCGGCTGGGGTGAGCAAAGGCAGCCAACGCAGAGACAGCCTGAAAAATGAAGCGTATTACGGAAATTACTCCGTAATTAACGTCCCTTCTTTTTCGCCCATCACCACGCGGCGCAGCGCGCCGGGTTTGTTCATGTTGAATACGCGAATCGGCAATTTATGGTCACGCGCCAGGGTAAAGGCTGCCAGATCCATAACTTTCAGCTCTTTATCGAGCACTTCGCTGTAGCTCAGCTGATCGTACATGGTTGCAGACGGATCTTTAGCCGGGTCGGCGGTAAATACGCCGTCGACTTTGGTCGCTTTCAGCACCACGTCAGCTTCAATTTCAATACCGCGCAGGCAGGCTGCGGAGTCGGTCGTGAAGAACGGGTTGCCGGTGCCGGCAGCCAGAATAACGACGCGATTATTACGCAGCAGGCTGATCGCCTCTGCCCAGCTGTAGTTATCACAAACGCCGTTCAGCGGAATCGCTGACATCAAGCGAGCGTTCACATAGGCGCGATGGAGGGAGTCACGCATTGCAAGGCCGTTCATAACCGTTGCCAGCATGCCCATGTGGTCGCCCACGACGCGGTTCATACCCGCTTTCGCCAGACCAGCACCACGGAACAGGTTACCGCCACCAATCACTACGCCAACCTGAATACCCAGTTCAACCAGTTCTTTGATTTCCTGAGCCATACGGTCAAGTATGCTTGCATCAATACCGAAGCCTTCCGAACCCTGCAGAGCTTCGCCACTTAACTTAAGCAGAATACGTTTGTAGACGGGTTTTGCATTGGTAGCCATGTTTCTTTCCTGAGACTGTCAACGAGTGAGATGAGTTAATTCTGGCGACATTGTATGTCGCTTTTCAGCGCAGCCACTATAAGTGGTTGGCTGAATTTACAAAATGGGCACAAAAAGAAGCCGCCCTCAGGCGGCTCCTTTTAAAAAATTAAGACTGCTTGGACATCGCAGCAACTTCTGCTGCAAAGTCAGTCTCAACTTTTTCGATGCCTTCGCCCACTTCAAAGCGGATGAAGCCAGTCACATCTGCGTTGTGCTCTTTCAGCAGCTGAGCAACAGATTTGCTTGGGTCCATAACGAAAGGCTGGCCAGTCAGAGAAACTTCGCCGGTGAATTTCTTCATGCGGCCTTCAACCATTTTCTCTGCGATTTCTTTCGGCTTACCGGACTGCATCGCGATGTCCAGCTGAACCTGGTACTCTTTCTCTACCACATCAGCAGAAACGTCTTCCGGCTTAACGAATTCTGGCTTGCTTGCAGCGATGTGCATAGCCAGCTGTTTAACCAGCTCCTGGTCTGCGCCTTTAGCGGCAACCAGAACGCCGATACGTGCGCCGTGCTGGTATGAACCCAGAACTTCGCCTTCCAGGGCAGCAACGCGACGGATGTTGATGTTTTCACCGATTTTAGCAACCAGCGCAACGCGCTCTTCTTCGAACTGTGCTTTCAGCACTTCAACATCAGTGATTTTGCCAGCAACCGCTGCGTCCAGTACTTTGTTAGCAAAAGCCTGGAAACCGCCATCTTTCGCTACGAAGTCAGTCTGGCAGTTAACTTCCAGAATGATGCCGTAGGTACCGTCGATCTTGGTGATGATCACGCCGTCAGCAGCAACGTTACCTGCTTTTTTCGCCGCTTTGATCGCGCCGGATTTACGCATGTTTTCGATTGCCAGCTCGATGTCGCCGTTAGCTTCAGTCAGTGCTTTTTTGCAATCCATCATGCCTGCGCCAGTACGTTCGCGCAGCTCTTTTACCAGGGATGCGGTAATTTCAGCCATTCTTTAATCCTCGGGAGAGATATGACCTGCCTGGTTCCAGGAACCAAACAGGTTTAAAAGTGAAAAAGGGGCCAAATATAGGCCCCTATTTATACACGGTACTAAATAAGGGCTAGACCTTATTATTCAGCTTCTACGAAGCTTTCTTCCGCTTGAGAAGCCAGATCCTGAGAACGACCTTCACGCACGGTTGCAGCTACTGCACCCAGGTACAGGCTAACAGCGCGGATTGCATCGTCGTTACCCGGGATAACGAAATCTACGCCGTCCGGATCGGAGTTAGTATCAACGATAGCAAATACCGGGATACCCAGGTTGTTTGCTTCTTTGATAGCGATGTGTTCGTGGTCTGCATCGATAACAAACAGTGCGTCCGGCAGGCCGCCCATGTCTTTGATACCGCCCAGGCTGTTTTCCAGCTTGGCCAGTTCACGAGTACGCATCAGCGCTTCTTTCTTGGTCAGCTTCTCGAAAGTACCGTCCTGGGACTGAGTTTCCAGGTCTTTCAGACGTTTGATGGACTGACGAACGGTTTTCCAGTTAGTCAGCATGCCGCCCAACCAGCGATGGTTCACGAAGAACTGATCGCAGCTGTTAGCAGCGTCTTTTACCGCTTCGCTTGCAGCGCGTTTAGTACCAACGATCAGGATCTTGCCTTTACGAGCAGAGATCTTGTTCAGTTCAGCCAGAGCTTCGTTGAACATCGGTACAGTTTTCTCAAGGTTGATGATGTGAACTTTGTTACGCGCGCCGAAGATGAAAGGCTTCATTTTCGGGTTCCAGTAACGGGTCTGGTGACCAAAGTGAACACCAGCCTTGAGCATGTCGCGCATGGAAACAGTTGCCATGTTTAAAAACCTCTATAGATAAAGTTGGGGTTATGCCTCCACGTATCCCATATTACCGACCCCAAAGGGCACCCCGGAATATGTGTCGATACGTGTGTGTTATATACACAAAGTGAGATTTGTCGCTTCAGTCCATCCTGTGTAGTACGAAATGGAACGGAAGTCCGGCGCGCTTTATACCACAAAACAGGACTGGACACCAACTCTTGTTGACGCTGAGTGCTGTTAATGATTCTCAATTTGGCACCAGGTCGCCCGGACTGTTAACATTGGCGGGACTTACTCTATTATTGTCGAAAAAACCGACACAGCTGGACACAATCCATGGCTATTTCTATCAAGACATCTGAAGACATCGAAAAAATGCGCGTCGCAGGCCGCCTGGCCGCCGAAGTGCTCGAAATGATTGAACCCTATGTAAAACCGGGCGTCAGCACCGGCGAGCTGGACCGCATCTGCAACGATTACATCGTCAATGAACAGAAAGCGATCTCCGCCTGCCTCGGCTACCACGGCTTCCCTAAATCGGTGTGTATCTCGATTAACGAAGTGGTGTGCCACGGTATCCCGGACGATGAAAAACTGCTGAAAGACGGCGATATCGTCAACGTTGACGTCACGGTCATTAAGGATGAGTTCCACGGCGACACCTCCAAAATGTTTATCGTCGGCAAACCGACGATCCTCGGCGAGCGTCTGTGCCGCGTTACTCAGGAAAGCCTCTATCTGGCGCTGAAGATGGTCAAACCCGGCATCAACCTGCGGGCAATCGGTGCGGCCATCCAGAAATTTGTCGAAGCGGAAGGTTTTTCCGTGGTGCGTGAATACTGCGGGCACGGCATTGGCCGCGGCTTCCATGAAGAGCCGCAGGTGCTGCACTACGACTCGGCGGAGACCAACGTGGTGCTCAAGCCGGGCATGACCTTTACCATCGAGCCGATGGTCAACGCCGGTAAGAAAGAGATCCGCAGCATGAAAGACGGCTGGACGGTGAAAACTAAAGACCGGAGCTTGTCTGCCCAGTACGAGCATACTATTGTAGTGACGGATAACGGCTGCGAAATTCTGACGTTACGCAAGGATGACACCATCCCGGCGATAATCTCGCACAGCGAATAACGAAAAGCCGGCGCCCGCCGGCTTTTTTATGACGGGCATCCTGCGGGCCGCCGCGGGCGACGTTAAAAATCGCTCCCGGCGATTTTTTATGACGGGCGTCCTGCCCGTCACCCTTCGGGCCGCCGTGGGCGACGTTAAAAATCGCTCCCGGCGATTTTTTATGGGCGATAGTCTTTTCTTATGGTGACGCGATGAGCAACTCTTTACCTGACACTGTCCCCCCTGCCCTCTCGGGCCAACCTGAGAATCCGGGCGCCTGGCCGCAGGATGATTTGAACTGCGCGGCGATTAAGACCCATCTCGAGCTTTTCCAGCGCTGGCTGGGTGAGGCTTTCGATGCCGGCACCGCCGCTGAGCGGCTGATTGAAGCCCGTACCGAGTTTATCGACCAGCTGCTGCAGCGCCTCTGGGTGGACTACGGCTTCGGGTCGGTTTGCGACATGGCTCTGGTGGCGGTAGGCGGATACGGTCGCGGTGAACTGCACCCGCTCTCCGACGTCGACCTGCTGATCCTAAGCCGAAAAAAACTCTCCGATGAACAGGCGCAGAAGGTAGGCGAGCTGCTGACGCTGCTGTGGGACGTCAAGCTGGAGGTCGGGCACAGCGTTCGCACCCTCGAAGAGTGCCTGCTGGAAGGATTGTCCGATCTTACCGTCGCCACCAACCTGATCGAATCGCGCCTGCTGATTGGCGACGTTGCGCTGTTTCTTGAGCTGCAAAAACACATTTTTAGCGACGGCTTCTGGCCGTCGGAGAAATTCTTTGCCGCCAAGGTAGAGGAACAGAACGAACGCCATCAGCGCTATCACGGCACCAGCTATAACCTTGAGCCGGATGTCAAAAGCAGCCCCGGCGGCCTGCGGGATATTCATACCCTGCAGTGGGTCGCGCGTCGCCACTTCGGCGCCACCTCGATGGATGAAATGGTTGGTTTCGGTTTCCTGACGGAGGCGGAACGCAACGAGCTCAACGAATGCCTGCATCAGCTGTGGCGAATTCGGTTCGCGCTGCACCTGGAGCTAACCCGCTACGATAACCGATTACTCTTCGACCGCCAGCTCAGCGTCGCCCGTCGCTTAGGCTATGAAGGCGAAAGAAACCAGCCCATCGAGCACATGATGAAGGATTTCTTCCGCGTCACCCGCCGGGTAAGCGAGCTGAACCACATGCTGCTGCAGCTGTTTGATGAAGCCATCCTTGCGCTGACCGAAGATGAAAAGCCGCGGCCGATTGACGATGATTTTCAGCTGCGCGGCACGCTGATCGATCTGCGCGACGATACGCTGTTCATCCGCGAGCCGCAGGCTATTCTGCGCATGTTCTATATTATGGTGCGCAACAGCAGCATCACCGGCATCTACTCCACGACGCTGCGCCACCTGCGCCACGCGCGCCGCCATCTGACGCAGCCGCTGTGCTATATCCCGGAAGCGCGAACCATTTTTCTCAGCATGCTGCGCCACCAGGGTGCGGTAAGCCGCGGGCTGCTGCCGATGCATCGCCACAGCGTGCTGTGGGCATACATGCCGCAGTGGTCGCATATCGTCGGCCAGATGCAGTTCGATCTGTTCCACGCCTACACGGTGGACGAGCACACAATCCGCGTGCTGCTGAAGCTGGAGAGTTTTGCCAAAGAGGAAACCCGCAGCCGCCACCCGCTGTGCGTTGAGCTGTGGCCGCGCCTGACCCATCCTGAGCTGATTCTGATTGCCGCCCTGTTCCACGACATTGCTAAAGGCCGCGGCGGCGATCACTCGGTGCTGGGTGCCCAGGACGTCCTGAAGTTTGCCGAACTGCACGGCCTGAACTCGCGAGAAACTCAGATGGTCGCCTGGCTGGTTCGCCATCATCTGTTAATGTCCGTCACCGCCCAGCGCCGTGATATTCAGGATCCCGAGGTCATCAAGCAGTTCGCGGAAGAAGTGCAGACGGAAAACCGCCTGCGCTATCTGGTCTGCCTGACCGTAGCCGACATCTGCGCCACCAACGAAACCTTGTGGAACAGCTGGAAGCAGAGCCTGCTGCGTGAGCTCTATTTTGCGACCGAAAAACAGCTGCGTCGTGGAATGCAAAGCACGCCGGATATGCGCGAACGGGTTCGCCATCATCAGCTGCAGGCGCTGGCGCTGCTGCGGATGGAAAACATTAATGAAGAGGCCCTGCATCAAATCTGGAACCGCTGCCGGGCCAACTACTTCGTGCGCCACACGCCAAATCAGCTCGCCTGGCATGCGCGTAATTTGCTCCGGCACGATCTCAATAAACCGATGATCCTGCTCAGCTCGCAGGCCACGCGCGGCGGCACCGAAATCTTTATCTGGAGCCCGGATCGACCGTATCTGTTCGCCGCCGTCTGCGGTGAACTTGACCGCCGAAATCTGAGCGTTCACGACGCCCAGGTCTTTACCACCCGCGACGGGATGGCGATGGACACCTTTATTGTGCTCGAACCGGACGGCAGCCCGCTGTCCGCCGATCGCCATGAGATGATCCGTCTTGGGCTGGAGCAGACCATTACTCAGCGCAGCTGGCAGCCGCCGGCCCCGCGTCGGCAGGCGGCAAAATTACGCCACTTTTCCGTCGCCACCGAGGTCAATTTCCTGCCCACGCATACCGACCGAAAATCGTTTCTTGAGCTGATTGCGCTCGATCAGCCTGGCCTGCTGGCCCGGGTCGGCCAGGTCTTCGCCGACCTCAATATTTCCCTTCACGGGGCCAGAATTACGACAATTGGTGAGCGAGTAGAAGATTTATTTATAATCGCCACGGCAGACCGGCGTGCGCTTAATAATGCGCTGCAACAAGAAGTACAACAACGGTTGACAGAGGCCCTCAATCCAAACGATAAAGGGTAACGAACTTTTATGTGTAATAGAGAAAGAGTAAACAATGCAGCAATTACAGAATGTTATTGAGTCCGCCTTTGAGCGCCGCGCCGACATCACGCCGGCAAATGTGGATACCGTAACCCGCGAAGCGGTTAACCAGGTCATTTCCCTGCTTGATTCCGGCGCTCTGCGTGTCGCTGAAAAGATCGATGGCCAGTGGGTCACCCACCAGTGGCTGAAGAAAGCGGTTCTGCTCTCTTTCCGTATTAACGATAACCAGGTTATCGACGGTGCGGAAAGCCGCTACTTCGATAAAGTACCGATGAAATTCGCCGACTACGATGAAGCGCGTTTCCAGAAAGAGGGCTTCCGCGTGGTTCCGCCGGCAGCCGTTCGCCAGGGCGCGTTCATTGCCCGCAACACCGTGCTGATGCCGTCCTACGTCAACATCGGCGCCTACGTTGACGAAGGCAGCATGGTTGATACCTGGGCTACCGTCGGCTCCTGCGCGCAGATCGGTAAAAACGTTCACCTCTCCGGCGGCGTGGGTATCGGCGGCGTGCTGGAACCGCTGCAGGCTAACCCAACCATCATCGAAGATAACTGCTTTATCGGCGCGCGTTCTGAAGTTGTCGAAGGCGTTATCGTCGAAGAGGGCTCCGTTATCTCCATGGGCGTGTACCTGGGCCAGAGCACCAAAATCTACGACCGCGAAACCGGCGAAGTGTTCTATGGCCGCGTACCGGCTGGCTCGGTGGTGGTTTCAGGCAACCTGCCGTCGAAAGATGGCAAGTACAGCCTGTACTGCGCGGTGATCGTGAAGAAGGTTGATGCGAAAACTCGCGGCAAGGTCGGCATTAACGAACTGCTGCGTACCATCGACTAAGCAGTATAAAAAGCGGGAGATATCCCGCTTTTTTTATATTTGACGCTGGCGAAGATTGGTTTTTTCGTTAATTATTCAAAGGTTATGATGATATCAAAGGTACCGTTATGTACGATAATCTGAAAAGTCTTGGCATTACCAATCCTGATGAGATCGATCGCTATAGCCTGCGCCAGGAAGCTAACAACGACATTCTGAAAATCTATTTTCAGAAGGACAAAGGCGAGTTCTTCGCCAAAAGCGTTAAGTTTAAGTATCCGCGTCAGCGTAAGACCGTTGTCGCCGATGGCGTAGGCCAGGGCTATAAGGAAGTGCAGGAGATCAGTCCAAACCTGCGCTACGTTATCGATGAACTCGATCAGATCTGCCAGCGCGATCGCACTGAAGTCGATCTGAAGCGTAAGATCCTTGACGATCTGCGTCATCTGGAAAGCGTCGTCACCCATAAGATCAGCGAAATTGAAGCCGATCTGGAAAAACTGACCCGCAACAAGTAAGTCTGCCCCCTTCCCTGGCCGGCGATGCCCGTCGGGGCTATGTGTACAGCCGCCCGGATAAGGCGCTCGCGCCACGATCCGGGATTATTCCCTATCTCTGTTCATCCAGCTGCAGCGCAATATACAGCAGCAGCCGATCGTCAAAACTGCCCAGATCCAGCCCCGTCAGCTCTGAAATACGATTCAGCCGATACTCCAGCGTATTACGATGAATAAACAGCGCCTTCGAGGTCGCCAGCGGCTGAACGTTATGGCGAAACCAGGCCTGCAGCGTGCGTCTCAGCAGGCCGTTATTGTCCATCGCCTTCAGGCGAACCAGCGGACGGGCCAGCTCGTTGGCCTGCCAGCCGCCGCGCAGACTATCGAGCAGCACCGGCAGCATCAAATCCTGATAAAAATAGCTCCGGCTCTCCGGCATGCGCTCCTTGCCGACCATCATGGTGGTGCGAGCGGTACGATACGAGCGCGCAATGCTGCCGGGCCCGGTAAAGAAGTTGCCTAACGCCACGCGGAACCGCAGCTGGCCGTTTTCCTTCATTCTGGCGATAAGCTGGTCGACCCGTTTGCAGTGGTCTTCCGCTTCCCAGCGGCCAAAGGCGTTCAGCGCGGGCTTAAGAACCACCATCTCAGTTAATGAGACAATCGCCACCAGGTTATTACGGTCGGGGGTGGTCAGAGCCGCCTGCAGCTGCTGCAGCTCCGCCATAGCGCTATCCACGCCCAGCTGGCCGCTGTCGACTTCAATCATGGCCACCACCCGCGGCTGATTCAGGTCGATTCCCAGGCGCTGCGCCCATTCGGTTAGCGCCGGGGTGTTCTCTTCCGCCTGAATCAAATTCATCACCAGCTCTTCACGCAGGCGGCTATCCTGAGCCAGCAGGTGCATCAGCCGGGACTGTTCCAGCATCATTTCTGCGGTCATGCACACCAGCTCGCCATACTTGCGCAGCGTTTCTGGCTCTCCGGTCAGGCCGATGACGCCGACGATTTCCCCTTCCAGGCGCAGGGGCAGGTTGATCCCCTGACGTACGCCGTGCAGGTGACGGGCTACCGCATCATCGATATCGACAATACGTCCCTGCGAGAGAACCAGCAGCGCGCCTTCGTGCAATTCACCAATACGCTCGCGATCGCCGCTGCCGATAATGCGCCCACGGGCATCCATTACGTTGATATTGGTATCAATGATGCGCATGGTACGCGCCACAATATCCTGCGCCATTTTGGTATCAAGATGCCAGCCAGCCATGTAACCCTCCCCTGAGCAGGGCATCAGCATAAAAGAGTTAGGTTAGCCGCGCATTGTGCGTATGCACAAAGCACGGGAGAGAAGTATGGAGTTGTGGAAGGAATCACAGAATGAAAGATCGGGCCCGGTGCAGGGTAAAAAAAAGCCCCTTCCCTCAGGCGAGGAGAAGGGGCCGGTTTAGCCGACAGAGATTACTGCATCAACAGGTAGATAGTGCTATCACCGCGCTGAATATTCAGCGCCAGCACCGACGGTTTAGCGTCAAAGATTTTGCGCAGGTCGGCAATATTTTTCACCGGCTGCTGGTTAGCGCCGACGATAATATCGCCTTTCTTCAGGCCAATCTGCGCCGCAGGAGTCCCGGCCTTGACGTTATTGACCGTCACGCCTTTATCCTGGCCCTTGTTGCTCATTTCAGCCCCTTCGATACCGTTGAAGATGGTGCTGGAATCAACCTGAGTCTGGTTGCTCTGCTGCAGTTCGACGGTCGCGGTTACCGGTTTGCCATCGCGCACCAGGCCAAGCTCGACCTTGCTGCCGATAGGCATCGTTCCGACCTGCGCGCGCAGTGCGGCAAAGCTGCTGATCGGTTTACCGTTCAGCGAGGTGATCACGTCCCCGGCTTTGATTCCGGCCTTCGCCGCGGCAGAACCCGGCATCACCTGGCTAACGAAGGCGCCGCGCTGGGCATCGACCTTCATCGCTTTTGCCAGCTCGGAGTTCAGCTCGGTCCCCATGATCCCCAGCTCACCGCGTTTCACCTGGCCATATTTGACCATCTGCTCGGTCAGGTTTTTCACCATATTGCTCGGGATGGCAAAACCGATGCCGATGTTGCCGCCGTCCGGCGCCAGGATCGCGGTATTGATACCAATCAGCTCGCCGTTCAGGTTCACCAGCGCGCCGCCGGAGTTACCGCGGTTAATCGCCGCATCCGTCTGGATAAAGTTTTCGTAGTTTTCCACGTTCAGGCCGCTGCGGCCGAGAGCGGAAACAATACCGGAAGTCACGGTTTCACCCAGGCCAAACGGGTTGCCAATCGCCACGGTGTAGTCGCCTACGCGCAGGGCATCAGAATCAGCCAGCTTGATTGCCGACAGGTTTTTCGGATCCTGAATCTGAATCAGCGCAATATCGGAACGCGGGTCTTTACCCACCACTTTGGCGTCAAACTTGCGGCCGTCGCTGAGCTGAACTTTGATGGTCGTCGCATTGTCCACTACGTGGTTGTTGGTGACGACATAGCCTTTCGCCGCATCAATAATCACCCCGGAGCCCAGCGCCATGAATTTCTGCTGCTGGCCGCCGTCAGCCGGCGCGCCGCCGCCCTGCCCGCCGCCTTGACAGAACGGAGAGCTCTGGAACGGAGAACCGTCCTGGCAGAACGGCGAGTTGTCGCCGAAGAACTGCTGGAAGTTGCGCGGCATCCGCGGAGTATTCACGGTCGTGCTGCCTTCAACGTTAATGCTGACGACCGACGGCATGACTTTTTCCAGCATCGGGGCCAGACTTGGCATCTGCTGCGCATTGGTCGCCGAAGAAGCTGTTTCTGCCGCGCTCGCAGAGAGCGGGGATAACGCCAGACCTAAACTCAGAGCCAGTGCACTCATTGCTAACGTGGTTTTTTTCATATGTCTCAATCTCGATTTTAGATAACGCAGAATTGCTATGTAAGTGACTATCAGAGTCATTTTATCGCGCTAAGTTCCGGAATTAAGCACTGCCAAAAAGTAAAAAATTATTGTCCGTCTTTACAAAACCTGTACCTATTCTACCGCCATCAGCCGCCGATATTCATCCCATGCATACAGGTCCGTCATCCCGCTAATATAGTCCTGGATCAGGCGGCAGCGATAATAGTATTCCATCAGCGGAAACTCTGCGGAATCTCCCGGAATTTTGTTTACCGCCTCAACGTAGGCCAGCCGATGTCGTGTTGAAAGTTTCTGAAATAGTCGCGAAGCGATAGGCAAACTTCTCACTCTCTCTTTTTCTACTAATAAGCTGAATTCCTCCAGCGACAATTTCAGCAGCGGCTGATAGATATCTAACAGGCCGCTAATAACGCGATAGCCCTGCAATTCCAGCTGCTCAACATCCGGATGGCTAAACACATGTTTTATCGCCACGTTTTTATATAGCTCCAGCAGCTGACTGCAGTCGCTATCATCCTCAAGCAGCGCGTGATTAAAATCACCGCTAAAAATCTTCGCGATGTTATCTATAAAACGCCGGGCCGCATATGGCACCAGTTTATTCAGCGTATTCACCCGCAAATACATAAAGAACTGATCTTCCGTGCTCCGGCTTAGAGAATTAGAACGTGATTTTTCCCACGCATTTTCTACGACCTGAGAAAATAGCGAACCTTTTTCATGCTGCCCCCACGCATCGTAAAGGTGCTGATATAGTTGCTCCACGCTGAAAATTCTCTTTTCTACCGCATCTTCCAGATCGGCAACACAATATGAGATATCGTCCGCCGCTTCCATAATCCATGTTAAAGGGAAGCGATTGTAAGGAGCCAGATCAAGTTCTTTACGTAACCTCGCAATATAGCCTTCTTCGGCTAAATAATAACCAGGTTTCTTCATTAAATAGCTGTGGCTGGCGGGCGTTTCGCCGCGCCACCAGGCCGGGCGGGTATATTTAAGAATACAGCCAACCTGCGCCCAGGTAAGATTCATTCGCATTAACGTATGTACTAAACGAATACCCTGGGCGTTTCCCTCAAACCAGCATAGATCCTGGCGGATCTTGCCGCGCAGCGCGTTCAGCGACTCCTCGCCCGGCCGCAGGCGCAGCACCTCCACCGTGCAGGGATCGTTAGGCAGCGGTTCGTTAGCCGCATCGTCGGGCGCCAGGCGCTGGCTGAACCAGTCATTAATTGCCGCCTCGCCAAAATGGCCGAACGGCGGGTTGCCGATGTCGTGCATCAGGCACGCCATCTCGACGATGCTCTCAAACGGTCCGCCGAGTTCATCCAGGCCGTAGGCCGTCAGCAGTTTCTGCTCTTTCAGCCGGCTGAGGACCTCTTTTGCTATGTAGCGCCCGACCTGCTGCACTTCGAGGGAATGGGTTAGCCGGGTACGCACCGCCGCGTTGCGTTCCAGCGGAAAGACCTGGGTTTTCTGCTGTAAACGGCGAATGGCCGGGGAGTTAATAATGCGCCCGCGGTCGCTTTCGAAAATACGCAGGATTTCACGTTCCGTTTCGACGCCCTGCGGCGAGCGATAGCGTCGGTGCCAGTTAATCTTGTTGCGAAAATCAATCTTTGCCATAGCCTCTCCCGCTCGCGAGCAATAACGTTTCCCTTTGAGTGCATGATAGACTATGCAACTAAACCTGACACATCGCGAGTAAATCTATGAAAATCGGCATTATTGGCGCTATGGAAGAAGAAGTTACCCTTCTGCGCGACAAAATCGAAAACCGCCAGACTATCACCCTCGGCGGCAGCGAAATCTACACCGGCCAGCTTCACGGTACCGACATCGCCCTGTTGAAATCGGGGATCGGCAAAGTTGCCGCGGCAATGGGCGCGGCGCTGCTGCTGGAAATCTGCAAGCCGGACGTGATTATCAACACCGGTTCCGCGGGCGGTCTCGAGCCAACGCTAAAAGTCGGCGATATCGTGATCTCCGACGAAACGCGCTACCACGACGCCGATGTGACCGCATTCGGCTACGAATACGGCCAGCTGCCGGGCTGCCCGGCAGGCTTCAAAGCCGACGACAAGCTGATTGCCGCCGCGCAAACCAGCATCGAAGCGCTGAATCTTAACGCGGTACGCGGTCTGATCGTCAGCGGCGACGCTTTCATCAACGGCTCCGTCGGGCTGGCGAAAATCCGCCATAACTTCCCGCAGGCCGTGGCGGTCGAAATGGAAGCCACCGCCATTGCGCACGTTTGCCATAACTTTGGCGTTCCGTTCGTGGTGGTTCGCGCCATCTCCGACGTTGCCGATCAGCAGTCCCATCTGAGCTTCGACGAGTTCCTCGCCGTCGCCGCCAGGCAGTCCACTCTGATGGTGGAAAATCTGGTGCAGAACCTGACGCGTGGCTAAATCGCTAAAACAGGCGCTTGCCGCCCTGCTGCTGCTGGCCCCGGCGTGGCTGTTTGCCGCGCCGCGGGTGATTACGCTATCCCCGGCCAATACCGAGCTGGCGTTTGCGGCCGGCATCACGCCGGTGGGCGTCAGCAGCTATTCCGACTACCCGCCGGAAGCCGCCGGCATCGAGCAGGTTTCCAGCTGGCAGGGGATGAATCTGGAACGCATTGTCGCCCTCAAGCCCGACCTGGTCCTGGCGTGGCGCGGAGGCAACGCCGAGCGCCAGGTTAATCAGCTAAGCGCCCTCGGTATCAAGGTCATCTGGGTCGATACCGCCACCATCGAAGAGATTATCACCACCCTGCGGCAGCTGGCGCAGTGGAGCCCTCAGCCGGAAAAGGCCCGTCAGGCGGCGCAGCAGATGCTGGACGACTATAGCGCGCTGAAAGCCCGCTACGCTCACCTCCCGAAGAAGCGCGTCTTTCTCCAGTTTGGCAGCAACCCTCTTTTTACCAGCAGTCAGGGATCGATTCAGGATCAGGTGCTGACGCTGTGCGGCGGCGAGAATATTTTCGCTGCCAGTAAAGCGCCCTGGCCCCAGGTCAGCCGCGAGCAGGTTCTCGCCAGGCAGCCGCAGGCCATTGTCATTACCGGCGATGCCCGCAAAATTCCCGAAGTCGAACGCTACTGGCATAATCAGTTAAAAATTTCGCTGATTGCGTTGCATAGCGACTGGTTTGAACGCGCGAGCCCACGTATTATCCTCGCCGCAAAACAACTCTGTACTGCGCTCGAGCAGGTAAAATAATCGCCTGTTAAGCAGGCGCTAAGCGGGAACTGACGATGCTAGTCTATTGGCTGGATATTATTGGCACAGCCGTATTTGCGATCTCCGGCGTGTTGCTGGCTGGCAAACTGCGTATGGACCCTTTCGGCGTGCTGGTGCTGGGGGTCGTTACCGCCGTGGGCGGCGGGACGATCCGCGATATGGCGCTCGCCAACGGCCCGGTGTTCTGGGTTAAAGACCCAACGGACCTGGTGGTGGCAATGGTGACCAGCATGCTGACGATCCTGCTGGTACGCCAACCGCGCCGGCTGCCTAAATGGATACTGCCGGTGCTCGACGCCGTCGGCCTGGCGGTATTTGTCGGCATCGGCGTCAATAAGGCCTTTATCGCCCACAGCGGTCCGCTGGTTGCGGTCTGCATGGGGGTAGTTACCGGCGTCGGCGGCGGCATTATTCGCGACGTGCTGGCGCGTGAAATCCCGATGATTTTACGTACCGAAATCTATGCGACGGCCTGCATTGTCGGCGGTATCGTGCACGCAACGGCCTACGATACTTTTCACGTGTCGCTGCAAAATTCGGCGATGATGGGCATGGCCGTGACGCTGCTCATTCGGCTGGCGGCAATCCGCTGGCACCTGAAGCTGCCGACGTTTGCGCTGGATGATAACGGGCGTTAGAAAGCGGCTTCATGGCGTAAACCAGCGTCCTGCAGGCCGCAGTCGGACAAGTTGCGCCGGCTGCGCGGCCCGTCCCTGGGCCTTACTTCGGCGGGATAAATCAGACGCTGAATGAAGATCCACAGCCGCAGGTGCTTTTCGCATTCGGGTTGGTCACGATAAACCGTGAGCCTTCGAGGCCTTCAGTGTAATCGACGGCACCGCCGACCAGATACTGCAGGCTCATTGGATCAACCACCAGGCCTACGCCCTGTTTCTCGATGGTCATATCCCCTTCGTTAACCTGATCGTCGAAGGTGAAGCCGTACTGGAAACCGCTGCAGCCGCCGCCGGTGATATAAACGCGCAGCTTCAGGTTCGGATTGTCTTCATCAGCAATCAGGAATTTTACTTTTTTGGCTGCGGCTTCGGTAAACTCCAGCGGCAACACGACATCATCACTCATTTTATGCTCCCATTGATACTGCCGATCCGGTTAAAGAATAACCGGACCTTTTGAGCCATTATCTAATACCCTGGTAAATCGTTCAAGTATTCTCCCCGGCAACCGCACGCGCTTTTGCCGCCTGTTCAGCGGCCTGTTTCGCCAGCGTTCGTTCAAGGATAGTTGAATACAAGGGCTTACCCCCCAGAAATTGAGCCAGTAGTGTTGCGCCGAGGCAGGTAATAATCATTGGCAAAATGAGCTGATAGTTATCGGTCATCTCCAGCACCAGCACAATTCCGGTCAGCGGCGCGCGCACCGACGCGGCGAGGAGCGCCCCCATTCCGGCGATGGCAAAGGTGCCGGGATCCAGATGATAGGCCGGAAACAGCGGCGTCGCCGCCATACCGAATGCCGTTCCCAGCAAGGTTCCCAGCGCCAGCATGGGCGCAAAAATCCCGCCGGGCGCGCCGGAAGAGAAGCACAGCAGCGTGGTTATCACCCTGGCGATAAAAATAAACAGCAGCAGGCCAACGGAGAAGTTACCCGCCGCGGCAATCGGAATGAGGTTAAACCCGCCTCCCGCCGCCGCGGGCTGAAGCAGCCCGAGAATACCGCAGCCGCCGCCGATTAGGCCGCCAATCAGCACCCATTTTTTGAGATCGCCGCCGTGGAGACGCTGGAACATATCCTGCGTACGCAGCACCAGGGTGTTAAACAGCGGGCCAATCGCGCCGAAAATCATCCCCAGAATCAGATACAGCCACAGGGTATTGACCGGCGCATTGCTCAGCTTACCGACCTCGATAATCGCCCCTTCCCCGTTAAAAATGCGAAATACGATGCTCGACATAATCACGCCGGTAAAAACGGCTTTAATGGAGATCAGGTTGTAGCGAAACTGCGGGCGCATCTCTTCAATAATAAACAGGATCCCCGCCAGCGGCGCGTTGAACGCGGCGGAGAGGCCCGCGGCGGCGCCGGTTGCCAGCAGCGTATGGCGCGCTTCGGGGCTGCGCATGCGGAAAATATCCACCACCATGCGCCCAAGATTCCCGCCGAGCTGCACCATCGGCCCTTCCCGGCCCAGCACCATGCCGGCCCCCAGCGTCCCCATCCCGCCGATAAACTTCACCGGCAGCACCCGCCACCAGCGAACCGGGCGCAGCTCTTCCAGCGCCCCTTCTATTTCGGGGATCCCTGAGCCGCCCGCTTCCGGCGCAAACCGACGCACCAGAAAGTAGCCGACCATCGCCAGCAGCGCGGAGGTGATAAAGGCCAGCGGCCAGACCAGCAGCTCGTGGTCCGCCACCTGCGCCAGGGTTTCGATGCGCAGGTTCTGCACCCAATTGACGCTCTTTTCAAAAGCGACCCCCACCAGCCCGGCCAGGGTTCCGACGACGGCGGCCATTAGCAGCACTGCCAGCGGCGTTTTGTCTCGCTGAACTAAGCGGCGAACCACGTCGCCGCGACGCAAGCGCACGATTTGTTTTGCTTCAAAAGAGGAGGCTTCTGCTTTCATACTCTCGTCGGTTAATAGTCATACAAATAGCACCAAGGGCATTTTAACTGCCAGCCGGCCCCCCGTCGCGGAAAATATTCACCGTTCGCGCTTTGTTTCAATTGGGCAAAACTTTCATAACTATCCTGGAATAACTTAGAATAACCAGCAAAACATTTTTCACGAACCAGGAACCAGGCAATGAGCAAATCTGAAACTCTCTTTAGCGCCGCGCGTGAACTTATCCCCGGCGGCGTTAACTCGCCGGTACGAGCCTTCAGCGGCGTTGGCGGCACGCCGCTGTTTATCGAACGTGCGGACGGCGCCTATCTGTACGACGTCGACGGTAAAGCCTATATCGATTATGTCGGTTCCTGGGGCCCAATGGTACTCGGTCATAACCACCCGGCCATTCGCAATGCGGTGATTGAAGCGGCGCAGCGCGGCCTGAGCTTTGGCGCGCCGACGGAAATGGAAGTGAAAATGGCGGCGCTGGTGACGGAGCTGGTACCGACGATGGATATGGTGCGGATGGTTAACTCCGGCACCGAGGCCACCATGAGCGCCATTCGCCTGGCGCGCGGTTTTACCGGCCGTGACAAAATCATCAAATTTGAAGGCTGCTACCACGGCCACGCCGACTGTCTGCTGGTCAAAGCGGGCTCCGGCGCTCTGACCCTCGGCCAGCCGAATTCTCCGGGCGTGCCGGCCGATTTCGCCAAACACACGCTGACCTGCACCTATAACGACCTGGCTTCGGTCCGTGCCGCGTTCGAGCTGTATCCGCACGACGTTGCCTGCATTATCGTTGAACCGGTAGCCGGAAATATGAACTGCATCCCGCCGCAGCCGGAGTTCCTGCCGGGCCTGCGCGCGCTGTGCGACGAATTTGGCGCCCTGCTGATTATTGATGAAGTGATGACCGGCTTCCGCGTTGCCCTGGCCGGAGCCCAGTCCTACTACGATGTGGTCCCTGACCTGACCTGTCTGGGCAAAATCATCGGCGGCGGCATGCCGGTGGGCGCCTTCGGCGGCCGTCGCGAAGTGATGGATGCGCTGGCGCCGACCGGCCCGGTCTATCAGGCGGGCACCCTGTCCGGCAACCCGATCGCCATGGCGGCGGGCTTCGCCTGCTTAAGCGAAGTGGCGCAGCCGGGAGTTCACGAGACGCTGACGGATTTAACCAACCAGCTGGCCCAGGGGCTGCTGGACGCCGCGCGCGACGCGGGCGTTCCGCTGGTAGTGAATAACGTTGGCGGCATGTTCGGCATCTTCTTTACCGACGCCGAAACCGTCACCTGCTATCAGGACGTGGTGAAGTGCGACGTTGAGCGCTTTAAGCGCTTCTTCCACCTGATGCTGGAAGAGGGCGTTTACCTGGCGCCTTCAGCGTTTGAAGCCGGATTTATGTCCGTTGCCCACAGCGAAGAAGATATCAACCATACCATCGCCGCCGCGCGCAGCGCCTTCGCCAAACTGTAGTCCACGCGCTCCCGGGCGAGCATCACGCCTCGCCCGGAATAACGGCCCATCGCCGCGACAGGCTAGCGGCTCTGCTTCCTCAGCAAATAGATAAAGTACGGCGCGCCGATAAAGGTCGACAGCAGGCCCGCCGGGATCTGATACGGGAACATAATCATTCGCCCGCACCAGTCGGCAAAGACCAGCAGCAGGCCGCCAATCAGCCCGGACATCACCATATGCGGTATCGTACGGCGGAAGCCCATCATGCGCGCAATATGCGGCGCCATCAGACCGACAAAGCTTAACGGGCCGATGGTCAACGTTGCCGTGGCCGTCAGGCAGGCGGCCAGCAGCAGCAGGCCGATGCGCGACGGCGTCAGCGCAACGCCTACCGCACGAGCAGCCTCGCCGCCGAGCGGCAGGATCGTCAGCCAGCGGCGGCACAGCGGCGCCAGGGCCAACAGCACCAGCATCACGCTGCCGCTATACGCCACCATCTCCGGCGTCGCGCCGTAGGTCGACCCGGAGATCCACGTCAGAATCTGCGCCATCCGCGGATCGCCGCTGGCCTGCAGCATCATCAGCAGCATGGTAAACGCGGTGCTCAAGGCCATGCCCGCCAGCAGCATCCGGTGCGGCGAAAAGCCGCCGCGTCCGGCAGCAACCAGAATCACCAGCAGCGTCGCCGCCGCGCCCAGGCTGCCGGCTGGCAGCAGCCAGCCAAAGGCGTTGCCGGGGACGAAGAACAGCATCACAACCACGCCAAACGCCGCGCCGGAGCTGATCCCCAGCACTTCCGGGCTGGCCATCGGGTTGCCGGTCAGGCGCTGAATAATACAGCCCGCCACCGCCAGCATCACCCCGGCGAACAGCGCCGCCAGAATCCGCGGCCAGCGCCACGGCATCAGCTGATCCAGCAGCGTACCGCTGGCCCAGTGCCAGCTCTGGGCGTCGCGGCCAAAGGCCAGCGCCGCCGTCAGCGCCAGCAGCAGAATCAGTAAACCGCCGAGCGCAAACCACTGCACGTTGTGTCGCTCAGCCGGCACCTTATCGCCCGCGTTCATCACCGGAGCGCTAATACTGCGCAGGCGCGGCAGCAGCCACAGCAGCAGCGGCGCGCCGACCAGCGCCGTCACCGATCCGGTTGACACCTCCATCCAGACGCGGGCAAGCCACAGAATGATTTGATCGGAGAGCCAGAGGATCAGCGCGCCAATCAGCGCCGCCAGCAGCAGGCGCGAGAGCAGGCGGCGGGCGCCGAGCATTTTTGCCAGCAGCGGGGCAAACAGGCCGATAAAGCCGATAATCCCCACCGCATTCACCAGCATCGCGCTGAGAACAATAGCCAGCGTCAGCGCCCCAAGACGCGCCAGGGAGAGCGCCAGGCCGAGGTTGCGCGCAACGCCGTCGTCCAGCCCCATCAGGGTGAGAGGTCGCAGCAGCAGCAGCGTCAGCATCGCCCCGCCGAGCAGCTGCGGCCACAGCCGCTGCACCACGCTCCAGTCGGTCTGCGTCAGGGTGCCGGTACTCCACAGGAACATGCTCTGCAGCTGGTCGTGATGGAAAATGACCATCAGCTGATTAAGCGCCCCGCAGTAAAGGCTGACCACCAGGCCGGCGAGAATCAAGGTCACCGGCGACAATCGTTTACCCCAGGAGACGCCAAACACCAGCGCGCCCACCAGGCACGCGCCCGCCAGGGCGGCAAACTGCGATGCCAGCACGCCGTGGATCGCCCACAGCACGGTGACCGTCATCCCCAGCTGGGCGCCGGTCGCGACGCCAAGGGTCGTCGGTTCCGCCAGCGGGTTGCGCAGCACCTGCTGAAACAGGACGCCGACCAGCCCCAGGCCAGCGCCCACCAGCAGCGACACCGCCAGCCTCGGCAGCAGGCTGTAGTGAAACAGCATCTGGGCGATATTATCGATATCCGGCTGCCACAGCGCCTGACGCCACTCGTTCTGCGGCAGCGCGATCCGGAGATTGAAAAGGCTGAGCGCGAAGGCGGCAATCAGCAGTATGGCCAGCAGCAGAGCCGCCAGAGGGGAAATTCGCGATCTCACGCCGGACCTCCCTGAGCGTCGGCCAGCACGCGGGCAAAGTGCATCGCCGATAGCGTAGCACCGTAAAACCACACCGCCGGAACGCGCTGGAAGCGCCCTTCGCGGACAAACGGCATTGCCCGCCACAGCGGGGTGTTCATCAGCTGCGCCATTTCGCTATCGTTGCCGTGGTCAAAGCAGATCACGTCCACATCCCTGTAGGCCGCCAGCCGGTCGATACCGACGGTCACGCTGCCCCAGAAGGTGCTCTCACCGCGCCAGGCATTTTTGATATCAAAGCGTTCGAGGATTTCCTGAAACAGGCAGTTATTACCAAAAACCAGGACATGACGCGGGTCAAGCAGGCTAATCATCAGCAGCGGCCGATCGCCTCGGCGGGCGAAACGCGGGCGCAGTTCGTCCATCAGCGCATCGAACTCCGCCAGATGGCGCTTCGCGGCCTGCTGCTTGCCGATAAGCTCGGCCATCTCATTCAGCGATTGTTGCGCCATCATCAGCGGCCGCTTGCCGTCGCTGAAGGTAAATCCGCGCCCCGGCGCAATACGCGCCAGCTTCTCAGACGACGGGCCATAGCCTGCCGACCAGACGATATATGAAGGTTTCATCTGCGTCAGCAGTTCAAGATTGGGTTCCGTGCGCAGCCCGACGTCAATGACCGAAGCCGGCAGCGCCGGTTCATTAACCCACAGGCGATAGTTCGGGATATCAGCGACGCCATACGGCACGACGCCCAGCGCCAGCAGAAGCTCTACCGGCAGCCACTCCAGCGCCACGATGCGCTGCGGATCGACGGCCGCCGCCCGCGCGCCGCGCATCTGCCACAGCAGCGGCGATAGCGCCATCGCCGTCAGTAAACGCCGACGGGTGATCACGTTGTTTTTATCCATTAATAGACGAAGCTTACCGGCGCACTGCCCGCCGGATGCGGCAGAATTCCCATCGGGATACCGTAAATTTGTTCCAGCGTTTCGCTACGCATCAGCTCAGCCGACGTGCCCTGAGCAATCATCTCGCCGCCGCGAAGGGCCACCAGATAGTCGCAGTAGCGGGCCGCCATATTGATATCATGCAGCACGGCAATCACCGTCAGGCCGCGCTGCTGGCTCAGGCGATGCACCAGCGCCAGCACGTCAACCTGGTGGGCGATATCCAGCGCCGAGGTTGGCTCATCCAGCAGCAGACAGCGGCTGTCCTGGGCCACCAGCATGGCAATCCACGCGCGCTGGCGCTCGCCGCCGGAGAGGCTATCGACCAGCCGATGCGCCAAGGGTTTCAGTCCGACCAGCGCAATGGCCTCCTCGACCTTCTGTCGATCGGTCGCGCCAAAGCGCCCCAGCGCCCCGTGCCACGGATAGCGTCCAATCGCCACCAGCTCACGCACCGTCATCCCCTCTGCCGGGGGCAGCTGCTGCGGCAGATAGGCCACTTTGCGGGCAAACGCCTTGCTGCTCCAGCTATCGAGAGGCTGACCGTCGAGCAGCACCTCGCCGTCTGACGGCGGCTGATGGCGACCGAGCATTTTCAGCAGCGTCGATTTACCGGAACCGTTATGACCAATCAGGCCGGTCACTTTTCCAGCCGGGAAGGTTAACGAAAGCGGATGCAGCAGCGTACGGCCAGGCACGCGAAAGGTAACGCGATTCAACGAAAACGTGGTATCGGATTGCGGAGTGTTTTCCTGCATAGCGGCCAACTTGTTTAACGGCGCGGCGAACCGCGCCCATTGAGTGATTAGAAACGGAAGGTTCCGGTCGCAATGACCTGACGCCCTGCGCCCCAGTAGCACGCATATTCGCTATAGCAGCTGGAAACGTACTCGCGATCGAACAGATTATTGACGTTGATACCCACCGACGAGCCCGGTAAACCAAAGCGCGCCAGATCGTATTTCACCGTCGCATCCATCAACGCGTAGCCCGCTACGCCGAAGGAATCATTTTGCTTCGCATCGGCGGTATCGTTTTTGTAGTAGCTAACCGTAGAGCCAACGTAGCGCGCACCGGCGCCTACCGTCAGGCCGCTCAGCGCGGTTTCGTGGAAGGTGTAATCTGCCCACAGCGACGCCATATTACGCGGAACTTCCGCCGGACGTTTGCCGTTAAATATGGTGTCGTGCTGGTACTCAGCATCGGTGTAGGTATAGGCTGCGGTAAGGTTGATATTGGCGTTCACCGCCGCTTTCGCTTCCAGCTCCACGCCGCGAGCGCGGATCTCGCCGGTTTGAATGCTAAACGTCGTATTACGCGGATCTGCCGTCAGGTTTTTATCCTTGGTCAGCTGGTACACCGCCGCCGTGACCACCACCGGCATATCTTTCGGTACGTATTTCACGCCCGCTTCATACTGCTCGCCGCGCGACGGATCGAACGGTTTGCCGTCCAGGCCCGATCCTGAAACCGGCTCAAACGATTGGCTGTAGCTGAAGTATGGAGAAATACCGTTGTCGAACAGGTAGTTAATACCACCGCGCCAGGTAAACTGCTGGTCGTGATTTTCGGCCAGGGTGTTAGTGGAGCGCGTCAGCGTAGAGGTCGTGGCGTAGTCATAGCGTCCGCCCAGCGTCATCACCCACTTATCCCATTCCATCTGATCCTGGGCATAGAGGCCGGTCTGCTCCATCCGGTTAAGCACCGCGTACGGGAAGTACACCGAGACGTTTGGATTACCGTACTGCGGATTGGACATCCCGATCGGGTCTGCAGAACCATAGTCGGCATTGACGTCGTTACGCATACGCGAATAGTCCACGCCGGTCAGCAGCTTATGGTCGACCGCGCCGGTGGCAAAGTCGGACTGCAGCTGGGTATCAACGGTGAACGTGTTGAGATGTTCATCAGAGCGCACGTAGGCGCGGTTGATTTGTCCCGGCGCCGTGTAACCGTTGCCGTAAACGGAGCGATACAGCGTATTGACGTCGGCGTAGCGCAGGTTCTGGCGAACGGTGAAGGTATCGTCAAACTGGTGTGAGAAGCTGTAGCCCACCATCTGCTGACGGCGCGACATCTTATTGTCCGGCTCACCTTCGTTGAAATCGGTCGGCAGCTTATGTGCCTTGCCGTTGGCGTCATAGTACGGCACCACGGTCCCTTCACGCGGGAGCCAGCCGTAGTAACCCGCATAAGGATCGCTCTGGAAGTTGCTCAGGAAGGTGAAATCGGTTTTATCATCCGGGCGCCAGCTAAAGGACGGCGCCACCGCGTAGCGGGTCGATTTCGCCATCTGCTGCTGCGCGTCCTGGCTGCGGCCCAGGCCGGTCAGGCGATAGGACCATACGCCGCTATCATCAATTGCATCGCTAAAATCAAAACCAGTCTGCCACAGGTTATCGGTACCCATTTTGAACTGAATTTCTCTCAGCGGCTCGGTCGTCGGGCGCTTGCTGACCATGCTGACGATGCCGCCGGGGTTGCTGTTGCCATACAGCACGGAGGTTGGCCCGCGCATCACTTCCACACGCTCCAGGAAGTAAGGGTCCATCGACACTTCAGAGTAGTTATTCCCCTGCAGCTTCATGCCATCCAGATACTGGTTGGTATTGACCGTTGTCGACGTCGTAAAGCCGCGAATCGTCACCACGTCATAGGTCGTCGAGCTGCCGCGAGTGGAGAAAACGCCCGGCGTATAGGCCAGCGCTTCTTTCACCGTTGTCGGCTGCTTCATCTCCATTTCCTGGCGGGTAACCACGGAAATCGACTGCGGCGTTTTTTCAATAGGGGTATCGGTTTTGGTGGCAGTTGCGGAGCGCTTTGCCGCGATAGTCGGGGCCGGTCCCCAGGCATTTTCCTGGCTGACGGGAGCCGCAGTCACGGTAATGGTTTCTTCTTTTTTCGGTTCAACTGCCGCCTGTGCATAGACAGACATGCCGCTAACCGCCGTGGCTACTACGACTGCAATTTTACGCAGTGAGTGATTTGGCTGAGCAGTTTTTAGACGCGCCATTGGTAGATCTCTGATAAAGGTGAATGATAACGTAAACGAGAATTATTATTATGACGGCTGACATAATAGGCGAAACGCGAAATGCAAGGCAAGCGATATGCCATCGCGAAGATATCAAAGGCTGAATAAATAACCAGACGGTAATTGTGGGGTTAAGTGGCTGTTAAGTAATCTACATAAATGAAAAAGCCCCCTGATACTGAAGTATCAGAGGGCCAGTGTTGTAACAACCTGTTCGCACCATCATGCAAGCTGCAGCGAGGCGGCTTGAAGAATCAAGCGGATAGTTAATTGCTGCCGAACATATCCTTAATCCAGCCCGCTACGCCGTCGCTTTTTTCCTGCTTCGGCGGCTGCTGCTGAGTCGCTGGCTGCTGCTGAGGCTGCTGATTAAACGGATTGTTCTGCTGCTGCTGCTCCAGCTGCTGCTGCTGCATCTGTTCACCCTGGCGACAGAGCGCATCCGGCGCGGTGGTCCATACCGGCAGCGTACGCATCCCTCCGCTACAGACGAAGTTGCCGCTGCTGTCTACGCCCATGTCCACCACATCTTCCGGCGCCGTCAGCACCAGCGGCGTTGGCGTCTGGTTGGCCAGATAGCGCTGATAAATAGACATCGCGCCGCTGGCACCGTACAGCTTCGTCGGCTGGTTGTTATCGCGACCAACCCAGGTAATCGTCACCTGGCTTCCGTCAATACCGGCGAACCATGTATCAACGTTGTTGTTGGTGGTCCCGGTTTTACCCGCCAGATGCAGGCCAGGATATTTAGCCCCAAGCTGACGACCGGTCCCGCGCTGCACAACCTGCTGCATGGTCCACAGCGTCATGTATGCGGCCTGCGCAGGAACCGCCCGCTCCGCCTGCGGATAGCTCTGATACAGAACGGTGCCATCTTCGGCGATCACCGAACGCAGCGCCGACAGCGTGGCGCGGTTACCGCCGCTGGCGATGGTCTGGAACGCCTGCGCCACTTCAATCGGCGTCAGGTTCAACGCCCCGAGGATCATCGCCGGTACCGGACTGAGCTGGTCTTTCGGCGCCCCCAGTTTGACCCAGGTATCGATGACCGCCGGCAGGCCCAGCGCCATCCCGAGGTTGACGGTCGGCACGTTCATCGAACGCGTCAGCGCGTCAACCAGCATCACCTGGCCGCTAAAGCGACGATCGTCGTTCTGCGGGGACCAGGTCTGGCCGTTGGAGAGACGGATCGTCACCGGTGCATCGGCAATCGAAGTATTCAGGCGGTACTGGTTCGGCTGGCTTAACGCGGTCAGATAGGTCGCCGGCTTAGCCAGAGAACCAATCGAACGACGGGCCTGCATCGCGCGGTTATAGCCGGCAAACTGCGGCTCCGCGCCGCCGACCATTGCCCGCACCTCGCCGGTATAGCGGTCAACGACCACCATCGCGGTTTCCAGATCCGGCAGCTTACGCTGCTTCTTCAGCGCCGGGATCCCCTCGGTGGCCGCCTTTTCCGCCGCATCCTGGGCAACGGAATCGAAGGTCGTAAAGATCTTCACGCCGGAGAGATCCTTCACCTTATCGCCCAGTTTAGCCTGCAGCTCCTGGCGCACCATCTGCATAAACGCCGGCTGCGGAGAAATTACGCCGCCGCGCGGCTGCACGCCCAGAGGACGGGCGCTCAGCATGTCGTACAGCTCCTGGTCGATGACGTTCTGCTGCTGCAGCAGACGCAGAACCAGGTTACGACGCTCCAGCGACAGCTTCGGATTACGCCACGGGTTATAAATCGATGCGCCTTTTACCATCCCCACCAGCAGAGCCTGCTGGTCAAGGCTCAGCTCTTCCACCGGGCGGCCAAAGTAGTAAAGGCTTGCCAGCGGGAAGCCGCGAATTTCGTTATCGCCGCTTTGACCGAGGTACACCTCGTTCATATACAGCTCAAGGATGCGATCCTTGCTGTAACGGGCATCAACGATCAGCGCCATATAGGCTTCGTTGGCTTTACGCCAGTAGGAGCGCTCGCTGGAGAGGAACAGGTTTTTCACCAGTTGCTGGGTCAGGGTACTGGCGCCCTGCACCGTGCGCCCCGCCGTCAGGTTTGCCAGCACCGCACGACCAATCGAGTACAGGCTGATACCGTCATGCTCGTAGAAGTGGCGGTCTTCGGTCGCCAGCAGGGTATCAACCAGCAGATCCGGGAAGCCGCTGCGCTTAACAAACAGGCGCTGCTCGCCGTTGGCCGACTGCAGCATGGTGATCAGCCGCGGATCGAGGCGGAAGAAGCCAAACTGGCGGTTATTCTCCATGTTCTCGATCGTTTCCAGGCGATCGCCATCAAAGGTCAGGCGCGCGCGCACCTGCCCTTCTTTACTATCCGGGAAATCAAACGGACGGCGGATCATCTCAATGCTGTTGGCCTGCACGGTATATTCGCCCGGGCGCGTCATCGCGCTCACCTGACGATACTGCGTGGCGTTCAGCAGGCGCACCATTTCGTTTTTGCTGACCTGCATATCGGGTTCGAGGTTGACCATCCGGCCATATACCGCCGCCGGAAGCTCCCAAACCTTGCCGTCAATGCGGCTGCGGATCTTCTGATCGAGGTAGACGCCGTAAGCGGCAACCAGCACCGCGACAACAATCCCCAGCTTGACTAACAGCCACAGCCAGGTACGTTTACGCCGGGGCTTCTTACCTTTGCCATTCGCTTTCTTCGGCATCGGCTCTTCGTCCTCATAATCGTCGTCGTAATCATCGTCGTAGTCCTCGTCCCGAACCCGACGACGAGTCACTTTTTGTTTAGCCGGACGCGAGGGTTTACCCTTACGTCCGATAGGCTCGCGGTCATCTCCCGCCATGCTCTTTCTCCGCAACTTTCAGGCGTAAAAGCCTGATTCTCAATGCTTCCCCCTGCCAGAGGAAGAAGATATCTCTCAAATTCACGCCCGTGGGGTCTTATCCTGCAGGCGACCATCTATTGTCTGTACTTCGCGCGCTCAGCGTCTCAGGGCGCAGTTATGATCGATTTGCTCATGAGTTTAGTTAAAAAAATCATAAAACAAATCATAATCTTACATACTTCACCTGCAGAGAATTTTGGGACATAGCACTAATAGTCCAGGGAACACAGGATAGCACTAAACCAGGATATGCTTAACCAGCATTTTACTCCCTCGAGGCGTAACAAAAGGGAAAATATTATGTTTTTTAATAACATAAAAAATGTTCACCGCGTCTCCGTGCGCTTCAGAATTTTCGCCCCTCGCGCCGACGATAAAAACTAAAACTTCCCGGCGCATGAAATATTATATTCGGACTGTGACAATAAATATTTTTCCGGAAGTAAAGATAAACCTTAAACCATCCGCGGATAAAAGTGGGAGCCGCTTAACAATTATATATAATAATATTTACTGATGACACCGTGGAAATATTTGTTAAACTACCCTTCAGTTAACCATTCCAGCTTAATATTATGCGAACTTTCGTTATATTTCCGCTTATCATGATTACCGCTCTTGCAGGGTGCCAGCAGAATCGCTCCTCAACCTTAAGCCCTGCCGTCAGCAGCGAGGCGCAGCTTGAGCAGCTCTCATCCGTGGCCGCAGGCGCCCGCTATCTGAAGAACAGATGCAATCGCAGCGATCTGCCCGCAGACGAAGCCCTTACCCAGGCCGCGTGGAATGTCGGGAAAAAAAGAGGATGGGGAAATATCGATTACGCTACCCTGGCTCAGCGCAGCGCGCAGATGTATCAACAGCTGCAGCAGGACAGTACTCCGGAAACAACCAAATGCAGTCAGTTTAATCGCCAGCTGGCGCCATTTATTGCTGGCTTAGGTCGTCAATAAAATGTCGCAGCCGGTTATTTTGCGTTTTATTGCCCCTGCGGACTATCCGCAATAATACCTCCCGGCCAGTCATCCAGCGCCGCCAGAGTAAACGTATTGCCCTTAAAGCTAAACACGGTTAAATCCTGCTGAATCTGCTCAATCACCAGATTCGGCAGCGGTGATTGCCCTTCCTGCCAGGACTGGCCGTTGATAACAATAGTGCGCTTATCCTCGCGCGAGGCGTAGATATGCGCGCTGTAGCGCAGTGCCGGTAAATAATCCTCCTCTGAACTCTCCTCCTCCACGCTGGCCTGCCCCTTTTCCTTTGTCGGAGCCTTTGCCGGAGCCGGAGTGGGGGCCGATGCAGAATGGCTAAGCGGCACCAGCGCCGCGTGCGCCACCGGCACCATCGACGTTTGCGCGACCGGCGCATTTCGCCACTGCTCGCCGCTAAACCAGCCCAGCGCGATAAATAGCGCGGCGTAGAGCGGGACGGTCAGCCAGGGAACCTGCACCATTCCGCCGACCATCACCGGCGCTCCCGCATCCCGGATGTCCGCCGCGGGCATCGGGCACTCTTCATCATGGCGAATCATCACACCCTCTCTCCTGATACCGGAAAAACCGCAGCCCGGCGCTGAGCGCCGGGCTGCCTGACCCCTTTCATGCGGGTCAGCTAAAGAGACGCTTTACTTACTGCTTACCGGCAGGCCCGCGCCCTGCGCGTCGCCCTGCGGTTTTTCCAGCACCGCAACGGACCAGGCAGGCAGCGTAATCGCGCCGTCGGCAGCGATCTCGACGCCGTTCGCCAGCGACCCCTCTCCCGCCGCCTGCTGAACGGAACTCAGCTGCAGGTTTTCACCATTGAAATCATGGAGGGTCCGGCTCTCAGGCGCCGCGTTGATCGCCACGACCAGGCCATCCACCCGGCCGTCGAGGCTCGCTCCCGCCTGGACGCCATCATCGATGGTCATGATCAGCAGGCCAGCCAGCGCGTCGGCTCCGGTATTGCGGAAATCGACGCGCTTCATCACCGCGCTGCCGTCACCTAAGGTGAAGAGCGGGGATGATTTGCGCAGCTGGGTCAGCTCCTGATAGAACGCGGTCATCTGCTGCAGCTCCGGCTCGCCGGGAGTCGCCACCATCTCCTTAACGCGGGAAATCAGATCGTAATTGCTGCCGTCATCGCTACTGCGCGGCATCCCGACGTTAAAGTTATTGTCCTGCATGGCGTAGTCGACGCGGTTAAACCAGTCGCCGGAGTCATAGGAGTCGCGGGTGAAGGATTTAGAGCGCAGCAGCTCCGAACCCTGCTGATCGAAGGCGATCCCCTGACCCAGCATCACCGTCGCCAGCGATACCGCCTGCATCCGCACGCGGGTATTGAGATCGGCCTCCCGCGCGGCTTTGTAGCTAATCATGTCCCACAGCGTTTGGTTATCGTGCTTCGAGACGTAGTTAACGACCTCCGTTGGGTCAGCCGCATAGCCGCCCGGCGCGCCGTTGTAGTCAATCTCGCTGCCTTTTTTCACCGCGCCGTCTTTATCAACCATCACAAAGTCGGCCAGGTTTCCGGCCATTCCCAGACGCGTCAGATCGGCAAGATGGCGCACCGTATCTTCGTTCTGGCTGGCGATCTCGTTAGGCAATACCCCGGCACCGCTGCCGATCCCCTGGTTCTGACGCAGCGCATCGCCGGAGTCAAACGGACCGCCGCCGCGCACCGAGTCACGCAAACGATCGGAGAACGTCCCGATACCGCTGCCTTTGAGATTGATCTGCGAAGCGATTTCGAAACGGTCGCTCTGCCCGGAATCCCAGCCTTCACCGAAGAAGTAGATATCCGGATTTAGGGCCTTCACCCGCTCCCACGCCGACAGGATCTGCGCTTTCGGGTGATAGCCCATCAGATCGAAACGGAAGGCGTCAATTTTGTAATCGGTGGTCCATACCGCCAGCGAGTCGGCGATAAGCTTGGCGAACATCCGATGCTCCGGCGCGGAGTCCGAGCAGCAGGTCGCCGATTCAACGCTTCCGGTAGTTTCGTTCAGACGCTGATAGTACCAGGGGACGATTTTATCCAGCACCGAAGTCCGGTCAGTTGGCCCGGCGGCATTGGTGTGGTTGTACACCACGTCCATGATCACATTCATTCCCAGATCCTGCTTAATCGCCTGGATCATGGTACGGAACTCTTTGATCCGCGCGGTCCCTTCCGGGTTGGTGGCGTAAGAGCCTTCCGGCACCGTGTAGTGGAACGGATCGTAGCCCCAGTTATAGGAATCGGTCTGCGCGACCAGGCTGTTCAGCGCCTGAACCTGCGGGTTATCCTGGCTATCGCTTTGCTTCAGCTGATTAAGCACCTCTTCCACCGTCGACCCGCTGGCGCAATAAGCGGCAAATTCGCTGCTCTTCACCGCGCTGTTGACTTCGCAGAGGCGGCTGAACGGCTGCTGGATGTCGGCCACTTTGTCGCTGAACTCGTTGACCGTCGCCAGATCGAAGACCGGCAGCAGCTCAACGTGGGTCACTCCGGAAGCGGAGAGCTTTTTCAGATGCTGCACCATGTTGCTGTCCTGAGCGGTGAGCGCCAGATATTTACCGCGCAGCTCGGCCGGAACGGTGCTGTCCCAGGCAGAAAGATCGCGAATATGCGATTCATGAATCGTCATCTTCGCCAGATCGGCTTTGGTTTTCTGCGCATGAGGCATCGCCAGGCTATCCCAGCCGTCGGGCTTGAGCGCGCTGTCGTTCAGATCGACAACCTGGCTGTACTCCGAATTGGTGGAGAGGCTATGGGCGTAAGGGTCGGTCACCTCGTACTGTTCAATCTTGCGCGACTGCGGGTGATAAACCGTCAGCGCATAGCGATAGAAGGCCCCCTCCAGGTCGCTTCCGCCCTGCCATGCCCAGGCGCCCGAGGCCGCGTCGCGGGTCATCGGATGGCTGGCCTGCACCTTTTTATCAGCGCTATACAGCACCAGGTCGACCTGCTGCGCGGTAGGTGCCCAAAGGCGGAAATTAACCCCGCCATCGCTCACCTGCGCCCCGTAGCTGAGGGCTTCCGCCGGCTGCGCATAGACATCGTCCAGCACGCCCGCCGTCTGCACCTGGGTGGCGGAGATCAGAATGCCGTCTTTCTCCGCGGCGATCGCCACCGTCTCGCCCTGCAGCAGTTCATCAACCGGCGCATTATCCGGGAGCTTAAACGCGGCATAGCTGGAGAGCTGCGGGAAGCGCATGCTCACCTGCTGGCTGACGGTGGTGGGGGTCAGGTTCAGATAGCGATCGGTAAATTTCCCTTCGCTATCGGCGGCCACTTTACTGCTGTGGCTGTAGTAAAGGCGGACGATTGGTTTGTCCTGTCCGCCCGGCCACAGCAGAGTGGTCTTGTCAACCCAGTGGGCCTCGGCAAGCGCCACGCCAAACGCGGCGCGAAACGCATCCGCGCGGGTATCATATAGCGAGCCGCTGCCGGCGATAACCGAGACCGTGCGGTCGGTAAAGTCGCCGAACGACACGCGCAGATCGCTATCGATCAGCTTGTTGGTGCCATCTCTGACGATGACGTTAATACAGCCGCTCTCTTTATTGAGCGGAATCACCCAGTACGGGCCGTATTTATCGCTGCCGCTCGGGGTGGTGCTGACGTCATTCCAGTCCGCCACCGGCGCGCTTAACGCATCGCAGGTTTCATTATTCCAGAGATAGAGGTTCCGGGTGCTGTAATCCGCGGCGGTGGTGCCGGTAATGCCAGCAATATCAACCAGATGAATGACCGCCTGCTGAGAGGAAGCCGTGGCAGCTTCACCGGGAACCGCCACATCGGGTAAACGAACAACGACATCCTGATTATCGGGAGTGTCAGGTGAGCCAGAGGAAGAAGATGAAGAACTATTATCGCAGCCGCTAAGTAAAACCAACGAGCCAAGGAATAGGGCATTACAGGTATATCTGAGCATTCGATAGTCCCTAATATGCTTAATAAATTATGAAAGGTAAGAGAAGATGTTTATCTGTAAAGCGCCGGCAATTAGATATTTTTGCTTTCAGCGATTCAATCATCCATTAACAATTAATGGGGGGGCGTAGGCGGCCGGGGGAGTAAAAATAAAAAGGGAATGACGACCCGGATAGCGAAACTCATTATGCTTTGCGGCGACTAACCAAGAATTTCGCAATAAAAGATCTAAATATAAAAAGCCACCCACCAATACAGGTAGGGAAGCGATGCCGCCCCGGGGAAAACAGGATGAGAAAAAGAATTAAAATACCTTTTTCTGTGATGAGGTTAACACTAACAAATAAAACAATAATTAACAATACTCCTCATATTGTGATGTTCGTCATATTATTACTTATCGCTCAGCAGCTCGCCAAATTAAGCTGGCGGATTATATTCCCTGTAGATCCTGCGGCTATGGCGATTAACGCCGCGACGGTTTTCGCTCCCCCGATCGCTATTCGACAAACGGAATTAGCGCCGTTTACGCTATTTGGCAGCGCGGAAAAAACGCCTCCGGCACCGGGCGTATCCACCGACGGTAAGAGCCTGGCCCAGGCGCCGCTTTCCGCCCTGAAGCTGCGGATCACCGGCCTGCTCGTCAGCAGCGATGCCGCGCGGTCGATTGCCATCGTGGCAAAAGGGAATCAACAGGTTAGCCTGGGCGTTGGCGACAGCACGCCGGGTAACGAAGCCAAAATAGTCGCTATTCTCAACGATCGCCTGATCGTTAACTACCGGGGCAGAAACGAAGCGATACCGCTCTTTGACGACGCCGCCGCGGGCGTGAAACCCGCCCTGACGCCGCCCGCGAAAGAGTGGGTTAAACAGCTGCGCGAACAGCCGCAAAATATTCTCAACTATCTCAATATTTCCCCGATTATGGTTAATGAGCAGCTCAGCGGATATCGACTCAATCCGGGAAAAGACCCCACTCTTTTTCGTCAGTCCGGCTTACATGAAAACGATCTGGCGGTCGCCATGAATGGCCTCGATCTTCGCGATCGGCAGCAGGCTCAGCAAGCATTAAAACAGCTCCCCGAGCTCAGCGAAATAATGCTAACCGTCGAACGCGATGGTCAGCGGCAGGATATCTATTTAGCCTTGAGGGATGAATAATTGCGCAGAACCATAAATTTCCGTCTGCTTTTCACGCTGCTGATGATATTCAGCACGCTGTTATTCAAACCCGCCGGCGCAGAAGAATTCTCTGCCAGCTTCAAGGGCACCGATATTCAGGAATTTATTAATACCGTCAGCAAAAACCTCAATAAGACGGTCATTATCGACCCCAGCGTACGCGGCACAATTACCGTTCGCAGCTACGATATGCTCAATGAAGAACAATATTATCAGTTCTTCCTCAGCGTCCTCGACGTCTACGGTTTTGCGGTTATCAATATGAATAATGGCGTACTGAAGGTCGTGCGTTCAAAAGATGCCAAAACCGCGGCGGTCCCGGTCGCCAGCGACGCCTCGCCGGGCGAGGGCGATGAGGTGGTTACCCGGGTGGTACCGCTGACCAACGTGGCCGCCCGCGATCTCGCGCCGCTGCTGCGACAGCTCAATGACAACGCCGGGGCCGGCAGTGTGGTGCACTACGAGCCGTCCAACGTGCTGCTGATGACCGGGCGCGCGGCGGTGATTAAGCGCCTGCTGACCATCGTCGAGCGCGTTGATAACGCCGGCGATCGCAGCGTGGTGACGGTCCCGCTCTCCTGGGCCTCCGCCGCCGACGTGGTCAAGCTGGTGAATGAGCTGAACAAAGACACCAGCAAATCCGCGCTCCCCGGTTCGATGGTGGCGAACGTGGTCGCCGACGAGCGGACCAATTCGGTGCTGGTGAGCGGCGAACCGAACTCCCGCCAGCGCATCATCACCATGATAAGGCAGCTCGACCGCCAGCAGGCGGTACAGGGAAACACCAAGGTTATCTACCTCAAGTATGCCAAAGCCGCCGATCTGGTGGAGGTGCTAACCGGCATCAGCAGCAGCATGCAGAGCGAAAAGCAGAGCGCGAAGCCGGTGGCGGCGCTGGATAAAAACATCATCATCAAAGCCCACGGCCAGACCAACGCGCTGATCGTGACCGCCGCCCCGGACGTCATGAACGACCTCGAGCGGGTCATCGCTCAGCTGGATATTCGCCGTCCGCAGGTGCTGGTTGAAGCCATTATTGCCGAGGTTCAGGACGCCGACGGCCTCAATCTGGGCGTACAGTGGGCCAACAAAAATGCCGGCATGACCCAGTTCAACAACAGCGGGCTGCCGATCTCAACGGCCATTGCCGGCGCCAACCAGTACAACAAAGACGGCACGGTCACCAGCTCGCTCGCCAGCGCGCTAAGCTCCTTTAACGGCATCGCCGCCGGGTTCTATCAGGGGAACTGGGCGATGCTGCTCACCGCCCTCTCCAGCAGCAGCAAAAACGATATTCTCGCCACCCCCAGCATCGTCACCCTCGACAACATGGAGGCGACCTTTAACGTCGGCCAGGAGGTTCCGGTGCTCAGCGGCTCGCAGACCACCTCCGGCGATAACATCTTCAATACCGTCGAACGAAAAACCGTCGGCATTAAGCTGAAGGTCAAGCCGCAGATTAACGAAGGGGACTCGGTGCTGCTGGAAATTGAGCAGGAGGTTTCCAGCGTCGCCGACTCCGCCTCCAGCACCAGCTCGGATTTAGGCGCGACCTTCAACACCCGCACGGTTAACAACGCGGTGCTGGTCGGCAGCGGCGAAACCGTCGTCGTGGGCGGGCTGCTGGACAAAAGCGTCACCGACTCCGCCGACAAGGTCCCGCTGCTCGGCGATATTCCGCTGATTGGCGCCCTGTTCCGCTCCACCAGCAAAAAGGTTTCCAAACGCAACCTGATGCTGTTTATCCGGCCGACCATTATTCGCGATCGCGATGGCTACCGGCAGGCCTCTTCGGGTCAGTACACCGCCTTTAACGACGCACAAACCAAACAGCGCGGCAAAGACGGCACGGAAGCGTCGCTGAACGATGACCTGCTGCATATCTACCCCCAGCAGGATACCGCCGCGTTTCGTCGGATCGGCGCCGCCATCGATGCCTTCAACCTGGGAGGCAAACCTTGACGCCAGCGGCGGAACGCCGCCCGCTGCTGCCTTTCGTCTATGCCCGCGCCCACGGCATTATCCTGCTGAGCGATGGCGCGACCTGCGCCGTCCGCTGCCTCGCCGACGCCCCGACGGCGGCGCTGCTTGAGGCGCGCCGGGTGGCGGATATGCCGATCGAGGTCCAGCGGCTGGCCGCCGATGAGTTCGAGAAGCTGCTGGTGCTCAGCTATCAGCGTGATTCGGCGGAAGCCCGGCGCATGATGGCCGATATCGGCAATGAGCTGGATTTATACACCCTCGCCGACGAGCTGCCCGACACCGACGATCTGCTGGATAGCGAGGACGATGCGCCCATTATCCGCCTGATCAACGCCATGCTGACGGAGGCCATCAAAGAAAAGGCCTCGGATATTCATATCGAAACCTACGAGCGCCACCTGCAGATCCGCTTTCGCGTTGATGGCGTCCTGCGGGAGATCCTCCGCCCGCAGCGTCGGCTTGCGGCCCTGCTTATTTCGCGCATTAAGGTGATGGCCAACCTCGATATCGCGGAAAAGCGCATTCCGCAGGATGGCCGCATGGCGCTGCGTATCGGCGGGCGCGCCGTTGACGTGCGCGTCTCGACGCTGCCCTCCGGCCACGGCGAGCGCGTGGTGCTGCGCCTGCTGGATAAAAACAGCGTCAACCTCGACCTGCTGACCCTCGGCATGCCGCCCGCGCTCCTGCAGCAGGTCGATGAGCTGATGGCCCGCCCGCACGGCATCATTCTGGTCACCGGCCCTACCGGTTCGGGCAAAAGCACCACCCTGTACGCCGCCCTCAGCCGCCTCGACGCTCGCGAGCGCAATATTATGACTATTGAAGATCCCGTCGAATACGAGCTGGAGGGCATCGGCCAGACGCAGGTCAACGCCAGGGTGGAGATGACCTTCGCCCGCGGGCTGCGCGCCATTTTGCGTCAGGACCCTGACGTGGTGCTGGTGGGCGAGATCCGCGACAGCGAGACGGCGCAGATTGCCGTCCAGGCCTCCCTGACCGGGCACCTGGTGCTCTCCACGCTGCATACCAACAGCGCGCTGGGGGCGATCTCGCGCCTGCAGGATATGGGCGTGGAGCCATTTCTGCTGTCAACCTCGCTGCTGGCGGTGATGTCGCAGCGCCTGGTGCGCCGGCTCTGCCCGCACTGCCGTCGGCCGGGGCAGGCGGATGCGGAAACGGCGAAACGGATGGGCGTCCCGACCGGTACCGCCCTGTGGCACGCCGAGGGCTGCGCGGAGTGCGGCTTCACCGGCTATCGCGGGCGCACCGGGATCCACGAGCTGCTGCGGGTCGACGATCGGGTGCGGATGGCAATCCACCGCGGAGAAAACGAATTAACGCTGGGCCAGCGGCTGGGGGCGGACTATATCACCCTCCGCCGCGCCGGACTGGAGAAGGTGCTGAGCGGCATAACCAGCTGGGAAGAGGTGGTCAGGGTGACCGAGCAGCAAACGGCGCAGGGGGAGCAGGATGGCCATTTTTCGCTACCAGGCGCTCGATGAGCGCGGCAGGACGCAGCGCGGCGTACAGCAGGCGGACTCCGCCCGCCACGCCCGCCAGCTGCTGCGGGAAAAGGGCTGGCTGCCCGTTGAGGTCGACGCCGCTGAAGGCCGCGCGCGCGGCGGCGGGCATTCGCTGCTGACGCGGCGCACCGGCGCCGGCGACCTCGCCCTCCTCACCCGCCAGCTGGCAACGCTGGTGGCGGCCGCGATCCCGCTGGAAAAAGCGCTGGACGCGGTGGCGCAGCAGTGTGGAAAAGCGCACCTGAAAACCCTGATGGCCGGCGTGCGCGGCAAGGTGCTGGAAGGTCATACCCTGGCGGAGGCCATGCGCGGCTATCCGGCCTGCTTCGACCGCCTGTACTGCGCGATGGTCGCCGCGGGCGAAACCTCCGGGCACCTTGCCGGCGTGCTTAACCGGCTGGCGGACTATACCGAACAGCGCCAGCAGCTTCGCGCCCGCCTGCTGCAGGCCATGATCTACCCCATCGTGCTGACCCTGGTCGCCATCAGCGTGATCGCTATTCTGCTCTCCACGGTGGTGCCGAAGGTCGTCGATCAGTTTGTTCATCTCAAGCAGGCCCTGCCATTCTCCACCCGCCTGCTGATGACCATGAGCGATATCGTCCGCAGCGCCGGCCCCTGGCTACTGCTGGCGCTGCTGGCGGGCGGGCTGCTGCTGCATTACGCCCTGCGCCAGCCCGCGCGGCGGCTCATCTGGCATAAACAGCTGCTACGCCTGCCGCTGATTGGCCGGGTGGCCCGCAGCATCAACAGCGCTCGCTACGCCCGCACCCTCAGCATTCTTAACGCCAGCGCCGTCCCGCTGCTGCCGTCGATGCGCATCAGCGCGGAGGTGTTAAGCAACACCTGGGCGCGCCGCCAGCTGGAAACCGCCGCCGAGTCGGTGCGCGAAGGGAGCAGCCTGCACCGCGCCCTCGAAACCACCGCCCTTTTCCCGCCGATGATGCGCTACATGGTTGCCAGCGGCGAACAGAGCGGCGAGCTCAACGGCATGCTCGAACGCGCCGCCGATAACCAGGACCGCGAGCTGAGCGCGCAAATTCAGATGGCGCTCAGCCTGTTTGAGCCGCTGCTGGTGGTGGCGATGGCCGGGATGGTGCTGTTTATCGTGCTGGCCATTCTGCAGCCGATCCTGCAGCTCAACACCCTTATGAGTATGTAATTGTCTTAATGGAGAAAAATATGCAACGACAGCGTGGATTCACCCTACTGGAAATTATGGTGGTGATTGTCATCCTCGGTATTCTTGCCAGCCTGGTGGTACCTAACCTGATGGGCAATAAAGAAAAAGCGGACCGGCAAAAGGTGGTCAGCGATCTGGTGGCGCTGGAAGGCGCGCTGGATATGTACAAGCTGGATAACAGCCGCTATCCCAACACCGAGCAGGGGCTCGCGGCGCTGGTCAGCCGTCCCACCGCCGAGCCGCTGGCGCGTAACTATCCGGAAGGCGGCTATATCCGCCGTCTGCCGCAGGACCCGTGGGGCAACGACTATCAGCTGCTCAGCCCGGGCCAGCACGGCCAGGTCGACGTCTTTAGCGTCGGGCCGGACGGCATGCCGGACACCAACGACGATCTCGGCAACTGGAATATCGGGAAAAAATAGTGCAACAGCGCGGCTTCACGCTACTGGAGATGATGCTCATTTTGCTGCTGATGGGCGTTAGCGCGGGCATGGTGATGCTGGCGTTTCCGCCATCGCGCGAGGATGACGCGGCGCAGATCCTCGAGCGCTTCCAGGCACAGCTGAGCTTTGTCCGTGACCGCGGGCTGCAGACCGGCCAGTTCTACGGTATCTCGATTCACCCCGACCGCTGGCAGTTTATGCGGCTGCAGTCCGCAGACGAGAACGGCAGAGCCGGAGAAGCGGACGACGGCGAGGAGAGTCCCCGCTGGCAGCCGCTGCAGATTGGTCGCCTCGCCACCTCGGGCAGCGCCGCCCCGGAACCGCTGGCGCTGAGCTTTCCCGATGGCGCCGCCTGGACGCCTGGCGAACTGCCCGACGTTTTGCTGTTCCCCGGCGGGGAAGTGACGCCCTTTCAGCTGCGCATCGGCAGCGGGCAGGCGCTGAACGTTGATGCTCGCGGCGACATTCAGCCGGCGCAGCGGGAGGAGAGTCCATGAAATCACAATCCGGGATGACGCTTATCGAAGTCATGGTCGCGCTGGTGGTCTTCGCCCTCGCCGGGCTGTCCGTGATGCAGGCAACGCTGCAGCAGACCCGCCACCTCGGGCGAATGGAGGAGAAAACCCTCGCCGGGTGGCTTGCCGACAATCAGCTAATCCAGCTGAAGCTGGAAAACCGCTGGCCGGCGTTGAGCCCCTCGGAAACGACGGTCCAGGCGGCAGGCGGCAGCTGGCACATCCGCTGGCAGGGCGTCGAAACGGAGCTCCCGCAGCTGCGGGCGCTGGACGTCGAGGTCCGCCATGATAAAAGCGATAAGGCTCCGGTCTCTTCGCTGCGCACCTGGGTGACCCGGCCATGAAGAATGGCACCATGCGCGGCTTTACCCTCGTTGAAATGCTGCTGGCGCTGGCGATCCTCGCCGCGCTGAGCGTGGCGGCGATCGGCGTACTGCAAAACGTCATTCGCGCGGATACGCTCACCAAAGAAAAAGCGCAGCAGATCCAGGCGCTGCAGCAGACCTTTAGCCAGATGGCCGCCGACTTCAACCAGATCGTTCCCCGCCGCGGGCGCAACGACGACGCCCTGTTCTCTGCCGGGCGCTTCCTGCTGGGCAGCGACGACTGGGCGATAGCCTTTAGCCGCAGCGGCTGGCCAAACCCGATGGGCATTTTGCCGCGCTCAGAGATCCAGAGCGTCAGCTACCGCCTGCGCCAGCAGCAGCTGGAGCGTCTGAGCTATGACCAGCAGGACCCGCTCACCGGCAGCCGGCCGACGACCTGGGTCCTGCAGCGCGACGTCCAGGCGTTCCGCCTGCGCTTTTACGCCAGCGGCCGCTGGCAGGATCGCTGGGAGTCCGCGCAAAATCTGCCGCAGGCGCTTGAAGTCACCTTAACGCTGAAGGGCTACGGCGACATCACGCGCCTGTTTTTGCTTGCCCCCGGAGACCAGCCGTGAACGGCCGACAGCGCGGCGTCGCGCTGCTGATGGTGCTGCTGATCCTCGCCCTGATGATGGTGCTGGCGAGCGCCATTAGCGAAAGAACGGCGCGGATGTACCAGCAAACGGCCACCACCCTCGATAACCTGCAGGCCAAATGGTACGCGCTGGGCGCGGAGACGATGGTCGCCGCCCTGCTGCAGCGCGACGCGCTTGATTCGCCGAATCAAACCCATCTGGCGCAAAACTGGGCCCAGCAGGGACGCCGCTTTACGCTCGCCGACGGTGAGATTTACGCCACTATTACCGACGACCAGGCCTGTTTCAATCTGAACGCCATCAACCGCACCGCCGCCGATGAAAGCGAAGCGATCCCCGCCGCGGCGCGCGCCTTTACCCGTCTGCTGGAAAAGCTCGGCGCGGAGCCGCTGCGCGCCCTGCAGCTCACCGCCGCCCTGCGCGACTGGATCGATGCGGATAGTCAGCCGCTGCTTAACGGCGCGGAAGACGAGGTCTATATGGCGCAGTCCCCGGGCTACCTGACCGGCAACCAGAATATCCAGGATCTCAGCGAGCTGCGCCTGCTCGCCGGGATGGACCCGGCGCTGTACCAGCGTCTGCTGCCCTACGTCTGCGCCCAGCCGAACGACGCCCTGCAGATCAATATCAATACCCTGAAGCCGGCGCAGGCCGCTCTGCTGGCTGCGCTATTCCCCGCCGATCTCAGCATTCAGCAGGCGCGCCAGCTGCTGAGCGCCCGTCCGGCAAGCGGCTGGAACAGCGTTGCCGCGTTTTTAGCCCAGCAGGCGCTGCAGGACACCGACACCACCGCCGTACGCCCCTGGCTGACGGTCCATAGTGAACGCTTTGTCGCCTCGTTCACCGTGGTCATGGGCAGCGCGCGCTATCAGCAGCGCAGCCTCCTGCAGCTGGAGGGGCGCAGCTTCCGCGTTTTCCAGCGACGTTATGGACTTTACAGAGTGGCCGATGAATAACGATAAAACGCCGCCGCGCGCGGCGCTCATTTTGCGCCTTGGCGCCCCTGACCGGCCGATAGCCTGGCGCCTGTTCTCCCCTGGGCAGCCGGAGAGAGCCGGCGCATGGTCTCCCGGTGACGATGACCCGACGCTGCGCGAGCTGGCGGCGCGCTATCCCGCCTGGGTATTAGTTCCCGCCAGCGACTGCGCTTTTCACCGCGTGACGCTGCCCGCCGGCCTGCGCCAGCGCCCGCAGCAGATCCTGCCCTTCCTGCTCGAAGAGCAGCTGGCAACCGACGTCGAAGAGGTCCATTTTGCGCTGCTCCACCGGCAGAAAAATATCTGCCATGTCGCCGCCCTGCAGCGGCAAAAAATGCGCGAGTGGCTCGTCCGCTGCGACGAGCTGGGGCTGGAGGTCCTCGCCCTGACGCCGGATGTGCTGGCCCTCCCCTTCACTCCGGGCCGCTGGAGCGCGCTGCAGGTCGGCGAACAGTGGCTGATTCGCCACCAGGCCTGGGGCGGGATGGCGGCGGAAGCCGGCTGGCTGGCCGAGCTGCTCTCCCCCGGCGAGGAGCAGCCGCCGATCGACAGCTACTCTCCGCCCCCGCCGATCCCGGCGCCGTGGCGCGAACAGGCGGCTCAGGATTTACTCCAGCTGGCGGCGGCGGATCCGGCGGCGCAGCGCATCTGCTTACGCCAAGGAGACTTTGCGCCGAAGCGCCGCTGGCAGCCCGCCGGGCTGCGCTGGCGTCCGGCGATGGCCGCAGCCGCCGCGCTGGCGCTGCTGTGGGGCACCAACGCCGTGCTCGATCATCTGGCGCTCGGCCAGCGGGCAGCCGCGGCTCAGCAGGCCAGCCAGGGGTTTTATCGCCAGTGGTTTAAAACGGAGACCCGGGTGATTAATCCGCGCCTGCAGATGCAGCAGCATCTGCGCCAGCTTGAGCAGACGGCGGCGCACCCGCCGGCAGTCGTCACCATCGGCCTGGTGCAAAAAATCGTGGCCGAGACCCCGGGCGTTCGCCTGCGGGCATTGGCCTATGATGGCGCGCGCAACGCCCTGCAGCTCGACGTTTCGGCGGTATCGCCCCGGGCGCTGGAGCAGTTCACTCTCCGGGCGCAGCCCCATTTTCGCGTACGAACCGGCGAAATGAAGCCGCGCGCGGATGGTATTGAAGGGCGTCTCTCCCTGGAGGGTAACGATGGATAGCCTGCGTATTTTATGGCAGCAGCGCTCGCAGCGGGAGCAGCGCCTGCTGATGGCGATGGCCATCGCGCTGTTCGTCGGTATCGCGTATTACGCCTTCTGGCAGCCGTGGCTCAACCGCGAACAGCAGTGGCGGCAAACCCTCGTCAAAGAGCAGGCCAGCCTGCGCTGGATGCGGCAGCAGACTCCGCTGCTACAGCAGCTAAGCCGCCAGCAGCCTGGCCCTGCGGCCAGCGGCGAGGAGCCTTCGGCGGTCATCATGCGCGAGGCGGTCCGTCAGAAACTGGCGATCGTCCGACTGCAGCCGCAGGGGATGCGGGTGAGCGTCACCCTCGAAGCCTGCACCTTTCAGGCTCTGATGTCATGGCTGGACGCGCTGGGCCGAGGGGGAATTCACGCCGCCTCGCTGGCCGTCACCGCGCATCCCCAGCGTCCCGGCTGGGTGACGGTGAATACTCTGATCCTCGAGCGTCAGCATGAGAAGTAAAGCCGCCATCGGACTTCTGCTCGGCGCCTGGCTGCTGTGGATGCTGCTCACCGCCCCCGCCAGGCTGCTGACCGCCGCGCTGCCGGCCGGGATCGGCGTCGGCGAGCTTGCCGGCACCGTCTGGCGAGGCGAGGCCAGAGATATTGCCTGGCGCGGAGTCAGCCTCGCCCACCTGCGCTGGCAGCTGGCTTTCTCCGGCGCGCTTCCGGGCTGGCGTATTTCGTTCAGCGATCCCAGCGGGCTGCGCGGCCAGGCCTGGCTCCAGGGGCTGAGCGCGCTGACCCTGCGCGATGGCCGCTTTATCGTCCCCGCCAGTATTGCCGGCCGCGGGCTGGCGCAGGCAGGGGCGGTTGACGCCGGCGGCCTGATTACGGTGGAAATCGCCGAGGCTCGCTTCAGCCATGCCGGCTGCCAGCAGATATCCGAGGGGCGCGCGCGCTGGCAGGATGCGACGCTAAGCTCGCCCGCCAGCTCCCTGACGCTGGCCAGCGTCAGCGGCAAATTCAGCTGTACGCCTGCGGGCGCGCTGGCGATGAACATCAGCCAGGACTCGCATCAGCTGAGCCTAAGCGGACAGGGCACCCTCGCGCCTGACGGCGGCTACGCCTTTCGCGGCACGCTGCAGAGCCGACAGTCAACGCCGACGCTGCTCGCGGCGCTTATCGCCCAGGGCGGCCGCCAGGATGAACATGGACGCACGCCCTGGCAGCTGCAGGGCAAATGGTCGCCACGGGAGAAACCATGACCCTATTTACCGCATTTTCCCAGCAGTTCCCCCTGATATGGGGCTGCTTTTTGTTTATTTTTGGCCTGTGCTTCGGCAGCTTTTTTAACGTCGTGATCTACCGGCTGCCGCTGATGTTAATGGCCGAGGAGGGGCAGGAGCGGCTCAATCTCAGCTTTCCGCCGTCGTTCTGCCCGCAGTGTCGGCAGCCCGTTGCCTGGCGGGATAACGTCCCGCTGTTCAGCTTCCTGCTGCTGAAGGGCCGCTCCCGCTGCTGCGCGCGGCCGATTTCACGCCGCTATCCGCTGACCGAGCTATTCTGCGGGCTGCTGTTTGTTCTCGCCGGGTATCTGCTGACTCCCGGTTTACCGCTGCTGGGCGGGCTGGGGCTGCTTTCCACCCTGCTGG
This sequence comes from Klebsiella scottii, assembly GCF_036561945.1. Lineage (NCBI taxonomy): Bacteria > Pseudomonadati > Pseudomonadota > Gammaproteobacteria > Enterobacterales > Enterobacteriaceae > Klebsiella > Klebsiella scottii. The sequence continues at coordinate 73,792 of NZ_JARXNI010000017.1, forward strand.
TGCTGGCCATCATCGACGGCAGGACGCAGCTGCTCCCCGATTGCCTGACGCTACCGCTGCTGTGGGCCGGGCTGCTGTTTAATCTCAACGCCGCGTTTGTGCCGCTGACGGATGCGGTTATCGGCGCGGTGGCGGGCTACGTGTCGCTCTGGGCGGTGTACTGGGTATTTCGGCTGCTGACCGGCAAGGAGGCGCTGGGATATGGCGATTTTAAGCTGCTGGCGGCGCTCGGCGCGTGGTCCGGCTGGCAGGCGCTGCCGCATACGCTGCTGCTGGCCTCAGCCAGCGGGCTGATCTGGACCTTACTGCAGCGGCGGCTGACCCGCCAGGCGCTGGATCAGCCGCTGGCCTTCGGCCCCTGGCTGGCGCTGGCCGGCGGCGGCCTGTTTTTATGGGTCCAGGCGTCGTAGGCTGGGCTCAGCGCGAACCCGGCGACGAATACTTTTTGGTGCGGCGGGTCGCAGCGGCGTTTGCCGGATCGTCCGGCCAGACGTGTTTGGGGTAGCGACCCTTCATCTCCTTTTGCACTTCCCGATAGGCTCCCTGCCAGAATGCGCTAAGATCGCGGGTGATCTGCAGCGGGCGCTGGGCGGGCGACAGCAGCTCCAGCACCAGCGCCATGCGGCCCTGGGCAATCATCGGAGTCGTCGCTTCGCCAAACATCTCCTGCATGCGTACCGCCAGAGCCGGCGGGTTTTCCTCATGGTAACGAATGGCGATCCGGCTGCCCGTCGGCACGACGTAGTGCGTTGGCAGCTCGCTATCGAGCTTCTGGCGCAGCGGCCACGGCAGCCAGTTTTGCAGCGCCTGGCGAATATCCAGCGCCCTGAGCGCGCGCAGCGAGTGCACTCCGCTCATTTGCGGCAGCAGCCACTCCTCCAGCGTAGCCAGCAGCGAAGCCTCATCAACCGCCGGCCACGCCTCCTCCGGCAGCCACTGCGCCGCGCAGTGCAGGCGCAGACGGAGCTGCTCCGCCTCCGCCGTCCAGTTCAGCACGCTGAGGCCTTTATCGCGAATGCCGTTGAGCATCGCCCGGTGCAGCTCCTCTTCCGACGGTTTTGCCAGCGGCTGAGTTTTGATCACCAGCTGCCCGATACAGGTGCGTCGCCAGGCCTTCAGCGTTCCCTGCGCCTCATCCCACTCCACGGTATCGGAGCGCTGCGCCAGATCCGGCAGCTGCTCCAGCAGCGCGGTAATATCCAGCGGTTGCGCAAGTAAAATGCGCGCATCCGGCGATGAGCTTCCCTGCAGCAGCAGAGGCGCAATCAGCCACTCATGGCGTCCGAGCGCGTCATCGGCGTTAAGCATCGCCCCCATGCCGTTTGCCAGCTGATAGCGCCCCTCCTGGCCGCGTCGGCGGGCAATCCAGTCGGCAAAGGCCGGCGCCAGCAGCGCCGCCGCGCGCTGCGCGTCCGGATAGCCTCCGCGGCTGCCGAGGCGCTTCAGCAGCTGCTGCGCCCGCTGCTGCCAGCCAGGCTGCTGGCGGGCAAACGCCGAGCCAAGATCGCTATTGCCGCCGCGCGGCGGTTCTTCGAGGATCGCCGCCAGCTTAGCCGCCGTTGCCGCCGCATCGGGAGAGTCCGCCGCGGTCAGCATGGCCGCAAGGCGCGGATCGTTGCCCAGCGCGGCCATTTTACGCCCGCGCGCCGACAGCCTGCCGCCCTCCAGCGCCGAGAGCGCCGTCAGCAGGCGCCGGGCCGCCGCCAGGTTGGCTTCCGGCGGCAGATCCAGCCAGCGGAGTTCGGCGGGATCGTGACATCCCCACTGCAGCAGCTCCAGCAGCAGCGACGACAGATCGCTTTGCAGGATCTCCGGGTCGCTCTGCGCCGCCGCGCGTTCCGCCTGCTCTTTGGCGATCAGATGCTGGCAAATACCGGGCTCCAGACGCCCGGCGCGACCGGCGCGCTGGGTCATGGATGCCTGGCTGATACGCTGAGTTATCAGGCGGGTTAAGCCGGTGCGGGGGTCAAAGCGGGCAACCCGCTCCTGGGCGCTATCCACCACCAGACGGATCCCCTCAATGGTCAGGCTGGTTTCGGCGATATTGGTCGCCAGCACCACCTTGCGCGTTCCCTTCGCCGCCGGCAGAATCGCCTTACGCTGCTCGCTCAGCGGCAGCGCCCCGTACAAGGGACAGATAGCCACATCGTCGGCAACCCGCCCGGCCAGTTGCTCCTGCACCCGCTGAATTTCGCCGACGCCGGGGAGAAACAGCAGCATCGACCCGCTCTCCTGGCGCAGCAGCTCGGCGGCGGCTATCGCCACCGCCTCATCAAAGCGCTGGTGTGCGGCGAGCGCCTGATAGCGCTTCTCCACCGGGAAAGCCCGGCCTGCGGAGGTAATCACCGGCGCCTGCGGCAGCAGCCGCTGCAGGCGATCGTTGTCCAGCGTCGCCGACATAATCAGCAGCTTAAGATCGTCGCGCAGGCCCTGCTGCACGTCGAGCAGCAGGGCGAGGGCCAGATCCGCCTGCAGGCTGCGTTCGTGGAACTCATCGAGGATCACCAGCCCAACGCCCGTCAGCTCGGGATCGTGCTGGAGCGTGCGCGTCAGGATCCCCTCGGTGACCACTTCGATTCGGGTATTCGGCCCGACGCAGGTTTCCGCACGCATCCGGTAGCCCACGGTATCGCCCGGCTTCTCGCCCAGCAGTTCGGCCAGGCGCTGCGCCACGTTGCGCGCCGCCAGCCGGCGCGGTTCCAGCAGGATAATGCGCCCGTCGATATGGCCCGCCGCGAGGATTTGCAGCGGCAGCCAGGTCGATTTACCGGCGCCGGTTGGCGCATTGAGCAACACCTGCGGCGCCTGCTGCAGAGCGGAGAGAAGTTCGGGGAGGACGGCGGCAACCGGCAATGAGGACACGAAAGGCTCCAGGGCTTAACATTCAAGGGCAGGCATTGTAGCATCACGCCAGACTTGTCGTCTTTCGCGTTGCAGATCCGCTGCAGGTTGACATTCATCGCACTGAAATGATTAGCGGGTATTTATCATGTCCGAGCCGAAAAGGCTGTTTTTCGCCCTTGAACTGCCTGAAGAGGTGCAGCGACAGATCGTCGACTGGCGCGCCCTGAGCTTCCCGGATGACGCCGGCAGGCCGGTGGCAAAAGATAATCTGCACCTGACGCTGGCGTTTCTTGGCGAGGTCAGCGCGGATAAGCAGCGCGCGCTGGCGGCGCTGGCGGGACGCATTCGCCAGCCCGGCTTTACGCTGACCCTCGACGATGCCGGACAGTGGCTGCGTTCGCGCGTGGTGTGGCTCGGTACGCGCCAGCCGCCGCGCGGCGTGCTGCAGCTGGCCAGCATGCTGCGCGCGCAGGCGGCCCGCAGCGGCTGCTATCAAAGCCCGCAGCCGTTCCACCCGCATATCACCCTGCTGCGCGACGCCCGCAGCGCGGTCCCCATTCCGCCGCCCGGCTTCAGCTGGACGTTTGCGGTCCGTGAATTTGTACTTTATGAATCCAGCTTTGCCCGCGGACGTACCCGCTATACCGCGCTGGAACGTTATCCCTTCAACAAGGAAAGCTGATGCAGTTCAACCCACCGCTCCAGTCCGCCGTTCTGATTAAACGTTACAAACGATTTCTGGCCGACGTTGTGACTCCCGACGGGCGGGAGCTGACCCTGCACTGCCCGAACACCGGGGCGATGACCGGCTGCGCTACCCCCGGCGATACCGTCTGGTATTCGACCTCTGACAACGTGAAGCGCAAGTATGCCCATACCTGGGAATTAACCGAAACCCAGCAGGGCGCGACAATTTGCGTGAATACTTTACGCGCCAATACGCTGGCGAAAGAGGCGATACTGGCGGGAAATATTCGCGAACTTTCTGGCTATAATACGTTGAAAAGTGAAGTGAAATATGGTGGTGAGAATAGCCGCATCGATATTATGTTACAGGCAGAAGATCGACAAAACTGCTATATTGAAGTGAAATCGGTTACCTTAGCGGAAAAAGAGAGCGGTTATTTCCCCGATGCGGTCACCGAGCGCGGCCAGAAGCACCTGCGGGAGCTGATGGGCGTGGCGGCAGCGGGAGATCGGGCGGTTATTTTGTTCGCCGTGCTGCATTCGGCGATCGACCGTTTTTCTCCCGCTCACCACATTGATGCCAGATACGCACAGCTATTGATTGAAGCGCAAACCAAGGGGGTTGAAATTCTCGCATATAAAGCGGAACTTTCTACCGAGATGATGACTCTGAATAAGCCGATTACCGTGGTGTTAACTCCCGGTAAACAAACGGCTAAATAGTGTCCGGGTCGCGAGCGCAAATACGCTTTTCTTCACAGGGTTGTCAAGTGTAACGTTTAGATAATTGCTATCCGGAAAAGCATCTGCTATTTATAGCGGCCTGATTTTTCCCCCACCATGGGGATCGATAGTGCGTGTTAAGGAGAAGCAACATGCAAGAAGGGCAAAACCGTAAAACATCGTCCCTGAGTATTCTCGCCATCGCTGGGGTGGAGCCGTACCAAGAGAAACCGGGCGAAGAGTATATGAATGAAGCCCAGCTAGCGCACTTCAAGCGTATTCTTGAAGCATGGCGTAATCAACTCAGGGATGAAGTGGATCGCACCGTATCACACATGCAGGATGAAGCAGCTAACTTCCCGGACCCGGTAGATCGTGCTGCTCAGGAAGAAGAATTCAGCCTGGAACTGCGTAACCGCGATCGCGAACGTAAACTCATCAAAAAGATCGAGAAAACACTGAAGAAAGTCGAAGACGAAGATTTCGGCTTTTGTGAATCCTGTGGCGTTGAGATCGGCATTCGCCGTCTGGAAGCGCGTCCGACCGCAGATCTGTGCATCGATTGCAAAACTCTGGCGGAAATTCGCGAAAAACAGATGGCTGGCTAATCCACTTCGCTATCGTATCTCCGGCGGGAGTTTCTCCCGCCTACATGCTCTATAGACCATGAATGACTCACGCTATACAGGCCGCTTTGCCCCCTCACCTTCCGGCGAACTCCATTTCGGTTCCTTGATTGCCGCACTCGGCAGCTATCTACAGGCTCGGGCAAAAAACGGGATCTGGCGCGTACGCATTGAGGATATCGACCCGCCGCGGGAAGTTCCCGGCGCTGCCGATACCATTCTGCGCCAGCTTGAGCACTACGGACTGCACTGGGATGGCGAAGTGCTGTGGCAGTCGCAGCGTCATGAAGCCTACCGCGAGCACCTTGCCTGGCTGCATGAGCAGGGGCTTTGCTATTACTGCACCTGCACCCGCGCGCGTATTCACTCCGTCGGCGGCGTCTATGACGGCCACTGCCGCGACCTGCGGCTGCCGGCTCAGAACGCCGCTCTGCGCATACGCCAAACCCGGCCGGTTCTCGCGTTTTATGACCAGCTGCGCGGCACCATCGTTGCCGACGAGCCGCTGGCGCGCGAAGATTTTATTATCCACCGCCGCGACGGCCTGTTCGCCTATAATCTTGCGGTAGTGGTGGACGATCGTTTCCAGGGAGTGAGCGAGATAGTCCGCGGCGCCGATCTTATTGAGCCCACGGTGCGGCAGATTTCGCTCTACCAGCACTTCGGCTGGCAGGCGCCGGATTATATGCATCTGCCGCTGGCGCTGAACGCCGAGGGGAATAAACTCTCCAAACAAAATCACGCCCCGGCGCTGCCGGAAGGCGATCCGCGTCCCGAAATTATACGGGCGCTAATGTTTCTTAATCAGGATGTTGAGCAGGAATGGCGAGCGTTGAGTATCGATGATTTACTCAAACAGGCGGTAGCGAACTGGAAACCGGAAAAAATCCAGCATTCTCAAATGGCTCCCGCTGAGCTATGATTAGCCGCAATTTTTACTCATCGCCTTACGCATTGCCGCTGCGATAGCCGCATTTGTCCGCCCAGGTGACATAGTTCGCTATGCAACCGGGAGCCCACAAGCCTGTCGCCGTGCTGCAATCTGAAGTCCATAGAGTAGCTTTTTGGTCCTGAAGTCAGTCTGACACTACGAGGTGCAACATTTTTACCCGAGTCGCTAATTTTTGCCGTAAGGTGCTAAGCCGTGAGGAACGCGAGGCAGAAGCCGCCGTCGAACAAACGCATATGACGGTTATCCCGCGTGAACAGCATGCAATTTCCCGCAAAGATATCAGTGATAATGCCCTCAAGGTGCTCTATCGACTGAACAAGGCGGGCTACGAAGCCTATCTCGTCGGCGGTGGCGTACGCGACCTCCTGCTTGGCAAGAAACCGAAAGATTTCGACGTCACCACCAGCGCTACCCCGGATCAGGTACGTAAACTGTTCCGCAACTGCCGCCTGGTCGGCCGCCGTTTCCGTCTGGCTCACGTCATGTTCGGGCCGGAGATTATCGAAGTCGCCACCTTCCGTGGTCACCACGAAGGGCATACGACCGATCGCGTAACCTCGCAGCTCGGCCAGAACGGCATGCTGCTGCGCGATAACATCTTCGGCTCCATCGAAGAAGATGCCCAGCGCCGCGATTTCACCATTAACAGCCTTTACTACAGCGTTGCCGACTTTACCGTGCGCGATTACGTTGGCGGCATGAGGGATCTGCAGGAAGGCGTTATCCGCCTGATTGGCGATCCGGAAACCCGCTACCGCGAAGATCCGGTACGCATGCTGCGCGCGGTGCGCTTTGCCGCCAAGCTCAATATGAGCATCAGCGCAGAAAGCGCCGAGCCGATCCCGCGCCTTGCGGCGCTGCTTCACGACGTCCCTCCGGCGCGTCTGTTTGAAGAAGTGCTGAAGCTGCTGCAGGCGGGCTACGGTTTTGATACCTATATGCTGCTGCGCGAATACAACCTGTTCCAGCCGCTGTTCCCGACCATCACCCGCTACTTTACCGAGCACGGCGATAGTCCGATGGAGCACATCATCACCCAGGTTCTGAAGAACACGGATAACCGCATCCATAACGATATGCGCGTTAATCCGGCGTTCCTGTTTGCGGTGATGTTCTGGTATCCGCTGCTGGAAATGGCGCAGAAAATTACCCAGGAAAGCGGCCTGGCGTACAACGACGCCTTCCTGCTGGCGATGAACGACGTGCTGGACGAAGCCTGCCGTACGCTGGCGATTCCGAAGCGCATCACCACCCTGGTTCGCGACATCTGGCAGCTGCAGCTGCGGATGTCCCGCCGCCAGGGCAAACGCGCGTGGAAGCTGATGGAGCATCCAAAATTCCGCGCCGCGTACGATCTGCTTGAGCTGCGCGCCGGCGCCGAAAAGAACGGCGAGCTGCTGCGCCTGACCAAATGGTGGGGCGAGTTCCAGGTAGCCCCGCCGCCAGATCAAAAAGATATGCTGAACGAACTCGATGAAGAGCCGGCACCGCGCCGCCGTCATCGTCGCCCACGCAAACGCGCCCCGCGCCCGGGCGGCGCATGACGCTCGCCTTTATCGCCCTCGGCAGCAATCTGGCCGCTCCTCTGGAGCAGGTTAATGCTGCCGTCGCTGCGCTGGCGGAGATCCCCAACAGCCGGATCGTCGCCGTCTCCTCTTTCTACCGCACGCCGCCGCTGGGACCGCAGGATCAGCCTGACTACCTTAACGCCGCCGTCGCGCTGGAGACCGGGCTTGCCGCAGAAGAGTTGCTGAATCATACCCAGCGCATCGAGCTGCAGCAGGGTCGCGAACGCAAGGCCGAACGCTGGGGCCCGCGCACGCTCGATCTTGATATCATGCTGTTTGGCGAGCAGGTTATTGACAGCGAACGCCTGACGGTGCCGCATTACGACATGAAAAACCGCGGCTTTATGCTGTGGCCGCTGTTTGAGATTGCCCCTGAACTCCATTTTCCTGACGGCGTCGCGTTACGCACCGTACTGACCCGGCTCGCTGCCGATAAACCCGCCCTCTGGTAGTCCCCGCGGCTTTAAGCAATTACGGCAATCGTGGTCATCGGTTGCCTAAAACCGTTGCCCCCTCCAATGCTGCTGTTAGAATGCCGGTTAATATGACTTTCATCATCAGGAAACGTTATGAAACCAACCACTATCGCCCTGCTGCAGAAATGCAAACAGGAGAAGAAGCGCTTCGCCACGATCACCGCCTACGACTATAGCTTCGCCAGGCTGTTTGCCGATGAAGGCATCAACGTGATGCTGGTTGGCGACTCGCTGGGCATGACGGTACAGGGCCACGACTCCACGCTGCCGGTGACGGTCGAAGACATTGCCTACCACACCCAGGCAGTACGTCGCGGCGCTCCGGCCTGCCTGCTGCTCGCCGACCTGCCGTTTATGGCCTACGCCACGCCGGAACAGACCTTTGCCAATGCCGCCGTGGTGATGCGCGCGGGGGCGAATATGGTCAAAATCGAAGGCGGCGCGTGGCTGGCTGAGACCGTAAAAATGCTGACGGAACGGGCGGTGCCGGTTTGTGGTCACCTTGGCCTGACGCCGCAGTCGGTTAACGTTTTTGGCGGCTATAAGGTTCAGGGACGCGGCGATGCGGCCCAAACGCTGCTTGACGACGCGCTGGCGCTGGAAGCCGCAGGCGCGCAGCTGCTGGTGCTGGAGTGCGTGCCGGTCGCGCTGGCCCAGCGCGTTACCGACGCGTTGACCATCCCGGTGATCGGCATCGGCGCGGGCAACGTTACCGACGGGCAAATCCTCGTTATGCATGACGCCTTCGGCATCACCGGCGGCCATATCCCTAAATTCGCTAAAAATTTCCTCGCCGCAGCAGGCGACATACGCGCGGCGGTACGGCAGTATATTGCCGAAGTGGAGTCCGGCGTCTATCCGGGCGAAGAACACAGTTTCCATTAAGGAGTCTTGTTGTGCTGATTATTGAATCCCTGCCGCTGCTGCGTCAGCATATCCGCCGTTTACGTCAGGAAGGCAAGCGCATTGCGCTGGTCCCCACCATGGGCAACCTGCATGACGGTCATATGAAGCTGGTTGATGAAGCGAAAGCCAGCGCTGACGTCGTGGTGGTCAGCATTTTCGTTAACCCGATGCAGTTCGACCGCCCTGACGATTTGACGCGCTACCCGCGCACGCTGCAGGACGATTGCGAGAAGCTGAACAAACGCAAAGTGGACTTCGTATTCGCACCGGCTCCGGCGGAAATCTATCCGCACGGTACCGAAGGTCAGACCTACGTCGATGTTCCAGGCCTGTCGACCATGCTTGAAGGGGCCAGCCGTCCGGGCCACTTCCGCGGCGTCTCCACCATCGTCAGCAAACTGTTCAACCTGGTGCAGCCGGACGTTGCCTGCTTTGGCGAGAAGGATTTCCAGCAGCTGGCGCTGATCCGCAAGATGGTTGCCGACATGGGTTACGATATCGAGATTATCGGCGTACCGATTATCCGCGCCAAAGATGGCTTAGCGCTCAGTTCACGCAACGGCTACCTTACCGCTGATCAGCGCAAGATCGCCCCAGGGCTGTATAAAGTGCTGAATAGCGTGGCGGAAAAGCTGGCGGCCGGCGATCGTAATCTGGATGAAATGATTACCCTTGCCGGGCAGGAGCTGGACGAAAAGGGCTTCCGCTCCGACGATATTCAGATCCGCGATGCGGATACGCTGCTGGAGCTGACGGAAACCAGCCAACGGGCGGTGATCCTGATGGCAGCATGGCTCGGCCAGGCGCGTCTTATCGACAACAAAATCGTCGAGCTCGGCCTGTAGACAAAGGTTAAAAACCGGGCAATACTGCCCGGCATTTGCTCAAGCGGATGCGATATCCGCTTCGTTTTCGTCAGGTAGATACCCGCAATAGTTCGAGTGCAGCCAGCCTGTATGCCGCTTGAAGTATGACGGGAATAAAGGTAGACACTATGATTCGTAATATGCTGCAGGGCAAACTCCACCGCGTAAAAGTCACTCAGGCCGATCTGCACTATGAAGGCTCCTGCGCTATTGACCAGGATTTCCTTGATGCGTCCGGGATCCTCGAAAATGAGGCGATCCATCTCTGGAACGTGACTAACGGTAACCGCTTCACCACCTACGCCATCGCCGCCGAGCGCGGCTCCAGAATCATTTCCGTTAACGGCGCGGCGGCGCACTGCGCCAGCGTCGGCGATATTCTGATCATCGCCAGCTTCGTCACCATGAGCGATGAAGAAGCCCGCAGCTGGAGGCCAAAGGTCGCCTATTTTGAAGGCGACAACGAAATGAAGCGCCAGGCCAAAGCCATTCCGGTCCAGGTTGCCTGATGCCTTGCGACGCCCTGCTCAGGACGGGCGTCGAGCTATCCCTGCGGCTGGTTGCTGATCAGCCGCGACATCGTCTCCAGCGAATCCGTGCGCAGAATATAGAGCCGCTTCAATAAGAACGGATTATCCCCGGGTTTCACCTTCCCTCTCACCGTGGTCACCGCCATATGAAAACCGGCATCGTTCGCGGCTTTGACCGCCGTGGCGTTATAGCCGCCAAACGGATAGGAGAGATACAGCACGTGCGGATTAAACTGCGTCAAGGCGCGGCGCGAGTGCTCAAAATCAAACAGGATGTTGTGGTAGCTGCGGCTTAGCAGAATCGGATGATGCCAGGCATCAACCCGATGCAGAAAATGGGTATGCGACTGCACGTCAAAGACGTCCTGAATCTGCTTCAGCTCAGAAATACTCATAAACTGCAGCGATTTAGGCGCCCATTTCTGCGGATGGCGCTTAATGCGCGAGGAGATAATAAACGCCGTGGCGTGAAAGCCATACTGCCTGAGGATCGGCCAGGCGTAGCGGTTGACCGATTTCAGGCCGTCATCAAAGGTGATCGCCACCGCACGCGCCGGCAGGTTGATCTTATTGCGCACGTAGCCTTCCAGCTGATACATGGTCAGGGTGGTGTAGCCCTGGTCGCGCAGCCAGGTCATCTGGTTGCTGAAGGCGCGTACGGAGGTGGTGGTCGAGGTATGGCGAAAGCGGGTGTTCTCTTCATCACGCAGGATATGATGATAGGTGAGGATCGGAATGCCGTTATCCTGCTGGGCGTCCAGGCTACTGACCCACGCCAGGCGATTGCCGATACGAATTTGAAACCAGGTCTGATTCAGCCGATCTTTCAGCTTACTGATTATCGGATAGCGCAAATTATTGGCCAGCGTGCCGAACGGCGCGCTGCCGCTGGATGGCGCGTCGTAAACCGGGGTATCTTTCCAGGTGAGCAGGTTTTGATTACTCAGCGGCTTATGCAAATCGCCAAGGCTGTCCTCCACCCGCTGCTTACCCTGCACCGGCTGCAGATGGCCTTTATCGATAAAACCGGTACCAAAGCCGAAGCTAAATTCATAATAATCGGCGGCCGTCGGCACGACGGCAATAATTTGCCCGGCCCGGATATTACCGACGCTGACCACCTGATTGCCGATCTGCGCCCAGATAACCGCGTCTTCAGCGGTTTGCATATAGCGAGCAGGAACGCCCTGTTGGCTTAACAGGCTGGCAGAGGCGCTGAGCGACGTCAGCAGGAGGAGCAGAGCAAAGATTCGGGCAAACATCGACGTCTAACCGCTGGAAAGAAACTGCCGCCATTGTAACAAAAGCGGCATCAATACCAACGCCTAATTGCCGAACGCTTCATGCAGCAGGCGGAAAGGCGGATTCTTTTGCTGCTGGTGCCAGAGGCTGCTGACTACCGGGCCTCCGGCGCTGACTATCGCCTCGCGAAACGCTTCGCTGCTCAGGCTCTCGCGCAGAAGATACATTCTCTCTAACAATGGATAGTCGATTCCGGAGATCACTTCGCAGTGGGTATGCTTATGGCTCATTAGCGCCGCGACCCGATACGGCGCCGCACCGGTTTCATCGGTCAGAAAGATCGCGCCATCGCCGCTATCGGTTGCGTGCAGCGCGTCGCACATCATCCGGCTCAGCATATTGCTGCTGAGATTACGCCAGTAGTTCACCGCCCGACACTGCGTCAGCGGGCCATATTTTTTTTCCAGACGGTCCAGCAGTTCCTGCGCTTTATCGTCATGACAAGCAATTACCCAACCTAACATCGCCTACCTCCTTAGCAGGAGGCTAATTTAACAAGGGGAATGATTGATGTCGGTGATGGCAGTCAAGATTAGCGGATAGCGCTTCGCCTAATCGGTCAGCGAAGCGCCAAATATCGCCCGCTAGCTGCGCAGACCGCGTCCGCGCTGGATCAGAGACCAGCACAGCAGATAGAACGCGACGATAAATACCACCAGTACGCCAAAGGTGGTAATCAGCGGAACATCGTTGATGCCGAGGAAGCCATAACGGAAGCCGCTGATCATGTAGACGATCGGGTTAAGGTGCGACAGCGCCTGCCAGAACGGCGGCAGCAGGGTCAGAGAATAGAAGACCCCGCCGAGATAGGTCAGCGGCGTCAGCACGAAGGTCGGGATCAGGCTGATATCGTCGAAGGTTTTGGCAAATACCGCATTCAGCAGACCCGCCAGCGAGAAGAGGATGGCAGTCAGGATCAGCGTCAGCCCAACGAACAGCCAGGAGTGAACCTGGAACGGGACGAAGAACAGCGAGATCGCGGTGACGAGGATCCCCACAAACAGCCCGCGCGCCACGCCGCCGCCAACGTAGCCGATGATAACCACGTGCGTCGGCACCGGCGCCACCAGCAGCTCCTCAATATTACGCTGGAATTTAGCGCTGAAAAAAGAGGAGGCCACGTTGGCGTAGGCGTTAGTGATCACCGCCATCATAATCAGGCCCGGCACGATAAACTGCATATAGGTGAAGCCGTGCATTTCGCCGATGCGCGAGCCGATCAGGTTGCCAAAAATGACGAAATAGAGCGTCATGGTGATCACCGGCGGCACCAGCGTCTGGATCCAGATACGCATAAAACGGTGGATCTCTTTGGCCCAGATGCTTTTCAGCGCGACCCAGTACAGCTGCATCATGCTGATTCTCCTTTCCTGTCATGTACCAGCGTGACAAACAGCTCTTCCAGGCGGTTGGCTTTGTTACGCATGCTTAAAACCTGAACGCCCTGCGCGCTCAGCTGAGAAAATACGCTGTTGATCCCCTGCTCGCGCAGCACCTCAACTTCCAGGGTTGAGGTGTCCACCAGGCGATAATGATAGCCTTCGAGCACCGGCAGCGGGCTTTTCGGCGCCAGATCGAGAATAAAGGTTTCAGATTTAAGCTTCGCGAGCAGCGCTTTCATGGAAGTATTCTCCACCAGCTCTCCGCGCTGAATAATGCCGATATTGCGGCACAGCATCTCCGCCTCTTCCAGGTAGTGGGTGGTCAGGATAATGGTGGTGCCTTTATCGTTCAAATCCTTGAGGAAACCCCACATCGAGCGGCGAAGTTCGATATCCACGCCCGCCGTCGGCTCATCGAGGATCAGCAATTTCGGCTCGTGCATCAGCGCGCGGGCGATCATCAGCCGGCGCTTCATGCCGCCGGATAGCATCCGCGCACGCTCGCCGCGCTTTTCCCATAAATCGAGCTGTTTCAGGTATTTTTCACTGCGTATAACCGCTTCTTTACGCTCAACGCCGTAGTAGCCCGCCTGATTGACGACGATCTGCTGCACGGTTTCGAAGGGGTTAAAGTTAAATTCCTGCGGCACCAGGCCGAGCTGGCGCTTGGCGTTAACCACATCCTTCTGCAGGTCGTAGCCAAAGACGTTGACCTGACCTGAGGTTTTATTTACCAACGAGCTGATAATGCCAATCGTGGTGGATTTACCCGCGCCGTTAGGGCCCAGCAGCGCATAAAAGTCGCCTGCCTCAACCTGCAGATCGATCCCCCGCAGCGCCTGAACCCCGCCGGGGTAGGTTTTTGTAAGCTGTTTTAATTCCAGAGCAATGGTCATTAAATATCTCTTCTCGTGTCGTGACACGCGATGGGTTGTTTTAAAAAACGTGAGGTTAACCTATATTAGCGCAACGCACTTACCTGGTTATAGGCCGTGAACGTCCATGAACGATATAGATACACTCATCAGCAATAATGCACTATGGTCAAAAATGCTGGTGGAAGAAGATCCCGGTTTTTTTGCAACCTTGTCTCAGGCGCAAAAACCGCGCTTTCTGTGGATTGGATGTTCTGATAGCCGCGTACCCGCTGAACGGTTAACTGGCCTGGAGCCTGGCGAACTGTTTGTGCACCGCAACGTTGCCAATCTGGTGATTCACACCGACCTGAACTGTCTTTCAGTGGTGCAGTACGCCGTTGATGTGCTGGAGGTCGAACATATCATCATCTGCGGCCACTACGGCTGCGGCGGCGTGCAGGCGGCGATTGAAAACACCGAGCTGGGCCTGATCGACAACTGGCTGCTGCATATTCGCGATATCTGGTTTAAACACAGTTCGCTGCTGGGCGAGATGCCCGAAGAGCGTCGCCTTGATACGCTGTGCGAGCTGAACGTGATGGAGCAGGTCTATAACCTGGGTCACTCAACGATTATGCGCTCGGCGTGGAAACGCGGGCAGAAGGTGACGATCCACGGCTGGGCCTACGGTATCCACGACGGCCTGCTGCGCGATCTCGACGTTACCGCCGTCAGTCGCGAAACTCTCGAACAGCGCTACCGTCACGGAATTTCCAACCTCAAAATTAAGCACGTCAATCACAAGTAACTGACGCGCTTTCCGTATCCGGGCAGGCAGCCTGCACTGGACCGGATAAACCCGGCGGCACGCTGCTTAGCCGGGCACCGCAATATTGCTCACCTGCGCCCTACTCGTCCAGCACCACCACTTTGCCCACGTACGGCAGATGGCGATAGCGCTGGGCGTAATCAATACCGTAACCGACAACGAATTCGTCCGGGATAGCAAAGCCGACAAACTCAACCGGTACGCTCACTTCGCGACGGCTCGGCTTATCCAGCAGCGTACAGATGGCCAGCGATTTCGGCTCGCGCAGGCTGAGGATCTCACGCACCTTGGAGAGCGTGTTGCCGGAGTCGATGATGTCTTCCACGATCAGGACATCTTTACCGCGAATGTCTTCATCCAGATCCTTGAGGATTTTAACGTCGCGGGTCGTGGACATGCCGCTGCCGTAGCTGGAAGCGGTCATAAAATCGACTTCATGCGGCACCTGAACTTCGCGGCACAGGTCGGCCATAAACATAAATGAGCCGCGCAGCAGCCCCACCAGCACCATTTCGCTGCCGCTGTCTTTGTAGCATTCGTTGATTTGACGACCCAGTTCGGCGATACGTGCTTTGATCTCGGCTTCCGGGATCATCACTTCTACAGTATGTTTCATAAAACTAACCATTTGATTCTTAAGATAAATCATCAAGGCCGCTGCTCTCACATCGACGTTGACCGGCAAGCTGACCAGTATACCAGTAAAAAGAAATCTGCGGTGCAGGGAATAATAAAAGCCATTTTGTGATTCCGATCACACTTGTTAAATCCTATAATTAATTGCATCTAAAAAATTAACAAACAAAACGAGTAACCTTCTATGGCAGAAACAAAATCTCAACAATCACGGCGACTCGTGACGCTGACTGCTCTCTTTGCAGCGTTCTGTGGTCTCTATCTTTTAGTTGGCGGGGTATGGCTGGCGGCCATCGGCGGCTCCTGGTACTACCCGATTGCCGGTCTGGTTATGCTCGCCGTCACCGTTATGCTGCTGCGCGGTAAGCGTTCAGCGCTTTGGCTGTACGCCGCGCTGCTTCTCGCCACGATGATTTGGGGAGTCTGGGAGGTCGGCTTTGACTTCTGGGCGCTCACCCCGCGTAGCGATATCCTGGTATTCTTCGGCATCTGGCTGATTTTGCCCTTTGTCTGGCGCCGTCTGCCCGTCCCTTCCGCTGGTGCGGTCGCCGGGCTGGTTATCGCCCTGCTGATCAGCGGCGGGATCCTGACCTGGGCCGGATTTAACGATCCGCAGGAAGTGAACGGCACCCTGAGCGCCGACGCCACGCCTGCGGCCCCGATCTCCGCCGTTGCCGACGGCGACTGGCCGGCATATGGCCGTAACCAGGAGGGTCAACGCTATTCGCCGCTGAAGCAAATCAACGCCGATAACGTGAAGAACCTTAAGGAAGCCTGGGTGTTCCGCACCGGCGACCTGAAGCAGCCGAACGATCCGGGTGAGATCACTAACGAAGTGACGCCGATTAAAGTCGGCAACATGCTCTACCTGTGTACCGCCCATCAGCGTTTGTTCGCCCTGGACGCGGCGACCGGGAAAGAGAAGTGGCACTTCGATCCGCAGCTGAACGCGGACCCGTCCTTCCAGCACGTGACCTGCCGCGGCGTCTCTTACCACGAAGCCAAAGCCGACAGCGCGCCGGCTGACGTGGTCGCCAACTGTCCGCGCCGCATCATCCTGCCGGTCAACGATGGTCGCCTGTTCGCCATTAACGCCGACAACGGTCAGCTGTGCGAATCCTTTGCCAATAAAGGGATCCTCAACCTGCAGACCAATATGCCGGTGACCACTCCGGGAATGTACGAACCGACATCCCCGCCGATCGTCACCGATACCACTATTATCATTGCCGGCGCGGTGACCGATAACTTCTCCACCCGCGAGCCGTCGGGCGTCATTCGTGGTTTCGATGTCAATACCGGTAAGCTGCAGTGGGTGTTCGATCCGGGCGCCAAAGACCCGAACGCGATTCCCGATGACCAGCACCACTTTACGCTGAACTCACCTAACTCATGGGCGCCTGCGGCCTATGACGCGAAGCTGGATTTAATCTATCTGCCGATGGGCGTCACCACTCCGGATATTTGGGGCGGTAACCGTACGCCGGAGCAGGAGCGCTTCGCCAGCTCTATCGTCGCGCTGAACGCGACCACCGGTAAACTGGCATGGAGCTACCAGACCGTTCATCACGATCTGTGGGATATGGATATGCCGTCGCAGCCAACCCTCGCAGATATTGACGTCAACGGTAAGACCGTACCGGTTATCTACGCGCCGGCCAAAACCGGCAACATCTTCGTTCTGGACCGTCGTAACGGCGAGCTGGTTGTCCCGGCGCCGGAAAAACCGGTTCCGCAGGGCGCGGCGAAAGGCGATTACGTTACGAAAACGCAGCCGTTCTCCGACCTGAGCTTCCGTCCGAAGAAAGATTTGACCGGTGCGGATATGTGGGGCGCCACCATGTTCGACCAGCTGGTGTGCCGCGTTATCTTCCACCAGCTGCGCTATGAAGGCATCTTCACCCCGCCGTCTGAGCAAGGTACGCTGGTATTCCCGGGTAACCTCGGGATGTTCGAATGGGGCGGTATCTCCGTCGATCCGAACCGTCAGGTGGCGATTGCCAACCCGATGGCGCTGCCGTTCGTCTCTAAGCTGATCCCACGCGGCCCGGGCAACCCAATGGAGCCGCCAAAAGATGCTAAAGGTTCCGGTACCGAGTCCGGCGTTCAGCCGCAGTATGGCGTGCCGTTTGGCGTAACCCTTAACGCGTTCCTGTCACCGTTTGGCCTGCCGTGCAAACAGCCGGCCTGGGGCTATATCTCCGCGCTGGATCTGAAGACCAACGAAGTGGTGTGGAAAAAACGCATCGGGACGCCGCAGGACAGCCTGCCGTTCCCGATGCCTGTCCAGCTGCCGTTTAATCTCGGGATGCCAATGCTGGGCGGCCCAATCTCCACGGCGGGTAACGTGCTGTTTATTGGCGCCACCGCGGATAACTACCTGCGCGCATACAATATGAGCAACGGTGAGAAGCTGTGGCAGGCCCGCCTGCCGGCGGGTGGCCAGGCGACGCCGATGACCTACGAGGTTGATGGCAAGCAGTATGTTGTCATCTCCGCCGGCGGTCACGGTTCGTTCGGGACCAAAATGGGCGACTACATCGTCGCTTACGCCCTGCCGGATGAGGCGAAATAACCGCTGAAGTCAAAGAGCAAAAGGCCCGGTGAGAACCGGGCCTTTTCTTTTGCGGTTTTGCAGGATAGCCTGCGGAGCCAGGCCCTGCGGCCGGGCTAGACCGTAAAGCCGAGCATCATGCCGGTATCCTCATGCTCCAGCAGATGGCAGTGCGCCATATAGGCAAACTCCTTCGGCGCGTCGTGCTCGAACTTCACCAGCACCTCGCTGACGCCGCCATCGACCCGCACGGTATCTTTCCATCCCGTTCGATGCGCGGCGGGCGGCTGGCCGTTTTCCGACAGAATACGGAACTGGGTTCCGTGGATATGGAACGGGTGCAGCATCATGTCGCCTTTGCCGGAAATCACCCAGCGCTCATACTGCCCCTTCGCCGCGGCAAACATCGGCACGTCCATGTCAAAAGCTTTGCCATTGATACGATTGGCGTTATGGAAGTCGAACGCGTTGCCGCCGTGGTTCATCTGCCCCATACCCGCGTGGTCCATTTTACCCATCTCGCCGTGGTTCATATTTCCCATGCCGCCGCTATCCATCATGCTGCCGTGGTGCATGCCTGACATCGCCCCATCGCCGTACTTTTTCGTCAGCGCCTGCATTCCCATCATATCCAGCATCGGGTCCATCGACAGCTGCAGCGTGCGTTGGGTCAGGCCTGCCAGCGGCGGCAGCCCGGGCAGCGCCGCCAGCGCATCCGGCAGCTGGCCGGATGCCTGAATCGTCAACGGCTGGACGTGCAGCACCGGCTGCGGCTTATCGAACGGCGCAATCGCCATTCCCATCTGGCTGACCGGCAGCGTGATCAGATCGAAGGCTTTACCGTCGCTGGTATCCACCAGCACTTCAAAGCGTTCCCCCATCAATATCGGCAGCTCGCTCACTTTGACCGGCTCGGCAAGCAGCCCGCCGTCGCTGGCCACCACGTACATCGGCCGGCCATCGCTGGCGGCGAAATTCAGCGAGCGGGCGTTGCAGCCGTTAAGCAGGCGCAGACGCAGCCAGCCGCGCGGGGCGGCGTGCTCGGGATAGAGCGCCCCGTTGGTCAGCAGCGTATCGCCAAACCAGCCGACGGCGGCGCTGATGATATCAAGCTGATAGTCAATTTCGCCGGCGGCGGTGAAGCGCTTATCCTGCACGATCACCGGCACATCATCGATCCCCCACTGCTTCGGCAGCAGCAGGCGCTCGCTCTCCTCATCGGAAATCAGCACCAGACCCGCCAGGCCCATCGCAACCTGGCGTCCGGTTTTACCATGCTGATGCGGATGGAACCAGCAGGTGGCGGCCCGCTGCGTCGGCGTGAAGCTCACGCTGCGGGAAGCCCCCGGCGCAATGACTCCCTGCGGCCCGCCGTCAACCTCGCCGGGGACCTCCAGCCCGTGCCAGTGCACGGTGGTCTCTTCGGTCAGGCGGTTATGAATATCAACGGTTACCGCCTGCCCTTTTTTGAGGCGCAGCGCAGGGCCCAGCAGATTGCCGTTATAGCCCCAGGTGGTCGCGCTGTGAGGACCAAACTGCGTTTTCCCGGCCTGGATGGTTAACGTGATGCGATTACGCGCGTCGGCGGCGAGCAGGTCTGGTATCGGCAATGCCGGACGAGCGGCGGCAAACGCCGGGCGGCTCCAGAGCGGAAGCGCGCTGAATGCGCCAAGCGCGGCGGTTAATTTGATAAATTCACGACGTTGCATTTCACATCCTTTTATTCTGCTGGTGAACTTTTGAGCTTAAACCCTCCAGCAACGGGAAGGTCAAGCAGAAGAGTAAGAATAAAGCTCGGCGTCATGTAAAGAAGTATGCTAACTTTGTTCGTCCGTGATTCAATGGTAAACAAAATGAAGACGCTTTGCAGAACACTAGTGCTCGGCAGCCTGCTTGCACTATCCGCC
Organism: Klebsiella scottii; assembly: GCF_036561945.1. Classification (NCBI taxonomy): domain Bacteria; kingdom Pseudomonadati; phylum Pseudomonadota; class Gammaproteobacteria; order Enterobacterales; family Enterobacteriaceae; genus Klebsiella; species Klebsiella scottii. The sequence goes on from NZ_JARXNI010000017.1 coordinate 93,437, forward strand.
AATAGCTACGCGTTAAGCGAGTCGGAAGCGGAAGATATGGCTGATTTAACAGCGGTATTTGTTTTTCTGAAAAACGACTGCGGTTACCAGAACCTGCCTAATACCCAGATCCGTCGCGCGCTGGTCTTCTTTGCTCAACAGAATCAATGGGATCTGAGCAACTACGACAGCTTTAATATGAAAGCGCTCGGCGAAGACAGCTACCGCGATCTCAGCGGCATCAAGATTTCGACCCCAAAAAAATGTAAGGCGCTGGCGCGCGATTCCCTAAGCCTGCTGGCTTACGTTAAATAACGTCGTTAAATAAGCCCGCCGCCAAAAAATATCCGCCCGCTATCGCCTCTATTTTCAGGCGTATTTGCCCGCGCGCGCATGGCTGAAATATCCGCCGTGCATCCTCATCTATAGTTGGCTATGATGTTGCGCTCGTTTTTTACGGGTGTAACAGATGTTAACAAAGGAGGAATCAACCCGTGGCCGATAGCAACCTGTGGCATGAAACACTGCACGACCATTTTGGTCAGTATTTTACCGTTGATAACGTGCTGTATCACGAGAAGACCGATCATCAGGATTTGATCATTTTTGAGAACGCCGCTTTTGGCCGCGTGATGGCGCTGGACGGCGTGGTGCAAACCACCGAGCGCGATGAGTTTATCTATCATGAAATGATGACCCACGTGCCGCTGCTGGCCCACGGCCAGGCGAAGCACGTGCTGATTATCGGCGGCGGCGATGGCGCAATGCTGCGCGAAGTCTCCCGTCATCCCCATATCGAAACTATCACCATGGTTGAGATAGACGCGGGCGTAGTCTCTTTCTGCCGCCAGTACCTGCCAAACCACAATGCCGGCGCCTACGACGATCCGCGCTTTACGCTGGTTATTGATGACGGCGTCAATTTTGTTAACCAGACGACGCAAACGTTTGACGTCATCATCTCCGACTGCACCGACCCAATTGGTCCCGGCGAAAGCCTGTTCACCTCAGCGTTCTATGCGGGCTGTAAGCGCTGCCTGAACCCCGGCGGAATTTTCGTCGCCCAGAACGGCGTGAGCTTTCTGCAGCAGGACGAAGCCGTCGACAGCCACCGCAAGCTGAGCCACTATTTCAGCGACGTCAGCTTCTATCAGGCGGCGGTACCCACCTATTACGGCGGCATTATGACCTTCGCCTGGGCGACGGATAACGACGCGCTGCGCCATCTTTCCGGCGAAATTATCCAGGCACGCTTTCACAAAGCAAACCTGAAGTGCCGTTATTACAACCCGGCAATTCATACGGCGGCATTCGCCCTACCGCAATATCTGCAGGATGCGCTGTCCGTCAGCGATCTTAAGTAAGGGGGTGAACTAAATTGAAAAAACTGAAGCTGCACGGCTTTAACAACCTGACCAAGAGCCTGAGTTTTTGCATTTACGATATCTGCTATGCCAAAACGGCGGCAGAGCGCGACGGCTATATCGCCTATATCGATGAACTCTATAACGCCAACCGCCTGACCGAGATTTTGTCCGAGACGTGCTCGATAATCGGCGCCAACATCCTGAATATCGCGCGCCAGGATTATGAGCCGCAGGGCGCCAGCGTCACCATTCTGGTCAGCGAAGAACCGATTGACCCGCAGCTTATCGATCAAAGCGAGCATCCGGGCCCGCTGCCGGAAACCGTCGTCGCCCATCTTGATAAAAGCCATATCTGCGTCCACACCTACCCGGAAAGCCATCCCGAGGGTGGGCTCTGTACCTTCCGCGCCGATATTGAAGTGTCAACCTGCGGCGTTATTTCGCCGCTGAAGGCGCTGAACTACCTTATTCACCAGCTGGAGTCCGATATCGTCACCATTGACTACCGCGTTCGCGGCTTTACGCGTGATATCAACGGGATGAAGCACTTTATCGATCACGAGATTAACTCAATACAGAACTTTATGTCCGACGACATCAAGGCGCTGTATGACATGGTGGACGTCAACGTGTACCAGGAAAATATCTTCCACAGCAAGATGCTGCTGAAGGAGTTCGACCTGAAGCACTACATGTTCCATACCCGGCCGGAAGATTTAAGCGAAGAGGAGCGCAGGGTCATTACCGACCTGCTGTGGAAAGAGATGCGCGAGATTTACTACGCCCGCAACATTCCGCATATCTAAGAGACGCAGGCAGGGCCGCGGCGGCGGCGCTGCCTGGTTATGCCAGGTGAAGCTGGCACGGCAGGTTGGCGAGCGCCTCCTGTGCCTGGGTCGCCAGGCCGCGATCGGTGACGATATCCGTCAGGCTGGCAAGCGGGGTGACGCAAAACAGCGACCAGGAGCCATACTTGCTGCTGTCCGCTAACAGCACCCGGCGGCTCGCATTCAGCGCCAGATCCTGCTTGAGCCCGGCCTTCTCTTCCGTGGGAGTGGTAATTCCCTTCTCCAGGCTCCACGAATTACAGCTAATAAATGCGATATCCGGGTAGATACCGCGCAGCAGCTTACGACCGTGATCGCCAATGCACGACTGGCTGCTGTCATCGATGCGACCGCCGATAATGGTCACCTCTATCTGCTTAAACTCCGAGAGAAACAGGGCGATGCGTAAATCGGATGTAATCACGCGCAGCGGCAGCGAAGTCAGGTTACGCGCCAGCTCCAGCATCGTCGTCCCGGCATCCAGCACGACCGAATCACCGGCTTTAATCATCGACAGGGCGAGCTGGGCAATCGCGCTCTTTTCCTGGGGATGCAGCAGCTGCTTTTCATTCGTCGTCGGCTGAGCAGGGATAAAGCGGTTAAGCGCCACGCCGCCGTGGCTGCGATTAATCACGCCCTGCTCATCCAGCTTAATCAGATCGCGTCGTATGGTCGCGGGGGAAGCGTCAATAGCGGTAACCAGTTGTTCAACGGTGACCAGATTATGGCCTTTCAGATAGTCCAGAATCTGGTCTAATCGATTTTGTGACTTCATATACCTTTCATCTTTCACGTTGCGAGCCGATAGCCACGCCAGCGCTTAACCGGCGCGGGTAACCGCCTCAGGCACCGCGGACTGCCGCCTGGTGCAACCTGAATGAATCCGGATAACGATCTATAAATTAAGCAAGCTGACTGGCTAGCTGGATAGAGATCGCCATGCTCTCAGACTTAGCTTTACCTGTCCAGGCAATATCAAACGCGGTGCCGTGATCCGCTGAGGTGCGGATAAACGGCAGCCCGGCCGTGATATTGACGCCATCATAGAAGCCAAGCAGCTTCAACGGAATATGCCCCTGATCGTGGTACATCGCCACCACCATATCGTACTGCCCTTCCCAGGCCTGCAGAAAGACGGTATCCGGCGGGCAAGGGCCATAAACGGCCACTCCCCGCTGCTGCATCTGCGCTATCGCCGGGCCGACAATATTAATCTCCTCATCGCCAAAAAGACCGTTTTCACCGGCATGAGGATTAACGCCGGCTACCGCGATACGCGGAGAGCTGAACCCCACGCGCCTTAGGAAAGTGTCGGCGAGCGAGATCACCGTTTTGATACGCTCGCCGTTCAGGGTATCGAGGAATTTACGCAGCGCAATATGCGTCGAAACGTGTATGACCTTCAGCTTGTCGGTATACAGCACCATCGCATAATCGCGACTGTCCGTCAGCCGGGCCAGCAGCTCCGTATGGCCCGGATACATGTGCCCCGCCAGATGAAGCGCCTCTTTATTCAGCGGCGCGGTCGCGATGGCGGAGACCTCTCCCGCCAGCGCCATTTCGGTGGCCCGCTTAACGCAGCGGTAAGCCAGGTCGCCGGCCTGCGCCTGCACTTTTCCCGGTATGAGCATGGCAGGCTCTTTCAGGGGTTCGTCAATGACGTTAACGATCCCCGGCGCAAAGCGCGCCTGGGAAACCTGCTTTATCGGGCGTAATTCTACGAGCGGGGTGACGCCGGACGCCTGCAGACGCTGTAGCGTCTGTAAACATCCCACCACGACTGCCGGCGTGCCGGAAAGCTCGCCTTCGGCCAGAGATTTGATAATGATTTCGGGCCCGATGCCTGCCGGGTCGCCCATCGTGACGGCAATTACGTTATTTGTCACTGTACATCTCCTCAATAAAATAAAGTGCATCCCGAAGCGTGGCTTCACCGCCAAATCCGCCGGCTTTGGTGATCACCGGCAGATCGTCAATTTCGCTGTTAACCAGCGTTCCGCAGGGCACGCAGGGCGCCACCTCGCTGTCGATGCGATAACCCTCAGCGCCGAGCGCTCTCGCCACGGCGATAGCAATATCTCCGCCCGTGAGGAACAGCCCCCCGATTTGCGCTCGGTTGATGATGGCGAGCGTGATATCGCCTAGCGCTGAGCTAATGCTGTCTCCTAGCTGCTGGCGTGAAAGCTGGTAGCGTTCGCACAGCGTCTCAATCATCCCGCGCGCATCGGCGTCGCGGCTGGTTCTCAGCACACAATGCTGGCGATCGCGCAAAACGGCAGTGGACTGGTGGACGATCTTTTCCTTCATGCTATCGCTGTCCGTTTGCAGCAGCGCCTCGACATCAATATCCACAATCCCCAGCGCTCTCTCTTTCGCCGCAAACACAATTTGCTGCCGGGTCGCTTCACTCATCGAACCGGCGACTACCAGCACCGGCAGCTGCTGCCGTGGGCTGAGATAGCAGCCTGCCGGCAGCGCGTTAGCAAAACCCGCCGCGCCAACGAGCAGGTAACGGTCGTGGAGCCCGGCCACCGCCTGGGCCAGCAGGGCTAAATCGCCATCATTTTCGGCATCAACGACCACAATCCCACCATCGCTCTCGCCTAAGCGCTGGAGTTCGGCGCCTGAGCCACCGCCACGTACCGTCGCCAGATCCAGCTCATAAACCGGGCAGGCGGTCTGCAATTCAAGCAATGTCTTGATATGAGAAGAAATAATCGGTGTTTTTGGATCGCTGGCAAATTCTGTTTCGACGAGCGGTACGCCGTGTACCAGACACTGTCCGTTCATCGTCACCCTACCCGCCGCAGGGATCGCTGCCGCCACGATGGCCAGCCTGGCCCCGCAGGCCTGCATTGCCGCTTCGACCTCCGCGCCGACGTTACCGCGGAACGTCGAGTCTATCTTTTTGTATACCAGCGGCGGGTTATCCCGCTCGCGAAACCAGGGCGCGACGGCCGCCCTCACCTTCTCTGCCGCCTCAGCCGGCGCCAACGCCCTGCTTTCGGTATTTATCACCAGGACATCAGCCTTACGTGACGCTTGCTGTCGTTCATCGAGCATGACCTCAGTGCGCGCGCCCTTTTTGGCCAGCTGGACCCCTGTATCATTTGCTCCGGTAAAATCATCTGCGATAACAATCATCTTCATTGCGGTTTCTCCCCGAGGGCGATCTTCGCCTGCTGCTGGTTACGCTTCGCCACCCACGACGTCAGCGCTGGCGTTAAGAGGGCGGTCACAATCACCGACGTGGCCACCAGCGGCGTCGCCACCGCCACGATCGCGCCCAGCGCAGGGTCCGCCTGTGCAATCGCCATCGGCGTGGCGACGGCGTTACCAGCGGTGCTGGAAGCCGCTGCGCCGGCAATACCGGTCCCGCCCAGCAGGCGATCGACTTTAATATTGAAGAAACCGCCCACCAGGGTGGTCAGCGCGCCCAGCAGGATCCCGGCAAGCCCGCCCTTCAACAGCATGGACAGGTCGATTCCGGCGCCTAGCGCAAAAGCAAAGAATGGGATCAGCAGCGGGCCGCCTTTAGTGAGGAATTCGCGCATCTGCGCATCCAGATTGCCGAGCAGCATGCCGATAAGCATGGGGATCAGCACCACCACGATCGACATCAGCGGAATATTAGCCATACCCGCCGCGCCCAGAGCGATCATCGTCAGTATCGGGCCGTCGCTCAGCGACATCAGCGGCGTTGCCCCCACCTCATTCTCGCTGCCAAACTCGCCGGCCAGAGCGGCGTACAGGCCGCCGTTAGTGTTGCTCATCGCGGCAATAATGGCGACGGAGGAGAGTCCCCACAGACCGTCGACGCCAAAAAACGTCTCGACGGTAAATCCAAGCGCTACCGCCACAACGAACTTAGTGAAGGTAATACCGCCGCCAATCAACAGAGATTTAGGGGCGGCTTTTATATGGATACCCGCCCCCATGCAGAGTAAAAACGCCCCGATAAGCGGCGCGGCGCCGTTCTTAAATAATGCCGTGGTAAAGCCCCCCACCTGCAGCGCCTCGGGGGCGAAGGTATTGAGCATAGCCCCCAGCACAAGCGGGACGACCATCATCCCTCCGGGGATTTTTTCTATTGTCGCTTTAATTTTCATACCGCCCTCCGAATTGATTTAATATAATCACATATGATTATATTAAATCAATAAAAAGAAAAATAAGGGTCAGATCGCAGTTCCGGGTCAACGTTAAGCCGTTTAATGATTATTTGATTAAATGTAATCAAGGAGGAGAGTGCGGGCAGCGCCAAAAAGAGCGCTGCCGGGGGGTTAGCGGTCTTGTAAGAAGCGACGGTAGGCGGCAACGACCTGCAAAAAGTCTTCGACGCCGCAGAGGGAGAAGCTCTCCTCGTCGTAGTAGCTCATCCCTTCTTCAATTTCATCGCCGGAGATTTCCAGCTGGTTAGCGCGGATCATCACCTCTTCGCCGTCTAACCATAACGTGTACTCATGCCCGGCACGCTGCCAGGAGCGCTCGCTGCCTTTTACGGTACGCGCGGCCTGTTCCACTTCGTCCAGCAGGGCGAGATTATCCTTCACCTCTTCATTAAACCAGTGCCCCACCACCTCGTGGCCCATCGCCATCCGCACCTTTACCACTCCGGTAATATCGCGCAGAAATTCGTAATCCATAGTCTCTTCCTCTGCAAGGGCAATGCGTCACGCTGCACTGTACCCATAGCGTAATTATCGCAGTACCGGGGAAGAAAAAAAGCCGGGCGGATGAAGGATTGGAAATAAAAATGCCCGGTGATGCAATGTTCACCGGGCACTGGAGAGTTTACAGGCAATTCGTCAGGCGGGCTGACGCGTCACCTTACACCGCCGTCTGGAAAATAACCCCATCCGCTTTATCAGTGTACTGATCCAGCTGGTTGAAGTTCAGGTAGCGGTAGGTATCCGCCGCCGTCTGATCGACCTGCGCAACGAAGGTCTGGTACTCTTCCGGCGTCGGCAGCTTGCCGAGCAGTGAAGCCACGGCCGCCAGCTCAGCAGAAGCCAGGTAGACGTTCGCGCCGGTCCCCAAACGGTTCGGGAAGTTACGGGTTGAGGTAGAAACCACCGTCGCACCGTCGGCTACGCGCGCCTGGTTACCCATGCACAGGGAGCAGCCCGGGATTTCGATACGCGCGCCGCTCTTACCAAATACGCTGTAGTAACCTTCTTCGGTCAGCTGAGCCGCATCCATGCGGGTTGGCGGAGCCACCCACAGGCGGGTCGGCAGCTGGCCTTTATGGCTATCCAGCAGCTTACCTGCCGCGCGGAAGTGGCCGATGTTGGTCATACAGGAGCCGATAAAGACTTCGTCGATCTTCTCCCCCTGAACGTCGGACAGCAGACGAGCATCGTCCGGATCGTTCGGCGCGCAGAGGATCGGCTCTTTGATATCCGCCAGGTCGATGTCGATAACCGCGGCATATTCCGCATCCGCATCGGCTTCAAGCAGCTGAGGGTCCGCCAGCCATTTTTCCATCCCCTGAACGCGACGCTCCAGGGTACGGCGATCGCCGTAACCTTCGGCAATCATCCACTTCAGCAGAACGATGTTGGAGTTCAGATACTCAACGATCGGCTCCTGGCTCAGCTTGATGGTACAACCGGCTGCAGAACGCTCAGCGGAGGCGTCGGTCAGCTCAAACGCCTGCTCAACCTTCAGGTCCGGCAGGCCTTCGATTTCCAGAATGCGTCCGGAGAAGATGTTTTTCTTACCTTTCTTCTCAACGGTCAGCAGGCCCTGCTTGATAGCGTACAGCGGGATGGCGTGAACCAGATCGCGCAGAGTGATCCCCGGCTGCATTTTACCTTTGAAGCGGACCAGTACGGATTCCGGCATATCCAGCGGCATCACGCCGGTTGCGGCGGCAAACGCCACCAGACCAGAGCCCGCCGGGAAGGAGATACCGATCGGGAAACGGGTGTGGGAGTCACCGCCGGTACCGACGGTATCCGGCAGCAGCATACGGTTCAGCCAGGAGTGGATAACGCCATCACCCGGACGCAGGGAGACGCCGCCGCGGTTCATAATGAAGTCCGGCAGAGTATGGTGCGTGGTCACGTCGACCGGCTTCGGATAGGCCGCGGTATGGCAGAAGGACTGCATCACCAGGTCGGCGGAGAAGCCGAGGCACGCCAGGTCTTTCAGCTCATCGCGGGTCATCGGACCGGTGGTATCCTGGGAGCCAACGGAGGTCATCTTCGGCTCGCAGTAGGCGCCAGGACGAACACCGGCTACGCCGCAGGCGCGGCCAACCATTTTTTGCGCCAGCGAGAAGCCGCTGGTGCTTTCGGCAACGTCTTTCGCGTGACGGAAAACGTCGCTATGCGGCAGGCCCAGCGCATCACGCGCGCGGGTAGTCAGGCCACGGCCGATAATCAGCGGAATACGGCCACCGGCGCGGACTTCATCGATCAGCACGTCGGTCTTCAGCTCGAAGGTCGCCAGCAGTTCGTTGGTTTCGTGATGACGCACTTCACCTTTGAACGGGTAAACGTCGATAACGTCGCCCATGTTCAGGTCGTTGACGTCAACTTCAATCGGCAGCGCGCCCGCATCTTCCATAGTGTTGAAGAAAATAGGGGCGATTTTTCCGCCGAGAACCAGGCCACCGCCGCGCTTGTTCGGCACGTTCGGGATATCGTCGCCCATAAACCACAGCACCGAGTTGGTGGCGGATTTACGCGAAGAGCCGGTACCGACAACGTCGCCAACGTAGGCCAGAGGGAAACCTTTTTTCTGCAGCGCTTCAATTTGCTTGATCGGGCCAACCGAGCCCGGCTGATCCGGTTCGATACCTTCACGGGCGTTTTTCAGCATCGCCAGCGCGTGCAGCGGGATATCCGGGCGGGACCAGGCGTCCGGCGCCGGGGAGAGGTCATCGGTGTTGGTTTCACCGGTAACTTTGAAAACGGTCACGGTGATTTTTTCCGCCAGCGGCGGGCGGCTCAGGAACCACTCGCCGTCGGCCCAGGATTGCATCACCTGTTTAGCGTATTCATTACCTGCTTTCGCTTTCTCTTCTACATCATAGAAGTTATCAAACATCAGCAGCGTATGGGACAGCGCTTTCGCGGCAATCGGAGCCAGTTTAGCATCGTCCAGCGCGTCAATCAGCGGATGAATGTTGTAACCGCCCTGCATGGTGCCCAGCAGTTCGACGGCTTTTTCAGGGCTAACCAGTGGGGAGGTCGCTTCACCTTTGGTGATGGCGGCAAGGAATCCGGCTTTAACGTAGGCGGCTTCGTCGACGCCCGGCGGTACGCGGTTAATTAACAGGTCTAACAGGAATTCTTCTTCACCCGCTGGCGGGTTTTTCAGCAGTTCTACCAGCGCGGCCATTTGGGTTGCATCTAAGGGTTTGGCAACAATCCCAACGGCTGCACGCTCAGCTACGTGCTTACGGTATTCTTCTAGCACGACGGTTCTCCTCGCTCTCATTGTAAAATGCGGCAGGCGATTCTCTTCACGCTCCTGTGAGACAGCAGTTTGTAGGGTAAATGCCCGATACCGCGTCGGCAGCATAGCAGGATTTTAGGGAGGTGTTAATCTGTTTACAAAAAAGCAACATTAAAAATTAGCTGAATCGTTAAGGGCAGGATTTTGCAGTCTTTACACCGGTTTCCCGGTATATAAATTTCACGCCGCTGCCGCCGGCTGGGCAATATTCCGGCAAAATCAGCCGCCTCATCCCGTCGTGCGGCTGGCGCGCCCTTTCAGGGGAAAAGGCATAAAACATGCCCGGCGCCTCATCCTGTGCCGGGCATCTGAGAAGCTGAAGCGATTTTAGCCCTGATGCGGCATCAGCTGCGGATAGCCGCTAAATGCCGGCTTAGTGCTGCTCAACGCAGCTTCATCACTCTGGATGCTGCCCGAGTTCGCCGCCCATACGCCTTCACTCGTTTTGCTGATCTGCTGGTGCTGCGTATTCAGGTTCTGCCCCATAGCGGCGATATGCGTATTTTCCGTGCCGCCGCTGTTGTCAGCCCACGGAATGGAAGGATCGGCGGCACAGGCCATACCGGATGCCAGCGTTGCGGCTAACAACGTCGTTGTTAAAAAGCGTTTCATAACCCACCCCACTAATAATTAACCAGCTATAAGTTTACTTCGTAATTATTGTCAAAGTATCTATAACCTGTAGCAGGTTATGAACGCAGACACAGTTCTAAACATCAGGCATAAAAAAAGCGGCTCACAGAGCCGCTTATGCTTTTTGCCGGAAAGAAAAACTTACTTTTTCTTCGCTTTCGCGTTCGGCAGGTCGGTGATGCTACCTTCGAAGACTTCTGCCGCCAGGCCAACGGACTCGTGCAGAGTCGGGTGCGCGTGGATGGTCAGAGCGATGTCTTCTGCGTCACAGCCCATTTCGATAGCCAGACCGATCTCACCCAGCAGCTCGCCGCCGTTGGTGCCGACGATCGCGCCGCCGATAACACGGTGGGTCTCTTTGTCGAAGATCAGTTTAGTCATACCGTCTGCACAATCGGAAGCGATCGCACGGCCGGATGCTGCCCACGGGAAGGTGGCGGTTTCGTAGCTGATGCCTTTTTCTTTCGCTTCTTTCTCGGTCAGACCAACCCAGGCAACTTCTGGTTCGGTATAGGCGATTGACGGGATCACTTTCGGGTCGAAGTAGTGCTTCAGGCCAGAAATAACTTCTGCGGCAACGTGACCTTCGTGAACGCCTTTGTGCGCCAGCATCGGCTGACCCACGATATCGCCGATAGCGAAGATGTGCGGTACGTTGGTACGCAGCTGCTTATCAACGCGGATAAAGCCGCGGTCGTCAACTTCAACGCCGGCTTTGCCTGCATCGAGGTTTTTACCGTTCGGCACGCGGCCGATAGCCACCAGCACGGCGTCGTAACGCTGCGCTTCAGCCGGCGCTTTTTTGCCTTCCATGGAAACATAGATACCGTCTTCTTTTGCTTCAACGGCGGTCACTTTCGTTTCCAGCATCAGGTTGAACTTCTTGCTGATGCGTTTAGTGAAGACTTTCACCACGTCTTTATCGGCAGCCGGGATAACCTGGTCGAACATTTCAACCACGTCAATCTCTGAACCCAGCGCATGGTAAACGGTACCCATTTCCAGACCGATGATACCGCCACCCATAACCAGCAGGCGCTTCGGTACGGATTTCAGTTCGAGGGCGTCGGTGGAGTCCCATACGCGCGGATCTTCATGCGGAATGAACGGCAGTTCGATCGGACGGGAACCCGCCGCGATGATCGCGTTGTCGAAGTTGATAACGGTTTTGCCGTTTTCGCCTTCAACTTCCAGGGTGTTAGCCCCGGTAAATTTACCCAGACCGTTTACCACTTTCACTTTACGGCCTTTGGCCATACCGGCCAGACCGCCGGTCAGTTGGGTGATAACTTTCTCTTTCCAGGTACGAATTTTGTCGATATCGGTTTTCGGCTCGCCGAAAACAATGCCGTGTTCGGCCAGAGCTTTCGCTTCTTCGATAACTTTAGCGACGTGCAGCAGTGCTTTAGAAGGGATACAGCCGACGTTCAGACAAACACCGCCCAGGGTGCTGTAACGTTCGACGATGACGGTTTCCAGACCTAAGTCAGCGCAACGGAAGGCAGCAGAATAACCTGCGGGACCAGCCCCAAGTACCACGACCTGAGTTTTGATTTCAGTACTCATCATGACCTCTGTAGTTAGTATCCGGCGGTCATACCCGTCGTCTTTCAGGCCGCAACGGCGTTAGCTTCACGCCTTCACCCCAGTCACTTACTTGAGTAAGCTCCTGGGGACTCTGGCGCTTGCTGCCTTGCTGCATCCAGAAATCCATAGGGCATGTATATTAATACCCTTATATCCACCGGGACGTTCTATCCGCCTGCATTTTACAAAATTGTTAACAATTTTGAAACAACAAACGGCAAACGATTTTGTCCTTTATTGCCGATAACCTCAAAACGCACGGGAGGTTACCAGAAAAAAGCCGGCCGTCAGGCCGGCTTTTCGCTTACATCACCAGGCGGCGAATATCGCTCAGGGTGTTGTTGATGATGGTAATAAAGCGAGCACCATCAGCACCGTCGATTACGCGGTGGTCGAAGGACAGAGAGATCGGCATCATCAGACGCGGAACGAACTCTTTACCATTCCATACCGGTTCCATCGCGGATTTGGACACACCGAGGATAGCCACTTCCGGCGCGTTCACAATCGGCGCAAAGTGGGTAGTACCCAGGCCGCCGATGCTGGAGATGGTAAAGCAACCGCCCTGCATTTCGCCAGCCGTCAGCTTACCGTCACGCGCTTTCTTAGAGATCACAGTCAGTTCACGGGACAGCTCGGTAATGCTCTTCTTGTTCACGTCTTTGAAGACCGGAACAACCAGACCATTAGGCGTATCAACCGCAACACCGATGTTGATGTACTTTTTCAGCGTCAGACGCTGCGCATCTTCGGACAGGGAGCTGTTGAAGCGAGGCATCTGCTCAAGCGCAGCGGCAACCGCTTTCATGATGAAGACCACCGGAGTGAATTTCACGTCCAGCTTACGCTTCTCAGCTTCCGCGTTCTGCTGCTTACGGAACGCTTCCAGGTCAGTGATGTCGGTTTTGTCGAAGTGCGTAACGTGCGGGATCATCACCCAGTTACGGCTCAGGTTAGCACCAGAGATTTTCTGGATACGGCCCAGCTCGACTTCTTCAACTTCACCAAACTTGCTGAAGTCCACTTTCGGCCACGGCAGCATGCCCGGGATACCGCCGCCGGTAGCGGCAGCAGGCGCTGCTTCAGCGCGTTTAACCGCGTCTTTCACGTAGGCCTGAACGTCTTCGCGCAGGATGCGGCCTTTACGACCGGAGCCTTTCACTTTCGCCAGGTTCACGCCAAATTCGCGCGCCAGGCGGCGGATCAGCGGAGTAGCGTGCACGTAGGCGTCGTTCTCAGCGAACTCAGATTTGCCTTCAGCTTTCGCCGCCGGCGCCGCCGCTTTCGCAGTCGGAGCAGGTGCAGCCGCCGCAGGTGCCGGAGCAGCTGCCGCCGGAGCCGCAGCAGGCGCCGCGCCTTCAACTTCGAAGACCATAATCAGCGAGCCGGTGGAAACTTTATCGCCGGTGCTGATTTTGATCTCTTTCACGGTGCCCGCGAACGGAGCCGGAACTTCCATCGAGGCCTTGTCGCCCTCAACGGTGATCAGTGACTGTTCAGCGGCAACTTTGTCGCCCACTTTAACCATCACTTCGGTCACTTCAACTTCGTCGCCGCCGATATCAGGTACATTCACTTCTTTAGAACCGGAAGCCGCTGGTGCAGCCGCCGCTGCCGGAGCAGCAGCCTGCGCCGGTGCCGCAGCAGGTGCCGCACCCGCCACTTCGAAGACCATAATCAGCGAGCCGGTGGAGACTTTGTCGCCGGCGTTGATTTTGATCTCTTTCACGGTACCCGCGAACGGTGCCGGGACTTCCATCGACGCTTTGTCGCCTTCAACGGTAATCAGGGACTGTTCAGCCGTGACGGTGTCGCCCACTTTAACCATGATCTCGGTGACTTCAACTTCGTCGCCGCCGATATCAGGCACGTGCACGTCTTTCGCCGCGGCCGCAGCCGGTGCAGCGGCCGGAGCTGGCGCTGCTGCTTTCTCTTCCTGCGCAGGTGCAGCGGCTGCTGCACCATCGGCGGAATCGAAAATCATGATAAGTTTACCGGTCTCGGTTTTGTCGCCAACAGAGACTTTGATCTCTTTAACAACGCCAGCCTGCGGAGACGGGACTTCCATAGAGGCTTTGTCGCCCTCTACGGTGATCAGCGACTGTTCAGCTTCAACTTTGTCGCCAACTTTGACCAGGATTTCGGTGATTTCAACTTCATCAGCCCCGATGTCCGGTACATTGATTTCGATAGCCATTATTCTCTTACCTCTTACGCCAGACGCGGGTTAACTTTATCTGCATCGATGTTAAATTTGGCGATTGCTTCAGCCACAACTTTCTTATCGATTTCACCACGTTTAGCCAGTTCGCCCAGCGCCGCAACAACCACGTAGGAAGCATCTACTTCAAAGTGGTGACGCAGGTTTTCACGGCTGTCGGAACGACCGAAGCCGTCGGTACCCAGTACGCGGTAATCATCAGCCGGTACATAGGTACGAACCTGCTCGGCGAACAGTTTCATATAGTCGGTAGAAGCCACGGCCGGTGCGTCGTTCATCACCTGAGCGATGTACGGTACACGCGGGGTTTCCAGCGGGTGCAGCATATTCCAACGCTCACAGTCCTGACCATCGCGCGCCAGCTCAGTGAAGGAAGTTACGCTGTATACGTCAGAACCTACGCCGTAGTCTTTCGCCAGAATCTCTGCTGCTTCACGCACGTGACGCAGGATAGAACCGGAACCCAGCAGCTGAACTTTACCTTTGCTACCTTCGAGAGTGTCGAGTTTGTAGATACCTTTACGGATACCTTCCTCAGCACCTTCCGGCATTGCCGGCATGTGGTAGTTTTCGTTCAGCGTGGTGATGTAGTAGTAAACGTTCTCTTGTTTCTCACCGTACATACGCTCCAGGCCATCGTGCATGATGACGGCAACTTCGTACGCGTAAGACGGATCGTAAGAGATACAGTTCGGGATAGTCAGAGACTGAATATGGCTGTGACCATCTTCGTGCTGCAGACCTTCGCCGTTCAGCGTGGTACGACCGGAAGTCCCACCTACCAGGAAGCCGCGAGCCTGCTGGTCGCCTGCCTGCCAGCACAGGTCGCCGATACGCTGGAACCCGAACATGGAGTAGTAGATGTAGAACGGGATCATCGGCAGGTTGTTGGTGCTGTAAGAGGTCGCAGCAGCCAGCCAGGATGCGCCGGCACCCAGTTCGTTGATACCTTCCTGCAGGATCTGACCTTTCTCGTCTTCTTTATAGTAAGCAACCTGCTCACGGTCCTGCGGGGTGTACTGCTGGCCGTTCGGGCTGTAGATACCAATTTGACGGAACAGGCCTTCCATACCAAAGGTACGCGCTTCATCGGCGATGATCGGCACCAGACGGTCTTTAATAGACTTGTTCTTCAGCATCACGTTCAGGGCGCGAACGAAGGCGATGGTGGTAGAAATTTCTTTGTTCTGCTCTTCCAGCAGCGGACCGAAATCTTCCAGGGTCGGCAGCTCCAGCTTCTCATCGAAGTTAGGCTGACGGCTCGGCAGGTAGCCGTGGAGTTTCTCACGCTGAGCGTGCAGATAGGTATGCTCTTCGGAACCTTCCGGGAAGGTAACGTACGGCAGTTTTTCGATATCAGCATCGGCAACCGGCACGTTGAAACGATCGCGGACGTAGCGTACGCCGTCCATGTTCATTTTCTTAACCTGGTGAGCGATGTTTTTACCTTCAGCGGTATCACCCATGCCGTAACCTTTGATGGTATGGGCCAGGATGACGGTGGCTTTGCCAGTTGTTTCCTGCGCTTTTTTCAGTGCAGCGAAGACTTTCTTCGGATCGTGACCACCGCGGTTCAGGGCCCAGATCTGCTCGTCAGTCCAGTCGGCAACCAGCGCTGCGGTTTCCGGATATTTACCGAAGAAGTGCTCGCGAACGTAGGCACCGTCTTTGGATTTGAAGGTCTGGTAGTCGCCATCAACGGTTTCGTTCATCAGCTGAATCAGCTTACCGCTGGTGTCTTTACGCAGCAGCTCATCCCAGCGACCGCCCCAGATAACCTTGATAACGTTCCAGCCAGCACCGGCAAAAATGCCTTCCAGTTCGTTAATGATTTTGCCGTTACCGGTGACCGGACCGTCCAGACGCTGCAGGTTGCAGTTGATGACGAAGACCAGGTTATCCAGTTTTTCACGGGTCGCGATGGTGATGGCGCCTTTAGATTCCGGCTCGTCCATCTCGCCGTCGCCCAGGAAAGCGTAAACGGTTTGTTTGGAAGTATCTTTCAGGCCACGGTGTTCCAGATATTTCAGGAATTTAGCCTGGTAGATTGCACCGATTGGGCCCAGACCCATTGATACGGTCGGGAACTGCCAGAAGGTCGGCATCAGTTTCGGGTGCGGGTAGGAAGAGAGGCCTTTGCCATGAACTTCCTGACGGAAGTTGTTCATCTGCTCTTCAGTCAGACGACCTTCCAGGAACGCACGTGCGTATACGCCCGGGGAGATGTGGCCCTGGAAGTAAACCAGGTCGCCGCCATCCTGCTCGTTGCGCGCACGGAAGAAGTGGTTGAAGCACACTTCATAGAAGGTCGCGGAGGACTGGAAGGAAGCCATGTGGCCGCCCAGCTCAAGATCCTTTTTCGATGCGCGCAGAACGGTCATGATGGCGTTCCAGCGAATCGCAGAACGAATTCGACGTTCCAGATCCAGATTCCCCGGGTATTCCGGTTCATCTTCAACGGCAATAGTGTTGACGTAACTGCCAGTAGATGTGCCAGCAGCAACCTTCACCCCGCCTTTGCGGGCTTCAGAAAGGAGTTGGTCAATCAGATACTGAGCGCGCTCAACACCTTCTTCACGGATGACCGATTCGATCGCCTGTAGCCAGTCGCGAGTTTCGATCGGATCCACGTCATTTGGTAAACGTTCTGACATGGGGGGTATTCCTTATCTATCTAATCGTTGATTAATCTGGAACCTGTCCCATTGCACTCTTTGTTCTTCATATTTCAGGTTATCTCTTTGTTGGCTACGCTTCCTCACCCCGGTCACATAGTTAGCTATGCTCCCGGGGATTCACGCGCTTGCCGCCGCGATATAACCCGAACTATTTGAACAACCAAAAGCACAATAAGACAGGTTCTGCGTTTAGTTGCCGCGCTCTAAAAAATGGCGCTTAAGAACCGGAGTTCTCATCCTTCCGTTGCTGTAAACGACGCAGTGAGCGTTCTCGACGACTCTCCTCACGGCTACGATCCAGCAAAATTTCCTCAATGAACGCCAGGTGTCGATGCGACGCTTCACGCGCCTGCTCCGGCTCCCCGGCGATTATCGCCTCGAAAATACGAGTGCGATGATTGCTGACCTGCGGGAGCATTTCCCGACGGGCGTACAACAATTCAAAGTTCTGGCGAACGTTTTGCTCCAGCATCGGCTCCATGCAGCGTAGCAGATGCAGCAGCACAACATTATGCGCCGCTTCGGTGACGGCAATTTGATACTGGACGACGGCATCGGATTCGGCGTCAAGATCGCCGGACTGCTGGGCCCGCTCAATGGCCTGATGCAGCTCGCGAATGCGTTCGCGGTCAGCATCATTGCTGCGCAGCGCCGCGTAATAAGCCGCGATGCCTTCAAGCGCGTGACGGGTTTCCAGCAGGTCGAATTGGGATTCAGGGTGATCGGACAGGAGCTCTACCAGCGGGTCGCTGAAGCTCTGCCACAGGCTGCTCTGTACAAAAGTTCCACCGCCCTGGCGACGAAGCAACAGGCCCTTGGCTTCGAGGCGTTGAATCGCCTCACGCAGCGAGGGACGGGAAACGTCGAACTGTTTAGCCAGTTCGCGTTCAGGCGGGAGTTTTTCACCGGGGCGCAACGTCCCCTCAAGGATTAAAAACTCAAGCTGCTGCTCTATCACATCAGATAGTTTTGGTTGGCGGATTTTGCTGTAGGCCATATTCCCTGTCTCTGCCATTAGCCCGTAGTCAATTGGTCTTACCAATTCGCAGTTCGTAGCGGTAAAGTAACAAAGTATTCACCTTCTGTCCATACAGGTTTTGATTGAAATCAGTAAAGCAGGCACATTTTAACAACCTTACAGAAATAACATTTCAGAATTGTAACTTCTCACAAATGATGTCTTTACCACGTTGGAGGTAGCGTTAACTTTTATGAAACGAAAAATACGCCATCTGAACCGATTCAACAGTCAAAAAATCGTTTTTAAATTCACTTTTACTGCGTAATTAGTCATTAAGGGTTAAAGAGGCTAATTGCCGCTCTGTTTACAAATGGTTTCTTTTTGTTCGCTTCGTCATCACCCCTTCATAAAGCAGGTGCATTCGCCCGCACTTATCACTATTCTCCATGATACAAAAGGCCTTTTAGTGATTTTATATTCCGCCTTGCGTAAAGAAATTAATACAGAAACGGAATTTCATAATTACACAACACAATAATGTCGACGCTGAATCACGCAGAACAAGGCTGGCCTTAAACTCTCTGGAATAGAGATAGCTATGCTATCTGGCAGGGACCGACAATAAAGCAACAGCCTGAAGGATGAAGCGTAAACGCAAAATAACCACACACGAGGTTTCATGATGGAAGGTCAACAGCAAGGCGATCGGCTAAAGCGCGGCCTGAAAAACCGCCATATACAGCTTATTGCTCTGGGCGGCGCTATCGGTACCGGCCTGTTTCTGGGCAGCGCATCCGTTATCCAGTCGGCAGGTCCCGGCATTATCCTTGGCTATGCCATCGCCGGTTTTATTGCTTTTCTGATTATGCGCCAGCTCGGTGAGATGGTTGTAGAAGAGCCGGTGGCAGGTTCATTCAGTCATTTCGCCTACAAGTACTGGGGCGGGTTTGCCGGCTTTGCCTCCGGCTGGAACTACTGGGTGCTGTACGTTCTGGTCGCGATGGCCGAGCTGACAGCGGTCGGAAAATACGTCCAGTTCTGGTGGCCGGAGATCCCGACCTGGGTCTCTGCGGCGATCTTCTTCGTTGCCATTAACGCCATCAACCTCACCAACGTGAAGGTATTCGGCGAGATGGAGTTCTGGTTCGCCATTATTAAAGTCGTTGCCGTTGTGGCGATGATTCTGTTCGGCGGCTGGCTGCTGTTCAGCGGCAACGGCGGCCCTCAGGCAACCGTCCGCAACCTGTGGGATCAGGGCGGCTTCCTGCCGCACGGCTTCACCGGGCTGGTCATGATGATGGCCATCATCATGTTCTCGTTTGGCGGACTGGAGCTGGTCGGGATCACCGCGGCAGAAGCGGATAACCCGGAGCAGAGCATTCCCAAAGCCACCAATCAGGTTATCTACCGTATTCTGATTTTCTACGTGGGCTCGCTGGCGGTACTGCTCTCTCTGCTGCCGTGGACGCGCGTAACCGCAGACACCAGCCCGTTTGTGCTGATCTTCCACGAACTGGGAGATACCTTCGTTGCTAACGCGCTCAACGTGGTGGTGCTGACCGCCGCGCTGTCGGTGTATAACAGCTGCGTTTACTGCAACAGCCGAATGCTGTTTGGTCTTGCCCAGCAGGGTAACGCGCCGAAAGCGCTGATGAACGTCGACAAGCGCGGCGTGCCGGTGAACACCATTCTGGTTTCCGCCGTGGTGACCGCGCTGTGCGTGCTGATTAACTATCTCGCGCCGGAATCGGCGTTTGGTCTGCTGATGGCGCTGGTTGTTTCTGCCCTCGTCATTAACTGGGCAATGATCAGCCTGGCGCACATTAAGTTCCGTCGGGCAAAACAGCAGCAGGGCGTGGTTACCCGCTTCCCGGCGCTGTTCTATCCGCTCGGTAACTGGATCTGCCTGCTGTTCATGGTCGCGGTACTGGTCATCATGCTGATCACCCCGGGCATGGCCATCTCCGTCTACCTGATCCCGGTGTGGATTGCCGTTCTCGGCGTCGGCTACCTGTTCAAACAGAGAAGCGCCAGCGCCGTAAAAGCACATTAATACATCGTTAAACTCTGTGCCCGCCGCATCTTAGCGGGCGCAGAGCCCTGTTACCCGCCTCCCCCTTCCCCCTAATCAGTCGTTTTTCCATATCGCCAACCGATACCGCAACGCATTTCACAACACGCTGACCCAATCATGGGCGCGTCTCGCTGCGCAGGGAATGTTCCAGCGCCGCATATTCGCGCTTGCATGCGATAGCCGCTAACCGGCAGGTGGAGAGAAAAAGGGAAGACGTACTGGCGTATCGCGCGGAACGCCACCGAACCCGCGGTACGATCCTAACGGCTGAAGCGCATCGCCTGGCAAGAAAACGGGATGCCTGATTTCGACATCCCGCCTGCGCCGCGCCCGCTGACGGGCGGGGGACTTAAATCAGCGTTCCGTAAATCGTCAGCAGGGCCATAATCACCACCACCACCAGCGACGTTTTCTTGGCCATTGAAACGGCCGCCTTCGGCGTCTCGACCTTATCGACATGCGGCTCACGGGCGAGCGAGAACTGCGCCAGACGCGTCAGTACCTGATACTGCGACGAATGGCGATCGCCCAGCGAGGCGAACCACGCGGGTAGCGCCTTCTCGCCGTGACCAACCAGCGCGTAAACCACGCCTACCAGCCGCACCGGCACCCAGTCCACGACGTGCAAAATGCCATCAATCCCTGACTGCAAACGATGGTGCGGGGTTTGATAGCGGGCCAGCCACGACTGCCATGCACGCAGGACGCTATAGCCAATCAGCGTGATCGGGCCCCACGGCCCGCCGACCACAAACCAGAACAGCGGCGCAAGGTAATAGCGGTAGTTGATCCACAGCAGCGCATTCTGCAGTTCGCTGAGGTATTCACGGTTGTCGCAGCCCGGCGGGACGCCGTGGATAAGCGTCAGCTCGCTGGCCATCGCATCGCAGGCATGCTTATCATTGCGGGAAGCGGCCTTCAGGTAGGCGTGATAGTGCAGGCGGACTTTGCCGGCGCCAATGCACAGCAGACCAAGCAGGATCCAGAACACCAGCAGCGGGACGTTAAACAGCACGCCGTGCAGCAGGCTCTGAATAATGTACACCGCAACCATCGCCACCGCCGCCATCAGCAGCGTGCCGAACAGCGAGAAGTGCTTCACGCGACGGAACAGAACCTCAAGGCGATGATCGAGCTGCCAGTGCTCGCCCAGCTTAAACAGGCGTTCGGCGATGAGAACCAGCAGCGTAGAAAATAACGTCATGGCATCTCCTTATCTGACGAAGCGGTCAACAGACCGCGAAATTTTGCCCAGTCAAACGCCGGGCCGGGATCCGTTTTACGCACCGGCGCGATATCGCTATGGCCGGTCATGTTTTCAGCGATAGCCGGATAGAGCGCGGTCAGCTGCAGCGTAACCGCGGCCAGCTGCTGATACTGCGCATCGGTATAAGCCAGCGTATCCGTTCCTTCCAGCTCAATACCAATAGAGAAGTCGTTGCAGCGCTCACGCCCCTGATAGCAGGATACGCCGGCATGCCACGCGCGCTTATCGAAAGGCACATACTGCACGATTTCACCGTCGCGGCGAATCAGACAATGTGCCGAAACCCGTAGCTGAGCGATCCCGGCAAAAAAAGGATGCGCGTTGGGATCGAGCGTGCCGCTGAACAGAGCGTCAATCCACGGACCGCCAAATTCACCCGGCGGCAGGCTAATATTATGCACCACCAGCAGGGAGGGGGTTTCATCATCCGGGCGGCAATCATGGTGCGGCGAAGGAACCCGACGCGCGCCCACCAGCCATCCTCCGTTCAACTGCATTGCGGAGTCTCCTTTCACTAACGCATGCTCCCGGGCCGCCCATGGCCCAAGGATGCCGATTATCATACACAAATTCGTTCGGGGCCGATCGCCGCGCCTCCACCTCTACAACGCAGGCACGCCAACGCGGCAATAGCCTGAAGGATGAAGAGTATATGGTGTAGAAACGCCGTTCAGGTTAGCATGTTTCCCACTTCTGAATCTTATCTATCTGGAGCTTTATCATGTCGCCTCGTCGCTACAACCCCGACCGCCGCCGTGACGCGCTGCTGGAACGCATTAACCTCGATATTACCGATGCAGTAGCCCAGTCCCTGCGCGAAGATTTAGGCGGCGAAGTTGACGCTAACAACGATATTAGCGCGCAATTATTGCCGGAAAGCGCACGCTCGCACGCGGTTGTCATTACCCGCGAAGACGGCGTGTTCTGCGGCAAACGCTGGGTGGAAGAGGTCTTTATTCAGCTGGCCGGCGACGACGTCAGCGTCACCTGGCTGGTTGAAGATGGCGACGCGGTCAAGGCGGATCAGCCGCTGTTTGAGCTGCAGGGTCCTTCCCGCCTTCTTCTGACCGGCGAGCGTACCGCGCTGAACTTCGTGCAGACCCTATCCGGGGTCGCCAGCGAGGTGCGCCGCTACGTGGATCTGCTGGCGGGCACCAAAACCCAGCTGCTCGATACCCGTAAAACGCTACCCGGCCTGCGCACCGCGCTGAAATACGCCGTACTGTGCGGAGGCGGTGCAAACCATCGCCTGGGGCTGTTCGATGCCTTCCTGATCAAAGAGAACCACATTATTGCCTCCGGCTCCGTGCGCCAGGCCATTGAGAAGGCCTTCTGGCTGCATCCGGACGTGCCGGTAGAAGTTGAGGTTGAATCCCTTGATGAGCTGGATGAAGCCCTGAAAGCCGGAGCTGATATCATCATGCTCGATAACTTCACCCCCGACCTGATGCGCGAAGCGGTGAAGCGTACCAACGGCCAGGCCGCGCTGGAAGTTTCCGGCAACGTCACCTTCGATACTATCCGTGAATTTGCCGAAACCGGCGTCGATTACATCTCCGTTGGCGCCCTGACCAAACACGTCCGCGCGCTCGACCTGTCAATGCGTTTCCGCTAACGCTCCGCCCCGGCATGGATCGCCTGCCGGGGCGCACGCTTTGCGAGGGCGATCTCAGCGTTTTGCCCTCGCCCTGTAACGCGTAAAGAAAGCCTGGGAAGCCGTTTCCTGAGCGCTCATTTATCGCTCGTCATCCTCCCCGCAGACCGCCACAGTGCTCCCGACGATAACAAGGAGCAATCGATGGACAGACAACGTGGCTTTACCCTTATCGAACTCATGGTGGTGATTGGCATTATCGCCATTCTGAGCGCCATCGGTATTCCCGCCTACCAGAACTATCTGCGCAAGGCGGCGCTGACCGATGTCCTGCAAACCTTTATTCCCTACCGCACGGCGGTTGAGCTATGCGCCCTTGAGCACGGCGGCCTGACAAGGTGCGATGGCGGTAGCAACGGCATTCCCTCTCCCGCCACCACGCGCTACGTTTCCGCAATGACCGTGGCTAAAGGCGTCGTCACCCTTAGCGGGCAAGAAAGCCTGAACGGGCTACGCGTCACCATGACGCCCGGCTGGGATACCGCAAATGGTATTACCGGCTGGCAGAGAGAGTGCGACATCGCCAGCGGCAGCGCCCTCAAGCAGGCGTGTGAAGACGTATTCCGCTTTAACTGAGGCCATCGCGATGAAAGCCGAAAAATTGATCGCCCTCTGCCAGCGCTACCACGCCCTGCTGCTTAACAGCGATGAGCAAACCCTCTCCATCGCGGTGGTAGACTCTCCGCCGCCTGAGCTAATGGAAGCGCTGCGCTTCGCCACGCAAAAGCGGATCGATATCGAGTGCTGGAGCCAGGATAAAATGAATCAGCGCCAGCAATCGTCCGGACAGTCTGGGCCATCTCCTGCCAGCAGTGAGGCGCCGACGGGCGTCATCGACCAGGTCAATCAGATTCTGGAGCAGGCGCTGCGCCAGCGCGCATCTGATATCCACGTCGAGCCTGGCGAAAATAACCTGCGCATACGTCTGCGGGTCGATGGGGTGCTCCATCCGCTTGCGCCGCTTGCCGCCGAACTGGCACTGCCGATAACGGCGCGACTTAAGGTGCTCGGGAACCTGGATATTGCCGAACACCGCCTGCCGCAGGACGGCCAGTTTACGCAGACTCTCTCGGGACAATCGGTGTCATTTCGCATCGCCACTCTGCCCTGCCGTTACGGTGAGAAGATCGTCCTGCGCCTGCTGCATCAGGTGGAACAGGCGCTGGACCTCGAGGCGCTCGGCCTCTCCTCAGAGCAGCTTGCCGCCTTTGGCTCCGCGCTCAATCAGCCGCAGGGGCTGCTGCTGGTCACCGGCCCAACCGGCAGCGGTAAGACCATCACGCTCTACAGCGCCCTGCAGAAGAGAAACCGCGATGAGGTTAATATTTGCAGCGTAGAGGACCCGCTGGAAATTCCCATCGCCGGCATGAATCAAACGCAGATCAACCCGCGATCCGGATTAACCTTTAACAGCGTCCTGCGCGCGCTGCTGCGCCAGGACCCGGACATTGTTATGGTTGGCGAAATACGCGATGCGGAAACGGCAGAAATCGCGATCAAAGCGGCGCAAACCGGGCACCTCGTGCTCTCGACGCTGCACACTAACTCGACCAGCGAAACGCTTATTCGCCTGCAGCAAATGGGAATTGCCTGCTGGATGCTCTCATCCGCGCTATCGCTGGTCATTGCTCAGCGCCTGGTGCGCAGGCTCTGCCCACGCTGCCGTCGGGAAGGTGCAGGCGGCATTGACGTGCCGCACAGCCTGTGGCCGCGTCGGCTTCCCCGCTGGCAGGCTACGGGCTGTCGGCACTGCTATCACGGCTACTATGGGCGCCTGGCGCTATTTGAGGTGCTCCCGATAGGCGCCGCGCTGCAGCAGGCTATTTCCCAGGGGATGAGCGCGGTGGAGATTGAATCTCTGGCGCGTGAAGCCGGAATGATGACGCTGTTTGAAAGCGGCTGCCTGGCCATTGAGCAGGGGCTCACCTGTTTTGAAGAGGTGGTCCGCGTGCTGGGGCTCCCCCATGGCGACTGAACGCCTTTGGCACTGGCGCGGGCTTGATCCCGAAGGATCGCCCTGCCAGGGCTCGCTGTGGAAAAGCTCCCGCCTGGAGGTTATTCAGGCGCTGCAGCATGAACGGATTATCCCCCTCGCGCTCCGCCGCTGCGCGGTACGCAGCTCGCTGTGGCACCCGCGCTACAGCGGCCAGATTATCCATCAGCTGGCGACCCTCCTGCAGGCGGGGCTGCCTCTGGCCGAGGGGTTAGAGCTGCTGGCACAGCAGCAGCAGGGCGCGCAGTGGCAGGCGCTTCTGCGAACGCTGGCTCGGGACCTTGCGCAGGGCATCCCGCTTTCCAGCGCGCTGGAAAGATGGCCGCAGGCGTTTCCTCCGCTCTATCTGGCCATGATCCGCACCGGTGAGCTTACCGGTAAACTGGATCTTTGCTGCTTTCATCTGGCTCGCCAGCAGCGGGAGCAGCTGCAGCTGAGCGAAAAGGTCAAAAAGGCGCTGCGCTATCCGCTGGTCATTCTGCTGCTGGCGCTGCTGGTGGTGATGGGCATGCTCACCTTTGTCCTGCCGGAGTTTGCCGCTATCTACCAGACGTTCAACACGCCGCTCCCTCTGTTGACCAAAGTAGTGATAAGCGCCGGAGAAAGCCTCAGCAACCGTTGGCCGCTGCTGCTGTTGATGGCGATATTGCCGTTTCTCCTCAACCAGCTGGCCCAACGTCGCCCTTCCTGGCTACTACGGCGGCAAAAGCTGCTTCACGCTTTGCCGGTAGTCGGAAAGCTGATAGGGGGACAGCGGCTCAGCCAGATATTTACCGTTTTAACCCTCACGCAGAGCGCCGGCATCAGCTTTATGCAGGGCCTGGAAAGCGTAGAAGAGACGTTAAGCTGCCCGCTTTGGCGCCAGAGGATCCATCAGGTTAATACTCAGATTGCCCACGGGACCGCCATCTGGCAGGCGCTGGCGAACAGTGGAGGATTTACCCCGCTATGCCTGCAGCTCATCCGCACCGGGGAGGCTTCAGGATCGCTGGATATCATGCTGGAGAACCTTGCCCGCCATCATAGCGAACGCACGCACCGTCAGGCAGAAGGCCTGGCCACGCTGCTTGAACCGATGCTGCTGCTGATAACCGGCGCCGTTGTTGGCGTACTGGTGGTGGCGATGTATTTACCCATTTTTCATCTGGGCGACGCCATTAGCGGAATGGGGGGATAGCGGCTGGCGCAGGAGGTGCGCCAGCAAAACGGCATTACAGGCTGTTGAACACGCGGTTCTCTTGTTCCTGTACGCGAATAAAGGTTGTGCGTTTGGTCAGCTCTTTCAGACGAGATGCGCCGACATAGGTGCAGGCGGAACGTAGGCCGCCGAGGATATCGCGGGCGGTATTATCAACCGGGCCGCGCAGGGGCAGCTTAACGGTTTTACCTTCCGCAGCGCGGTACTGCGCAACGCCGCCCACATGACGGGTCATGGCGGATTCAGAGCTCATACCGTAGAACAGCATAAACTTCTCGCCGTTCTCTTCAACAACGGTGCCGCCGCTCTCTTCGTGGCCTGCCAGCATACCGCCCAGCATGACGAAATCAGCGCCGCCGCCGAAGGCCTTCGCTACGTCGCCTGGCGTGGTGCACCCGCCATCGCTGACGATCTGACCGCCAAGGCCATGAGCCGCATCGGCGCATTCGATAACCGCAGAGAGCTGCGGGTAGCCAACGCCGGTTTTCACGCGGGTAGTACAAACGGAACCCGGACCGATGCCGACCTTCACGATATCCGCGCCGGACAGAATCAGCTCTTCGCACATTTCGCCGGTCACGACGTTACCCGCACAGATCGTTTTCAGCGGCCAGGCTTCGCGCGCTTTCGCCACGAACTGCACGAAATGCTCGGAATAACCGTTTGCCACGTCAATGCAAACGAAGCCAAGCTGCGGGTTCTGCGTCAGGATCTGTTTGGTTTTTTCGAAGTCGACATCCGAGGTACCGGTAGAAACCATGACGTACTTCAGCACATCGGCAGGAGTGGTCTGCACAAAGTTCCGCCACTCTTCTACGGTGTAGTGTTTATGTACGGCAGTGAGGATCCCGAAAGAAGCCAGCGCTTTTGCCATACTAAACGTACCGACGGTGTCCATATTCGCTGCGATGATCGGCACGCCGGACCAGGAGAGGCCAGAATGTTTAAAAGTGAATTCGCGTTCCAGTTCAACATCAGAACGACTTTTGAGGGTAGAGCGCTTGGGGCGGATAAGAACGTCTTTAAAGCCAAGCTTCAGATCTTCTTCAATACGCATGTGCGAATTCCTGGGGTTAATTGCATTATTGTGAGAGCACAACTCCAGTGACGTTATCATACTCACGAATCATGACTGCGCAAGACTGCGATTTTCACTTTTTTTACGCTACAATCGTACAAATTTACCTGGTGGATTGAGAAAAGCGCGAACGCGATAATCAACGGCCAGAGCGTCATTTTTAACCATTTGATTTATATGTACAAAGCAATCCAGTATCCGTCGTAAAAGTCTCTTTCCGGCTTGAAGCAGCCTGACGGGACACCCACCGCAGAGTCACGGCTCGTGAAGCGCGGGCGCTGCTGAAAAGTCAATGTGTATATGATCAGTTTCAGGAACGGGGTATATGAGGTATACGGTAGCGTTAACGGGCGGCATCGGTAGCGGCAA
Source organism: Klebsiella scottii (assembly GCF_036561945.1). NCBI lineage: Bacteria > Pseudomonadati > Pseudomonadota > Gammaproteobacteria > Enterobacterales > Enterobacteriaceae > Klebsiella > Klebsiella scottii. The sequence goes on from NZ_JARXNI010000017.1 coordinate 120,790, forward strand.
AAGCACCGTAGCCGATGTATTTTCTCACCTTGGTGTTAACGTTATTGACGCCGACGTTATCGCCCGTCAGGTGGTAGAACCTGGAACTCCCGCGCTACTGGCGATTGCCGCTCGCTTCGGCCAACAAATGATTAACGATGACGGCACGCTGAACCGCCGCAGCCTGCGGGAACACATTTTCGCTCACGCCGAGGATAAAACCTGGCTTAACGCGCTGCTGCACCCGCTCATTCAGCAGGAAACCCGCCGTCAAATGCAGGCGGCGTCCTCTTCTTATGTTCTCTGGGTCGTTCCCCTGCTGGTCGAAAACAACCTCGCTGCCAACGCTGACCGCGTGCTGGTCGTCGATGTCCCAAAAGAGACGCAAATACAGCGAACCATACTGCGCGATCGGGTCAGCCGTGAGCACGCAGAACGTATTCTTGCCGCCCAGGCGACGCGTGAGCAACGCCTCGCCGCTGCGGATGATGTCATTGAAAATATGGGCCCTCCGGATGCCATCGCATCGGATGTCGCCCGCCTGCATGAAAAGTATCTAATGCTGGCATCGCAGGCCGCCTCACAGGAAAAATCGTAATGCATACCCCTGTTCTATTTGAACATCCCCTCAATGAGAAAATGCGCACCTGGCTGCGTATTGAGTTTTTGATTCAACAGCTGTCCGTGCATCCGACGCTCGCCACCTACGCGGACGCGCTCCACTTTTTCCGCAATACGGGCGATCTCCTGGATGTCCTCGAACGCGGCGAGGTGCGCACGGATCTGCTCAAAGAGCTCGAGCGGCAGCAGCGTAAACTGCAGTCCTGGGCAGAAGTGCCAGGCGTCGACCGCGGGCGTATTGACGAATTGCGCCAACAGCTGAAGCAGTCCGGCAGCGCGTTAATGTCTGCCCCGCGCATCGGCCAGTTCCTGCGTGAAGATCGTTTAATTGCGCTGGTTCGCCAGCGTCTGAGCATTCCCGGCGGCTGCTGTAGTTTCGATCTGCCCACGCTGCATATCTGGCTGCATATGCCTCAGGAGTATCGCGACGAGCAGGTTGGCAGATGGTTAGTGAGCCTTCAGCCGCTCACCCAGGCGCTGGTGCTGATCCTCGATTTGATTCGCAACTCCGCGCCCTTTCGCAAGCAGACCAGCCTCAACGGTTTTTATCAGGATAATGGCGATGATGCCGATCTGCTGCGTTTACGCCTCGATCTTGCCAGCCAGCTGTATCCGCAAATTTCTGGCCATAAAAGCCGCTTTGCCATTCGCTTTCTCCCGCTGGACAGCGAACTCGGTATCGTCCCCGAGCGTTTTGATTTTGAACTGGCCTGTTGTTAAGGAGAAAACATGTCGAAAGAGACAATCGTCAACTGCCCGACCTGCGGTAAAAACGTGGTCTGGAATGAGCACAGCCCGTTTCGGCCATTTTGCTCAAAACGCTGTCAGCTCATTGACTTAGGTGAATGGGCGGCGGAAGAAAAACGCATTCCTAGCGCGGGCGACCTGTCCGATACCGATGACTGGAGCGAACAGCAGCAGTAGCGTCTGGCGGCAGAGAAAATCCCGGAGATGACGTTGCGTCTTGTCCGGGCCATTTTCTCAGCGGGCGGACTGCACTAATTTGCTGATAATCGGTTCGTTAGCCGGCGGAAACTCCTCGGCCAGCAGCGCACGCTGGGCAATCCAGCGCCCCGGCTGCCCTTCTTTACCCCAGGGCTCGCCTTCCCAGTCATCAACCAGCCAGAACCATAGCGTGATATGCCGATCGGGGAACTGATACTCCAGCTTATCAAACAGAGTGAACGCGCGTACCGTAATGCCAACCTCTTCCTGCAGCTCACGCGCTAACGCCTGCTCGGCAGACTCTCCCGCTTCAATTTTCCCACCGGGAAACTCGAGCTTATTTGCCATATGCGCATCGGCAGCGCGCTGGGTAATAAAGATTTCACCCTGCGGGTTACGGATGATGCCAACTGAGATTTGCAGTATTTTCATTGCGTTAATTCCATAAAAAAGGCGCAGATATCTGCGCCTTCATTTTTATTCTCTGAGCTTAACTCAGACGACCATGGCACTGCTTATATTTCTTACCGGAACCACACGGGCAAGGATCGTTACGGCCAACCTTACGCTCGCCGGTTTCCTCAGCCAGTGCGGCTGCGGCTACCGTGTCGTCATCCTGATGGCTCAGCTGCTGCATCTGCGCGAGGCGCTCCGCCTCTTCGCGGCGCTGCTGTTCCATCGCTTCAACTTCTTCCGGCATCCGCACCTGAACCTTGCTCAGGGTGCTGATCACTTCATACTTCAGGGATTCAAGCATCGCCGCAAACATCGAGAACGATTCACGCTTGTATTCCTGCTTAGGATCTTTCTGCGCGTAGCCGCGCAGATGGATGCCCTGACGCAGGTAGTCCATTGCCGCCAGATGCTCTTTCCACAGGGAGTCCAGCGTCTGCAGCATTACGCCTTTTTCGAAATGACGCATCATTTCGGTACCCACGACTTCTTCTTTACGCTGATAGGTTTCTACCGCGTTCTGCAGAATACGCTCACGCAGAGTTTCTTCATGCAGTTCAGGCTCTTTGTCCAACCACTCCTTGAGCGGCAGATCGAGATCGAAGTCGTTTTTCAGACGTTCCTGCAGGCCTTCGACATCCCACATTTCCTCCAGAGACTGCGGCGGAATGTGCGCATCGATAGTTGTTTTGAAAACGTCTTCGCGAATGCTGTTGATGGTTTCGCTAACATCAGATACGTCCAGCAGTTCGTTACGCTGGCTGTAGATGGCGCGACGCTGATCGTTAGCCACGTCATCATATTCCAGCAGCTGCTTACGAATATCAAAGTTACGGCTTTCAACCTTGCGCTGCGCGTTGGCGATAGCTTTGGTGACCCACGGGTGCTCAATCGCTTCGCCCGGCTTCATCCCCAGCTTACGCATCATGCCGGACACGCGGTCAGAGGCAAAAATGCGCATCAGGGCATCTTCCATCGACAGATAGAAACGAGAAGAACCGGCATCGCCCTGACGACCTGAACGGCCGCGCAGCTGGTTATCGATACGGCGAGATTCATGGCGCTCGGTACCGATAATGTGTAAACCACCGGAGGCCAGCACCGCTTCGTGACGCACCTGCCAGTCGGCTTTGATTTGAGCGATCTGCTCTGGAGTCGGATCTTCCAGCGCGGCGACTTCCGCCTGCCAGCTGCCGCCCAGCACGATATCCGTACCACGACCGGCCATGTTGGTGGCGATGGTCACCGCGGCCGGGTAGCCGGCTTGAGCCACGATATCCGCTTCACTGGCGTGGAACTTCGCGTTCAGGACATTGTGTTTGATGCCCGCTTTGGTCAGCTCTTGCGAAACCACTTCGGATTTTTCGATAGAAATCGTACCTACCAGAACCGGCTGGCCGGCGGCAGTACGCTCTCTGATATCTTCGATAATCGCCTGAATTTTTTCTGCTTCGGTCATATAGACCAGATCCGCCATATCCTTACGGATCATCGGACGGTTGGTCGGTACGACTACGGTATCCAGCTTATAGATAGAGCTGAATTCGAAAGCTTCGGTATCCGCAGTACCGGTCATCCCCGCCAGCTTCTCGTACAGACGGAAGTAGTTCTGGAAGGTGATGGACGCCAGCGTCTGGTTCTCATTCTGGATATCAACGCCTTCTTTGGCTTCGACGGCCTGGTGCAGACCGTCTGACCAGCGACGACCCTGCATGGTACGACCGGTATGCTCATCGACAATAATGACTTCGCCATCTTTTACGATGTAGTCAACGTCGCGGGTGAACAGCACGTGCGCACGCAGCGCTGCGGTCACGTGGTGCATCAGCATAATGTTAGTCGGTGAATACAGAGATTCGCCTTCGTCCATAATGCCTTCGTTCACCAGCAGCTCTTCAATCAGGACCAGCCCGCGTTCGGTCAGGTTCACCTGACGCGCTTTCTCATCTACCGAGAAGTGGCCTTCACCGGTAAAGGTATCGGAGTCCTCTTTTTCCTGGCGCACCAGATGAGGAATGATCTTGTTCACTTTCTTGTACATTTCCGAGCTGTCTTCAGCCGGGCCGGAAATGATCAGCGGCGTACGCGCTTCATCGATCAGGATGGAGTCCACCTCATCCACCAGCGCATAGTGCAGCTTACGCTGTACGCGCTCTTCCGGACTGAACGCCATGTTATCGCGCAGATAGTCGAAGCCGTATTCGTTGTTGGTACCGTAGGTGATATCGGCGGCGTAAGCTTCACGTTTTGCCGGAGCAGGCAGGCCCGACATATTGATACCAACGGTCATACCGAGGAACTCAAACAGCGGACGGTTGTTTTCAGCATCACGCTGCGCCAGGTAGTCGTTGACGGTCACGACGTGAACGCCTTTACCTGACAGCGCGTTCAGATAGGCCGGGAGGGTAGCGGTCAGCGTTTTACCTTCACCGGTACGCATTTCTGCAATGCAGCGCTCATTGAGCACCATGCCGCCCAGCAGCTGTACGTCAAAGTGACGCATACCGAATACGCGCTTACTGGCTTCACGTACCACGGCAAAGGCTTCCGGGATCAGGCTTTCTACGCTTTCGCCCTTCGCCAGACGCGCGCGGAACTCTTCTGTTTTAGCCTTCAGCTGATCATCAGAGAGCTTCTCCATGTCAGGTTCCATGGAATTAATCAGCGTCACAGCTTTGCGCATGCGGCGCAGTGTACGATCGTTACGGCTACCGAAAACTTTAGTTAATAATTTGATTAGCATAATAAAATCTCAAACGCCCCGCGATGCGGAGTCACAAAAAATAGAATGATCCGTTTTTAGTTCAGCTGAGGCGTTGCGGCCCGGCGCGTATCCCGGTGACCTGGCTAATCCAGGCGGAGACGCAAAAGGCGCGATGGGAGGGGTTGTATGCCGCCTGACGCACAATGACCGGCGGCTTGCTTTCCTGCGTCAGCAGCGCGCTGAGCGTATCGAGCAGGGCCAGATGCTGCGCCTGTAATGGCGAAGATTCTTCCGCAACCGGCAGCGCCTGAGGCGCCATGGCAAATGACAGATGACGAATAACCGTGCGGATGGCGTGCTGATGCCAGTAATCGACGGTAAAGTTTGGCCGGCGGCTGGCATCCAGAAGCGCCAGCTGGGAGAAATTAACTTTATTCGGCGTGTGGCTGCTGGCCGCTGCTTTCGCAGGTGATGCCGTTTCGTGACTATTGCTTAACGCAGGCAGGCCAAAGCTAGCCGCGACCATCCCCAACAGGAGATGCGGCCAGAAATACCGTCTGCCAAACTGTCGCCAGCGCGTCAGCAATCCACTCACGTCCATTACCTTTAGTTGAAGCAACCCCAGGAAATAATTTTGCGCCCAAATATTACCATTAATACCGCGTCACGGCAGCAGGAATGAAAGCTTTGCGGAGGTAAAAGCGGTCAATTAAGCAGCGAACGCGCGGTGTCAGCGATCGTTGAATCGGGGTGAAATGAGAACCGGAAGGTAAAAAAGAAAAACGACTGGCTCCCTGGCCGGAGAGAGTACCAGGTTACCAGTCGATTTTACTGAATGGTCAGGCTTACGCCATAACCATTGATGGTGCGCGGAATGCCAGCGGCATTTCTGCTTCGTCTTCGAAGGTCACATACTCCCAGGCTTCCTGTTTTGCCAGAACGGCCTGCAGCAGTTTGTTATTCAACGCGTGACCTGATTTGAACGCCGTGAATGCGCCGATGATATTGTGACCACACATAAACAGGTCACCAATCGCATCCAGCATTTTGTGGCGGACAAACTCATCTTCAAAGCGTAAGCCGTCTTCGTTCAGTACGCGATAATCGTCAACAACGATGGCACAATCGAAGCTGCCGCCCAGGCACAGGCCGCGGGACTGCAGATATTCGATATCACGCATAAAACCGAAGGTACGCGCACGGCTAATCTGGCGCATAAATGCATCAGCAGAGAAGTTCATCGCATAGCGCTGGTTGCTTGAGTCAATCGCCGGATGGTTAAAATCGATGGTGAAGTCCAACGAAAAACCATTGTACGGCTTAAACTCAGCCCACTTATCGCCATCTTCGACGCGAACGGCCTCTTTAATGCGCACAAATTTCTTGGCGCAGTTCAGCTCATCGATGCCGGCATCCAGCAGCAGATAAACGAACGGAGCAGCACTGCCGTCCATAATCGGGATTTCCGGCGCATCGACTTCAATAACTATGTTGTCAATGCCCAGGCCAGCCAGTGCGGCATTCAGGTGCTCGACTGTTGAAATCCGCACGTCATGCTCGTTCACCAGGCAAGTACAGAGCATGGTATCACGCACAGATTTGGCATCAGCCGGAAAATCAACCGGTGGATTCAAGTCGGTGCGACGATAGATGACCCCGGTATTTGCCGGCGCAGGTCGTAACGTCAGTGTGACTTTCTTGCCGGTATGCAAACCGACGCCAGTCGCCTGAACGATACGTTTAAGAGTCCTTTGTTTGATCATCGTATAATCTCGCCAAGTTACCTATCCAACCGAAGTGTATAACACTTTCGGACGGGCAGTTTAGCACAAAGAGCGCTGATGCCCAACTTCCAGCCAATTCTTAATCAGCTTGCTTGCGCAGGAAGGCCGGGATATCCAGATAATCCGGCTCTTTCGCGGTTTGCGGCGTATTGTCGTTCACCACTTTCGCTGCCGGTTTCTGCTCCTGATTCAATGGCGCCATACCGTGCTGCTGGTAGCGATCCATTACCGGCTGCTGAACCTGCTTGTTGGTTACCAGGGTAATTTCCGGACGTTTGTCCATGCCAATACCGGTAGCAACAACGGTCACGCGCAGCTCATCGTTCATATCCGGATCCAGAGAAGTACCGATAACCACGGTCGCGTTATCCGAGGCGAAAGCACGGATAGTGTTACCTACGGTTTCGAACTCATCCAGACGCAGGTCGAAGCCAGCGGTGATGTTGACCAGAACGCCGCGCGCGCCGGACAGATCGATATCTTCCAGCAGCGGAGAAGAAATCGCCATTTCAGCCGCTTCTTCCGCACGGTCTTCACCGCTCGCCACGCCGGAGCCCATCATCGCATAGCCCATTTCGGACATCACGGTGCGCACATCCGCAAAGTCGACGTTCATCAGACCCGGACGGGTAATCAGCTCGGCGATCCCCTGCACTGCGCCTTTCAGCACGTCGTTTGCTGCGCCGAAGGCGTCCAGCAGCGAAATGCCGCGGCCGAGAACTTTCAGCAGCTTGTCGTTCGGGATAGTGATCAGTGAATCCACGTGCTTAGAGAGCTCGGTGATCCCCTGTTCGGCGAAAGCCATACGCTTCTTGCCTTCAAAATTGAAGGGCTTAGTCACAACCGCGACGGTCAGGATACCCAGATCCTTCGCCACTTCTGCTACCACAGGCGCCGCACCGGTACCGGTACCGCCGCCCATACCAGCCGCGATAAACACCATGTCTGCGCCGTCGAGAGCAGCACGCAGCGCTTCACGGTCTTCATCCGCCGCATTGCGGCCGACTTCCGGGTTGGCGCCTGCGCCCAGCCCCTTGGTAATACCGCTACCAATCTGAATAGTCTGGCCAACAGCCGTTTTACGCAGCGCCTGCGCATCGGTGTTCACCGCGAAGAATTCAACACCTTCAATGCGCTCGCGCACCATGTGCTCTACGGCATTACCGCCGCCGCCACCGACGCCGATGACTTTAATCACCGCGTCGTTGGTTAATTCCATTGGTTCAAACATAGTTTCTCTCCGTCTTGTGCCTGTCGCCTGAGAACGCTAATTTTCTGCGTTCTCTTAAAAAATTAAAACTCTTTTCGCAGCCAGCTATTTAGTCGCTTAATCCACGAGCCAACTGATGCAGTTACGCGTTTTTCCACTTCTGCTTCACCACTAAGATGAGACTCCTTCCCGTAGTGCAGCAACCCAACCGCCGTTGAATAATACGGCTCCTGGGCATAATCCGTTAAACCGGTAATGTTCAGCGGTGCACCGATACGCACCTGCGTATGGAACACCCGCTGCGCACAGGCGGCGAGACCTTCAATTTGCGCCGCGCCGCCGGTTAACACAATCCCCGCAGCCAGATGGTGCTTCACGCCCTGCTGGCGGAGCTGCTCCTGCAGCTGCAGGATCTCTTCATTGACCAGGTTGAGCAGTTCGGTATAACGCGGCTCAATAACCTCTGCCAGCGTCTGACGCTGCAGGCTGCGCGGCGGGCGTCCGCCTACGCTCGGGACTTCGACGTTTTCGTCTTTACCGACGATTGAGCCCAGCGCGCAACCGTGGCGCACCTTGATCGCTTCGGCATCGCTCGGCGGCGTGCCGAAGGCATAGGCGATATCGCTGGTTACCACGTTGCCCGCGTACGGGATCACTTTGGTGTGACGCAGCGCGCCGCCGGTATACACGGCGATATCCATTGTACCACCGCCAATGTCCACAACGCAGACACCAAGCTCACGTTCATCTTCCGTCAACACGGAATAACTGGCCGCTAAACCGGCAAAAATGAGCTGGTCCACTTTCAGACCGCAGCGCTCCACCGCTTTAACAATATTTTTTGCCATATCGTTATGGCAGGTAATCAAATGCACTTTTGCCTGCATACGAACGCCAGACAGGCCAACCGGGTTTTTAATCCCCTCCTGGTAGTCAATGGCGTACTCCTGCGGGATGACATGCAGCACGCGATGCTCATCGCGTACGCGGACCGACTTGGCGGTATGCACCACGTTCTCAACGTCGTCCAGCGTCACCTCTTCTTCTGAAATCGGCACCATCCCAATTTCATTTTGACAGCTAATATGTTTACCTGAAAGCGCCAGGTACACTGACGAAATCTGGCAATCAGCCATCAGTTCGGCCTGGTCAATGGCGCGCTGTACGCATTTCACCACGGATTCCAGGTCGTTAACCCCGCCTTTATCCATACCACGCGATGGGCAACTGCCCACGCCAATGATATTGACCACGCCGTCGGGCAGAACTTCCCCTACTAAAGCGGCAACCTTCGCGGTGCCAATCTCCAGTCCAACTACCAGCTTTCTGTCCGTCGCCTTGATCATTGTTGTTCTGCCTGTGCCTGATTCTGTTGTTGATTAGTTTCCTCAGCGGGAGCAGGCACCCAGCCTACCGCCGCGCCCGAGTCATAGCGCAAATCAACGTAGCTTATCCGTTTGCCATCGGTCTGCGCCTGCTGCTGAAGAACCGGGTAAAGTTCCATAAAGCGCTGAAGACGTTTCATGGTGTCGCCGCGGCCAAGGTTGAGCTTAATATCGTTATTAAGCGTCAGCTGCCAGGAGCGACGCGCGGTCATCGCCGCCACTTTCAACGTGAATTTATCCTTTGCCAGCACCTGCCCCATGTCGCGATATCCTTGCAACACTTCGTTCTCGCTGCCTTCCGGGCCATACAACATCGGTAAATTCTGTTTATTGGTGCGATCCGCCGGGACGCTGAAAGAATTACCTTCTACGTCTACCATATGCTGATCATTCCAACGCGCAATCGGCACATATTCAACCAGATGAATCTTCAATTCGTCCGGCCACTGCTTTCTGACGCTCGCCTGTTTAATCCACGGCAGGCGCTCAATCTGACTTTGGATAATATTCACATCCTGAGTCATAAAGGTTCCAGGAGAACCCAGCGCCAGAATTGCCTGGCGAATATCGTCATTACGCGTGTAGTGACGCTCACCGGTTACCACCATCTTGGACAGCGGTAAACGCTGTGCGTCTTCCATCCAACCCAGAACCATCCACCCGCTGACCAATACGGTACACAGCACCGCCAGCAGGAAGAAAATCCCCGCCAGACGAGTTCCATTACTTCGGCGCGAAGAAGACGTTTCCTCTTCTTCTTCGTGGTTCCGCGTATTCAGCGCAGCCTGCGACATATCACCCCGCCAGGTCCAAAATTCGAACAACAAGCTGTGAGAAGCTCATCCCCGCCTGACGCGCCGCCATCGGCACCAGGCTATGGCTGGTCATGCCAGGGGAAGTATTCGCTTCCAACAGATAAAACTGGCCATCGCTGTCCAGCATCACGTCAATCCGTCCCCAGCCGCTACAGCCAAGAACATTCCAGGCTTTCAGTACCAGGGCCTGAATTTCTGACTCGCGGGCAGGTTCCTCACAACCAGGACAGAAATATTGCGTCTCATCAGAGAGATACTTCGCCTCATAATCATAGAAGGTTCCAGCCACATGGATACGAATTGACGGTAAAATTTCTTCACCGACGATCGCAACGGTGAATTCTGGTCCACTGAGCCATTTCTCAATCAGAACTTCATCATCATGCTGAAAAGCCAGCGCCAATGCATTGTGTAATTCACAACTTTCGCTTACTTTCGACATGCCGACGCTTGAACCTTCACGACTCGGCTTAATAATGAGCGGCAGGCCAAGCGCCGTAATCTGCTGCGCGGCCTCTGCGGTAAGGCCCGCGTTGAACTGTGAACGGGTCAGCGCCACCCACGGAGCAACGGGTAAGCCCGCGCCCTGCCACAGTAATTTACTGCGCACTTTATCCATTGAGATTGCCGAAGCCATCACACCGCTGCCGGTATAAGGCAGTTGAATCAGCTCAAGCAGCCCCTGCAACGTTCCATCTTCCCCACCGCGGCCGTGCAAAGCAATAAACGCTTTCTTAAAACCCAGCTGCTTCAGCTGAGTAATATCGACATCGCGAGGGTCGACGGGATGGGCGTCAACGCCGCCCTCACGCAGGCCGGCAAGCACCGCCGCGCCGGAGTTGAGCGATACCTCTCGCTCGGCGGAGGTCCCGCCGAAAAGAACCGCGATTTTATCAGCCACGGCGCTCCTCCCCCGCTTTTTGCGGCATGAGTTTGATTTCAGCCAGGTGGCGGGCGATTTTCCCTATATTTCCAGCGCCCTGCACCAGCACCAGGTCGTTCCCGGTCAGCACCGAAGCCAGCATCTCTGCCGCCTGGGCCGGGTCGGAAAGCAGAATCGGGTCCACCTTGCCGCGACCGCGAATAGTGCGGCACAGGGAGCGGCTATCCGCCCCCGGGATCGGCGCTTCGCCAGCGGAGTAGACGTCCAGCATCAGTAGCGCATCGACCTGAGTCAGCACGTTGGCAAAATCGTCGTACAGATCGCGCGTACGGGTAAAGCGGTGCGGCTGGAACAGCATCACCAGATTTTTATCCGGCCAGCCGGCGCGAGCCGCTTTAATGGTCGCATCCACTTCCGTCGGGTGATGACCGTAATCATCAATCAGCATCGCGCTGCCGCTTTTACCGTTGACCTCAGCCAGCGGATATTCACCAAGGAAATCAAAGCGACGGCCGGTGCCCTGGAACGCTTCCAGCGCCCGCAGAATCGCGTCGTCTTCAATGCCCTCTTCCGTCGCCACCGCCACGGCAGCCGCCGCATTCAGCGCATTATGGCGGCCCGGCGCGTTTAGCGTGACCTGGATAACCTCTTTGTCCTGGCGCACGAGGCGGAAATGGCCCTGCGCGCCAAGCTGGCGATAGTCTTCAATACGCACGTCGGCATCATCGCTAAAGCCGTAGGTCGTCGTCTGGCGGCCAACGCGCGGCAGCAGCTCACGAATGACCGGGTCGTCCACGCACATCACCGCGCGTCCGTAGAACGGCAGGTTGTGCAGGAAGTTAACGAACGTCTGCTTTAAGTTTTCAAAATCACCGTGGTAGGTATCCATGTGATCGGCTTCGATATTGGTCACAATGGCAACCATCGGCTGCAGATGCAGGAACGAAGCGTCGCTCTCATCCGCTTCCGCAATCAGATAACGGCTATGCCCAAGACGGGCATGAACGCCGGCGGCTTTGACCAACCCACCGTTGACGAAGGTAGGATCGAGGCCAGCCTCGGCATAAATACTGGAGACCATCGCGGTGGTCGTGGTTTTACCGTGCGTGCCGGCGATAGCGATGCCGTGGCGAAAACGCATCAGCTCCGCCAGCATCTCCGCGCGGCGGATAACCGGAATACGCGCTTCATGCGCGGCAACAATCTCCGGATTGTCCGCAGAGATTGCGCTGGAAACCACCACCACGCTGGCATCACGCACGTTTTCAGGGCGATGGTTGAAATAGATCGTGGCGCCAAGTTTAGCCAGCTGTTGCGTAACCGGATTCGGCGCCAGGTCGGAGCCGGAAATCTGGTAGCCTTCGTTGGCCAGAACTTCGGCAATACCGCCCATACCGGCACCGCCAATGCCAACAAAGTGAATGTGCCGGACGCGACGCATCTCGGGCACTATGGAACGCAGTTTTGCCAAATCTTGTGTATTCATTCTTTACGCCATCAACTTCTCTATTCGGGCGGTGGGATTCACCGCGATTAGCGCGCCAGTGCTGCAGCGCTCACTTCTTCCGCTACCCGCTCGGTAGCATCCGGAATCGAGACTCTACGCGCTCGTTCCGCCATATCCAGCAGCGTTTCCCGATCCCAGCCGGCCAGGGTTTGCGCCACGGCGTCAACCGTGAACTGGGGCTGTTCGAGAATTTTCGCGGCTCCCGCTTTCTCCAGCGGCAGCGCGTTCCAGTACTGCTGGCGATCCTTGTGCTGAAACGGCACAAACAGCGCCGGTAATCCTGCGGCGGCAATTTCGCTCACCGTCAGCGCACCGGAGCGACATACCACCACATCGGCCCAGGCATACGCCGCCGCCATATCATCAATAAATTCGGTCACCTTGTGCTGCGGCTGCCCGGCATCGGCGTAAGCCTGCTGTACCGTCTGCTGGCCGCCTTTACCGCTCTGATGCCAGATGGTCACCGCGCCGCCCAGCTTCCCGGCCACCAGCGGCATGGTCTGGTTCAATACGCGCGCGCCCTGCGAGCCGCCAACCACTAAAACGCGGGTCGGCCCCTGACGCCCAAACAGCCGCTGCTCCGGCAGAGGCAGCGCGAGCACATCGGTACGTACCGGGTTGCCCACCACGTCAGCGTGGGGGAACGCGCCGGGAAACGCCTGCATCACTTTCTTCGCAATTTTTGCCAGCCATTTATTGGTCAGGCCGGCAATACCATTCTGTTCGTGCAGCACCACCGGAATACCCAGCGACCACGCCGCCAGCCCGCCGGGGCCGGACACGTATCCGCCCATCCCCAGCACGACGTCCGGCTGGAAACGTTGCATAATCGCGCGCGCCTGACGCCAGGCGTTGAAAATACGTACCGGCGCCAGCAGCTGCGCCTTCAGGCCTTTGCCGCGCAGGCCGGAGATGCGGATAAAATCTATCTCAATACCGTGCTTTGGCACTAAGTCCGCTTCCATACGATCGGCGGTACCCAGCCAGCGAACCTGCCAGCCCTGGTCCATTAAATGGTGCGCGACCGCCAGCCCCGGGAACACATGCCCGCCGGTACCGCCCGCCATCACCATTAACCGCTTTTCCTGACCGCTCATCGAACACCCCGTGTAAACGCCTGCGCTTTTTCCAGACGCGTTTCATAATCAATACGCAACAGCAACATGATGGCCGTCGACATAATCAGCAAGCTGGAACCACCGTAGCTGATAAGCGGCAGCGTCAGGCCCTTGGTCGGCAGCATGCCCGCAGCCGCGCCGACGTTAACCAGCGCCTGGAAGCTAAACCAGATACCGATCGCACAGGCCAGAAAGCCGGAGAAACGGTGGTCAATCTCCAGCGCTTTGCGGCCAATGGACATGGCGCGAAAAGCGACGAAGAATACCATTAAAAGGGCCAGTACCACACCGATATAACCGAGTTCTTCGCCGATGATGGCGAAGATGAAGTCAGTGTGCGCCTCCGGCAAATACTCCAGCTTTTGTACCGAGTTGCCTAAGCCCTGCCCCCACATTTCGCCGCGACCAAAGGCCATCAGCGACTGGGTTAGCTGGTAGCCGCTGCCAAACGGATCCTCCCACGGGTTCCAGAAGGAGGTTACGCGGCGAATACGATACGGTTCGGCGAGGATCAGCAGCACCACCGCCGAGATCCCCATGCCGATAATGGCAATGAACTGCCACAGCTTAGCGCCGGCGAGAAACAGCATCGCCAGGGTCGTGACAAACAGCACAACCACCGTTCCGAGGTCCGGCTGCGCCAGCAGCAGAATCGCCAGCACGAAAATCACGCCCATCGGTTTCAGGAAGCCGCGCAGGTTATTGCGCACCTCATCGCCTTTACGTACCAGGTAGTTGGCGATGTAGCAGAACAGCGACAGCTTGGTAAACTCCGCAGGCTGAATACGCAGCGGGCCCAGCGCAATCCAGCGCGATGCCCCGTTTACCGAACTCCCGACCACCAGCACGATCAGCAGCATCACGATCGAGGCGATCAGCATCGCGGTGCTGTGCCGCTGCCAAAACACCATCGGCAGGCGCAGGGTCACCAGCGCGAGCCCCAGCGCCAGCAGAATGTAGAGTCCGTCGCGCTTGGCAAACAGAAACGGATCGTTCGCCAGACGCTGACCAACCGGCATCGAGGCCGAGGTCACCATGATGAAGCCGACCGCCGCCAGGCCAAACGTCAGCCACAGCAGCATCCGGTCATACATCACCAGGCTGTCGTTATCTTTCTGCCGCGAGCCCATCACCCAGCCCTTCAGCGCGGCAAACAGCCAGGAGAAGATACGCATTCCCGGCAAACGCGGCAGCGTCAGTCGGGGCATTCTCAGGCGCGGGAGGGATAGACGCATCAGCCTAACTCCTTCGCCAGGCGGGTAAAGATATCCCCCCGTTGTTCGAAGTTTTTAAACTGATCGAGGCTGGCGCAGGCCGGTGACAGCAGCACCATATCGCCCGGCTTCAGCAGCGGCGCAATCTGACGCATCGCCTGCTCCATGGTTTCCGTCTGCGTCGCCGCCTCAGGGCGCAGCGCCGCCAGCTGCTCGCCGTCGCGACCGAAGCAGTAGAGGCGGATATTGTCGCCGGCCAGATAACGCTTCAGCGGGTCAAAATCAGCGGATTTGCCGTCACCGCCGAGCAGCAGATACAGCGTACCGTCCAGATGCAGACCGTTCAGCGCCGCTTCGGTGCTGCCAACGTTGGTGGCTTTGGAATCGTTAATCCAGCGCACGCCGTTATGATCCAGCGCCAGCTGGAAGCGGTGCGCCAGACCGGTAAACGTAGTCAGCGCCTTGAGGCTGCTGGCCCGCGGCAGGCCTGCGGCATCCGCCAACGCCAGCGCCGCCAGGGCGTTGCTGTAGTTATGCTGGCCGGAGATGTTCATCTCTTTGACGTTCAGCACTTTCTCACCTTTCACCCGCAGCCAGGTTTCTCCCTGCTGGCGGTTGAGGTGGTAGTCGCCGACGTCCACGCCAAAGCTGATGCAGCGGTCATCGGCGCCGCGCACCGGCATCGTCAATCCGTCATCAGCATTCACGATGCAGCTCTTCGCATTTTCATAAACGCGCAGTTTGGCCGCCCGATACTGCTGCAGGCCTAGCGGATAGCGGTCCATATGATCTTCGGTCACGTTGAGGATCGTCGCGGCAACCGCCCGCAGGCTGGAGGTGGTTTCCAGCTGGAAGCTGGAAAGTTCCAGAACATACAGTTCGCGTTCAGCATCCAGCAGCATCAGGGCCGGCAGGCCAATATTGCCGCCGACGCCGACGTTTACGCCGGCCGCTTTCGCCATCTCACCCACAAGGGTGGTGACGGTGCTTTTACCGTTTGAGCCGGTAATGGCCACAACCGGCGCCTGCGCCTCGCGGCAGAACAGCTCGATATCGCCAACGATTTCCACGCCGGCATCCGCCGCCGCGCTCAGAGAGGGGTGCGCCAGGGCGATACCCGGGCTTGCCACGATCAGATCGGCCGCCAGCAGCCAATCCTCGTTCAGGCCGCCAACGTAGCGCTCCACTTCTTCCGGCAGCTTATCCAGGCCTGAAGGCGCAGCGCGAGTATCCATGACGCGCGGCGTCACGCCGCGGGCCATGAAAAAGTCCACGCAAGACAGGCCGGTCATACCCAGCCCAATAATGACGACTTTCTTACCCTGATAATCTGCCATGATTAACGTACCTTCAGCGTCGCCAGGCCAATCAGCACCAGCATCAGCGAAATAATCCAGAAGCGCACGATCACGCGCGGTTCCGGCCAGCCTTTCAGTTCATAGTGGTGATGAATCGGCGCCATTCGGAAGATGCGCTGGCCGCGCAGCTTGAAGGAGCCGACCTGCAGAATGACCGACAGGGTCTCAACAACAAAAACGCCACCCATAATAACCAGCAGGAATTCCTGACGCAGCAGCACGGCAATGATGCCCAGCGCGCCGCCGAGGGCCAACGAACCCACGTCGCCCATAAAGACCTGAGCCGGATAGGTGTTAAACCACAGGAAGCCAAGGCCCGCGCCAACAATTGCCGTACAGACGATAACCAGTTCGCCGGCATGACGCAGATAGGGAATATGCAGGTAGTTGGCGAAGTTCATGTTGCCCGACGCCCACGCCACCAGCGCGAAACCGGCGGCAACAAATACGGTGGGCATAATCGCCAGACCGTCGAGGCCATCGGTGAGGTTAACCGCGTTGCCGGTACCGACAATCACAAAGTAGGCCAGCAGAATGTACAGCAGCCCCAGCTGCGGCATGATGTCTTTGAAGAACGGCACCACCAGCTGGGTGGCCGGCGTGTCTTTCCCGGCCATATACAGCGCAAAGGCAACCCCCAGCGCAATCACCGACATCCAGAAGTATTTCCAGCGGGCAATCAGGCCCTTGGTGTCTTTGCGTACCACCTTGCGATAGTCATCAACGAAGCCAATGATGCCGTAACCTATCAGCACCGTCAGAACGCACCAGACGTACGGGTTAGAGGGGTAAGCCCACAGCAGGACCGATACCACAATCGCGGTGAGGATCATGATCCCGCCCATGGTCGGCGTACCGCGTTTGCTGAAGTGAGATTGCGGACCGTCGTTGCGGACAACCTGGCCGAAAGCGAGTTTTTGCAGACGAGCGATCATACGCGGGCCCATCCACAAAGAGATGAACAGCGCGGTCAGCAGGCTGACGATGGCGCGAAACGTCAGGTAGGAAAAGACGTTAAAGCCTGAATAATATTTGACCAAATGTTCGGCCAGCCATACTAACATGTTCCATTCTCCTGTAATGCGCGTACTACCTCTTCCATGGCGGCACTACGTGAACCCTTCACTAAAATGGTCAGAATTTTATGCTCTGCGATAAGCTCGCGCAGACGAGTCACCAGCGCGGATTTCTCGCTAAAGTGCTCACCCACGCCGCTGGCGGAGCTGATATCAGCGCTCAGCGCGCCGACGCTCAGTACCCGATCGAGTCCTGCAATCTTCGCCGCTTCGCCAACCTGACGATGGCAGGCGGCGCTTTCCGCGCCGAGCTCGGCCATATCGCCGACCACCAGCACCCGGTAGCCCGGCATTTCAGCCAGTACCTGCACCGCGGCGGTCATTGACCCGACGTTGGCGTTATAGGAATCATCAAGCAGCAGCTGATTTTCCGTAAGCCGGATCGGGAACAGGCGCCCAGGCACCGCGGTAAGCTGAGCCAGCCCGGCTTTCACCGCGGCTAAATCAGCGCCGACCGCCATTGCCAGCGAGGCTGCGGCCAGCGCGTTGGCGATATTATGGCGGCCCGGCAGCGGCAGCAGAACATCCACGCTCCCCGTTGGGGTTTGCAGGGTAAATTCCGTACCGTGGCTGGTGACATGAATATTGGTCGCCGTAAAGTCGCTGTTCGCGGCGTTTGGCGAGAAGCGCCAAACCTTACGATCGCCAATGACGCTCTGCCAGTTCAGCCAGTCGTTATTGTCGGCGTTGAGAATGGCGATGCCGTTTGCCGGCAGGCCGGTAAAGATTTCGCCTTTCGCTTTCGCCACGCCCGCCAGCGAGCCGAAGCCCTCAAGATGCGCGGCGGCCAGGTTGTTCACCAGCGCGGCTTCCGGACGCGTCAGATTAACGGTCCAGGCAATTTCGCCCTGGTGGTTGGCGCCCAGCTCAATCACCGCATACCGGTGCTCATGAGTCAGGCGCAGCAGCGTCATCGGCACGCCAATATCGTTATTCAGGTTGCCGGCGGTATACAGCGTGGTGCCGCACTGTCCGAGGATCGCCGCGGTCATCTCTTTCACCGAGGTTTTTCCGGAGGAGCCGGTCAGCGCGACCACGCGCGCCGGTACCTGCTGGCGAACCCACGCGGCCAGCTCACCGAAAGCCAGGCGAGTATCTTTCACCACCACCTGGGGTAAATCGCACTCCAGCCTGCGGCTGACCAGCAGCGCGCCGGCGCCCGCCTGTTTTGCCTGCGCAGCAAAGTCGTGAGCGTCGAAGCGCTCGCCTTTGAGGGCTACAAACAGGCAGCCCACCGTTATTTTGCGGGTATCCGATGTGACCTCATCAATGGCCAGATCGCTACCGTGCAGTTCGCCGCTGGCGATGTCGGCAAGCTGAGTGAGCGTAAAGCGAATCATGCTACCGTCCCCAGTAAACGCGCGACGGTAACGCGATCGGAGTAGTCCAGGCGGCGGTTGCCGACAATCTGGTAATCCTCGTGGCCTTTACCCGCGACCAGCACCACGTCGCCCTCTTTCGCCTGCATAACGGCATTGGTCACCGCTTCCGCCCGACCTTCCATCACCTTCGCGTGCCCGGCATCAAGCATGCCGGCCAGGATATCGTTGATAATGGCGCGAGGCTCTTCGGTACGCGGGTTATCATCAGTGACAACGGCGATATCGGCGAACTCTTCGGCGATAGCGCCCATCAGCGGACGTTTGCCCTTATCGCGATCGCCGCCGCAGCCAAATACGCACCACAGCTTGCCGTTGCAGTGCAGACGCGCGGCCTGCAGCGCTTTTTCAAGCGCATCAGGCGTATGAGCGTAATCCACCACCACGGTCGCTTTGCCCGGCGCGCTAAAGACTTCCATGCGCCCGCAAACCGGCTGCAGACGAGAGGCCGTTTTCAGCAGCTCGGCCAGCGGATAGCCCAGCGCCAGCAGCGTAGCCAGCGCCAGCAGCAGATTGCTGACGTTAAAGGCGCCCATCAGGCGACTTTCGACTTCGCCCTTGCCCCAGCTGGAGTCAAACTGAATGGTCGCCCCGCTGTCGTGATAGCTCACCGCGGTTGCCTTCAGCCAGCGGCCGTGGCAGTTCGGATTAATATGGTCTTCCATCGATACCGCAACCGCATCCGGCAGCTTCGCCAGCCAGCGGCGGCCCACTTCATCATCGGCGTTGACGATCGCCTGACCGCAGTGGTGGGTGGAGTAGAGCAGCCATTTTGCCGCTTCGTAATGCGCCATATCACCGTGATAGTCCAGGTGATCGCGGCTCAGGTTGGTAAAGACCGAGGCGGCAAACTGCAGCGCGGCTACGCGGTGCTGCACCAGGCCGTGAGAAGAAACTTCCATCGCCGCCAGCGTCGCCCCCTGCCCTGCCAGACCGGACAGCACGTGCTGGACGTCTACCGCAGAGCCGGTGGTGTTTTCCGTCGGGATAACCTTGTCCAGCAGGCCGTTGCCTACCGTACCCATGACCGCGCTGGTTTCGCCGAGCAGCTTGCCCCACTGCGCCAGTAGCTGAGTAGTGGTGGTTTTGCCGTTGGTCCCGGTCACGCCGATCAGGCGCAGCTGCTGAGAGGGCTGATGGTAAAAACGCCCGGCCAGCGCCGACAGGCGCTCGTTGAGCTGGCTAAGATAAATGACCGGCACGCCGTGCATTTCACGGATTTCACCGTCGCCAGCCTCATCTTTGGCCTCAGCTATAATGGCAGCAACACCTTGCGCTATCGCCTGCGGGATATAACGACGCCCGTCCGCCTGATGACCTAATACCGCGATAAAGAGATCCCCGGAAGCAGCCACCCGGCTGTCCAGCGTCATCTCTCGCAGAATTCGCTCCGGCGCATTTGGCACCCACGGAGCGAGAAGGTCGCGCAAATTACGATCTGCCACCTGTTCCCTCGCCTTGATTAATCACAAATTCACTTTTTTCGCCCGTTGCCAGCGCATCCGGTTCGATGTTCATGGTGCGCAGAACGCCGCCCATGATGGCACCGAAGACCGGCGCGGAAACGGCGCCGCCGTAGTATTTACCCGCCTGCGGGTCGTTGATCACCACCACCAGCGCGAAACGCGGGTGGCTGGCGGGCGCAACGCCTGCGGTGTAAGCAATATATTTATTGATGTAGCGGCCGTCCGGCCCCACTTTTTTCGCCGTACCGGTTTTGATCGCGATGCGATAGCCCTTAATCGCCGCCTTCACGCCGCCGCCGCCCGGCAGCGCCACGCTTTCCATCATGTGCACCACGGTACGAACGAGAGGTTCCGGGAAGACTCGCTCGCCCGGAACCGGTGGATCAACTTTAGTAATCGACAGCGGGCGATAAACGCCGTAGCTGCCGATCGTTGCGTAGACTCGCGCTAACTGTAACGGAGTTACCATTAGCCCATAGCCGAAAGAAAAGGTGGCCCTCTCTATGTCAGACCACCGTTGTTTTTGAGGGTATAAGCCACTGCGTTCTCCGACCAACCCCAAATTGGTCGCTTTTCCGAGCCCAAAACGTGAGTAAGTATCTACTAACGCTGAGGACGGCATCGCTAACGCCAGCTTGGAAACACCGACGTTACTCGACTTCTGTAGTACCCCGGTCAGGGTCAATTCGCTATAGCGCGCCACGTCTTTAATTTCGTGGCCGTTAATACGGTAAGGAATGGTGTTCAGCACGGTATTTTCATTGACGATCCCGCGCTGTAGCGCCGTCATCACCACCATCGGCTTCACCGTTGAACCCGGTTCGAAGACGTCGGTGATGGCGCGGTTACGCATGATATCTTTTGCCGTGCCGGAGAAATTATTCGGGTTGTAGGACGGGCTGTTGGCCATCGCCAGCACTTCGCCGGTGCTGACATCAACCAGCACCGCGCTTCCCGACTCCGCCTTGTTAAACGCCACCGCATTGTTGAGTTCGCGATAAACCAGCGCCTGCAGGCGCTCGTCGATGCTCAGCGCGAGGTTATGCGCGGCCTGGCTGTCGGTGGAAGAGATATCCTCAATGACGCGGCCATAGCGGTCTTTACGCACGATACGCTCGCCCGGCTGGCCGGTAAGCCACTTGTCAAAGCTCTTCTCAACGCCCTCAATACCCTGGCTATCGACGTTGGTAAAACCGATAAGGTGAGAGGTGACTTCGCCTGACGGGTAGTAACGGCGCGACTCTTCGCGCAGGTGGATCCCCGGCAGCTTAAGCTTCCTGATGTAATCGGCCATATCAGGATTGACCTGGCGAGCCAGATAGATAAAGCGCATCCGCGGGTTGGTATTGATGCGCGACGCCAGCTGATCCAGCGGCATATTCAGCGCGTCCGCCAGCGCTTTCCAGCGATTGTCGAGAGTGACGCCGCCGGCATCGTGCAGCTCTTTCGGATCGGCCCAGATAGCCTTCACCGGCACGCTCACCGCCAGCGGGCGGCCCGAGCGGTCGGTAATCATCCCGCGCGCGGTAGACACTTCCTGTACGCGCAGGGAGCGCATATCGCCCTGACGCACCAGCATGTCCGGACTGATAACCTGGAGCCACGCCACGCGGCCCAGCAGGAAAGTCAGAGCCAGCAGAATACAGCCGCACAGCAACGCAAAACGCCAACTGATAAAGTTGGCCTGTTCTTCCTGACGTTTTGGTCTTGGCGTTTTCGGCGCTGCTTTCATGCGTCGCAATAATCCTTATTTTTGTACAACGATATTTTCTTGTGATGGATCGACATGTTGCATCTGCAACTTCTCGGTCGCGATCCGCTCAACCCGACTGTGATCGCCCAAGGCGTTCTCTTCGAGGATCAGGTTGCGCCATTCAATATCCAGCGCGTCACGTTCCAGAACCAGCTGTTCGCGCTGGGCGGTTAACAAACGGGTATGGTGCGCCGTCGTGACCACCGTAATTGCCGTAATGATGATGCAAATGAACAGACAGAGTGGCAGCTTCCCAAACCGCAGAAGATCGTCCCCGATAACGCCAGGCAAGGCATGGCGCTCGTTGCTTCCTAACGATCCTTTAACTTTGCTTAAGGCTTCTGTCACTCTGCCGATCATGCGTTCGTCCTCTCTGCAATGCGCAGAACTGAACTACGGGCGCGTGGATTCTCTGCCACCTCTTCTTCGCCCGGCATCAACTTGCCTAATGCTCGCAGCTCACGGCCGCCCAGTTTACTAAGCTGCTCTTCAGTCATCGGTAGCCCTGCCGGAACCTGCGGACCGCGGCTTTGCTCACGCATAAAGCGCTTCACAATACGGTCTTCCAGCGAGTGGAAACTGATGATAGAAAGCCGCCCGCCCGGGGCCAGCACGCTGAGCGAGCTTTTTAGCGCCTGCTCTATCTCCTCCAGTTCACTGTTCACCCAAATGCGCACCGCCTGGAAGGTACGGGTCGCGGGATGTTTGAATTTATCCTTCACCGGAGTCGCCGCCGTCACCACTTCCGCCAGCTCTTTCGTGCGGGTCATGGGCTCAACGCGGTTGCGCTCAACGATGGCGCGCGCGATGCGCTTACCGAAGCGCTCTTCGCCAAAGGTTTTAATAACCCAGGCGATATCGGCCTCTTCGGCCGTCTGCAGCCATTCGGCGGCCGACTGGCCGCGCGTCGGATCCATGCGCATATCCAGCGGGCCGTCGCGCATAAACGAGAAGCCGCGTTCCGCGTCATCAAGCTGAGGTGACGAGACGCCAAGATCGAGAAGAATACCGTCGATCTTGCCCGTCAGTTCGCGCTCACTAACATAATCTGCAAGCGCAGAAAAAGGTCCATGTACGATGGAAAAACGGGGGTCATCGATGGTCTTCGCCACGGCGATCGCCTGCGGATCGCGATCGATTGCCAGCAGGCGGCCTTCCGCTCCCAGCCGGGAGAGGATCAGGCGCGAGTGACCACCGCGACCAAAAGTGCCATCAATGTAGATACCATCCGGGCGAATATTCAGGCCGTTAACGGCTTCATCCAGAAGTACCGAAGTATGTTTAAAATTTTCCATCATTTTATAAAGACAAATCCTGCAGTCGCTCCGGCAGTTCCCCGGTTGCGGACTGCTCAGCGTCGATATCTTCCTTGACCCGTTGATACCAGGTCGTTTCATCCCACAGCTCAAACTTATTGAACTGCCCGACCAGCATCACTTCTTTTGTCAGCCCGGCATGCTGCCGTAACACCGGTGCGATCAATAGCCGCCCGGCATTATCCATCTGACATTCGCTGGCATGTCCCAGAAGCAGACGCTGTACGCGCCGCTCAGCGGGATTCATGCTCGATAAACGCGACAATTTTTGCTCGATGATTTCCCATTCAGGCAAGGGGTAAAGCAGCAGGCACGGGTGATGAATGTCAATGGTGCAAACCAATTGACCGGAAGCGCTCTCAATCAGCCCGTCGCGGTAACGCGTCGGTACGGCCAGACGGCCTTTGCTGTCGAGATTGACTAACGTTGCCCCACGGAACATGCCAGCCTCACCCCTTTTCGCCACTTTACCCCACAAATTCCCACCAGAAGGAGTTTACGGAGCGGAGGAAAAGCTTGTCAAGCCAGCACGAATACCAACGAAGCTTAAAAACCCATTATTTGCAGCCGATATTAGGCCTGATGATAAAATCATCAACAAACGAGGCAAATTAACGTCATGAATACGTGTAAGAAAACAACCAACAAATTCGTAACAGTTAAAAGCAACAAAATATCTTCGGCGGGAAAATATAAAGTGTCAGTTTGCGACGCGAGCGGCATTTTAGGCGATTCTGATGCCCGTTAACAGTGCCGGTTGTCACCGGAGAGGCTCTCTTGTCGCGGGGTGGAGAAGATTGTGGGTATTGTTTGCGATAAAATGAGTGTTAATTCAGCGATTAACTTAGTGAATGTAACAAAATAATACAAATATCGGCGGGGACATCTTTTCTTATACCCAGCAGATGCAAGAAAGGCCCTGCTCCAGAATAAAACAAAATAATACGTAAAGAAGTTTAGGGATTTGTCTGAAAGATATTCAGTTTTGCATTTTTAAGGCAATTTGTATGGATTATCGCCAGACGCGCGTCCGTCTGGCGAGCGGTAGAATTATCCCGGCAGCCTCCTGCCGGAAATATTCAACGACGGTTCAGGCTCCCGCGGCGATACAAATTCCGGCGAATCCGGCTTAGGCCAGGCTTTGGCTTGCGCGGTTCGTCGAGGCTGGCGAGGACAATCTCCAGCACGCGTTCGGCAACATCGCGGTGGCGTTGGGCCACTGCCAGCACCGGACACTGGAGGAAATCCAGCAGTTCGTTATCGCCGAAAGTCGCAATCGCCAGCTCGGAGGGCAGCTTGCCTTCACGACGCAGCGTCACGTCCATCACGCCCTGCAGCAGCGGGAACGAGGTGGTAAACAGCGCCTGCGGCATCGGATTCGTTTCCAGCCACTTCTCGAACAGCTGAGCCGCCGCTTCGCGCTCGTAGCTGTTAGCGTAGAGGTACTGCACCTCACGCGGATCGTCCTGCCACGCGGTCCGGAAGCCCTGCTCGCGCAGGAAGCTCACCGACAGCTCCGGCAGAGCGCCAAGATACAGCACGCTGTCGCCAGGGAATTTACGCAGCTCGGCGCCCAGCATTTCCGCATCGTCCCTATCGGCGCCCACGACGCTGGTGAAGTGTTCACGATCGAGCGCGCGATCGAGCGCAACAATCGGGAAAGGATCGTTGGCCCAGCGCTGATAGAACGGGTGCTCAGGCGGTAATGAGGTCGAAACGATAATGGCATCGACCTGGCGCTGCAGCAGATGCTCAATGCAGCGCATCTCGTTATCTGGCTGATCTTCCGAACAGGCGATCAGCAGCTGATAGCCGCGCTGACGCGCCTGACGCTCCAGGTAGTTAGCAATGCGGGTATAGCTGGTGTTTTCCAGATCCGGAATGACCAGACCAATAGAACGCGTGCGTCCTGCACGCAGGCCGGCAGCGACCGCATTCGGGTGATAGTTGTGTTCACGAACCACAGCCATCACCTTTTCGACCGTTTTATCACTCACGCGGTACTGCTTCGCTTTACCGTTAATCACATAGCTAGCGGTGGTTCGCGAGACACCGGCCAGCCGGGCGATTTCATCCAGTTTCACAATTGCCCCTTGGGTAATTTAGTACAGAACATAACCTTTCTTCAGGTATGGATTCATTTTCATAACATCTAAACGCAGAATAGTTAGCACAGCAACCGGTTTTATCTCCAGTTCCTACCGATTTCGCAAAAAAATAGCCCGACAGTTTGTGCCGGGCTATTTTTACGTCATTTTCAGCGACTCAGCGCATTATTTTATCGCCGCGCGACAGGCCAACGACGCCAGAGCGAGCAACTTCAACTATTCTCGCGACGTCACGCAGCGAGGCGATGAATGCATCCAGCTTATCGCTGGTGCCAACCAGCTGAACGGTGTAGATAGACGGGGTGACATCAATAATCTGCCCGCGGAAGATCTCGGTGTTGCGCTTGACCTCTTCGCGGCCAAAGCCGCTGGCCTGTACCTTCACCAGCATAATCTCGCGCTCAACGTGCGAGTTTTGTCCAAGCTCGCTGACGCGCAGCACGTCCACCAGCTTATGCAGCTGCTTCTCGATCTGCTCAATCGCTTTCTCATCACCCACGGTCTGAATCGTCATCCGCGAGAGCGTCGGGTCATCGGTGGGTGCCACCGTCAGGCTTTCAATGTTATACCCACGCTGCGCAAAGAGACCAATAACGCGCGATAAGGCGCCCGATTCGTTTTCCAGTAATACCGATAATATCCGGCGCATAATCAGGTTCTCTCCGTTTTGCTCAACCACATCTCGTCCATCCCGCCGCCGCGGATCTGCATCGGATACACGTGCTCGCTGCCGTCGACAGTTACATCGACGAAGACCAGACGATTATTACGCACCTGTTCCAGCGCTTCAGCCAGCTTCGGCTCAAGCTCCTGCGGCTCGTTGATGCGAATCCCTACGTGACCATACGCTTCTGCCAGGCGGACAAAATCCGGAAGTGACTCCATGTACGACTGCGAGTGACGGCCGGAGTAAATCATGTCCTGCCACTGCTTCACCATCCCGAGATAGCGGTTATTGAGGTTCAGCACCAGAACCGGCAGTTCATACTGCAGCGCGGTGGACAGCTCCTGGATATTCATCTGAATACTGCCGTCGCCGGTGACGCAAACAACGGTCTCCTCCGGCAGCGCCATCTTCACGCCGAGCGCCGCAGGCAGGCCGAAGCCCATCGTGCCCAGGCCGCCGGAGTTGATCCAGCGTCTTGGCTTATCAAAGGGATAATAGAGCGCGGCGAACATCTGATGCTGGCCAACGTCGGAGGTGACGTAGGCATCCCCGTTGGTCAGACGCCAGATGGTCTCGATTACCGCCTGCGGTTTGATCTTGCCGCTTTGCGTATCGTATTGCAGGCAGTGACGCGCGCGCCACTGCTCGATCTGCCGCCACCAGTCGCGGAGTTCATCCAGCGGCTGCTGCGCCTCTTCCTGCTCCAGCAGATCCAGCATCTGCTCCAGCACCTGACGAGCATCGCCAACGATCGGCACGTCCGCCGGCACCGTTTTCGAAATTGACGTCGGATCGATGTCGATATGCAGCACCGTGGCATTCGGGCAATATTTTGCCAGATTGTTGGTCGTGCGATCGTCAAAGCGGACGCCAACGGCAAAAATCACGTCGGAATTATGCATCGTCATGTTGGCTTCGTAGGTGCCGTGCATACCCAGCATGCCCAGCGCCTGCTGGTGCGTAGCCGGGAAAGCCCCCAGCCCCATCAGCGACGAAACGACCGGCAGATTAAGTTTTTCCACCAGACGATACAGCTGCTCTTCGCATTGGGCGTTAATCGCCCCGCCGCCCACGTACACCACCGGGTGTTTGGCCGCGATCAGCGTCTGCAGAGCGCGTTTAATCTGTCCTTTATGCCCGCTGGTCGTCGGATTATAGGAGCGCATGCTGACCGCATCCGGCCATACGTACGGCAGCTTGTTCGCCGGGTTGAGGATATCTTTCGGCAGATCGACGACAACCGGGCCAGGACGGCCGCTGGCCGCCAGCCAGAAGGCTTTCTTCAGGACGCCGGGGATATCTTCAGTTTGCTTAACCAGGAAGCTGTGCTTTACCACCGGCCGGGAAATACCGACCATGTCGCACTCCTGGAAAGCGTCGTAGCCAATCAGGGAAGTCGCCACCTGCCCGGAGAGGATCACCAGAGGGATAGAGTCCATGTAAGCCGTCGCAATACCGGTAATGGCGTTCGTTGCGCCGGGCCCGGAAGTCACCAGCACGACGCCGACTTCCCCCGTGGCGCGGGCGAGCCCGTCCGCCATATGTACCGCGGCCTGCTCGTGGCGGACCAAAATATGATCGATACCGCCGAGGGTATGTAACGCATCATAGATATCGAGGACCGCCCCCCCGGGATAACCGAATACTTGCTTGACGCCCTGATCGACAAGCGACTGGACGACCATCTCGGCTCCTGACAACATCTCCATGGTTTGCCTCCCGGCTTATTGTTTTTAACGACAGCGGAATTCAATTTCCGCGCGTTCGCACAAATGCGCAGAATCTCGTCTTCGCATTGAGGTGAATTGACTGCCTGCCTTTACCATAACTGGTCGCTAACGGGCAGGCAATTAGCCGCCGCGGGTACGCGAGAAGTATTAAAAGAATAAAAAAGAGGATTTAATAAAAAATCAGGTGGAAAACTTCACCGACAGTAAATGGCGCAAATCATTACTCGGACAAATCGCCGTGCCGCAGGAAATCATCCATTTTTCATCTGAATCTGCGGATAGCCGAGGCCGCCAAACAGAATAAAATTCTGCCTTACTACCCATTAACAGATAAAATCATTAGAAACGAGCCGCCGCGCTAGCCTCGGTCAACGGCAGGCCAGAATATCCCCTTTACCCGCTCACAAAGCAGGAGCCGCGGCTCCCGTTTGTGGTTATGCAGAGACAGGTTAGCGCCGGCAAATACTGACCAGCAGTTCTTCCATCCACTGGTGGCCTTTATCGCGACCAGCGGCTTCGTGCCATGAAAGATAGCAGGTTCGGCTATTAACCTGCATCGGCAGAGTAACCAGCCGCAGGTTAAGCTTATCCGCGAATTCAGCCGCCAGCCAACGCGGCGCAATAGCCACCATTTGTGTTTGCGAAACCACGTTTAATACGCTGACCATCGCATTTCCCTGATAAGCAATTCGCGCCTGTTTATCGAGATTGTCATACCAGGGCTGGCTGAATGAAGCATAGCGATCCAGGGCCACAACCGCATGCTCTTCCCGATAAATGTCGTCTTCCGCCAGCAATTCGCTAATACGCGGATGTTGACGACTGGCGACTAATACCATCTCATCGTTAAACAGCGGTACGCAGGCAAATTCAGGGCGGCGAAACTCTTCATAGCCAACCACAAATTCAATTTCCTGATAACGTAATTGATGGTCAGTATTTTGATTCAGCGCCGATTTAAAAATCAAATGAATATTTGGCGCGGCGGCGCTAACTTTATTGAGGATCGTTGCCGTCAAATAGTTATCCAGCGGGCTGCAAACGCACAGATTAAACACCCGCTCGCTGCTTATTGGCTCAAAGCCGGAGCCCGGCAGTTCGTTCTGCACCAGCTGCAAAGCCTGACGCACCGAGCCAAACAGCTGGAACGCACGCGCCGTTGGCTGAATCCCGCGGCCATAGCGAACGAATAGCTCGTCATTAAACATCACCTTCAGGCGCGATACGGCGTTGCTGACCGCCGGCTGCGACATCCCCAGAGACTGTGCCGCCCGGGTGATATTTTGCTCCTGCATCACCGCATCAAAGACGGTGAGCAGATTGAGATCGACCATTCGTAGCTGAGGTTTTGTCACTTCCACCGCAGGGGCTGTTTGATATTCAATACTTTCAATTATCATATCTAATTTCACCATCAGGCTAAATTCCCTTTGCACAAGTACAGTAATTAATGCCGAAAATATCATTTAGCACGCATATGAAATTTGCAAAAGGGTAAAAATGAATTTTAGGAATATATCAAAGTTATGATTTCGACAAAAATAAGCATGATGAGAAAATGGCCGACTCATTTTAACCATATCGATTACTTGATGGTGTTAAGTTTACTCATAATTTATAAAGATAAACAACGGCAGGAATAGTTAAATTAAATTGAAGCAGCATTAAACTATCGATTAAATATACTATTAAAATTAACATGCCGTTATCATAGATAATTAACCTGAACTCATTTTAATATATTCACAGGGTAAATATCCTCAGTCTTTTCATTAAGATGCCAGCCATTACCGCCCCGGTAACGTGACGCCTTGAATGAAAAGAAATTTATGCGAATGTTTTAAATGGTCTCGCCCCTGCCGCGGCGCCAAAAACGATTGTCGGCAAAAAAGCGCGATCTTCAGCACAATTAGCTAATTCAGTGACAAGGCAAAAAGGCGATTTCCCCCCTCAGGGGTTGACATCAAAAGGCGTATCCAGTAACTCTAAAGGCATATCGATTTCATCTGGAGCATGACGCAATGATTCGCAGCACTCGTTTCACCAGCCTACTACTACTAAACGCATCCAATTTGCGCGGTAGGCTGCTGGGCGACGTTAAGCGTTAGTCATCTTCCAGTAAGACTATAAAACCCGCGCCATTGCGCGGGTTTTTTTATGCTCGTCAGCAAGGCGCCCAGGACACCGATTAAGGATTTAACCATGAGCCAGCAAGTCATTATTTTCGATACTACCTTACGCGACGGGGAACAAGCGTTACAGGCCAGCCTGAGCGTTAAAGAGAAGCTGCAGATTGCCCTGGCCCTTGAGCGTATGGGCGTAGACGTGATGGAAGTCGGCTTCCCTGTCTCATCTCCGGGCGATTTTGAATCCGTACAGACCATCGCGCGTACCATCAAAAACAGCCGCGTTTGCGCCCTGGCTCGCTGCGTAGAGAAAGATATCGATGTCGCGGCCGAGTCATTAAAAATCGCCGAAGCGTTCCGTATTCATACTTTTATCGCCACCTCGCCGATGCACATCGCCACCAAGCTGCGCAGCACCCTCGATGAGGTGATTGAGCGCGCGGTGTATATGATCAAGCGCGCACGCAACTATACCGACGACGTCGAATTCTCCTGTGAAGATGCCGGGCGTACGCCAATTGCTGACCTGTCTCGCGTCGTGGAAGCCGCCATCCGCGCCGGCGCCACCACCATTAACATCCCGGATACCGTCGGCTATACCATGCCGTTCGAATTCTCCAACATCATTACCGGCCTGTACGATCACGTCCCGAACATCGACAAAGCGATCATTTCCGTTCACACCCATGACGATTTGGGCTTAGCCGTCGGCAACGCCATTGCCGCCGTCCACGCCGGCGCGCGCCAGGTTGAAGGCGCCATGAACGGTATCGGCGAACGTGCGGGCAACTGTTCGCTGGAAGAAGTCATCATGGCCATCAAGGTGCGTAAAGACATTATGGACGTACGCACCCGCATTAATCACAGCGAAATCTGGCGCACCAGCCAGACCGTCAGCCAGATTTGCAACATGCCGATCCCGGCGAACAAAGCCATCGTCGGCACCGGCGCTTTCGCCCACTCTTCCGGTATTCACCAGGACGGCGTGCTGAAGAACCGCGAAAACTACGAAATCATGACCCCGGAATCCATCGGCCTGAATCAGGTACAGCTGAACCTGACCTCCCGCTCCGGCCGCGCGGCGGTGAAACACCGCATGGAAGAGATGGGCTACAAGGAAAGCGACTACAACATGGACCACCTGTACGACGCGTTCCTGAAGCTGGCAGACAAAAAAGGTCAGGTCTTCGACTACGACCTGGAAGCGCTGGCCTTTATTAACAAGCAGCAGGAAGAGCCTGAGCATTTCCGCCTGGACTACTTCAGCGTTCAATCCGGTTCCAACGCCATCGCCACCGCCTCCGTCAAGCTGGCCTGCGGCGACGAAGTGAAGTCCGAAGCGGCTAACGGCAACGGCCCGGTCGATGCCGTATATCAGGCAATCAACCGCGTCACGGCGTATGACATCGAGCTGGTTAAGTATGGTTTAAGCGCCAAAGGCCACGGCAAAGATGCGCTGGGCCAGGTTGATATCGTCGTTAACTACAACGGTCGCCGCTTCCACGGCGTCGGGCTGGCGACGGATATCGTAGAGTCCTCGGCGAAGGCGATGGTTCACGTTCTGAACAACATCTGGCGCGCCGCTGAAGTCGAAAAAGAGTTGCAACGCAAAGCTCAAAATAACGAGAACAAGAAGGAAACTGTGTAATGTCGAAGAATTATCATATTGCTGTTTTGCCAGGTGATGGCATTGGCCCGGAAGTCATGAACCAGGCGATGAAAGTACTGGAAGCTGTCCGTAACCGTTTTGATATGCGCATTACCACCAGCCAGTATGACGTTGGCGGCATCGCCATCGACCGCCAGGGCACCCCGCTGCCGCAGGCAACCGTGGACGGCTGCGAGCAGGCGGACGCCATTCTGTTCGGCTCCGTCGGTGGCCCAAAATGGGAGCACCTGCCGCCCGCAGAGCAGCCGGAGCGCGGCGCGCTGCTGCCGCTGCGTAAACATTTCAAGCTGTTCAGCAACCTGCGTCCGGCGAAGCTGTACCAGGGGCTGGAAGAGTTTTGCCCGCTGCGCGCGGATATCGCCGCCAACGGCTTCGACATTCTGTGCGTCCGTGAACTGACCGGCGGCATCTACTTCGGCCAGCCGAAGGGTCGCGAAGGCAGCGGCCATCACGAAAAAGCATTTGATACCGAGGTTTACCACCGCTTTGAAATCGAGCGCATTGCGCACATCGCGTTTGAATCGGCCCGCAAGCGCCGGAGCAAAGTGACCTCTATCGACAAAGCCAACGTGCTGCAGTCCTCCATTTTGTGGCGGGAAATCGTCGGCGAAATCGCCAAAGAGTACCCGGACGTTGAGCTGGCGCACATGTACATCGACAACGCCACCATGCAGCTGATTAAAGACCCGTCCCAGTTCGACGTGCTGCTGTGCTCCAACCTGTTCGGCGACATCCTGTCCGACGAATGCGCGATGATCACTGGCTCAATGGGCATGCTGCCGTCCGCCAGCCTCAATGAACAGGGTTTTGGCCTGTACGAGCCGGCAGGCGGCTCGGCGCCGGATATCGCCGGCAAGAACATCGCCAACCCGATCGCCCAGATCCTGTCGCTGGCGCTGCTGCTGCGCTACAGCCTCGATGCGGACGCTGCGGCAACGGCGATCGAAAGCGCGATCAACCGCGCATTAGAAGAAGGCATCCGTACCGGCGATTTAGCGCGCGGTGCGGCGGCGGTCAGTACCGATGAAATGGGCGATATTATTGCCCGCTACGTCGCTGAAGGGGTGTAATCATGGCGAAGACGTTGTATGAAAAATTGTTTGATGCTCACGTGGTTTATGAAGCGCAAAACGAAACCCCGCTGCTGTACATCGACCGTCATCTGGTACACGAAGTAACCTCCCCGCAGGCGTTTGACGGCCTGCGCGCGCACAACCGCCAGGTGCGCCAGCCGGGAAAAACCTTCGCCACCATGGATCATAACGTTTCGACTCAGACCAAAGACATCAACGCGTCCGGCGAAATGGCGCGTATTCAGATGCAGGAGCTGATTAAGAACTGTAACGAATTCGGCGTTGAGCTGTATGACCTGAACCACCCGTATCAGGGTATCGTCCACGTGATGGGCCCTGAGCAAGGCGTGACCCTGCCGGGGATGACCATCGTTTGCGGCGATTCCCATACCGCGACCCACGGCGCGTTCGGCGCGCTGGCTTTCGGCATCGGGACCTCCGAAGTCGAGCACGTGCTGGCAACTCAGACCCTGAAGCAGGGCCGCGCCAAAACGATGAAGATTGAAGTTCAGGGCCAGGCGGCCCCCGGCATCACCGCTAAAGATATCGTGCTGGCGATCATCGGCAAAACCGGCAGCGCCGGCGGTACGGGCCACGTGGTCGAATTCTGCGGCGAAGCCATTCGCAACCTGAGCATGGAAGGCCGCATGACCCTGTGCAATATGGCCATCGAGATGGGCGCTAAAGCGGGCCTGGTGGCGCCGGACGCGACCACCTTTGATTACGTGAAGGGCCGTCTGCACGCGCCTAAAGGCGAGGACTTTAGCGAAGCGGTCGCTTACTGGGAAACCCTGACCACGGACGCCGATGCCACCTTTGACACCGTCGTCATCTTACAGGCCGCAGAGATTGCTCCGCAGGTCACCTGGGGAACCAACCCAGGCCAGGTTATCTCCGTCACCGACATGATCCCCGATCCGGCCTCTTTCGCCGATCCGGTAGAGCGCGCGAGCGCGGAAAAAGCGCTGGCCTATATGGGCCTGAAGCCGGGCATCCCGCTGACCGAAGTCGCAATTGATAAAGTCTTTATCGGCTCCTGTACCAACTCGCGCATTGAAGACTTACGCGCGGCGGCGGAGATCGCCAAAGGACGTAAAGTGGCGCCAGGCGTGCAGGCATTAGTGGTGCCTGGCTCAGGCCCGGTGAAAGCCCAGGCGGAAGCAGAAGGCCTGGATAAAATCTTTATCGAAGCCGGTTTTGAATGGCGCCTGCCGGGCTGCTCCATGTGTCTGGCGATGAACAACGACCGCCTGAACCCGGGCGAGCGCTGCGCATCCACCAGCAACCGTAACTTTGAAGGCCGTCAGGGCCGCGGCGGACGTACCCACTTAGTCAGCCCGGCAATGGCGGCAGCGGCGGCCGTTAGCGGCCATTTTGCCGACATCCGCGACATCAAATAAGGAGACCATCATGGCAGAGAAATTTACCCAACATACGGGCCTGGTGGTGCCGCTGGATGCCGCAAACGTCGATACCGATGCGATCATTCCCAAGCAGTTCCTGCAGAAAGTCACCCGCACCGGTTTTGGCGCGCATCTGTTCAACGACTGGCGCTTCCTCGATGATCAGGGACAGCAGCCGAATCCGGAATTCGTCCTCAACTTCCCGGAGTACAAGGGCGCCTCGATTCTGCTGGCGCGGGAAAACTTCGGCTGCGGCTCCTCGCGTGAACATGCGCCGTGGGCATTGACCGATTACGGCTTTAAAGTGGTTATCGCCCCCAGCTTTGCCGATATCTTCTACGGCAACAGCTTTAACAACCAGCTGCTGCCGGTCACGCTGAGCGACGAGCAGGTCGACGAGATGTTTAAGCTGGTGCAGGCCAACCCGGGCATTAAGTTCGAGGTGGATCTGGAAGCCGAAGTGGTTAAAGCGGGCGACAGGTCGTACAGCTTTAAAATCGACGCCTTCCGCCGCCACTGCATGCTTAACGGCCTCGATAGCATCGGCCTGACGCTGCAGCACGAAGAGGCGATCTCCGCCTACGAGAATAAGCAGCCGGCCTTTATGAACTAAAGCCGCCAGCGGCTCCCCTGCCCGGTCCACTGACCGGGCATTTTTTTATGCCTTCTCAGCGACAGAAGGCCTCAGGAAATACGCACAGGCGCTGATATGACGACAACCGTTACGGTGAAGAACATCACCTTCCAGGAAGGTTCAACCCACATTTGCGTTCCGCTGATGGGCCAAACCCTCGATGAGCTGAAGGCCCGTGCTCGGGCGCTGGCGGAGGTCGACGCCGATATTATCGAATGGCGTGCCGACGGCTTTGCGCAGGTTGGCGAAAGCGAGCAGGTAATGCTGGCGCTGGCTGACATTCGCCAGATCCTCGCCGATACGCCGCTGCTGTTCACCTTCCGTAGCCAAAAAGAGGGCGGCGAGGCGCAGCTCGACGAGGCGGACTATTTTGCGCTTAACCGTCAGGTCGCGCTCAGCGGGCTGGTCGAGGTGATTGATATTGAGCTCTTCAACGATGAATCGCAGATCCGATCGCTGATCGACGATGCCCATGCCGCCGGCGTTAAGGCGATCGTCAGCAATCATGATTTCCAGAAGACGCCGCCCGAGGAAGAGATTATTCGCCGCCTCTGCCGCATGCAGGAGCTGGGCGCCGACCTGCCGAAAATAGCGGTCATGCCGCAATCTCCGCAGGATGTGCTGACGCTACTCTCCGCCACGCTGTCCATGAAAGAGAAGTACGCTACCCGCCCGATCATCACCATGTCGATGGGCAAAATGGGCGGCATCAGCCGGGTTACCGGGCGACTGTTTGGCTCAGCGATGACGTTCGGCAGCGCGGGCCAGGCCTCCGCGCCGGGGCAAATCGCCATCCGGCAGCTGCGGGAAACGATCGATATCCTCTCCTGAATCCTGCCGCCCGCGGCGCTCCGCGAGCGGGTAACGGGCTAGATATCTTTAACTTTGCAGGTCAAAAACAGGGTGACCAGCGAAATCGCCGCAATCGCCCAGTAAACGCTGGCGTGGCCGTAGCTTTGCGACAGCGCCCCCTGCAGCACGCCGGCCAGGATTACGCCGGTGGAAATACTGTTGGTAAACAGCGTGGTGGCCGCTCCCGCGCGTCCCGGCATCAGGTCCTGGAACCACAGCATGCCGATCCCGGCGACAATACCGATAAAAATCGCGTTAAACAGCTGCAGCGCCAGCAGCGCCGTGCGGTCGTGGAACAGGATCAGCCCGGCGTAGAACAGCACCCCGGCGGCCACGGCGGCGACCATCATGCTACGCTTGCCCCAGCGTTTGACATAGTAGCCCGCAAGGATCATCGCCGGGATCTCCAGCCCGGCCGCGGTGCCCATTAAGATCCCGGCCAGGCTATCCGGCAGGCCGAGATCGCTGCTGATCCACAGCGGCATATCGATGATGTACATGGTGTTGCAGGTCCACATCAGCGTCGAGGCGATAAACAGCATACGCACGTTTTTATCCTGCCAGCCGCCGGCCTGCGCCACCGCGCCTGCCGCCTCCGAAGGCTGCTCCACCCGCGCCACCGACGGCAGCTTACAGGCGATCAGCGCCAGGCTAATCACAAAAATAGCGGCTGCAATGGAGAACATGGTGGTAAAGCCGTAGTTCAGCGCCAGCATAAAGGCCAGCGGCGGGCCGATAACCCACGCCAGCGACAGCTGGGCGCGCATGATTGAACTGAACATCACCACTTCCCGCGCCGAGCTGTCGGCATACTCCCGCGCCAGGGCGAACAGCTGCGGCATCGCGGCATTGGCGATGGATGCCAGCATTACGCCGCAGGTAATCAGGGTTAAGTAGTGGCGATTAAACGCAAACAGCAGCGCGTTGCCCACGGCCATCAGACAGCAGAACATAATCAGCCGGCGGCGGTCGCCCTGGCTATCGGATCGCTTCGCCAGCGCCAGGCTGACCGCGATCCCGGCAATGGCGTTAACGGTATAAAACAGCCCGACCCAGAAAGGCTGCGCACCTACTTCGCGGCTGAGAAACAGGCTGAGCGTCGGGGCCTGCAGCGCGCCGGCAATCCCCATCATAAAAGCGACCAGCATAAAAGCCGCGTAGACGCCGTTAAGCCGCCGCCCCATTGTCATTAACCACAGCATGTCATGTCCTTAGCACGCGAAGAAAACGAAAAAAGCCAGCAGAAGTCATCTGCTGGCGGGTGATTTTATACTCAATCGATTTCAGGTTACAGGCAGGCGGCCATTATGAGCGGACCGCGGCAACGCCGGGAACGTGAAAGACGACAGGTACGCACCAATACTCAGTCACACATGATGTCTGCAAGTTAACGCTCAGAGGTCGGTGACGTAACTCCCCACTGCATCAGCTCGCCGAGTATTTCCTGCTGTCGTCCTGCCATCAGGCGGGCTAGCCATGACGCATCCTGCGTCGCAGAAAAGTAGCGTTGGTAGAACTGCTTAGCGGTTGACCTCATCATATTCATCTCCTCGCTTCATCGGAATCTATTATTGGCCTAATATAGGGATTAATAAATTGCTGAGTTTTCATCAGGAGTTCCCCTTTTATGTCTTCCGCCCGTCTGCAACAACAGTTCATCCGCTTATGGCAATGCTGCGAAGGCAGGTCGCAGGAGACGACGCTCAACGAGCTGGCGGAGATGCTAAGCTGTTCGCGCCGCCATATGAGAACCCTGCTGAACATGATGGAAGAGCGCGGCTGGCTAACCTGGGAGGCGGAAGCGGGACGCGGTAAGCGATCGAAGCTGGCCTTCCTTTACACCGGCCTGGCGCTGCAGCAGCAGCGGGCGGAAGATCTGCTGGAGCAGGATCGCATCGATCAGCTGGTGCAGCTGGTCGGCGATAAGGCCGCCGTGCGCCAGATGCTGGTCTCTCATCTCGGACGGAGCTTTCGCCAGGGGCGGCATATTCTGCGCGTGCTCTACTACCGGCCGATGAAAAATCTGCTCCCCGGCAGCGCTCTGCGCCGTTCGGAAAACCATATCGCCCGGCAAATCTTCAGCGCCCTGACGCGGGTAAATGAGGAAAATGGGGAACTGGAAGCCGATATTGCCCACCACTGGCAGCAGCTATCTCCCACCCACTGGCGCTTCTTTTTGCGTCCCGGCATCCACTTTCACCACGGCCGCGAGCTGGAAATGGAGGATGTGATCGCCTCTTTGCAGCGCAGCAACGCCCTGCCGCTCTACTCCCATATTGAGCGCATCGTCTCGCCTACCGCCTGGACGCTGGATATCCATCTGACCCAGCCGGATCGCTGGCTGCCGTGGCTGCTGGGCCAGGTTTCCGCGGTGATACTGCCGCGCGAATGGCAGTCGATGGAGAACTACTCCGCGATGCCGATCGGTACCGGGCCCTATGCGGTGGCGCGCAATAACCAAAATCAGCTAAAGATCCATGCCTTCGACGACTACTTCGGCTATCGGGCATTAATTGACGAGGTCAACGTCTGGGTGCTGCCGGAGATTGGCGAAGAGTCGAACGGCGGCTTAACCCTGCAGGGCACCACGCAGAGCGAGAAAGCCGTCGAAAGTCGTCTGGAAGAAGGCTGCTACTACCTGCTGTTTGATTCCCGCAGCCCGCTTGGCGCCAATGCAGCCGTACGCCAGTGGCTGAGCTATCTGTTCCAGCCGGCGAACCTGCTCTATCACGCGGGCGAACATTACCAGGGCAACTGGTTCCCGGCCTACGGCCTGCTGCCGCGCTGGCACCACGCGCGCAGCCACGCCTGCGAGAAGCCCGCGGGCCTGGAGTCGGTGACGCTGACCTATTACCAGGACCATATTGAGCATCGCGCGATCGGCGGCATTATGGCGACGCTGTTAGCCGAACATCAGGTCAGGCTGGAGATTCGGGAGCTGGAATACGCGGAATGGCATCGCGGCGAGGTTGTCAGCGATATCTGGCTAAACAGCGCCAACTTTACCCTGCCGATCGACTTTTCCCTGTTCGCCTGGCTTTATGAAGTTCCGCTCATTCGCCACTGCATCCCGATTGACTGGCAGGAGGATGCCGGCCGCTGGCATGCGGGCGAGTTAAACCCCGCAACCTGGAGTCAGCAGCTGCTGGCTAATCAAACGATCGTGCCACTGATCCACCACTGGCTGATGATCCAGGGCCAGCGCAGCATGCGCGGTGTGAGAATGAACACCCTCGGCTGGTTTGATTTTAAATCGGCGTGGTTTGCGCCGCCGGAACCCTAGAGCCTTGCCACCTGGCGCGGAAGCACTTTCGGTCAGCTAACAAAATCATTACACTGGTCGCCGTTCTCAACGGGGTGCTAATAAACATACGCGATATCGTTCAGGCTGCATCAAGGCAGCCTGAACGATGAAGCGTCTGGGCTGAGAAAATACCCGTCGAACCTGATCCGGATAACGCCGGCGAAGGGATTTGAGGCTCACTCAAAATCCTTTGCCACCCCTTTTTTGTGAGGTGCAAAGTGTTGAAAAAATTACTCCCGCTGCTGGTGCTGGTCGCCGCTCCCGCGTTGGCTAAACCCGTTCTCACCGTTTATACCTACGACTCCTTTTCTGCGGACTGGGGCCCAGGCCCGGCCGTCAAAAAGGCTTTTGAAGCCGACTGCGGCTGCGAGCTGAAGTTCGTGGCGCTGGAAGATGGCGTCTCGCTGCTGAATCGCCTGCGCATGGAAGGCAAAAACAGCAAAGCCGACGTGGTCCTCGGACTGGACAACAACCTGCTGGAAGCGGCGGCGCAAAGCAAGCTGTTCGCCAAAAGCAACGTGCCGACCGACGCGCTTACGGTCCCTGGCGGCTGGAACAACGATACCTTCGTACCCTTTGATTACGGCTATTTCGCCTTCGTCTACGATAAAAACAAGCTCAAAAATCCGCCAAAAAGCCTGAAAGAGCTGGTTGAGAGCGATCGGAAATGGCGGGTGATCTACGAAGATCCGCGCACCAGCACGCCGGGCCTCGGCCTGCTGCTGTGGATGCAGAAAGTGTACGGCGACAAATCCCCGCAGGCCTGGGAGAAGCTGGCGGCGAAAACCGTCACCGTGACCAAGGGCTGGAGCGAGGCCTACGGCCTGTTCCTGAAGGGGGAAAGCGATCTGGTGCTGAGCTATACCACCTCTCCGGCTTATCACATTATCGAAGAGAAAAAAGATAACTACGCGGCGGCCGCTTTCAGCGAAGGCCACTACCTGCAGGTCGAAGTGGCGGCCCGCACCGCGGCCAGCAAGCAGCCGGAGCTGGCGGAGAAGTTCCTTAAGTTTATGGTCTCTCCGGGTTTCCAGAATGCGATTCCGGCGGGCAACTGGATGTACCCGGTCACCCAGGTGACGCTCCCTGCCGGCTTTGACGCGCTGGTCAAACCGCAGACCACGCTGGAGTTCACTCCGCAGCAGGTCGCTGGCGAACGACAGAACTGGATTAACGCATGGCAACGCGCCGTCAGCCGCTAACTATCGGCTGGCTGCTGCCGGGCCTGACGGCCGCCGCCGTGCTGGTCGTAGTGGCGCTGGCCGCTTTTCTGGCGCTCTGGAGCAGCGCGCCGGAGGCGGCCTGGCTGGCGATCGTTCGCGACAGCTATCTCTGGCACGTCGTCCGCTTCTCCTTCTGGCAGGCGTTTCTCTCGGCGCTGCTTTCGGTGGTGCCGGCTATTTTTCTTGCCCGCGCCCTTTACCGGCGCCGCTTTCCCGGCCGCACGCTGCTGCTGCGCCTGTGCGCGATGACTCTTATCCTGCCGGTGCTGGTGGCGGTATTTGGCATCCTGAGCGTTTACGGCCGTCAGGGCTGGCTGGCGGCGGCTTTTAGCGCGCTGGGATGGCGGTGGGATTTCTCCCCTTACGGGCTGCAGGGAATTCTGCTGGCGCACGTCTTCTTCAATATGCCGATGGCGACCCGCCTGCTGCTGCAGGCGCTGGAGAATATTCCCGGCGAACAGCGGCAAATTGCGGCCCAGCTTGGCATGCGCGGCTTTCACTTTTTCCGCTTCGTGGAGTGGCCGTGGCTGCGGCGGCAAATTCCTCCGGTGGCGGCGCTTATCTTTATGCTCTGCTTCGCCAGCTTCGCTACCGTACTCTCCCTTGGCGGCGGCCCTCGGGCCACTACCATCGAGCTGGCGATCTACCAGGCGCTGAGCTTTGATTACGACCCGGCTCGCGCGGCGATGCTGGCGCTGATCCAGATGAGCTGCTGCCTCGGGCTGGTGCTGCTCAGCCAGCGCCTGAGCAAGGCCTTGGCGATCGGCGTGACCCACGTTCGCGGCTGGCGCGACCCTGACGATCGCCTGCACAGCCGCCTGACCGATTTCGTGCTCATCGCGATCGCGCTGCTGCTGCTGCTGCCGCCGCTGCTGGCGGTCGTCATCGATGGCCTGAATAACAATCTGCCGCGGGTGCTGTCCCAGCCTGCGCTATGGCAAGCCTTCTCGACCTCCCTGCGCATCGCGCTGGCCGCCGGCATACTCAGCGTTATTCTGACGATGATGCTGCTGTGGAGCAGCCGCGAGCTGCGCATCCGCCGCCGCCCGCTGGCCGGCCAGGCGCTGGAGCTCAGCGGAATGCTGATCCTCGCCATGCCGGGAATTGTGCTCGCGACCGGCTTCTTTTTACTGCTCAATAATAGCGTTGGCCTGCCCGACTCCGCCGACGGCATCGTTATCTTCACCAATGCGCTGATGGCGATCCCCTATGCGCTGAAGGTGCTGGAAAACCCGATGCGCGACGTCGCCGTGCGCTACGGCATGCTCTGCCAATCGCTGGGGATGAGCGGCTTTACCCGCCTGCAGGTCGTAGAGCTTCGCGCCCTGAAGCGCCCGCTGGCCCAGGCGCTGGCCTTTGCCTGCGTGCTTTCGATCGGTGATTTCGGCGTGGTGGCGCTGTTCGGCAACGACGATTTCCGCACCCTACCGTTCTATCTGTATCAGCAGATTGGCGCCTATCGTAGCCAGGACGGTGCCGTTACCGCCCTGCTGCTGCTGGCGCTGTGCTTTGTCCTCTTTACCGTGATTGAGAAGCTACCGGGGCGTGATGTTAAAACTGAATGATGTAACCTGGCTGTACCAGCACCTGCCGATGCGTTTCACCCTCTCCGTACAGCGCGGCGAACGCATTGCGGTACTCGGCCCCAGCGGGGCGGGGAAAAGCACGCTGCTGAATCTGATCGCCGGCTTTTTGCCGCCGGCGAGCGGCAGCATCGTCATCGACGGTCAGCCGCATACCGATACGCCGCCCGCCCGTCGCCCGGTATCAATGCTGTTTCAGGAAAATAACCTCTTTAACCATCTCACCATCCGCCAGAACATCGGCCTTGGCATGCACCCCGGGCTTAAGCTGAGCGCCGGGCAAAACGCCAGTCTGCAGGCTATTGCCGAACAGATGGGCCTTGATTCCCTGCTGGAGAGGCTTCCCGGCGAGCTATCCGGCGGTCAGCGGCAGCGGGCGGCGCTGGCGCGCTGTCTGGTGCGCGAGCAGCCGGTACTGCTGCTGGATGAGCCGTTTTCCGCGCTCGATCCGGCGCTGCGCCAGGAGATGCTGATTTTGGTCGCAGAGGTTTGCCAGCGCCGGAATTTGACGCTGCTGATGGTGTCGCATAGCGTGGAGGATGCGGCCCGCATCGCCCCGCGATCGCTGGTGGTGGCCGACGGGCGTATCGCCTGGGATGGCGCCACCGATGCGCTCTTAAGCGGCAACAGCAGCGCCTCCCATCTGTTAGGGATCAGCGCGCGATAACCTGGTGCAGAATATTGAGATAGACCGGCATCAGCGGGTGGCGAATCGCCACGGTTAACGCCACGCCCGCCAGCGCCAGCGCCAGCGGCGTCAGCCACAGCAGACGCGTACGCGGCAGCAGTCGGGTCAGACGATCGCTTGTTTTCGCGCTACGCCACAGTCGCCAGCATAGCCAACCGGCCAGCCACGCCAGCAGCGCGGCGCTCAGCAGCAGCCACTTAAAGCTGGCGCTGTTCTCATCGGCGGGAATATCAATGGCCGCGCCGGCAAGAATGCCTGGTAAAAAGTAGAGCGGCGGCCACAGCAGACAGCCAATAATATTCGGCAGAATAAACTTCGCGACCGGCAGGTCAAGCATTCCGGCAACCATCGGCACCAGCGGTCTCGTCGGCCCGACGAAGCGCCCGATCAGGATCGTGACCATGCTGTGCTGGTGCAGCGCGTGCTCGGTCTTATCAAGCAGCGCTTTGTTTTTCTTCATAAACGACCAGCGATGCAGCGGTTTTTTAAACCGCCAGCCGAGCCAGAATGAAATCCAGTCACCGAATAAACAGCCGACGATCCCCGCCAGCCACGCCTGCCAGAAGTTAACCTCACCGCTGCCGATCAGCGCGCCCAGCCCGGCCATCATCACCGTACCCGGCAGTATCAGCCCCACCAGCGCCAGCGATTCAAGAAAGGCGACCAGCATCACGGCTATCAGCGAGTAGACCGTGGATTGGGTGATAAAATGTTCCAGCAATGCTTGCATAGTGTGCCCGGTTTAAAAACGAAGCACGGATTCTCCAGAGCCGTCGCGCCTTCGTCAAGCCATCAATTGTCTGAATAGTTTACTGGTTGTGACAATTTTCCGGGGCATCATTTCACTTTATTTACGTTTTATTCACATCCTGCGCGGAATTCGCTCGGGCTGGCGCCGGTGCATTTTTTAAATACCCGCGAGAAATAGAGCTGATCTTCAAAGCCAACGTTGCGTCCCACCGTGGCGATGGGCATTCGCGTGGTGCTCAGCAGCAGCTTGGCCTGGCTGATGCGCTGATCTTCCCGCCACCCCAGCACGCTGATGCCCAGCTGCTGGCGGAACAGGTGCGACAGCCGCGACGGCGACAGACACACGTGCTGGGCGACGCTGGCGATATCAAAATGGCTGTCCGCCAGGTGATCGCTAATGTACTGGCAGGCGTCGCGGACCCGGTTATCCAGCGGCGGGTACAGGGATTCGTTAATGGCCTCCATGCGCCGCAGCAGCAGCTGTTCCAGCAGATTGATCGCCAACAGCTCAGAGTAGCGCCCGGCCCCCTGTCCGGCGTCGACGATCTGGCCGAAAAGCTCGCCAAAGCGCGCCTGCCACTGCTCATCGGGACGGAAAAATCCGGTGTGGGCGAAAATCGTCGGCCAGTTCAGCCATTCGTGCCAGTAGGCCCGCGGGCGGAAGTAGACCCACTGGTGATACCACTCGCGGGCATCAGGGTGGCGGCCGTAGTGATGAATTTCCCCCGGCGGGAAGAGTAAAATATCGCCAGGCCGGCAGACAAACTGTTCGTCCTGGTTGTTGATCACCCCTTCACCGCGAATCGTCAGATTAAGAATAAAACCTTTCATGCCGAGCGGGCGGTCAATAAAGAAATCCAGATAGCTATCCGCATCAATCGGCGTCAGCCCCGTAACCAGGTGGGCGTTAAAAGAGTAGCCCGGTAGCAAAGGATCGTTTTGTGTTTCA
The DNA here is from genome assembly GCF_036561945.1 of Klebsiella scottii. Lineage (NCBI taxonomy): Bacteria > Pseudomonadati > Pseudomonadota > Gammaproteobacteria > Enterobacterales > Enterobacteriaceae > Klebsiella > Klebsiella scottii. Next base: position 164,515 of record NZ_JARXNI010000017.1, read on the forward strand.
GCCATAAACTCAGCTCTCCCGGAGAGGCTCTGGACACCAATTGTCCATATTCGTTATTTTATCCCTAAGCGCGCTTCCCGTAATGGGATGCGGGTTGAAATTCGAATTAAAACCCGCCTGATTTCAGCAAAAATCGACGACACCGCTCAATGTAAGCCATTCCAACGCATAACAAAAGTGTCTATAAATACGGCAGGAAAGTCCACATTGAATATTTGCACGGCGTCACACTTTGCGATGACATAGCAATATAGTCCATAAGATTAGCGAATACGGCCTGACGGTTTTTCCCGAGGATATCTACTGTTTCACCATGAATGGTTTTTAGCATGGAGTAACAGCATGGCAATTGCGATTGGCCTCGATTTTGGTAGTGACTCAGTTCGCGCTCTGGCAGTGGAATGCGCCACCGGCGAAGAGCTCGCCTCCAGCGTAGAGTGGTACCCACGCTGGCAGGAGGGGCTATTTTGCGACGCCCCGAATAATCAGTTCCGCCACCACCCGCGTGATTACATTGAATCAATGGAAGCCGCGCTGAAAAGCGTGCTGGCGCTGCTGAGCCCCGGGCAGCGCGCCGCCGTCGTCGGTATCGGCGTTGACAGCACCGGCTCGACGCCGGCGCCTGTCGATGCCGACGGCAACGTGCTGGCCCTGCGGGAAGAGTTCGCCAACAACCCGAATGCGATGTTCGTGCTGTGGAAAGACCATACCGCGGTAGAAGAGGCGGAAGCCATCACCCGCCTGTGCCACCAGCCGGGCAAAGAGGACTACTCCCGCTACATCGGCGGCATCTACTCCAGCGAATGGTTCTGGGCCAAGATCCTCCATGTCACCCGTCAGGATAGCGCCGTTGCGCAGGCCGCGGCCTCATGGATTGAGCTGTGCGACTGGGTTCCGGCGCTGCTCTCCGCGACCACCCGCCCGCAGGATATTCGTCGCGGCCGCTGCAGCGCCGGGCATAAATCGCTGTGGCACGCCGACTGGGGCGGTCTGCCGCCGGCCAGCTTCTTCGACGAGCTCGACCCCATTATCAATCAGCACCTCAGCTGGCCGCTGTTTAGCGAGACCTGGACCGCCGACGCGGCGGTCGGCACCCTCTGCACCGAATGGGCCCAGCGCCTGGGTCTGCCGGAAACGGTCACCATCTCCGGCGGCGCCTTCGACTGCCATATGGGGGCGGTAGGCGCCGGCGCGCAGCCTAATACGCTGGTTAAAGTCATCGGCACCTCCACCTGCGACATTCTGATCGCCGATAAGCAGAGCGTTGGCGCCCGCACGGTGAAAGGCATCTGCGGCCAGGTCGACGGCAGCGTGGTGCCCGATTTTATCGGTCTGGAGGCCGGGCAGTCGGCCTTTGGCGATATCTACGCCTGGTTTGGCCGCATTCTCGGCTGGCCGCTGGAGCAGTTGGCGCTTGCCCATCCGGAGCTGAAAGAGCAGATCCGCGCCAGCCAGAAACAGCTGCTGCCGGCGCTGACCGAAGCCTGGGCGAAAAATCCCTCGCTCGACCATCTGCCGGTGGTGCTGGACTGGTTCAACGGACGGCGCACCCCAAACGCTAACCAGCGCCTGAAAGGCGTAATAACCGATCTGAATCTCGCCACCGATGCGCCGGCGCTGTTTGGCGGCCTGGTTGCGGCAACCGCCTTCGGCGCCCGCGCCATTATGGAGTGCTTCACCGACCAGGGGATCCCGGTCATCAACGTGATGGCGCTGGGCGGCATCGCGCGCAAAAACCCGGTCATCATGCAGGCCTGCTGCGACGTGCTGAACCGGCCGCTGCAAATTGTCGCCTCCGATCAGTGCTGCGCGCTGGGTGCGGCCATCTTTGCCGCCGTCTCCGCCGGCGTATATAGCGATATTCCAACGGCCCAGCAGCATATGGCAAGCCGGGTGGAAAGCACCCTGCAGCCGCGTCCGGCCCAGGCGCAGCGCTTCGAACACCTCTATCAGCGCTACCGGCAATGGTCAGTCAGCGCTGAACAACAGTATCTCCCTTCGGCTGCACAGGCGGAAAAGGCCTCGCAATCTCAGCCAGCTCTCACCCATTAAGGACACCAAAATGACGATTTTTGCTAACTATGAAGTCTGGTTCGTGATTGGCAGCCAGCATCTGTACGGCGCGGAAGCGCTGCGTCAGGTCACAAAGCATGCCGAGCACGTGGTGAACAGCCTGAACGCCGAGGCAAAACTGCCGTGCCGGCTGGTATTAAAGCCGCTGGGCACCACGCCGGACGAAATCACCCATATCTGCCGCGACGCTAACTATGATGATAAATGCGCCGGCATGGTAGTGTGGCTGCACACCTTCTCTCCGGCCAAGATGTGGATTAACGGCCTGACCATCCTCAATAAACCGCTGCTGCAGTTCCACACCCAGTACAACGCGTCGCTGCCGTGGGACAGCATCGATATGGACTTTATGAACCTCAACCAGACCGCGCACGGCGGCCGCGAGTTCGGCTTTATTGGCGCCCGTATGCGCCAGCAGCATAGCGTGGTGACCGGCCACTGGCAGGATCGGGACGCCCATCAGCGCATCGGCTCATGGATGCGCCAGGCGGTCTCGAAACAGGATACCCGTCATCTGAAAGTCTGCCGTTTTGGCGATAACATGCGCGAAGTCGCGGTCACCGATGGCGATAAGGTCGCCGCGCAGATCAAATTCGGCTTCTCGGTCAATACCTGGCCGGTGGGCGATCTGGTGCAGGTGGTCAACGACGTCAGCGAAGGCGATATCAGCGCCCTGGTTGATGAATATGAAAGCAGCTACCGGCTGACTGCGGCAGCGCAGGTCCGCGGCGATAAGCGGCAGAACGTTCTCGATGCCGCGCGTATCGAGCTGGGAATGCAGCGCTTCCTGCAGCAGGGCGGCTTCCACGCCTTCACCACCACCTTTGAAGATTTACACGGCCTGAAGCAGCTTCCGGGTCTCGCCGTGCAGCGTCTGATGCAGCAGGGCTACGGCTTTGCGGGCGAAGGCGACTGGAAAACCGCCGCCCTGCTTCGCATCATGAAGGTGATGTCAACCGGTCTGCAGGGCGGCACCTCCTTTATGGAGGATTACACCTACCACTTCGACAACGGCAACGATCTGGTACTCGGCTCGCATATGCTGGAGGTCTGCCCAACCATCTCCACGGCGGAAAAACCGATCCTCGACGTTCAGCCGCTGGGCATTGGCGGTAAAGCCGACCCTGCGCGCCTGATCTTCAACACCCAAACCGGCCCGGCGATCGTCGCCAGCCTGATCGATCTCGGCGATCGCTATCGCCTGCTGGTTAACACCATTGAAACGGTGCCTACCCCGCACGCTCTGCCGAAGCTGCCGGTAGCCAACGCGCTGTGGAAAGCGCAGCCGGATCTCCGCACCGCGTCCGAAGCCTGGATCATTGCCGGCGGCGCGCACCATACCGTCTTCAGCCACGCCCTGACTCTCGAAGATATGCGCCAGTTTGCGGAGCTGCAGGATATCGAGCTGACCGTCATTGATAACGAAACCCGCCTGCCTTCCTTCAAAGATGCGCTGCGCTGGAACGAAGTTTATTACGCCGGCAAACGTTAAGAGGTCGCCCCCTCTTCTCCCTCTCCGCCGCTAAGGAGAGGAGAAGAGGGAAACCGTGCTGACCCGCTATTCGGAGTACACAATGTTAGAAGATCTGAAACGTCAGGTTCTGGAAGCCAATCTCGCGCTGCCCAGGCACAACCTGGTGACCTTAACCTGGGGCAACGTCAGCGCCGTCGACCGCGAGCGGGGCCTGCTGGTGATCAAGCCTTCGGGCGTCGACTACAGCGCGATGAGCGCTGAGGATATGGTGGTGGTGAGCCTGGAAACCGGCGAAGTGGTGGAAGGGAAAAAGAAACCCTCGTCGGATACCCCAACCCATCGCCTGCTATATCAGGCCTTCCCGACCCTCGGCGGTATCGTCCATACCCATTCACGCCATGCGACCATCTGGGCGCAGGCAGGCCAGTCAATCCCGGCGACCGGCACCACCCACGCCGATTACTTCTACGGCGCGGTTCCCTGCACCCGCCTGATGACCGACAGCGAAATCAACGGGGAATATGAGTGGGAAACCGGGCGCGTTATCGTCGAAACCTTCCGCGAGAACGCCATCGACCCGGCGCAAATGCCCGGCGTGCTGGTGCATTCCCACGGCCCGTTTGCCTGGGGGAAAAACGCGGAAGATGCGGTGCATAACGCGATTGTGCTGGAAGAGATCGCCTATATGGGGATTTTCTGCCGGCAGCTGGCGCCTCAGCTGCCGGATATGCAGCAAACCCTGCTGGATAAGCACTATTTACGCAAGCACGGCGCGAAGGCCTATTACGGGCAGTAGCGCCGCCGGGATGGGTCAAAATACCTGTATAAAACCCCAGCATCGCGCCGTGAACCAGGCTATACTCAGGCCTGGTTTGACTTGATGAGAGCACGGCGTGACTCAGCCACGAGAAGGTTTCTTACTGACCCGTCACTGGCGGGATACCCCGCAGGGCACGGAGCTGACCTTTTGGCTGGCGACCGACGACGGCCCCCTTCAGGTCACCCTGCCGCCGCAGGAGTCCGTGGCATTTATCCCCGAAGCGCAGCGTGCCCAGGCTGAACGCCTGCTGCAGGGCGAAAACGGCCTGCGCCTCGCCCCCCTCAGCCTAAAAGACTTTCACCGCCAGCCGGTTTTTGGCCTTTACTGCCGCGCCCATCGCCAGCTGATGCGCCTCGAAAAGAAGCTGCGCGAACAGGGCATTACCGTCTACGAAGGCGATATCCGCCCGCCGGAGCGCTATCTGATGGAGCGCTTTATTACCGCGCCGGTTTGGGTCGAGGGCGAAAAACGAGGAGCGCAGCTGCTCAACGCCCGCATGAAGGCCAGCCCGCACTACCGGCCGCCGCTGAAATGGGTATCGCTGGATATCGAAACCAGCCGCCACGGCGAGCTGTACTGCATCGGCCTGGAAGGCTGCGGCCAGCGGGTCGTCTACATGCTCGGGCCAGAGCCGGCGGCCTCTCCCGCCGTCGATTTTCAGCTGGAGTACGTCGCCAGCCGCCCGCAGCTGCTGGAAAAGCTCAACGCCTGGTTTGCCGCCCATGACCCGGACATCCTGATCGGCTGGAACGTGGTGCAGTTCGACCTGCGCGTGCTGCAAAAACACGCCGAGCGCTACCGTATTCCGCTGCTGCTCGGCCGCGGCAACAGCGAGCTGGAGTGGCGCGAGCACGGTTTTAAAAATGGCGTATTCTTCGCCCAGGCCAGCGGGCGGCTGATTATCGACGGCATTGAGGCGCTGAAATCCGCGTTCTGGAGCTTCCCCTCTTTTTCACTTGAGGCGGTAGCGCGCGAGCTGCTGGGTGAAGGCAAAGCCATCGATAATCCCTGGGATCGGATGGACGAAATCGACCGCCGCTTCAGCGAGGATAAGCCGGCGCTGGCAACCTACAATTTGCAGGACTGCGAGCTGGTGACGCGCATCTTCCAGAAAACGGAGATCGTGCCGTTTCTGCTGGAGCGCGCCACGGTTAACGGCCTGCCCGCCGACCGCCACGGCGGGTCGGTGGCCGCCTTCAGCCACCTCTATTTTCCACGCATGCACCGGCTGGGCTACGTTGCGCCCAACCTCGGCGAGGTTCCGCCGCAGGCCAGCCCCGGCGGCTACGTGATGGACTCCCGCCCCGGCCTGTACGATTCGGTGCTGGTGCTGGACTACAAAAGCCTGTATCCCTCGATTATTCGCACCTTCCTGATCGACCCGGTGGGGCTCGTCGAAGGCGGCGCCCTGCCCGATGACGAGCACAGCACCGAAGGCTTTCTCGGCGCGCGCTTCTCCCGCGAGAAGCACTGTCTGCCGGGTATCGTCGGCCAGATTTGGCACGGCCGCGACGACGCCAAGCGGCATAAAAACAAGCCGCTGTCTCAGGCGTTGAAGATCATTATGAACGCCTTTTATGGCGTGCTCGGCACCAGCGCCTGCCGCTTTTTCGACCCGCGGCTGGCCTCGTCAATCACCATGCGCGGCCACGCCATCATGCGCCAGACCAAAGCGCTGATTGAGTCGCAGGGCTATGACGTTATCTATGGCGACACCGATTCCACCTTTGTCTGGCTCAGGCGCGCCCATGATGAACAAGAGGCGGCGAAAATCGGCCGTTCGCTGGTGGCCTATGTCAACGACTGGTGGGCCGCCGAGCTGGGGAAAGCGCGCCTTACCAGCACCCTGGAGCTGGAGTTTGAAACCCACTTCTGCCGCTTTTTAATGCCGACCATCCGCGGGGCCGATACCGGCAGCAAAAAGCGCTACGCCGGAATGATTCAGGAGGCGCAGGAGCAGAGAATGGTCTTTAAAGGGCTGGAGACGGTGCGAACCGACTGGACGCCGCTGGCCCAGCAGTTTCAGCAGGAGCTGTACCTGCGCATTTTCCGCAACCAGCCCTATCGTGACTACGTCCTGGAGACGATTCGTCAGCTGATGAACGGCGAGCTCGACGATCGGCTGATCTACCGTAAGCGGCTGCGCCGACCGCTGGCGGAATATCAGCGCAACGTTCCGCCGCACGTCCGCGCGGCAAGGCTTGCCGACGAGCACAACGTCAGGCTGGGCAGGCCGCAGCAGTACCAGCAGCGCGGCAGCATCAAATATGTCTGGACCACCGGCGGGCCGGAGCCGGTCGATTATCAGCAGTCGCCGCTCGATTACGAGCACTATTTGTCGAAACAATTACAGCCGGTCGCGGAAGGAATACTTCCCTTTGTCGACGATGATTTTGCTACAATAGTGACAGGGCAGCTGGGGCTATTTTGACAGGTGACTATCACCGCAGCATCCAGTACCATAGCGCCCTTTCCACTCCTGGACCCAATTTTGATCTCTCTCCAGCCTATTCGGAGATGATCAACTATTGCCTGCAATTTAAGAACTAAAGAGCCGAACACATATGCCTTTTACACTTGGTCAACGCTGGATTAGCGACACAGAGAGCGAACTGGGATTAGGGACGGTAGTAGCGCTGGATGCGCGCATGGTTACCCTTCTTTTCCCCGCCATCGGTGAAAATCGTCTGTACGCACGCAACGACTCCCCGATCACCCGCGTGATGTTTAATCCGGGCGACACCATCACCAGCCACGAAGGCTGGCAGCTCCAGGTTGACGAAGTTAATGAAGAAAACGGCCTGCTGGCCTATACCGGGACCCGTCTGGATACCGAGGAAGCCAACGTTGTTCTGCGTGAAGTGCTGCTCGACAGCAAGCTGGTTTTCAGCAAGCCGCAGGACCGCCTGTTCGCCGGGCAGATCGACCGTATGGACCGCTTTGCGCTGCGCTACCGCGCGCGTAAATATCAGAGCGAGCAGTACCGGATGCCGTGGAGCGGCCTGCGCGGCCAGCGTACCAGCCTGATCCCGCACCAGCTGCACATCGCCCACGACGTTGGCCGTCGCCACGCCCCGCGCGTGCTGCTGGCGGATGAGGTCGGGCTCGGTAAAACCATCGAAGCCGGGATGATCCTGCATCAGCAGCTGCTGGCCGGCGCCGCCGAGCGCGTGCTGATCGTCGTTCCGGAAACCCTGCAGCACCAGTGGCTGGTCGAAATGCTGCGCCGCTTCAACCTGCGCTTCTCGCTGTTTGACGACGAGCGCTACGCCGAAGCGCAGCACGACGCTTATAATCCGTTTGAAACCGAGCAGCTGGTGATCTGCTCCCTGGATTTTGTGCGCCGCAGCAAGCAGCGCCTTGAGCACCTGTGTGACGCCGAATGGGATCTGATGATCGTCGATGAGGCGCACCATCTGGTGTGGAGCGAAGATGCGCCGAGCCGTGAATACCAGGCCATTGAACAGCTGGCCGAACGCGTGCCGGGGATCCTGCTGCTGACCGCCACGCCGGAGCAGCTGGGGATGGAGAGCCATTTCGCCCGTCTGCGCCTGCTGGACCCAAACCGTTTCCACGACTTCGCCCAGTTCGTTGAAGAGCAGCAGAACTACCGCCCGGTGGCCGACGCCGTCGCCCTGCTGCTGGCAGGCAACAGGCTGAGCGATGCCGATCTGAATATGCTCGGCGAGCTAATCGGCGAGCAGGATATCGAGCCGCTGCTGCAGACCGCCAACAGCGATCGCGACGGAGCCCAGTCCGCGCGTCAGGAGCTGGTCTCCATGCTCATGGACCGCCACGGCACCAGCCGCGTTCTGTTCCGTAACACCCGTAACGGCGTGAAAGGCTTCCCGAAGCGCGAACTGCACACCATTCGCCTGCCGCTGCCGATGCAGTACCAGACGGCCATCAAGGTCTCCGGCATTATGGGCGCGCGTAAAACCGCCGAAGAGCGCGCTCGCGACATGCTCTATCCGGAGCAGATCTATCAGGAGTTTGAAGGCGATAGCGGAACCTGGTGGAACTTCGACCCGCGCGTCGAGTGGCTGATGGGCCACCTGACCAGCCACCGTTCGCAGAAGGTGCTGGTGATCTGCGCGAAAGCCGCCACCGCGCTGCAGCTGGAACAGGTGCTGCGCGAGCGTGAAGGCATTCGCGCCGCGGTCTTCCACGAAGGGATGTCGATCATCGAACGCGACCGCGCCGCCGCGTGGTTTGCCGAAGAGGACACCGGCGCACAGGTGCTGCTGTGTTCTGAAATCGGCTCCGAAGGCCGTAACTTCCAGTTCGCCAGCAACCTGGTGATGTTCGATCTGCCGTTCAACCCGGACCTGCTGGAGCAGCGTATTGGCCGTCTGGACCGTATCGGCCAGGCGCACGATATTCAGATCCACGTACCGTATCTGGAAAAAACCGCCCAGTCGGTGCTGGTCCGCTGGTATCACGAAGGCCTTGATGCCTTCGAGCACACCTGCCCGACCGGCCGCACCGTTTACGACAGCGTCCATGATGAGCTGATTAACTATCTTGCCGCGCCGGAGACGACCGACGGCTTCGACGCGCTGATTAAATCCTGCCGCCAGCAGCACGACGCGCTGAAAGCGCAGCTGGAGCAGGGCCGCGACCGCCTGCTGGAGATTCACTCCAACGGCGGCGAAGGGGCGCAGGCGCTCGCCGAAAGCATTGAAGAACAGGATGACGATACCAGCCTGATCGCCTTTGCCATGAACCTGTTTGATATCGTCGGTATCAACCAGGACGATCGCGGCGAGAACCTGATTGTGCTGACTCCGTCCGATCATATGCTGGTTCCGGACTTCCCGGGCCTGCCGGAAGACGGCTGCACCATCACCTTTGAGCGCGACGTCGCGCTCTCCCGCGAAGACGCGCAGTTCGTCACCTGGGAGCATCCGCTGATTATCAACGGCCTGGACCTGATCCTTTCCGGCGATACCGGCAGCAGCACTATCTCGCTGCTGAAGAACAAGGCGCTGCCGGTCGGGACACTGCTGCTCGAGCTGATTTACGTCGTCGAAGCGCAGGCGCCGAAGCAGCTGCAGCTTAATCGCTTCCTGCCGGCCACGCCGGTACGCATGCTGCTGGATAAGAACGGCAACAACCTCGCCGGCCAGGTGGAGTTCGAGAGCTTCAACCGCCAGCTGAGCGCCGTTAACCGCCATACCGGCAGCAAGCTGGTCAACGCGGTGCAGCAGGACGTTCACGCGATCCTGCAGCTCGGCGAAGCGCAGGTCGCGAAGGCCGCTCAGGCGCTGATCGCAGCGGCGCGCGATGAGGCTAACGACAAGCTGTCGGCGGAGCTGTCGCGTCTGGAAGCCCTTAAAGCGGTTAACCCGAACATCCGCGATGACGAACTGTCGGCAATTGAGAGCAACCGTCAGCAGGTGATGGATGCGCTGGCCCAGGCCGGCTGGCGTCTTGATGCGCTGCGTTTAATCGTCGTCACTCACCAGTAACGGAACGCGAATATGGCGATGGAAAACTACAATCCGCCGCAGGACCCCTGGCTGGTTATCCTCTATCAGGATGAGCACATTATGGTGGTCAACAAGCCGAGCGGCCTGTTGTCCGTGCCGGGGCGGCTGGAGGATCATAAAGACAGCGTGATGACGCGCGTGCAGCGCGACTTTCCGCAGGCCGAGTCGGTTCACCGGCTGGATATGGCCACCAGCGGCGTGATTGTGGTGGCGCTGACCAAAGCGGCAGAGCGCGAGCTGAAGCGTCAGTTTCGCGAGCGTGAGCCGAAGAAGCAGTACGTCGCCCGCGTGTGGGGTCACCCGCAGAAAGCAGAAGGCCTGGTGGATTTGCCGCTGATTTGCGACTGGCCGAACCGGCCAAAGCAGAAGGTGTGCTACGAAACCGGCAAGGCGGCGCAAACCGAGTATGAGGTGCTGGAGTACGCGGATGATAACAGCGCCCGCGTGCGCCTGAAGCCGATTACCGGGCGTTCGCACCAGCTGCGCGTGCATATGCTGGCCCTCGGCCACCCGATTCTCGGCGACCGCTTTTATGCGACGCCGGAAGCGCTGGCTATGGCCCCGCGCCTGCTGCTGCACGCGGAGATGCTGACCATCACCCATCCCGCTTTCGGCAACGCAATGACCTTCCGCGCGCCGGTCGACTTCTGACCGCTGATTCCCCGAGCTATGGCGTAAGCGCCTTACCCGGGCTACCCCGCCCCTCCGCTAAGCGCGGCGAGAGCGGGGTTCCTCACGCTATCATCCGTTAGTCGCGGGCAAACCAGGCGTCAATCATCTGCTCTACGTGAGCGGCCGACTGCTGCGGGTGGCGATCGTTGCTCTCGGCAGCAGACGGGCGGCTCTGCAGGCCGTCCGCCGGGCAAATCACTTCGATATTCCATAAACGCCCCAGCGGATGGGATTGCGTCAGCTCCGTGCAAAGCGCGTTAATTTCACTGGCAGAGTGCTCAACGCACCACAGCGCTTCCGGCCCGGTTGGCAGCCACTGCACCTGGCGGTCCAGCGTTTGCCAGCGGTGTTTCCACAGCAGCTGATCGAAAGCCTGCAGCGCCACGCCCATCATATTGCGATAGCGGATGCTGTCTTTCTCCGCGCCCGGCGTCACCAGGGTGAGCGAAATAACCGGCTGCTGATAATGGGTTAACAACTCGCTCTGACGAGCTTCACGCTGCGCTTTCACCGCCAGCTGGGTTTCTACGCTGGCGCCCGCACGGGCGGGAGTATCCACGGACATTAATTCCTCTCCTTCACTGAATAAAATAACGACGGCAGGGCTGCCGTCGCGATAACGGATTTCGCTGCTGATTGTATCGCTAAATGAACAGAATTTAGGATACAGGACAAAGAAATTTTCTTCGTCCTGTGGAGGGAAATAGCAGTTTTTCCTGTTAGCACAGAACTAAATCACGCCATAAAGTGACTCAGAAACAGCAGGCCCAGAGAGACATTGATCGCTCCACCGATGCGGGTGGCGATTTGGGCGAACGGCATCAGGTTCATTCGGTTGCCGGAGGTCAGAATCGCCACATCGCCGGTTCCTCCCTGGCCGCTCTGGCAGCAGGAGACGATCGCCACATCGATCGGATGCATGCCAATTTTTTTACCGACAAAGAATCCGGTCGCCACCAGCGCGGAGACGGTGCTGATAATCACCAGCAGATTAGTGATAGTAAAGGCGTTAACCAGCTCCTGCCACGGCGTAATGGCGACGCCAACGGCGAACAAAATCGGATAGGTCACCGCCGTGCGGAAGAACTTATACACCACCTGAGAGCCCTCCTGCAGGCGCGGCGATACGCCGTTAGCCAGCTTCAGCAGCACCGCCAGGAACAGCATCCCCACCGGCGCCGGCAGGCCAATCATCTTTTGGCCCAGCATCCCCAGCATATACAGCAGCACCGCCAGCAGCGCCCCGGACGCCAGCGTCGCCACGTCCGTTTTGCCGCCGAAGCTTTCGTCACCGGCGGTTTCACGATGCGTTTCATTGCTGCGGTTCGGCATCAGCTGGCCTTCGCCAGTCAGATGCGGGAAGCGCTTGCCCAGCTGGTTCAGGCTGCCGGAGATGACAATCGCCGTCAGGCTGCCCAGCATAACCATCGGCAGAACGCGGCCTAACGCGACGCCCTGATCCATATGCAGCAGCGCGGCATAGCCAATCGACAGCGGTATCGCCCCTTCCCCTACGCCGCCGGCCATAATCGGCAGGACGATAAAGAAAAATACCTGGAACGGCTCCAGGCCTAATGCCGTCCCGACGCCAACGCCGACCAGCATGCCGACAATTTCACCGCACACCATCGGGAAGAAAATGCGCAGGAATCCCTGAATCAGCGTGGTGCGGTTCATGCTCATTATGCTGCCGACGATAATGCAGCAGATGTAGAGATAGAGAATATTGGTCGACTTGTAGAATTTGGTGGTGGATTCAACCACCACGTCCGGCAGCAGGCCGTAATGGACCAGCGCCGAGGGAATAAAGGTCGCACAGATCGCCGCCGCGCCTAGCTTGCCGAGCACCGGCAGGCGCTTGCCAAACTCGCCGCAGGCAAAGCCAAAAAACGCCAGCGTCGCCACCATCACCACAATGTCGCTCGGCAGCTTGCCGCCCAGACAGTCAAGGGCAATTAAGCCGCCGGCCAGCAGGAACAGAGGCAGCGGGATAATCCCGACTTTTCGGTTATCCATAACGTGCCACCAGCGCTGTTTCAGCGTGGCCTTTGGGGTGTCGATGGGGTCGAGGGTCGCAGAGAATGCATTGTCTGTGGTGCTCATAGGTTTAGCCCTTTAGTTATTATTCATCTTCAGACTAGGGGGGAATAAGCCGACTTAATGTGAGGATCGCCAGATTAAAAATGAAGTTTTAATGGGCACTATGGTTTTTATGGTTTCTATTCCCGGCGTGATATATCTCTGATTTATTAGCGTGGTTTTTATGGTTTTTTGTCGCAAGCGCTATAGATCATTTATAAATAGGCTTCGCGGATCGATCCTGTTCCCTGACCCCGGCGTAAGCGGCCGCTCGTTTCTTACCCGCCTTACTGAGACTCTGTACAAGGCCTATGAAAGTTTCCTTTCAATTTAAGCTGTTTATTTCCCTGGTGGCGTTTTTCTCGATCCTGTTTGCCCTGCTGGGCGTTTATTACTATTTCGATGCCAGCCATCAGCTTTATCAGGAGATGAGCACCCGCGCCAAAATACAGGCCGAAGAGATCGCCCTGATGCCCAATTTACGTCAGCAGGTTGCCCGCAAGGACCCGCAGGCGATCAAAACCTTTATGCAGGAAATAGCCGCCCGCAGCGACGCCAGCTTTATCGTTGTTGGCGACGCGCGGGGCGTGCATCTGTTCCACTCCGTGCACCCGGAATGGGTCGGTACCCGGCTGGTTGGCGGCGATAATCAGGCGGTGCTGGAAGGGCAAACCATTACCACTATCCGCAAAGGCGGGCTCGGGATTTCGCTGCGCAGCAAGGCGCCGGTGCGTAACGAGGCGGGCCAGGTGGTGGGCATCGTTTCCGTCGGCTATCTGACCAGCTACCTCGACAGCATCACGCTGCAAAAAGTCATCAATATCTTCGTCGCCGCCGTGCTGCTGCTGGTTGCGCTATTTATCTTCTCCTGGTACTTCACCCGCAGCATCAAAAAGCAGATCTTCTCCCTGGAGCCGCGGGAAATCGGCCTGCTGGTGCGCCAGCAAAAGGCGATGATGGAATCGATTTATGAAGGGGTCATCGTTATCGATCATACCCGCCGCATCAAGGTCATTAACCGCGCGGCCCGCAGCCTGCTCGGCCTTAGCCAGCCCGCGTACCGGCTGCGCGGGCAGTCCATTGATAGCGTCATCGTTCCGCAGCCGTTTTTCGCCAGCGGCGAGATGCTGGAAAGCGACACGCACGACGAGTTATGCCGCTTCAACCAGCTCACCGTACTTGCCAGCCGGGTGCGCATCATGCTGGAGAATTCGCTGCAGGGCTGGGTGATCACCTTCCGCGATCGCGATGAAATCAACTCGCTTAGCGCCCAGCTCAGCCAGGTGAAACGCTATGTGGATAACCTGCGCATCATGCGCCATGAGCAGCTCAACCGCATGACCACGCTTTCCGGCCTGCTGCATATGGGCCACTACGACGAGGCCATTCGCTATATTCAGGCGCAGTCGGAGCATGCTCAGGAGCTGCTGGACTTTATTTCATCCCGCTTTAGCTCGCCGACGCTCTGCGGCCTGCTGCTGGGCAAGGCCGCCCGGGCGCGCGAGAAAGGCGTCGAGCTGAGCTTCGATCCAGCCTGCCACATCGACCGCCCGCTGCCGTCATTAATCGAATCGGAGCTTATCTCTATCATCGGCAATCTGCTGGATAACGCCATTGAGGCCACCCAGCGCGCCGAATTGCCGCACGAGCCGGTTGAAGTGCTGATCCAGCTCAACGCCCGGGAGCTGATGATTGAAGTGGCCGATCGCGGCGTCGGTATTCGCCCGGAGATCCGCGATCGAATCTTTGAACGCGGCGTCACCACTAAAACCCGTGGCGATCACGGCATCGGACTGTATCTTATTGAACATTATGTCACTCAGGCTGGCGGCACCATCGAGGTCGCCGATAACTCGCCGCGCGGGGCCATCTTTACGCTATTTATTCCCGCCGACGGTCCGGCCCACCCGCCACAAGGGGCAAACTATGCATCATGACCTGGTCGATGTGCTGATCGTCGAAGATGAGAGCGAGCTGGCGCGGCTGCACGCCGAGCTGATTCAAAAACACCCGCGCATGCGGCTGGCGGGAATGGCCGCCTCGCTCACCCAGGCGCGGCAGATGCTCAACGCCAGCCCGCCGCAGCTGGTGCTGCTCGACAACTATTTACCCGACGGAAAGGGGGTGACGCTGATCACCGACCCGCTGCTGGCGAGCGCCAACTGTTCGGTTATTTTTATTACCGCCGCCAGCGATATGGAAACCTGCAGCCTGGCCATTCGCAACGGGGCCTTCGACTACATCCTTAAGCCGGTCTCCTGGAAACGGTTGAGCCAGTCTCTCGAGCGCTTCGTTCAGTTTTACGACCAGCAGCGGGAGTGGAAGATTGTCGATCAGCAAAACGTTGATTCGCTATATCAGCTGCAGGCGAAAAACTATCGCGCCGATAGCGGCAGTAAAGGGATTGAGGAAAAAACGCTGGCGCTGGTGCAGAACCTGTTTACCGGGCGGGAAGAACACTGCTTTTCGGTCGATGAGGTGGTGAACGACGCCGGCCTGAGTAAAACGACCGCCCGCCGCTATCTGGAGCACTGCGTGGAAACGGGCTTTCTGGAAGTGGAAATGCTGTACGGTAAAATTGGCCATCCGCGGCGGATGTACCGCCGCGCCAGGAGCCCGTCCTGATGCCTCACCCCGGCGGGAGAGGCCGGCAAATCAGAAACCGCGCTGCTCTTTGACCAGCTCCCAGGCCTTCTGAATATCCTGAGCCTTCTGCTTCGCCATCTCCATCATTTCCGGCGGCAGGCCCTTCGCCACCAGCTTATCCGGATGGTGCTCGCTCATCAGCTTGCGGTAGGCGCGCTTGACGGTCGCCGCGTCATCGGTCGGCTTCACGCCCAGCACGTTGCAGGCGTCCTCAAGGGTCGGCCCGCGCTGCGCCTGCTGCCAGCCGGCCTGGCCGCGGCCCTGGTTCCCGGAGTGCTGCTGCGAACCGCCGCCGAACTGAGCTCCGCCCTGCATCATCCGCAGGAACTGTTCAAACTGGGCGCGGGAGATCCCCAGCTCGTCGGCAATGACGAACAGAACCTCGCGTTCATTAGGGTGCAATTCGCCGTCGGCGAAGGCCGCCTGCAGCTGAATTTCCAGAAACATCCGAATCAAATCAAAGCGGCCGAAACAGACGCTGCGCAGCTGACGCATTTTCTCGCGCAGCGGATAATCATCTGATTTCCCTACGCGAAAGGCCTGCTGTGCCGCCGTACGCGACTCGCCATGCAAATTCATGCGATCCATCAGGATGCTGGCGACATGAATATCGGCTTCGGTAACGCGACCTTTGGATTTGGTCAGATGGCCCATCACCTCAAAGGTGGTGGAAAAGAACAGCGACTGCCGCTCCTGCTGGTTAGCAAAAACGTTAATCCGCCGACGGCGCGCGCGATCGAATATATGACCGACCAGTAAGCCCAGCACCACGCCCCAGAAACCCGCGCCCATCATCAGCGCAACCGCAACCCCAATTATTTTTCCCAAATACTGCATAGACTCCCCAATCTTTATGCCGCCAGTTAAGCTATATATGACCGCACGTTACAAAGCACTGACGCTTCGGTCAATTGTGGGACATAGCCTATAATTTGCTTTATCATACTCGTCATTCTACACGGTGCCTAACGCTCGGGATTGAAACGGGCAGGATTAACACTAGCGCGATGAAGATGAGTACGTTAGGCTCTGACCGTTTGCAAGCCGCTGCCACAAGATGACGGAACAACAAATACAACGTATGATAAAACGTATTCCCAGCCTCCTGGCCACCATGATCGCCAGCGCCTTGTATAGCCAACAGGGCATCGCCGCCGATCTCGCCACGCAGTGTATGCTTGGCGTCCCAAGCTATAATCGTCCCCTCGTTGAAGGTAAAACTAACGAGCTGCCGGTGACGATCGATGCCGATCATGCGAAGGGCAACTATCCGGATAATGCCACATTCACCGGTAACGTCGATATTAATCAGGGGAATAGCCGTCTTCAGGCGGATGAGGTTCAGCTTCATCAGCAGCAGGCAGCGGGCCAGCCTCAACCCGTGCGCACGGTCGATGCGCTGGGCAACGTTCACTATGACGATAATCAGGTCATCCTGAAAGGCCCGAAAGGCTGGTCAAACCTGAACACCAAAGATACCAATATCTGGGAAGGTGATTACCAGATGGTCGGCCGTCAGGGCCGCGGCAAGGCCGATCTGATGAAACAGCGCGGTGAAAACCGCTACACCATTCTGGAAAACGGCAGCTTTACCTCCTGTCTGCCGGGTTCTGACACCTGGAGCGTCGTCGGAAGCGAAGTTATTCACGACCGCGAAGAGCAGGTTGCGGAAATCTGGAACGCGCGCTTTAAGCTCGGCTCAGTGCCTATTTTCTACAGCCCTTACCTGCAGCTGCCGGTAGGCGATAAGCGTCGTTCCGGCTTCCTGATCCCTAACGCCAAATACAGCACGAAAAATGGCGTGGAGTTCTCTCTTCCTTACTACTGGAATATCGCGCCTAACTTCGACGCCACCCTGACGCCGCACTATATGAGCAAGCGCGGCGGCGTGATGTGGGAAAACGAATTCCGCTATCTGACCAAAGCCGGCGCGGGGCTGTTCGAGTTTGACTACCTGCCGTCCGATAAGATCTACCAGGACGATCACTCCAGCGACAGCAACAGCCGCCGCTGGCTGTTCTACTGGAACCACTCCGGGGTCATCGACCAGGTATGGCGCCTTAACGCCGACTATACCAAGGTCAGCGATCCGGACTACTTTAACGATTTCAGCTCTAAATACGGTTCCAGTACCGACGGTTACGCCACGCAGAAATTCAGCGCCGGCTACGTAAACCAGAACTTCGACGCCACCGTGTCGACCAAACAGTTCCAGGTCTTTAACCGCGATTCGAGCAACTCCTATGCCGCTCAGCCGCAGCTGGACGTTAACTACTACCAGAACGATGTCGGTCCGTTTGATACCCATCTGTACGGACAGGCGGTGCACTTCGTCAATACCAACGGCAACATGCCGGAAGCGACCCGCGTCCACTTCGAGCCGACGATCAATCTGCCGCTGTCTAACGGCTGGGGCAGCATCAATACCGAAACCAAGCTGCTGGCGACCCACTACCAGCAGAGCAACCTCGACGACTACAACGCGGCTAACAATGCGGACTACAAAGAGTCCGTCAACCGCGTGATGCCGCAGTTCAAAATCGACGGCAAAATGGTCTTCGAGCGCGATATGCAGGAGAGCTTTACCCAGACTCTGGAACCGCGCGTGCAGTATCTGTACATCCCGTATCGCGACCAGAGCCATATCGGTTCTTACGACTCCACCCTGCTGCAATCGGACTACAGCGGCCTGTTCCGCGACCGCTCCTACAGCGGTCTGGACCGTATTGCATCCGCAAACCAGGTTACCACCGGCGTCACGTCTCGCGTATATGATGCAGCCGCCGTTGAACGTTTTAATATTTCCGTTGGTCAAATCTATTATTTCACCGAGTCACGTACCGGTGATGACAACATCAACTGGGAGAATAACGACACAAGGGGTTCACTGGTATGGGCCGGAGATACTTACTGGCGCATCGCCGATGACTGGGGTTTACGCGGGGGAATTCAGTACGATACGCGTCTGGATAACGTCGCAACCGGTAACGGCACCGTTGAATACCGTCGCGACGAAAACCGCTTAATCCAACTTAACTATCGTTATGCCAGCCCGGAATACATTCAGGCAACGCTGCCTTCGTATTCAACCGCTGAGCAGTACAAAAACGGTATTTCTCAGGTGGGTATGACCGCCAGCTGGCCGGTTGTCGATCGCTGGTCCGTTGTCGGCGCATACTACTTTGATACCAATACCAAAAAGAGCGCCAACCAGATGTTAGGGGTCCAGTATAACTCCTGCTGCTACGCTATTCGCCTCGGCTATGAACGCAAGATCAACGGCTGGGATAACAACGGCAACGGCGAGAGCAAATACGACAATACCTTTGGCATCAACATTGAGCTACGCGGCCTGAGCTCCAACTACGGTCTCGGCACCCAGCAGATGCTGCGTTCGAACATTCTACCGTACCAGAACTCCCTGTGATGTGGCTGGTTTAAAACGTAATCCGCATTTGCGGTTAATTGAAATGGAAAAAGTATGAAGAACTGGAAAACGCTGCTTCTCGGTATCGCCATGATCGCGAATACCAGTTTCGCTGCCCCACAGGTTGTCGATAAAGTAGCGGCTGTCGTCAATAATGGCGTTGTTCTTGAAAGCGACGTCAATGGCCTGATGCAATCGGTTAAGCTTAACGCCGGCCAGGCCGGTCAGCAGCTGCCGGATGATGCCACCTTACGTCATCAGATCCTCGAAAGACTGATTATGGACCAGATTGTTTTGCAGATGGGCCAGAAGATGGGCGTGAAAATCTCTGACGACCAGGTCGATCAGGCGATTGCCAACATCGCGAAGCAGAACAATATGAGCATGGATCAGATGCGTAGCCGTCTGGCCTATGATGGTCTGAACTACGCCACCTACCGCAATCAGATCCGCAAAGAGATGCTGATTTCAGAAGTGCGTAATAACGAAGTGCGCCGTCGCATTACCGTGCTGCCGCAGGAAGTTGAATCTCTGGCGAAACAGATTGGCGATCAGAACGATGCCAGCACCGAGCTAAACCTGAGCCACATCCTGATTCCGCTGCCGGAAAACCCAACCTCCGACCAGGTTGCCGCCGCGCAGGATCAGGCGAACGCTATCGTTGAGCAGGCCCGCAGCGGTGCCGACTTCGGCAAGCTGGCTATCAGCTACTCTGCCGACCAGCAGGCGCTGAAAGGCGGCCAGATGGGCTGGGGTCGTATTCAGGAGCTGCCGGGGATCTTCGCCCAGGCGCTGAGTACCGCGAAGAAAGGCGACATCGTCGGCCCGATCCGTTCTGGCGTTGGCTTCCATATCCTGAAAATCAACGATATGCGCGGCGAAAGCAAGAATATCTCCGTTACCGAAGTCCACGCCCGCCACATTCTGCTGAAGTCATCGCCAATCATGAACGATGCCCAGGCTAAGGCGAAGCTGGAGCAGATTGCAGCCGACATTAAGAGCGGAAAAACCACCTTCGCTAAAGCAGCGAAAGAGTTTTCTGAAGATCCCGGCTCAGCTAACCAGGGCGGCGATTTAGGTTGGGCAACCACCGATATCTTCGATCCGGCGTTCCGCGATGCGCTGATGCACATGAGCAAAGGCCAGACCAGCGCTCCGGTGCACTCCTCCTTCGGCTGGCACCTGATTGAGCTGCTGGACACCCGCCAGGTTGACAGAACCGACGCGGCGCAGAAAGATCGCGCCTACCGGATGCTGATGAACCGTAAGTTCTCGGAAGAAGCGGCGACCTGGATGCAGGAACAGCGCGCCAGCGCTTACGTCAAAGTTCTGAGTAACTAATTTACCGCCCGATACGCCAGCCGTTCCACGCGTATCGGGCGGCAAGCGCATAGCGCCCCCAGGCTGACCGATGAGCCGCCGGGGCGATGCCGCTGACCGTAACGTTGCCTGCGACGGCCCAAAACGGGCGAAGCTCATGGATGAACCGCTAACGGCGTAGCCAACCAGGAAATAGCCTGAAGGATGAAGCGTATGAATCGTGTTGTCATCACTCCCGGGGAACCTGCCGGGATTGGCCCTGACCTCGTCGCGCAGCTTGCGCAGAGAGACTGGCCGGTTGAACTGGTGGTTTGCGCCGATGGCGCACTGTTATCTGACCGAGCCCAACGGCTCGGTCTTCCTTTATTACTTCAGCCCTACGATCCGTCCCGCCCCGCCGCCCCGCAGCGCGCCGGCACCCTGACCCTGCTTCCCGTCACGCTAAACGCCCCGGTAACGCCCGGCGTGCTGGACGTGCGCAACGGCAGCTACGTGGTGGAAACCCTGGCGCGCGCCTGCGACGGCTGCCTGAACGGCGAGTTTGCGGCATTAATCACCGGGCCGGCCCATAAAGGCAATATCAACGACGCCGGGATCGCCTTCACCGGGCATACCGAATTCTTCGAAGAGCGCTCGCAGGCCAGTAAAGTGGTGATGATGCTGGCCACGGAAGAGCTTCGCGTCGCGCTGGCGACCACCCATCTGCCGCTGAAAGCGATCAGTGACGCCATTACCCCCGACCTGCTGCGTGAAGTCATCACCATCCTTGACCACGATCTGCGGCACAAGTTTGGTATTGCCCACCCGCATGTGCTGGTGTGCGGTCTGAACCCGCACGCGGGAGAAGGCGGCCATATGGGTACGGAAGAGATCGATACCATCATTCCGGTGCTGGAAGAGATGCGCGCTCGGGGGATGAATCTCAGCGGGCCGCTGCCTGCTGATACCCTTTTTCAGCCCAAATATCTCGACCATGCCGACGCGGTGCTCGCGATGTACCACGATCAGGGCCTTCCCGTGCTAAAATACCAGGGCTTCGGCCGTGGCGTGAACATTACGCTCGGTTTACCTTTTATTCGAACCTCCGTTGACCACGGTACCGCGCTAGAACTGGCGGGCCTGGGGAAAGCGGATGTCGGCAGTTTTATCACGGCGCTTAATCTCGCCATTAAAATGATTGTTAATACGCAATGAATAATCGAGTCCATCAGGGCCACTTAGCCCGTAAACGCTTCGGGCAAAACTTTCTCAACGATCGATTCGTGATCGACAGTATTGTCTCAGCCATTAACCCACAGAAAGGTCAGGCGATTGTCGAAATCGGCCCGGGCCTGGCAGCGCTGACCGAACCGGTTGGTGAACGTCTGGACGAGCTCACCGTTATCGAGCTGGACCGCGACCTGGCCGCCCGCCTGAAAACGCACCCGTTCTTAGGGCCAAAGCTGACCATTTATCAGCAGGATGCCATGACCATGAACTTCGGCGAGCTGTCGCAGAACATGGGTCAGCCGCTGCGCGTGTTCGGCAACCTGCCTTACAACATCTCCACGCCGCTGATGTTCCATCTGTTCAGCTATACTGATGCCATTGCCGACATGCACTTTATGCTGCAAAAAGAGGTCGTCAATCGCCTGGTTGCCGGTCCGAACAGTAAGGCGTATGGTCGACTGAGCGTGATGGCGCAATATTACTGCCAGATCATTCCGGTGCTTGAAGTCCCGCCGACCGCCTTTACGCCGCCGCCTAAAGTCGATTCCGCCGTGGTTCGCCTGGTGCCCTATCGCACGCTGCCGCATCCGGTCAAAGAGGTTCGCGTACTGAGCCGAATCACCACCGAAGCGTTCAACCAGCGCCGGAAAACGATTCGCAATAGCCTCGGCAATCTGTTCAGCGTTGAAGTGCTGACCGAGCTGGGCATCGACCCGGCGAAACGCGCAGAGAATATTTCCGTGGCGCAGTATTGTCAGCTAGCTAACTGGTTAACTGAAAACTCGCCCACCAAGGAGAGCTAACCATGATCAATTCGCCCCGAGTTTGTGTACAGGTACAGAGCGTCTATATCGAATCGCAGTCTTCTCCGGAAAACGATCGTTACGTCTTCGCTTATACCGTCACCATCCGCAATCTGGGGCGGAGTCAGGTTCAGCTTCTTGGCCGCTACTGGCTTATCACCAACGGTCACGGTCGTGAGACTGAGGTTCAGGGTGAAGGGGTTGTCGGCGAGCAGCCGCATATTCCCGCTGGCGGGGAGTTTCAATACACCAGCGGCGCGGTTATTGAAACGCCGCTGGGCACCATGCAGGGACATTACGCCATGATCGACGTGAACGGTGCGCCGTTCTCCGTCGACATCCCTGTTTTCCGTCTCGCAGTACCAACGCTCATTCACTAAAACCATGTCTACATACCTTATTGGCGACGTTCACGGTTGCTACGATGAACTGATCGCATTATTAAAGCAGGTTGCGTTTACCCCTGGCAGCGATACGCTATGGCTTACCGGTGATTTAGTCGCCCGCGGCCCGGGCTCGCTGGAGGTTTTACGCTACGTAAAATCCCTTGGCGATAGCGTGCGTATTGTCCTTGGCAATCACGATCTCCATCTGCTGGCCGTCTTCGCCGGCATTAGCCGCAACAAGCCAAAAGATCGCCTGAAGTCACTGCTGGAAGCGCCGGATGCCGATGAGCTTCTCAACTGGCTGCGTCGCCAGCCGCTGATGCAGATTGATGAAGAGAAAAAGCTGGTGATGGCCCATGCCGGCATCACGCCGCAGTGGGATCTGCCAACGGCGCAGCAGTGCGCGCGCGATGTTGAAGCGGTGCTCTCCAGCGACTCCTATCCGTTCTTCCTCGACGCCATGTATGGCGACATGCCCAACAACTGGAGCAGCGAGCTGAGCGGCCTTGCGCGACTGCGCTTTATCTCCAACGCCTTTACCCGCATGCGCTACTGCTTCCCGAACGGGCAGCTGGATATGTATGCCAAAGAAGCGCCGGAGGACGCCCCGGCGCCCCTGAAGCCGTGGTTTACCATCCCCGGTCCGGTGGCGAACGAGTACAGCATTGCTTTTGGCCACTGGGCTTCGCTGGAGGGACGCGGAACGCCTGAAGGCATTTATGCCCTGGATACCGGCTGCTGCTGGGGGGGAGATCTCACCTGCCTGCGCTGGGAAGACAAGGCGTACTTCACCCAGCCGTCGAACCGGCAGAAGGATCTGCATGAAGGTGAGGCGGTCGCCTCCTGAGAAAGATCCCGGATAGCTGCGCGTTATCCGGGTTATCTGAGAAGCCCTGTTCCCGGAAGCTTAGCGCCACCGGGGACAGGCTTAGCGGCGTTCCAGAACTTCGAAGCAGTAGCTATGCGAGTTCTGCGCATCGGCGTCGTGGAATTCGCTGAATACCGATTCCCACTGGTCCGGATCGTAATCCGGGAAGTGGGTGTCACCTTCCACTTCAGCATCAATATGCGTCAAATAGAGCTTATGGGCTTTCGGCAGGAACTGCTCGTACACGCGGCCGCCGCCGATCACCATCATCTCTTCAACGTCGCCGCAGGCGGCAATCGCTTCATCAACCGATTTAACCCACTGCACGCGATCGTCACTCCCGGGCTGGCTGCTGATCACGATATTTTTACGTCCAGGCAGCGGACGACCAATAGATTCCCAGGTCAGACGCCCCATAATCACCGGCTTGTTTAACGTATTACGTTTAAACCAGGCGAGATCGGCAGGCAGGTTCCATGGCATGGCGTTTTCCATACCAATGACGCGATCCACCGCTAACGCCGCAATCAGACTGATCATTGAATATTTCCCAAATACAAAAAATTGCCGCCACTATACGGAAAGCATAATACTTCGTCGACTGGACGGAGAGTAAAGAATACGAAAATTTTCGGATTTGCCGGCGAGCCCACGTCAGCCTCGTGAGCCGCCAGATGAGAACGGCGCGCGATGCCTTAAGCTGAAGGCTTATTCTCCGGCTCGTCGGCAATATCCCCCGTATGCCTGCCCTCTTCCGTACCCTGCCAGCCGTGGCGCTGGACCAGCGACAGATGGGTGCGGTCTTCGTTGATGATGCCGGTCAGCATATCGCTGGTGCGCTTAAAGACCGCCACGCGGGAAGCCGGGTCGTTTTCCGCCATCTCCACCATCTCTTCCACCATTTTGATATTGAAACGGCGGAACAGATCGGCGCGCTCGCGCGCCTCATAGGCGCCCAGGCCCAGCGCCTCCAGCGCCATGCGCCCGGACTTCAGCGCAGCTTCAAAGGTTTCACGCTCGGGCGCCTCGACCCCGGCCTGGCGCAGCTGAATATAGTGATCGATATCGCGGGCCCGCGAGATAATTTGCAGATGCGGGAAGTGCTCTTTCGCCAGCTCAACCAGCTGCAGGCTGGTCTGCGGATCGTCGATAGCGTTTATCAGCACTTCCGCTTTTCCCGCTCCCGCCGACTCCAGCAGATCGGCCCGCGTCGCGTCGCCGTAGAACACCTTCATATCAAATTTACGCAGCGCCTCAACGTGGTCAGGATCGTGGTCGAGGATGACCATCTTCACCCCGCCGGAGAGCAGCACGCGGCCGGCGATCTGCCCGTAGCGGCCAAAACCGGCGACAATCACCCGCGGCTGCTCTTCATCAATCTCATCGGCCTCGCGCGCCTGCCCGGAGGATGATTTTTCCAGCCGGGTCAGCAGCACCAGCAGGATCGGCGTCGCCGCCATCGACAGCGCCACCGCCAGGGTCAGCGCCCTGGCCCACTCGCTATCCAGCACCTCGGCCATTTGCGCGGCGCCGAATACCACAAAGGCAAACTCGCTCCCCTGCCCCAGCAGCACCGCAAACCAGCGGCGCTGGGCGCGCGGTACGCCGAGAGGTTTCGCAATCAGCCACAGCATGACGCCTTTGATGACCAGGAATCCGGCCAGCAGAATCAAAATGCGCAGCGGATGAGTCACCAGGGTGCCAAAATCCACCGACATCCCGACGCCAATAAAGAACAGCCCCAGCAGCAGCCCCTTGAACGGTTCAATATCGCTTTCCAGCGCGTGGCGGTACTCCGAGCTGGCCAACAGCACCCCGGCAAGGAAGGCGCCCATCGCCATCGATAGCCCGACCTCTTCCAGCAGCAGCCCAAAACCAAAGACCAGGAACAGGGCAACGGCGCTGAACACCTCCCGCAGGCCGGAGCGGGCAACGAAGCGCAGCACCGGCCGGGTCAGGTAGCGACCGAGCACCACTACCAGCGCCAGCGCGCCCGCCACCTTCAGCGCCGACAGGGCAAACGCCCACAGCGTGGTGGAGCCGCCGCTGCTGGCCAGCAGCGGGATCATCGCCACCAGCGGGATGGCCGCGATATCCTGAAACAGCAGCACCGCAAAGGCGCTACGCCCCATTTGCGAAACCGTCAGGTTGCGTTCATTCATGGCCTGCATCGCGATCGCCGTAGACGACAGCGCCAGCGTCATGCCGATAAGCTCAGCCACCTGCCAGCGCATTCCCAGCAGCATGCAGAACAGGCCAATCAGCGCCCCGCAGGCCACCATCTGCAGCGCACCGCCGCCAAATACCGAGGCCCGCAGCTTCCACAGGCGCTGCGGGTCGAGCTCAAGGCCGATCACGAACAGCATCAGCACCACGCCGATTTCGGCGAAGTGGAGGATCGTCCCGGCGTCGGTCACCAGCTTCAGCCCCCACGGACCGATAATACAGCCGGCGATCAAATACCCCAGCACCGAGCCGAGGCCAAAGCGGACGGCAATCGGTACGATCAGCGCGGCGGACCCGAGATAGATCAGCGCCTGTATCAGCGTATGGCTATCCATTGTGCGCCTCCTGCCATTCGATTAAGCGTTGTCGATAGCGGCGCGCCTGCGCCTGGAGGGTTTCGTCGTCGCAGATAAAGGTGCAGTGCATCGCAAACGGCGGCAGCCACTTCATCCCGCAGTACAGTCCGGTAGCCTGCAGCGGCTGGGCCAGCACCTCAAAACCGGGGAAGGAGCCAATATCGAAGTGGCTTTCGCCGCCGCCGGTGGTAACCGCCCACATCAGCGATTTACCGTGCAGGGCGATGCCGTTATGGCCGTAGGCCCAGCCGTGCGACAGCACCTTGTCCAGCCACAGCTTCAGCAGAGGCGGAACGCTGTACCACTGTAAGGGATGCTGCCAGATAACCAGATCCGCGCGGGCCAGCGCCGCCTGTTCGGCGGCGACGTCGATATTAAAATCGGGGTAAAGTTGATAAAGGGAGCGTATCTCTACGCCATCCAGCGTCCCTGCCTGCTCAAGCATCCGCTTATTCGCATGCGAGTGATGCGGATAGGGATGGGCATAAATTATCAGAATCATTGATTAGCCTGCGTTAACTCTTGTTGTAATCAGCAAGAGTGTAGTCAGTTAATCGAAGCGCTTACAATGATAACTGTGATTTATGTCGCCTTATCCTACGCGTTCCGCGGCTGCTTGCTGACGCTGACATCGGGCTCGCTGCCCGCAAGGTCGCAGCGTTTCGGCAGCAGGAAGGTCATGGTTCCGGCAATGATTAACGATCCGGCAAGCGCGCAGACCGCCACGTTTTGTCCGTACAGATAGATCATCACGCCTACCAGATAGGGGCCGCAGAAACCGCCGAGATTCCCGAGGCCGTTAATCACCCCGCGCGCGCTGCCGGCCACTTCCGCTGAGGCAATCCGCCCCGGCATCGACCAGAACGGACTGGTTGCCGATTTCAGGAAGAAGCCGCAAATCACCAGCGCAATATAGGCCGCCACCACGTGTTCGCGCAGCACCACCGACGCTACCAGCGCGGCGGCAAAGCTGTAGAGCGAGAAGCGGACCCACAGCCGACGCTTGCCGCTGCGATCGCTAAATAATGAAATTACGTAGATCCCGGCGAGGGTAGCGACGAACGGCAGCACCGCCAGCAGGCCAACGCTGGCCATGTTACCGCCGGTCAGTCCTTTAAGAATGGTCGGCAGCCACAGGGTATAGCCGTAATCGCCGGTCTGGTAAAAGAAGTTGAGGATCACCAGCTTCATCAGCCCGGAATTGCGGAAGACGTCTTTTACCGGCGCGTTGCTCACCGCATCTTCCGCCAGTTTGGCCGCCCGCTCCGCGGCGAGGGTGGTGACCAGATAGTTGCGCTCCTTCTCCGGCAGCCAGCGGGCCTCTTCCGGGCGGTCGCTAATCATGTACCACCACACCGCCAGCACCACCAGCGACAGCAGCCCTTCGATAATAAACAGCCAGCGCCAGTCGAGCGCGGCGATAATGGCGCCGGAGACCGGGGCGGTCAGCATGCCGCCCAGCGGGGCAAACATCATGACAAAGGCGTTGGCCCGGCCCAGCTCTTTTTCCGGGAACCAGTTGCTGACCATCGTCAGGACCACCGGCAGCATCCCACCTTCGGAAACGCCGAGAATAAAGCGCAGAACCAGCAGCTGATATTCGTGGGTGACAAAGCCGGTCGCCACCGATACTATCGCCCAGGCTACCAGCGACCAGGCAATAAAACGTTTTCCGCTGCCGTTTACCGCAATCCGCCCACCGGGTATTTGCAGAAATAAATAGCCAATAAAAAATATACCGCTGGCAACACCGGCCATCTGGC
Organism: Klebsiella scottii; assembly: GCF_036561945.1. Taxonomy (NCBI): domain Bacteria; kingdom Pseudomonadati; phylum Pseudomonadota; class Gammaproteobacteria; order Enterobacterales; family Enterobacteriaceae; genus Klebsiella; species Klebsiella scottii. Next base: position 192,129 of record NZ_JARXNI010000017.1, read on the forward strand.
TGGTAATACCTAAATCCTCTTCCATGCCACCGGGTAAAGCAAAACTAATATTAACCCGATCCATAAACGAAATAATACAGGCGATCAGCACCGGCGTAATAATACGCAGCCAGCGGGTGCCGGGAATTTTATCATTCATATTTCGCACTCTCTATGCAGAGGTTATCGTTGTAATTTAAGAACCTGTCCCACCAGGTTCTCATTGGCGTTGGGTACAGAAATAAGAGCGGTAATTAATTAATAGCGTTGGGCAGCGGGTTCCCGGAAAAATAAGCGGCGACGTTAGCAAACACCACATCACTCATTTTCTGTCGGGTTTCATGGGTTGCGCTGGCAACGTGCGGTTGCAGGACCACATTATCGAGCGCAATCAGCTCGGCGGGAACCCGCGGTTCGTCTTCAAAGACGTCGAGAGCGGCCCCGGCGATAACACCGTTTTGTAACGCCTGAATCAGCGCCTTTTCGTCGACCAGCGACCCGCGGGCGATGTTGATAAGCCACGCCTGTTTTGGCATCACGTTAAAGACGGAGGCATCGATCAGCCCGCGGTTGGCTTCACCGCCGGAGGCGGCAATCACCAAAAAATCGCTTTCATGGGCCAGGGTATGCAGATCGGCGCACCACTGATAATCGAGCCCGGCCACCTGCTTACGGTCGGTATAGAGCACCTGCATATCAAAGCCACGGGCGCGGCGGGCGATGGCCTGGCCAATATTGCCCATCCCCAGCAGGCCGATGCGCTTGCCGCTGACCTGAGTTGCCAGCGGCAGGCCGCCGTTCAGCCAGCGGCCTTCCCGCACAAAGCGGTCGCCCTGACACAGCTGGCGCGAACCGGCCAGCAGCAGCCCCATCGCCAGGTCAGCGACATCGTTGGTCAACACGCCGGAAGTGATGGAGACGGCGATCTGCCGGGAGCGGGCATACTCTAAATCCACCGCATCGGTACCGACGCCGAAGATAGCGATCAGGCCAGCGTGCGGCAGCAGCTCCAGCACGCTGTTCTGCACGCCGACGTCTCCACGGGTCACGACGGCCGCAACGTTCTCTCCCTGCTCGCGCAAAAAGGCGATCGGATCGTCCTGCTCGTACAGGCGCAATAGCGGGAATTCGGCGGCCAGCTGCTCCTGTAAGGTCTCAATAACGGGGGCCACTAAAAGGACGGCTCGGGTAATAGCACTATTCATCGGATCACCTGTTTGAAGTTTCATAACGACTGTAGCCACTATCAAACGGTTTTTTGTCGCGGCGTTTTGCGATCTGCATCACGCTGAATCGTGTTAAAAATAGCTGTTACACCGTCCGTGATCGATAAGACAAAACCCGCGGATTGCGGGCCTGGGGCGGATCGTACCTTAACCTTCTGCTAACACGGCGCTATCGTCACGCCAGCGGCGCTATATGGTTTCCCCCATCGACAGGCGATAGTGCAGATCGACCTTTTCAATGGTTGGCAGTCCTTTGATTTTTTTAATTAATATCTCTGTTGCGACCTTGCCCATTTCAAAGCGTGGCGTCAGGACGCTCGCCAGGCGCGGCGAGATAATCTGGCCGATTTCCAGGCCATGAAAACCGGCTATAGCCAGCTCTTCAGGCACGCTGATACCAGATGCCAGGCACTCCTGTAACACGCCAACCGCCAGATCGTCATTGGTGCACAGAATGCCGTCCATGCGGGCATACATCTGGCGCGCCAGGGTCATCATCCCGGTACCGATCGATACCGACGACACCTTGTTCGGCGCGATACGTCCCACCGCCAGCCCGGCATTTTCCATCGCCTGGCAGTAGCCGGCGTAGCGCTGCTCGTCGCGCACGTCGGACATCGCGCCAAAATAGACGATCTGCCGTTTACCGCTCGCCAGCAGCATATTGGTCATATCGAAACCGGCTTTGAAGTTGTCAAAGCCCACGTTGATACGCCCCGGATTCTCCGCCAGCCCCATCACCTCCGCGACGGGGATTTTCGCCGCATTGAGGTACTTATCGGCCCGCAGGGTGTGGGCAGATTCGGTCAGCAGCAGGCCTTTGACGTTAAAGGCCAGCACGGCGGCAATCTGCTCCTCTTCACGCTGGCGGTCATAATCATAGTTCACCACCAGCGTCTGATAGCCGTGGGCGGCGGTAACCGATTCGATACCGGCCAGCAGGTCGGCAAAGATTTGGTTATGAAAGGAGGGGATCAGTACGCCAATGCGCGGCACGACGACGCCGATCATCGCCGGATTATCGGGATCGGGCTCATAGCCAATTTCCGCAATCACGCTGGCGATGCGCTCTGCCGTCTCCGGTTTGACTTTATCCGGCGTACGTAAATAGCGGCTGACGGTCATTTTGGTTACGCCAGCCAGCGCTGCAATATCATTGAGCGTTATGCGTTGTGCTTTCATCTACCTGCCCGTCAAATACGTCCACTGCATCAGGTTATTATGCCTGCCGATGAACAAAAAGAGAATCGAACCTCACTATCGTTAACCCCTTGAGTAACGGTAATTTACGCCCGGCTTCACGTTTAATGTAACCCCTTTTCGTAACACCGTTTTGAGTGATCTCCATCACGGTTTTACCCGGCAAAAATCCGTGAGATAGAGCACAGGTTCTTCCGCTTCACCTTTTTGTGGATCAGGAATAAAAGCGCACACCGTCATTTATATTCAGCCGTTAATCAGGATATCAAGATGAAAGATCTTTTCAGCTTACAAGGCAAACGCATTTTAATTACTGGCGCCGGGCAAGGTATTGGTTTTGTCATGGCGCAGGGCCTTGCACAATATGGCGCAGAAATTATTATCAACGATATTTCTGCCAGCCGTGCAGATGATGCGGTCATGAAATTACGTGACGAAGGCGCCATCGCTCATGCGGCGGTATTTAATGTTACCGATGCTGATTCCGTCGAGCAGGCAATTAGTCACATCGAAGAGGAAATTGGTGCCATCGACGTATTATTTAATAATGCGGGCATTCAGCGTCGCCATCCGTTTACCGAATTTCCGGTACAGGAATGGAACGATGTTATTTCCGTGAACCAAACCGCGGTATTCCTCGTCTCCCAGGCCGTGGCGAAACGAATGGTCGCTCGCCAGCGCGGAAAAATCGTCAATATCTGTTCAATGCAGAGCGAGCTTGGCCGCGACACCATTACGCCGTACGCCGCCGCCAAAGGCGCGGTAAAAATGCTGACCCGCGGCATGTGCGTCGAGCTGGCCCGCTATAACATCCAGGTCAACGGCATCGCGCCGGGCTACTTTAAAACCGCCATGACCCAGGCGCTGGTTGATGATAAAGCCTTCACCGACTGGCTGTGCAAACGCACGCCGGCCGCCCGCTGGGGCGATCCGCAGGAGCTGGTTGGCGCAGCGGTGTTCCTGTCGTCTAAAGCCTCTGATTTCGTCAACGGTCATCTGCTGTTCGTCGATGGCGGCATGCTGGTTGCTGTCTAAGTAAGGAGCGCATTATGGCAGGGCAATGCATTATTTTGATGGGTGTCTCAGGCACCGGAAAGACCACCGTCGGCCAGGCGTTAGCCCAGGCGCTCGGCGCGAAATTTATCGATGGAGACGATCTTCATCCACGGCAGAACATCGTCAAAATGGCCGCCAGCCAGCCGCTCAATGACGAAGATCGCGGACCGTGGCTGGAACGGATTGCGGACGTGATTTTTAGCCTTGAGCAGAAGAATGAGTCGGGCGTGCTGGTGTGCTCGGCGCTGAAGAAGCGCTACCGCGATCGGCTGCGCGAGGGCAGCGGCAATCTGCGCTTTCTGTGGCTGACCGGCGATTACGAATGCATTCTGCAGCGGATGCAGCAGCGTAAGGGGCATTTTATGCCGGAGGCGCTGCTGCGCAGCCAGTTTGCCGCGCTGGAGACGCCGGACGCCAGCGAGAGCGATATTTTAGCCGTTGATATTGCCCCCGACGTCGCCAGCATCGTGGCGCAGTCATTACATTTACTAGAGCATAAATCACTACAGGGAATGCCGGCATGATTATTGATACCTTAACCGCTGCGGCAAAAAATACGTTCTATCCGTCGGTTATTCGTCAGGCGCTGCAGGCTGTCGTCCAGCAGGACCCGCACTCGCTGCCGCCGGGGAAATATACGGTCGATGGCGATAACCTGTTTTTCACCGTGGTCGAAGGCCAGACGCGCCCGCTGGCGGAACAGCGCCCGGAGTACCATCGTCAGTACATCGATATTCATATCGTGCTGGCAGGGACTGAGATTATTGGCGCCGGAAATAAAGGGCTGACAATCACCGCGGACGGGCCGTTTAAGGACGCCCATGATATTGGCTTTTGCACAGAAATTAGCAGCGAAACGCTGATTCACTTACATCCTGAGGAGCTGGCGATTCTGTTTCCCGGCGAGCTTCATCGGCCGATGGGCGCCACGGATGCCGGCGCGCCGCTGCGTAAAATTATCGTCAAAATAGACCACGCCCTGCTGTAAAACCGGTAACGATAACCGGCCCCGCATTCACCCTCGCGGGGCCCTGGATAACGATTAGTTATCCAGCTCGTCCATCGATTTCACCTGATCGCGATTGATCTGCTCGGTGCGGCCGGTTGCGGCATTTTTGTAAGAGACCATGCCGGTATCGCTATCCACCTGCGGCTTGCCGTCCGTCACGATGGTTCTGCCATCGGTGGTTTTCAGCGACTGATTTGATGAGCACCCCGCCACAAACAACACTGCCGTCGCTGCCAGCGCGGATGCCACCAGAATTTTGTTCCGCATTGTATCCTCCTGTTTTTTCGTCAATGAGTATTGTTATCGTGCTAATTATAGTTAGCCCGAGCAGGGGGGAAGTTAAAAGCAGAACTCTCCGAAGATGACCAACATAAAAAAACGGGCCGACGATAACGTCAGCCCGTTTGGTTCCGCAGCCGGCAGCGCCGGAACGGCTTATTTTTTGATTTGCGCGTGCATTTCCTGAACCGAGGTCACCTTCTCCATAGCGTTGGCGTTCAGCGCCATCGCCGTGGCGAAGCCGCCGTTCAGGGTGGTGTCGTAATGCACCTTGTACTGCAGGGCGCTGCGGCGAATCAGCTTGGAGTCTTCAATCGCCTGGCGGCCTTCGGTGGTGTTGATGATGTAGGTGTATTCGCCGTTCTTGATACGGTCCTGAATATGCGGACGACCTTCATGCACCTTGTTCACCAGGCGCGGATTGATACCGGCTTCGCCGAGAACAATCGCGGTACCGTGGGTGGCATCCAGCTCGAAGCCGAACTTCAGCAGCTTAGCCGCGAGGTCCACCACGCGCTCTTTGTCGCCTTCACGCACGGAGAGCAGCGCGCGGCCATGTTTTTTCATCGTCGAGCTGCTGCCCAGCTGCGCCTTGGCGAAGGCTTCCGCAAAGGTGCGGCCGACGCCCATCACTTCCCCGGTAGAGCGCATTTCAGGCCCTAACAGCGGGTCAACGCCCGGGAACTTGTTGAACGGCAGCACCACTTCTTTTACCGAGTAATACGGCGGGATAATCTCTTTGGTCACGCCCTGCTGCGCCAGCGTTTGGCCGGCCATGACGCGTGCCGCCACTTTAGCCAGCGGAACGCCGGTGGCTTTGGAGACAAACGGTACGGTACGCGCGGCGCGCGGGTTCACTTCAATCAAATACACTTCGTTGTTTTTGACCGCGAACTGCACGTTCATCAACCCGCGTACCTGCAGCTCGAAGGCCAGCTTCTGCACCTGCTCGCGCATCACGTTCTGAATGTCCTGGCTCAGGGTGTAGGCTGGCAGAGAGCACGCGGAGTCGCCGGAGTGAACGCCGGCCTGCTCGATGTGCTCCATAATGCCGCCAATCAGCACCATCTCGCCGTCGCAGATAGCGTCAACGTCAACTTCTACCGCATCGTCAAGGAAACGGTCCAGCAGCACCGGCGCGTCGTTAGAGACGCTTACCGCGGTCTGGAAGTAGCGACGCAGGTCAACCTCGTCGTAGACGATTTCCATCGCCCGACCGCCGAGAACGTAGGACGGACGCACCACCAGCGGGTAGCCAATCTCTTTGGCCTTCTCAACGGCCATCTCAATCGCGGTCACGGTGGCGTTCGCCGGCTGTTTCAGCTTCAGACGGTCAACCGCCTGCTGGAAACGCTCGCGGTCTTCCGCACGGTCAATCGCGTCCGGGCTGGTGCCGATAACCGGCACGCCGGCCGCTTCCAGCGCGCGCGCCAGCTTCAGCGGAGTCTGGCCGCCGTACTGAACGATAACGCCCTTCGGCTTCTCGATACGCACGATTTCCAGCACGTCTTCGAGGGTGACCGGCTCAAAGTACAGGCGGTCGGAGGTGTCGTAGTCGGTGGACACGGTTTCCGGGTTACAGTTAACCATAATGGTTTCGTAACCATCTTCGCGCAGCGCCAGCGAGGCGTGCACGCAGCAGTAATCGAATTCGATACCCTGACCGATACGGTTCGGGCCGCCGCCAAGCACCATAATTTTATCGCGGTCAACCGACGGGTTCGCTTCACACTCGTCTTCATAGGTTGAGTACATGTAGGCGGTATCCGTTGCGAACTCCGCCGCGCAGGTATCCACGCGCTTGTAGACCGGGTGCAGGTTGTACTGGTCGCGCAGCTTGCGGATTTCCGCCTCGCGAACGCCCGCCAGCTTAGCCAGACGCGCGTCGGCAAAGCCTTTACGCTTAAGCATCCGCAGGAAGTCAGCGTCAAGGCCGTTGATGCCGGCCTCCTCCACTTTCTCTTCCAGGCGCACCAGCTCTTCAATCTGCACCAGGAACCAGCGATCGATGTTGGTCAGGTTGAAGACGCCGTCAACGGACAGGCCCGCGCGGAAGGCGTCGGCGATGTACCAGATACGCTCGGCGCCGGCGTCTTTCAGCTCGCGGCGAATTTTGGTCAGCGCTTCCGGGTCGTCGAGGCTCACTTTAGGGTCAAAGCCGGTTGCGCCCACTTCCAGGCCGCGCAGCGCTTTCTGCAGCGACTCCTGCTGGGTGCGGCCAATCGCCATCACTTCGCCGACCGATTTCATCTGCGTGGTCAGGCGGTCGTTAGCGCCGACGAACTTCTCGAAGTTGAAGCGCGGGATCTTGGTGACGACGTAGTCGATAGAGGGTTCGAACGATGCCGGGGTACGGCCGCCGGTAATGTCGTTCATCAGCTCATCAAGGGTGTAGCCCACCGCCAGCTTCGCCGCCACTTTGGCAATCGGGAAGCCGGTCGCTTTCGAAGCCAGCGCCGAAGAGCGTGATACGCGCGGGTTCATTTCGATAACAATCAGGCGACCGTCTTTCGGGTTCACCGAGAACTGGACGTTGGAACCGCCGGTTTCAACGCCGATTTCGCGCAGCACCGCCATCGAGGCGTTACGCATCACCTGGTACTCTTTATCGGTCAGGGTTTGCGCCGGGGCCACGGTGATGGAGTCACCGGTATGGATGCCCATCGCGTCGAAGTTTTCGATGGAGCAGACGATGATGCAGTTGTCGTTCTTATCGCGCACCACTTCCATCTCGTACTCTTTCCAGCCGATCAGCGATTCATCGATCAGCAGTTCGTTGGTCGGAGAGAGATCCAGGCCGCGGGTACAAATTTCTTCAAACTCTTCGCGGTTATAGGCGATACCGCCGCCGGTTCCGCCCATGGTGAAGGAGGGACGGATGATGCACGGATAGCCCACGTCAGCGGCAACCGCCAGCGCTTCTTCCATCGTGTGCGCGATACCGGAACGTGCGGTGTCGAGGCCAATTTTCTTCATCGCCACGTCGAAGCGACGACGGTCTTCCGCTTTATCAATCGCGTCGGCGGTGGCGCCAATCATGGTGACGCCAAACTCTTCCAGCACGCCCTGACGTTCCAGCTCCAGCGCGCAGTTCAGCGCCGTCTGGCCGCCCATGGTCGGCAGTACCGCATCCGGACGCTCTTTTTCGATGATTTTGCGTACCACTTCCCAGTGGATCGGCTCAATATAGGTGGCATCGGCCATTTCCGGGTCGGTCATGATGGTGGCTGGGTTAGAGTTCACCAGAATGACGCGGTAACCCTCTTCGCGCAGGGCTTTACAGGCCTGGGCGCCAGAGTAGTCAAATTCACAAGCCTGGCCGATAACGATCGGGCCAGCGCCAAGAATCAGGATGCTTTTTATATCTGTACGTTTTGGCATGGCTTTTTTCTCCTGATTATTTCGCGGACTGGCGGTACTGCTCAATTAACTCGATGAAATGGTCGAACAACGGCGCGGCATCGTGCGGGCCTGGGCTCGCCTCCGGGTGTCCCTGGAAGCTGAAGGCCGGCTTATCGGTGCGGTGAATGCCCTGCAGCGTACCGTCGAACAGGGACTTGTGGGTCACCCGCAGGTTAGCCGGCATGGAGGCTTCGTCTACTGCAAAACCGTGGTTCTGCGCGGTAATCATCACCACGTTGTTATCAATATCTTTAACCGGGTGGTTGCCGCCGTGGTGGCCGAACTTCATCTTAACGGTCTTCGCTCCGCTCGCCAGCGCCAGCAGCTGATGGCCGAGGCAGATGCCGAATACCGGAATATCGGTGGTGAGGAATTTCTCAATTGCCTCAATCGCATAGTCGCACGGCGCCGGGTCGCCTGGGCCGTTGGAGAGGAAGATGCCGTCTGGATTCAGTTTCAGAACCTCTTCTGCAGAGGTTTTTGCCGGCACGACCGTCAGGCGGCAGCCGCGATCCACCAGCATGCGCAGGATGTTGCGCTTAGCGCCGAAATCGTAGGCCACCACGTGGAACGGCAGCTCGCTTTCCGCCTTCGCTTCCGGCAGGTCGCCCTCCAGAGTCCAGCTCCCCTGCGTCCAGCTGTAGGTTTCTGAGGTGGTGACTTCCTTCGCCAGGTCCATCCCGTTGAGGCCTGGGAATGCTTTTGCCTTTTCCAGCGCCAGCTGCGCGTCGAGGCTATCGCCAACGATGATGCAGCCGTTCTGCGCGCCTTTTTCACGCAGCAGGCGGGTCAGCTTACGGGTATCGATATCGGCAATCGCCACGATGTTATGGCGCTTGAGGTAAGAAGAGAGGTCTTCGGTATTACGGAAGTTGCTGGCAATCAGCGGCAGGTCGCGAATAACCAGACCCTGAGCATGCACCTGGGAAGACTCTTCGTCGGCGGCGTTGGTGCCGACATTACCGATATGGGGATAAGTAAGGGTGACAATTTGGCGAGAATAGGAAGGATCAGTGAGGATTTCTTGATAACCGGTCATTGAAGTATTGAAAACGACTTCCCCAACCGCCGTGCCCGTTGCCCCGATGGCCCGACCGTGAAACTGGGTTCCGTCTTCCAGAACCAATAGCGCTGACTTAATCAAAACACCCTCCAGAGAATATTCACTCACTTTATTTGCATATTAATGCATTCGCGTAGCATGAATCAATGCAAATTTGCTTACCTATGGATTTCTGGCAAACGGCGGCATTCTGGAGAGATGTCGGGGAAAAGTCAACTTAAAGCGCATATTTTTAATATCATTTTACGCCACTGGCTCATTAGCGCTGCTTTAGCGGCTAAAAAGATCAACAAACTAGCCTTAGAAAACGCTTGCGCAGCGTCTGGATTGTAAAACATTGCCCATCAACATGAAAAAGTAGACCAGATGGTCAAAATTCACATAAAAGTAACAGTTAAAGGCAGGATAATCGCAGATTATAGCGATCTTAATCAAAAAGACAGAAAAATCCGTAAAAAATAAAAAGGGCAATAAAACATTGCCCTCTGCAATCAATTACTTATTGAATGCCATAACCACATCACGATGGGTAATAAACCTTATAAAGAGTTCAGTTCAAGGACGTCACGCATATCAAAGAGACCGCTTTTCTTGCCTTTCAGCCATAATGCCGAGCGAACCGCGCCGTTGGCAAAGGTCATCCGGCTTGATGCCTTATGGCTGATCTCAATACGTTCGCCAATATCGGCGAACATCGCCGTATGTTCGCCGACGATATCCCCCGCGCGCACCGTGGCAAAGCCGATCGTTCCCGGAACGCGTTCGCCGGTGTAGCCTTCACGACTGTAGACCGCGCAATCTTTCAGATCTTTGTTCAGCGCACCGGCAATCGCCTCGCCCATCGCCAGCGCGGTCCCCGACGGGGCATCCACTTTATGCCGATGGTGCGCTTCAATAATTTCAATATCAGTGTAGTCGCCCATCACCTTCGCCGCCTTTTCCAGCAGCTTGAGCAGTACGTTGACGCCGACGCTGAAATTGGCCGCAAAGACGATAGCAATCTCCTGCGCCGCATCGCGAATGGCCTGTTTCCCCGCGTCATCAAAACCGGTGGTGCCGATCACCATCCCTTTACCGTGCTCGCGGCAGAATGCGAGGTGGGTCAGCGTCCCTTCCGGGCGGGTGAAATCGATCAGCACATCAAAATCATCTTTGACCGCCGCCAGGCTGCTTTGCACCGTGACGCCCATGTTGCCTGCGCCCGCCAGTTCGCCGGCGTCGCTGCCGATCAGGGAGGAGCCATCGCGCTCCAGCGCCGCGCCAAGCGCCACGCCGTCCATCTGCTGTACCGCCTGAATTAACTGGCGTCCCATCCGGCCGCCCGCGCCCGCGATGGCCACGCGGATTTGTGCATCATGCATAGCTATTCTCTTTTGTTAACTTTACGTAAATTGTTTTCAGAGTAACCAGCCCATCGATGGGCCGCTACTCAAAAACGCCGATAATTAGAAATTTATGACAAACCGCGGTCGATATCAGTAAAAACTATATGTTTGTCATCGTACGAAGGAGAGATATCGTCGCGCTAAAGCGCCGCTTCGCCAGCAGATAGCGCGCGAAACACGCCGCTAACGGCCTGATATCGCTGACTCTTCCCGGCGAAATCCGCATGATTCACGGATGACCAGCGCCGGCGGCAGGATAATCCGTTTCGGCGGCTCATCATTACCCTGAATACGGCTATACAACAGCTCCCCCGCTTTACGGCCGATCTCTTTCGCCGCCACCGATACGGTGGTCAGCGCCGGCTGTACCAGCGCCGCTTCGGTAATATCATCGAAGCCCACCAGCGCGAAATCCCGCCCCGGTTCACGGCCCGTTTTGCGCAGCGCCTGCATCACCCCCAGCGCCACGATATCCTGATAGCAGACCGCCGCCGTAATCTCCGGATAGCGGGACAGCAGATCCTCCGCCACCTTCGCACCGTCAATCTGGCTGGCCTGCGCGGTAACAATCCACTGCGGATTGGGCGAGATCCCGCTTTCCAGCAGCGTGCTGGTAAAGCCGCCAATGCGCTGCGCCCGGGTGCCTGAACTCGGGCTACCGCCGATAAAGGCAATATTCTGGTGGCCCATTTTCAGCAAATGCCGCGTCGCCATCTGGGTGCCAAGGAAGTTGTCGGTGCCGACGAAATCAAAATCCGGATCGCTGAGCGGGCGAACCACCATAATGGCCGGAATATTGCGCCGTTTCAGGGCTTCAAAAAATGAGGTCGGCGTTGCCCGCGCGGCGCACAGCACCATGCCGCAGGCGTTATTACGCATCAGCGAATCGACAAATTTTTGCTGGCGTTCCCCCGACTCTTCGCTGTTAGCCAGAAACAGCAGCAGGTCGTGCCGCTCCATTTCATGGCTCAGGCCCGCCGTCATCTCGCCATAAAAGGGGTTAGTAATATCGTGCAGCAGCAGCCCGACCTGATTACTGCTGCGGTTGCGCAGATTGGCGGCGGTCTGGTTGTAGACATAACCCGCGTCATCCAGCGCCTTGAGTACCCTTTCGCGCGTGGCCTGTGAAATCCGCCCCCGGTTACGCAGCACCATCGAAACGGTCGCCGTCGATACCCCTGCTCTTTCCGCCACCTGCGCCAGCGTCACTGTCGTCATCACCCCTCCCGTTTATTCGCCACAGGTTAATCGAATAACCTGTATTTTGTATTTTTCCCTGTGACTGCCTTCACATTAAAGGCCATTTCGCCCCCTGACTTGTCGATTATGGCGGGTTAATCGCGTTAACCACACTGCCAAAACAAGGTTAATCGATTAATCTTCATTTAGCCAATATGGAGAGTGAAAATGCAAACGACCTATAACAAATACCCTGAGGTTGCGATTCGGGGCTATGACGACCACGCCTGGCAGGGCTGGGAGTCCATCCGTACCGCGCTTAGCGCCAGGACGTCGGCGGCCGCGAGAACCGTGCTGGTTGTCGATTGCTATCCGGGCGTGCGGCTGGAAGAGCTGGAACAGCATCTGCTGCCGGGGCTCTGCGGCGCGCTGACGCTTAACGTAGAGTCCGCTCGCCGCGACGAGCAGGCAATCCACGCCCTGCTGGCGCGCAATCTTACCGACGACCGCGTGTTCGGCGTGCTTTCCTGTCACCATCTTGACGAATTTTTTGCCCCCGAAAAGCTGAATAGCCTGCGCCAGCAGATCGCGGCCGTCAGCGAGGGCGTCGTGGTCATCTATGGGCCCGGCGCGGCGCTGGTTCATCCCGGCGATCTGCTGGTGTACGCCGACATGCCGCGCTGGGAGATCCAGCAGCGCATGCGCCATAGCGGCCTGGGGAACTGGGGGGCGGATAATCAGGATGAAGATATCCTCCGCCGCTACAAGCGCGCCTTTTTCATTGAATGGCGCGTCTTCGATCGGCATAAGGTGCCGCTGCTCAAACGCGCCGATTTTTTGCTTGATACCACGGTAAAAAATGCCCCGGCTCTGGTCAGCGGCGAAGCGCTGCGCGCCGGGCTACAGCAGACCACCACCCAGCCGTTCCGCGTCGCCCCTTTCTTCGATCCCGGCGTCTGGGGCGGGCAGTGGATGAAGCAACGATTCGATCTCGATCCTACGGCCGCCAACTACGCGTGGTGTTTTGATTGCGTGCCCGAGGAAAACAGCCTGTTACTGCGTTTTGGTGACGTACGGATCGAGATCCCCTCCCAGGACCTGGTGCTGCTGCACCCACGCGCGCTGCTGGGTGAAAAGGTACACGCCCGCTTCGGCGCCGAGTTCCCGATCCGGTTTGATTTTCTCGACACCATCGGCGGGCAAAACCTGAGTTTCCAGGTTCATCCGATAACCGAATATATCCAGCAGCAGTTTGGTATGCACTACACCCAGGATGAGAGCTACTACATCCTCGAGGCGGAGCCGGAAGCCGTCGTCTACCTGGGGACTCAGACGGGGATCAAACCGCAGGAAATGCTTGCCGATCTGCAGGCCGCCGGCCGCGGCGAAAAGGCCTTCGACGATCGGCGCTTCGTTAACCAAATCCCGGCGCGTAAGCACGATCACTTTCTTATCCCTGCCGGTACGGTGCACTGTTCAGGACGCGGCACAATGGTGCTCGAAATCAGCGCGACGCCGTATATTTTCACCTTCAAGCTCTGGGACTGGGGGCGTTTAGGTTTAGACGGATTGCCTCGCCCGGTGCATCTGCAGCACGGCGAACAGGTTATTGACTGGCAGCGCGATACGCAGTGGGTCAACGACAACCTGGTTAACCGCATTGAGCCCATTGCCGAAGGTGAAGGCTGGCGGGAGGAGCGGACGGGAATGCACGAGCGCGAGTTTATCGAAACCCGCCGCCACTGGTTCAGCGCGCCGGTCACGCACCATACCCACGGCGGGGTTAACGTTCTGAACCTGGTAGAGGGAGCAGAAGCCGTGGTCGACAGCCCGAGCGGCGCCTTTGCCCCCTTCACCGTGCACTACGCCGAGACCTTTATCATTCCGGCCGCCGTCGGGGAGTACCGTATTTCGCCGGCGGGTCAAGGCAGCGGACAGCAGCTGGCCACCATCAAAGCCTGGGTAAGAGGATAAGGTCATGATTAACGTTATTGTTGCCACTCACGGCCCGCTGGCTGACGCCCTGCTGGCCAGCGGGCGGATGGTTTACGGCGAGCTGCCGTATATCTCAACCGTCACCCTCGACGAGCAGGCGGGCATCGAAGGCTTTAAGCAGGATTTTGCCCGCGCGCTGGACGGCGTCGGGCAGCAGGCCGACGGCGTACTGGTGCTGTGCGATATGCAAAGCGGAACGCCGTGGAACGTCGCCTGCCTGCACGCTTTCTCTGCGCAGACAACGCCCCCCGTCGCCGTACTGGCGGGGGTGAATTTCCCGATGCTGCTGCAGTGTGAAGAGATTCTCCACCTGACGGATGTCCACGCCGCTGCCGAACGGCTGCTGGCGTTAACCGTACCAACCCTGATTAAAGCCTCCCCGGTTTTAGCCGTTCAGCCAGATGATTTTTAGAGGAAAACGCTTATGAGTATCTCTTTTGTACGTATTGACGACCGGGTGATCCATGGGCAGCTCGTGACGCGCTGGGCCAAAGAGCTGCCCTGCGACGGTATCGTGGCGATTGACGACGCCGTCGCGGCCGACCCGCTCCTCTCATCGGTGATGAAAGGCGCCGTGCAGGACCTCAAGGTCTGGCTGTTCGACACCGCCACGGCCATTGAAAAGTTACCCAAAGTCATCGCCAGCGAGAAACGCTATTTCGTGATAGGCAAATCCCCGGTCACCTTACAGCGCCTGGAAGCGGCGGGGATCAGCCTGAAAAATACCAACGGTAAAATCAACGTTGGCCCGATGAGCGCCCGCGCCGATACCACCACCATTGGGCCGAATCAGTCGGTTAACGCCGCCGAGATCGCCGCCTTTGACTGGCTGGTGCAGCGCGGGCATCACGTTGAATTCCGTCTGGTGCCGGATGCCAGCTGCTACAGCTGGCAGGACGCGCGGCAGAAGCTGAAATAAGGAGCGGATGATGATTATCGAAGCTACGCTGATTGGCATTCTTTGCTATCTGGGGGCCCTCAGCAGCCCCTGGCTTTTAGGCCTGACCGGCGGCTGGTATCTGATTACCCGGCCGCTGGTCTCCGGCATGCTGGTCGGCCTGATTTTAGGCGACCTGAAGACCGGGATCGTGATAGGCGTTGCGGTCCAGGCGGTGTATATCGCCATGGTGACGCCGGGCGGCTCAATGCCCGCCGACCTCAACTTCGTCGCCTGGCCGGCGATTGCGCTGGGTATTTTGTCGGGTAAAGGACCGGAAGTCGCGGTGGCGCTGGCGGCGACTATCGGTATCGCCGGCACGATTTTGTTCAATGCGATGATGGTGCTGAACTCCTTCTGGAACCACCGCGCCGACGTGGCGCTGGAGCGCGGCGATGAGCGCGGTATTTATCTGAACAGCGCGATCTGGCCGCAGGTCAGTAACTTCATTCTGCGTTTTGTTCCCACCTTTATTGCGGTCTATTTTGGCGCCCAGTACATCAGCGGCTTTATGGACAGCCTGCCGAAAATCGTGCTCGCGACGATGAACGTGCTGGGCGGCATTCTGCCGGCGGTGGGGATCGCGATTCTGCTTAAACAGATCATCAAGAACTACACCATGCTGATCTATTTTCTCGTCGGGTTCGTCTGCATCGTCTTTTTAAAGCTCAACATGGTCGCGCTGGTGATCGTGGGCTCGCTGCTGGCGCTGATCCACTACAACTATAAGCCGGAACCGCAGCAGGCCGCGGGCAGCAAGCCGGCCGTCGATGATGAGGATGAATTCTGATGGAAGAACGTACCCTGAACCGTAAAGATCTTCGCCGCTGCTGGCGGGCGTGGATGATGCACAACCTCTCGTCGATGAGCTTTGAGCGCCTGGAGTCGTTCGGCTTCTGCCTGAGCATGCTGCCGGTGGCGAAAAAGCTCTATCCGGACGCGGCCCAGCGCACTGAAATGCTGCGCCGCCACGCCTCCTTCTACAATACCGAGCCGCAGATCGGCGCGATCGTTAACGGGATGGTGCTCGGACTGGAAGAGAAAAAAGCCAACGGCGAGCCCATCGACGGTGAGACGATCAACACCCTGAAGGTTGGCCTGATGGGGCCGATCGCCGGGATCGGCGACTCGATGATCCCGGGAATGCTGATCCCTATTCTGCTGAGTATCGGCATGGCGCTGGCGGCGGGCGGCAACGTCCTCGGGCCGCTGTTTTATATCGTCGCCTGGCTGGCGATTATTATCCCCGGCTCGTGGTTCCTGTTTTTAAAAGGCTACAAAATGGGCTCCGGCTCGGTGGAGATGCTGGTCAGCAGCCGCTCCACCCGCCTGCGCGAGGCCCTGTCGCTGCTCGGCGTCTTCGTGATGGGCGGCGTCGCGGCGAGCTACGTGAAGCTGGGAACCGGGCTGGAGTTCATTACCCGCGACGGCGTCAATATCCACGTGCAGCAGATGCTGGACGGCATATTCCCGCAGCTCCTGCCGCTGGTGGTGGTGCTGGGGACCTGGTATTTAATGGCGAAGCGCGGCGTTTCGCCGGTGAAGGCGATGGTCATGCTGCTGGTGCTGGCTGCGGCAGGCGTCGCCAGCGGCCTGTTTGCCGGCTAGCCGCGAACACGGCCCCGGTTTGCAGGCCGGGGTCGCCGCCTGTAGCGCCAATATCTGAACCGGGGCATCGCGCCCCGGTTTTTTATGGATGAAAGTTGTGCCACAGCTCCGCCGTCCTGTCGGGACTGGAGATAAACTGCAGGCGGGCGGGATCGTCGATAAATTGCTGATAAATCGGCGCTGAGGTGATGCCAAACTCCACGTACCGGCGCGGCGTAATCGCCTGCAGGCGGCCGGGAAGATAGCGTGAATTATGCTGCCAGATGACGTGGTTATCCTGCAGCAGCGGGTACCACGCCAGCCCCTTATGCGCCCGCACGGCATCATATTCAAAGCCGTACTCCCGATCGCACCAGGCGCCGAAGGTCAGCGGCACCTCGGGATCGGCGGAAATTGTCGCGTGCCCCCACCCCGGCGGCACCAGCACCTTATCACCGGGTTCGGCAATCACCGCAAAGCAGCGGCCCGGGTCGTCCTCCACCCGCTCCTGCATATAGATAATCGCCCTCCCCTGCCAGATTTCATACAGCTCCGGCGGCGACCAACCGCTGTGCTGGCTGACACGATGAATATGGCCCTGGCTGCGCACCGGCTCTTCCCCCAGCCTTCCGGCGGCGTAGGTCACGACGCCAAACAGCAGCATGCGCTTTTTCAGCTCATCGCGATCCTGCATGCGCGCCACGTCCATCGCGATCGCATAGACCTCATCCGGCCCTTCACAGTGCGGATCGCGCAGCGAGGCGCGGATCTCATCGAGGCGACGGATCTCCGGC
Organism: Klebsiella scottii; assembly: GCF_036561945.1. Taxonomy (NCBI): domain Bacteria; kingdom Pseudomonadati; phylum Pseudomonadota; class Gammaproteobacteria; order Enterobacterales; family Enterobacteriaceae; genus Klebsiella; species Klebsiella scottii. Next base: position 209,220 of record NZ_JARXNI010000017.1, read on the forward strand.
ATCGGCCCGGTCACGTCATTGCCGTAGCTAAAACCAGGAGGGTTCTGGTGAATCGTCATATCCAGGCCCCAGGCGCGGGCGGAGTCAGCCATTCTGCACCTCCTTTGCCTGAATCGTCTGGTTCTCCTCCACGACCCGCAGCCTGAAGCCGCTGCCCAGCGCCGCGTAGTCATGCCCCGCTGCGGCAGGCCAGACCGCCAGCGCCGACAGAATATCGCTGCCGGTGTTAATTAACCGGTGGGCGGTATAGCCGGGGATAACGTGCACCGAGCCGGCGAATACCTTCTCCAGACGGGTTTCCCGGCGCTCGTTTTGCAGCAGCAGCAGGCCGCCGCCGCGCAGGCCGAAGTAGACTTCGCCCTGCTCGCGGCGGGCGTGAAAGTGCCCGCGGGTCATAAAAAATTCATCCCCGACTTTGCCGGGTTGGAGATGGGTTACGCCGGTATAGAGCTCGCCCGGTGCGGAGGAGGTATCCAGTATTTCAACTTCGTACACCACGCGATCGCCCGCCATCGTCAGACGGGTTCGCTCATCGGCAAAAACGCCGACCAGATCCTGAATACGCGTCGACTTGCGCAGCAGCGGGCCGTCGGAAAACAGGCCGCTGGCCCACGCCACCTGCGGTGGCTGGAAAAAGAAAGGATTCATATTTGTCTCCGGCCCAAGGAGAACAGCACAATCAGCTTAGCAGATTAATCGATTAACCCAAGGGCGAGCGGATGACTTTGTAGCGGATGTCACAGCCGGCACCGCAAATGTACCTTCACGCCAGCGTGTAGCTCACGATCAGCTGGCCCTTTTTCATTTTCACCTGAGTTATCACCACCTCGCCCAGCTCAGAGAGGCTGGCAACGTGGGTACCGCCGCAGGGATAGGCAGGCAGTGAACCAAACCCCACCCTGCGCAGCCCGTCGGCCACGGAGATATGGCGCGGCAGGTTTTCCGCCCGCCAGCCGGCAACCTTTGCCTGCAGAGCGCCGGCCTCCGGCAGGGCCGCGTTAGCGCCTGAAGTGAAGGTAATCCGCCCCTCTCCGGGCCAGTGATGGGCTTTCGTCGGCTGCCAGCCGCACTGCTCTCCCGCCAGGCCAATCAGGTGGCCTGCGGAGTGCAGGCGGGCATGCTGATGCCGCGCTGCGGCATCAATCCGCATCGCCACCTCGCCCAGGGCCAGCGGCTGCGGGACAAGGTGCAGAATGCTGTCGCCAAACGCCGTCACGCCGTCAACGGCGATCTCCGCTATCCAGCCGCGATCCGCCGGCTGCCCGCCGCCCTGCGGATGAAACAGCGTCCGGTCCAGCTCGATTGCGTAGCGGCCATCGGCCTGCGCCGCGCAGCTCACCACCCGCGCGCGCCCTTCGGTGGCATCGCTGGTGTAATAAAGACGTTCAGTCATGGTTGTTCTCCTCTCTTTGCGCACAGTATATTGATAATACGCACAGAGATAATCCCGTCATCCGTCAATGCACCTTTGCTTAGAGGGCACAAATGAATTTAAGCTTACTTCCCGATTTAGCCCTCTTCGTGCAAATCGTCGAGCAGGGCAGCTTTTCCGCGGTCGCCCGGCTTTCGGGAACCACGCCCTCCGCGGTCAGCCGCAGCGTCTCGCGCCTTGAACAAGAGATGGGCAGCAAGCTGCTGCACCGCTCCACTCGCAAACTCCGCCTGAGCGATGCCGGAAAGACGGTTTACGCCCATGCGCTGGAGATGCTGGAAGCCGCGCGCCTGGCGATGGATGCCGCTAGCAGCACTCAGCAGGTGGCGCAAGGCAAGCTGACGCTCAGCGTGCCGAAGGCCGTCGGGCGGTTTGTTATCCATCCGCTGATGACGGAGTTTCTGACCCGCTTTCCGCAGGTCGATGTCTGCCTGCGTCTCGAAGATCGCTATCTTGACCTGATTGATGATGGTATCGATCTGGCGCTGCGTATCACCCATTCGCCTTCGCCGGGGCTCCACGGCAAGCCGCTGATGCCGGTCAGCCACGTGATCTGCGCCACCCCGCACTATTTACAGCAGCACGGCGCGCCGCAAAATCCGCAGGATCTGCGCGACCATAGCTGCATCAGCCTCGGCGAAACGCCCGCCGATGCGCGCTGGAAATTTCGTCGTGAAGGAAAAACAGAGACCGTTCAGACCCGAGGACGCTACGCCGCCAACCACACCGCCGTGCGGCTGGATGCGGTGAAGCAGAATTTAGGCATTGGCAGCCTGCCGCTGTTTACCGCCCGCGAAGCGCTGGAGCGCGGGGAGATCGTGCAGGTGCTGGCTGAGTGGGAATTTATCAGCAGCTATTCCGGCCAGCTTTGGCTGCTGTGGGCGGGAAATAAGCATATGCCCGCCAGAATGCGGGCCATGATTGACTATCTCAGCGAGAAAATTTATCGCCGCTAAACGGCCTATGGCGCCAGCGCCAGAACTTCTGCTACCCAGCGCTGAAAGCCTGCCACGTCCAGATCCAGCGCCACGCTGGCGTTAGCCGGCTGGCCAAGGCGGCCTTCGATATCCACGACCGTGGCGCCCGCCGTCCAGCTCCCCTGCGTTTCGACCGCCACAAAGCACGATTTAAGGGTAAACAGCTCGGGGCGAACCAGCCAGGCGATGGCGCACAGGTCATGCATGCGCAGCCCGCTCTCCATGCTGCCGCTGCGGTAGTGGCTGAACAGCGCGTGGAGCATTTTCCCGGTCCTGTTCAGCGTCGGCAGCGTGGCGAGGTACTCCGGCGCGAGCATAGCCTGATTCGTGACGTCCAGTCCGCACATCACAATCTCCAGCCCGCTCTGAAACACTTTGGCCGCGGCTTCCGGATCGATGGCAATGTTGAACTCCGCATTGGGGGTGAAGTTACCTCGCCCGGCGGACCCGCCCATAATGACCAGACAACGAATGTTAAACCGACACTCCGGATACTGCGTCAGCAGCAGCGCAATGTTGGTCAGCGGGCCAATCGCCACCAGCGTCATCGGCTCCGGGGCATGCATCAGCGCATCGCGAATGGCCTGAAACGCCGGTTTCGGCAGCGGCTGGCAGCGATGCTCGACAAACTCATACCCCTCCATTCCCGACTCACCGTGCACGGAGGCCGCATCGCGCAGCGGGCGCAGCAGGGGCATTGAGGCTCCCTGGGCCAGCGGTACGTCGGCGTTCCAGAAATGCAGCAGCTGCAGCGCATTGCGGGTGGTTTTTTCTACCGACACGTTGCCGGCCACCGTGGTCATCAGCTGCAGATCCAGCTCGGGCGCGAACAGCGCCGCGGCGATCGCCGCCGCATCATCAATGCCGGGATCGGTATCAAGAACGATCGGTAAGCGCATAAACTCTCCAAAAAAAATGCCAGACGTTAAGTCTGGCATCTTCGCATACTGACGGCGCAAAGAACTTATTCTACTTCACGGACATCGACCCGCAGCTCTTTGGGAACTTCAAATACGATATTCTCTTCGCGTCCTTCCAGCGGCACCGCTTCACCGCCGCCCAGCTCCTGCAGGCGAGCGATCACGTTCTGTACCAGGACATCCGGCGCCGATGCGCCGGCGGTCACGCCTACGCATTTGGCAGCTTTGACCCACGGCTCCTGGATATCGGTCGCATCATCGATCAGATACGCCGCTTTCCCCATGCGCTGTGCGAGTTCGGCCAGACGGTTGGAGTTGGAGGAGTTCTTCGACCCCACCACCAGCACCACGTCCGCCTGCTCCGCCAGCGCGCGTACCGCCTCCTGGCGATTGGTGGTGGCGTAGCAAATATCATCTTTACGCGGCCCGACAATTTTCGGGAAGCGCTCGCGCAGGGCGTCAATGACGTCAGAGGTGTCATCAACGGAGAGCGTGGTCTGGGTCATGAACGACAGCCTGGCGTCGTTTTTCACCTCCAGCGTCCAGACGTCGTCCGGCGACTCCACCAGATACATGCCCCCCTGCGGGTTGCTGTACTGGCCCATCGTCCCCTCAACTTCCGGGTGGCCGGCGTGACCGATCAGAATCGACTCTTCGCCGCGGCGGCTGGCGCGAGCCACTTCCATATGGACCTTAGTCACCAGCGGACAGGTGGCATCGAAAACCGTCAGATCGCGGTTTTTCGCTTCGTTGCGTACCGCCTGCGAGACGCCGTGAGCGGAGAAAATCAGGATCGCGCCGTCCGGCACTTCACCGATTTGCTCGATAAAAATAGCGCCGCGCTTGCGCAGGCTATCGACCACATAGCGGTTATGCACCACCTCATGACGAACATAGATCGGCGCGCCGTACAGCGTCAGCGCGTTTTCGACAATGCTGATAGCGCGGTCAACGCCGGCGCAGAAGCCGCGCGGGTTAGCCAACAGGATCTGCATTTTACTCCTCCAGCGCCGGATCGACTTCCAGCACTTCAATATCAAAATGAACGGTGCGCCCGGCCAGCGGATGGTTGAAATCAACGGTGATGGAATCGCCGTTAACTTCCCGAATCACGCCGGGCATTTCGCTGCCATCCATTGCGGTAAAGAGCATAATTGCGCCGATTTCCGGTTCGCCCGCATCGATAAATTCGCGGCGGGAGAAGTACTGAATCAGGTCCGGGCTGGGTACGCCAAACGCGGCATCAGGCTCAAGGGAGAAGTTGGTTTTATCCCCCGCCTTCAGCCCCAGAAGGTGCTGTTCGAGCCCCTCGGAGAGCGAAGCATCGCCGAGACGGAACAGCGCCGGCTTGCCGTTATTGCGCGTAGACTCCGCGGTGGAGCCATCATCAAGTTTCAGCGTGAAGTGCACCAGCACTCCGCTGTTGCTCTGTACAGAGTTTGACATGCAGGTTTGCTCTAAGTTGGTTCTGCGTTTCCCCCGCGCGGCGGCGGGGTACGCTTATAATGTAGGCCGGGCCGGCGTAAACGCCACCCGGCAAGGATTACGCGGTTTTCTTCGCAGCGCCGGGCAAAAAGCCCTCCAGCACAATCAGCGCCGCGCCGATACAAATGGCGGTATCGGCCAGGTTGAAGGTGGCGAAATGCCACTCACCGACGTAGAAATCAATCATATCGACGACAAAACCATGCCACAGCCGGTCAAACAGGTTGCCTAACGCCCCGCCAATAATCAGCGCGTAGGCGATGTTATTCAGCTTCTGCGTCGCCTTCGAGCGGTACATCAGCACCGTCAGAATCACGCAGATGCCGAGGGCGATCCCCGCAAAGAACCAGCGCTGCCAGCCGCCGCTATCGGCGAGGAAGCTAAAGGCCGCGCCGTAGTTGCGCGCATAGTGCAGGTTCAGCGATGGGAACAGCGCTACCGTATCCCCCAGAGCGAAGTTCTGGAGGATCAGGAATTTGCTGCCCAGATCGATAATCAGCACGGCTACGACGACCCAAAGCCAGCGTAGCCCGGTCGAACAAACAGATTTACTCATCAGGCAAACTTACGTTGTTCGCCGTCACCGGCGACGTTGCTGACACAGCGACCGCAGATTTCCGCGTGTTCCGCCACCTTGCCGACGTCGCTGGTGTAGTGCCAGCAGCGTGGGCACTTATCGCCTTCCGCTTTGCTCAGCACAACCTTCAGCCCCTTCAGCAGCTCGCTCTGCCAGGCATCAGCCGGCGCCTGCGCATAGTCGGCAACGTTCGCCCCGGAGGTTAACAGGACAAAGCGTAATTCATCGCTCAGCGCATTCAGCTTCGCCGCCAGCTCGCTATCCGCATACAGCGTGACCGCCGCCTCAAGAGAGCCGCCCACCAGCTTGTCTGCGCGAGCCTGCTCGATAACCTTGTTGACTTCGCCGCGCACTTTCAGCAGTTCGTCCCAGAAGCCGTCGTTCATCGCTTCGTCGTCAGCCAGGCCAAACAGGCCTTCATACCACTCGCCGGTGAAGACGTATTTCTCGCGGGAACCCGGCAGGTAGCCCCAGATTTCGTCGGCGGTGAAGGACATGATCGGCGCCATCCAGCGCACCAGCGCTTCCACGATGTGGAACAGCGCGGTCTGGCAGCTGCGACGCGCCACGCTGTCCGCTTTCGCGGTGTACTGGCGGTCTTTAATGATGTCGAGGTAGAACGAACCCATCTCGATGGAGCAGAAGCGCATCAGGCGCTGCACCACTTCGTGGAAATCGTAGGACTCGTAGGCTTTGAGGATATCTTCCTGCGCCGCTTTCGCGCAGCTCACCGCCCAGCGATCCAGAACCACCATCTCTTCCGGTTTCACCATGTCGGTCAGCGGGTCGAAACCGTTAAGGTTCGCCAGCAGGAAGCGCGCGGTGTTGCGGATACGACGATAGCTGTCGGCGGCGCGTTTGAGGATCTCATCGGAGACCGCCATTTCGCCGGTATAGTCGGTGGAAGCCACCCACAGACGCAGGATATCCGCGCCCAGCTTGTTCATCACGTCCTGCGGAGAGACGGTATTGCCGATGGATTTGGACATCTTGCGGCCCTGGCCATCAACGGTAAAGCCGTGGGTCAGCACCTGACGATACGGCGCTTTGCCCTTCATCGCCGTGGAGATCATCAGCGAGGACATGAACCAGCCGCGGTGCTGGTCGGAACCTTCCAGATACATATCGGCGGCGTGACCGGAAAACTCCGGACGCACGTCAACCACCGAGGAGTGGGTAGAGCCGGAGTCGAACCACACGTCGAGGGTATCCGGCACTTTCTCGTAGCTGTCGGCATCGGCACCGAGGATGTCGCGGGAGTCGAGATCCCACCACGCCTGAATACCGTCAACCTCAACGCGCTTCGCCACTTCTTCCATCAGCTCCAGGGTGCGCGGATGCAGCTCCTGGGTCTCTTTATGCACGAACAGGGACATCGGAACGCCCCAGGTACGCTGACGGGAAATGCACCAGTCAGGACGGTTGGCAACCATCGATTCGATACGCGCCTGGCCCCAGTCCGGGATCCACTGCACGCCTTTAATCTCTTTCAGCGACTGCGCGCGCAGGCCTTTCTGATCCATGCTGACGAACCACTGCGGCGTGGCGCGGAAGATGATCGGCGACTTGTGGCGCCAGCAGCACGGATAGCTGTGCTGCATTTTTTCAACGTGCAGCAGCGCGCCGCTGTCACGCAGCAGCTCAACGATGATGTCGTTAGCTTTGAAGACGTTGATACCGTCCAGCGACGGATAGGTTCCTGGCAGGTAGGCGCCGTCCGGACCCACCGGATTGGCGATTTCCAGACCATATTTCTGGCTGATGGTGTAGTCGTCAGGGCCGTGACCGCCGGCGGTATGCACCGCGCCGGTACCCGCATCGAGGGTAACGTGGTCGCCGAGGATCGCCGGAACGTCGAAGTCGAGGAACGGATGCTTAAAGCGCATCAGCTCCAGCTCAGCGCCGTTGACCACCGCAAGGATGGTGTAATCCGCGATGCCCGTACGCTTCATCACGCTTTCAACCAGGTCTTTCGCCAGGATCAGCGCCTGGCCTTCAACCTGCACCAGCGCATAGTCGAATTCCGGCGACAGGGAGATGGCGCGGTTAGCCGGCAGGGTCCACGGCGTGGTGGTCCAGATAACCAGGGAAACCGGGCCGCTGACGTCGGCAACACCGAATTTCGCCAGCACCGCCGCTTTATCGACCGCGTGGAACGCCACGTCGATAGACGGGGAGGTTTTGTCGTAATACTCAACTTCCGCTTCCGCCAGCGCGGAACGGCAGTCTACGCACCAGTGCACCGGCTTCGCGCCTTTGTGCAGGTGGCCGTTGCCGATGATTTTACCCAGCGCGCGGATGATATTGGCTTCGGTTTTGAAATCCATGGTCAGATACGGACGCGACCAGTCGCCCAGCACGCCAAGACGGATAAAGTCTTTACGCTGGCCGTCAACCTGGGTCGCGGCGTATTCGCGGCACTTAGCGCGGAACTCGGCAGCGGTGAACTTCTCGCCCGGTTTGCCGTATTCCTGCTCCACTTTCAGCTCGATCGGCAGACCGTGGCAGTCCCAACCCGGAACGTAGGGAGAATCATAGCCCGTCAGCCCTTTGGACTTAACGATAATGTCTTTCAGAATCTTGTTAACCGAGTGACCAATATGAATGCTGCCATTCGCATAAGGAGGGCCATCATGCAGAATGAAGGTTTTTTTGCCTTTTTTCGCCGCACGGATGATGCCGTACAGATCATCATCGGTCCAACGCGCCAGCATTCCCGGTTCGCGTTTGGCGAGATCGCCACGCATCGGGAACCCTGTTTCCGGCAAATTCAGGGTGGATTTATAGTCACTCATCAGATTCTCGGTTCCGTATTTCGGTTTGATAAACACCAACAGGTTTATGCCTGGCTGGTCAGCCCAAAAAGCTCGCGGGCCGTTAACTCATCACGTGCAATTTGCGCCTTCAGCTCATCGAGCGACGCAAATCGCTGTTCGTTACGTATTTTTTTACGCAGTATTACATCTATATGGCGACCGTAGAGGTCCATTACAACGTCCAACAGATGTACTTCCAGCTGTTGACGGACGCCGGCGACCGTTGGGCGAGTGCCAATATTGGCGACACCCGGCAAAGGTTTGTCGCCAAGCCCCGTCACTTCTACCGCATAGACCCCTTTAACCGGGGAAACCTGACGACGCAGCGGTAAATTCGCCGTCGGGAAGCCAATGGTGCGCCCCAGCTCATCGCCGTGCACCACGCGCCCGGAGATGGTAAACGGATGGCCCAGCAGGGTTTCTGCCAGGGCAAGATCGTCATCCGCCAGCGCCTGCCGCACCGCGGTGCTGCTGATGCGTACGCCGCCTTCACAGAAAGTCTGGGTGCTGGTTATGTCAAACCCAAACTCCACTCCGGCTTTCTGTAATAACAAGAAATCCCCCTGACGACCAGCGCCAAAGCGGAAATCATCGCCCACGGCAAGGAACTGCACGCCCAGGCGGCGGACCAGCAGTTCGCTGATAAAGTCCTGAGCGGTCAGGGCGGCAAAGCGTCGGTCGAACCGCACGCACAGCACGTAGTCGACGCCGCTTTCAGCCAAATAGCGCAGCTTTTCACGCAGGCGCGTCAGGCGTGCGGGCGCCTTATCGGCGGCAAACAGCTCCAGCGGCTGCGGTTCGAAAATCATCACCACCACCGGTAAGCCACGCTGGCGGCCCTCTGCGCGCAAGCGCTGCAGCAGCGCCTGATGCCCGCGATGCACACCGTCAAAATTACCAATGGTCAGCACGCACCCGCGCGGGGCCTGGCTGAGATTATGTATGCCGCGTATCAGCTTCATGTCTGGCTCAAAACAGTGAAAATCGTCCGAGTATACCTTGTACAACTGGCGACGTTAACCAGCGATTGCACCTCTTCGTTGAAAGATCCCGAGAATTCATCAACTCAGCGCTGGAATGCGGGGAAAACTACGCGGGCCCGTCGATTTTTATGGTGGAAAGGCTGTATTCGCCAGCAACAAGCTGGTAGAATCTTGCGCCATCACTACGTAATAAAGCGTCGTTGTTTTAAGCGCCGCTTATTTGCACAAATCCATTGACAAAAGAAGGCTAAACGGGCATTCTCCTCGGCCTTTGAATTGTCCATATAGAACACATTTGGGAGTTGGACCTTGGCTAATATCAAATCAGCTAAGAAGCGCGCCGTTCAGTCTGAAAAGGCCCGCAAGCACAACGCTAGCCGTCGCTCTATGATGCGTACTTTCATCAAGAAAGTATACGCAGCTATTGAAGCTGGCGACAAAGCTACTGCACTGAAAGCATTTAACGAAATGCAACCAATCGTGGACCGTCAGGCTGCTAAAGGTCTGATCCACAAAAACAAAGCTGCGCGTCATAAAGCAAACCTGACCGCTCAGATCAACAAACTGGCTTAATAGCCTGCTTGTTATCGCTTTGTAGAAAAACCCGCGAAAGCGGGTTTTTTTATGCCTGAAATCTGCCGCCCGTCAGCGCTGCGGCGAGGTAAAGAGCGCCGAGTAGTCGCGGTTGCAGATACGCTGTACCGCCGGATGCTGGATCATGCGCTCGGCAAAGATGGCGTGATACTCCTCCATCACGTTCTCCATCCGGCCAATCTCAATGATCGACTCGTCATGGTAGAAATCATGCGCGTATAGCGTCGGGGCGACAAAAATCGCATTGTGCGCCGCACCGAACGCCTTCATCAGCGCCGCGTCATCAAACTCCCCGAGGATCTCAACCTTGAGCCCCTGCGAATTAAACCAGTTCAGCAGCTTGCGGCCTAGCATCGAACGTCTGCCGGGGATCAGCAGGCGACGCTCCTCAAGGCAGGCGGGAAACGGTTTCTCCGGCGGCGGATTCATACACCAGAAGCTCACGCTGCATTCGCCGATGCGCACCGAAAACAGCCCCTCCTGCTGGGTTGAGTCGATGGGGCAATCGGAGATAATCATATCGAGCTTATGCTGGCTCAGCTGCTCCAGCAGCATCTCGTGGGTCGATTCAAAGCAGCGCAGGTGGATCTGCTCATCCTCAACCACCGCCGCATCCAGCACGCCGCTCACCAGCCGCTTCGAGAGCGCATCCGCCACGCCAACGTCGAACAGCAGATTGGACTCCTTGCGATAGTTGACGATATCCAGCATCTCCTGGCTTAGCGTAAACATGCGGTCGGCATAGCGGAACACCAGCTCACCCAGCTCGCTCGGCTCCAGCCCCCTGCCCTTACGCTTAAACAGCTTGCCCTGCAGGCGCTCTTCAAGCGCTTTAATTTGTCCGGTTATGGTCTGCGGCGTCAGAAATAGCGCTTCCGCCGCCCCGACAACGGAGCCTTCCTTGTACACGTGCCAGAAGTAGTACAGATGGTTGTAATTAATATGCGACATGCTTCTCTCCCTGATAATGTCCTGGAGAGCCTCTGCGGGCTCTCCGAAAGTGTTACGCCGCTATGCGCTTACGCAGCAGCATATATCCGCTGACGGCCGATAGTACCGAGCCGGTCAGAATGCCAAGCTTGGCCCAGTTGATTAATCCGGGGTCAGTGCTGGCAAACGCCAGGCTGGCGATAAAAATCGACATGGTAAAGCCAATCCCGCAGAGCACGCCGACCGCCATAATCTGCTGGAAGCTGGCCCCTTTCGGCAGCGAAGCCCACTTCAGCTTCAGCGCCAGCCAGCAGAACAGGCCGATCCCCAGCGGCTTGCCAATAAACAGCCCGGCAATAATCCCCAGCGGCAGCAGCGACGTCAGCCCCTCAAGCGTCACTCCTTGCAGCGAGACGCCCGCATTAGCAAAGGCAAAAAGCGGCAGGATAAGCCAGGCAACCCACGGGTGCAGAACGTGCTCAAGCTGCTGCGCCGGCGATTTTCCATCCTGCTCCTTCAGCGGGATCATAAAGCCGACAATGACTCCCGCTAAGGTGGCGTGAACCCCGGATTTCAGCACCGCGGTCCACAGCACCGCCCCGACCAGAATATAGATACCGGTGCGCCGCACCCCGCTCAGGTTCAGCAGCGCCAGCACGCCAATGGCTCCCGCCGCCACGGCGAGAGACAGCATGGAAAGGTCGCTGGTGTAGAACAGCGCGATAATGACGATCGCCCCCAGGTCATCGATAATGGCCAGCGCCATCAGGAAAATCTTCAGCGCCACAGGCACGCGGCTGCCCAGCAGCGCCAGCACGCCCAGCGCAAACGCAATATCGGTTGCCGCCGGGATCGCCCAGCCCCCTCTGGCAATCGGGTCCTGAGCGTTAAACGCAAGGTAGATCAGCGCCGGGACGATCATCCCACCTAAGGCGGCCAGCACCGGGAATACCGCCTGACGACGGCTGGCCAGCGCCCCCTGCATCATCTCGCGCTTTACTTCGAGGCCAATCAGCAGGAAGAAGACGGCCATCAGCGCATCGTTAATCCACAGCAGCATGTTCTTGTTGATTTCTAACGCACCGACGCGCAGCTGAACCGGCATTGTCAAAAAGGCGTGATACAGGCCGCTGGTGGCGTCGGTATTTGCCAACAGTATCGCCAGCGCGGCGGCAAAAATGAGGATTATGCCCCCGGAAGCATCGCTACTTAAAAAACGCTGCAGATGTTTCACTTTTTATTCTCTCTATCAGGATTATTCATCGTTTAAACTATTTTAATCGCCATAACAGATCGAAAAAATAAGATTATTATTGCCCTTTCAATCGGTTTTTACGAACTAAAAAGAGAAGGATCAGAAAGATGTCCGATCGAGAGGTTCAGGCATCATTAACGGATAGACGGCGAGAAATAAAAAAGCCACTTTGCGATAAAGTGGCTTTTTACACGGCACGATGATTAGCGCGTCAAATCATCGAAGAATTTCTTCACGCCGTCAAAGAAGCTTTTGGAGCGCGGGCTGTTGTTCTCACCCGTCGGGCCGCCGAAGCTTTCCTGAAGTTCTTTCAACAGCTGCCGCTGCCTGTCGTTGAGGCCAACCGGCGTTTCAACAACCACACGGCACAGCAGATCGCCCTGCGCGCCGCCGCGTACGGACTTCACGCCTTTACCGCGCATGCGGAACAGCTTGCCGGTCTGCGTTTCGCCAGGCACCTTCAGGTTCACGCGGCCGTCCAGCGTCGGGACTTCGATCTCGCCGCCCAGCGCCGCCATGGTGAAGTTAATCGGCACTTCGCAGTACAGGTTGTTACCTTCACGCTCAAAGATGGCGTGCTGCTTCACCTGGACCTGAACGTACAGATCGCCGGCTGGAGCACCGTGCTCGCCGGCTTCACCTTCGCCAGACAGACGAATGCGATCGCCGGTATCTACGCCTGCCGGGATTTTAACCGACAGCGTTTTGGTTTTCTCTACGCGACCGTGACCGTGACATTTATTGCACGGGTCTTTAATCAGCGTTCCGCGGCCCTGACAGTGCGGACAGGTCTGCTGAACGGCGAAGAAGCCCTGGCGCATCTGCACCTGGCCGGCACCGTGACAGGTCGGACAGGTCTGCGGCTTGCTGCCCGATTTAGCGCCGCTGCCGTGGCAAACGTCGCACTCTTCCAGCGTCGGGATACGGATCTCTTTCGTTACGCCGCGAACCGCTTCTTCCAGCGTCAGATCCATGTTGTAGCGCAGGTCAGCCCCGCGCGACGCGCGCTGACGACCGCGGCCACCGCCGAAGATGTCGCCGAAAACATCGCCAAAGATATCGCTGAAATCCGCGCCGCCGCCGAAACCACCGCCGCCGCCCATGCCGCCCTGCTCAAACGCGGCGTGGCCGTACTGATCGTAGGCCGCACGCTTCTGGTCATCCGTCAGGATTTCGTAGGCTTCTTTGATTTCTTTAAATTTAGCTTCGGCCTCTTTATCACCCTGGTTGCGGTCCGGGTGATATTTCATGGCCAGGCGCTTGTACGCCTTTTTGATTTCACGCTCTTCCGCTGTTTTGGAAACGCCTAAAATCTCGTAATAATCTTGCTTTGCCATTGGTGTTTTTCAGCCCCTTAACATGCGTGCACGGGCGGAGAGGAAACCTCTTCGCCCGTGCCAGTGTTTTACCCGTTCAAAGGGCGATTATTTTTTGTCTTTCACTTCTTCAAACTCAGCGTCAACGACATCATCGTCTTTCGCATTGCTTTCGGAAGCTTCAGCGCCGCCAGCCTGCTGCTGAGCATGCTGCTGCTGGGCAATTTCCATCAGCTTCTGAGAAGCCTGAGCCAGCGCCTGCATTTTCGCTTCGATATCGGCTTTGTCTTCACCTTTCAGGGAAGTTTCCAGCGCGGTCAGCGCAGACTCGATAGCGGTTTTGTCGTCAGCCGGCAGCTTGTCGCCCGCTTCTTCAACCTGCTTACGCGTGCTGTGCAGCAGATGGTCGCCCTGGTTGCGGGTCTGAACCAGCTCTTCGAACTTACGGTCAGATTCCGCGTTCGCTTCTGCTTCACGGACCATTTTGGCGATTTCTTCTTCGTTCAGGCCGGAAGACGCTTTAATGGTAATTTTCTGCTCTTTACCGCTGTTCTTATCTTTCGCGGAGACGTGCAGGATACCATCGGCATCGATATCGAAGGTCACTTCGATCTGCGGCATGCCGCGCGGCGCCGGGTTGATGCCGTCGAGGTTGAACTGACCCAGTGATTTGTTATCGGAAGCGCGTTTACGCTCGCCCTGAATCACGTGGATAGTTACCGCAGACTGATTATCTTCCGCAGTCGAGAACACCTGGCTGTGCTTGGTCGGGATAGTGGTGTTCTTGTTGATAAGCGCAGTCATCACGCCGCCCATAGTTTCGATACCCAGCGACAGCGGGGTAACGTCCAGCAGCAGAACGTCTTTAACTTCGCCAGTCAGTACGCCGCCCTGTACCGCTGCGCCGATAGCAACAGCTTCATCCGGGTTAACGTCTTTACGCGGCTCTTTACCAAAGAACTCGGCAACTTTCTTCTGCACCATCGGCATACGAGTCTGACCACCGACCAGGATAACGTCCTGGACGTCGGATACGGACAGGCCAGCATCCTGCAGCGCAACTTTCAGCGGCTCGATAGAACGGTTAACCAGGTCTTCCACCAGGCTTTCCAGTTTCGCACGGGTCACTTTAATGTTCATGTGTTTCGGACCGGTCGCATCTGCGGTGATGTACGGCAGATTCACGTCGGTCTGCTGAGCGGAAGAAAGCTCGATTTTCGCTTTTTCTGCCGCTTCTTTCAGGCGCTGCATTGCCAGAGGGTCGTTACGCAGGTCAATGCCCTGATCTTTCTTAAACTCGTCAACGAGGTAGTTGATCATACGGCTATCAAAGTCTTCGCCGCCCAGGTGGGTATCACCGTTGGTTGCCAGAACTTCAAAGGTTTTCTCGCCGTCAACTTCGTCGATTTCGATAATAGAGATATCGAAGGTACCGCCACCCAGGTCGTAAACCGCGATAGTACGGTTGCCGACTTCTTTATCCAGACCGTAGGCCAGCGCAGCGGCGGTTGGTTCGTTGATGATACGCTTAACTTCCAGACCCGCGATACGACCGGCGTCTTTCGTAGCCTGACGCTGAGCATCGTTGAAGTATGCAGGTACGGTGATAACGGCTTCAGTTACCGGCTCACCCAGGTAATCTTCAGCAGTTTTCTTCATTTTTTTCAGCACTTCAGCAGAAATCTGCGGCGGTGCGGTGCGGGTACCTTTCACATCAAGCCATGCGTCGCCATTGTCTGCGGCAACAATTTTGTACGGCATGATAGAAACGTCACGCTGAACTTCTTCATCCTGGAAGCGGCGACCAATCAGGCGTTTAATCGCAAACAGGGTGTTTTGCGGGTTTGTCACTGCCTGACGTTTAGCCGGCTGACCAACCAGAGTTTCACCATCCTGGGTATAAGCAATGATAGAAGGCGTGGTGCGATCGCCTTCGGCGTTTTCCAGCACGCGAGCAGTAGTGCCGTCCATAATCGCTACACAAGAGTTGGTAGTACCCAGGTCGATACCAATAATTTTACCCATCTAAACGTCTCCACTAAAAATTCGATCAACATGTGGTTGTGAACCTGTAATAAGGGCGAAACGTGCGGTTTCAACTGCCCAACATCTTTTTTTTTCAGGTTCATTCACTGCGGTTGACTACAAGATGGGGTCGTCCACCGCTTCATCAAGGGGGGAGGCAAAAAAATTTTTATCTTCATCGCCCCACGAAGCCGGGCAGCGACGAGGAGGTTTCCCCGATATGGCGCGAAAAAGCGCGCTTCATATCGTTCATCCGCGATGGCCCCTTAAATGAATGATGATTAAAGCCATACGCTTGCTGCAGAGGGTTCGCCCCGACTTTGAGGGGCCTGAAGCCACACGGATCATAGCCTTACGACCATCATCCCCCGCCCGGCTTCAGGCAAATGCCCGGCATCGTTCGGCCAGAGTGTAAAATTGGTGAAAAATACCTCGCCAGATCATAGACAGCCTGCCGACTCCTCATTATTATGCCGCGCCCCACCGCTGCGTGGCGGGGTAATGCTTCCCTTTCTAATCATTATTCTGAGGAATTATGGGCAACACTAAGTTGGCTAATCCGGCACCGCTGGGCCTTATGGGCTTCGGCATGACCACTGTTCTGCTTAACCTGGCGAATAGCGGCCTGTTCGCGTTTGATGTAGCTATCCTGGCGATGGGCATTTTTTACGGCGGCATTGCGCAAATTTTCGCAGGACTGCTGGAATTCAAAAAAGGTAACACCTTTGGTTTAACCGCTTTTACGTCCTACGGCGCCTTCTGGCTGACGTTGGTCGCCATTCTTCTCATGCCGAAAATGGGCCTGGCGGAGGCGCCAAATGCGCACTTCCTGGGCATGTATCTCGGACTGTGGGGAGTTTTCACGCTGTTTATGTTCTTCGGTACCCTGAAAGCCGCACGGATGCTGCAGTTCGTTTTCCTCAGCCTGACCGTACTGTTTGCCCTGCTGGCAATTGGTCACCTGGCCGACAACGAAGGCATCGTTAAAATCGCGGGCTGGATTGGCTTAGTCTGCGGCGGCAGCGCCATTTATCTGGCGATGGGTGAAGTGCTCAACGAGCAGTTTGGTCGCACCATTCTGCCGATCGGCGCGCCTCATTGATAGACAATACCCTCGCCTGACGGCGAGGGTATTCAGCAGCCACGCTATGGCAGGCGCTGCAGTTCGCCCCTCGCGGCGACGGTATACTCCCCCAGCCCCTGACGCAGCCAAATTCCCAGCCCCAGCCCCATCAGCGAAAGCGCCAGCACGTACCACGCCGGAGCCATCGGCGATACGCCCATCAGCATAGTAACGGCAATCGGCGTCAGGCCGCCGAAAATAGCGTAGGACACGTTGTACGAGAATGAAATTCCGGTAAAACGCACCTCCGCCGGAAAGGCGCGGACCATCACATAAGGCACCGCCCCGACCACGCCAACGCACAGCCCTACGGTGCCGTACAGCAGGAAAAGCTGTTCAGGCGAGGTGCCGGAAAGGTGATAGAACGCCCAGCTGGACACCGCCAGCAGAAGGCTGCCGACAATAAAAGTCCGGCTGGCGCCAAAGCGATCTGCCGCCAGGCCTGCCAGCAGGCAGCCGACACACAGCATAATCGTCGCAATGCTGTTCGCCTGCAGAGTCACCGCCGGAGCAAAGCCGTAATGCTTTTGCAGCCATACCGGCGACATCAAAATGACCACCACCACGCCTGCGGATAATAGCCAGGTCAGCAGCATTGAGACCACCACGGCCTTCTGATGCTTCAGCACCACGGCTTTAACCGGCAGCTCCTGGGCTAATGCTTTACGCTGCTGCATCTCAAGGAATATTGGCGTTTCCTGCAGCCAGCGGCGCAAATACATCGCCACCAGGCCGAACACGCCGCCCAGCAGGAAAGGAATACGCCAGCCGCCGTCATGGATGCCCTGCGGCGTCAGGCTGGTATTAATCAGCGTCGCCACCACCGATCCCAGCAGGATCCCCACCGTTAAGCCCGCCGTTAGCGTGCCGCAGGCGATACCGATTTTTTTCTCCGGCACGTGCTCCGCAACAAAGACCCAGGCGCCGGGAACTTCACCACCAATCGCCGCGCCCTGCAGCACGCGCATCAGCAGCAGCAGCAGCGGGGCAACGATCCCCATCGATTCATAGGTCGGCAGCAGGCCGATCGCCAGCGTCGGCAGCGCCATCAGCAAAATGCTCAAGGTAAACATTTTCTTGCGCCCGACCAGATCGCCAAAGTGGGCCATGATAATGCCGCCGAGCGGGCGCGCCAGATAGCCGGCGGCGAAAATGCCGAAGGTCTGCACCTGGCGCAGCCATTCCGGAATATCCGCCGGGAAGAACAGCTCGCCGACGACGGCGGCAAAGAAGACGAAGATAATGAAGTCGTAAAACTCCAGCGCCCCGCCAAGGGCAGCCAGCGTCAGAGTTTTATAGTCTTGTCGATTCAGAGATCGGGTATGTTGTGACATAACGAGCTATTCATCCAGAGGTATGTAGGTGTTATCACGCAGTGTGTAAAGTAAAAAACACTATATCGTAAATAAAACGGCACACCACCAACATTGCAGGTTATGTCAGGAAAGCATCAAATTCAGGATAAACTTTCGCGCCTCGCGCTTTTTGGGCGAAAAGCCGCTACCACTTCCGGCGCAGTCTCAACATAAGGCCCTTCAAGCAGCTGTATACAATACGGTACACTTGCAAAGACGCCGTGCACCAGCACCTGACCATCGGCATCTTTGACCCCTTCAAGGGTTTCCTGAATAGCCTTCGGCTGGCCGGGCAGATTGAGGATCAGCGCCTGTTTGCGGATCACGCCAACCTGGCGGGAAAGAATAGCCGTCGGGACGAAGTGCAGGCTCACCTGACGCATCTGCTCGCCAAAGCCCGGCATAACGCGATCGGCAATCGCCAGCGTCGCATCCGGCGTCACGTCTCGTCGCGCGGGGCCGGTACCGCCGGTAGTTAACACCAGATGGCACCCCATTTCGTCAACCAGCTCGCACAGCGTTTGCTCGATAATCACCTGTTCATCGGGGATCAAGCGGGTCTGGAGCTCAAAAGGGGTCGTCAGCGCACGCGCCAGCCACTCTTCAAGTGCCGGGATGCCTTTATCCTGATAAACGCCGCTGGAGGCGCGATCGGAGATGGAAACTAAGCCGATTCGTAAGGTATTCATCGTTATTCCGTTCAAATAGTGCAATTAGACGGAATGATACACGCTGGAGGGAAATACAGACAGGGTTCAAAAGAAGTAGCGTGACCGGGAGCCCGGCCACGCGCAATGATTACAGCAGGTCGCCGATCATTTTTTCCAGTTTTTCCTGGTCGATAGCAAACTTACGGATACCTTCCGCCAGTTTGTCTACCGCCATCGGGTCCTGGTTATGCTGCCACAGGAACTGAGATTCGGTGATGCGTTCCGGGCGGGCTTTAACTTCGCCGCTGAAGGTCAGCTTACGTTCGATAGCGCCTTCGCTTTCCGCCAGCTCTTTCAGCAGCGTCGGAGCAATGGTCAGACGGTCGCAGCCGGCCAGCTCGAGGATTTCACCGACGTTACGGAAGCTTGCGCCCATCACCACGGTTTCATAACCGTGCTGCTTGTAGTACTCGTAGATTTCGCTAACGGAAACCACGCCCGGATCTTCCGCCGGCGCATACTCTTTCTTATCAGTGTTCGCTTTGTACCAGTCGAGAATACGGCCTACGAACGGAGAGATCAGGAATACGCCCGCTTCCGCACAAGCGCGAGCCTGAGCGAAGGAGAACAGCAGGGTCAGGTTACAGTTGATGCCTTCTTTTTCCAGCTGCTCGGCGGCGCAGATGCCCTGCCAGGTAGAAGCCAGTTTGATCAGAATGCGATCGTTGCCGATGCCCGCATCGTTGTACAGCTTGATGATGCGTTTAGCTTTAGCGATGGATGCCGTGGTGTCATAGGAGAGACGTGCATCAACTTCAGTAGAAATACGGCCAGGAATCAGCTTAAGGATTTCGAGACCAATATTCACCGCCAGCTTATCGGAAGCGTCGATAATCTGCTGCGCGCGATCGCTGCTCTGAGCGCGGGCCCAGACGATAGCGTCATCAATCAGCTTACGGTACTCAGGGATCTGAGCCGCGCCAAGAATCAAAGAAGGGTTAGTCGTGGCATCCTGAGGCTGATACAGCTTCATTGCCGCAATATCTCCGGTATCAGCTACGACAGTGGTGTACTGACGCAGAGAAGTCAATTTATCCGTCATGATAGTGTTCTCTTAAACAGCAGTTAAGGGGATGTAACCGGTCTGCCAAGATGATAACACGCTGCATGGTCAGCGCAACTGCGGACCATGCAAGACCGCAGAGTGTGATAAACTGAACGAATTAATTCTCTGAATGTTAAAGGATTGTCACTAAAATGGTAACGCTTACACGAGCTTACCAACATGGACAAGAGGATGCTTAATGCCTGACTTTTTCTCATTTATCAATGAAATACTCTGGGGCTCGGTAATGATCTATCTGTTACTGGGTGCCGGCGTATGGTTTACCTGGCGGACGAAATGTATTCAGTTCCGTTATGTTCGCCAGTTTGGAAAAAGTTTGCGCAAAAGCCTTCTGCCCCAGCCCGACGGCTTAACCTCTTTTCAGGCCCTGTGCACCAGCCTGGCCGCCCGCATCGGTAGCGGTAACCTGGCCGGCGTGGCGCTGGCGATCACCGCCGGCGGGCCGGGCGCCATATTCTGGATGTGGGTCTCTGCGCTGCTCGGTATGGCCAGCAGCTTCGCCGAATGCTCCCTTGCCCAGCTCTACAAAGAACGCGATGCGCAGGGGCAATTTCGCGGCGGCCCGGCGTGGTATATGACCCGAGGCTTAGGGATGCGCTGGATGGGCGTGCTGTTTTCAATCCTGCTGCTGCTCGCCTATGGCGTCATTTTTAACACCGTTCAGGCCAACTCGGTGGCGCATGCGATGGCCTATGCGTTCGATCTGCCCGGCGTTATCACCGGCGGCGTGCTGGCCGTGATCACCCTGCTGGTTATCGTTCGCGGCTTGCGCAACGTGGCAAAGATCCTGCAATGGTTCGTCCCGCTGATGGCCGTGCTGTGGGTCGCCGCCAGCCTGCTAATCGGCCTGTGGCACATCACCGCCCTGCCGGCAATTTTTAATACCATTTTCCGCTGCGCATTCGGCTGGCAGGAAGCCGCCGCCGGCGCGGTGGGTTATACCATCAGCCAGGCATTGACCAGCGGTTTTCAGCGCGGGATGTTCTCTAACGAAGCGGGAATGGGCTCAACGCCTAACGCCGCCGCAGCCGCCGCCTCCTGGCCTCCTCACCCGGCGGCTCAGGGGATAGTCCAGATGCTTGGCGTTTTTATCGATACCGTGGTTATCTGCACCGCCAGCGCGGTGATTATCATGCTGGCGCCGCGCGGAGGCGGAGAGGACGCCGCTAACGGTATCCAGGCCATTCAGTATGCGATGAACGGGCTCGTCGGCGGCTGGGGCGCCAGCTTTGTCGCCGTCATCGTGCTGCTTTTTGCCTTTAGCTCCATCGTGGCAAACTACATTTACGCTGAAAATAACCTTATTTTTCTGCGTTTTAATAGCCCAACCTGCATCTGGGCGCTGCGGATTATCACCATCCTGATGGTCTTAACGGGAACGATGATGAGCCTCCCCGTCGTCTGGCGACTGGCGGATATTATTATGGCGCTGATGGCCATTACCAACCTGACGGCAATCCTCCTGCTGTCGCCCACTGTGCGGATCCTTGCCAGCGACTATCTCCACCAGCGGCGGCTGGGAGTGCAGCCCACGTTCGATGCCGCACGCTACCCGGAAATTCGTCAGCAGCTGGCGCCGGGAACCTGGGACGGACCGCCGCGCGAATAGCGCAGCAATCGCAGCCATCGATCCCTCCGCGGTCTTTTTTTGCTAAAATCGCGGAAAATCTCCTGCAAGGACTGGATATGCTGATTCTGATTTCACCTGCTAAAACGCTCGATTATCAAAGCCCGCTGGCGACGACGCGCTACACCCAGCCTGAGCTGCTGGAGTATTCTCAACAGCTTATCGGCGTGGCGCGCCAGCTTTCGGCGCCGCAGATAGGCAAGCTGATGGGCATCAGCGATAAGCTGGCGGATCTGAACGCAACCCGTTTTCACGACTGGCATCCCGAGTTCACGCCGAAAAATGCCCGCCAGGCAATTCTGGCCTTTAAGGGTGACGTCTACACCGGGCTGCAGGCGGAAACCTTCGGCGAGGCGGATTTCGATTTCGCTCAGCAGCATTTGCGCATGCTCTCCGGCCTGTACGGCGTGCTGCGCCCGCTGGATCTGATGCAGCCCTATCGTCTGGAGATGGGAATTAAGCTGGAAAACGCCAAAGGCAAGGATCTCTATCAGTTCTGGGGGGAGACGATTACCGATACGCTGAATCAGGCGCTGAAGGCGCAGGGTGACGATGTGGTGATTAACCTCGCCTCCGACGAATACTTCCGGTCGGTCAAAACAAAACGGCTGCAGGGTCAGATTATTAAGCCGGTGTTCCTCGATGAGAAAAACGGCCAGTTTAAGGTGATCAGCTTCTACGCCAAGAAAGCGCGCGGCTTGATGAGCCGCTATATCATTGAGAACCGCTTAACCCAGCCGGAGCAGCTCGCGCGTTTCGACAGCGACGGGTACTTCTTTGACGCCGACGCTTCCGATAAAGGCGAGATGGTCTTTAAACGTCACGAGCGCTAACCCGCTTCCCGGCCGCCAGCCTGCCGGCCGGGAACGTCGCTTAGCGGTGGTGCCAGTCGCGATCCGGACCGTGGTCGCGATCGTCGCGATCGCGCTGGTGATAACGGCGATCGTCATGCGGATGCCAGCGATCGTCGCGCCAGTCGTAATGGCGTCCCCACCACTCACGATCGCGCCAGTGGCCACCGTCCCAATAGTTGCCGGAGTTATCGCGATCGCCGATCTGCAGTTTTACGGCCGGAATCAGCGTAATTTCAGCGGCGTGGACGGCCGCAGGAGCCACCAGCAGCATCGAAAGCGCAAGGATCACAGATTTCAGCTTTGACATAGGTTTCCCCTTTGTTAACAGTGCCCGTGATGGGTCGATAGCCAAAGGTTAACCCTGCGCAACGGCGCTTGTTATTCTCCGCAATCCTATTCTTCAGCCCCCGGCATTTATTGATAATTCATGCATAATTTCTCCTTTTTTGGCCGTAAAAAAACCGGGCGCCCTGGCCCGGTTTGAGAAATAAACAACGTCTGTAGCCGCCGTTACGCTTTCGCCATCATCAGCTCGCGCAGCGCCGCATAGTCCGCAGGCAGGTTATGCGACAGCAGCGGCAGATCGGCGCGATCGGCCAGCTCTTTCGGCAGCGGCAGCGTCTCCTGCAGGATCTCTTCGACGCTCTCCTTGAACTTCGCCGGATGCGCGGTACCGAGGAACAGGCCATATTCGCCCGGCTGCAGCTGGTCGCGCAGCGCGCGCCAGGCGATTGCCGCATGCGGCTCCGAGGTGTAGCCGATGGCTTTCAGCTCACGCATCGCCTCTTTGGTCGTCTCGTCGTCCACGGTCGCATAGCCCAGCTCGTTCAGGCGCCAGGTTTTGCGGCGGAACAGCTCTTCGACGCGCGGCCAGTTGTTAGGCTGGCTGACGTCCATAGCGTTGGACAGCGTCGCCTGAGTGACCTTCGGCGCCCAGTTGCCATCCTGCAGGAAGCGAGGAACGGTATCGTTGGCGTTGGTGGCCGCGATAAAGCGTTTAACCGGCAGGCCCAAAGACTTCGCCAGCAGGCCGGCGGTCAGGTCGCCGAAGTTGCCGCTGGGGACCGAAATCACCAGCTGATTACGCGCTTCCTGAGGCAGCTGCGCGACCGCTTCGAAGTAGTAGCAAATCTGCGCCAGAAGACGGCTGATGTTAATCGAGTTGGCGGAGTTCAGGCCCAGCGCAGCTTTCAGCTCTTCGTCGTCAAAGGCCTGTTTAACCAGCGCCTGGCAGGCGTCAAAGTCGCCGTCGATGGCCACGGTTTCAATGTTGCCGCCCAGGGTGCAGAACAGCTTCTCCTGCAGCGGGCTAATCTTGCCGCGCGGATAGAGAATCACCACCTTCACGTTTGGCAGACCGTAGAACGCGTGGGCTACCGCCGCGCCGGTATCGCCGGACGTCGCCGTCAGGATAGTCACCGGTTTGTCGCCTGCGATATGGGTCAGCATCTGGGCCATGAAACGGCCGCCGAAGTCTTTAAACGCCAGCGTCGGGCCGTGGAACAGCTCAAGGCAGCCGATGTCATCCTGCACCTTGCTGACCGGCGCCGGAAAGGTGAAGGCCGCGCCGATACGCTCCTGCAGGACCGCCTGCGGGATCTCATCGGCAATAAATGCCGACAGGATCTTAGCGCTGCGGGTGACAAAATCCAGCGCCAGCATGTCATCGATTTCCGTCAGGCTAAATTCCGGCAGATCGTGCGGGAAGAACAGCCCCTGATGCTTGCCAAGCCCCTGCGTTACGGCCTGCGCAAAGCTGACCTGTTCGTTATGATCTTTTAAGTTATAGAGTTTCATTGGTTATCCCACTACTCGTGCGCCCGCCGTGTCCAGCCGGCAAATATGAACAAAGCCTTCGTGATTCTGCAGATAATGCGTACCCAGCCAGTCGGCGACGCGCTGCGCGGTTTCCGGCTTATCGCACAACGCAAACAGCGTCGGACCAGAGCCGGAGATCCCACAGGCCTGCGCGCCAATCTCCATTGCCGCCTGCCGCGCTTCGCTGAAGCCTGGCAGCAGTTTGGTGCGATAGGGTTCGGCAATCACATCTTTCATTAGTTTCGCTGCCAGCTGCGGCTGGCGGGTATAGCAGGCGTGAATAAAGCCCGCCAGATGACGGCCGTGAGCAATACAGTCCTGCCGGCGATACTGGGCCGGCAGGATGGCGCGCGCTTCCGCCGTCGAGACTTTAATACCAGGGTAGGCCAGTACCCACAGCCACTCGTCAAAACCGGGCACCTGCTGGCTGATGATGTCGTTTTCTTCGATCATCAGCTGCATTCCGCCCAGATAGCACGGCGCGACGTTGTCATAGTGAATGCTGCCGGAGATGCGCCCTTCCATCTCCCCCATTAGCGCCAGCATCCGCGTTTCGTTCAGCGGCTTGCCGCAGAATTCATTCATCGCCACCAGCGCCGCCACCACCGAACAGGCGCTGGAGCCGAGGCCGGAGCCAATCGGCATATTTTTTTCCAGCACCATCGCCACCGGAACCTTCCGGCCAATTTCTTCGCAGAAACGCTCCCAGCACTGATAAACGATATTTTCCTGCGCCGCCGCCGGCAGTTTGCTGGCAAAGCGACCCACGTTTTGCAGGCTGAAGCTTGCGGCAGCCTCAACCGAGACGTTGTCCCCCAGCAGCGTACCGTCAACCGGCGTGACCGCCGCGCCCAGGACATCAAACCCGACGCTCATATTGGCACTGGAAGCCGGGGCATATACTTTGACCATCTTAAACTCCTAACTTCCATGACAGGGTACGCAGCAGGTCGGCAAATACGCCGGCAGCCGTCACATCGTTACCCGCGCCATAGCCGCGCAGCACCAGCGGCAGCGGCTGATAATAGTGGCTGTAAAAAGCCAGCGCGTTCTCACCGTTTTTCACTTTAAACAGCGGATCGTTCCCGTCAACCGCGGCGATTTTCACGCGGCAGGTTCCATCCTCTTCGATATTGCCGACGTAACGCAAGACTTTACCTTCATCGCGCGCTTTCGCCACCCGGGAAGCAAATTCGTTATCCAGCGTTGGCAGACGCGCCATAAAGCTCTCAACGTCGCCGCTGGCATCAAACCCTTCAGGCAGAGCCGACTCAACGATAATGTCCGACAGCTCCAGCTCACGTCCGGTCTCACGGGCCAGGATCAGCAGCTTGCGGGCAACGTCGACGCCGGAGAGATCGTCGCGCGGATCCGGTTCGGTATAGCCCATATCCCGCGCCAGCGTCGTCGCCGCAGAGAGCGTCATCCCCTCGTCCAGCTTGCCGAAGATAAACGACAGCGAACCGGAGAGGATGCCGGAGAAGTGCAGCAGTTCGTCGCCGGCATTGAGCAGGTTCTGCAGGTTCTCGATAACCGGCAGGCCGGCGCCGACGTTGGTGTCGTAGAGGAATTTACGTCTTGAGCTGCTCGCCGCGTGGCGCAGCTGGTGATAGTAATCCAGCGACGAGGTGTTCGCCTTTTTATTCGGCGTCACCACGTGGAAACCTTCGCGCAGGAAATCGGCATACTGATCGGCGACCGCCTGGCTGGAGGTACAGTCAACGATCACCGGGTTCAGCAGATGATACTCTTTCACCAGGCGGATCAGGCGGCCCAGGTTAAGCGACTCTTTCGCTTCGGCCAGCTCAGCGCGCCAGTTTTCCAGATTCAGACCGTGCACGTTGGTCAGCAGAGCCTGGGAATTTGCGACGCCGCACACCCGCAGGTCGATATGCTTGTTCTTCAGCCAGCCCTGCTGACGCTTGATTTGCTCGATCAGCGCGCCGCCAACGCCGCCAACGCCGATAACGAACACCTCGATGACCTGGTCGGTGTTGAACAGCATCTGGTGGGTTACGCGTACCCCGGTGGTGGCATCGTCATTGCTGACCACCACGGAAATGGAGCGTTCGGAAGAGCCCTGGGCAATCGCCACGATATTGATATTGGCGCGAGCCAGCGCCGCGAAGAACTTGGCTGAAATACCGCGCAGGGTGCGCATACCGTCGCCGACAACGGAAATGATAGCCAGGCGATCCATGATCGACAGCGGCTCCAGCTGCCCCTCTTTCAGCTCCAGATAAAACTCCTCCTCCATCACCCGTTTTGCCCGGGCGCAGTCGCTTTGCGGCACGCAGAAGCTGATGCTGTACTCGGAAGAGGACTGGGTGATCAGGACCACAGAAATGCCGGCGCGTGACATGGTGGCGAAGACGCGGGCGGCCATGCCGACCATCCCCTTCATCCCCGGACCGGAGACGTTGAACATCGCCATATTATTAAGGTTAGAGATCCCCTTAACCGGCAGGCCGTCTTCATCAAGGCTGGCGCCGATAAGCGTACCCGGCGCCTGCGGATTGCCGGTATTTTTAATCAGGCAGGGGATCTGGAACTGAGCGATAGGCGCAATGGTGCGCGGGTGCAGAACCTTGGCGCCGAAGTAGGAGAGCTCCATCGCTTCCTGATAAGACATCGACTTCAGCAGGCGAGCATCCGGTACCTGGCGCGGATCGCAGGTGTAAACGCCGTCGACGTCGGTCCAGATTTCACAACAGTCGGCGCGCAGGCAGGCGGCGAGTACGGCGGCAGAATAGTCGGAGCCGTTACGGCCGAGAACCACCAGCTCGCCCTTTTCGTTACCGGCAGTAAAACCGGCCATCAGCACCATATGGTCTGAAGGAATCTGGCTGGCGGTAATGCGGCGGGTAGATTCGGCGATATCGACGGTGGATTCCAGATAATGACCCACGGCCAGCAGTTTTTCGACGGGATTAATCACGCTGACCTTATGACCACGCGCTTCGAGAAGGCCGGCCATAATCGCGATGGAGAGCTTTTCTCCGCGGCAAATCAGCGCAGCGTTGACGCTATCCGGGCACTGGCCAAGCAGGCTGATGCCGTGCAGCACGTGCTTTATCTGGGCAAACTCCTGCTCGACGAAGGTTTTCAGCTGCGCCAGCGCAAAACCCGGCTGAGCATCGGCGAGACCCTGCAGCAGTTCGGCAAAAATGCGTTCAGCATCAGCGATATTGGTGAGCGCGTCCTGACCGCCGATGGTTTTTTCAATCATCGCGACCAGATGGTTGGTAATTTTCGCCGGGGCAGACAGTACGGTCGCTACCTGCCCCTGCCTGGCATTGCTCTCCAGAATATCGGCAACACGCAGAAAACGTTCTGCATTTGCCACTGATGTACCGCCGAACTTCAACACGCGCATGGTTGTTACCCCTAGATTTTTTGTCGAAAAAAAAGCCCGCACTGTTCAGGTGCGGGCTTTTTTCTGTGTTTCCTGTACGCGTCAGCCCGCACCGTTACCTGTAGTAATAGTGGTGGTGATAATCGTTGTAATCATGCCGATGCGTTTCATGGATGTTGTGTACTCTGTAATTTTTATCTGTCTGTGTCCTGTGCCTATATTGGTTAAAGTATCTGCCGGCTTAAGTCAATGAATTTCTGCTTTTCGCCGGTTTTGACGCACCTGGACAATGCGCCAAAATGCACCGGTCATTCATCCCTGTTCGCACAGTCGTGCGCCTTCAATCAGCAGAAAAAACCATATCTAAAAATTATGACAGAACTTTACTCCGGAAGGTTTTTTTCAATATCGTGCAGCAAACGATGGAGCATCGCCGTATCACGCTGCTGCAAAAGTCCAATCCGCTGCTGTAGCCAATCGGTGAGTTTTACGTCTTCTGCAACGCCAAGTCGGGTCAACAGATCCAGGGTCCGCAATCGCAGCGCCTGCAGCTGGTTTTCATCGACGCTCGCGCAAACGGCGGACGCCTGCTGAACCAGGGAGGTCAGCTGATAGCAGTAGACCATCACCGACTGGCCGAGATTGAGCGACGGGTAGTCGGCGACCATCGGCACGCCGGTCAAAACGTCGGCAAGGGCCAGCTCCTCGTTGGTCAAGCCGGAATCTTCCCGGCCAAACACCAGCGCCGCGTGGTTCATCCACTGCGCCTTTTCCTCCATCAGCGGCAGGAGCTGCTGCGGGGTGGCGTAGTAATGGAAGCGCGCCCGGCTGCGGGCCGTGGTGGCGACCGTAAAATCGACATCGTGCAGCGCCTGCTCCAGCGTTGAATAAGTGCTTATATTATCGAGAATATCTCCTGAACCATGGGCGACCCAGCGCGCCGCAGGCTGCAAATGGGCATCGCTTTCAACGATCCGCATATCGCTAAAACCCATCGTTTTCATCGCTCGCGCGGCCGCGCCAACGTTCTCTGCCCGAGCCGGGGATACTAATACAATAGATACGCGCATTGTGCTTCTCTTCTACTCTCTCAGGGGGCGAAAATGAAAGCTACCCTTCATTTTACGCGGCGAAAATTTACAAATTTGCAACAAATATCACTAAAATTGCGTTCGATCACCCATAAAAAAAACTAAACTATTTCCAACCAACCGCGACACGAGGTATGTTAACAGAACGCTTTTATCCATATGTTTGCCAATGATATTTCGCGTCGGATACCGTTTCAGGCATTGGATTCAGCATATTTATCAGTTTCTCCACGCAACCATTTGAGCTGTGTAAGATTTGTAACTATAAATAGCATTTCAATACGATGATTTCACAAGACTGTTAACGTGCTACAATTGAACTTGATATATGTCAACGAAGCGTAGTTTTATTGGGTGTTCAGCCTCTCTTAGCCTGTTATATTGCTGTTAAAATGGTTAGGATGACAGCCGTTTTTGACACCGTCGGGTCCAGAGGGAAAGTACCCACGACCAAGCTAATGATGTTGTTGACGTTGATGGAAAGTGCATCAAGAACGCAATTACGTACTTTAGTCATGTTACGCCGGACATGTTAATTTGCGACATGTACCAGGCAGGTCAGGGACTTTGGTACTTCCTGTTTCGATTTAGTTGGCAATTTAGGTAGCAAACATGCAGACCCCGCACATTCTTATCGTTGAAGACGAGTTGGTAACACGCAACACGTTAAAAAGTATTTTCGAAGCAGAAGGTTATGATGTGTTCGAAGCGACCGATGGCGCGGAAATGCATCAGATCCTGTCTGAAAATGATATCAACCTGGTAATCATGGATATTAACCTGCCGGGTAAAAATGGTCTCCTGCTGGCGCGTGAACTGCGCGAACAGGCGGACGTCGCGCTGATGTTCCTTACCGGCCGCGATAATGAAGTTGATAAGATTTTGGGCCTCGAAATTGGCGCAGATGACTATATCACCAAGCCATTCAACCCACGTGAACTGACTATTCGCGCGCGCAACCTGCTCTCCCGTACCATGAATCTGGGTACCGTAAGCGAAGAACGTCGCAGCGTAGAAAGCTACAAGTTCAACGGCTGGGAACTGGATATCAACAGCCGTTCTCTGGTTAGCCCGAACGGTGAGCAGTACAAGCTGCCGCGCAGTGAATTCCGCGCAATGCTGCACTTCTGCGAAAACCCGGGCAAAATCCAGTCGCGTGCTGAACTGCTGAAGAAAATGACCGGCCGTGAGCTTAAGCCGCACGACCGTACCGTAGACGTGACCATCCGTCGCATTCGTAAGCACTTTGAATCTACTCCGGATACGCCGGAAATCATCGCTACCATTCACGGTGAAGGTTACCGCTTCTGTGGCGATCTGCAGGAATAATTAAGTATTCCCGCAGCAATAACGTAAAACGGCGCTCAAGGCGCCGTTTTTTTATTTCCAGATCCTGAGATTATCGTCACTCTCACCGTCCGGTTGCTCCGCTTTTTTCGGCTTCTGAGACGATCGCGCCTACCGGTCAAGGCGGCGGGCCAGGAGCATCAACGCACTTCACGCCAGCAGCAATGCTGCATCTTCCATCAGCGAAATACGCGTCCAGGCTAGCGCAGCAGCGTGTTGATTCATCGCGAGTGCTAACGGCGCCATGTGGCCAGCGCCTTCCCTGCTATTTATTCCACGGCATGATCGGCACGGCGCTGAGCGCATTCTTCGGCGATCCGTCGACGACCTTATCCGAATAGCTCATGTAGATCAGGGCATTGCGCTTGCTATCGTAAAAACGGACAACCTGCAGTTTTTTAAACACCAGCGAGGTGCGTTTCTGGAACACGACCTCTCCCTGAGACTTGCCGTTTTTGATTTTATCGGTCAGTTCAATCGGCCCGACCTGCTGGCAGGAGATCGCCGCGTCAGAGGTGTCTTCAGCAAGCCCCAGACCGCCCTTAATGCCGCCGGTTTTCGCCCGGCTGATATAGCAGGTGACGTTCTGCACGTCCGGATCGTCGAAGGCTTCAACGACGATCTTATGGTCCGGGCCAAAGAATTTGAAGACGGTATCCACCGAGCCAATCTGTTCCGCCTGAGCCGCCTGGCAGCCGGCCAGTAAAAGCAGTCCGATCATTAACTTCTTGTATTTCATATTGTTACCATTTTTTAGATTTTCCCCGAGCGATGATTATTGGCTCAATGGAAAAGGTTTATAGATCACAGCTTTACAAAAATAGCAGGAGTGTTCGCTGACACATCGCATTTAAAGGCAAAAAAAACACTGAATGCTAAAACATCAAAAAATGCTATTATCCGCTACCTTAGTAGCAGGCACCTAAGTTTAAGGATGAGGACATTTTATGGATCAAGCAGGGATTATTCGCGATCTCCTTAGCTGGCTGGAAGGTCACCTGGATCAGCCGCTGTCATTGGACAATGTGGCTGCGAAGGCCGGTTATTCCAAGTGGCATTTGCAAAGAATGTTCAAAGACGTGACCGGCCATGCTATAGGTGCCTATATCCGCGCACGCCGTTTATCAAAATCGGCGGTGGCGCTGCGCCTGACCGCGCGTCCGATCCTCGACATCGCGCTACAGTACCGCTTCGACTCCCAGCAGACGTTTACCCGAGCGTTTAAAAAACAGTTCTCTGTGACGCCTGCGCTCTACCGCCGCTCCCCTGACTGGAGCGCTTACGGTATGCGTCCTCCGCTGCGTCTGGGCGAATTCACCATGCCGCAGCATGAGTTTATCACCCTGAGCAATACGCCGCTGATTGGCGTGACCCAGAGCTATACCTGTAAGCTGGAGGAGATCTCTGACTTCCGTAACCAGATGCGCGTGCAGTTCTGGCGAGACTTCCTCGGCAACTCGCCGTCGATTCCGCCCACGCTCTACGGCCTGCATGAACCGCGTCCAAGTCTTGAGAAAGATGACGAGCAGGAGGTCTTCTATACCACCGCCGTGACGCCGGAGATGGCCAACGGTCACCTGCATAATTCGCATCCAATCGCCCTGGAAGGCGGTGAATATGTGATGTTCACCTATGAAGGATTAGGGACCGGGCTGCAGGAGTTTATCCTGACGGTTTACGGCACCTGCATGCCGATGCTGAACCTCACCCGCCGCAAGGGCCTGGATATCGAACGCTTCTTCCCTGAGGATGAAAGCCGGGATCAGGATACGCCGATTCAGCTACGCTGCGAGTACCTGATCCCAATCCGCCGCTAGCGCTGCAGCTCATCCATCGCGGGGGCATCAAGATGCGAAATATCCCCCGCGGTTTCAACCACCCAGCCTGAAGCCAGCCACGGGCTTTGCTGATAATCAACGCGCGAAATTGAACAGTTACGCAGGCGCAGCCGCCGCTCGGCGTGCGCAGGCAGGCCAAGAATCGTGCTGACCAGACAGCCCAACGCCATGCCGTGACTCACCAGCAGCGGACGGCTCCCTTCAGGCAGCTCCAGGCAGGATGCCAGGGCCGCGTGCATACGCTGGCTAAGCTCCTCCATCGACTCGCCTTGCGGAATACGCCCGTCCGGGGTGCCGTTAACCAGCTGACGACGCCAGTCCTCCTCCTCCGCGCTCAGCGAATCGATATGGCGTTTCTCAAGAACCCCCATATCCAGCTCGCGCAGGCGCGAATCAAGGATGACGCTACAGCCGCAGGCTTCCGCGATAATTTCTGCCGTTCGGCGCGTACGCCCTAAATCGCTGGCAATAATATGCGTAATGTCCAGCGTTCTGGCGCGTTCGCCAACCTGCCAGGCCTGACGCTCACCGTGGGCGGTTAGCGGACTGTCGGACTGGCCCTGAATACGTCGCTCGGCGTTCCACTGCGTTTCACCGTGGCGAACAAGGTGTACCTGTAACATGCTTTTTATCCGTTCTGTGCTCTTCACAATTTCGGCTACCGGGCCGGTGCCCTGCAGCGAAAACGATTTGGAGTATACTGCGATGACGTTAATTTATTCTGAGTTGTTTGATTATGCACCATGTTGTCTCAGCTACCACTAATCCCGCCAAAATTCAGGCAATTCTGCAGGCTTTTAACGAGATCTTCGGCGAAGGATCCTGCCACATTGAGTCCGTCTCCGTCGAGAGCGGCGTGCCGGAACAGCCGTTTGGTAACGACGAAACGCGCGCTGGCGCACGAAATCGGGTCACGAATGCGCGGGCTGCGCGCCCGGATGCCGATTTCTGGGTCGCCATCGAGGCTGGAATCGATGACGGCAGTACGTTTAGCTGGGTCGTCATCGAAAATAGCCTGCAGCGCGGTGAAGCGCGATCGGCCACTCTGCCGCTGCCGGCGGCGATCCTCGAACAGGTCCGCGCCGGCGCAGCCTTAGGGCCGGTGATGTCACAGCATACCGGCATCGATGAAATTGGCCGCAAGGAGGGGGCTATCGGCATCTTTACCGCCGGTAAACTTACGCGCAGCAGCGTTTATCATCAGGCGGTAGTGCTGGCGCTTAGTCCGTTTCATAACGCTATTTATCGTTAACGTTCAGCAGCGCCTGTTCCAGCCACTGTCGCAGCTCGGCGGGCGCAGATTTCAGGCTGTTAGAGCCGCGGGTGATGGTGGCAATCCCGGCACCGAGCTCGCTTTTCAGCTCGCGCTGGCTCATCTCCCCGCGCAAAAGCTCTTCAATAATCCGCACGCGGGTGCCCAGCGCTTCGCGCTCGTCGGGCGTCAGCATCAGCTGCAGCAGCGGCAGGTGCAGATCGTCGGCGTACGCCTGCTGAAGTAAGGCCACGAAGCGAAGCCACTCCTGATGACGTTGTTCGGCCACCGCCGCTGAATAAGGGGATTGTTGGGTCATGTTGCGCCGCCATGTTAAGGCCGGCGGCCCGGGCCGCCGATCGTTTGTACTCATTAACGAGTACAAAGCATAGCATACTCCGGTCAATACTCTATGGATTTCGGGCGGCATAGCAAAATGCTATGTCGCCCGCAGACCGCTCGCGTTAGTAACGCTGCTGCCACTCCGCATCGCTGAGCATTCCCGCTTTCTCTCCCATGAAGTAGCGATAGTAAGCGTCATAGGAGAGCACGTTCTTCACGTAGCCGCGCGTTTCCGAGAACGGGATGCTCTCGATAAACGCCACCGCGTCGATCCGCCCGGCGCTATTGCTCCGCCAGGTGCGCACCCGTCCAGGCCCGGCGTTATAGGCGGCGGAAGCGTAAATACGGTTATTGCCGAACTGCTGATAAACGTACTGCAGATAGCTGGTGCCAATATTGATATTGGTTTCCGGATCCAGCAGCTGCGATGGGCCGCCGTAGCCGGCAATATTAAACATCCCAACCGTATGGGTGGCGGTGCCCGGCATAATCTGCATCAGGCCGCTGGCGCCAACCGGCGAGCGGACCTTCGGGTTCCAGGCGCTCTCCTGACGGGCAATCGCCATAGCGTAGCTTTGCGTAATATCCTTGCCGCTGATATAGCGGGAGAAAAGATCGTTGTAGGCCAACGGGAAGCGCTCTTCCAGCTGATCCCACAGCTTCCCGGCGATCGTCGCCTGAACGCTAAGATCCCACCAGTGCTGGTTGAAGGCATAGCGCGCCAGCTGGGCCTGCTGATCTTTGGTCCGGCTGGTCACCAGGTTGGCCCACTCGCTGCGCGCGGTGTTGTCCATATTCCAGTACATCAGCTCGCGTACCCTGGCCATTTCCGGCCCCGAGGTCAGCGCCGAATCGAGGGTTGCGGGCGCCTTATCGATCCGGAAGGTGAACTCTTCGCCCAGCCGCTGGGCGGCAATCATCGGGTAGAAACCGCGCTGCTGCATCAGCGAACGGAGGATGGCTTTCGCTTCATCATCACGCCCGCGCTCCAGCAGCAAATCCGCCTGCCAGTAGCGCCACTCGTCTTTCTCTTTGGCCTCCATCGGCAGGCGCGCCAGCCAGGTGTTCAGGCCGTGGCGATCGCCGGTTCCCAGCGCCATGCGCACGCGGCGCTCCACCAGCGGCGTGGACTGAGAACGCATAATTGCGTCATCACGCCAGACCGCCTGCTCGTCGGTAACGTCGGTGCCCATCAGGCGCCAGGCCACGATATCCCGCAGCGCCTGGGTTTGATCGTCATTGAGCTGCTGCGCCTGGACCAACGACGGGATCATCAGCCGGGCGTTTTCGACGTCCTGGCGCGCCACGCTCTCAAAGGCCACCGCCGCCATCTGACGGGTGAAATCGGTGGCTCCGGTGGTGCGGGCAAAATTCATCACGGTATTCGGATCGTTGGCCAGCGCCACACTCGCGGAAGAGATGGTCTGATACTCAGGCGGCATCTGCTGCGCCAGCGATCGCACCAGGCTGGTGTTGCCCGCCTTCATCGCCAGACGGATGCGTTCGAGCCAGGCCAGCGGGTCCTGCTGGCCGGAAGCGCGCCAGGCGCTAAACAGCGCATCGCACGCGTTGGGCTGACTTTTACCGGTGAGCCACAACGTTTTTGCGCCGTCCCAGGCCTCCTGCGCCTGACCCACGCTCAGCTTCGCATAGTAATAATTACACTGCGCTTCGGTGCTGGTCGGCTTGTCGGGGCTAAACGCCAGCAGCCCTTGCCAGTCGCTGCGACGGGCCAGTTCATTGACGAAGCGCGATTTCAGGGAGCGGGCGGGCGGAAGCGTGGGGTTAGCCTCAATAAAATTTTTCACCACCAGCGCCGGCTGGTTCATCAGATCATCGGTTATCTGCCGGTACTGGAGGTACGGGTATAACGGATAGGTCGACAGCGTGGGCATCAGCTCATCGACGACCGACATCTGCCGGCCGTCCCACGCCTGCTTAATTTGGGCATAGCGGCTGCGCTGTTCATCCAGTGAATCCGCATGCGCCAGCTGGCTAAGCGTCAGCAGACTTACGCCGGCAGCCAGAAGGCGCCACGCCGTAGTTTTGGCCTTTTCCACAAGCTATTCCCCTATTTAAGTCCATCAGAGCAGCATCGTGCCGCTTTTAAAATATTCCGGTATCGCTTTAGATATGCTAACCAGACAACGCCAAACGCGCCACGTCCTGAACATTTTTTTACTCTTCTGTGAATCCCATCGCCTCTCTGGGATTAAAGCGCGAAAAAGGCTACACTTCGCCTTTGAAAACTATTCACTACCCTACTCAAAATCATTCCGGCTGAGGCAGCCTGAAGGGTGAAGAGTATATAAAAGAGGCGAAGTCCAACGTGGCTCAATTCGTTTATACCATGCATCGTGTCGGCAAAGTGGTTCCGCCGAAACGTCATATTTTGAAAAATATCTCCCTGAGCTTCTTCCCTGGGGCGAAGATCGGCGTTCTCGGCCTGAACGGCGCCGGTAAGTCCACCCTGCTGCGCATTATGGCCGGTATCGATACCGATATCGAAGGCGAAGCCCGCCCGCAGCCGGGCCTTAAGATTGGCTACCTGCCGCAGGAGCCGAAGCTTAACCCGGAGCAGACCGTTCGCGAGTCCGTGGAAGAAGCGGTTGCCGAAGTGGTTAACGCGCTGAAAGGCCTCGATGAGGTGTACGCTAAGTACGCTGAGCCGGATGCCGACTTCGATAAACTCGCCGCCCAGCAGGGCAAGTTTGAGGAGATTATCCAGGCGCACGACGGCCACAACC
Source organism: Klebsiella scottii (assembly GCF_036561945.1). Lineage (NCBI taxonomy): Bacteria > Pseudomonadati > Pseudomonadota > Gammaproteobacteria > Enterobacterales > Enterobacteriaceae > Klebsiella > Klebsiella scottii. The sequence continues at coordinate 245,055 of NZ_JARXNI010000017.1, forward strand.
TGAACGTGCAGCTCGAGCGTGCGGCCGACGCCCTGCGCCTGCCGGACTGGGATGCCAAAATCGCTAACCTGTCCGGTGGTGAACGCCGCCGCGTGGCTCTGTGCCGCCTGCTGCTGGAAAAGCCGGACATGCTGCTGCTCGACGAACCGACCAACCACCTGGATGCCGAATCCGTGGCCTGGCTGGAACGCTTCCTGCACGACTTCGAAGGAACCGTTGTGGCCATTACCCACGACCGTTACTTCCTTGATAACGTCGCCGGCTGGATCCTCGAGCTCGACCGCGGTGAAGGCATTCCGTGGGAAGGCAACTACTCCTCCTGGCTGGAGCAGAAAGATCAGCGCCTGGCCCAGGAAGCCTCTCAGGAAGCGGCGCGCCGCAAGTCCATTGAGAAAGAGCTGGAGTGGGTCCGCCAGGGCGCGAAAGGCCGTCAGTCTAAGGGCAAAGCCCGTCTGGCGCGCTTCGAAGAGCTTAACAGCGTTGAATACCAGAAACGTAACGAAACTAACGAACTGTTTATTCCGCCTGGAGCACGTCTGGGGGATAAAGTCGTTGAAGTCACCAACCTGCGTAAATCCTACGGCGATCGCCTGCTGATTGACGACCTGAACTTCTCGGTACCGAAAGGAGCCATCGTCGGGATCATCGGGCCAAACGGCGCGGGTAAATCCACCCTGTTCCGCATGATGTCGGGTCAGGAACAGCCTGATGCCGGTTCTATCACCCTGGGTGATACCGTTAAGCTGGCCTCCGTCGATCAGTTCCGTGACGCTATGGATAACAGCAAAACCGTTTGGGAAGAGGTTTCCGGCGGGCTGGATATCATGAAGATCGGCAACACCGAGATGCCGAGCCGCGCCTACGTTGGCCGCTTTAACTTCAAAGGTGTCGATCAGGGCAAACGCGTCGGCGAGCTGTCCGGCGGTGAGCGCGGTCGTCTGCACCTGGCGAAACTGCTGCAGGTTGGCGGTAACGTTCTGCTGCTCGATGAACCAACCAACGACCTGGATATCGAAACCCTGCGCGCGTTAGAAAACGCCCTGCTGGAGTTCCCGGGCTGCGCGATGGTTATCTCGCACGACCGCTGGTTCCTTGACCGCGTAGCGACCCACATTCTGGACTACCAGGATGAAGGTAAGGTGGAGTTCTTCGAAGGTAACTTTACCGAATACGAAGAGTACAAGAAGCGCACCCTCGGCGCCGATGCGCTGGAACCGAAGCGCATCAAGTACAAACGTATCGCCAAGTAATAAGAACAGGTAATAAAAAACGGGTGGCCAGGCCACCCGTTTTTCTATCCCACGCCATCGCGGTCGTTAGCCCGGCTCGCCCATCAGCTGTTTCACCAGCTCGACGCAGCGCAGAAAGCGCGTATCGTAGTCCGCCTCTTTCACGTGCACGAAGTTTATTTCGTTCTCTTTAAGCAACGACACCAGCAGGGTCTGGAACTCCGTACGATCCACCGAGCTTCCCAGACTGCGTAAACCGTCGGCCACCCACGGCGTATTGTTCTCCAGCAGGATAACCAGGTCGAAACGGTACTCGTCGATCAGCGCCTGGACGAAGGGATGCTCGCGGCCTTCATACTTCAGACAAAATGCCTGGGTACTGACGAAATCGGTATCGATGAACGCCACTTTATTGGCATATTTCACAGCGAAATCAATGTACTGAGCGTGTCCGAGCGCAATTTTATCATAGTCAGAATACTGCAGCGCCATCTCGTCGCCGCCCAGATGCGAGAAGACGTAGTCCCGACCGTACTCCCAGGCGCTGGTGGTATTGAAGATGTTGGCCAGCTTATTGACCAGCGTCGATTTACCGCTCGATTCGCCGCCGAGGATCGCCACCGTGCGCACGAAGAACGGCTTCACTTCGGTGGGGATATATTCCCAGTAGCGGAACGGGTTTTCACGAATCTGCCCGCCGCTGATGTTCATAAAGGTTCGCTTAGGATCGATCAGTACCGTTTCGATCCCCAGCTGCTCCAGATACTGCGGCGCGTCGGACTCTTCTGAGGAATAGATCCAGTTTGGCTGAATGCCCTTCTCGTCCATAAAGGCGCGGATCCCTCGGCTCCAGACGTCCCAGCCGTGCGGATAAGGCTCCATCCCCTCTTCATTAAAGGCGTGAATGCGGATGTTTTTCTGATACTTGAACGTTTGCAGCAGCCAGCGCAGACGGTCGGGCACCGTCGGCTGCTGCGACATGGCGCTCTCTTCAAACAGCTGGCGGTCGCGGGTATCGTCATAGCCCATGATGATATGCAGCTCGTCTACCTGACTGCAGGCGCGCTGGATCAAATAGATATGGCCGGTATGCAGCGGGTAAAACTTACCAAACACCACGCCGACGCTTTTCTGCCGACGCGGGAACTCAAGGCCGAGAAAGCGGTGCAGAGCTTCCAGCTTCTGCGCGCTTGGGCTTTTAATTTTCGCATTCAGCAACTGGCTCAGATAGCCTTTGGTCATCCCGCTGGCTTCAGCCACCTGCTGCAGCGTGCAGCCTTTTTGCTTAATCGCGGTTTTGAGATAGTCGAACGATGACACAAGAGCCTCCTGCTTTAGCAATACTGAAAAAATATCCTGTGGGTTTCTGGTGGCAGGAAGGCGGCAAGCGAACGCCGCCAACACACCTGCCGCCGGAAAGACGACGGATATTTAATTATAAGTCGTCAAAAACGCTTAGCGCATCCGCAAGCTTTTTCACGCCAAAGATTTGCATCCCTTCCGGTACTTTTTTCGGCACGTTGGCGGCCGGGACGATGGCGCGGCGGAACCCGTGCTTGGCCGCCTCGGAGATGCGCTCCTGGCCGCTGGGCACCGGGCGGATCTCGCCGGACAGGCCCACTTCGCCAAACACCACCAGATCGTGCGGCAGCGGACGATCCCGCAGGCTCGACACCATCGCCAGCAGCAGCGCGAGGTCCGCGCTGGTTTCCGCCACCTTCACCCCGCCAACGACGTTGACGAAGACGTCCTGGTCGGACATCTGCAGGCCGCCGTGACGGTGCAGCACCGCCAGCAGTATCGCCAGCCGGTTCTGCTCCAGCCCCACGGCCACCCGGCGCGGGTTGGACATCATCGAGTGATCGACCAGCGCCTGAATCTCCACCAGCAGCGGACGGGTGCCTTCCCAGACCACCATCACCGAACTACCGGAAGTGACCTCATCGCCGCGGCTGAGGAAAATAGCCGAAGGGTTGCTGATTTCGCGCAGCCCCTGCTCGGTCATCGCGAAGACCCCCAGCTCATTCACCGCACCGAAGCGGTTTTTATGGCTGCGCAGGGTGCGAAAGCGGGAATCGGCGTCGCCATCCAGCAGTACCGAGCAGTCAATACAGTGTTCGAGCACCTTCGGCCCGGCCAGCGAGCCGTCTTTGGTGACGTGACCCACCATAATAATCGCCACGTCGCGGGTTTTCGCAAACCGCGTCAGGTAAGCGGCGGTCTCACGCACCTGGGCCACGCTGCCCGGCGAGGACTGCACGTCGGCCATATGCATCACCTGGATGGAGTCGATAACCATCAGCTGCGGCTTTTCTTCGTCGGCGATCTGGCAAATTTGCTCAATGCTGGTTTCGGAGAGCATGTTGAGATTGGCCGTTGGCAGCCCCAGACGATGCGCGCGCATCGCCACCTGCTGCAGAGACTCTTCCCCGGTGACGTACAGCGTTTTCATTCCTTCCGCCAGCCGGCACAGCGTCTGGAGCAGCAGCGTCGATTTCCCCGCACCCGGGCTGCCGCCAATCAGAATCGCGCTCCCCGGCACCACGCCGCCGCCAAGCACGCGGTCAAACTCTTTAAAGCCGGTGGAAAAGCGCGGCAGCGCCTCAAGGCTGATCTCCGACAGCTTTTGCACCTTCGACACGCCGGCATTACCGGCATAGCCCGTCAGGCGCTCGTTTCTCGCCACCTGCGGCGAAGCGGCAATACGCACCTCGGTGATGGTATTCCAGGCATGACAGGCGCTGCACTGCCCCTGCCAGCGGGGGTAATCCGCACCACATTCATTACAGACAAATGCGCGTTTTGGAGCTTTCGCCACGTTAACCTCTTACTTTTGGTTCATGCTGCCCGAGAGAATACAGAATACCCCCATCAGGTCAGCGTGGCGGATCGTTACTTCCGCCAGCTCGTTCACTTTCGGTTTCGCATGATAGGCGATACCGAGGCCCGCGGCCTTGATCATCGGCAGATCGTTGGCGCCGTCGCCGATCGCCACAGTTTGCGCCGGCGGAATTTCATATTTTTCCGCCAGCTTGCGCAGCGTCGCGGCTTTGTATTTAGCATCGACGATATCACCAATCACGTTGCCGGTTAGCCTGCCGTCCATGATTTCCAGCTCATTAGCGAACACGGCGTCAAGATGCAGCTTGTCGCGCAGGTATTCCGCAAAGAACGTGAAGCCGCCGGAGGCGATAGCCACCTTCCAGCCCAGCGCTTCCAGTTTCAGCACCAGCTGAGTCAGCCCCGGCATCAGCGGCAGCGCTTCACGCACCTGCAGCAAAATATTGGCATCGGCATCTTTCAGCGTCGCCACCCGCTGGCGCAGGCTGGCGGTAAAGTCCAGCTCACCGCGCATCGCGCGTTCGGTCACTTCCGATACCAGCTCGCCGGTTCCCGCGAGCTTCGCAATTTCATCGATACACTCAATCTGAATGGCGGTGGAGTCCATATCCATCACCAGCAGCCCCGGCGAGCGCAGGTGCGGGATCTTACCCAGCGGCGCGACGTCCAGCCCGGCTTCGTGCGCCAGTCGGGTCGCGCGCAGGGTCAGAGAGCCGGCCAGACGAATAACCTGATAGTCTTCAACGACCCAGGAGGCGACGATAACCAGCGCCGCGCCCAGCTCACGCTGCCAGTCCGTTAAACGGCGCTTATCAAGGCCCCGGCCGTAAAGCAGCCAGCCGCTGCGTCCGGCATGATAATCCAGCGGCATGACCTCATCACCGCTCAGCGAAAGCGGTAATCCAGGCCACAGGGAAACATCTTCGGGCAGATCGCACCAGGTCAAACTGTTCGGCATTACGGCTCCAGATTTCTTCATTCAGGCGAGGAAAATAACGCATGAGGCTACCTTGTAACCAGCGCTTCTGGCAACATTAAGCTGCAAATATTAAAGGTGGAATATGGTACGCGCAAAACTGAAATTCCGACTGCATCGCGCCGTCATCGTTCTGATCTGTCTGGCGCTTCTCGTCGCTCTGATGCAGGGAGCCTCGTGGTTCAGCCAGAACAGCCAAAAACAGCGTAACCCGCAGCTGGAAGAACTGGCCCGCACGCTTGCCCAGCAGGTTTCGCTAAATCTTGCGCCGATGATGCGCAGCGAAACGCCCGATGAGAAGCGCATCAGTCAGCTGCTGGAGCAGCTTACGCAACGCAGCCGTATCCTGGATGCCGGCGTCTATGACGACCAGGGCGACCTGGTGGCGCGCTCCGGCGAAGGCGTCAACGTCCGCGACAGGCTCGCCCTCGACGGTAAAAAGGCCGGCGGCTACTTTAATCAGCAAATCGTCGAACCTGTCCAGGGGAAAAACGGTCCGCTCGGCTACCTGCGCCTGACGCTGGATACCCATACGTTAGCGACCGAGGCAAAACAGGTGGATAATACCACCAATATTCTCCGCCTGATGCTGCTGCTGTCGCTGGCTATTGGCGTCGTGCTGACCCGCACCCTGCTGCAGGGTAAACGCACCCGCTGGCAGCAGTCGCCATTCCTGCTTACCGCCAATAAGCCGGTGGAAGATGAAGAAGAAGATAAAAAAGGAACCCCCTGATGCCGACGCTACGCCTGCTGCTCTCCGACTCCTACGATCCGTGGTTCAACCTCGCGGTTGAGGAGTCTATTTTCCGCCAGATGCCGGCAACCCAGAGAGTGCTGTTTCTGTGGCGCAACGCCGATACGGTGGTTATTGGCCGGGCGCAAAACCCGTGGAAAGAGTGCAACACCCGCCGGATGGAGGAGGACAACGTGCGTCTGGCGCGCCGCAGCAGCGGCGGCGGCGCCGTTTTTCACGATCTGGGCAACACCTGCTTTACCTTTATGGCGGGCAAGCCCGAGTACGATAAAACCGTCTCCACGCGTATCGTCCTCGAGGCGCTCAACGCGCTGGGCGTCGCGGCGGAAGCCTCCGGGCGCAACGATCTGGTGGTGAAAACCGCCGAAGGCGATCGCAAGGTCTCCGGCTCCGCCTACCGTGAAACGATGGATCGCGGCTTTCATCACGGCACGCTGCTGCTGAACGCCGATTTAAGCCGTCTCGCCAACTACCTCAATCCGGACCCAAAAAAGCTGCAGGCCAAGGGGATAACCTCGGTACGCGGCCGGGTTGCCAATCTGGTGGAGCTGCTGCCTGGCATTACGCACCGTCAGGTTTGCGCCGCCATTGAAGAGGCTTTTTTCAAACATTACGGCGAGCGCGTGGAAGCCGAAGTCATTTCGCCGGATAACACGCCGGACCTGCCGAATTTTGCCGAAACCTTCGCTCGCCAGAGCAGCTGGGAGTGGAATTTTGGCCAGGCGCCGGCCTTCTCTCATCTGCTGGATGAGCGCTTTCGCTGGGGAGGCGTCGAGCTGCATTTCGACGTCGAGAAGGGGCATATCACCCGCACGCAGGTGTTTACCGACAGCCTGAACCCGGCGCCGCTGGAAGCGCTGGCCGCGCGGTTGCAGGGCTGTGCGTATCGCGCCGAGGCGCTGCAGCAGGCGTGCGAGGCGTTACGGGTCGATTTCCCCGAGCAGGAACAGGAGCTAGGTGAGCTGTCCGCATGGATAGCGGGTGCGGTGCGCTAATGGCCGGAGGTTGGCATCCGGCCGCGGCGTTCGTGCCTTAGCCGGAAACTGAGGCCCTCCCCGCATCGGGGGAGAGCCGCTCATCTTACTCTTGATCGCCCAGCAGAACGGATTCCAGCGCGATTTTGATCATATCGTTGAAGGTGGTCTGACGCTCGGCAGCGGTGGTCTGCTCGTGCGTACGGATATGATCGGACACGGTACAGATGGTCAGCGCTTTTGCACCGAACTCCGCCGCCACGCCGTAGATACCGGCCGCTTCCATTTCCACGCCCAGAATGCCGTATTTTTCCATCACGTCAAACATGGACGGGTCCGGCGTATAGAACAGATCGGCGGAGAAGATGTTACCGACGCGCGCGTCAACGCCCAGCGCTTTCGCGGCATCAACGGCGTTGCGCACCATGCCGAAGTCAGCAATAGCGGCAAAGTCATGGTCTTTAAAACGCAGACGGTTCACTTTGGAATCGGTGCAGGCGCCCATACCGATAACCACGTCACGCAGCTTCACGTCAGCGCGTACCGCGCCGCAGGAACCGACGCGAATGATTTTCTTCACGCCGAAATCGGTGATCAGCTCTTTGGTATAGATGGAGCAGGATGGGATACCCATTCCGTGGCCCATAACGGAGATTTTGCGGCCTTTGTAGGTCCCGGTGAAGCCCAGCATGCCGCGCACGTTGTTAACTTCACGCACATCTTCAAGGAAGGTTTCCGCAATGTGCTTCGCGCGCAGCGGGTCGCCCGGCATCAGAACAACATCAGCGAAATCACCCATCTCGGCGTTAATATGTGGAGTTGCCATCGTTTTATCCTTTTATATTTAAATGCATGAAGGGCGGGAAGTTCCCGCCCAAATCCATCAGAACATAGCTTTGCCGTAGTCCATCGCGGAAGTACCGAAGTAGCTCGCCAGCGTTTGGCCGATATCCGCGAAGGTTTCGCGGTGGCCAAGCGAACCTGGTTTAACCTTCGGACCGTAAACCAGTACCGGAATATGTTCCCGGGTATGGTCGGTGCCCTGCCAGCTTGGGTCACAGCCGTGGTCGGCGGTCAGGATCAGAATGTCATCTTCCCCGACCAGCGCCATCAGTTCAGGCAGACGGCGGTCGAACAGCTCCAGACCCGCGGCGTAGCCGGCGATATCGCGACGGTGGCCCCATGAAGAGTCGAAATCGACGAAGTTGGTGAAGACGATTGTCTTGTCGCCCGCTTCTTTCATCTCTTTGATGGTCGCGTCAAACAGCGCGTCCAGGCCGGTCGCCTTCACTTTTTTAGTGATCCCGCAGTTCGCATAGATGTCGGCGATTTTACCCACCGACACCACGTGGCCGTCTTTCTCATCCACCAGCTTCTGCAACACGGTGGCGGCAGGCGGCTCAACGGCGAGGTCATGACGGTTACCGGTGCGCTGGAAGCTACCCGCCTTGTCGCCGATAAACGGACGCGCAATCACGCGGCCGATGTTGTAACCGCCTTCAGTCAGCTCTTCGCGCGCGATTTCGCACAGCTCATACAGCTTATCGAGACCATAGGTTTCTTCATGACAGGCAATCTGGAACACCGAGTCAGCGGAGGTATAGAAAATCGGCTTGCCGGTTTTCATATGCTCTTCGCCGAGCTGATCCAGAATGACGGTACCGGAAGAGTGGCAGTTGCCGAGGTAGCCCGGCAGGTTTGCGCGTTTAACCAGCTTGTCCAGCAGCTCCTGCGGGAAGCTGTTCTCGTGTTCCGGGAAGTAGCCCCAGTCGAACAGCACCGGCACGCCGGCGATTTCCCAGTGGCCTGACGGCGTATCTTTACCGGAAGAGAGTTCGTGCGCCCACGCATAGGCGCCGACAACTTCCGCATTTCCATCCATTCCTGCCGCGATGGAACCCGTAGAACCTTCATGCGCTTTTACCAGACCGAGACGGGTCAGGTTTGGCAAATTCAGCGGGCCTTTGCGGCCGGTGTCGGCTTCCCCGTTTGCGCACGCTTGCGCAATATGTCCGAGGGTGTCTGCGCCAACGTCGCCAAAGCGAGCAGCATCTTCAGTCGCACCGATGCCGAAGGAGTCCAGCACCATAATAAATGCACGTTTCATATTATTCTCCGTACCTTTTGCGCTGCAAAAAAGCGATCAGATCAGTATACAGCTATTCAGTAATGCGACGATAGACCGTCGGCGTTTCTTTCGGTGCGGTATCGTCCAGTTTAATTGCCGCTTTCACGGCTTTGGCGGCGTCCTGCCAGCTGGATTCATCTTTCGCATGAATCACCGCCAGCGGCCGCTGCCCGTCAACGCTATCGCCCAGGCGAGCCATATCGGTAAAGCCGACGCTATAGTCAATCGGGTCGGATGCCTGGCGACGGCCGCCGCCCATCGACACCACCGCCATACCCAGCGCCCGGGTGTCCATTTCAGCGACAAAGCCTTCGCCATCAGCGTAGACCGCTTTGCTCAACATCGCGGTCGGCAGATATTTATCATAGTTTTCAACGAAATCGTTCGGGCCTTTCTGCGCCGCTACCATTCGACCAAAGACCTCGGCCGCTTTACCGTTATACAGCACCGCCTGCAGCTTCGCCCGCGCGTCGGCGTCGTCCTGGGCCAGCTTGCCGGAAATCAGCATTTCGACGCACAGCGCCATCGTCACGTCAAACAGACGCGGATTGCGGTATTCGCCGGTCAGGAACTGCACCGCTTCGCGAACCTCCACGGCGTTACCGGCGCTGGAAGCCAGCACCTGATTCATATCGGTCAGCAGCGCGGTGGTACGCACGCCCGCGCCGTTGGAGACGCCAACGATCGCTTCGGCCAGCGCCGCAGAGAGCTCGTAGGTCGGCATAAAGGCGCCGCTGCCGACTTTCACGTCCATCACCAGCGCATCCAGGCCTTCAGCCAGCTTTTTCGCCAGAATAGAGGCGGTGATCAGCGGAATCGAGTCCACCGTCGCGGTAATATCGCGGGTGGCGTAGAAGCGCTTGTCGGCAGGCGCCAGCGAGCTGGTCTGTCCGATGATAGCCACGCCGACATCCTTAATGATGTCGCGGAAACGGCCGTCATCCGGGAAAATATCGAAGCCTGGGATCGCTTCCAGCTTGTCGAGCGTTCCGCCGGTATGCCCCAGTCCACGACCGGAGATCATCGGCACATAGCCGCCGCATGCGGCGACCATCGGGCCAAGCATCAGCGACGTGACGTCGCCCACGCCGCCGGTGGAGTGCTTATCCACGATCGGCCCGTTAAGATTGAGGCTTTTCCAGTTCAGTACGGTTCCTGAATCCCGCATCGCCATCGTCAGCGAAACGCGTTCTGGCATAGTCATATCGTGGAAAAAAATGGTCATCGCCAGCGCGGCTATCTGCCCTTCGGAAACGGTATTATCGCGAATACCGTTGATGAAAAAGCGAATTTCATCATCGCTCAGCGCGTGACCATCACGTTTTTTACGAATAATTTCTTGTGCGAGAAACAAGGTAACCCCCTGAGGAATAAGGTCAAACACGACGGGCGGCGTTATCTGCGCCCGTGCTAAAATCCTGAAGCCCGGCCGCACCTCGCGGCGCCGGGGATCTCCCGGCGTCGGCGCTGCCGCGCCTCGTCCGGGATACGGTTATGTCACCGTTACGTCTTAGTAGCTGCTGGCGCTCTTACCGTCGCCGTGACCCAGCGCTTTCAGCAGGCTAGCCAGCAGGCTTGACGCGCCAAAACGGTAGTGACGTGAGTCAGCCCACTGTGCGCCGAACAGCTCATCGGCAATCGCCAGGAACTGCTGTGCGTCTTCCGCGCTGCGTACGCCGCCCGCTGGCTTAAAGCCTACGGTTTCCTGTACGCCCATATCGCGGATAACTTCCAGCATGATGCGCGCGCTTTCAGGCGTGGCGTTTACCGGCACTTTCCCCGTCGAGGTTTTGATGAAATCCGCGCCCGCTTTGATGGAAATTTCGGAGGCTTTGCGGATCAGCGCTTCTTCTTTCAGCTCACCGGTTTCGATGATCACTTTGAGCAGAACGTTAGCCGCCGCACAGGCCTCTTTGCAGGCTTTAACCAGGTCGAATCCAACCTGCTCATTGCCGGCAATCAGCGCCCGGTACGGGAATACCACGTCAACTTCATCGGCGCCGTAGGCGATCGCGGCGCGGGTTTCCGCCAGGGCGATATCGATATCGTCATTACCGTGCGGGAAGTTGGTCACCGTGGCGATATGGATATCCGGAGTGCCTTGCTCATTCAAGGTTTTACGAGCAATCGGAATAAAGCGAGGGTAGATGCAGATAGCGGCCGTGTTACCTACCGGCGTTTTTGCCTGATGACACAGCGCAATCACCTTCTCATTGGTGTCGTCGTCATTCAGGGTGGTCAGGTCCATCAGTTTCAATGCGCGCAGGCTGCTTGCAGATAAATCAGTCATTTCATACTCCGACGGCTTATTGCCGGTTGAATAGTTTGTCACCTTGCGAGTCTGTTACTATTGTAACATCACCTCGCCGCTACACTTCGACATCCATCACAGTTAATGAAAACTAATTACTAACTTGCATAACCATAATGAGATGTAAATCACATAAAAATGCCAGTACTCACCATCTCAGCGACAAGTTTTCTTTAAGCATAATCAGAATTCCTCATCGTGCGATAATGTTATTATTATAACATACCAGCGCTGAATAACTCGACCGCAGCGCGCACACATTGTGCTCAAGAAAGGTGAATTTATAGTTATCCATTGAAAAATAGATACTTTATTTAACGTTAGGGAATGATGGAATTTTCACAAAAAAGGGGCGGTAGCGTACGTTTTGCCACGGCGGCGGCGGAGAGGACAGGTTTAGGCTGTTTAGCGAGGATTTACAGCGTGCCGAACAACGCTTTGGTGTTGCTCAGAAGAGCGTGCGCGATAACATCAGCCGGCTCCTGGCGCAGCTCGCACAGCGTGGCAAAAACCCGAGCCGCCTGCTCCGGGCGATTTGGCTGTCCCTGAAAACCGTTTAGCGGCATATCCGGGGCATCCGTTTCCAGCAGCAGCGCCGATAGCGGCAGACGCGACATGACCTCGCGCGTTTTGCTGGCGCGGGGATAGGTGATGGTTCCGCCAACGCCAATTTTGTATCCTGACTGCACGAAACGCTCCGCCTGCTGAAGGCTGCCGGCAAAACCATGCACCACGCCGGTACGCGCCAGAGCATGCTTTTTCAGCAGCATCGCCAGCTTATCGTGCGTGCGTCGCGAATGGAGGATCACCGGCAAATCATAACGTTTTGCCAGCCGCAGCTGCGCCTCAAGCAGCGCCTGCTGCCGATCAAACTGCGGGTCCTCGCGATAGAGATCGAGGCCAATTTCACCAATTGCCACCACCTTCGCGCTGCGCTGCTGCAGGCAGGCTTCAAGCCGCTGAAGGCTGCTCTCGTCATGACGCTCAATAACTATCGGATGCAAGCCCAGCGCGGCATACAGCGCATCATGCTGCGAGGCCAGGGCCAGCACGCGGGGAAAATTATCCGCCTCGGTGGCGGGGACAATAATCTGCGTCACGCCTTCACGCGCGGCCCGGGCAATGCTCTCCACTTCATCATGCGCAAACGGTGGAAAATCGAAATGACAGTGGGTATCAATAAATTGCAGCATCACGCCAGGTCCTCATTATCGAAGCTGGCATCGTTGGCCTGGGCGGCGTCGATCAGGGTTGCCTGATGCGCATCGTTGGCAACGGAAGCCGGCGGCACCACCACCGGCGCAGGCACCGCGAGACGCGGCATATGGCGCAGCAGCGGCGGACGATCGGCCAGCAGCCTGCCCACCGTTGCCAGAAAATAGCGGCCGCACTGGCGCCCGGTTTTATAGTCCTCCAGCAGCGCCGGCAGCCGGCTCCCCAGGGCCATACTTTTTAGCGGCTTCTGCGGGAAAATTTCGAGGATCCGCAGCTTACCCGGCGGCTTCTCAATAAACTGCTGGGTCGCGCGGTAGGTGGCCTCATGGTGCTGGACCAGATTCACAAACGGCTGCAGGCTGCTTTCACCGAGCCAGCGCTCCATACGTTTGAACCACTGCGGGGTATAGTACATCTGCGACGGGACCGTGCGGATCACCACAATCGTCTGCGCGCCGCGTTTTGCCGCCTCCTGCACCGGAATCGCATCGCTGACGCCGCCGTCGAGATAGCTGATGCCGTCAAGCATCACGCCGCTGCGATAAAAACCGGGGATCGCGCTGGAGGCGCGGATCTGATCGAGCCACGTGGACTGCGTCGGGGAAAAGTAGTTTGGCGTATAGTCATCGCCGCGGCAGGCGCACATCCACAGCTCTTTGCCCTGTGAAAATCGCTCTTCGGCATAGCTCATCGCCAGAGGCATTTTTTGCGCCGTGGTTCCCACCAGCCAGTCGAGATCGATAAGATTCCCGCCGCGCACGAAACGCATCGGGTCAAAAAACTCGCGGGAGGTGGTATAACGCGTGATGACCTTACGCGCGTAGCCCTGCTGGTTGCACATATAGGCTGACAGATTTTGCGCCCCGGCGGAGGTACCGAGCATAATGTCAAAAGGGTTGAATCCGGCGCGCATGAACTCATCCAGCACCCCGGCGGTAAAGATCCCCCTTTGTCCACCCCCCTCGCACACCAGACCAAGCTTGCCCGGCTGAAAAGGTTTAACCGATAACGGCGCAATATTGCCAAGCGTTACGGGAATTCGATGCCCCACTCTGCTTTCCTGTTTGCTTATTCTATAACAACAAAGTAACGCAAGTTTTATACCCCTGATACAGCAAAAGCCAGTCATATAGACTGGCTTTATGTAAAACACTATTTCATCAATGCGCTTAAAGCCGTTCTGGCCTTTGCATCTATGGGCGTCGACGCCCGGTAAACAGACTGACCAGGAACAGAATAATACCGACGACAAAGACAATTTTCGCCGCCCAGGCTGCCGTACCCGCCAGGCTACCGAATCCTAAAGCGGCGGCAATTAAGGCGATGACCAGAAAAATAATGCCCCATCGAAACATAATGCTCTCCTTACCATAGTGGATAACGGTCGCTTTTCTACGCGCTCAGGTCGCGCAGGCACCAACCCTGTCGTGCTCTGATTCAACGGCAGTAGCCGAAAAAATATGTTTAGTGAACGGTGTTATTGAACTTTGAGGTCGTTTTTTACGGTTTTTACGCCAGTCACGGCTTTAGCGATCCCGGCGGCGCGATCCGCCTGCTGACGAGACCCAACCGTCCCGGACAGACGCACGGTGCCGGAGCTGGTTTCAACCGTCACCTTCCGCGAAGGGACAATATCATCGGCCAGCAGCTTGGCTTTAATTTCGCTGGTAATTGCCGTATCGCCAGCGTAGCCCTTCAGGCTTGCAGGCTGCTGATTGGCCACGCTCAGCTCATCGTTAACCGCCGAGACGCCCTTAATCTCTTTCGCTATCCTGACCGCCTGCTCTTTCTGCCCGGAGCTCTCCACCGAGCCGCTCAGGGTGACCGTTTTATTCTCGGTTTTCACCGAGATATCCGTACTGCGGATGCTTTTATCATCGATTAGCGCCGCCTTAACTCTGGCAGTAATCGTGCTGTCGTCCATAAAGTCGCCGACTTTATTCATCGAGCTATCGACAGCCTGCCCGGCGCTGTTAGCAACGGACTTTGCGCTGTCCGTCGTTGAGTTATCCGCATATGCCGAGGCGCTGATCATGGCCGAGCCTAAGAAGAGCGCCAGCAGCGTGCTGGTATTCTTTAGTCTTGTCATGGTGATCTCCTCGTTATTTCTATATCGGTAAAGCAAAATAAGTAGTTTATTAAGCCAGCGTTTTGAAAATTGCTTATTAAATATAGTAGAAGGTCGCAAGGAGGGCGGGAAATATGCATAAAAAAACGGGACAACAGAAAAATTTAAGAACTTTCTTTAGCGGCGGGAACGGCGGGAAAATTGAGTAGAGCGCGGCTAAAGCCGCGCTCCAGAAGGAATTAGTGCTCGCGTGTTTTACGGAACATGACCTCAGGATAACGCTCCTGAGTCAGGTTGAGGTTTACCATCGTCGGGGCGATATAGGTCAAATTATCACCACCGTCGAGGGCCAGCTGAATTTCGTTTTTACGCTTAAACTCTTCGAATTTCTTCACGTCGGTCGACTCGACCCAGCGGGCGGTCGCCACGTTTACCGATTCGTAAATCGCTTCCACGTTATATTCGCTCTTCAGGCGCGCAACCACCACGTCAAACTGCAGCACCCCAACGGCCCCAACGATCAGATCGTTATTGGCGATCGGACGGAAGACCTGTACCGCGCCCTCTTCAGAGAGCTGAACCAGCCCTTTAAGCAGCTGTTTCTGCTTCAGCGGATCCTTCAGGCGGATACGACGGAACAGCTCCGGCGCGAAGTTCGGAATGCCGGTGAACTTCATCATCTCTCCCTGGGTAAAGGTATCGCCAATCTGAATGGTACCGTGGTTATGTAATCCGATAATATCGCCGGGATAGGCTTCTTCAACGTGTGAACGGTCGCCCGCCATAAAGGTTAGCGCGTCGGAAATCACCACGTCTTTGCCAATCCGCACCTGACGCAGCTTCATGCCCTTTTCGTACTGTCCGGAAACCACGCGCATAAAGGCGACGCGGTCGCGGTGTTTCGGGTCCATGTTGGCCTGAATTTTAAACACAAAGCCGGTGAACTTCTCTTCTTCCGCTCGAACTTCGCGCGTATCGGTCTTACGCGGCATCGGCGCTGGCGCCCACTCCACCAGACCATCCAGCATATGATCGACGCCGAAGTTACCTAAAGCCGTTCCGAAGAAGACCGGGGTAATTTCCCCTGCCAGGAACAGATCTTTATCGAATTCGTTAGAAGCGCCCTGCACCAGCTCCAGCTCATCGCGCAGCTGCTGCGCGAGGTCTTCACCGACCGCGCTGTCGAGATCCGGGTTATTCAGGCCCTTAATAATGCGGACTTCCTGAATGGTGTGGCCCTTACCGGTCTGATAGAGATACGTCTCATCTTTATAGAGATGATACACGCCCTTAAACAGCTTCCCGCAGCCAATCGGCCAGGTGATCGGCGCGCAGGCGATGCGCAGCTCGTTTTCAACTTCGTCCAGCAGCTCCATCGGATCGCGAATATCGCGGTCGAGCTTGTTCATAAACGTCAGGATCGGCGTGTCGCGCAGACGGGTAACTTCCATCAGCTTACGGGTACGATCTTCGACGCCTTTGGCCGCATCGATAACCATCAGGCAGCAGTCCACCGCCGTCAGCGTACGATAGGTATCTTCAGAGAAGTCTTCGTGGCCCGGGGTATCCAGCAGGTTAACCAGGCTACCGTGATACGGGAACTGCATCACCGACGTGGTAATAGAGATACCACGCTGCTTTTCCATCTCCATCCAGTCCGATTTGGCGTGCTGGTTGGAGCCGCGGCCCTTAACGGTACCGGCGGTTTGAATCGCCTGTCCGAACAGCAGCACCTTTTCGGTGATGGTAGTTTTACCGGCATCCGGGTGAGAAATAATGGCAAAAGTGCGGCGCTTCGCCACCTCTTGCAGATAAGGAGACAACGTCATAATTGAATCTTCTTAGTAAACGCGGCAACCGGCCACGCATGTTAAATACGAAAAATTGCGGCTATTTTACCCATCAACGGGGGGGAGGCAATCAGTGTTTACACAGGAGCTGCTCCAGTTCGCTTAACGAGGTTACCGTCCAGTCCGGCCGGAGATCCGCAGGCAGCTCGCGCTGATGGGCGTTGAGCCAGCAGGTCGCAAGGCCGGCGTTGACGCCGCCGCGGATATCAGACTCCGCGGTGTCCCCCACCATCAGCACGCGGGAACGATCCGCAACGCCCGCCTGCGCCAGCGCGTAATCAAAGATCCGCGCATCCGGTTTTGCGACGCCCACTTCTTCAGAAATAATCAATAAATCAAAGTGATCGCGCAAACCGGTTCGTTCCAGACGGATCTGCTGCAGCGAAGTGAAGCCGTTGGTAATAATCCCCATCTTCACCTTGCCCTGCAGCGCATTCAGCAGCGATACCGCACCAGGAAGCGGCGAACAAATCTCGGCCATCGCGTTCATGAACGCATCGTTAAGCTCGCCCGGCGGCACGCTCAGGCGGCTGGCCCAGCTATCAAAACGCTGGTGCTGCAGCTGAAGCGAGGTGATAGCGCCGTTTTGATAATCCACCCACAGCGGTTTATTCACGGCCTGATAGTCCTGAAAATCTTCAGCGGTAAACGTCACGCTATAGTCGAGGAACATCCGCTGTAAACCGGTGAAGGAGTCAAACGTAAACAGCGTTTCATCGGCATCAAAGAAAATCCAGTCCCACTTCATCGTATCACCTTGTCTTACATGCTTAGCGGTAGAGCCATAATGATTGCATCCTCACGACCGTCGGCCGTAGGGTAGTAGTTGCGGCGGATGGTCGCCTCGTTAAAGCCTAAGCTTTCATACAGCGCAATGGCCGCAGCGTTAGACGCGCGAACCTCCAGCCACAGCGTGACGACGCCGCGTTGTTCGACCTCGTCAATAACCCGCTCCAGCAGCTCTCGCCCGAGGCCGCGCCGCTGGAAAGCCGGATCGACGGCGATGTTAAACAGGGTCGCCTCGTCCAGCACAATTTGCGTAATGGCAAAGGCCGCCATTTTACCATCGACCGCCAGCTGGAGATTCAGGTAGCGTTCGCCCTGATTGCTGGCGAAGGTTTGCTCACTCCACGGAAAAGCGTGGGCGAGAGTTTCTATTTGCCAGGCTCGGGGCAAATCAGCCGCGTTGAGGGTAGAAATCGTGTTCATGTGCGCAGATTTGTTGCCAGAGCGCCATACGGGCAGGCGCGCTGGTCTGGAGTTCATCGAAAGCGGGCGAAGTTACCTGTGCGCCCGCCAGCAGCAACGGTGCGTCTGTGCCTAACCGCCAGCTGTTACAGCGGCTGTTCGGCGGCAGCATGGCCACGCGGTCTGGGGTCAGCTGCAGCACCTGATCCGGCGTCAGCGCCAGCGCGCGTAGAACATCGCCGATTAGCGGTTCGCTGAGCGGCGGCAGATTCTCCGCCACCATCACCAGACGAATATGCCCGGCCAGTGAGATAGCGATTTCGCCCTGCAACGCCCCGGGGCGACGTAGCGACCACTGGGTAATGCCCAGCTGCTGTAATTGCCAGTCTCGTCGGGATGTCATAGCGAAACACTCCTGTTAATCAAGCGCGCAATATAGCAAATCCGTCGTATTTGCGCCAACAAACTCCGCCCCCGTCGACGGCAGAATACGGCGATGCGCGCAGGGGAAGCCAACAAAGAGGCAGCGCTAAGGATAACGTGTATAATCGGCGCCAGTCTTAATGAAGGAGTGTTTCATGTCTGCTTTTACCCCGGCAAGTGAAGTCTTGCTGCGCCACAGTGATGATTTCGAGTCCGCCCGCGTTCTGTTTGCCGGTGACCTGCAGGATGACCTGCCCGCACGCCTGGAGACCGCATCCAGCCGCGTCCACACCCAGCAGTTTCACCACTGGCAGGTGCTGAGCCGCCAGATGGGCGATAATGCCAGCTTTGGCCTGGTGGCGCAGGCCAGCGACGTCGCCGATTGCGATACGCTGATTTACTACTGGCCAAAGAACAAGCCGGAAGCCCAGTTCCAGCTGATGAACCTGCTTTCGCTGCTGCCGACCGGTATCGATATTTTCGTGGTCGGTGAAAACCGCAGCGGCGTACGCAGCGCCGAGCAGATGCTGGCCGACTACGCGCCGCTGAACAAAGTCGACAGCGCCCGCCGCTGTGGGCTGTATCACGGCCGTCTGGAAAAACAGCCAACCTTCGATCCAGAGCAGTACTGGGGCGAATATCCGCTGGAAAATCTGACGATTAAAACCCTGCCTGGCGTATTCAGCCGCGATGGGCTTGACGTCGGTAGCCAGCTGCTGCTCTCAACGCTGACGCCGCATACCAAGGGCAAAGTGCTCGACGTCGGCTGCGGCGCGGGCGTGCTGGCGACCGTACTGGCAAGCCACTCGCCGAAGGTGCGCTTAACCCTCTGTGACGTCAGCGCCCCGGCGGTAGAAGCCAGCCGCGCAACCCTCGCCGCCAACGGCATCGAAGGTGAAGTGTTCGCCAGCAACGTCTTCTCCGAAGTTAACGGCCGGTTTGACATGATCATTTCCAACCCGCCGTTCCATGACGGCCTGCAGACCAGCCAGGAAGCGGCGCAAACTCTGATTCGCGGGGCGGTACGTCACCTCGGCAGCGGCGGCGAGCTGCGCATTGTCGCTAACGCCTTCCTGCCCTATCCGGACGTGCTTGACGAAGTCTTCGGCTTCCACGAAGTCCTCGCTCAGACCGGTCGCTTTAAGGTCTACCGCACCGTGATGACCCGTCAGGCGAAGAAATAGCTCCTCGCTACCGTCCGGCGACGAAACCGCGCGTCGCCGGCGTTTTACCGCTGCCCGGCGCGCATTTTTGCAACAATCAATTCAGCCCGGACAATTAACTATTGACGAATAGCTGAAAACCACTAGAATGCGCCTCCGTGGTAACGATACTTTCATAGTGTCGATGGTATGCGAAGGTGGCGGAATTGGTAGACGCGCTAGCTTCAGGTGTTAGTGTCCTTACGGACGTGGGGGTTCAAGTCCCCCCCCTCGCACCATAAACCACGCAGATATCGCTCGCACTGTGCGAAGGTGGCGGAATTGGTAGACGCGCTAGCTTCAGGTGTTAGTGTTCTTACGGACGTGGGGGTTCAAGTCCCCCCCCTCGCACCAACGAGGCGATATCAAAATTAAGAATACTGTGCGAAGGTGGCGGAATTGGTAGACGCGCTAGCTTCAGGTGTTAGTGTCCTTACGGACGTGGGGGTTCAAGTCCCCCCCCTCGCACCAATATTCTTAACTCCTCCCTGAATCACCCTATCAGCCTTAAATTCAAAGTCATCAGCATAATCCCGCTGACCAATGCCACGCATGACGGTAGTAAAACGAAATGACGCAGCTGTCGGTGCCAGATCATCACCGCAGACATCAGCAGCCCCAGGGTCACCAACCCGCGCCAGGCATCCAGCGACAAATCAGCAAATCCAAGAGCAGCAATGACTGCGCCAGGAAGCAGTACGCCCCACCCGCTGCCTAAAGTCCGCTGCAACATGTTTTCACCTCTCATAACGATAATGATAACCAATATCATATGATAGCTTTTATCATTTGTCATGTTAACCATAGCGGTAACTTTATTCTTTACGTTTGCGGTAATGACATACATTCATGAAGGTGATAAATTAAGCGCGAAACGCTTATATATTAAAACATTTGATTATTTCGCAAAAACCTTATATTGCGCATTGCTTTTTATTGTTCATTTTTGGCAGCCATCATTTTGAAATTTAACGACTAATAATGATATCCCCCATATGACTGCACAATCCTGGCGAGCTCATTACGAAAAAAAATATCAGTATTCCTTACGGCTTTTTTTAGTCCTTAATTTGATTTCAGCATTCTTATCCCTGGTTAGCCCACTCTTTGCTATCGTGAGCTTTACCCTGCCCTGCGCCCTGATCTTCGCCGGTAGCACCGTTTTATTGCTATGGCACTGGAGATTCTCGCATCGCATAATAAATATTTCCTTTATTTCTCTGATATTTGGCCTTCTATGGGCGTGGCACGTTTGCGAAAAATCATTAATGATGCCGCCACCGCATTTTAACTTTCTGGTGATCGCCCTGTTAAGCGTGCTATTTATTGGCGCGATCGCTTTTTCCAATAATATCATTGCCTTTACCCTGCACTCCTTCCCCACTTTTGCTGCCTGCCTGATCCTTGCTGAAGGCGAGCAGTGGCTGCGTATGCTCTACTGCTTTGTGCTTCCCATTGTGGGCATCACGATACAAAACCTGATTCAGAAACGCAGCGATACCTTTACCCAAGGCCTGATGGATAAGCTGTTGAAGGAGCGAAATACGCTCAATGACCTGAGTATGCTCGACCCTCTTACCGGGCTGTACAATCGCCGCGGATTGCAAAACCGGCTGGATACCCTGCTGGCTTTGGATAGTAATGGCCATCATGTGCTGCTGCTGGATATCGATCACTTCAAAGCCTACAACGATCACTACGGGCATATGATGGGTGACCAGGCGCTGATTCAGGTTTCCGCCGCGATCCGCAACGCCGTTCGCTCACGCGATATTGTGGCCCGTTTTGGCGGAGAGGAGTTTATGGTGCTGCTGACCAACAGCACGGCGGAGACCGCTCAACAGGCAGCAGAACGTATCCGCCAGCGGGTCTACGATTTGAAAATCGCCCATATGTTTAATGAAAGCGTCGCCACCAACGTCACGATCAGCATCGGGATGACGCCGCTGATCGATGCCGATATCGACGGAGCCCTGAAACGAGCCGACAGCGCGCTCTACGAAGCGAAAAACCTCGGCCGTAATATTATTCTCGCCAGCTAATCCCATCGCCGCGCCGCCAGGGAAGCGCTGCGCGGACAAAAATCTTGCCATCCTTTACGCAAGCAACTAGTATCAGAAATCATTATCATTTAGATTTGTATCTGGCGCTCTGATGGCTTACCGTTCAATCCCATTCAGCAATGACGTTATCTGGCAGGCCCCGTTTCAGCCGGCTAAGCATGCGCTGGCGGATGCAATACGGGAAAAAATCACCGCCTTGCGTCCGCATCTGCTGGATTTTCTTCGTCTGGATGAAGAAGCCCCGTCCTGCGCGCTGACGCTTGCCGAGTGGTCCTCGCCGGTTACGCTGAGCTCCCTGCTGGCTACCTACTCCGATCATATCTACCGCAATCAGCCAACGCTGCCGCGCGAGCAAAAACCGCTGCTCTCGCTGTGGGCACAATGGTATATCGGCCTGCTTGTACCGCCTCTGATGCTGGCCCTGTTAAGCGAAGAGCAAACCATCAGCCTGGCGCCGGAACATTTCCGCGTAGAGTTCCATGAAACCGGCCGCGCGGCCTGCTTTTGGATCGACGTCCACTCTGCCGCCGCCAGCAGTGGGCAGTCGCCGCAGTCGCGGATCGAAACGCTGGTCAATGATGCCCTGCAGCCGGTGATTCAGGCGCTGGAAGCGACCGGCGATATCAACGCGAAGCTTATCTGGAGCAATACCGGCTATTTGATTAACTGGTATCTGGGTGAGATGAAGACGCTGCTGGGAGAGGAACGGGCGGCGGCTCTGCGCCAGCACTGTTTCTTTGAAAAGCAGTTTGCCGATGGCCGGGATAACCCGCTGTGGCGTACGGTCGTTGTACGTGAAGGAGCGCTGGTGCGGCGTACCTGCTGCCAGCGCTACCGCCTGCCGGATGTCCAGCAGTGCGGAGACTGCACGTTAAAATAATCCGCTTTTTCACGCGGGCGGCCCTAACGCCGCCCGCCTGCTTTTATGCCGTTTGCTGGCTCTCTTCAGCCACGCGCTGGGCCTCTTCCGCCTCCTGCTCTAACAGCTGTTTCTCGTATACCTTAAAGAACGGGAAATAGATGATGGCTGAAACGCAGGCCAGAAGAATCACCAGGATCGCCGCCCGGAAATCCCAGCCCAGCGCCCATGCGGCACCAATTGGCGCCGGAGCCGTCCAGGGTACCACTGAGATAACCCGGCCAATCAGATCCAGCTTCATTGCCGCCCAGGCGAGCACGGCGTTAACCATCGGTGACAGCAGGAACGGAATAAAGAATACCGGGTTCATAACGATTGGCGTGCCGAAAATGACCGGTTCGTTAATGTTAAACAGGCTCGGTACCACGCTCAGACGGCCAATAGACCGCAGGTGGGCTGAGCGGCTGCGCAGGTAGCAGATAACCAGCCCCATCGTGGCGCCAGACCCGCCTATCACAATGAAGAACGTCCAGAACGCCTCCATAAAGATGTGCGGTAACGGTGCGCCCTGTGCCAGAGCCTGCTGGTTCATGCCCAGGTTGGTCAGCCAGAACATCTGCAGCATACCGGAGACGATTGCCGCCCCGTGGATCCCTGCGAACCACAGCAGATGGCCAATCAGTACCGCCAGTAAAATTGCCGGCAATGAATCAGCGGCGGAAACCAACGGTTTAAAGACGGACATAATGGCCTGCGGAATAAGCATGTCAAACTGATGCTGAATGAACAGGCTGAGCGGATAGAGCGTCAGCACCACCACCAGCACCGGGATCAGCAGGTCAAACGAGTTTTTAATCATCGGTGGAACCTGATCCGGCAGGCGGATCCCGATGTTATGCGCCTTCAGAAAGCGCATCATCTCAACGCAATAGATCGCGACCAGGATCGCGGTGAAGATCCCCGTCCCGCCCAGGCTATCCACCGGTAAAGTCCCGCTAGTTTTCGGGGCCGCCACCAGCAGAAAAGCCATAATTGACAGCATGCTGCACATAAAGGGATCGAGCTGGTGGGATTTTACGTAATGCTTGCCGAGGTTATAAGAAATCGCGGCACAGATATAGATAGACATGATGCCCATCGTCATATCGAACGGCGTCAGAATTCGCCCTTCAAACTCTTTTGCTAAATCCAGCCAGGTACGCGCGAACCCCCAGGTGGTATCCGGGGAAAACGGCGGGTAGGCAAAAACCAGAAGAAATGAACCGACGATCATAAACGGCATGGCCGAGATAAAGCCGTCACGAATAGCCATAACGTGGCGCTGCGACGAGATTCGCCCGGCGACAGGGCTAATATAATTTTCTACAAAGCGGAATATCAGATTAAACGCAGCATGGTTAGCAGACATAGCAGCCCTCCTGACAGGCTATAGAAACAGGCCCAACAACGATTATCTTGCCGTTGTGATGAAACATGTTCTGTGAGCGAAAAACCACATCAGCCATTCGCCCAGCTATACTGCTCAAGTCAGCACGATTCATACACGGCTCTTTGTTATAAGTGACGCAGGGAAGTTACCCATTCAGTATTCATCTGAGCGACCGTAACCGCAACCGGTTACAGTAACCGGTTGCGGTGATTGTGAAGAAGATCCAGAAATTGGAAAAATTCTCGATTATCAGCCGGCAATATTTACACTCCGCCAGGCTTATGCCAGATTAAAACGGGCATTAATCAGGAGATCCTAATGAGTCTGCAGTCCGTACGGCAGTTTTTTGCCGAACACGCCCCCGATATCGAAATCATCGAGCTCGCTCAAAGCACCGCAACCGTGGCTCTCGCCGCCGCGGCGCATCACGTTGAACCGGGACAAATCGCCAGAACCCTGTCGTTAAAGGTAAAAGACCGGGTGATACTCGTCGTCTCTCGTGGCGATGTGCGTCTGGATAATAAAAAGCTGAAGGAAGCGTTTGGGGCGAAGGCCCGTATGCTAAGCAGCGATGAGGTCGTCACGCTAACCGGGCATCCCGTTGGCGGCGTATGCCCTTTCGGCCTGGAAAACCCGCTGACGGTCTATTGCGATATTTCACTGAAGCAGTATCAGGAAGTCCTGCCTGCGGCCGGCGCCATCCACAGCGCGGTTCGCATTTCTCCTGACCGGATGGCCCAGCTCACCGATGCAACCTGGGTTGACGTTTGCCTGTAAAAACTTGCAGCAGGGTTACTCAAGGCACTCCTCCGCCGCATCTTCGTCGAGGGCCGATAAATGCATCAGGATATCGGCCGCGCTCAGCAGGCCGATATCTGAACTGACGCCGAGTTTAGTCATGGCGTTGAATTTATGGGCGCGGATGGTTTTGATATTACGATCCAGCTGAGCGGCTATTTCTGGTAACGAATAGCCGTAGGTCATATAGCGAAGAATATGCTGTTCCGTTGGGCTCAGAATTTGGCTGCCGAGGCCAGAATTTGGGTTGAGCGGCGCCTCGTCCGCCTGCAGCGTCTGGTTAACCAGCTGAATGAGCTGTTCCTGCAACCGTACGCGGCAGATCGATTTATTCAGCACGCCGTGCAGGTTGGACGGCGTCAGCTGGCTGACCAAACACGCTTCAGCGCTATTATTCGCTAAAACGATGCGCCGTATCTCAGGACTGGAACAGGCGATTTCATGAAGAAAAAGCAGGCTTTCCATGCGAAAGAGGCGATTGCTAAAAAGTGAAAAAATAACGGCAATCACTTTTTTAGACTGCAGCATCCGGCGCAGCGCTTGGGTATCTTTAAAAAACCGCACAATATAATTACCCGCTCCCGCGCTGGTTAATATATGACGCAGCGCCAGCTCGGTCAGCATGCATTTTTCTACGACAGCGACATATCGAGGTGAGTTGTTTTTTTCCATTGCTTTTGTTCTCCAAAAGCGGCGTAGATATTCAGCTCCTTCATTCCCTGAGCGCTATTAATCCAGGCGTACATTTCCGCATTGCTGCGCAAAGAGAGGCGACGCATAGCGCTATTTTTCTGCGCGCTAATTGTTTTATTACTCTTTTTCAACAGCGCGGCAATTTGGTTAATTCCCCAGCCTTTCGCCAGCAAACGTAAAACTTTACGTTCAGATAGCGTCAGAAAAATCGCCGTTGGCTGATTCTCTTCGCTATTCCCTAACGCGGAGGATAATAGCGTCTGGCTTATTCTCTCCCGCGCCGTAGCGTCCGCGTGGATAACCTCAACCAGGTGTTTTAGCGACTCATGGCTGGAAATGAGCGTGCTTTCCGCACAGACTAATATCTCCATAGTCTGGAGATCGCAGGAATGGCCAATCATATAGACCCAATGAATGTCTCTATATTGGATCATCAACGAGTGATAGTCCTCACACACCTCACGGGGCTGATGGATTTCGTCTGATAAATCAGCGACCACCAGCACCGCCTGCCGCAGCTGAAGCAGAGTCAGCTCCTCCAGAGAGCCGCAGACGCAGAAGGCATATTCGGGGAGATGCTCCTCGGCTATCGCCTTCAGTCCATGCTGCATAACCGGTATTTTACTGATAATAATGCCGTATTTACCCTGTCCCGGTAACATAAACCCTCCGCTTCCCATCGAAGACTCGCGCCTTTAATAATAAAGATGAATAATTTGGCGGTAGCTATATTACTGTGCCAGATAAATCTTTATTGGTCTGGCGAGGAATTTAGCCTGACCTTGCCAACCATGAACGCTAACACAGGCAATAACGCTCAATAAGTTAGAAAAATTTAAAATGAAATTTAGGAAAAATAATTTATTGCGGGACAGAATAACGGTATCTCATTTGATGCTGTTCCTGAATGCCTTTGGCGACACGCCGCTATAGCGCCGGAAAAATCGGGAGAAGTAGGTGGAATCGGAAAAACCCAAATAATCAGACAGTTGGGCTACCGTCATCCGGGTATACTGCAGATTCCGCCGCGCTTCAAGCATCAGCCGGTGGTGCAAAACCCCTAACGCGCTGCGGCCGTGGAATTCACGACACAAATAGTTAAGGTGCGTAGCCGAAATACCCACCCGCCTGGCGTACTCCGCCAGCGGGATATGTTCGCGATAGTGGCTCTCAATAAGACGAGAAAAGTGACGCATAGCGCTGCGCTTCCTTTCCGCTCTGTCTGCCGTTACCGGTGCCGGAAGACAGCGTCGGTTCAGCCATACCAGCAGCGCGCCAAGCAGCGAATGGAGCATCATTTCGCGCGCATCAAGCTCTTCGCAGTACTCCTCGCGCAACGCCGTAAACAGCGCCCGAACATGGCCTCGGGAGCGCCTGACCGGCACGCACTGCGGCTGGCTGAGCACATCGAGCTGGCGACCAAACTGGTTTTCAAAACGGCTGAGCAGCGGTAGCGCCAGCGAGAGCACGTACCCTTGAGTGCCCGGTGAAAAGCGAAATCCGTGAACGCACAGCGCCGGTACCACCTGGATGCAGGCTTCCGTCATCACGGTCGTCACGCCCTCAATCTCGATCTCAGCTCTTCCCTTATGGAGATACAGCAGCTGCACCAGCTCGGCGTGCTGATGCATGCGGATATGCCACTCGTACAGGCTGCTGCGCTGCAAAATCGACTCGCAGTGCAGGAGATCCGGCGTCGGCCAGTCTCGTTCTTCCCCATATAGCTTAAACACGGGAACGCTATTCGCTGCCTGCATGACGACTCCTGCCGTTTTCAACGCTACGCCACGCGCTCCATTGGCAGACCGACATAGTTTTCCGCAATGGTGGTCAGCCCGGCACGTGAGCCAAGATAATAGCGGCGATCGGCCGCCTGCATTTTTTTATCAAACTCGCTCTGCTGCGGGAAATCATGCAGCAGGCGGGTCATAAACCAGCTGAATCGTTCGCCTTTCCACACCCGATCCAGCGCGAAACGCGAGTAGCTCGCCAGCAGGTCGGCGCGATTATGGTGATAATATTCGCGCAGGATCCGCCATAAATAGTTCACGTCAGAGGCGGCCAGGTTCAGCCCTTTCGCCCCGGTTGGCGGCACGATATGCGCCGCGTCCCCGACCAGGAAAAGCCTTCCGTACTGCATCGGCTCCACCACGTAGCTGCGCAGAGGTGCGATGCTTTTCTCAAGTGAGTGACCAGTCACTAACTTTGTAGATAGCTCATCCGGCAGGCGGTTCTTCAGCTCTTCCCAGAAGCGCGCATCCGACCACTGCTCCACCTTATCGCTAAGCGGTACCTGTAAATAGTAGCGGCTACGAGTTAGTGAGCGCTGACTACAGAGAACAAATCCGCGTTCATGATGGGCATAAATCAGCTCGGGATTAACCGGCGGCGTATCGGCCAGCATCCCCAACCAGCCAAACGGCCAGACGCTTTCATACTCTTTAAGGAGCTCACGCGGAATGCTTTGCCGCGACACGCCGTGAAAGCCATCGCAGCCGGCGATGAAATCACAGCTGAGGCGGTGCGTTTCCCCGCCGCTGACGAAGGTGATTGCCGGCCGATCGCTTTTTGCATCGTGAATCACCACGTCGCTGACGCCGTAAACGATCGGCGCCCCGCAGCTGGCGCGGGCCACCATTAAATCCCGGGTCACCTCGGTCTGGCCGTACACCATCACGCTTTTCCCCCCGCTAAGCTCCGTAAGGGCGACCGGGACGCGCTGCCCCTCAAACAAAAACTCAACGCCGTGATGCACCAGCCCCTCTGCGTCCATCCGCTGCGCCACGCCCGCCTCACGGAGCAGATCGACGGTGCCGCTTTCAAGAATACCTGCCCGGATGCGCCCGAGGACGTATTCAGGCGTCTGTCGTTCGAGGATAACGGTCCGAATCCCCGCATTATGCAACAGCTGCCCCAGCAGCAGCCCTGAGGGACCAGCACCGATTATCGCGACCTGAGTTTTCATAGGGCTATCTCGCTCTCGAATGGTTAATTATTTGTTTGTTTTTTGTTTATTAAAAGTTCTCAGGTGCATTTTTGATAACTCAGGTGGGAAAAAGAAGGCAATAACGGCGGCAAAAACTGCACTTTTCAACAGTTTTATAAAAGTGTGGTGCGGTTCAAAATTTATCCATCCGGCCCGGAGGCGGCTTTTTGCACATTATTTGATCCCGACCCCCTCAGGCAAATCGAGAGTTCAGGTTAAAGTAGCGACGGACACTACGGCATCGGGCGTTACTGACAGCAGGTATTTATGCAAGCAGATCGGACAGTTCAGCGCACAATTACGCGATTGTGCATTCAGTGTGGTCTTTTCTTACTGCAACACGGGGCGGAAAGCGCGCTGGTTGAGGAGCTTTCTACTCGCCTGGGGCGGGCGTTAGGCATGGACAGCGTGGAAAGCGCCATTTCATCGAATGCGATTGTCCTCACCACCATCAAAGACGGCGAATGCCTGACCTCCACGCGTAAGAATATCGATCGCGGAATTAATATGCATGTGGTGACCGAAGTGCAGCATATAGTGATCCTTGCCGAGCATAAGCTGCTGGATTATAAAGATGTGGAAAAGCGCTTTACCCAGATTAAGCCGCTGCGCTACCCGCGCTGGCTGCTGGTGCTGATGGTTGGGCTCTCCTGCGCCTGCTTTTGCAAATTAAACAACGGCGGCTGGGACGGCGCGCTGGTCACCTTCTGCGCCAGCACCATCGCAATGTATATCCGCCAGCTGCTGACTCACCGCTCGATGCATCCGCAGATCAACTTTTGCATTACCGCCTTTGTCGCCACCACCATCTCCGGGCTGATGCTACGTTTACCGGCGTTTGCCAGCACGCCAACCGTCGCGATGGCCGCCAGCGTGCTGCTGCTGGTACCCGGTTTTCCGCTGATAAACGCCGTGGCGGATATGTTCAAAGGACATATTAACACCGGCCTTGCGCGCTGGGCGCTCGCCAGCCTGCTGACCCTTGCCACCTGCATTGGCGTGGTGATGGCGATGACCATGTGGGGGCTGCGCGGATGGGCATAATCACGTATCTGTTTGCTCTGGCTCAGGACATGGCGCTGGCGGCCATCCCTGCCGTTGGGTTCGCGATGGTATTTAACGTCCCGCAGCGGGCGCTGCGCTGGTGCGCGCTGCTGGGCGCCATTGGCCACGGTTCACGTATGGTGATGATGACGGCGGGCTTTAATATCGAGTGGGCAACCTTCCTTGCCGCCCTGCTGATTGGCAGTATCGGCATTCAGTGGTCCCGCTGGTACCTGGCCCACCCGAAGATCTTTACCGTTGCCGCAGTGATCCCCATGTTCCCGGGCATCTCCGCCTATACGGCGATGATCTCGGCGGTAAAAATCAGTCATTTTGGTTATTCTGAAGAGATGATGATTATGCTGTTAAGCAACTTTTTAAAGGCATCGTCTATCGTTGGTGCGCTATCTATCGGTCTTTCTATTCCTGGCCTGTGGCTGTACCGCAAGCGTCCGCGGGTATAGCGAGCCGCGCCGCCGGGATCGGTCAGTCGCTCCATCCCGGCCGGGCGCTGTGCTACTATGTGTGCTATTCCCCCACTCTATCGTTGTTCAGAGTTGAGATAGTGTTATGTCTTCGCGAATTTTAACTACCGATTTTAGCGGCCTGGATGATTTCATTCAGGATCCTGCGGCCATTCTCGCAAAATCGGCCAACGGTGCCGTTGCCGTTTTTGCCAACAATACTCCTGCCTTCTATGCGCTGACGCCGGAACGTCTGGCCCAGCTGCTTGAGCTGGAGAGTAAACTGGCACGCCCCGGCAGCGACATCGCGCTTGATACGCAGTTCTTTGACGAGCCGGCCGCCGCGCCAGCCGCGATCCCTATGGGAAAATTCGCCATGTACGCCGACTGGCAGCCGGACGCGGATTTTCAGCGCCTCGCGGCGCTGTGGGGTATCGCCCTGAGCCAGGCGGTCACGCCGGAAGAGCTGGCGGCATTCGTTGCCTACTGGCAGGCGGAAGGCAAAGTCTTTCATCACGTGCAGTGGCAGCAAAAGCTGGCGCGTAGCGTGCAAATCGGTCGCGCCGGCAACGGCGGCCAGCCGCGTCGTGATGTGAATACGGTCAGCGAGCCGGATAACCATATTCCACGAGGGTTCAGAGGATGAGCATGAAAAACGTTGGCGAGCTGATGAAGCGCCTGCAAAAAATGATGCCTGCTCATATCGAACCGGCGTTTAAAACCGGTGAAGAGCTGCTGGCATGGCAGAAAGAGCAGGGCAAGCTGCGTTCTGAAGCCCTTGAGCGGGAGAACCGGGCGATGAAAATGCAGCGGACGTTTAACCGCTCCGGCATCCGCCCGCTGCACCAGAACTGCTCGTTTGAGAACTACCGGGTTGAGTGCGAAGGCCAGATGAACGCGCTGTCCAGAGCGCGCCAGTACGTTGAAGAGTTCGACGGCAACATCGCCAGCTTTATCTTTTCCGGCAAGCCCGGCACCGGTAAAAACCACCTTGCGGCCGCCATTTGTAACGAGCTGCTGCTGCGCGGTAAATCGGTGCTGATCATTACCGTCGCCGACATCATGTCGGCAATGAAAGACACCTTCGGCAACCGGGAAATCAGCGAAGAGCAGCTGCTGAACGATCTCAGCAGGGTCGATCTGCTGGTGATCGATGAGATCGGTATGCAAACCGAATCCCGCTATGAAAAAGTGATCATCAATCAGATCGTCGATCGCCGCTCCTCATCAAAGCGCCCGACCGGAATGTTAACCAACAGCAACATGGACGAGATGAACAAGCTGCTCGGCGAGCGCGTGATGGATCGTATGCGCCTCGGCAATAGCCTGTGGGTGATTTTCAACTGGGATAGCTATCGTCACCGGGTCACCGGCAAAGAGTATTAAGACATTTCCGAACTCAGGCGGGGTTATACTGCGGAAATACTTCAGTAACCACGATGAGTAAACTTATGAAATCTGCACAATCCTTGTTCCGCACTCTGATGATTGCCGGCGCCTTTTTCGCAGCCGGCGCACAGGCCGCCTCCTGGCAGGACTCCCTCTCCAGCGCCGCCAGCGAGCTCAGCAGCCAAAGCGGTTCGCAGCAAAGCGGCGCGCTGTCGCTCTCCTCGCTGACCGGCCTGCTGAACGGAGGGAGCCAGTCGCTAACCTCCAGCAGCATGAACAATGCCGCCGGCATTATGTCCTACTGCGCGAAACAAAAGCTCTCCTCGGTGACCAATACCGAAAACATCAAAAACCAGGTTCTGGATAAACTCGGCCTCGGCACCGCGGAAAAACAGAAAGAGGATACCGGCTATCTTGAAGGTTTACAGGGCCTGCTGAACAGCAATAACGGCCAGCAGCTGAACCTGAGCACCCTCGGCAGCAGCCCGCTGGCGGAAAAAGTGAAAACCAAAGCCTGCGATCTGGTCCTCAAGCAGGGCGCGAAATTCCTCTCCTGAGGCTCTCCCCAGATGCCGCGTTTGGCGCCTTAGCCTGGACAACGCGGCCGCAACGCCGTTTTTTAACATTGATGGTCTCATTTTTCCCCGCCGGGAAGGATGAGACGTTGATCAAAAATGGCGACTTATAAACCAATTCTGAACCACAGCACAGTTTCATGACTCTACAATTGCAGCAATATGGCGCTGCCATTACAGTATATCGTGGAAACCGATCTATTTTGCCAGCGGTCAGCTGGCGCTAATGAGGGTAAGCTGTGTCAGAGTTGTTATCCATCGCCCTGTTTCTCACCTCGGTGGTGATTTATGCCTTGAAAGCCGGTCGCAATACCTGGTGGTTTGCCGCTACGCTGACGGTACTGGGCCTGTTTGTCGTCCTGAACATCACCCTCTACGCCAGCGATTATTTCACCGGCGACGGCATTAATGACGCGGTGCTTTATACCCTGACCAACAGCCTGACCGGCGCGGGCGTCGGCAAATATATCCTGCCCGGCGCCGGAATTATCGTGGCGCTGGTGAGCGTTTTCAGCGCCCTTGGCTGGATACTGCGCCGACGCCGTCATCATCCACACCACTTTGGCTACAGCCTGCTGGCGCTGGTTCTCGCGCTGGCCTCCGTTGACGCCAGTCCGGCGTTCCGCCAAATTAGCGAGCTGGTGAAATCGCAGTCCCGCGACGGCGATCCAGATTTTGTCGCCTACTATAAAGAGCCGTCGAAAAGCATCGCCAACCCTCAGCTCAACCTGGTCTATATCTACGGCGAAAGCCTTGAACGCACCTATTTTGATAACGACGCGTTTCCCGATCTGGCGCCCGAGCTTGGCAAACTGAAAAACGAAGGCCTCGATTTCAGCAACACCGCGCAGCTGCCGGGTACCGACTACACCATCGCCGGGATGGTCGCCTCGCAGTGCGGTATTCCCCTGTTTGCACCGTTTGAAGGCAACGCCTCGGCCTCGGTGTCCAGCTTCTTCCCGCAGAATATCTGCCTCGGCGACATTCTGAAAAACTCCGGCTACGAAAACTATTTTGTACAGGGCGCCAACCTGCGTTTCGCCGGGAAAGACGTGTTCCTGAAGTCCCACGGCTTCGATCATCTGTACGGCGCTGAAGAGCTGAAAACCACGGTGGCCGACCCCGCCTATCGCAACGACTGGGGCTTCTACGACGATACCGTGCTGGATGAAACCTGGAAAAAATTCGAACAGCTTTCGCAATCCGGTAAACGCTTCTCGCTCTTTGCGCTGACGGTGGATACCCACCATCCTGACGGCTTTATTTCCCGCACCTGCCAGCGAAAAAGCTATGAAATGGGCGGTAAAAAGAACCTCTCCTTTAGCGCGGTAAGCTGCAGCCAGGAGCATATCGCGGCGCTTATCGAGAAGATCAAAGCCTCGCCCTATTTCAAAAACACGGTGATCGTGGTCTCTTCCGATCACCTGGCGATGAAAAACACCGCCTGGGAATACCTGAACAAGCAGGATCGCAGCAACCTGTTCTTTGTGCTGCGCGGCGACCAGCCGCAGCAGGATACGCTGGCGGTGAAGCGTAATACTATGGACAACGGCGCCACGGTGCTGGATATCCTCGGCGGCGATAACTACATCGGCCTCGGCCGCAGCAGCCTCTCCGGGCAGTCGCTTTCCGGCATCTTCCTCAATATGAAAGATAAGGTGCTGGCCTGGAAGCCTGACGTCATCCGCCTGTGGAACTTCCCGAAAGAGATGAAAAACTTCACCGTGGACGCGCAGAAAAGCATGGTCTCCTTCTCCGGCAGCCACTTCCGTCTGCCGCTGCTGCTACGGGTCTCCGATAAACGCGTCGAGCCGCTGCCGGAGAGCGAATACTCCGCGCCGCTGCGCTACCAGCTGGCCGATTTTGCCCCGCGCGATAACTTTGTCTGGATCGACCGCTGCTACAAGATGGGCCAGCTGTGGTCCAGCGAGCTGGCGCTCTCCACCGACTGGTGCGTATCGCAGGGCCAGCTCGGCGGCGAGCAGACCGTCCAGCGCGTAGATAAGGCCCTGTGGCAGGGGAAAACGGCGTTTAAAGATACCCTCATCGATATGGAGCGCTACAAAGGCAACGTCGACACGCTGAAAATTGTCGATAACGATATTCGCTACAAGGCCGACAGCTTCGTGTTTAACGTCGCCGGCGCGCCGGAGGAGGTCAGGCAGTTTAGCGGCATCTCCCGGCCGGAATCCTGGGGCCGCTGGTCCAACGCGCAGCTGGGGAGCGAAGTCAAAATCGAGTTTAAGAACCCGCTGCCGGAGAAATTCGATCTGGTGATCACCGCCAAAGCCTACGGGCCCAACGCCAATAAGCCGATCCCGGTTCGCGTTGGGGATAGCGAACAGACGCTGACGCTGGCGAATGACGTCTCCACCACCACGCTGCATTTCGACAACCCGTCGCGCAGCGATACGCTGATTATCGTTCCGCCGGACCCGCAGTCCACCAACGAAGGCAATATTCTCGGCCACGCGCCGCGCCAGCTGGGAATTGGCATGGTGGATATAAAAATCGTCAAACGCGAAGGCTAAACCCGCCCGTCCGGCTCTCTGCGGGCCGGACGGCGCGACGCAAAACCGCCTGATCCCCTATCTTACCGCCCGGCAGAAGCCGCAGCAGGGAACTCCACGCTCATTTCATACTGCTGCAGCGCCAGGGCCGCATACCCCGCCGCGCTGAACAGCGGCGTAAACGACTCCGGAACGGTGACCGAGGTGCCAAGACCGGGGAACTGCCGGGCAAGGGCAATAAGCAGCTCGCGCGCCAGGCCGCGGCCGCGGGCGGCAGGTTCGACCCACAGCAGCTGGAGCTGCGGCTTTGCGGTGAGCGTCGCCAACACCGCGAACGCCTGCTGATTAAGCGTCAACGCGCGGCACGGCAGCGTATTGAAGGTCATTGGGTCCATCAGCCACGGCAGCCGACCGTTGATTTCCGCCCCCGCCCTGCGCGTCAGCGCCAGCACATCGCACTGCTCCAGCACCGGCGCGCTCTCGCCCTCCGTCCGCGAGCTCAGATAGCCGCAAAGCCCGTGACGAACGCTAAAGCCCAGCGATTGATACAGCGCAACCGCGGCATGATTATCGCGAATCACCTCCAGCCACATCCGCCGCACGCCCTGGGCCTGTAGCGAGGCCATCAGCGATACCATCAGCGAGCGGCCGGTTCCTTTTCCCCGCCAGGCCGGCCGCACGGCAAACGCCGCCAGCCTGGCCGCATCGCCGCGACGGGTGATAATGGCGATTGCCGCCGGCGTGTCCCCCGCCAGCCAGACGCAAGAATCCAGCAGGCTCAGCCCTTCAGAGCTGAAGCGATGCACAAACACCTCTACCGACAGCGCAACGGGCACCAGATAATCTTCGAAGCAGTCGCTGAGGATCGTCGTCAGCTGTTCGCTGCTAAAGCAGGTGGCGGGGACGGCGGTCAATTCCATATGTTTCTCCCAAAGGTGCTATGCTGAAGCGATGAAAAATAACACTATAACTGCCGAAGTGACATTGCGCCTGACCGAGGAGAGCGATATCCCTCGTCTGCCCGCCGTTGAGCGCTCGGCAGCGCAGGCTTTTCGTCAGATCCCCGCTCTCGCCTGGCTGGCAGATAGCGCCGTCATCAGCGCCCGGGAGCATTATCAGTATCTCGAAACGGACCACAGCCTGCTGGCCATCGGCGGCGGAGAGCCCGTTGGCTTCCTGCTGAGCGAACCGCTCGATGATGCGCTGTTTATCGTGGAAATCGCCGTCCGTCAGGAGTGGCAAGGGCGCGGAATTGGCCGGATGATGCTGGCGCAGGTTACCGACACCGCGCGCAGCATGGGCTATCCGGCGCTGACCCTCACCACCTTCCGCGAAGTCCCGTGGAACGCCCCGTTCTACACCCGCCTGGGATTCTGCATGCTCGATGAACAGCGCCTGCCATCCGGGCTGGCGGCTAAAAGGGAGCGGGAAACAAGCCACGGCCTGCTGCCGGAGACCCGCTGCGCCATGCGCCTCGCGCTGTAGCCCACATCGCCGCTTCGGCGCTGCTTTTTCTGCCCTGAATATGGTACAAAGTATCATTACACATTTAGCGACTGATACCCGTATGGCCTACTCGATTGATATCATCTCCTGCATCACCGATCGCTTCCTCGAGCTGACCGTTACCGAAAAGCGGATAGCCCAGTTTATTCTCGACGATGTCGCCGCAGCGGCCGAGCTGCCGATCGCCGAAATTGCCCGCCTGACCAGCACCAGCCAGGCCTCCGTCACCCGCTTTGCGCGGGCGCTGGGGTGCAAAGACGTCCGCGAACTGAAAATGAAGCTCGCGCAGTCGCTGGCCGTCGGGCAGCGCTTTATTCTGGATGTCCCGGATCTGGAGGGCGTACAGGGGATCTACGAGTCAATTATTGGCGTCCTGGAGACCAACCGCCGGGCGCTGGATATTAACGCGCTGAAGCGCGCCGTCTCCTGGCTTAGCGATGCCCGGCAAATACTGGCGCTCGGCATGGGCGGCGGCTCGACCATCTGCGCGCAGGAGATTCAGTATCGCCTGTTCCGCCTCGGCCTGCCGGTCGTCAGCCAGAACGACGGCCTGCTGGTGCGCATGATGAGCTCGGCCGTAACGCCGAAGGACGTGGTCATCGTGCTGTCGCTGGGGGGATATACCAAAGAGATCATTGAAAGCGCGGCTATCGCCAGGCAGTACGGGGCGAAGGTAATTGCCATCGCTCCGGCGGGTACGCCGCTGGCGGAGCAGGCGGATCTGCTGCTGCCGCTACTGGTGCGCGAAAACGACTATATTTTCAAACCCAGCACCTCGCGTTACGCCATGCTGGCGATGGTCGATGTGCTGGCCACCGAACTGGCGATGGCCAACAAGCCGCAGGCGAAAGACCGCCTGCGGCGCATCAAGCTGGCGCTCGACAGCCACCGCGGCGGCGTCGACCGCCAGCCGCTAGGCGACTAGCTCCCGGCCGGCGGCAATAAAGCGCTCCGCCTGTTCGCGGGTGCGCGTCGGCGTCTGCCCGGCGCGGTACAGATCGCTCCCCAGCCCCGCGCCGGCGCATCCGGCCCGCACCCAGACGGCGAGGTTATCCGGCGTGACGCCCCCCACCGCCAGCACCGGCACCTCCGGGGGCAGCACCGCCTTCAGAGCCCGAATGTAGTCCGGGCCAAAAGCGGAGGAGGGAAAGATTTTCAGCCACTGCGCGCCGGCCTCCAGGGCGTTAAACGCCTCCGTCGCGGTGGCGCATCCGGCGCAGACCAGCATCCCCTGCGCCACCGCCCGGCGGATCACCGCCGGCTGGGTATTGGGCGTCACCACCAGCTTCGCCCCCGACGCGGCAAGAAAATCCACCTGTTCGACGTTAAGTACCGTCCCTGCGCCAATCACCGCCCGATCGGCAAAGCGGCTGACCATCTGCGGAATACTGTGCCGCCAGTCCGGTGAATTTAGCGGGATTTCAATATAGCGAAAACCGGCGCCAATCAGCGTCTCAACGTGTTCCGCCGCCTCTGCGGGGCCAATACCGCGCAAAATCGCGATCAGCTTAACTGCGTTCATCTATTATCCTCGCCATACCGCTCAAAAATGCCTCATCGCCGCCACAGCTCTGCACCACCCGACCTTGCGCCGACATCGCGCGTCGGTAGCGGGCAGTCAGCGCCGGGTCCCCCACCAGGGTGACGGCGGCGGTACGATAGCGATCGCAAAAGGCCGCAGCCTCCGCGCCAATCAGCAGCCCGGAGAGATAGTCGCTGACCGAAGCCGGCGCCAGCGCCCCCAGCAGCCGTGCTGCGCGGGCGCCGAACAGCTCGGCTGCCAGCGGCGACGTCATGCCTTTTTCCAGGCCCAGCTCAAAAGCGGCGTCGTCCGGTCGCTGTTCAGGAAGATGCCTGCCAATCAGCGACTGGCTAAGCAGCAGGTGATGCAGCTCGCCGGTCATGGCGGTGGAGAAATGGCGTACGACTCCGCGCTCTACCCGCACCCACTTACTGTGGGTGCCCGGCATGATGTAGCAATCGGCGGGGGCGATTTGCCCGGCGCCCAGCAGCTGGGTCTCTTCACCGCGCATCACGCCGTAGTCCCCGGCCTGTTCGACCTTGAGACCGGGCACAATCCACACGTTTTCAGCGACGCTGAACAGCTGGCGGCCCGGCGCGTCGATGGCGGCGGGGCAGGCCAGATACGGCACCGGGTACCAGCCGGCGTCGCTGCCGATCATCCCGGCCATCACCACCGGCAGCGCCCGATCGCCGCGCCAGGGCGCCAGATGCTGGCGGAATATATCCGCCGGCGCCTGCCCGTTAAGCCGGGAAATCCCCAACGGCAGCTGTTTCGTTTCAACGCACTCCCCGTCGCGTATCAGCCAGCCGCGCAGCTGCGTGGAGCCCCAGTCGACGGCAATATAGTCCTGCATCTGCGTCTCCTTAGCCCTGCGACGTATTGCGTTTACCGATGGCCAGCGGCGGTGCCGCCGGGGTGCTTTCCCGCTCGCGGGTAATCATCTCCAGCGCCTCTTCACGGCTCATGCTGCTCGCAGGAGTCAGCAGCGTGACGATCACCGAGGCCGCCAGGCTGGTGAGCACCGACGGGATACACGGATTGCCCCAGAACGCCAGCCAGTCGCTGTCCATCAGCACGGCGACCGATGCGCCGGCGCCGCCGGCCAGAGCGGCCACCGCCCCCTGCCAGTTAAAGCGCGTCCAGAAGCGGCCGAGCATGGTGCAGATAAACATCCCGGACATAATCATCGAGATCATTTTGGTGATGTAGCTAATGATGTCGTTGGAGGTCAGGGCGAACACCAGCGCCAGGGCGATAACCAGCACGAGGAACATCCGCGACAGGCGAATCGCCCTCTCCGGCGCGGGCATATGGCCGGTCACCAGGGTGTAAAGGTCGCGCAGCATAATCGAGACGGCGGCGATGGCGTCGGAGCTGCCGGAGGACATGTTGGCCGACATCCCGGCGATCAGAATCGCCATCGCCAGCACCGGCGGCAGGACCTGGGTGGCAAACAGGAAGGCAAAGCCGCTGTTTTCGAGATTGGCGTTCATCGTCCACACCGCCATGCCGATAATCGCCGGCAGGAACGAAAAGCCGAGATAGAGCAGGCCGGTGATGGTGAACGACTGGCGCACGGAGGAGACGGTTTTTGCCGAGTAAATACGCTGGCGGTAGGACGGCGTTGCCAGAACCCCCACGCCAATCACCACCGCCAGAGAGAGCGCGGGAAGCACGCCGAGCTTATCGACGGCAAACAGACTCTGGGCCGCCGGGTCAACCGCCTGCTGAATATGGCTCCAGCCGCCGACGTGATGGACCGCGAGGATCGCCATTAAAATAAAGCCGACGAACAGGACAATCGATTGAATGGTGTCGATCCAGACCACCGCGGAGTAGCCGCCGATGCCGACGTAAACCACAAAAGCCAGCGCAATAATAATTTTGGCGACGTTGATATCAATTCCGCTGGCCCACGCCAGATATAGCCCGCCGCCTAATATATGGGCGCCGAGCCAGCCGATCGAGGCAATAAAAATAAGGATCGCTACCAGGTTTTTAATAATTTTACTGCCGCCGGTATAATACGACATCTCTTCGCTCATGGTCATAAAGCGAAATTTACGCACCGGGGCGAAGAGCCACGCCACCAGTAAAATACCGACCGCGCCGCCGAGGCCGTACAGCATCCCCGCCCAGCCGTTGCTGTAGCCAAAGCCCACGGCGCCTACGCTGGAGCCGGTGCCAACCATGGTGCCGACCGTCGACCCTAGCGTCAGGAACATCGGCAGGGAGCGCCCGCCCAGCAGGAAATCATCGCCGTTCTTTTGCTTGCGTGAAACGTACCAGCCTAAAGCGATCATCGCGCAGGCATAAACGGAAAACCAAATCAGGAATGACATATTATTCATTGCTCACATCCAGGCGTAATAAATAATATTCGTACCGCTGAATATTATGAGTTAATAGTAACGATGCCGAAAAAAGGCACAGCAATCCTGGTCGCGCCGGCCGACTTATTCGGCCTGACGCTACTCTCACATTGTTATGGGTCGCTCCCCGGCCAGCGGCGGGGAGCTATTATTTAGACGCGGGCAGCGTTATAACAGGTCACATCCACTTCAACTTTGCAGTCCACCACCAGATCGGCCACGCAGCAGATCCGCGCCGGCGGATTATCGCCAAAGAACTCGCGGAACACTTTGTTGAAAGACTGGAAATAGCGCGAGTCGGTGAGGATCACCTTCACGTGCACCACGTCGGCAAGGGTATAGCCTGCTTCATTCATGATATCGACGCAGTTCTGAATCGCCAGCCGCGACTGATCGACAATGCCCCCCTCCACCACTTCGCCGTTTTTCATCGGCGTCTGGCCGGAAACATACAGCCAGCCGCCCGCTTCCACCGCGCGGGCAAACGGCAGATGCTGCCCGCCGGTGCCGGTTCCACCTTCCACGCCGTAACGTTTAATGCTCATACTCAACTCCTTCGTCCATCCGGCGGCGCAGGAAACGCCCCGCGCGCCCGGTAATTTTTTTATCGCTGCCGTAGCTCATGACGCCGTTCACCATCACCGCCTCAATGCCGTCCGCCGGCCGCTTCGGGTCGGAGAAGCTGGCAACGTCGCGCACCGTCTGTGGGTCAAACAGTACCAGATCGGCAAAGTAACCGATTTTAACCAGCCCACGTTCCGATAGCTGGAAGCGCGCCGCCGACAGCCCGGTCATTTTGTGAATAGCGGTGGTCAGCGGAAAAAGCTGCTCGTCGCGGCTGTAGTGCCCCAGCACCCGTGGGAAAGCGCCCCACAGCCGCGGATGCGGCATCGGATCGTTCGGCAGGCCATCGGAGCCGATCATGGTGACCGGATAGCGCATCACCCGCCGCACGTCCTGCTCATCCATGTTGTAGTAGATAGCGCCGGCCGGCATCAGCTGCGCCGCGGCGTCGTGCAGGCTCACCTGCCACTCGTCGGCGATCTGCCGGAGCGTTTTTCCCGCCTGCTCCGGCCGGGACTCGGACCAGGTGATCACGATGTCGAATTCATCGGTCACCTGCTTCATATCCAGCGTGGAGGAGCTGGCGGAATAGGGATAGCAGTCGCAGGCGATTTCCTGGCGCTGGCGCATCTCATCGAAGAAGGCCAGCGTCTCGCGCGTGCGCCCCCAGTTCTTTGCCCCGGCGCATTTATGATGAGAAACCACCACCGGCACGTTGCCGTGACGACCGATACGAAACGCTTCGTCGAGAGCCTCAAGGATAGGCTCAAATTCAGACCGCAGATGGGTGGTGTAGATCCCCTGCTCCGCCGCCAGCTCTTCCGCCAGCGCCATCACCTCTTCGGTGGTGGAGTGGAACGCGCTGGCGTAGGCCAGGCCGGTGCTCAGGCCCAGCGCCCCCTGGCGTAGCGCATCGCGCAGCTGGACGCGCATTCCGGCAATCTCCGTCTCCGTCGCCGGGCGGAACAGATCGTCCATATGGTTATTACGCAGCGCAGTATGGCCAATCAGCGTGCCGACGTTGAGCGACGGCCGGGCCGCTTCCACCGCGTGGGCATAGGCCTGCACGGTGGGATAGATAAACTGCTCCTGCTCGCCCAGCAGGTTCATCGGATCGGGCACCGCGCCGCGCATGGTCGCCATTGCCGCGCTGATCCCGCAGTTACCGACGATCACCGTCGTCACGCCCTGACT
Source organism: Klebsiella scottii (assembly GCF_036561945.1). NCBI lineage: Bacteria > Pseudomonadati > Pseudomonadota > Gammaproteobacteria > Enterobacterales > Enterobacteriaceae > Klebsiella > Klebsiella scottii. Next base: position 286,185 of record NZ_JARXNI010000017.1, read on the forward strand.
GAGCTTGGGTAAATATTCCGGCATCCGGATGACGTTGATATCGTCATGGGTATGCACATCGATAAAGCCGGGCGCCAGCACGCGCCCCTGGCCTTCAATTTCGCGCTCTGCCGTCACCTGCAGCGCCGGAGCGATAGCCACAATGCGATCGCCCTTCACCGCCACGTCGGCGCGATACTGCGGCCCGCCGCTGCCGTCAATAACCGTGACGTTCTTAAAAAGCCAGTCAACCTTCATAGCAATTACTCCCTTTCGACTATGCCGACAAGTTAACCATTTACAAGGCGGAAAAACAGTGGAAAACTACGCAAAACCCAGATCGTTTTGTGATACTTTTATTCACAATGAATAATATTTAAGTATTAAAATAATATTTATCAAATAGTTATAACTGATACCCATTTAAAATCCGAAAGTAAAACCTGAAAGGATAGTGTTATGAAATACCACCACGCAACGCTTGTCCCGCATAAATCAGCGCCGATGACATCGCCGGCGAACCTGCTGGCGGAAGAGGTCTGCCTTCCCGCCGCGCTGCTGAAAAAAAGCGCGCTGGAAAACAATATCGCCTGGATGCAGCGCTACGCTGACGCCCGCGGCGTCTCGCTGGCGCCGCACGGCAAAACGACGATGACGCCGTGGATTTTTCAGGCCCAGCAGCGGGCCGGCGCCTGGGGAATCGGGGTCGGCAGCGCCTGGCAGGCGGCTGCGGCGATGGCCAGCGGCGTCCAGCGCGTATTGATGGTCAATCAGCTGGTGGGCAAGGCCAACATGCAGGCCGTTTCTCAGCTGAAAACCCACTACCGCAGCGTAGATTTCATCTGCTGCATAGATAGCCTCGCTAACGCCCGCGCGCTGTCGGCTTTTTTTGCCGAACGCCGGCAAACGCTGGACGTGCTGATTGAGCTTGGGGTGCCCGGCGGGCGCTGCGGCTGTCGCAGCCTGGAGGATGCGCTGGCGCTGGCACAGACCGCGGCCGAGCTACCGGGCCTGACGCTGCGCGGGCTGGAGCTGTATGAAGGAGTGCTGCACGGCGACGATCCGCAGCCGCAGGTTGAAGCGCTGCTGCGCCAGGCCGCGGACCTCGCCTGCCGAATGGAGCCGCTGGTCGACGGCGAGTTTATCCTGACCGGCGCCGGCACCGTGTGGTATGACGTGGTGTGTAACGTCTGGCTGGCGGCCAAAAAGCCGGCGCGCTGCCGAATAGCGATCCGCCCCGGCTGCTACATCACGCACGATATGGGGATCTACGATGTTGCCCAGCAGGAGCTGATCGCCCGGGATCCGATCGCCTGCGATCTGGCCGGCGATCTGACCTCGGCCCTCGAGCTGATGGCGATGGTGCAGTCGGTTCCGGAGGCGGATCGCGCGGTGGTCAACTTCGGCAAGCGCGACTGCGCTTTCGATGCCGGCCTGCCGCAGCCCATCGCCCACTATCGCGGCGGAGAGCCGCTGCCGCTGCGCGCGGAGGAGATCGTCAGCGTCGGGATCATGGATCAGCACTGCATGCTGCGCCTGGCGCCCGGCAGCGATGTGCAGGTCGGCGATATCCTGGTCTTTGGCACCTCGCACCCGTGTCTGACCTTCGACAAATGGAAAACGCTGCTGCTGGTCGACGACGACTACAACCTGCTGGAAGAGCTGGATACGCTGTTCTGATTCATCCCGCATGACGGCCCGCGCCGTCTCCGGGCTCCGCGTCCGGCCTCGCTAAGCGCCGGATCGCCGGAGAAATCGCCTAACGCCGCAGGGCGACAATCTCCTCATACAGCGAACGCCCGATCGTCACGCCCTGGCGTTCGCTGACCTGACGACAATCGAAGCGCCGCTCTCCGGGAAGACGGGCCCCCTGCGAGCGCATGGCATCAAACAGCGTCTCCGCCCGCGCCAGGTGTTCGTCCGCCTGCGGCCCGAGAAAACGCTGCGGATCGAGCGCCAGAATCAGCTCGCCGCCGTACGGTAGCCCGCCCGCGCCCTTATCCCACGCCAGCGACTCCGCACTGGTCATATCGCCAATCAGCGGCCCGGCGAGCAGCTCCACCATCGCCGCCAGCGCCGAACCCTTATGGCCGCCAAAGGTCAGCATCGCTCCGTCGAGAACGGCGGCGGCGTCGGTGGTGGGCTCTCCTTCGGCGTCGATTCCCCAGCCTTCCGGCAAGGCCTTCCCGGCACGCTGATGCAGCTGGATCTCGCCGCGCGCCGCCACGCTGGTTGCCATATCAAAAATAAACGGCGGCCTGTCGCCGCGCGGCCAGCCAAAGGCGATAGGGTTGGTGCCAAAGAGCGGACGGCTGCCGCCCGCCGGCGCGACCCACGCGTGGCCCGGCGTGCAGGCCAGCCCCACCAGCCCCGCCTCGGTGAGCGGCTCAACGTCGGCAAACAGGGCCGAGAAATGCACGCAGCGGTTAATCGCCAGCGCGGCAATACCGCTGTGGCGCGCCTTGGCGCACAAGAGCGGCAGCGCTCGCTCAAGCGCCAGCAGCGAAAAGGCGCCGTTAGCATCCACCCGCACAACCGCCGGCGCCCGGTCGTCAATCTGCGGCTCGGCGTCGGGCGAGACCTTCCCTTTGCGCAGGGTATCGACTATCCCCAGCAGCCGCCACAGGCCGTGGGAAGCGCAGCCGTCGCGCTCCCCGGCGGTCACGTTACGCGCCACGGCCGCCGCATGGCTCTCGCTGAAACCATTATCGCTGAGCACCTGGCGGGAAAGCGCTTCAGCCTCGGGCAACGTCAGCGTTACCGTCTCCATAATCTTCTCCTTTGCTCTTCTTCTACTCTTCTTCATCGCCATTAAAGTTAGCCTGAGGAAGGCAGCTGCGCGCGCTGATTTACTCCTCTTGCCGATCGTCGCGCGCGGCGCCGTTACGGTTGCCGAGCGCGATAAACTCCTCCAGCAGCGCGGTCAGCTGCTGCATTTTTTCGCTGGTAAACTCTTCTTCGATCAGGCGATAGGCCTCTTCAACCTGAGCCTGGGCGCTTTGATACAGCTTTGTTCCTTCCGCCGTCAGCGAAACGTACAGCTTGCGCTGATCGCTGACCGGCTTCAGACGCAGCACCAGGCCGTCACGTTCCATGCGGGTCAAAATACCGGTCAGGCTCGGGCGCAAAATGCAGGCGCGGAAGGCCAGGTCGTGGAAATCCATCGACGGGTTTTCGGCAAGGATGCGCACAATACGCCACTGCTGCTCGGTGAGATTATGGCGTTTGACGATCGGCCGAAAGTGGCCCATCGCCGCTTCCCGCGCCTGCAACAGCGCAATGGTTAACGAATCATGCATCACATACCTCTACATCGTATTTCAGAATCTATTAACAAGTTAATAATTAGCGTTTATTTGCCGATGACGCAACCGGTTTCTGCTGCTGAAAAGTACCAGTCTTTTCATGAAAAATAACTAACAATATGATTATAAACAATTAAGTTTCATTCATGTAAATTTATTGTTAATCCGATCACAAAACATTCACTTCTGTTTGCCAAACCCTTCCGCAAGGAATAAAAGGTAATCATTAACATATTAATGAAATCCATTAAGCTTCAGAAATCAGTACCAGAGGAGTGGTGAATGAAAGGTACCATCTTCGCCGTTGCGCTTAACCACGGCAGCCAGCTCGACGCCTGGCGGGAAGCGTTCCAACAGGCCCCGTACAAAACGCCGCCGCAAACTGCGGTCTGGTTTATCAAACCGCGCAATACCGTTATCGGCAGCGGCGACGCGATCCCTTACCCGCAGGGGGAAACCGTGCAGAGCGGCGCCACCGTGGCGCTGATCGTCGGTAAAACCGCACGCGGCGTCTCCGTCGAAGAGGCCGCCTCCTGCATCGCCGGCTACGCGCTGGCCAACGACGTCAGTCTGCCGGAAGAGAGCTTTTACCGCCCGGCGATTAAGGCGAAATGCCGCGACGGTTTCTGCCCGCTGGGCGACCTCGTCCCGGTACAGAACGTCGATAATCTGACCATCATCACCGAAATCAACGGTCGCGAAGCGGATAGCTGGAACACCGCCGACCTGCAGCGCAGCGCCGCCGAGCTGCTAAGCGCCCTGAGCGAGTTCGCCACCCTCAACCCCGGCGATGCCATTCTGATCGGCACTCCGCACGCCCGCGTAACGCTGCGCCCCGGCGATCGCGTACGCATTCTCGCCGAGGGTTTCCCGGCGCTGGAAAACCCGGTAGTCGCAGAAGGAGAGCCGGCATGAAACAGGCACGTATCGAGTGGCAGGGTCAGGTACGCAACGCGCAGGTCGACGATCGTGAGCAGGCGATCCTCGACGACGGCACGCGGCTGCAGGAGGGCGAATTCCGCTGGCTGCCGCCCGCCGAGGGCACCCTGTTCGCGCTGGGGCTGAACTACGCCGACCACGCCAGCGAGCTGGAATTCAAGCCGCCGGAAGAGCCGCTGGTGTTTATCAAAGCGCCGAACACCTTTATCGGCCACCGCCAGGAGTCGGTGCGTCCGGATAACGTCGAATATATGCATTACGAAGCCGAACTGGTGGTGGTGATTGGCAAAACCGCGCGCAAGGTCAGCGAGGCCGACGCCCTGGACTACGTCGCCGGCTATACCGTCTGCAATGACTACGCCATTCGCGACTATCTGGAAAACTACTACCGGCCGAATCTGCGGGTAAAAAGCCGCGACACCCTGACCCCCATCGGGCCGTGGATCGTGAGCAAAGAGACGGTCCCGGACCCGCACAACCTGACCCTGAGCACCTGGGTCAACGGCGAACTGCGCCAGCAGGGCACCACCGCCGATCTGATCTTCAGCATCCCGTACCTGATTGCCTGGCTGAGCGACTTTATGACCCTGCAACCGGGCGACATGATCGCCACCGGCACGCCGAAGGGGCTGTCTGACGTGGTGCCGGGTGACGAAGTGATCGTCGAAGTCGAAGGCGTGGGCCGCCTGGTCAACCGCATCATCAGCCAGCAAGCGTATGAGGAGAAGCTGTCATGAAAAAAATTAACCACTGGATCAACGGCGAAAGCGTGGCAAGCGCGGAGTATTTCCACACCACCAACCCGGCCACCGGCGAAGTGCTGGCGGAAGTCGCCTCCGGCGGCGAAGCCGAAGTGAATCAGGCGGTAGCGGCAGCCAAAGCGGCGTTCCCGAAATGGGCCAACCTGCCGATGAAGGAGCGCGCGCGCCTGATGCGCCGTCTGGGCGATCTGATAGACCAGAACGTTCCGCAGATCGCGGCGATGGAGACCGCCGATACCGGCCTGCCGATCCACCAGACCAAAAACGTGCTGATCCCGCGCGCTTCGCACAACTTCGAATTCTTCGCCGAAGTGTGCCAGCAGATGAACGGCAAAACCTATCCGGTTGACGACAAGATGCTCAACTACACCCTCGTGCAGCCGGTCGGCGTCTGCGCGCTGGTGTCGCCGTGGAACGTGCCGTTTATGACCGCGACCTGGAAGGTGGCGCCGTGCCTGGCGCTGGGCAACACCGCGGTGCTGAAAATGTCCGAGCTGTCGCCGCTCACCGCCGACCGTCTCGGCGAGCTGGCGCTGGAAGCCGGTATTCCGCCGGGCGTGCTGAACGTAGTACAGGGCTACGGCGCGAACGCCGGTGACGCGCTGGTGCGCCATCATGACGTGCGCGCGGTGTCGTTTACCGGCGGCACCGCCACCGGACGTAACATCATGAAAAACGCCGGACTGAAAAAGTACTCGATGGAGCTGGGGGGCAAATCGCCGGTGCTGATTTTTGAAGATGCCGATATCGAGCGCGCGCTGGATGCCGCCCTGTTCACCATCTTCTCAATCAACGGCGAACGCTGCACCGCCGGCTCGCGCATCTTCATTCAGCAGAGCATTTACCCGGAGTTCGTCAAGCGCTTCGCTGAACGCGCCAGCCGCCTGCGCGTCGGTGACCCGACCGATCCCAACACCCAGGTCGGGGCGCTGATAAGCCAGCAGCACTGGGAAAAAGTCTCCGGCTATATCCGCCTCGGCATCGAGGAAGGCGCCACGCTGCTGGCCGGCGGCCCGGATAAACCCACCGACCTGCCGGCGCATCTTCGCGGCGGCAACTTCCTGCGCCCGACGGTGCTGGCGGACGTCGATAACCGCATGCGGGTTGCCCAGGAAGAAATCTTTGGCCCGGTCGCCTGTCTGCTGCCGTTTAAAGACGAAGCCGAAGGTCTGCGCCTCGCCAACGATATCGAATACGGCCTCGCCTCCTATATCTGGACCCAGGACATCAGCAAGGTCCTGCGCCTCGCGCGCGGTATTGAAGCCGGCATGGTCTTCGTCAATACCCAGAACGTCCGCGACCTGCGCCAGCCGTTCGGCGGCGTGAAAGCCTCCGGCACCGGCCGCGAAGGCGGCGAGTACAGCTTCGAAGTGTTCGCCGAAATGAAAAACGTCTGTATTTCCATGGGTGACCATCCGATCCCGAAATGGGGTTTATAAGGAGCACAAGATGGGCAAATTAGCGTTAGCCGCCAAGATTACTCACGTACCGTCCATGTATCTCTCCGAGCTGCCGGGGAAAAACCACGGCTGCCGCCAGTCGGCGATCGACGGTCATAAGGAGATCGGTAAACGGTGCCGGGAGATGGGCGTCGATACGATTATCGTCTTTGATACCCACTGGCTGGTGAACAGCGCCTACCACATTAACTGCGCCGAGCATTTTAAGGGGATCTATACCAGCAACGAGCTGCCGCACTTTATTCGCGACATGACCTACGACTACGACGGTAACCCGGAGCTGGGCCAGCTGATTGCCGACGAAGCGGTCAAGCTGGGCGTCCGCGCCAAGGCGCACAACATCCCGAGCCTCAAGCTGGAGTACGGCACCCTGGTGCCGATGCGCTATATGAACAGCGATAAGCATTTCAAAGTGGTCTCGATCTCCGCTTTTTGCACCGTTCACGACTTCGCCGACAGCCGCAGGCTGGGGGAAGCTATCGTCAAGGCCATTGAAAAATATGACGGTACCGTAGCGGTCTTCGCCAGCGGCTCGCTGTCGCACCGCTTTATCGACGACCAGCGCGCCGAAGAGGGGATGAACAGCTACACCCGCGAGTTTGACCACCAGATGGATGAGCGGGTGGTAAAACTGTGGCGCGAAGGCAAATTCAAAGAGTTCTGCACCATGCTGCCGGAGTATGCCGACTACTGCTACGGCGAAGGCAATATGCACGATACGGTGATGCTGCTCGGCGTGCTCGGCTGGGATAAATACGACGGCAAGGTCGAGTTTATCACCGACCTGTTCGCCAGCTCCGGTACCGGCCAGGTCAACGCCGTCTTCCCGCTGCCGGCTCAGGCGTAAGGGGTCTGCGATGCCACATTTTATCGCCGAGTGCACGAACAACATCCGCGAACAGGCCGATCTGCCCGGCCTGTTCGCCGAGGTCAATCAGGCGCTGGCCGCCACCGGTATTTTCCCGATCGGCGGCATCCGCAGCCGCGCCATCTGGCTGGATACCTGGCAGATGGCCGACGGCAGGCACGATTACGCCTTCGTGCATATGACGCTGAAAATCGGCAGCGGGCGCAGTCTGGAAAGCCGCCAGCAAACGGGAGAGATGCTCTTTGCCCTGATCAAAGCGCATTTCGCCGCGCTGATGGAGAGCCGCTACCTGGCGCTGTCGTTCGAGATTGCGGAGCTGCACCCGACCCTGAATTACAAACAGAACAACGTCCACGCGCTGTTTAAATAATTGACGTTATCCGGACGCGGGCTCCCCGACCTCGGCGCTCTCGTCCGGGCAACCCGATGGTACCAATTGCAGGCAATGTCACAGGAATCCCTATGCTCGATAAACAGACCCGCACCCTGATCGCCCGGCGGCTGAACCAGGCCGAAAAGCAGCGTGAACAGATCCGCGCCATCTCTCTCGATTATCCCTCGATCACCATCGAGGACGCCTACGCCGTCCAGCGCGAGTGGGTCGAGCTGAAAATTGCCGAGGGCCGGGTGCTGAAGGGCCATAAGATTGGCCTGACCTCGAAGGCGATGCAGGCCAGCTCGCAGATTAGCGAACCGGACTACGGCGCGCTGCTCGACGATATGTTTTTTCACGACGGCGGCGATATTCCCACCGACCGCTTTATCGTTCCGCGCATCGAGGTCGAGCTGGCCTTCGTGCTGGCCAAACCGCTGCGCGGCCCGAACTGTACGCTGTTCGACGTCTATAACGCCACCGACTACGTGAGCCCGGCGCTGGAGCTGATCGACGCCCGCTGCCACAACGTCGATCCTGAAACCCAGCGTCCGCGTAAGGTGTTCGACACCATCTCCGATAACGCCGCCAACGCCGGGGTGATCCTCGGCGGCCGGCCGGTTAAGCCTGATGAGCTGGATCTGCGCTGGATCTCCGCCCTGCTATACCGCAACGGGGTCATCGAAGAGACCGGCGTCGCCGCCGGCGTGCTGAATCACCCGGCCAACGGCGTTGCCTGGCTGGCGAACAAGCTGGCGGCGCACGATGTGCAGCTGGAGGCCGGGCAAATTATCCTCGGCGGCTCGTTTACCCGTCCGGTCGCGGCGCGCAAAGGCGATACCTTCCACGTCGATTACGGCAACATGGGCGCGATTAGCTGCCGCTTTGTCTAGGGGAAAGAAGAAGATGAATAATGCCTTTAAAGATGCGCTGCAGGCCGGGCGCCCGCAAATCGGCCTGTGGCTGGGACTCTGCAGCAGCTACAGCGCCGAGCTGCTGGCCGGCGCCGGATTCGACTGGCTGCTGATTGACGGTGAACACGCGCCGAACAGCGTGCAGACGGTGCTGACCCAGCTGCAGGCGGTAGCGCCTTACGCCAGCCAGCCGGTCGTGCGCCCTTCGTGGAACGACCCGGTGCAGATTAAACAGCTGCTGGACGTCGGGGCGCAAACCCTGCTGGTGCCGATGGTGCAGAACGCCGACGAAGCGCGGCTGGCGGTGAAAGCCACGCGCTATCCGCCGGCCGGCATTCGCGGCGTCGGCAGCGCCCTGGCCCGCGCTTCGCGCTGGAACCGCATCCCGGATTATCTCCACCAGGCCAACGATGCCATGTGCGTGCTGGTGCAGATTGAGACCCGCGAGGCGCTGAAAAACCTGCCGCAGATCCTCGACGTTGAGGGGGTGGACGGCGTGTTTATCGGCCCGGCGGATCTCAGCGCCGATATGGGCTTCGGCGGCAATCCGCAGCATTCGGAAGTGCAGGCGGCGATCGAAAGCGCCATCGTGCAAATCCGGCGGGCGGGCAAAGCGCCGGGCATTCTGATGGCCAATGAGCAGCTGGCAAAACGCTACCTTGAGCTCGGCGCGCTGTTTGTCGCCGTCGGCGTCGACACCACCCTGCTCGCCCGCGCCGCCGAAGCCTTAGCCGGGCGCTTTGGCGCCGGCGGAACGACAGCCCAGCCCGGCGTCTATTAAGAACGCCACATCGCGACCCTACAAAAATTCCCATTAGAGGAAAGACCATGAGCGACACATCATCAGCCATTCCGGAGACGCGCGATCCCGCCAATCAGCACAAGCAGCTGACGGCGCAGCAGCAGTCGGTTATCAATAAGCTGTTTCGCCGCCTGATCGTATTTTTGTTCGTGCTGTTTATCTTTTCATTTCTCGACCGCATCAATATCGGCTTTGCCGGGCTGACGATGGGCCAGGATCTGGGGCTCAACGCCACCATGTTCGGCCTGGCTACCACGCTGTTCTACGCCACCTACGTTATCTTCGGTATTCCGAGCAATATCATGCTCAGCATCGTCGGCGCCCGCCGCTGGATAGCCACCATCATGGTGCTGTGGGGGATCGCCTCCACCGCCACGATGTTCGCCACCGGCCCCAAAAGCCTGTACGTGCTGCGTATGCTGGTCGGGATCACCGAGGCCGGCTTTCTGCCCGGCATTCTGCTCTATTTAACCTACTGGTTTCCGGCATTTTTCCGCGCCCGCGCCAACGCCCTGTTTATGATTGCCATGCCGGTGACCACCGCCATCGGTTCGATTGTTTCCGGCTATATTCTGTCGCTGGACGGCCTCTTCAACCTGCACGGCTGGCAGTGGCTGTTTTTGCTCGAAGGGTTCCCGTCGGTGCTGCTGGGCATCATGGTGTGGTACTGGCTGGATGACTCCCCGGCAAAAGCCAAATGGCTGACCGCAGAGGACAAAAAGTGTCTGCAGGAGATGATGGATAACGACCGGCTGACGCTGGTACAGCCGGAAGGCGCCGTCAGCCACCGCGCGATGCAGCAGCGCAGCCTGTGGCGCGAAGTCTTCACGCCGATCGTGCTGATGTACACCCTGGCCTATTTTTGCCTGACCAATACGCTCAGCGCGATCAGCATCTGGACGCCGCAGATCCTTAAAAGCTTTAACGAGGGAAGCAGCAATATCACCATCGGCCTGCTGGCGGCGATCCCGCAGATTTGTACCATTCTGGGCATGATTTACTGGAGCCGTCATTCTGATAAATGCCAGGAGCGCAGGCACCATACCGCCCTGCCGTATCTGTTTGCCGCCGCCGGCTGGATGCTGGCCTCGGCGACCGATCACAGCCTGATCCAGATGCTGGGGATCGTTATGGCCTCCACCGGATCGTTCAGCGCAATGGCCATTTTCTGGACCACGCCGGACCAGTCGATCAGCCTGCGCGCCAGGGCGATCGGTATCGCCGTGATCAACGCTACCGGCAATATTGGATCGGCGCTAAGCCCGTTTATGATCGGCTGGCTGAAGGATCTGACCGGCAGCTTTAACAGCGGCCTGTGGTTTGTCGCCAGCCTGCTGGTGATTGGCGCCGTGATTATCTGGGCTATTCCGATGAAAGCCTCGCGCCCGCGCGCCACGCCTTAAGGAGCGGCTATGCCCCAGCGTTCGATCGCCAATATCGATATCAATAAAGAGTACGATGAAAGCCTGGGCACGGAAGACGTGCACTACCAGTCGTTTGCCCGCATGGCGGCCTTCTTTGGCCGCGACATGCAGGCCCATCGCCACGACCAGTATTTTCAGATGCACTTTCTCGATACCGGGCAGATTGAGCTGCAGCTCGACGATCACCGCTACTCGGTGCAGGCGCCGCTGTTCGTCCTGACGCCGCCGTCGGTGCCGCACGCGTTTATCACCGGCTCCGAGAGCGATGGCCACGTGCTGACCGTGCGGGAGGATCTGATCTGGCCGCTGCTGGAGGCGCTCTATCCCGGCACCCGGGAGGCCTTTGGCCTGCCGGGGATGTGCCTGTCGCTGGCCGATAAGCCGGACGAGCTCGCGGCGCTGGCCCACTACTGGCGGCTGATTGAGCGCGAATCGACCTCGCAGCTGGCGGGGCGCGAGCATACGCTGATGCTGCTGGCGCAGGCGGTGTTCACCCTGCTGTTGCGCAACGCCAGGCTCGACGACCACGCCGGCAGCGGCATCCGCGGCGAGCTCAAGCTGTTCCAGCGCTTTAACCAGACTATCGACGGCCACTACCACCAGCACTGGACGGTGCCGGATTACGCCAATGAGCTGCACATTACCGAATCAAGGCTGACCGACATCTGCCGGCGCTTTGCCAACCGGCCGCCGAAGCGCCTGATTTTCGACCGGCAGCTGCGCGAGGCCAAGCGGCTGCTGCTGTTTTCCGATAGCGCGGTCAATGAAATCGCCTGGCAGCTGGGGTTTAAGGACCCGGCCTATTTTGCCCGTTTTTTTCATCGCCTGGTCGGCTGCTCGCCCAGCGCGTTCAGAACGCAAAAAGTACCGGTATCCTGAGTTTTTCCCGGCAGCGGCGCGCGGGCGCCAGGCGCGGCCGGGGAAATCCGCTGCCGCGATGCCCGGCGCGCGGCGGCAAAAAACGAAAAACCGACCCGGATCACAGAACGCCATCCTGCCTGAAAAGTACCCGCCGTTGACCTAAAAGTCTCTTCACGGAACCCGCCTGAACCGCTTCAATTAAACAACAAAAAGAAAACATAAATTTAACCTTTGTACCCTAAATAATTCGAGCCGCAGCCAGATGGACGCCGCCCGAAGCATGACGGGATATGCCAATTAATACTGAAGAGGTCCCGATGAAACCTGAAGATTTCCGCGCAGACGCTAAACGCCCGTTAACCGGGGAAGAGTACCTGAAGAGCCTGCAGGACGGCCGCGAAATTTATATCTACGGCGAGCGCGTCAAAGACGTCACCGCCCACCCGGCGTTCCGCAACGCCGCCGCCTCCGTCGGCCAGCTGTACGATGCGCTGCACAAACCGGCGCTGCAGGACTCCCTGTGCTGGAACACCGATACCGGCAGCGGCGGCTATACGCATAAATTCTTCCGCGTGGCGAAAAGCGCCGACGATCTGCGCCAGCAGCGCGACGCCATCGCCGAGTGGTCGCGCCTGAGCTACGGCTGGATGGGCCGCACCCCGGACTACAAAGCCGCCTTCGGCTGCGCGCTGGGCGCCAATCCGGCGTTTTACGGCCAGTTCGAACAGAACGCCCGCAGCTGGTACACCCGCATTCAGGAAACCGGCCTGTACTTTAACCACGCCATCGTCAACCCGCCGATCGACCGCCATAAGCCGGCCGATGAGGTGAAAGACGTCTACATCAAGCTGGAAAAAGAGACCGACGCCGGGATCATCGTCAGCGGGGCGAAAGTCGTCGCCACCAACTCGGCGCTGACCCACTACAACATGATTGGCTTCGGCTCCGCGCAGGTGATGGGGGAAAACCCGGACTTCGCGCTGATGTTCGTGGCCCCGATGGATGCCGAAGGGGTGAAGCTTATCTCCCGCGCCTCCTATGAAATGGTCGCCGGAGTGACCGGATCGCCGTATGACTACCCGCTCTCCAGCCGCTTCGACGAGAACGACGCGATCCTGGTGATGGATAAGGTGCTGATCCCGTGGGAAAACGTGCTGATCTATCGCGATTTCGATCGCTGTCGCCGCTGGACGATGGAAGGCGGCTTCGCCCGCATGTACCCGCTGCAGGCCTGCGTGCGTCTGGCGGTTAAGCTCGACTTTATCACCGCCCTGCTCAAGCGCTCGCTGGAGTGTACCGGCACCCTGGAGTTCCGCGGCGTGCAGGCGGATCTCGGCGAGGTGGTGGCCTGGCGCAATATGTTCTGGGCGCTGAGCGATTCGATGTGCTCCGAGGCGACGCCGTGGGTTAACGGCGCGTACCTGCCGGATCACGCTGCGCTGCAAACCTACCGCGTGATGGCGCCGATGGCCTACGCCAAAATCAAAAATATCATCGAGCGTAACGTCACCAGCGGCCTGATCTACCTCCCGTCCAGCGCGCGCGATCTCAATAATCCGCAGATCGACCAGTATCTGGCGAAATACGTGCGCGGATCGAACGGGATGGATCACGTCGAACGCATCAAGATCCTCAAGCTGATGTGGGACGCGATCGGCAGCGAATTCGGCGGCCGTCACGAGCTGTATGAAATCAACTACTCCGGTAGCCAGGATGAAATCCGCCTGCAGTGTCTGCGCCAGGCGCAGAGCTCCGGCAACATGGACAAAATGATGGCGATGGTCGATCGCTGCCTTTCTGAGTACGACCAGCACGGCTGGACGGTGCCGCATCTGCACAATAACTCTGATATCAATATGTTGGATAAGCTGCTGAAGTAATTCACAGCGGGAGGTCACAATGCAATTAGATGAACAACGCCTGCGCTTTCGCGATGCCATGTCCAGCCTGTCGGCTGCGGTGAACGTTATCACCACCGAAGGCGATGCCGGCCGCTGCGGCATCACCGCCACCGCGGTGTGCTCGGTAACCGATACGCCGCCGTCGGTGATGGTGTGTATCAACGCCAACAGCGCAATGAACCCGGTATTCCAGGGCAACGGCAGGCTGTGCATTAACGTCCTGAACCACGAGCAGGAGGTGATGGCGCGCCACTTCGCCGGAATGACCGGGGTGACGATGGAGGAGCGCTTCAGCCTCTCGTGCTGGCAAAAAGGCGTACTGGGGCAGCCGGTGCTGAAGGATTCGCTGGCCAGCCTCGAAGGCGATATCAGCCAGGTGCAGGCCATCGGCAGCCACCTGGTCTACCTGGTCGAGATTAAGAACATCACCCTAAGCCAGGAAGGCCACGGGCTGATTTACTTTAAACGTCGCTTCCATCCGGTGATGATGGCGATGGAAGCCGCGGTCTAGCCAGGCTCATTCTCCTCCCTGCCGCCAGGGGGGAGAAATTCTTGTGATCTCAATCACATATTACCCCACTGTTCATTTCCTGCCCAACCGCTTAGCCCGGCACGTGACCGCTTAACCCGTCATACAACCACTCATAGACTTACCCAACTTTACGCGCGCAAAGTTCTGGCAAGATCGTCCCCAGCATAGTGACTCAATACCTCCTCAAAATTACGTTCAGACGGCTTCGGCCAATTATTCAACTCATAACGCCAGGTTTTACTATGGATACTAAAAAACTATTCAAGCACATACCCTGGGTGATTCTTGGAATCATCGGGGCATTTTGCCTCTCGGTCGTCGCCCTCCGTCGCGGGGAGCACGTCAGCGCCCTGTGGATTGTCGTCGCATCGGTATCGGTCTATCTGGTGGCCTACCGCTACTACAGCCTGTACATCGCCCAAAAGGTGATGAAGCTCGACCCAACCCGCGCGACGCCGGCGGTCATTAACAACGATGGCCTGAACTACGTGCCGACCAACCGCTACGTGCTGTTCGGCCACCACTTTGCCGCTATTGCCGGCGCGGGCCCGCTGGTCGGCCCGGTACTGGCCGCGCAGATGGGCTACCTGCCCGGTACGCTGTGGCTGCTGGCAGGCGTGGTTCTGGCGGGGGCGGTGCAGGACTTTATGGTGCTGTTTATCTCCTCGCGCCGTAACGGTTCATCGCTGGGTGAAATGATCAAAGAAGAGATGGGCCCGATTCCGGGGTCGATTGCCCTGTTCGGCTGCTTCCTGATTATGATAATCATCCTTGCGGTGCTGGCGCTGATCGTCGTGAAGGCGCTGGCGGAAAGCCCGTGGGGCGTCTTTACCGTCTGTTCAACCGTACCGATCGCGCTGTTTATGGGGATCTACATGCGCTTCCTGCGCCCGGGACGCGTGGGCGAAATTTCGGTTATCGGTATCGTGCTGCTGGTGGCTTCCATCTACTTCGGCGGCGTGATTGCCCACGACCCGTACTGGGGCCCGGCGCTGACCTTTAAAGACACCACCATCACCTTCACCCTGATCGGCTACGCGTTTATCTCCGCGCTGCTGCCGGTATGGCTGATTCTGGCGCCGCGCGACTACCTGGCGACGTTCCTGAAAATCGGCGTTATCGTCGGCCTGGCGCTGGGCATCGTTATCCTTAATCCGGATCTGAAAATGCCGGCGGTCACCCAGTACATCGACGGTACCGGCCCGCTGTGGAAAGGTGCCCTGTTCCCGTTCCTGTTTATCACCATCGCCTGCGGCGCGGTCTCCGGCTTCCATGCGCTGATCGCTTCCGGCACCACGCCGAAGCTGCTGGCTAACGAAACCGACGCGCGCTTTATCGGCTATGGCGCAATGCTGATGGAGTCCTTCGTGGCGGTCATGGCGCTGGTGGCAGCGTCTATCATCGAACCGGGCCTCTATTTTGCGATGAACACCCCGCCGGCCGGCCTCGGTATCGTGATGCCGAACCTGCATGAAATGGGCGGCGAAAACGCCGCGATGATTGCCGCGCAGCTGAAAGAAGTCACCGTACACGCGGCGGCTACCGTCAGCTCCTGGGGCTTTGTGATTTCGCCTGAGCAGATCCTGCAAACGGCAAAAGATATCGGTGAACCGTCGGTGCTGAACCGCGCGGGCGGCGCCCCGACCCTGGCCGTCGGTATCGCACACGTGTTCCACAAAATCATCCCGATGGCGGATATGGGCTTCTGGTACCACTTCGGTATTCTGTTTGAGGCGCTGTTTATCCTTACCGCCCTCGATGCCGGTACCCGCGCAGGCCGCTTTATGCTCCAGGATCTGCTGGGCAACTTCGTGCCGTTCCTGAAGAAAACCGATTCGCTGGTTGCCGGTATCGTGGGGACCGCGGGCTGCGTAGGCCTGTGGGGCTACCTGCTGTATCAGGGCGTGGTCGACCCGCTGGGCGGCGTGAAGAGCCTGTGGCCGCTGTTCGGCATCTCTAACCAGATGCTGGCCGCCGTGGCGCTGGTTCTTGGCACCGTGGTGCTGGTCAAAATGCAGCGTACCAAATACATCTGGGTCACCGTGATCCCGGCCGCATGGCTGCTGCTGTGCACCACCTGGGCGCTGGGTCTGAAACTGTTCAGCACCAACCCGCAGATGGAAGGCTTCTTCTTTATGGCCCAGCAGTACAAAGAGAAGATTGCCGCCGGCGGTGAGCTTAGCGCGCAGCAGATTGCCAACATGAACCATATCGTGGTGAACAACTACACCAACGCCGGTTTAAGCATTCTGTTCCTGGTGGTGGTCTACAGCATCATCTTCTACGGCATCAAAACGTGGCTCAACGTGCGTAACAATAAGATACGTACCGACAAAGAGACCCCGTATGTGCCGGTGCCGGAAGGCGGCGTGAAGACCTCTTCACACCACTAATCCAGCTCCGTTCAGCCCCGCTTCGGCGGGGCTTTTCCGTAAATGACGCAACCCGGCATTAAAATAGCCCACTCGACGGGCTCAACACATATCTGGAACGAGCAATGTTTGGTAACTTAGGTCAGGCTAAAAAGTACCTGGGTCAGGCGGCGAAGATGCTGATTGGCATTCCGGACTACGACAATTACGTCGAACATATGCAGACCAACCATCCGGATAAACCGTATATGACCTACAACGAATTCTTCCGCGAGCGCCAGGAAGCGCGCTACGGCGGGAGCGGCGAAGGCGGCGTACGCTGCTGTTAATGGAGGCACGCATGACACCGATTGCAGTTACCCTGCTGACCGGTTTTCTTGGCGCAGGCAAAACCACCCTGCTGCGGCACATTCTCAATGCGCAGCACGGCTTTAAAATCGCGGTGATCGAAAACGAATTTGGTGAAGTCTCCGTTGATGACCAGCTGATTGGCGATCGCGCCACCCAGATCAAAACCCTGACCAACGGCTGCATCTGCTGCACCCGTTCCAACGAGCTGGAAGATGCTCTGCTCGACCTGCTCGACAGCCGCGATCGCGGTGAGATTGCCTTCGACCGGCTGGTGATTGAGTGCACCGGCATGGCCGATCCCGGTCCGATTATTCAGACCTTTTTCTCCCATGAGATCCTCTGCGAACGCTACCTGCTGGATGGGGTGATTGCGCTGGTTGATGCGGTCCACGCCGACCAGCAGATGAACCAGTTCACCATCGCCCAGTCGCAGGTGGGTTACGCCGACCGTATTCTGCTGACCAAAACCGACGTCGCGGGCAGCAGCGAAGCGCTGCGCGAACGGCTGGCGCGCATCAACGCCCGCGCGCCGATTTACGCCGTCACCCACGGCGATATCGATCTGAGCCAGCTGTTTAATACCGGCGGCTTTATGCTGGAGGAGCGGGTGGTAAGCGCTAAGCCGCGCTTCCATTTTATTGCCGACCAGCAAAACGACGTTTCGTCGATTGTGGTGGAGCTGGACTACCCGGTCGATATCAGCGAGGTGTCGCGGGTTATGGAAAACCTGCTGCTCTCATTCGCCGAGCAGCTGATGCGCTACAAAGGGATGCTGTGGATTGACGGCGAGCCTAACCGCCTGCTGTTCCAGGGCGTCCAGCGCCTGTACAGCGCCGACTGGGACCGCCCGTGGGGCGACGACCAGCCGCACAGCACGCTGGTGTTTATCGGCATTAACCTGCCGGAAGAGGAGATTCGGGCGGCGTTTGCCGGATTGCGGAAGTAACGGTTCGCAGGAGCCCTCTTCCCGTGGAAGAGGGACAAAGCGAAGGCATCAGGCGCTATATCGTTCATTCCATGTATCACGATAGATAACGTTTCCTTCGGTGTACTTCCAGACGATCGCCTCATAGCGCAGTTCGAGCGTTTCTCTTAAGGTATTAGAGTCATTTTTAATCACAAAAATGTAAATTTAAGTTTTTGCTTGTTACTGTAGAAACATTTTCGGAAATTATTAGAAAGCGAATTAGTTTAGCCCCAATCGATATCTCCCGCCCCGTTCAATTGCTGTTTAGGCAAAAAATTAAACTTACCCTAAACGGCAAAACGTTAATCATTGACGCTGCGACAAGGTAACCAATTCACAACATCAAAAGAGCGTTTTAATAACAGTTCCGGCATAAAACCTCGACCCATATCAAATTTGCAGTCGTAAATATCACCTGTTAGGGTGTCCTCAGATTAATTTGATGACGAGGCATAAACCATGAAAAAGCTCAATATCCTTATCCTTTCTGCGCTGACCGCGGTTTCCGGCTCCGCAATGGCGATGGGCTTTACCGTCGAGCAGGGAAAAAACTTTACCAACCTCAATATGGAACTGGGTAAATCCTCCTCCGGTCTTTATGCCGAAAGCAACTGGCTCAAAAATACCGACGACGGTACCCAGACCGGCGGCGTTGGCGCGGGTTATAACCTGGAAGTTGGCCCGGTGATGCTGAATGCCGGCGCAAAAGCCATCTACCTTGGGCCGAAAAAAGGCGATAACGGCGTGGCGTTCCCAATCGGCGGCGGCGTTAACGTTGCGCTGACCGACAGCATCCACGTATTCGGCGAAGGTTATGCCGCGCCCGAAGGCCTGAACAATAGCGTGAAAAACTACGTTGAAGCCAACGGCGGCGTGAGCTGGACTCCGATTACTCCGGTGACGCTGAAAGTAGGTTACCGTCACGTGAGCGTCGACGGGAAAGACGGTCGTCCGAACCACACCCTGATTGACGGCGCCTATATTGGCGGTGGGGTCACCTTCTGACAACGTCGATAACAGTAAAAAAAACCTGCCGGGCGGCAGGTTTTTTCTTTTAGCGTTCTGAGCTTACCGGCGAATCACCACCAGCTTCTGGTTCACAAACTCTCTAATCCCCAGATCCGCCAGCTCGCGGCCAAAACCGGAACGCTTCACGCCGCCAAACGGCAGCTCCGGTGCGGTATCGGTCAGCCAGTTAATATAGACCATCCCGGTCTCAATTCTTGATGCCATCCGTTTCGCCCGCTCGGTATCCTGGCTGAATATCGCCCCGCCGAGCCCATAGTGCGAATCGTTCGCCAGGCTGACAGCTTCATCGTCGTCCTTGACCACATAAATTTGCGCCACCGGGCCGAAGAACTCTTCAAAGTACGCCGGGTTATCGCGGGTGATGCCGGTCAGAATGGTCGGGGCAAAATAGTTGCCCTCGCACTGCGCCGGCTTGCCGCCAAGATGCAGCCTGGCGCCATGCTTCACCGCCTCATCGACCTGTTTAGTCAGCGTCCCGAGCGCATCTTTGGAGGAGAGCGGCCCCAGCGTGGTGCTCTCATCCAGCGGATCGCCGATTTTCACCTGACGGAACGCCTCGGTAAACAGGCTCAGGAAGCGCTCGGCGATTTTCTCATGCAGGATAAAACGCTTCGCCGCGGTACAAACCTGACCGGCGTTGTTGAGCCGCGCCTGCACGCCAGTCTTCACCGCCTTGTCGAGGCTGGCATCATCCAGCACCACAAAGACATCGTTGCCGCCCAGCTCGAGGGTCGATTTCTTGATGTGCTTCGCCGCCTGCGCTGCGACGACGCCCCCCGCTTTTTCCGAGCCGGTCAGCGCCACTCCCCGCACGCGATCGTCGGCAATAATCTTCGCCACCTGATCCTGGGAGATAAACAGATTGGTCCACGCCCCCTCCGGCGCGCCGGCCTCACGCACCAGATGGGCAAAGGTTTCCGCGCAGTGCGGAACGATGCTGGCATGCTTGGCAAGCACCGGATTCCCCGCCGCCAGGTTTGGCGCCAGAACGCGCATCAGCTGGTAATAGGGGAAGTTCCACGGCTCCACCGCCATCAGCACGCCGATCGGATGGTGTTCAACCCACGCCTCGCCGAGCTCGGACGGATACTTCACCGGAGCCAGGAACCGCTCGGCGTTATCGGCGTAATAGCGGGCGATCTGCGCGCAGAGCTTCACCTCACCGCGGCTTTGCGCAATAAGCTTACCCATCTCCTGGCTGGCAATTTTCGCCAGCTCCTCAGTCCGGCTATCGATAAGATCCGCCAGCTTGTGCAGGATCGGCAGGCGCCGGGCAATATCGCCCTTCGACCATGCGGAGTGGTAAAGCGCATCCGCCTGCTGCAGCGCCGCCTCCACGTCGGCATCGCTGTGCGGGGCGTACTCTTTAATAAGCCGATTATTTGCAGGATTCACCGTCTGATAGGCCATGTCGCATGTCTCCTTAGTATCGTCATTAATGCAGTCATAAATACCGCTCAGGACATTAAGGTTAGTAGAGCTGGCTGGACATGAAGGTAAAGTTAGGTATTTACGGAGGATTCCGGCCGGAGATCGTCAGACGATATCCGGCGGGGAACAGGCTTAACGAGGAAATAAATAATAGCGGCCAGGCCGCCTGATAAGGCCATGTGGCGACACAATCAACGCTTAGCGGCGGTAATATCCTCTTCTGACAGACCGGTAATTCGCAGCACCGTCTCCAGAGCGATGCCGTCCGCCAGCATCGTACGGGCAATACGCAGCCCTTCGGCTCGCTGGCCCGCAATCTGGCCTTCGCGGCGCCCTTCAAGCTTACCTTTTCTACGCCCAACTTCCTGGAGTCTTTCCGCAATAGTCATCAGCCCCTCCTTATGATGCTGCGGCGCCCGCCGGGCAAGCTCACGAATAAACCTGCCAAAACGGGGGGCATCGCCGGAATATACCAGGTAATTAAACAACGTTTTTAGCTGGCCGTCATTAGTATATTCCTTAACCAAAATGACAATTAGCTGCTCAACCAGCCCCGTCAAATCGCGCTGGCGGATATGCTTTTGCATGAACTCCAGCAACGCTACGCGCCGGTGCTGGACGATCTCATCATCCGGGATCGCCGTAATATCCACCAGCGGAAAAGCGGTCGCATATAATCCGCGGGCATGAGCCGGGTGGGTAAAGCCATCCAGCCAGCACAACGAATAAGGGTAAGGCGTGGCGATACCGTGATAGAACAGCATGGGTACCACCAGCGGCAGGCGTTTATGTCCGGCATCCAGATGACGCTGCATCGCCGCAATGGCATAGCGCATCAGCCTGAAGGCCATATGGGCATCCGGCGAGCTTTGGTGCTCAATAACGACGTAAATATAGCCCTCGCCGGCGGTGGTTTTTAGCGACCAAAGCACATCGGAGTAGCAGGCGCGTAGGTCCTCCTCAATAAAACTTGCGGATTCAAGCCGTAGCGTCTCCAGGTCGCAAAGCTGGCGTAGCGAGGACGGCAGATGGATATCCAAAAAATCTCGCGCGGTATCCGTATGCCGGAGAAACTTTTTGAAAACCGCATCATGCGGCGTCGACGTTGAGCCTTTATGCATGGTAAATGGCCTGCGCGGAGGGACACTAAAACGACTCTACCCGCCGGTAGCCCAGCGCACACGCCGCCGCTTATCTCTTTGCGCGCCGGGACGGAAGATATTTTTATCCGGCGGTAATAACGACAATTTTTTGCCTGCCCGCTCGCAGAACGCCCCCGGAGACAGGCGTCAGCGGGCGTGCTATAAATTCTTAATCCCTTCGCCGCAGGAGCTTTCGTGAACCACACGCGCGATATCCCACAAACCTTCTGGCGCGACGCAACGCTCCCCTGGCTGGAGCTGCGCAGCACCTGGCGCAGCCGCCAGGCGTATAAGCGCCACAGCCACCCGCAGCTTTCTCTGGGGGCAATTATTGCAGGTGAAACGCGCTGCATCTGCAACGGACGGGAGTACCTGCTGCGCCCCGGCGACCTGATAGCGATCCCGCCCGGCGCGCCGCACAGCTGTAATCCCCTCTCGGGACGGCCGCGCAGCTATCATATGCTCTATCTCGACGTTGACTGGTGCCTGGCGCAGCTTCCTGCCCTTTCCGGCGCCGTGCGGCTTGCCGCGCCGCAGCCGATGCTTCGCAGCGCCGATCTTTTCCTTCAATATCAGCATATTGTTCAGCTTACGCAGCAGCAGCGGATCGCCGAGCTGCCCACGGCAATCGCGCGGCTGCTGCGGGAGCTGCCGCTATGCCCGACGCCGCCGGAAATCCTTCATAGCAGCAGCGCACGGCTGCTCGACAGAGTGACGGCGAGCCTGCCGGTACCGCTTTCTCTGGATACGCTGGCCGACGAATTTGCGCTGCGCAAAGAGACCCTGATTCGCACCTTTAAGCAGGACACCGGCCTGACGCCGGCCAGCTTTATCAACATGGCGCGGATCGAGTACGCCAGGCGCCGCCTGCGCGCCGGGGATGAGATAGCCGACGTCGGCTATCAGGCCGGGTTTGCCGATCAGAGCCACTTCCATAAAACCTTCGTCAGCTACACCGCCGCCACGCCGCGCCAGTACGCCCTTGGTCGATCAATATCAGACAATAATTAGCGCCCGGCCTGACGTAGGGTGATCTCAGATTAATTCCGAGGTCACTATGGACATGTTTACTGCGCTTTTCCCGGCCGCGTTTCCCGCGCTGGCGCTCTCCCACTTCGTTGCCCTGCTCAGTCCCGGGCCAGATTTCTTTCTCCTGATGGGTTACGCCATTCGCTATCGCCTGCGCGGTAGCGCCGGCCTGTGCGTTGGCATTGCGCTGGGCAACGGGCTGTATATTGCGATCGCCATCGTCGGCTGGAGCATGGTGCGCCACGCCCCGCTGCTGTTTAGCGCGATCGCGCTGCTGGGAGCGGCCTGGCTGCTGTGGCTCGGCAGCCAGCTGTGGCGGAGCCGGCCCGGCACGTTCACCCTGGAGGCGGCTGCGGCCCGGCGGCCTTCGCTTGCCAGACAGCTGCTGCTGGGGCTGGCTTCGGCGCTGCTTAATCCCAAAAATGCCCTGTTTTATCTCGCGCTGATGACCACCCTGCTTGGCCCGCAGGTGACCCTCGCCCAGCAGATAACCTGCGGAGTCTGGATGACCAGCGTCGTGCTGCTGTGGGATTTACTGCTGGTATCGCTGATCGCCCTGCCGCAGGTGCAGCGCCGCCTCGGCGCCGTCATCTGGCGGGTTGAACGGGCGGCGGGCGCGATACTGATGGGCTTTGGCGGCTGGATTATCTGGCAGTTTTTGCATGAGTTAGCCGTCAGGTTATATGCTTAAGGCTATGGAAAAACTTGCTGAACTAAAACGGGCCAAACTGCTGGCCCTGTCGCTGCTGCTCGTGGCGGCCGCGATTTTTGTCACTACCCTGCTGCTGCCGCCGACGCCGTGGGTCAGCGCGCTGAAGGCTATCTCCGAAGCGGCGATGGTCGGCGCGCTGGCGGATTGGTTTGCGGTGGTGGCGCTGTTTCGCCGCATACCGCTGCCGTTTGTCTCCCGGCATACGGCGATTATCCCGCGTAATAAGGATCGAATTGCCGACAATCTCGGCTATTTCGTGCAGGAAAAATTTCTCGATACCCCCTCGCTGGTCGCGCTGATCCGCCGCTACGAACCGGCGCTGATGCTCGGCAACTGGTTTAGCCAGCCGGCGAACGCCCGGCGGGTGGGCCAGCATCTGCTGCAGGTGATGAGCGGCTTCCTCGAACTCACCGACGATGCGCGCATTCAGCGCCTGCTGCGCCGCGCGGTGCACAAAGCCATCGATAAGGTCGACCTGACGCAAACCAGCGCCATGATGCTCGAAGGATTAACCCGCGATAACCGACACCAAAAGCTGCTGGATTCTCTTATCAGCCAGCTTATCGCCCTGCTGCAGCGCGACAGTTCCCGCGCCTTTATTGCCCGCGGCATCATCCGCTGGCTGGAGACCGAGCATCCGCTCAAGGCCAAAATTCTCCCCACCGAATGGCTGGGCGAACACAGCGCCGAAATGGTCACCGATGCGGTCAATACGCTTCTTGACGAGGTGAGCCAGGATCGCACCCATCAGATCCGCCAGGCCTTCGATCGCGCGGCGCAAAAGCTGATCGATAGCCTGAAAACCGATCCGCTGATGGCGGAAAAAGCGGACAACATGAAGGCATATCTGAAAAACGACGAGACGTTTAACCGCTATCTTGGCGAGGTGTGGGCTGACCTGCGCGGATGGATTAAAAATGACGTTAACAGCGACGATTCGCGGATTAAGCAGCGGATCGCCGAGGCCGGGCAGTGGTTTGGGGAAACGCTGGTCCACGATGAAGCCCTTCGCGAGTCGCTGAATGAGCATCTGGAGCAGGCGGCGCACCGGGTGGCTCCGGAGTTTGCCAACTTCCTGACCCGTCATATTAGCGATACGGTGAAGAGCTGGGACTCCCGCGATATGTCGCGGCAGATCGAGCTGAATATCGGTAAGGATCTGCAGTTTATCCGTATTAACGGTACGCTGGTCGGGGGCACTATCGGCCTGCTGCTGTGGCTGCTCTCGCAGATCCCGTCGCTGTTTTTACATTAGGCCGCAGACAGCGGCCCCGCGCTTGCGGCGGGGCCCTGCGGTTAGCCTATCCGGGTAAAGCCGGCCTCCAGATCGGCAATTAAATCGCCGACATCTTCCAGCCCGATATGCACCCTGACCAGCGTCCCGCTGAAATCAACCTTGCCGGCGGGGCGAATGCCGTTCAGCTCCTCGGGCTGATTCGCCAGAATCAGCGACTCAAACCCGCCCCACGAGTAGGCCATGTGGAACAACGAGAAGTTATCGAGAAATGCCGCCAGCAGCTCATCCGTCAGGCGCTTTTTCAGCACGAAGGAGAACAGACCGGAGCTGCCCGAAAAATCGCGCTGAAAATACTCATGCCCCGGGCATTCCGCTAAGGCCGGATGGTTCACCCGCGCCACCTCCGGCCTTGCCGACAGCCAGCGGGCAATGTGAATACTGCTCTCTTCGTGCTGTTTCAGACGAACCGCCAGCGTACGCAGCCCGCGGCTGCCGTTATAAGCGGTATCGGCATCCAGCGTCTGCCCCATCAGATAGGAGTTCTCCCGCAGACGATCCCAGCAGCGGGCGTTAGACACCGCCGTGCCCAGCATGGCGTCCGAATGGCCGATGGTGTATTTAGTCCCCGCCTGAACGGAGATATCCACCCCATAATCCAGCGCCTTAAACAGCACGCCCGCCGCCCAGGTGTTGTCGATCATGATGACGATCTGCGGATTCACGGCGCGGATCGCCTTCACCATCCCGGGAACGTCCTGCACTTCCATAGTGATCGAGCTGGGGGATTCGAGGAATACCACTTTGGTTTCCGGGCGAAGCAGCCCGACAATACCGGCGCCAATCAGCGGATCGTAATACGTGGTCTCTACCTTGAATTTGCTGAGGATCTTATTGCAAAAATCCTGCGTCGGCTCATAGGCCGCGCCGGTCATCAGGATATGGTCCCCGCTTTCGACAAAGGCCAGAATCGCGTTGGTTACCGCCGCCGCGCCGCAAGGATAGAGCGCACAGCCCGCTCCACCCTCCAGTTCGCTCATCGCCTGCTGAAAAGCAAAATGGGTGTAGGTCCCGCGACGACCGTAGAACAGCTCGCCGTTGGCGCGATTGGCGGTGGCGAATTTTTTATCCTTCACCGTCTCAAACACCAGCGACGAAGCGCGCTGGATCACCGGGTTGACCGCCCCCTGGGTGTAGCATTTGTCACGTCCGGCGATGATTAACTGCGTTTCGAGCTTGAGTGAATTTTTCATAACCTCTCCTGTAACATCCTTTTATCGATGCGAAAATTTATACGGTTGCGGCCCCAGGCTTCAGTTCAGCATGCCCCTGCTTTTTTCCGGCGAATCGCTCCACAATCTGCGCCGCGTTCAAGTCATGAATCACGTTTATCAGCGTGGCCGGGGCGTCGGTGATGGTGCCCAGCACCACCAGCATCGGGATCGCCTCCATCGGCAGACCGAGGGTGGTGACGATAAAGATTTCCCCAAGGAACGCGCCGCCCGGTACGCCGCCAACGATGATGGCGGAGAGCACGGCGATCAGCATCGTCAGGAAAAAGGTCTCGGTGGTGAACTCCATACCCAGCACCGAATAGATAAAAACGATCTTCAGCGCGGCAATCATCGCCACGCCGCCTTTATTCAGGTTGACCAGCAGCGGAATGGAAACATCGACGATTTCCGGGTTAATCCCCATCGCCTTACCCGCCCGCAGCGTCACCGGCAGCGTCCCGAGCGAGGAGCAGGTCCCCAGCGCGGTGGCCGACGGCTCTACCGCATGGCGCCAGAAGGCCTTCACCGCCGGCATGCCGCCGCCGATCCAGGAATAGAGAATGGAGCCGAAGATGAAGTAGACCAGCGTGGCGACCATAAACAGGCCAATGGCGCGGGCAAAAGTCAGCAGCAGCGCGGAGTCCTGGCTGGCCATCGTTGCGGCGAAGTAGCAGCCAAGGCCAAGCGGGGCGACTTTCATCACGATCGAGACGATCTTCATGATCACGGTATTGGCATCTTCCAGCAGCGAGGCTATGCGTTTGCCCGCCAGTTCCGATTGCCCAATGGCGATCCCGGCGATAATGGCCATCACGATCAGCGCCAGAATATTGGACTTAGAGAACAGCCCGATAAAATCGCTGGTGGTGATCATGCTGACAAAATCCATCTTGCCGCTGCCCGCCTGCACCGACTGCGAGAGATCGATAGTCACGCCCTGCGCCGGATTGAACCATAATGCGAGGGCGACGATGCCGGCGGCCGGAATAAAGGCCATAGCGATCGAAACAATAAAGATAATCGCCATAATACGCCCCAGCCTTTTCAGGTCAGTCATTCTGGCGATAGACGACATCACGCTGATTCCCACCAGCGGAACGATAATCATAAATAACAGGTTGAGAAATATCTGTCCGATTGGCTGCAGCGTACTGGCGAAGCCCGGAGCATAAATACCGGCCAGGCCGCCAATCGCCAGGGCGCTTAATAAAACAAGAGAGGATTTGTAGGGTTCGAGTCGTGACCACATAATGGGTACCTTTTAATTAAAATTATATTAAATGAGATAAAATTCACAATTCGATGACTTCTGGCCGCGTCTCATTTTATTTTGTGACGCAACTCACTAAGTTGTTATTATTTCATTTTGCCAGCAAGTAATTTCCTGTGATTCAATAGTTGCATGTTTCAAATGCGAATGTAACGGCCAATTCGTACCGTTTTTGCAAATCACTTGTGAATTAAAGGAAACAATGAGTGCACCAGTTTCATTAAAACATCTGGAGTTTTTTATCAAAATCGTCGACTGCGGGGGATTATCGGAAGCCGCAGCCCAGCTCAACGTCTCACCCTCTGCGGTCAGTAAAAGCCTCGCCGCGATGGAGGATACGCTGGGTACAACCTTAATTAAGCGCACCACCCGCAGTATTACCCTGACCGATGCCGGGCAATATCTATTTAATCGCGCCAATAAATTACTAAAAGAGTTTGATGACACCCTAAATACCACCTCAGGCTATTATCACAGCCCGCAGGGTGAATTACGCATTACCTGCTCAATTGCCTTTGGCTACTCCCGACTGGTCAACCTGGTGGATAAATATCGCAACCAGTACCCGGACGTGAATCTTTATATCGATTTAAACGATAATTTCGTTAACCTGAATGAAACCGATTTCGATATCGCGCTGCGTATTTCCGCCGCGCCGCCGCAAAACTACGCGATGCGCAAACTGGTATCGATTCGCTGGGCATACTGCGCTTCACCGGGATATCTCGCTAAAAAGGGCATGCCCGTGCGGCGCAGCGATCTGGTGAATCACGACTGTCTGGTCTATCCCGGTCTGACGCCGGCGATCAGGGTCGCAGACGAGCAGGACCGTCTGCATCAGCTGAAGCTGCATATGCCCATCCAGGCCAACAGCAGCCTGGTGCTGTTGAAATCGGTATTAGAGGATCAGGGCGTGGCCTATCTGCCCACCTATTTAATCGGCGATCATATTCGCAAAGAAGAGATCACGCCGCTGATCCTCGACGGCACGATCGCCTGTGAAACGCATGCGCTGTATGCGCTCTATTTTCCCAGCAAATACAGCAATCCTAAGGTACGATCGTTTATCGACTTTCTGGTGGCAGAGTTAGGCCCGTTACCGGCCTGGGATAGCTGGATCCCCAGCTGAGTTTGCCGTCAATCCAGAGCACTTTTTAAGGAGTAAAAATGGCTGAAATTAACCTGACCCCCGGCGAGCGCGAGCAGCTTCGCGAAAAGCTATGTACCTACTGCGAAAGAAATTTTGACCTTGAGCTTGAGCAGTTCGATGCCGAGTTCTTCGTTGATTTTATCGCCGAACAGCTGGGGCCCCTGTTTTATAACGCCGGGATTGAGGAAGCTATTCGCACCCACGTGGCCTACAGCGAGCGGATCCAGGAAGAGATGGATGCGAAGAAAGTGTTCTGATTGCGCCCCGCAATATGTCGCTATCGGCGGGAGATCAATAAACACACACTATTGACATGGTTATAATGCGGGCTCTTTCATTATCTCCCGTGTACGGGGAAGGAAAACCATGTCGCTGATTACCGATCTACCCGCCATTTTTGACCAGTTCTCCGAGGCCCGCCAGAAGGGCTTTCTCACGGTGATGGACCTGAAAGAGCAAAATATCCCCCTGGTCGGAACCTACTGCACCTTTATGCCGCAGGAGATCCCGATGGCGGCAGGCGCGGTGGTCGTCTCGCTGTGTTCAACCTCCGATGAAACCATCGAAGAGGCGGAAAAAGACCTGCCGCGCAACCTCTGCCCGCTCATTAAAAGCAGCTACGGGTTTGGCAAAACGGATAAATGCCCCTACTTCTATTTTTCCGACCTGGTGGTGGGTGAAACCACCTGCGACGGCAAAAAGAAAATGTATGAATACATGGCCGAATTCAAGCCGGTTCACGTAATGCAGCTGCCGAACAGCGCCAGCGACGATGCTTCCCGCGCGCTGTGGAAAACCGAGATCCTGCGCCTGCAGCGGGTGATCGAAGCCCGCTTTGGCCACAAAATCACCGAAGCCGCGCTGCGCGACGCCGTTCGCCTCAAGAACCGCGAGCGGCGGGCGCTGGCGAACTTCTATCGCGTCGGGCAGCTCAATCCTCCCGCGCTCAGCGGCAGCGATATCCTGAAAGTGGTGTACGGCGCGACCTTCCGCTTTGATAAAGCCGCGCTAAGCGACGAGCTCAACGCGATGGCCGATCGCGTGCGCCAGCAGTGGCAGGATGGCCAGCGGCTGGCGGCTCGCCCGCGCATTCTGATCACCGGCTGCCCGATTGGCGGCGCGGCGGAAAAAGTCGTGCGCGCCATTGAAGAGAACGGCGGCTGGGTGGTGGGCTTTGAAAACTGCACCGGCGCCAAGGCGACCGAGCGCTGCGTGGAGGAGACGGGCGACGTCTACGATGCGCTGACCGATAAGTATCTCGCCATCGGCTGCTCGTGCATCTCGCCAAACGACCAGCGCTTAGCCCTGCTTAGCCAGATGGTTGACGAGTATCAGGCCGACGGCGTGGTGGATGTCATCCTGCAGGCCTGTCATACCTATGCGGTTGAATCAATGGCGATCAAGCGCCACGTTCGCCAGCGGCATAACCTCCCCTATATCGCGATTGAGACCGACTATTCGACGGCGGACATCGGCCAGCTCAGCACCCGCGTCGCGGCCTTTATTGAAATGCTGTAAGGAGCGCGCGTGACTTTTACGGTAGGCATTGATTCCGGCTCCACCGCCACGAAAGGCATCCTGCTGAAAGAGGGCGTTATCCAGCGACGTTTTCTCTGCCCGACGCCCTTTCGCCCCGCCGACGCCATCAACGAGGCGTGGCAAATCCTCAGCGCCGGCCTTGCCGAGCGGCCATTTTTAACCTTAACCGGCTACGGCCGCCAGCTGGTGGATTTTGCCGATAAGCAGGTGACGGAGATCTCCTGCCACGGTCTCGGCGCGCGTCTTCTGGCGCCCGCCACCCGCATGGTTATCGATATTGGCGGTCAGGATAGCAAGGTTATCCAGCTCGACGACGACGGCAATCTCACCGACTTCCTGATGAACGATAAATGCGCGGCGGGAACCGGGCGCTTTCTGGAGGTTATCTCGCGCACCCTCGGCGCCAGCGTCGGGGAGCTGGATAGCATCACCGAAGGCGTCGAACCGCATGCGATCACCAGTATGTGCACGGTATTTGCCGAATCCGAAGTGATTAGCCTGCGCTCGGCGGGCGTCGCGCCGGAAGCGATTCTGGCCGGCGTGATCAACGCCATGGCCCGCCGCAGCGCCAACTTTATCGCCCGTCTTTCAGCCCAGGGGCCGCTGCTGTTTACCGGCGGCGTCAGCCGCTGCACGGCCTTTGCGCGCATGCTCGAAGGCCACGCGGGGATCGCGGTGCACACCCATCCTGATGCCCAGTTTGCCGGCGCGGTTGGCGCGGCGCTGATTGGCCTGCGCCAGAGGCGCCGCGAATGACGGAGTATCTGTTTTTATTTCACTCGACGCCGGGCGTCGTGCGTACCCGCAAGGCCATGCAGGCGGCAGGGATCGCCTGCCAGGTGAAAGATATTCCGCGCCAGCTGCGCGGCGGCTGCGGCCTGTGCATCCATCTCAGCTGCCTGCCAGGAGAGGAGCAGCGATGGGTTATTCCCGGCGCCACGGAGGCGATTTATCGCTACGTTGCCGCAGAGTGGCGCCTTATCGCCTCCTTTCCGGCCTGAGCCTATTCGGTAATAACGAACCGCGTCGGCGCAAAACAGTTCAGGATGCGGTGGACGAGAAACACCAGCGTCAGGGTGACGATAAGCGCGATGGTAACCGAGCTAATACGGTACAGATCGCTGAAGATCAGATCCTGATCCGGGTGCAGGTTCTGGCCAAACATAATGCCGATGGTGGTGATACTGGCGAAGCCCACGCCGGCCCCCACTTTCTCCATCACGTGGAGGCGCGCGCTAAAGGCCAGGCCGAGCGCAATCAGCGGCATCATCAGCACCATATGGTTGCTGAAATCATAAATAAGCAGCTGCACCACCAGAATATAGAGACAGGCCAGCACCACGCCCACCACCCGCCAGATGGAGCTGATCACCGCGCCGCGGTAGTGCATCGGGAAGAGGATCAGGATCCCGGCCATCAGCGCTGACAGGGAATCGCTCAGATCGCAGATCTGGAAAACCACGAAAATCATTGTCGCGACGGTGCCGGAAAGCAGAGATTCATGGCGAA
The DNA here is from genome assembly GCF_036561945.1 of Klebsiella scottii. Taxonomy (NCBI): domain Bacteria; kingdom Pseudomonadati; phylum Pseudomonadota; class Gammaproteobacteria; order Enterobacterales; family Enterobacteriaceae; genus Klebsiella; species Klebsiella scottii. Next base: position 317,313 of record NZ_JARXNI010000017.1, read on the forward strand.
TGCGGGCGGCATCCTTCTCAATCCGCGGCGGCGGCCGGCGCGGCTCAACGTCCGGGATCAGATAGTTCAGCAGCGCGCTGAGAGCCACCGCCATCACGCAGGCTTCGAGATTGGAAAACATCAGCGTATGCCAGTTGCTGGTGGGATAGCTCATAAAGTTGAGCATCGTGCTTTGACAGACCACGCCCATTGAGCCCAGCAGAAACAGCGGCCCCTGACTCATAAAGCGAAAACGCATCACGTAGAGGCCGAAGACCACCAGCGTCATAATCACCGGCCACTGCGACAGATAGCCGACGATCAGCACCATTTCAACGCAGTTTACCGCCGCGCTGAACAGAAACTGCCGCGCGACGTGGCGGTTAAACACCGGCACCAGCGACAGCAGCATCAGCGGATAGACCACAAAGAAGACCCCGTACTGCACGTCGTAGAAGGTCGAAATGCTCAGGGCGATCGTTCCGGCGACGGCGATGCGCAGCGTCTGGCGAAAATCATTCGCCGTATAGACAATATTGTCGTGCGGCGTAAAAACCCGGGCCAGCGTATTAATAGACATAGTGCAGCAGGCTCACCAGATGGATCTGCACGCCGGCAAAGGTACGGGCAAAGGGACCGTCGCTGTTGTACAGCTGTACCGTGGCGCGGGCGCCGGTCGGCAGCGGTTTGTCCAGCGGCTCATCAAGCGCGACGTGAATGCGCATCCGCTGGGCGTCACGCACCCAGCGCGTGGACTGCTCCGGCTGCGACAGCTGGCCGTTTACCTGCTCCTGGCCGGCCAAAATCCCGGCGTCGCTGCTGGTGACGTGCGCCGGATAAACCTTACCCGGCAGCGCATCAAAGACCACCGCGGCGTCGGTGTTCACGCCGGTATGGCGCAGGCTCTTTTCGCGAAAATCGGCGACGATATCCGTATGGTTGCTCACCAGCGCCAGCAGCGGCGTGGCGGCGGTGGCATACAGGCCGGGGCTAAGCTGGAGGTTGCTGACCATGCCGTCGGTTTCGGCATAGATCCGGCTCCAGGCGAGGTTCAGCTGCGCCTCTTCCAGGGCGTTGCGGTACTTTTGCAGCGTGACGTTACGCGCATCGTCGCGCTCCCCGCGCTGGATCAGCAGATTCTGGATGCTGGCGTTGAGGGCGCTAACCGACTGCTCGCTGGTCTGCCAGGTGGTGCGCACCTTATCCAGATCCGACTGCGAGACGTTCTGCATCGCGCTCAGGCGCTGATAGCGATCGAGAGTGACTTTGTCGTTACGGGCGGTGAACTGCGCCGTGCGCAGGTTAGCGCGAGCGGCGGCGATCTGCGCGTCCAGCTGCTGGTTGCTCAGCTTCGCCTGCTCAAAGGCGATTTGCGCCGCCTGCACTTTATTGGTAAACGGCGTCGGGTCCAGCTCGTAGAGCAGATCCCCTTTCTTCACCTGGCTGTTGTTGTGCACATAGACCTGTGCGACATAGCCGGAAACGCGCGGCGATACCGGCGTCACCACGCGCATCACCGTGGAGTCCGGCGTGAGCGGGATCCAGATATCGGCAACGATAAACCAGGCGAAGATCGCCAGGAAAGCGGCAATACTCACCCTTACCCAGCGGGCAAATTTTTGTTCTGGCGTCATCATAGTTTTTTAGATCTTGTTATCTTCTTCGCGGATTGTCCGCAAATTGCAGGCGATTTGATTTAAGGTGGCGCTGAAGGTGGCGAGCTCTGCTTCCGGGATGGTCCGGGTGACGCGGGTTTGATAAGTTTCAATCACGCGGTTCAGCTCCTCCAGTTTCGACAGGCCTTCCGCCGTCAGCGTCAGCAGGCGTATGCGTTTGTCATATGGCGATGTGGAACGCAGTAGATAGCCCTGCTTTTCCAGCTGAGTGAGGGTGCGCATCAGCGGCGGCAGTTCAATACCCTGCACCTCCGCCAGTTCGCTAACCGAGACGTTGTCCCCCAGCTGATGCAGCTGCATCAACACCGTCCAGCTTGACTGGGTCATACCGGTATCGTTGATGGCGGCGTCGATCGTCGCGCGCCACTGGCGTACCACCATCGCCATCCGCATCCCCATCGGACGGCGGGCAAACAGTTCGTCTTCGGTCATCTTTCTTTCCTCATTTAGCGCCTATCCCACCAGGCGTTATCGGCACAGGCAGTTTGAACACGGACAGCGCGGAGAAACCGGAACGTACAGATAGTACGTGAGGATTGACTCGCTACGCTCACCCTCCGGGCCGCCCTGAAGGGCGTTCAAAAGACTTTCGTATTTTGTCGAGCGCTGCCCAGGTTCAAAATGACAAGCAAAATAGCCCTGGTGGCCTGGCTGTGAGGAAAATAATACTTATCAGGATAAGTATCAAGAAACGAGGGGGAGAAGAAGCATTAATTGATAAATACGGTGAATATAACGATCCCGGATGACGCCAGCTACCCCGGTCGCGTCGGGCCTGGCGAACTGCTGGCCCGAACGGGCACGACTCGCAGCCTGCGGAGGTGCAGGCCGGGAGCCCGAACAGAACGTTTATGCCGCAGTCCGGGGAAAAGCGCATTTTTTAATTTATCTGATCCCGCCGCAGCCCGACATCTTTCAGCTGTTCGTCGCTCATTCGCTGCAAAACCCGCCGCGTTTGCCTCCGCAGCCACCATTTTTTGAACGCTCTGCCTGCCAATACGAAACCAATAAACGGCTGCCTAACCCGGTTCTCATGAAATTCCATACTCCACCTCCTCACCTTGCCAGAGGCTTTATCTTCGCGGATCCGAGGGTGAACAATACAGATTCAAAAAACCCTTTTCTTTAACATACAGATTGGCTAAAACAGTATCTGCGTGGGATTTTCCCCGCCCATCTGTACTGGTTTATCCATCTGTATGGCGACAATAAGGGATACAGCATGACGCGTTACCAACATCTGGCCAGCCTGCTGGCGGAGCGTATTGAGCAAGGGCTGTATCGCCACGGGGAGAAGCTGCCTTCGGTTCGCAGCCTGAGTCAGGAGCACGGGGTGAGCATCAGCACCGTGCAGCAGGCCTATCAGACGCTGGAACAGCAGCAGATGATCGTCCCCCAGCCGCGTTCCGGCTACTTTGTCGCCCCGCGTAAAGCTCAGCCGCCGGTACCGCCGATGTCGCGCCCGGTGCAGCGCCCGGTGGAAATCACCCAGTGGGATCAGGTGCTGACCATGCTCGACGCGCGCAATGATAAAAGCATTATCCCCTTCGGCGGCGGCTCGCCTGACGTCACCCAGCCGAGCCTGAAGCCCATCTGGCGCGAGCTGAGCCGGGTGATCCAGCATAATCTCAGCGAGGTGCTGAACTACGACGAGCTGGCCGGGCGCCGCGAGCTGCGTGAACAAATCGCCCGCCTGATGCTCGACGGCGGCTCGGTGGTCACCGCCGATGACCTGATCATCACCAGCGGCTGCCACAGCGCTCTATCGCTGGCGCTGCTGTCGGTGTGCCAACCCGGCGATATCGTCGCCGTCGAATCCCCGTCCTATTATGGCACCATGCAGCTGCTGCGCGGTTTGGGGCTGAAGGCCATCGAGATCCCCACCGATCCGGACAGCGGGATCAGCGTAGAAGCCCTGGAGCTGGCGCTGGAGCAGTGGCCGATCAAGGGCGTTATCCTGGTGCCGAACTGCAATAATCCGCAGGGCTTTATCATGCCTGACGCCCGCAAGCGCGCGGTGCTGACTCTTGCCCAGCGCCACGATATCGTCATTTTCGAAGATGATATTTACGGCGAGCTGGCCACCGACTACCCGCGCCCGCGCACCATTCATTCGTGGGATATCGACGGCCGGGTGATGCTCTGCAGCTCGTTTACCAAAACTATCGCGCCGGGCCTGCGCATCGGCTGGATCGCGCCAGGCCGCTACTACGACCGCCTGCTGCAGATGAAATATGCCGCCAGCGGGACCAACGTTCCCTCCACGCAGCTGGCGGCGTCGGTATTTATTCGCGAAGGCCACTACCACCGCCACGTGCGGCGGATGCGGCAGATCTACCAGCGCAATATGGAAATTTACACCTGCTGGCTGCGGGAATACTTCCCCTGCGGCATCTGCGTTACCCGGCCGAAGGGCGGCTATATGCTGTGGGTCGAGCTCCCCGAGCACGTCGATATGGTCTGCGTCGCGAAGCAGCTGTGCCGCCTGAAAATCCAGGTCGCGCCGGGCTCGCTGTTTTCAGCCTCGGGGAAATACCGCAACTGCTTAAGGATCAACTGCGCCCTGCCGCCGATCGACAAGCACCGGGAGGTGATGGTGAAGCTGGGGGATGCGGTGAAGGTGGCGATGGAGTGAGTTTTTCGCCGGGGCGAACTGACTTGTCCCCCGGCGGAGCTGCGCTGACCGGGGCTGCGGGCTGATAGGCGTCTGCGGGATGGGAGCGGGCAAGGCGTGGCAAGCGCCTCCTTCGCGAAACATCCGTCATACGGCTTGAGGGCATTTCCCAACGCCCACGCTGCGCTTCTCGGAACTACGAGTTCACTGCGATTTGTAATCTTTGTCGTTACCTATCACTGACCATCAAGTAATGACTGCATCGTGCGACATTCGCTAATGGTAGGGAATGAATTATAAAAAGCCAGTCCAATGACAAACATTATGATTGATATTCCCCACAGAAATATATGTCTCCATGTTGCAAGGACCTCCCCTTGGTATAATGATAGCGTTATAAATAATACTCCAATCATCAGGTACAGAAACACCAACAGTATGGTTAATATTTTGGGGAACCAAAACCCCAAACCTTTTTCAAAAATAACCTTCCCATCAGCAACTTTCAAAATCCCTTTGAATTTTTTAAAAAATATTGGCCTGACATCATTCTTAACGCAAATTTTCAATACCAGGACTTGCAATGTTGTATCACGTAACCCGCAGAGCCGGTACGAGACTAGCCTGGCAATCTCTCTTTTGAGGATCTTTTGTAAGTCTGGTGGTAAGCCATACTCCTTAAGCTGATGCTGGTAGTTCTCTAATTCTGCCTCTTTGATTGCCCGAATGAACTCAACAATAGATTTTATTTTCCATACTGCGATAAACGTCAACACCGTAAAGAGATACATAAAAAATTGCTGCATTGGAGTTATTTCACCCCGTTCAACCATTCCGCCAAAAAATTGAGAAAAGAAATTTAATATTGTTTCCATACCGTCCCTCTATTTACTATTGAAAACACACTTCATTTTTCTGGGTAGCCATTATATGCAAGATATACCACACACATAATTTACACATGCAAAAAAGGTTTTATTTTTATTACTGATTATATTTTTAGAATTATTGTGTGCAATATGGATAGATACAAGAAGAATGCTCGCGCCGCTCGTCCTACGCTGATAGCAGAGTACAGAAAAACCATATTGGGTAATATTACTTAGCCGTTTTTTCGGCAACACAAAATCGACGCAACGGTTTTTCGCCCTGCCCTCATCGGTATCATTACTGGACATCGGTTGGCCTTCACCTTTGCCTTCCTCGCTCAGGCGCGATGGTTCAACTCCGTGCACTATTAGCCATTTCGCCGCTGAACGGGCACGATGCAGGAAAAGATCGAGGTTGTACTTTTATTACTGCCCATTGAATCGGCGTGCCCTTCAATCGTCACCACGCCACCAGGATCGTCAACGAGCAACTGAGCCATCTGACTGAGAGTATGTTCGACGTGTCTGGCGATCGCATCGCTGTCGGAGGCAAAGCGCTGCGCCAGTTCCGCCGCTTTGTTCAACAGATTCAGTACGGCGCCTCCGGTATCGGAAGGGAAGCCCTTGAGATCGAGGATGACTGGCGGAGTCTAAGCTGGAACTTCTTGCGCATTGACGATGGCGCAACAGATCGCCAGAGCACCGAAAGAGAAATTTTTCACCAGGTCGCTCATCGTTTAACGATCCGTAATGGTGATAGGCCCGAGTGGATCAACATTTCATTCATTAAATGGACCTCTTCACATCCTTCGGCGGTGCTGGAAAACTTCCGTACGACGAACCGATGTAAAGCGCGCCTGCCCTGGAGCAGAATATCACGCTTTACGGCGCAAGAAGGGCGCCATTGCTGTCAGTAAGCAACAGATATTCTTTGTTGCCCACCTGCAGCCAGTAGCTCGAACAAGACACAGCGCGCCTTCGGGAAACAGCCACCATTCGGCTTGAACTCCCCCGCTCGCACAGCGCTTACCGGGGCTACGGGTTCCCGACCGCCTGCGGATCCTCACCATAAAACACCATCCCCTTATACGGCTGCTCGCGACATGCCGCCAGGCGCCGGGCGAGGCTGCCGACGTGCAGCTCCAGCTTGTGGCCGTCGGGGTCGAGGAAATAATACGACGCCCCTTCGCTGCGGTTCACCTTCCACACCGCCACGCCGGCCGTTTCCAGCCGCGCGCTGAGCCCGGCGAAATCGGCTTCGGCGACGCTAAAAGCGTAGTGGGTGTAGTCGCTCTCCTCCGGCGGGGTAATGCGCCGCTGCGGATCGAGGGACAGGCACAGCCACAGATCGCCGCAGGAGAGATAGGCGCCGTTATCCCAGCGCGCGTGCAGCGTCATTCCCAGCAGCTGCTGATAAAACGCCACGCTCGGCGCCAGGCTGCTGACCGCCAGGGTCAGGTGATTCAATCCGCTTAACATGGCTTCTCCTCCAGTGAACTCACAATTTGCTGGCGCAGCCAGCGGTGCGCCGGGTCGCGGTGCCAGCGCTCGTGCCACAGCATCAGCATATCAAACCCGGCAATCGCCAGCGGCGGCTCGATAACCGTCAGTCCGCTCATCCCGCGCAGCAGCCTCTCCGGCAGCATGGCGACCAAATCGCTGCTACGCAGCGTTTCCAGCATAAACAGGAAATGTGGCACTGAGAGGACAACCCGCCGCGAAAGCCCAAGGTTGGCCAGCGCGGTATCGGTCGCGGCGCTGAAACCGCCGCCGTCCGGGGAGACAATAACCTGATCCAGCTGGCAAAACTGCGCCAGACTCAACGACGTCTGCAGCGCCGGATGCCCCGCTCTGCCCGCCAGCACGTAGCGCTCGCTGAACAGCAGCCGCTGATGCAGCTCCTGCGGAGCGCCGTCGCGGGTATGAAAGAACAGATCGACCTCGTCCCTCTCCGCCTGCTGCACCAGGCGAGAAGGCTGGAGATCGAAGACCGCCATCCGGCTCGACGGTGAAGCCCGGCGCAGAATATTCAGCGCCGGCAGCACAATAGCCGAGGCCATATAGTCCGTCGCCGCCATTCGCCAGGTCTGCGTCGCCGTTAACGGATCGAAGCTGTCGGCGGGTGCGACCGCCAGCTCCAGCGCCAGCAGGGCATCACGCAGCGGCCCGCGCAGCGCATCGGCGCGGGCGGTGGGCAACATCCCGCGCGGCCCGGGCAGCAGCAGCGGGTCGGCAAAAATTTCCCGCAGGCGCGCCAGCTGGATGCTGACCGACGGCTGCGACAGGTTGAGCCGCTGCGCCGCTCGCGTGACGTTATTCTCGCTCAGCAACACGTCGAGGGTGCGCAGCAGGTTGAGATCCAGACGATGTAAATTAATCACGGCTATACCTGGGATTTAAGTAATTAATTTCTACTATAGCGGCCAGCCGCCTACTCTGCAGCTCTCCATAACTCAGAGGTGATTCTCATGAAAGTACTGCTGATTTACGCCCATCCGGAACCTCGCTCCCTGAACGGCACGCTAAAAGATTTTGCCGTCCAGCATCTGCACGATGCCGGCCATGAGGTGCAGGTTTCCGATCTCTACGCCATGCGCTGGAAAGCGGGCTTTGATGCTGACGACAGCAGCGCCCCGCCGGTCGGCGAGTTCTGGCGCTCGACGCTCGATTCAAAGCAGGCTTTTGAACAGGGCACCCAAAGCGCGGATATCGTTGCGGAACAGGAGAAGCTGCTGTGGGCGGATACGGTGATTTTCCAGTTTCCGCTGTGGTGGTTCTCCATGCCCGCCATTATGAAGGGCTGGATCGACCGGGTTTACGCCTATGGTTTTGCCTACGGCGTCGGCGAGCACAGCGACCGCCACTGGGGCGACCGCTACGGCGAAGGCACACTGGCGGGCAAACGAGCGATGCTGGTTGTCACTACCGGCGGCTGGGAGGAGCATTACGCCCCGCGCGGAATTAACGGACCGATTAACGATATCCTGTTTCCGATCCAGCACGGAATGCTGTTTTATCCCGGCTTTGCGGTGCTGCCGCCGCTGGTGTTCTACCGCACGGAGAAAACGGACGAGCAGCGCTTTGCGCAGCACTGCCGCGAGCTGGGGCAGCGGCTGGATACGCTGGCAAGCACCGCGCCAATCCCGTTCCGCCGGCAAAATCACGGCGACTATCTGATCCCCTCCCTGACGCTGCGCCCGGAGCTGGCGGTCGGGGAAAGCGGGCTGGCAATCCATCAGCGGGTGGATTAAGCGCAGCAAGGCGATGCCTGGCCGCCCGGCGTCGCCGTTCAAATACGCTGATTTAGTCCCTGACACGCTTATTTATCCCGAAACGGCTATTTGTTGTAGTCAGACGCCCGCAACTTCGTTTCCCGTCTCTTTCTCATCGGCCAGGATGGTGTATGTTCTCAAGCATCACCTTTAAGCAATCCGGTAACGAGATGAGACGTATTGAGGTAGTACTGCGTGAACTGGAGCGGCTGACGCAGACCATAAGCCGGGACGACCTGTCCCTTGGCACCAGCGCCTTCACCGCAGAGCAAATCGGTTTTAACCTCGGCCTGGCGCGCAACTCCGTCAGCAAGGATTTAAACCAGCTGTGGAGCGACGGGCTGGTTATCAAAACCCGCGGACGCCCGGTATTCTTTCTGCATCTGCAGGCTACTCAAACCCTGCTTGATAGGCCGCTGGCTGAATCGGAGCGCGAGATCGGCGCCATTAGAGACCTGCTGCCTGAGCGGGATCTGCCGTCGGTTAGCGATCCGTTCTCGCTGCTAATCGGCCACGATCGCAGCCTGCGGGATGCGGTGGAAAAAGGTAAAGCGGCGGTGCTCTATCCGCATGGGCTGCACGTGCTGCTGACCGGCCCCTCCGGCGTCGGGAAGACTTTTTTCGCCGAACTGATGCACCGCTATGCCTGCGAGCATAGCGACGATAGCCCTCCGCCTCTCGTCTACTTTAACTGCGCCGAGTACGCCAACAACCCGGAGCTACTCTCTTCCCATCTCTTTGGTCATCGACAGGGGGCGTTTACCGGCGCAACGGAGAGCAAGACCGGCCTGATTGAACAGGCCGACGGCGGCTATCTGCTGCTCGACGAAGTCCATCGCCTGCCCTATGAAGGCCAGGAAAAACTCTTCTCGCTGCTGGATAAAGGCGAGTATCGCCCGCTGGGCGCCAGCGGCCCGGCGCGAAGCATCACCGTACGCCTTATCTGCGCCACCACCGAGCCGGTGAGCTCGTCGCTGCTGCGGACTTTTCAACGCCGCATTCAGGTCGCCATCGATCTTCCCGGCATCCGCCAGCGCTCGCTGGAGGAGCAGATCGAACTGATTATCGGCTTCCTGCAGCGGGAGAGCCGCAAGATTGAGCGCTCGGTAAGCATCGATAAAACGCTGCTGCTGTGGCTGCTGAATAAGCCGCTGGAAGGCAATATTGGCCAGCTAAAAAGCGATATCCAGTTTTTATGCGCCCAGGCCTGGGCATCGGGGATGGCGGCGCAGCACGATGTTCTACTGCTGGATGGCAAGCTGGCGGACGGTTCCACTAACCCCACCCAGGAGCAGCGGATACTGGTCGACGCGCTGTTCAATGGTAAAACCCTGCTCAGTATTGACGCCCGCACGCTGCCGCAGCTTAAAAGCCCGGCGGGCGGCGATGGCGGCATCGAAGAGAGCGATCTGTTCTATAGCTTCCTGACCCGCGAATACGTCAATCTGCGCAACAGTAACGTTCCGCCCGCAGAGACGCTGGCCATTCTCAAAAACAAGCTCAGCTCCATTTTCGAATATGGCCTCTACAGCCGCGACAGCGGCACGCGTTCGCCGCGCTATGGCGACCAGATTGAAGAGCGCGTCGCCCTGCTGATCGGCTATGTAGAACAGATCCTGGGCTTTTCCCTGCCGGAAAATCTGGTCAATCCCCTGCGCAAGCACCTGCTGGCGCTGATCGGCTACGTCCAGCGGGGGCTGATCCCGCAGCTCTACTCCTCCAGTTTAATTCTCGATCGCTGTAAAGATGAATATGAGAATGCCACCCAGCTATGCAGGAAAATCAACGACCTGCTGAATATTCAGTGCCCGGCGACGGAGGTGGTCTGGCTGTGCCTGTTCCTCAAAGAGTGCCGCCATTACCGCCAGCGGATCGGCGTCAGCCCCGACTGCGGAGTGATACTGATCGCCCACGGCGCCACCACCGCCACCAGCATGGCGCAGTACGTCAATCGGGTGCTGGAGCGCGAGCTGTTCAGCGCTATCGATATGCCGTTCGAACAGTCGGTGCACGACACCCTGGATGCGTTAATCCGGCTGATGCAGGCGCGGCGCTGGCAACGGCTGATCCTGATCGTCGATATCGGCTCGCTGGTGCATTTCGGCAGCACCATCAGCAAGCTGTTCCAGATAGACGTCCTGCTGCTGCCGGATATCACCCTGACCAGCCTGCTGGAGATTGGCCTCGATCTGAGCTACGAGACCAGCGACCTGCCGCGGCTGGCAGCGCTTATGCAGGAAAAAGGCATCCCCAGCCAGCTATGCACCCCGCAGCAGGAAAACGTCGGCAAAGTGCTGGTCATCTCCTGCATTACCGGCATGGGCACGGCGGAGAAAATCAAAACCGTGCTGGAGGAGAGCTTCGGCGAGCTGATGTCGCAGGATACCCGCATGGTGATCCTCGACTATAACGAAGTGCGCAGCCCGGAGCGCGTGCAGCAGGCCATTAACGCCCACGAGCGGCTGGCGGGGATTGTCGGGACCTTCCAGCCCGGGCTGCCGGATATTCCGTTTATCTCGCTGGAGGAGCTGTTTTCCGAGCAGGGCCCGGAGCTGGTGTTAAGCCTGCTGACTCCCGATCTCTCCAGCGCCGAACGGCGGCTGGAGATGGAACGCAGCGCGTCCCGGTTTATCAGCGCGCTGACGATGGAAAGCATCATCAACCATATTTCGGTGCTCAACCCGCAGCGCATCCTCAAAGAGATGGAAGGCGTCCTCAGCCAGCTGCGCGCGACCCTGGCGATCGCCCCCAGCCGCCAGGTGACACTACGCTTCCTGATCCACTGCTGCTGTATGGTCGAGCGTATCGTGATTAACCGCAAACCGTTACAGATGGCGCTGGAAATGAAGCCCGATATGGATACTCACGCCTTTAGTGTCATTAAATCCGCCTTCCACCCGGTGGAGGAGGCCTACGCCATCCGCTTATCGGATGCGGAATATATTTATATCTACGAATTATTGTATAGCTAATCCCTTTGCTGGCGCGGCCCATCGGCCCGCCAGCCCCCCTCATCTCCCGCAGATGACACTAATGCTGGCACGGCCTTTGCTCTATCAATAGCGTCTATAAAACGGCGCCAGGAGGCCACCTTGTCATCTACTGTACCTGCACACCCATTACCGCAAATTCTGCTGCTGACGCACGGCGGCTGGGGCACGCCGCTTTGCAACAGCCTGCGCATGGTCACGGGCGAAATTGAAGGCGTGACGGAAATCGCCCTGATGCCCGTCGATACCCTCGGCGAGTATTACCAGCGCGTTGAGGCGACGGTGAAGTCGATGCCGGAAGGCTCGCTGATCCTCACCGACTTTATTGGCGGCACCACCTCTAACGTCGCCGCCCGCCTGAGCGCCGACTATCCGATCGCCGTGATTTGCGGCCTCAACGCTTCGCTACTGCTGGAAGCGCTGGATAAACGCGAACAGGGACCGCTGACCCGCTGCGTCAACGAGCTTGTGGAAGCCGGACGCAGCAGCTGTCGCGACGTCGTCGCCCACGTGAACCAGTTAAATCATTAAGGAGCCCTTCATGGCAAAAATCGTTTTATGTCGTATCGATAGCCGTCTGATTCACGGCCAGGTTGTCACCAAGTGGGTCGGCCAGTCGCAGGCTAACCGTATCGCCGTGGTCAGCGACGAGCTCGACGCCGATCCGTTTATGAAAAATATCTACCTGATGGCGGCGCCGCCGAATATCAAAGTCGACTGTTTCAGCAATGCCAGCTTTACCGCGGCCTGGCGGGAGAACCAGCTCGGCGAGGGGAACGTGCTGGTGCTGTTTCCATCCCTCAGCGCAATCCAGCAGGCCGTGCAGCAGGGTTTCGACGTCACCTCGATTCAGGTCGGCGGACTTGGCGGCGGGCCAAACCGGAAAGCCGTATTTCAGAACATCACCCTCGATGAAAAAGACGTCGGGATCCTCGGTGAGCTGAAAAACAGCGGAATTCAGGTGTTCTTCCAGACGATCCCGGAAGATAAACCCCAGTCACTGGACGACATCCTGAAAAAATTCTAACCAGTTGATAAGCAGGTAAAAACTATGGACACATTGCTTTTTGCGAGCCTGATGGGACTCTATTACTGGTTCGCTCGATTACGTTTAGGCTATACCTTCTCCGCCATGCTGCTGCAGCCCGTCGTGGTTGCCGTTTTCGTCGGCTTACTGCTGGGCGATATGAAGACCGCGATGATCATCGGCGCAGGTATGCAGCTGGTGTATCTGGGCGTCACCTCCACGCCGGGCGGTAACGTCCCGTCGGATCCGGCGCTGGCCGCCTGTATCGCCATACCTATTGCCGTGAAGGCGGGGATGGAGCCGAACCTGGCGATCGCGCTGGCGATTCCGTTTGGCGTGATCGGGGTATTCCTCGATCAGCTGCGCCGGACGCTGAACGCGGCGTGGGTGCATATGGCCGATAAACATGCCGAGAGCGCCAACATGACGGGGATCATGCGTTGCGCCTTTATCTACCCTGCCCTGCTTGGGCTGCTGCTGCGCTTCCCGGTGGTCTTTGCCGCCAACTACTTCGGACAAAGCGTGGTCGAGAAGTTCCTCAAGCTGATGCCGCACTGGCTGACCCACTCGTTTGAAATTATGGGCGGCATCCTGCCCGCGCTGGGCTTCGCCATCACCATCATGGTGATTGGTAAGAAGAGCCTGCTGCCGTGGTTTATCGGCGGATTCTTTGCGGTGCTCTACCTGAAGGTGGACATCATGGCGATGGCGATTTTCGGTACCTGCGTGGCCTTCCTGATTAAAGGCCTCGCCAAAAATGAAGGGGCGGCATAATGAGTAGCGATGTCATGCAACATGAGCTGGTTGAACGGGCCCGTGAAAGCCGGGCGCTGAGCAAAGCCGATATCACCAAGGCCTGGCTGATTTACTGGCTGGGGGCGGAAGTATCCAGCTCCTACGAGCGTCTGCAAAGCCTGGTGTTCTGCGCCTCGATGACGCCGATTATCAAAAAGCTGTATCCGGAGAAAGAAGAGCAGGCCGAGGCCCTGAAGCGCCACCTCAACTTTTTTAACTCCGAGCAAACTTTCGGCTCGGTTATCCAGGGTATCTCTATCGCCATGGAAGAGCAGAAAACCCGCGGCGAACCGATTAGCGACGCCTCCATTACCGGGATCAAAACCGGCCTGATGGGGCCGCTGGCCGGGATGGGCGATTCGATAATCTGGGCCGCGGTCATGCCGCTGCTGATCGCGATCTTTATCCCCTTCGCCGCCGGCGGCAGCGCCTTCGGCGGTATCGCGCCGCTGATCCTCTACCCGGCGATCACCATGGCGATAAGCTACGGGCTGGTGCATAAAGGCTACACCCTCGGGCGGGATTCGATAATCGGCCTGCTGCAAGGGGGGCGCATCAAGGAGCTGATCTACGGCGCCAACGTGCTGGGTCTGATCATGATGGGCGCGCTTTCGGCAAGCTACGTCAAAATCACCACGCCGCTGAAAATCAGCGCGCTGAAAGGCTCCGAGGTGGTGGTGCAGCAGATCCTCGACTCTATTGCTCCGGGCCTGCTGCCGCTGGCGGCGGTCTTTGCCGTCTACTTCTATCTGCTGAAAAAGGGTCCGCGCTACACCACGATTTTACTGTCGATTGTCGCGATCAGCATCGTTTGCTCGCTGACGGGAGTGCTGTAGGCCATGAACGATAATATTTATCAACGGCTTGGGCTAAAGCGGGTGATTAACGCCTGCGGTAAAATGACGATCCTCGGCGTATCATCCGTTGACCCGGAGGTGATGCAGGCCGCTGCCGAAGCCGCCAGCGCGTTCGTTGAAATCGATAAGCTCACCGACCGCACCGGGGAGCTTATCTCCACCCACACCGGCGCCGAGGATAGCTACCTGACGTCGTGCGCCTCGGCGGGAATTGCCATCGCGGTGGCCGCGGCGATCACCCGCGGCGAGCCGGATAAGGTCGCGCAGATGCCGGACAGCAGCGGCATGGCCAACGAAATCATTATCCTGCGCGGTCACAACGTCGATTACGGCGCGCCGATAACCAGCGCGATTCGCCTCGGCGGAGGACGGGTTGTCGAGGTCGGGTCCAGCAATCTCGCCGCGCGCTGGCAGCTGGAGAGCGCCGTCAGCGAGCGTACGGCGGCGCTGCTGTTTGTTAAATCGCACCACTGCGTGCAAAAAGGGATGCCCGGCATCGATGACTTTCTGCAGGTCGCCCACCGGCACAACCTGCCGCTGATTGTCGATGCCGCCGCCGAAGAGGATCTTCGTCGATGGGTCGCGACCGGCGCAGATATGGTGATTTACAGCGGCGCCAAAGCCTTCAATGCCCCAACCTCCGGCTTTGTTAGCGGAAAACGAGCCTGGATCGCGGCCTGCAAGGCGCAGCATAACGGCATCGCCAGGGCGATGAAGGTTGGCAAAGAAAATATGGTCGGCCTGGTATACGCCCTCAACCGCTATCAGGCGGCCGCTCCGGCTCCCGATGCGGCCGCTCTGCGTCCCTTCGCCGAAGCGATATCCGCCTTACGCGGGCTGAAGGCGGATATCGAACAGGACGAGGCCGGGCGGGCCATCTGGCGCATCCGGGTCAGGGTCGATAAAGAAGCCCTGGGCCTCAACGCCGGCGAAGTCGAAGCCCGACTGCGCGGCGGCGAAATCGCAATTTATGCCCGCCGCTACGCTTTGCATCAGGGCGTGTTTAGCCTCGATCCGCGGACCATTGCCGAAGGTGAGATGGCGCTTATTATCGCGCGACTCAAGGAGATTACCGAACATGCAGCAGATTAACTTTTATCGCCAGCGGATCGCGATTAACGTTCTGGCAAAAGATATCGCCAACGCCCGGGAGATTTACGATGCCGCCGAAGGCCATGCGGTGATTGGCGTTTTATCCGCACAGTTTTCTACCGTGGATGAAGGCGTAGCGGAAGTGCGCCGCTGGATGACGGAAATTCCCGCTATTTCCGTCGGCCTGGGAGCAGGCGATCCGGCCCAGTTCTATAAGGCGGCGATGATTTCGGCGAAGCTTCATCCCGCCCATGTTAATCAGACCTTTACCGGCTGCGGCTTTGCGGCAGGCGCGCTGGCCGCCACCGGCGGGCAAAACACGCGGATCAATGCGCTGATAAGCCCCACCGGCAGGCCCGGAGAGGTGCTTATCTCCACCGGAGTCAGCAGCGCGCACGGAACGCCGGCCAGGGTATCCAGCGATGCGGCGGTGAGGATGATTCAGGATATGGGCGCGCACGCCGCTAAGTTCTTTCCCATGGGCGGCGAACGCTCGCTGGATGAGCTAAAGGTTCTCGCCCAAAGCGCCGCGCACAACGGCATGACGCTTATTGAACCCACCGGCGGTATCGACCTGAATAACTTCGCCGTCATTCTGCAAGCCTGTCTGCAGGCCGGCGTTGCGCAGGTGATGCCGCATATCTACAGCTCAATCATCGATCCGCAAAGCGGTAATACCCGCCCGGAAGATATTCGCCTGCTGATGAGTATCGTGAAGGATCTTGTCGATTAAAGACCCGGCCTCGTGCGGCAGCTACTGCCGCACGCCACGCGCTGATTTCTATGACGAATTGTGAGCCTCCGCGCAATAACGGCATTCCACCGCCGCACACTCCCCCTCACATTGATAGCGATCAAGAATAATCATACCGTCTGGTCGGTATGATTCAGGCCATGAACATGGAAGCCCAACACCGAAAAAAAGACCCCGTCCGTTTACATCAGCAACTGCTGGAATCCGCGGCGATGATCGCCGGCAGAGACGGTATCGCCTCGCTGTCGCTGAATGCCGTGGCGCGCGAAGCCGGGGTGAGCAAAGGGGGTCTTTTGCACCACTTCCCCAACAAGCAGGCGCTGATTTTTGCCCTGTTCGCCCGCCTGCTGGCGATTATGGAGGACGCGATTTCGGCGCTGATGGCCGCCGACAATGTCTCTTATGGCCGCTTTACCCGCGCCTACCTGCACTATTTATCCGACCTGACCGATACCCATGAAAGTCGGCAGCTGATGGTGCTGTCGCTGGCGATGCCGGATGAGCCGGTGCTGCGAAAATGCTGGCGCGACTGGATGCTGGATCACCTCGCGCAGGGCGATGCGCTGGATAACGGCCACACCGGCACCCTGGTACGCTACGCGGCGGACGGCATCTGGCTATCGGAGTTAACCGAGGGGCGCACCATGAGCGCCGAACACCGGCGGTCGCTGGTCAGCGATCTGACGAGAATGACGCTTCCCGCGTGAAGCACGTTGAGCCTGACAGGTCAGGCGATTAGATTGAGGCCGCGATGCGCTACAACATCAATGGCCGTCTCATTTATGATGCAACGGACGGCACACTAATCCTACCGGGAAGCGATGAGGCGGACAGCCAGCTGTCGATCACCGCCAGCGCGCTGCTGTGGTTTTTTCTGCGTCATCCGGAGATTGTCAGCCGCGATGAAGTGCTCAAAAAGGTCTGGGATGACAACGGATTAACCTCCTCGAACAGCAACCTGAATCAGTATCTGAGCATGCTGCGCAAAACCTTCCGCCACTATGAGATCGACAATATTATCGTCACCGTCTCGCGCGGACTGCTGCAGCTGAACCCCGAAATAACCGTTCATCAGCTGGACGCTCCCGTGCCGTCGGAGCCGCAGGCGGAACCGCCGTCGCTGCCGCCCGCAGAGCCGGACGCCGTGCCGCCGGCCGCGGCGCAGAGTCCGAAACCAACCCGGCACGCCCGCGGCACCTGCTGGTATATCGCCGGCGTCTGCCTGCTGACCATCGCCCTGCTGCTGGTGCTTTTCAGCTTTTTCGGCAGCGGCGAATCACGCCCCATTACCCTGACGCAGATGACCCACAGCCAGTGCGAACTGCTGGCCAGCGACGAGATGCTGCGTTCCGTGGCCGGAACCGCCTACGGCAACAACTTTGACGCCGTGCGCCAGCGGCTGAAGCTGGAGTGCAAACCCGGCGAACGTTTTGTCTTCTTCTATGGCGATCGGCTGGAGACTAACGGCCTGGGCCGCGTCTTCCTCGCCCACTGCGCGATGCATGAAGACAATCCTTTCAGCTATTGCGATAACTATTTCTACTACTCCTGGAAACCGTAATGAGACTCGCACCCCGGCCTTTTTTCGCCCTCTCCGTCCTGGCGTTCATCACCGCGGCCGGGCTCAGCGCCTGGAAGCTGCTGCCGGCTGAAAACGACGGGGCGATGAGCTGCTCGACCAAAGCCATCATGCGCTTTGAAAACATGGATAAAGAGAACGTCAACGGCAATATTCACTTCAATTTCGCCGCCAGCGGCAAAGGCTCGATGGTCGTCGAAGGCTATACCGACTCCGCGGCCGGCTGGCTCTACCTGCAGCGCTACGTCAAATTCAGCTACACCAGTAAACGCATCTCCTCAACCGAGCGCCACTACCGCATCAGCCGGTGGGAATCCAGCGCCTCATCGATCGACGAATCCCCGGACGTCATCTTCGCCTACTTTATGCGCGAGATGTCCGACAGCCACGACGGGCTGTTTCTCAACGCCCAGAAGCTCAACGAGAAGGCGATTCTGCTCAGCTCGATCAATTCGCCGCTCTACGTTTGCACCCTGAAGTCCGGCAGCAAGCTTGACTAACGGCCGGCCCCACCGGCTTCAGCCTTACCCCGCGTTTTTCCCGCTCCGCCTCATACCCTAAAAGCGCACTTTTTGCGTTTAGCTCCCGACTAAAAACATGACCATAACCACACTTAATGGATGGATATATTACCCTGCCCCAGCAATAAATTAGCAACTCATTAACATTCACTGCCGCCCGTCCGGGTGGCGTAAAACTCGCCGCATCCACAGCCAATTCCATCGGCCCGGATCAGCATAAAGAGATAAATACAGGCCCTTAAAACGCTAAATCACAGAGCAAAAAACTAAAAACATAACTCACGCGGATTTAAATTTCACTTAACTCGCCATTCCCTATAGTGAACCTCGAACGCCGCTACCGCGTGTTGACGCCGTTACGCGGACGGTTTTCCCGAATCACAAACCTGTCTGGAGGAAAAACCATGGGTGATGCATTGGGGCTTATTGAAACCAAAGGCCTGGTGGCCTGCATTGAAGCAGCGGATGCGATGTGCAAATCCGCCAACGTCGAGCTGATTAGCTATGAAAACATCGGCTCCGGGCTGGTCACCGTGATGGTGAAAGGCGACGTCGGGGCAGTAAAAGCGGCGGTGGATTCCGGCGTGGAATCAGCGCAGCGCATCGGCGAGGTGGTGACCTCGTTGGTTATCGCTCGTCCGCATAACGACATCAACAAAATTGTTATTAAACACAAGGCTTAAGGCCAGGAGAACGCAAATGGGTGATGCATTAGGTCTGATCGAAACCAAAGGTCTGGTGGCCTGCATTGAAGCGGCGGACGCGATGTGTAAAGCCGCCAACGTCGAGCTGATTGGCTATGAAAACGTCGGCTCCGGGCTGGTCACCGCGATGGTGAAAGGCGACGTCGGCGCGGTGAAAGCGGCGGTGGATTCCGGCGTGGAATCGGCGCAGCGCATCGGGGAAGTGGTGACCTCGCTGGTTATCGCGCGTCCGCATAACGACATCAACAAAATCGTCGCACATTACAAAGTCGCGGAATAACGGGAGACAACATGATGAAAGAAGCGCTTGGTCTGATCGAAACCAAAGGTCTGGTGGCCTGTATTGAAGCCGCCGATGCGATGTGTAAAGCCGCCAACGTCGAGCTGATTGGCTATGAAAACGTCGGCTCCGGGCTGGTCACCGCGATGGTGAAAGGCGACGTCGGCGCGGTGAACGCGGCGGTGGACTCCGGCGTTGAAGCGGCGAAACGCATCGGCGAAGTCGTCACCTCTCGCGTCATTGCGCGACCGCATAACGATATCGAGAAAATCGCGTCGCAGCACAAAGCATGACCTGACAGGGTGCGCCCCGTCTCCACTCTTTTAGTCTGATGAAGGATAGACTCATGATTGAACTGGATAACGATTTGCAGTCCCGCCAGAACGCGCGGGAACTGGTGCGCAGCGCCAAAAAGGCCCAGGCGATTCTGGCCACCTTTTCGCAGCAGCAAATCGACGCCATCGTGAAAAACGTGGCCCAGGAAGCGGCGCACCACGCCGAAGCGCTGGCGAAAATGGCCTCGGAAGAGACCGGATTTGGCAACTGGCAGGATAAGGTGCTGAAGAACCGTTTTGCCTCGCTGCGCGTCTACGACGCCATCAAAGATATGAAGACCGTCGGCATCATTCATGACGATCCGCTAAAAAAAGTGATGGACGTGGGCGTGCCGCTGGGGGTGATTTGCGCGCTGGTGCCGTCAACCAACCCGACCTCGACCGTTATCTATAAAACGCTGATTGCCCTGAAGGCCGGCAACGCGATTATCTTTTCGCCGCATCCCGGCGCACGCGAGTGCAGCTGGAAAGCGATAGAGATCGTTAAGCGCGCCGCCGAAGCCGCAGGCGCCCCGGCAGGCAGCGTCAGCGCTATCACCCAGCTGACCCTTGAAGCCACCTCCGAACTGATGCACAGCAAAGAGGTCTCGCTGATCCTCGCCACCGGCGGCGAAGGGATGGTGCGCGCGGCGTATGCCTCCGGCACCCCGACCATCAGCGGCGGCCCGGGTAACGGCCCGGCGTTTATCGAACGCAGCGCCGATATCCACCACGCGGTGAAAGATATCATCACCAGCAAAACCTTCGATAACGGGGTGATCTGCGCCTCCGAGCAGTCGATCATCGTCGAACGCTGCATTTACGACGAAGTCCATCGCGAGCTGGAAGCCCAGGGCGCGTACTTTATGAACGAGGGCGAAGCGGCGAAAATGGCGGCCCTGCTGCTGCGCGCCAACGGCACCATCAACCCGAAAGTGGTTGGCAAAACCGCGCTGTATCTGAGCCAGATGGCCGGCTTCAGCGTCCCGGCCAGCACCCGGGTGCTGATCGCCGAGCAAACCACCGTCTCGCACAAAAACCCCTATTCTCGCGAAAAGCTGTGTCCGGTACTCGGCCTGTACGTGGAAGAAGACTGGAAGGCGGCCTGCAACCGGGTGATGGAGCTGCTGACCAACGAAGGCCTCGGCCACACCCTGGTGATCCACACCCGTAACCAGGACGTCATTCGCCAGTTCTGCCTCGAAAAACCGGTTAACCGCATTCTGATCAACACTCCGGCGGCGCTGGGCGGCATCGGGGCGACCACCAATATCACTCCGGCATTAACCCTTGGCTGCGGCGCCGTCGGCGGCGGTTCCAGCTCCGATAACGTCGGGCCAATGAACCTGCTCAACATCCGCAGAGTGGGCTACGGCGTGCGCTCCATTGATGAACTGCGCGCTCCGGGCAGCCGCCCTGAACCGCAGCCCACCATCGTCGCCCCGGTCGATAACCCGCACCGCAGCATTTTTGACGACCAGCGCTTCACCGCGCCTGCCGCTGCTGCTGTGACCCACAGCGCGACGGCGGACGATCGTTTTGCGGTCCGCGCGGCCGTCGAGGCGGAAGGCGACATCAACGAGCAAAACGTGGAGCGCATTATTCGCCAGGTGCTGGAGCGCCTCGGTAAGTAATGCATTGAGATAAGGCGATAAAAACGATGATTCTCGCAAAGGTAGTCGGACATGTCGTCGCCACGCAGAAATGCGCTGAGCTACGCGGCAGCAACCTGCTGTTAATCACCAAATTAGACGATGAGCAGCGGCCAATGAAGGACCAGACCTGGGTCGCCGTCGATAGCGTCGGTGCAGGCATGCACGACATCGTGCTGGCCGAAGAGTATTTCGCGCTCAACCGGGACCGCTACAAGGCCATGTCGGTGGTTGCCATTGTCGAGAACGTGTTTCGGGACGCTTAAGGAGTGAATAGTCCAATGAGTGAATTTTTGCTGAAACCTCGGATCCGCTTTGGTCAGGACGCGCTTGCGGTCCTGACCGAGCTTCCCGCCCGCAGCGTCCTGCTGGTCACCGATAAGGCGATGGTGAAATTTGGTCTCGCCGAACGCGTGACCCGGATCCTGCACCAGCGCGGCATCACCTTCCAGGTCTGGGACGACGTGGTGGCCGACCCGGATATCGCCACTATCGTGCGCGGTATGAAGCTGATGGACGACAGCTACCCGGATCTGGTTATCGCCCTGGGCGGCGGTTCGGTGATTGATGCAGCCAAAGCGGTTATTTTCGCCCTGGCGCAAACCCGCCCGGACGCCCGCCGCGAGCGCCCCTGCTTCGTGGCGATCCCCACCACCAGCGGCACCGGCTCTGAAGTGACCGCCTTTTCGGTGGTGAAAGCCCACGCCGAAAAACTGGTGCTGGTGGACCCGTCCCTGCTGCCGGATATCGCCATTCTCGACCCGGCGCTGGTGGCCTCGGTGCCGCCAGCGATCACCGCCGATACCGGGATGGACGTTCTGTGCCACGCGCTGGAAGCCTACGTCTCTCTTGATGCCAGCGACTTTTCCGATGCGCTGGCGGAAAAAGTGGTGCAGCAGGTGTTTCGCTACCTGCCGACCTGCTGGCGCAGCGGCGACAACCTGCTGGCGCGGGAAAAGATGCACAACGCCTCCTGCATGGCGGGAATGGCCTTTACCAACGCCTCGCTCGGCATCACCCACAGCCTCGCCCACGCGCTTGGCGGCGTCTTCCGCGTCCCGCACGGCCGCGCCAACGCGCTGCTGATGGCGGAGGTCGTGGCGTGGAACGCGGATTATCAGGGGCAGTGTGATACCGATGCCGCGCGCAAATACGCTCGTCTGGCTCATCTGCTGGATCTGCCGGCCGCCAGCCCCCGCCAGGGCGTCGCCAGCCTGCTGATCGCCATTCAGGCATTAAAAGACGAAATGACCATGCCGGCCGGCATCCGCGATACCGGCGTCGATGCCGCTGATTTTGATCGGCGACTGGCGGAAATGGTTGGTCAGGCGCTGCGCGATAGCTGTACCCCCACCAACCCGCGCACGCCGGACGCTCACGCTTTAACCGAACTCTATCGCCGGGCGTGGACCGGCGGCGCCGTTCAGGGCCACTGATAACAAGAACTGGAGAACCTTACCCATGGCACACTACAGCTTAACGCCGCGCGTCAACGTGTTGGCAGAACGTTTACTCTCACAAAAAAGCACCCTGTGCACCGAACATGCCACGACGCTGAACGCCCTTGATGGCGATATCGCGGGCGTCCCCGCCGCCGTTAAACCGGCGCGCCGCTTCTATGAACTGATGCGCCAGCTGCCGGTGTGCATCAGCGCCGACGAGCTGATCGTCGGCAACCAGACCCGCAAACCGCACGGGGCAATTTTTCACGATGAAAGCGCGGCCCATCGCCCGTCGGCGTTCCAGTTTCTCAATCTGAACAGCGACCTCGACTCTCCGGACTATAAGCTGGTCATCGAGAAAGGCGTGCTGGCGATCAGGCACCAGCTCGAAGAGAAAACCCGCAGCCTGGGCAGCGCCGTCAGCCGCAGCGGCATGGATGAAGTCAACGGCTGCCGCGCGGCGATTTACGCCTGCGACGGGCTGCTGACCCTGGCACAAAACCTGGCTAACAGCGCGGAAACCCTGGCCGCCGGCGAAAGCAACGCTTATCGCCAGAGCGAGCTGCGCGACAGCGCCGCCATCCTGCACCACGTTCCGGCCCACCCGGCGCGTAGTTTTAAAGAAGCCTGCCAGGCCTTTTATCTGTTCCAGCTCGCGCTGCAGCTCGATAACGGCAGCTATGCGGTGAACCCGGAAGGCGCCGATAAGGCCCTGCTGCCGTGGTATCAGCGCGATATCGACAGCGGCGCCCTGACGCCGCAGCAGGCCTATGAAATCGTCGAATGCCTGTGGTTCAAGCTGGCGGAGCTGAGTGAAGTCCGCGCCGCCTGCGCCATCGACGGCTACCCGATGTTTGACGCGCTGCTGCACGGCGCGAGCCTCGAGAACGCCAGCATCAATGCGCTCTCCGACATGTTCCTCAGCGCGCAGCGCAACCTCAGCGCGCGGAATCTACCGGTGCGCCTGTTCCGCGGCGCGCAACAGGTCTCTACCGCGCCGTTTGCCGCCTGCGGCGATACGCCGGTGATGGAAGGGCTAACCCCGCGCATGCAGCGCCTGCGTAATCACTATCTGACCGTGCGTCCGAGCGTCTCTATCTACCGCGCGCTGGCCTTTACCGAGGTGGTCAAAGCCAACCCGGGCATGCCAACCATTCTGCTGCGCGCCAAAGCGTTCCGTCACGCCTGCGAAACCGCGCCGATCCTGATTCAGGATGACGAACTGATCGTCGGCCATCCGTGCGGCAAACCGCGCGCGGGCGCCTTCTCGCCGGATATCGCCTGGCGCTGGGTGCGCGACGAGCTCGACACCATGAGCACCCGCCCGCAGGATCCGTTTGAGATCAGCGAAGAAGATAAAAAAACCATTCGCGAAGAGATCGTGCCGTTCTGGGAAGGCCGTTCGCTGGATGAGATTTGCGAAGCGCAGTATCGCGAAGCCGGCGTCTGGGCGTTCAGCGGCGAGACCTTCGTCAGCGACCTCTCCTATCACCAGATCAACGGCGGCGGCGATACCTGCCCGGGCTACGACGTCCTGCTGTTCACCAAAGGGATGAACGG
Source organism: Klebsiella scottii (assembly GCF_036561945.1). Lineage (NCBI taxonomy): Bacteria > Pseudomonadati > Pseudomonadota > Gammaproteobacteria > Enterobacterales > Enterobacteriaceae > Klebsiella > Klebsiella scottii. The sequence continues at coordinate 341,290 of NZ_JARXNI010000017.1, forward strand.
CATTAAGGCCGATGCGCAGGCCCGCCTCGATCGGCTGAGCATGGAAAACCCGGAAGATATCGACCGTATTTATTACTACAAAGCGGCGATCGAAACCTGCGAAGGCGTCATTAACTACTCCCACCGCATCGCCGCGCATGCCCGCGAACTGGCGGCCACGGAGCAGAACGCCCAGCGTCGCGCCGAGCTGCTGACCATCGCCGAGGTTAACCAGAACGTGCCGGCCAACCCGCCGAAAACCCTGCAGGAAGCGCTGCAGAGCATCTGGACCGTGGAGTCGCTGTTCGAAGTCGAAGAGAACCAGACCGGCCTCTCCCTCGGCCGCGTTGACCAGTACTGCTACCCGATGTTTGAGGCCGATATTCGCGAAGGCCGCCTGACCCACGAGTCCGCGCTGGAGATGATGCAGGCCTTTATCATCAAGTGCGCCGAGCTGATGTGGATGTCCAGCGAGCTGGGGGCGAAATACTTCGCCGGCTATCAGCCGTTTATCAACCTGACCGTCGGCGGCCAGAAGCGCTCCGGCGGCGATGCCTGCAACGATCTCACTTATCTGATTATGGACGCCGTGCGCTTTGTGAAGGTTTACCAGCCGTCGCTGGCCTGCCGCATTCACAACCAGTCGCCGCAGAAGTACATGGAAAAAATCGTCGACGTGGTGAAAGCGGGCATGGGCTTCCCGGCCTGCCACTTCGATGACTCCCATATCAAGATGATGCTGCGTAAAGGCTTCGATTTCGAAGACGCCCGCGACTACTGCCTGATGGGCTGCGTGGAGCCGCAGAAATCCGGTCGTATCTACCAGTGGACCTCCACCGGCTACACCCAGTGGCCCATCGCCATCGAGTTCGTGCTGAACCGCGGCCGGATGGTGCTGTTCGATAGCTATCAGGGGCTGGATACCGGCGATCTGCGCGACCTGCACACCTTCGAAGCGTTCGACGCGGCGGTGAAAAAGCAGATTGCCCATATCGTGCGCCTGTCGGCAATCGGGACGGTGATCAGCCAGCGCGTGCACCGCGACGTGGCGCCGAAACCGCTGATGTCGCTGCTGGTGGAAGGCTGCATGGAGAGCGGTAAAGACGTGGCGGCCGGCGGCGCGATGGTCAACCACGGGCCGGGGCTGATCTTCTCGGGCCTGGCGACCTACGTCGACTCCCTCGCCGCGATCCGTAAGCTGGTGTATGAAGATAAAAAATATACCCTCGAGCAGATCCGCGACGCGATGCTGGCGAACTTTGAAGGCTTCGAAGGGCTGCGCCGCGACTGCCTGAATGCGCCGAAATACGGCAACGACGATAACTACGTTGACCAGTACGCGCTGGATATTACCGAGTGGACGGAGCGCGAGTGCCGTAAGTACCAGATGCTCTACTCCACCCTCAGCCACGGCACCCTGTCGATCTCCAACAACACGCCGATCGGCGAGCTGACCAACGCGACGCCGAACGGTCGCCTGGCGTGGATGCCGCTCTCGGACGGTATCAGCCCGACGCAGGGCGCCGATAAGCAAGGCCCGACGGCGATAATCAAGTCAGTCAGCAAGATGAACGTGGAGACCATGAACATCGGCATGGTGCATAACTTCAAGTTCCTCAAAGGCTTGCTGGATACTCCCGAAGGACGCCACGGCCTGATCACGCTGCTGCGTACCGCATCGATTCTCGGCAACGGCCAGATGCAGTTCAGCTACGTCGATAACGAAGTGCTGAAAAAAGCCCAGCAGGAGCCGGAAAAATACCGCGACCTGATCGTCCGGGTAGCGGGCTACAGCGCCTACTTCGTCGAACTGTGCAAGGAAGTTCAGGATGAAATTATTAGCCGCACGGTCATTGAGAAGTTCTAATTTAAAGACATTTTCCCCTATGGATTTCGAGTTGTAGAAAGGCGGTAAGCCCGTACATCCCAGGAGCATAGATAGCTATGTGACTGGGGTGAACAGGCGCAGCCAACGCATCGACAGCCCGAAAGACGACGGGGAGGAGGCAAGCGTGATCGCAACACAAGAATTAACCGGGCGCATTTTCAATATTCAGAAGTACTCGATCTACGACGGGGATGGTATTCGCACGCTGGTTTTTTTCAAAGGCTGCAATATCCGCTGCCCGTGGTGCGCTAACCCGGAAGGGCTTACCAGCCAGTTTCAGGTGATGTTCTCGCAGGATAAGTGCGTTAACTGCGGCGACTGCGTCAGCGTCTGCCCGGCGGGTATTCATTACCGGGCGGAGGAAAACGGCGAAATGAAGCACTTCGTCGACCGCAATAAAGACTGCATCGGCTGCCGTAAATGCGAAGAGATTTGCACCCGGAACGCGCTGGATATTATGGGCAAGGATGTCACCGTCAGCGAGCTGATGGAGATAATCATGCAGGATTACGATTTTTATATCGCCTCCGGCGGCGGCGTGACCATCGGCGGCGGCGAAATGAGCCTGCAAACCGATTTTGCCGTCGCCTTATTTAGCGAATGCAAAAAGATGATGCTCAATACCGCTATCGAAACTCAGGGCACCACCCCGCTGGCTAATTACCAGAAGCTCGCGCCGGTCACCGACACCTTCTTATTCGATATTAAACAAATCAATAGCGCGCACCATAAAGCGTTATTCGGCATTGGCAACGAAGGTATCCGCCGCAATCTGGAGTGGCTGGTGGATTCCGGCGCCAACGTGATTGTCAGAATGCCGCTGGTGCGCGGATATAACGACTCCTGGGAGGCAATTACCGGCGCAATTGATTATGTACAGAAGCTAGCCAAACGCGGACATATCCGCCGCATCGATATGCTGCCGTACCACCAGCTGGGACGTAAAAAATATGAACGCCTGGATATGCCGTACCCGATTACCCAGGACCCGTCCTATTCGCCCGAAGAATTAGACCGGCTGGAAACGTTCTTCGCGCAGTTTGATTTTGATATTCGTTTAGTCCGCCATTAACAGGAACTGACAATGAAAAGTTTAGGCGTAATTGAAACGCGAGGGCTGGTCGCCGCCATTCAGGCCGTCGACGCCGCCTGTAAAGCCGCAGGCGTGAGCTGCATAGGCTACCGTAAAATCGGCTCGGGGCTGGTCAGCGTCTGCTTTGAAGGCGAAATCAGCGCCATCCACACCGCGATTGAGCGCGGCGTCGAAGTCGTCGCCGCGGGCCAGGTCGTCGGCTCGCTGGTCATCGCCCGCCCGGAACGCAGCGTGGTCGATGCGCTGGGTAAATTAAAAGGCCGCCCGTCGCGCCCTGCGGCTAAGATCGACGCGCCGCTCCCTGTGGAAGAAGAAAAAGACGCGACGGAGCCAACCGCTCAGTACCCGGCGCAGCCCGCACCGGGCCAGACGGAAGATAAAAACGCCGCGCAGAGGAAAGGGAAGAAGGCATGATCGACGCTCTGTTACATGAAAAAATTACCGCCCGCCTGACCCGCATCGCCCCGGAGATCCCGGTGGGCATCTCTAACCGCCACGTTCACCTGGCGCAGCAGGATGTCGAGGCGCTGTTCGGCAAGGGTTACGCGCTAACCCCGCTGAAGCCGCTGCGTCAGCCGGGGCAGTTCGCCGCCGAAGAGTGCGTCACCGTGGTCGGGCCGAAGGGTTCGCTGACCCACGTTCGCGTCCTCGGCCCCACGCGCCCGTGCAGTCAGCTGGAAATTTCCCGCGCCGACTGCTTCACTCTCGGTATCAGGGCGCCGGTGCGCGAGTCCGGCCAGCTGGAGAACGCCGGCAGCGCGCTGCTGATCGGCCCGGCGGGCCACGTTGAGCTTCGTTCGCAGGTGATCTGCGCCTGGCGACATATTCATATGTCGCCGCAGGACGCCCGCCAGCTGAACGTCAGCAACGGGCAGAAGGTCAGCGTCCGCAGCAACGGCGAGCGCCGGCTGACGTTTGATGAAGTGGTGATTCGGGTGCGCGATGATTTTGTGCTTGAGTTCCATATCGATACCGAAGAGGCCAACGCCGCCGGGCTGAAAAACGGCGCGCAGGTCGTCATCACCCAGCCCGCTTAACGGAGACCGGCCATGACCGACGAAGAGATCGAACGCCTGGTGACGCGGATTATCCAGCGGCTACAGCCGCCGGTTCTGGTAATGGTCGCCGCCGCCGACGGCTACCGACAGGCGATCCGCCGCCGTCTGGCGGGCTGCGGGCATCCGCTGCATATCGTACTGGACGAAGGCACCCCGGACGCCGCATGCTGGCAGGAAACCGGCACAATCGTCCCGGCGTCAGCCTGGCAGGAAGCGCTGCCTGCAATGGCCTGGCGAGCGGTGATAGTGCCGTTTCTCGACTATCCGCTGGCGGCAGACCTGGCGAACGGCAACCTGCGAAGCCCGTTCGCCCGACGCCTGCACGAGGCGCTGCTTGGCGGCCTGCCGGTGCTGGCGCTGCGCTACCACTGCGATCCCGGCAGCGAGCTCAATCAGCTGTGCGGCGCGGCGCCCCACTCGGCCTACGCCGGGCAGATGCGCTCGACGCTGGCCCGGCTGACGGAGTGCGGCGTTACGCTGTGCGATATGAACGAGCTGCTGGAGCGGCTGACATCGGGTAGCGCAGCGGCGACGCCGGCGAGCGCGGCGCGGCGTTATCTCACTGTCACAGACGTGGTGAATAATCCGGCGCTAGCCTCCGCGCCCGATGCCGAACTGACCGATGCCGCCATCGATTTTTTAAAAAACAGAAAAAAAGAACCTTACCTTAATAAATAGACCCGGAGTTTATTATGTCTTCCAAAACAAAATGTTGGCTATGGATGCTGCTGGTTATCCTCTCCGAAACCTCAGCCACTTCGACGCTTAAAATGTTCGGCAGCAGCGAAGGCTCAACCAAAATGATGCTGCTCGCGCTGCTGATTGTTCTCTACTGCACCTGCTACTACTCGCTCTCCCGCGCGGTGAAAGATATCCCCGTCGGCCTGGCGTATGCCACCTGGTCCGGCACCGGCATCCTGGTCGTTTCCACGCTGGGCATGGCGTTTTACGGCCAGCATCCGGATACCGCGGCCATTATCGGCATGGCGATTATCGCCAGCGGCATCGTCATCATGAACCTGTTCTCGAAAATGGGCAGCGAGGAGAGCGCCGCGGCGCCCGCCGAGCCGGTTACGCCTCTCGACAAAAAGATCGCCAACTGACTGAAAGGAATAGCATATGTTTAATCTCGGATTTTTATGGCTGGCGCTGTCAATCGGCTCCGAAATCACCGGCACTTCGATGATCAAAAAGACCAACGGCTTTAGCAAGCTGGCGCCGTCGGTGCTGGTAGTCTGCGCCTACGGGCTGTGCTATTTCGCCCTCACCCGCGCGATGAGCACCATCCCGGTGGGCGTGGCCTACTCGCTGTGGTGCGGCTTTGGTATCGTCGGCGTCACCATCTGCTCAATGATCCTCTACAAGCAGAAACCGGATCTGCCGGCCATCTTCGCTATGGTGCTGATTATCTCCGGCGGCATCATCATGAACGTCTTCTCGACGATGTAAGTACGCCGCCAGGGTAAACGGAGCGTGGGTTTACCCCATGCCCGTTTCATGGCAGGATGGACCGATGAACAGAAACGTTGTCGTTACCCGCTCACTCCGCTGGTGGCTGCCTGCATAACAGGCGGCACGATTGACGTTTCCATTTTCAAAGCCGCCGGAAGGCGGCTTTGTCATTTCTCAGCGACGCCTTTCGGCTTAACAGCATCGTAAGGAGTTTCTGATGAACGCAGGCCAAACCATTCTTACCGGCGATCGCCCAACCGGCCAGCTGCACCTCGGCCATTACGTGGGTTCGCTGCGCCAGCGCGTCCAGCTGCAGCATGACCACCAGCAGTTCATTCTGGTCGCCGACCTGCAGGGATTAACGGACAACGGCAGCAACCCGCAAAAGATAAGCAGCAATATCTTTGAAGTGATGGCCGACTATCTGGCCGTCGGCATCGATCCGCAGAAAACCACCGTCTGCCTGCAGTCAGCCCTCCCCGCGCTGGCTGAACTGAGCGCCCTGTACATGAATATCGTCACCGTTGCCCGCGTCGAGCGCAATCCCACCGTCAAGCATGAGATTGCGCAGAAAGGATTCGCCCGCTCGCTGCCGGTGGGCTTTCTGGCCTACCCCATCAGCCAGGCCGCCGATATCACCGCCTTTAAGGCCGCGCTGGTGCCGGTCGGCGACGATCAGCTGCCGATGATCGAACAGACCAACGAAATCGTACATAAGATGAATAGCCTGACGACGACGCCGGTGCTGCAGCACTGTAAGGCGCTGCTCAGCGAGGTCGGCCGTCTGCCGGGCGTCGACGGCAGCGCAAAAATGTCAAAATCGCTGGGCAATACGCTGACGCTTTCGGCCAGCGAAGAGGAGATCCATCGCGCGGTCAGCGCCATGTATACCGACCCAGGCCACCTGCGCGTTGCCGACCCGGGCCAGGTGGAAGGTAACGTCGTCTTCACCTATCTCGATGCCTTCCACCCCGACAGGCCGCTCATCGGCGAAATGAAGGCGCATTATCAGCGTGGCGGACTGGGCGATCGGCAGTGTAAAAACGCGCTGGAGGAGTGTTTGCAGACGCTGCTGGCGCCGATACGCGAGCGCCGGGCGCGGTTTATTGCCGATAAAGGCATGCTGCTGGAGCTGCTACGCCAGGGCAGCGAGCGGGCCAACAGCCTCACGCAGCGGACGCTGCATGAGGTAAAACGGGGCCTGGGATTGCCGATCCTGTTCTGAACGAGGCGACTCGCCATCGCGCTTCGCCTGCGGGAGCCTGGCCGGCAGACGGCTTAGCCGCCGCTGCCACCTTCGTGCATCTTCACGCAGTTGCGTCCGTCGCGCTTGGCGGCATAGAGCGCGCTATCGGCGTCGCGCAGCAGCAGGTTGTAATCAGGGTGGCCGGTGTGGACGGCGTAGCCGATGCTGGCGGTAATGGCGATTTCGGTCTCGCCGCCAACGTTGAAGGCGAGCTGGCTGATATTTTTGCGCAGGCGTTCAAGGAGCGCATGGGCCTCCACGGCGCCGGTTTCCACCAGCACCAGCAGAAACTCTTCGCCGCCGTAGCGGAAGATATAGTCGCTGGAGCGGATATTGTCGCTGAGCAGATCGGCAACGTGCTTAATCGCCCGGTCGCCCACCTGGTGGCCCCAGCTATCGTTAATCTCTTTAAAATGGTCGACGTCGACGATCGCGACCGTCATCGGCCGCTCATACTCCATAGCGAGCGCGACCTCGTGCTTGAGGACCACCGGCAGGTAGCGACGGTTGAGCAGGCTGGTGAGCGCGTCTTTGCCGTTTTGCATTTGCGACAGGCTGCTAAAAATCACCCCCAGCTGGCTGCCGATCTGCTGGCAATGAATATGAATACCCTGCAGCAGGTTTTGCGTATCTTTATATTCTGCGCGGCTGTCGGATGATTTCCAGCCGCTAATTAAGCTATCGACCTGGGTGATTAATCCGCCAATCTCTTCCATCTGCGCGTTCTTGTTAAAATAGCGCACGCATTTATGGCGGAACCACAGGCCAAATTCGGATTCAGATAATAACGTGGCGTTAATATCGTTTTTATTTTCGCTAACGATATTAAAAATAACGGTATTTTCCCAGCCGGAGAGCGCAGCCTGCTGCTTGCCGTACTCCATCGGCACGTTATCCATCAGGCTGTACAGGCGATAGGCTTCTTCGTTTTTGGTCGCCCGATAGTGCGACAGGGTGTAGGCATGGCACATCATCTCGATCGCCATATTAAACGCCATAATCGCATAGTAGATCGCGGCAACGCCGGTTTGGCGGTCGATGGTACTGTCGCGAATATATTCAATCACCCCGGCCTTGAGCTGCCTGGCTCCGCGCAGCACGGCCTCGGCAGGGATGCCGATACGCGAGTGAATGCTGCCAATATGATATTGCCTTTCCGCCAGCGCCTGCAGGCCGTCCTTCTCGCAGGTCAAAATATCTTTGACCCAGCCGGCCAGCGAGCGGCTCAGACGTTCCTGAACCAAATCGTAGGTGAGGTGCCTGGCAATATCCGGGTCCTGAAAAATAAAGTCATAAAAACGGGCCGCCAGCGCTTCAGCCTGCTCGGTGGCAATATTATTAAGCACCGCCTTCACTTCCGGCGTCAGGCCGTCGTGCAGCGGCAGCCATTCCTTAAAAATAATCGCGATATATTTTTTGCTTTCATCACTCATTGAATAAAGCGCTCGCTGACGTTTGTCTCTTTTCAGGGCCGCAAATCATACAACAGTTAGCTATGACCAACCAGATTGAAAATGCATCAATCATACTTTACGCCTTTCCGTGCGGCCGTCGACGGGCGGTTCGCGACGCGGTATCCATAACCCATATTTAGCGTATGGACATACTCAATACAAATGCTAGTATCCAATAGACAGTAGCTATATTTATGCGTGTTTCATTTAAGGCCTGGATTGCTGATGATGACCACATTCGTAGCACATCTTTCTCACCGGTTAGCAGCGCAGCTGGATCCGCGCGCCGGTCGGCCTTGCCCCTCCACTCCTCAATCTTTCAAAGAGATAACGCTCCGTATGGCGGAGGAAAGAAACGCGCATCACTCAGCAATATGGAACAGAGCGAGTAGCGTATGGACAAAATCAAACAGCACTGGGCCTGGTGCCTTGTCGGCCTGCTGGCGGTCATCGCCGCCCTGATATGGTGGGCGCTGCGTCCGCCGGGACTTGCGGAGGGATTTGCCAGCAGCAACGGCAGGATAGAAGCCACCGAGGTGGATATCGCCACCAAAACCGCCGGACGCATCGACGCCATTCTGGTCAAAGAGGGGCAGTTCGTTCGCAAGGGCGAGGTGCTGGCGCGGATGGATATTCGGGTGCTTAACGAACAGCGCCTCGAAGCCGCCGCCCAGATCAAAGAGGCTGAAAGCGCGGTCGCCGCCGCCAAAGCGCTGCTGGATCAGCGGCAAAGCGAAATGCGCGCCACCGAAGCGGTGGTAAAGCAGCGGCAGGCGGAGCTCAACTCCACCGCTAAACGGCACGTGCGCTCCAGCGCGCTGTCGCAGCGCGGCGCGGTTTCAGCCCAGCAGCTCGACGATGACCAGGCGGCAGCGGAAAGCGCCCGGGCAGCGCTCGAATCCGCCAGAGCCCAGGTTTCTGCGGCGAGGGCCGCAATTGAAGCCGCCCGGACCAGCATTATTCAGGCGCAAACCCGCGTTGATGCCGCGCAGGCGACGGAACGACGCATCCTCGCCGATATTGACGATAGCGCGCTCAAAGCGCCGCGCGACGGCCGAATTCAGTATCGCGTCGCCGAGCCGGGCGAAGTCCTGGCCGCCGGCGGGCGGGTGCTGAATATGGTCGACCTCTCCGATGTCTACATGACCTTCTTCCTGCCAACCGAGCAGGCGGGCCTGCTGGCGCTGGGCGGCGAAGCGCGCATCGTGCTGGACGCGGCGCCAAACCTGGTCGTTCCCGCCCATATCAGCTTTGTCGCCAGCGTCGCGCAGTTTACGCCGAAAACGGTAGAAACCAGCGATGAGCGCCTGAAGCTGATGTTCCGCGTGAAGGCGCGCATTCCGCCGGAGCTGCTGGAGCAGCACCTTGAGTATGTCAAAACCGGCCTGCCCGGCATGGCGTATGTCCGCCTGGATAGCCAGCAGGCCTGGCCCGATACGCTCGCGGTGAGGTTGCCGCAATGAGAGGCTCTCAGCAGGATACTTACCCACCGGTCGCCCTGCTGGAACGCGTCGGCCAGCGCTTTGGCGCCACCGTCGCGCTGCGGGATATTACGCTGAGCATTCCCGCTCGCCGGATGGTGGGCCTGATTGGCCCAGACGGCGTCGGCAAATCAAGCCTGCTGTCGCTGATTTCCGGGGCGCGGGTCATTGAGCAGGGCAACGTGATGGTTCTCGGCGGCGATATGCGCGACGCCCGCCATCGCCGGGATGTCTGCCCCAAAATCGCCTGGATGCCGCAGGGGCTGGGTAAAAACCTCTATCACACCCTGTCGGTGTATGAAAACGTCGATTTCTTTGCCCGGCTGTTTGGTCACGACAGGGCCGAGCGCGAGAACCGCATCGATGAGCTCCTGCACAGCACCGGACTGGCCCCTTTCCGCGACCGTCCTGCCGGGAAGCTATCCGGCGGGATGAAGCAGAAGCTCGGCCTGTGCTGCGCGCTGATCCACGATCCGCAGCTGCTGATCCTTGATGAACCCACCACCGGCGTTGACCCGCTGTCTCGCGCCCAGTTCTGGGAGCTGATTGACAGCATTCGCCAGCGCCAGCCGGAGATGAGCGTGCTGGTGGCGACGGCCTATATGGAAGAAGCGGAGCGCTTCGACTGGCTGGTGGCGATGAACGCCGGGGAGGTGCTGGCTACCGGCAGCGCCGAAGAGCTAAAAGCGCAAACCCACAGCCAGACGCTCGAACAGGCGTTTATCGCCCTGCTGCCGGAAGCCCAGCGCGAGGCACACAAAGAGGTGATCATCGCGCCGCGCAACGCGCTGGACAATGAAATTGCGATTGAAGCCCGTGGCCTGACCATGCGCTTTGGCAACTTCGTAGCGGTGGATAGCGTGAACTTCCGCATCGCCCGTGGCGAGATTTTTGGTTTCCTCGGCTCAAACGGCTGCGGTAAATCAACCACCATGAAAATGCTTACCGGCCTGCTGCCCGCCAGCGAAGGCGAGGCCTGGCTATTCGGTCAGCCGGTCGATCCGAAGGATATCGAAACCCGCCGCCGCGTCGGCTATATGTCGCAGGCTTTCTCCCTCTACAGCGAGCTGACCGTCAGGCAGAACCTTGAGCTGCACGCCCGCTTATTCCACATCCCGGATGCCGAGATCCCCGCTCGGGTCGCGGAAATGAGCCAACGATTTATGTTAACGGAGGTCGAAGATACCCTTCCCGCCTCTCTGCCGTTAGGCATTCGCCAGCGGCTCTCTCTCGCCGTGGCAGTGATCCATCGCCCGGAAATGCTGATCCTCGATGAGCCGACTTCCGGCGTCGATCCGGTCGCCAGAGATATGTTCTGGCAGCTGATGGTCGATCTCGCCCGTCAGGATCGGGTGACCATTTTTATCTCGACCCACTTTATGAACGAAGCCGAGCGCTGCGATCGTATTTCGCTGATGCACGCCGGGAAGGTGCTGGCCAGCGATACACCGCAGGCGCTGGTGGCCCAGCGCGGCGCGGCAACGCTTGAAGAGGCGTTTATCGGCTGGCTGCAGGATGCCCGGCAGCCCGCCGCTGAAATAGCGCCCGCTCCTCCGGTTAGCGCTTCGCCCGGGACGGCGGCGGCGCAGCAGCAGGCGTTCAGCCTGCGCCGGCTCTTTAGCTACAGCCGACGCGAAGCGCTGGAGCTGCGGCGCGATCCGGTACGATCGACCCTGGCCCTGCTGGGTACCGTTATTCTGATGTTCATCATGGGATATGGCATCAGCATGGACGTGGAAGATCTGCGCTTCGCGGTACTCGATCGCGACCAGACCATCAGCAGCCAGGGCTGGTCACAGAATATTGCCGGCTCGCGCTACTTTATCGAGCAGCCGCCGCTGCAGAGCTATGACGAACTGGACAGGCGGATGCGCAGCGGCGAGCTGGCCGTGGCTATTGAAATTCCGCCTGATTTTGGCCGCGATATTGCCCGCGGCACGCCGGTGAAAATTGGCGTCTGGGTGGACGGCGCTATGCCTAATCGGGCCGAGACGGTGCGCGGCTACGTACAGGCCATGCATCTGGCCTGGCTACAGGAGATGGCCGGACGGCAGGCGTCTCCCGTCCACGATACGTCGCTGATATCCATCGAGACGCGCTATCGCTATAACCCGGACGTGAAAAGCCTGCCGGCCATCGTTCCGGCGGTGATCCCGCTGCTGCTGATGATGATCCCGGCGATGCTCAGCGCGCTGAGCGTGGTACGTGAAAAAGAGCTTGGCTCAATCATCAACCTGTACGTCACGCCGACTACCCGCAGCGAGTTTCTGCTGGGCAAGCAGCTGCCGTATATCGTGCTGGGAATGTTTAACTTCTTCCTGCTGTGCGCGCTGTCGGTAGCGGTGTTTGGCGTAGCGCATAAGGGCAGCTTTTTGACCCTGACCGCGGCGGCGCTGCTCTATGTCACCATCGCCACCGGGCTGGGGCTGCTGATCTCCACCTTTATGAAAAGCCAGATTGCGGCCATCTTCGGCACCGCCATTATTACGCTGATACCGGCCACGCAGTTTTCCGGCATGATTGACCCGGTCGCTTCGCTGGAGGGGCCCGGCCGCTGGATTGGTCAGATCTACCCGACCAGCCATTTTCTCACCATCGCCCGCGGCACATTCTCAAAAGCCCTGAGCCTGACGGACCTGTGGGCGTCCTTTATACCGCTGCTGATTGCCGTCCCGCTGGTGCTCGGCCTCAGCGTGTGGCTGCTGAAAAAACAGGAGGGATGATGCGCGGATTACGTAATATTTATAATCTCGGCGTCAAAGAGCTGCGCAGCCTGCTCGGCGATAAGGCGATGCTGACCTTAATCCTGTTCGCCTTTACCGTATCGGTTTATTCCTCAGCGACCGTGATGCCGGGGTCGCTGCATTTGGCGCCTATCGCGATTGCCGATATGGATAAATCGCAGCTCTCTTCGCGTATTATCAACGGCTTTTATCGGCCGTGGTTTTTACCGCCGGAGCTGATTAACGAAGATGAGATGGATGCCGGGCTGGATGCCGGGAACTATACCTTCGCCATTAATATTCCCCCCAACTTTCAGCGCGATGTGCTCGCCGGGCGGCAGCCGGAAATTCAGGTTAACGTCGACGCCACGCGTATGAGCCAGGCGTTTACCGGCAACGGCTATATCCAGAATATTATTAGCGGGGAGGTGAACAGCTTCGTTGCCCGCTACCGGGATAACGCTACCCTGCCGGTAGAGCTGGCGGTGCGGATGCGCTTTAATCCCAATCTTGAGCAGGAGCGCTTTGGGGCGGTCATGGCCATCATCAATAACATCACCATGCTGGCGATCGTGCTGACCGGTTCGGCGCTGATCCGCGAGCGGGAGCACGGCACGGTCGAACATCTGCTGGTTATGCCGGTGACGCCGTTTGAAATTATGCTGGCAAAAATCTGGTCGATGGGGCTGGTGGTGCTGGTCGTTTCCGGGCTTTCGCTGCTGCTCATGGTGCAGGGGGTGCTGCAGGTGCCGATTGAAGGCTCGATCCCGCTGTTTATGCTGGGCGTTGCCCTGAGCCTGTTCGCAACCACCTCAATCGGTATCTTTATGGGGACGGTGGCGCGTTCGATGCCGCAGCTGGGGCTGCTGATGATCCTGGTGCTGCTGCCGCTGCAGATGCTTTCAGGCGGTTCAACCCCGCGGGAAAGTATGCCGCAGGCGGTACAGGATATTATGTTAACCATGCCGACCACCCACTTCGTCAGCCTCGCGCAGGCGATTCTGTATCGCGGTGCCGGCTTTGCCATCGTCTGGCCGCAGTTTTTAACCCTGATGGCCATTGGCGCAGCGTTCTTTACCATCGCCCTGCTGCGTTTTCGTAAGACGATCGGCGCGATGGCGTGAGTGAGATCGTTCTGGCCGTCACCTCGGCGGCGGCCAACGGCAATAAGGACGGGATCAGTTTTTGCGGTTTATCACGCGACGCAGCAGCCAGGTAAAGCCCATCGCCATGCTAAACAGAATGAACAGCAGCACGACCCAGCTCACGGAGATACGGACCAGCGTGCCAAAGGTCATCAGCGGCTGCAGATAGACGGTAAACGACTCGCTTAACGGCTTCCCTATCAGCGTATACGCGCTATCAGCCAGCCAGACGCAGACCCGACACGCCAGCCAGATAATCGCCGGCCAGCAGAGCAGAACCAAAAAGGTGAGACGTTCTTGTATGTAGCGGGTGAGCCGACGCAAAGGGGGCCAGCTAAGCAGGATTTTCATTTATATTCTCATATTGCCATCCGGTAACAGAGGTTATTTAGCCCCGGACGTTACCGAAACAGGCATTAATACCGGCAGTACGCTTGATATTTTATATCACAATTCAGTTAACCCGAATCCGATCAAGTTAACAAACTGTTAATGACAGTAAATCATTTTATTCGGAAAGTCCAGTTATTACGATTTCACTGCTTAAACGGTGGGATGATATTTTGTAAATAGTTGATAGTATTAATTAAATGTAATTCAACGATGAGTTAAAGATATTCAGATAATTAATTAAAGACCGTAATTTTATATTTAGAACATAGCTGATTTTTATTTTAAATATAACATCAGGGGCTGGCAGGTTTTTTTCTTATCAGACGATCGCGGCGCGCAGCGCCCGTGCCGGGCGGCGTCGCACTGCTTTTCCTGAACCGCAGACAACAAAAAAACCCCATGCCTGCGCATGAGGTTTCTTCGTCTGTCTGATGCCGGGCCGTTGTATGCCGGGCCTCCTGCCCGCCACCCTCCGGGCTGCACGGCGTGCTGTGCAAATTCGTTCCCGACGAATTTGTCCTCCTCAGGAGTGCGCTTACCGACAAACAACAGACAAAACAAAAGGCCCAGTCTTTCGACTGAGCCTTTCGTTTTATTTGATGCCTGGCAGTTCCCTACTCTCACATGGGGAGACCCCACACTACCATCGGCGCTACGGCGTTTCACTTCTGAGTTCGGCATGGGGTCAGGTGGGACCACCGCGCTGTTGCCGCCAGGCAAA
>NZ_JARXNI010000018.1:0-392722 GCF_036561945.1 Klebsiella scottii
TGAGTGCCCACACAGATTGTCTGATAAATTGTTAAAGAGCAGTGCAACGCGGCTTTCGCTCAGCGTTGCGAGGTGGCGTATATTACGCTTTCCTCTTTCAGAGTCAACCCTTTAATTCAGGATTTTTTCTCTTCCGACCCGGCTTAATCTGTGAAGTTGTTCACATTTGCCGTGTCAGTGGGAGCGCATTATAGGGAGTTCTTTTGGTATGGCAAGCCTTAAAATACAAAAAACCTATCAAGCGCTCATTATTTGAACTTATCCATCCATATCACAAATAGCCGAAACCGCTAAAACCCAGACCTGGCGCGGCCTGCGCCTCATTTCAGACTAAATGCCAATTTTTCAAAAAATGCATGGCGGCCAGCATGCAGATAGCCGCCTCTGGCTTAGCGGAGCCACAAACGGCGGATTAAGCAGCCGCTTTGACTCACGACAAAGCGCCCTCGCTTCACACCTTTCTATAATCAGGGCCGTTTCTTCCTTACTGGTGTGAATCTATGGCTTATCAACTGAACATTAACTGGCCCGAGTTTTTAGAGAAGTACTGGCAAAAGCAGCCGGTAGTATTAAAGAATGCTTTCCCGAACTTCGTCGATCCGATCACCCCGGACGAGCTGGCCGGTCTGGCCATGGAACCGGAAGTCGACAGTCGGCTGGTTAGCCTGGTGAACGAGCAGTGGCAGGCCAGCAACGGGCCGTTCGAACATTTTGATGGCCTGGGCGAAACCGGCTGGTCGCTGCTGGCGCAGGCGGTAAACCACTGGCATATGCCCGCCGCCGAGCTGGTTCGCCCGTTCCGCGTGCTGCCTGACTGGCGCCTGGATGACCTGATGATCTCCTTCTCGGTCCCGGGAGGCGGCGTTGGCCCGCATATCGACCAGTATGATGTCTTCATTATTCAGGGCATGGGCAGCCGCCGCTGGCGCGTGGGCGACAAGCTGCCAATGCGTCAGTTCTGCCCGCACCCGGCGCTGCTGCACGTCGATCCTTTCCCACCGATTATTGATGAAGACCTCGAACCGGGCGATATCCTTTATATCCCACCGGGATTCCCGCACGACGGTATCACCCACGAAACGGCGCTGAACTACTCCGTTGGCTTCCGTGGGCCAAACGGTCGCGACCTGATCAGCAGCTTTGCCGACTACGCGCTGGAAAACGATCTTGGCAGTGAGCACTACAGCGATCCGGACCTGACCTGTCGCGAACATCCCGGCCGGGTAGAAGAGTATGAGCTCGAACGCCTGCGCGGAATGATGATCGACATGATTAGCCAGCCGGAGGACTTCACCCAGTGGTTCGGCCGCTTTGCCACCACCCCGCGTCACGATCTGGACATCGCGCCGGCCGAGCCGCCTTATGCAGAAGAAGAGGTTGTTGATGCCCTGAACGGCGGCGAAACGCTGGCCCGCCTGAGCGGCCTGCGGGTGCTGCATATCGGCGACAGCTTCTTTGCGAACAGCGAAGCGCTGGAAATCACCGATGCCGAGGCGCTGGATGCGCTGTGCCGCTACACCTCACTGGGTAAAGATGAGCTGGGCAAAGCGCTGCACAACCCTGAATTTATCGCCGAGCTGACGCGCCTTATCAACCAGGGTTACTGGTACTTCGAAGAGTAAGCCTCCCAAAGCCTGGCACCGCCAGGCTTCTTTTTATGGCCTGCTTTTATTACGCCCGTTTTGGCAGCATCAGAATAAAGCGGGTTGCGCGTACGTCGGACTCCACCGCCACGCTGCCGCGGTGCGCCGTGACGATTGATTTAACGATCGCCAGGCCAATGCCGCTCCCCTCGCCTTTACGCTGGCGGGAGGGATCGACGCGGTAGAATCGGTCGAAAAGCCGCGACAGATGTTCCGCAGGGATCGGCGCTCCCGGATTCTCAACGATCAGCTGAACCTGGTCATTGGCCTCCGTCAGATGAACGGTGACCGCCTGGCCGCCAGGCGTATAGCGAATGGCGTTAGAGAGCAAATTACTCATCGCCCGGCGCAGCATCAACGGATCGCCAACCACCCAGCAGGCGCTGCCGCTAAAGTGCAGGGCCACTTCCCTCTCCTCGGCCCAGGCTTCAAAGAAGTCGAAAACCTTGCTGACCTCGTCGGCCAGATTCAGCGCTTTTAGCTCCGGAATCAGTTGATTATTGTCAGCCTGCGCCAAAAACAGCATATCGCTGACCATTCGCGACATCCGCGAGAACTCTTCCAGATTGGAGTACAGCACATCCTCCAGCTCTTTCTGGCTGCGGGTCTGACTGAGCGCGATCTCCGTCTGGGTCACCAGGTTGGTTATCGGCGTGCGGATCTCATGAGCAATATCCGCGGAAAAGTTGGACTGACGGGTAAATACATCCTCTATACGTTCAAGCATATGGTTAAACGACAGCACCAGCCGCTCCAGCTCAATCGGCACAGACTGCGGGTTTAAGCGCACGTCGAGGTCGCGGGAGGTAATGTTTTGAATCTGTCGGCTGACCCGGCGAATCGGCTTATGTCCGTGATAGACCACGAACAGCACAATAAAGATGATAAGGATGCTGATAATCGTCGCCGCCGAAATCAGCCTCGCCTTCAGATCGTTAATATAGTGGAGATGGAAATCGATCGACAGGGCCATAAGCAGGTGATAGGCCGGCCTGCCGTCCGCCGCACGGCTAAGCGGCAGCATAATCAGCCGCCAGGAGCGGGTCTGCATCTGGTGATTGTCATGGGTTAACGCCCGCGGATGCGGGTCTACCCACGAGATGACGTTGCCATCCTGCAGCCTGGCGGCGAGCCCCGGCGTACTCATGATATGGCTGAGGTCCGGGCCATTCGGCGACTGGAAAAGGATCTTGCCGCTGCCGTCATCGAGGCAAATAAAAACGTTGGCGTAGCCATCGATCACGTTCTTTAAGATCTCCAGCCGCCGCGCCTGTGGATAGTCGGCATGGTTGAGCACCGTCTCAAGGGTGGTGGCCAGCTGCCTGAGGTCGTGGGCGTCACGCTCTTCAAAATGCGCCTTTACCGAGTGGATCATTATCCAGGTGAAGGCGAAAAAGGCCACTATCGTCGCCAGGCTGATAAAAAAGGTCAGCCGCGTCGCCAGCGAAAAAGGCCGCTGCAGAAGCTTAATCGCCATCCGGCACCTCAAGCACATAGCCGACGCCGCGCACGGTCTGGATGAGCTTAGGCTCAAAATCATTATCTATTTTGCCCCGCAGCCGCTTCACCGCCACGTCAATGGCGTTGGTGTCGCTGTCAAAATTCATGTCCCAGACCTGAGAGGCGATCAGCGAACGGGGCAGAACTTCCCCCTGATGGCGGATAAAGAACTCCAGCAGCGTAAACTCTTTGCTGGTCAGCGTGATGCGTGCGCCCGCGCGGGTCACCCTGCGGCTGACCAGATCGAGCGTTAAATCCGCCACCTGGAACTGGCTCTCAACGATCGTCACCGCCCCGCGGCGCAGAAGCGTCCTTACGCGCGCCAGCAGCTCGGCGAAGGCAAAGGGCTTCACCAGATAATCATCGGCCCCGAGCTCCAGCCCCTTCACCCGATGTTCAACGGTCCCCAGCGCGGTCAGCAGCAGGATCGGCATGCCCTTATCGGCGGATCGCAGCATTCTGACGATATCCCAGCCGTTCACGTCCGGCAGCATGATGTCGAGGATCAGCAGGTCATAATCGCTGGTCATCGCCAGGTGATAGCCATTCAGACCGTTATCCGCCAGATCGACAACAAAACCGGCTTCCGTCAGCCCTTTCGTCAGGTACTCGCCGGTTTTCATCTCATCTTCGACGATCAAAATCTTCATCACCTGCTCCTTCACGCGACTGTGGTGCGGGTTTCCAATTTTAGAGGAGCCCAACCGGATAGCAATGAATTCTCAGGAAAATGACAGCTTTGTCATTTTCCCGTCACGCGTCAAACAGACGCCGTTGCGTAAAGTACAGGCATTCCCTGATAGCCGATAAACCTGCCACTATGCGCCAGTTAAAGCTCATTTCGCTCAGCGTTATTTTCATTCTGACGGGCTGTATCTCCTTAGCCCCGGACTACCGCCAGCCGCCCTCGCCGGTGCCGCAGCAGTTCTCTCTCAGCCAGAACCAACTGGTGACGCCGCCTGCGGGCTATCAGGACACCGGCTGGCGCGCCTTTTTCGCCGATCCGCAGGTTAAATCGCTGATTGCGACCGCGCTCGTCGATAACCGGGATTTGCGCATGGCAACCCTTAAAGTACAGGAAGCGCGGGCGCAGTACGGCGTGACCGATGCCGATCGCTATCCGCAGCTGAGCACCGCCGCCAGCAGCACCTACGGCGGGAAGCTCAAAGGCGATACCACCACCAGCAGCGACTATCAGGCCGGGCTGAACCTCAGCTTCGATCTCGACTTCTTTGGCCGCCTGAAAAACATGAGCGAGGCGCAGCGGCAGACCTTTTTCGCCAGCGTAGAAGCCCAGCGCGCGGTGCACATCTTATTAATTTCAAACGTTTCGCAGAGCTACTTCAACCAGCGGCTGGCCGCAGCGCAGCTCGCCGTGGCGCGTGAGACGTTACAAAACTACCGCCAGTCCTACGCTTTTGTAGAGAAACAGCTGCTGACCGGCAGCAGCAGCGTGCTGGCGCTGGAGCAGGCGCGCGGGGTGATTGAAAGCACCCGCGCCGACATCGCCAGGCGGGAAGGCGAGCTGGCGCAGGCCAATAACGCCCTGCAGCTGCTGCTGGGCAGCTATCAGCGGCTGCCGGACGACGCGGCCGACAGCGCGGCGGATATTCACAGCGTCAGGCTGCCGCCCGCCCTCTCCTCGCAGATCTTACTCCAGCGTCCCGATATTTTAGAGGCCGAGCACGGGCTGCGGGCGGCGAACGCCAATATCGGCGCCGCGCGGGCGGCCTTCTTCCCGTCGATTACGCTAACCAGCTCGCTTTCCGGCAGCAGCGCCGACCTCTCCAGCCTGTTTAATCCGGCCAGCGGGATGTGGAATTTCATCCCTAAAATCGAGCTGCCGATATTCAACGCCGGGCGTAATCAGGCCAATCTCGATGTCGCCGAAATCCGCCAGCAGCAGTCGGTGGTGAATTACGAACAGAAAATCCAGAACGCCTTTAAAGAGGTGGCCGACGCCCTGGCCCTGCGCCAGAGCCTGGCGGATCAAATCAGCGCCCAGCAGCGCTATTTTGCCTCCCTGCAAATCACCCTGCAGCGTGCCAGAACGCTCTATCAGCATGGCGCGGTCAGCTATATCGAAGTGCTGGACGCCGAACGTTCGCTGTTCGCCACGCAGCAGGCCCTGCTGGATCTCAACTACGCCCGCCAGGTTAACGAAATTCAGCTCTTTACCGCCCTCGGCGGCGGCTGGCTGGAATAAACCATTATTGAATATCAGGAGTGTTAATCATGAATCATGTCGCAAAAACGGTCATTTTGGGCCTTCTTATGTCTGCAGCGAGCTTCGGCGCCCAGGCTGCCGGGCACCAGCATGGCGAAATGATGTCCGCCGCGCCAACCGCCGGGCAGACGCAGCTCATCAGCGCGACCGGTGAAGTTAAAACCATTGATATGGAAAGTAAAAAAGTCACTATCGACCATGACGCCATCCCGGCGGTGAACTGGCCGCCGATGACCATGCGCTTCACCATCACCCCGCAAACCCAGCTTAACGCGATTAAGCCCGGCGATAAGGTCACTTTCACCTTTATCCAGCAGGGCGGCCTCTCCTTATTACAGGATATCCACGTTAACTAATAAGGTGTTCACGGAGCGCATTACGATGGTCTCTCTAAAACTTAAAACCGCTGCGCTCATTATCAGCAGTATGTGTCTTGGCGGCGTTATTGCAGCGGGCCTGTATATCGGGCTTTCGCCCGCTCACCCTGCGGGCGATGCGGATCCTGCCGCCGGGCAGGCGCGTAAAGTCCTGTTCTGGTATGACCCGATGTACCCCAATACGCGTTTTGATAAGCCGGGAAAATCGCCGTTTATGGATATGGACCTGGTGGCCAAATACGCCGATGAAGAGGCCCAGCCCTCGGCCGCCCCGGGCGTACGCATCGACCCGACGCAAACGCAGAATCTGGGCGTCAAAACCGCCGCCGTCGCGCGCGGGCCGCTAAGCTACGCCCGGACCTTCCCGGCCAATGTCAGCTATAACGAATACCAGTTTGTCATCGTCCAGGCGCGCTCGGCGGGCTTTATCGACAGGGTCTACCCGCTGACCGTCGGCGATAAGATTAAGCAAGGCACTCCGCTGATTGACCTGACCATTCCGGACTGGGTCGAGGCACAGAGCGAATATCTGCTGCTGCAGGAAACCGGCGGCACCGCCACCCAGGTGGAGGGGATCCTCGAGCGGCTGCGCCTCGCCGGGATGCCGGATGACGATATCCGCCGCCTGAAGGCGACGCGCAAAATTCAGACCCGCTTCACCCTGAAAGCGCCGATTGACGGCGTGATTACCGCCTTTGATCTACGCGCCGGCATGAACATCGCCAAAGATAACGTGGTGGCCAAAATTCAGGGCATGGACCCGGTGTGGATTAGCGCCTCGGTGCCGGAATCCATCGCATGGCTGATTAAAGACGCTTCGCAGTTTGTCCTTTCCGTTCCGGCATGGCCGGACAAAACCTTCACCATCAGCAAATGGAGCATTCTGCCCGGCGTGGATGCGGCTACCCGCACGCTGCAGCTGCGTCTGCAGGTCGATAACCCGGATGAAGCGCTGAAACCGGGAATGACCGCCTGGCTGAAGCTGAACGCGCAAAGTCAGCCGATGCTGCTGATCCCGTCGAAAGCGCTGATCGACAGCGGCGCGGAACAGCGGGTCATCACCGTGGACGGCGACGGCCGCTTCGTGCCGAAACGGGTCGAGGTCTTCCAGCAGTCCGGCGATATGACGGCGATCCGCTCCGGTATTCGCGAAGGAGAGAAGGTCGTCGCCAGCGGCCTGTTCCTGATTGATTCCGAGGCCAATATCTCCGGCGCGCTGGATCGGATGCGCGCCCGGCCGACCGCCGCGGCGCCGAGCATGCCGGATAACGCGGCGCATGCGCACTAAGGAGATGACAAATGATTGAATGGATTATCCGTCGCTCGGTGGCCAACCGCTTTCTGGTGATGATGGGGGCGCTGTTCCTCAGCATCTGGGGGGCGTGGACCATCGTCCACACGCCGGTGGACGCCCTGCCGGATCTCTCCGACGTCCAGGTGATCGTCAAAACCAGCTACCCCGGACAGGCGCCGCAAATCGTTGAAAACCAGGTCACCTGGCCGCTAACCACCACCATGCTGTCGGTGCCGGGCGCCAAAACGGTGCGCGGCTTCTCGCAGTTCGGCGCTTCCTACGTCTACGTGATTTTTGCCGACGGCACCGATCCCTACTGGGCGCGCTCGCGGGTGCTGGAGTACCTCAACCAGGTGCAGGGCAAGCTTCCGGCCGGCGTCAGCGCCGAGATGGGCCCGGATGCCACCGGCGTCGGCTGGATCTATGAGTACGCGCTGGTCGATCGCAGCGGCAAGCACGACCTCGCGGAGCTGAGATCGCTGCAGGACTGGTTTTTAAAATACGAGCTGAAAACCATCCCGGACGTTTCGGAAGTGGCGTCGGTGGGCGGCGTGGTTAAAGAGTATCAGGTCGTGGTCGATCCGCTGAAGCTGACCCAGTACGGCATTACCCTGTCGGCGGTGAAATCGGCGCTGGATACCTCCAACCAGGAGGCCGGCGGCTCTTCCGTCGAGCTGGCGGAAGCCGAGTATATGGTGCGCGCCAGCGGCTATCTGCAAAGCCTCGACGATTTTAACAATATCGTGCTGACAACCGGCGACAGCGGCGTGCCGGTATATCTGCGCGACGTCGCCAGGGTACAAATTGGCCCGGAGATGCGCCGCGGCATTGCCGAACTGAACGGCGAAGGCGAAGTGGCCGGCGGCGTGGTGATCCTGCGTTCCGGTAAGAACGCCCGCGAAGTCATTTCGGGCGTAAGAAGCAAGCTTGCGTCCCTGCAGGGCAGCCTGCCGGAAGGGGTTGAGGTGGTCACCACCTATGACCGCAGCCAGCTGATCGATCGGGCCATCGACAACCTCAGCGCGAAGCTGCTGGAGGAGTTTATCGTCGTTGCGCTGGTCTGCGCCCTGTTCCTGTGGCACATACGCTCGGCGCTGGTCGCCATTATCTCTCTGCCGCTCGGCCTGTGCTTCGCCTTTATCATGATGCATTTCCAAGGGCTGAACGCCAATATCATGTCGCTCGGCGGGATTGCGATTGCGGTGGGGGCGATGGTCGATGCCGCCATCGTGATGATAGAAAACGCCCATAAGCGGCTGGAGGAGTGGGATCACCAGCATCCGCAGCAGCGCCCCGACAACGAGACGCGCTGGAAAATCATCACCGATGCTTCGGTGGAGGTCGGCCCGGCGCTGTTTATCAGCCTGCTGATTATCACCCTGTCGTTTATCCCGATTTTCACCCTCGAAGGGCAGGAAGGGAAGCTGTTCGGCCCGCTGGCGTTTACCAAAACCTGGTCGATGGCCGGGGCGGCGCTGCTGGCGATCGTGGCGATCCCGATCCTGATGGGATTCTGGATCCGCGGCAGGATCCCGGCGGAGAACAGCAACCCGCTCAACCGTTTTCTGATCCGCATTTATCACCCGCTGCTGCTGAAGGTGCTGCGCTGGCCGAAAACGACCCTGCTGGTCGCGGCGCTGACGATCCTGACGGTCATCTGGCCTCTCAGCCGGGTGGGCGGCGAGTTTCTGCCGCAGATCAACGAAGGCGATCTGCTGTATATGCCGTCGACGCTGCCGGGGATTTCCGCCTCGCAGGCGGCGGATATGCTGCAGAAGACCGATAAGCTGATCATGACGGTGCCGGAAGTGGCCCGCGTGTTCGGCAAGACCGGTAAGGCCGAGACCGCCACCGATTCCGCGCCGCTGGAGATGGTCGAGACCACCATTCAGCTCAAGCCGCAGAATCAGTGGCGCCCGGGGATGACCATGGAGAAGATCGTCGAGGAGCTGGATAAAACCGTGCGCCTGCCGGGACTCGCCAACCTGTGGGTGCCGCCGATCCGTAATCGGATCGATATGCTCTCTACCGGGATCAAAAGCCCAATCGGTATAAAGGTCTCCGGCACCAATCTCGCCGACATCGACGAGAGCGCCGAGCAGATTGAAGCCGTGGCCCGCACCGTGCCGGGCGTCACTTCGGCGCTGGCGGAAAGGCTGGTCGGCGGACGCTATCTCAATATCGATATTAACCGTGAGAAGGCCGCCCGCTACGGCATGAGCGTCGGCGACGTGCAGCTGTTCGTCTCGTCGGCCATCGGCGGCGCGATGGTGGGCGAAACGGTGGAAGGCGTTGAGCGCTATCCGATCAACATCCGCTACCCGCAGAGCTATCGCGATAGCCCGCAGGCCCTGCGCCAGCTGCCGATCCTGACTCCGCTGAAGCAGCAGATAGTCCTCGGCGACGTGGCGGAGGTGAAGGTGGTGACCGGTCCGTCGATGCTGAAAACCGAAAACGCCCGCCCGACCAGCTGGATCTATATCGACGCCCGGGATCGCGACATGGTTTCGGTGGTTCACGATCTGCAGCAGGCCATCGCCCAGGGAGTGAAGCTGAAGCCGGGGACCAGCGTCTCCTACTCCGGCCAGTTTGAGCTGCTCGAACGCGCCAACCAGAAGCTGAAGCTGATGGTCCCTATGACGCTGATGATCATTTTCGTGCTGCTGTACCTGGCGTTCCGTCGCTTTGGCGAAGCGCTGCTGATCATCGCCAGCGTGCCGTTCGCGCTGGTCGGCGGCATCTGGTTCCTCTACTGGATGGGGTTCCATCTGTCGGTGGCGACCGGCACCGGCTTTATCGCCCTCGCCGGGGTAGCGGCGGAGTTTGGCGTGGTAATGCTGATGTACCTGCGCCACGCCATTGAAGCGGAGCCGTCGCTGGAAAACGCGGAAACCTTCAGCGCAGACCGGCTCGACGAGGCGCTATACCAGGGCGCGGTGCTGCGCGTGCGGCCAAAGGCGATGACCGTGGCGGTGATTATCGCCGGCCTGCTGCCAATTTTATGGGGCACCGGCGCCGGTTCCGAGGTGATGAGCCGTATCGCCGCGCCGATGATTGGCGGGATGATCACCGCCCCGCTGCTGTCGCTGTTTATTATTCCGGCGGCCTATAAGCTGATGTGGCTGTACCGGCACCGACGCCCGGCGCAGCGCGCATAACCGAGCGGCGAGCGGGCCGGATCGCTATCCGCCCCGCTCGCCCTCGCCGACTTATCAGGAGGCAACTAGCACGTTGATGGAGACATCTTCGTCACTCGATGCTGGATATGCGCCCGGAGCAGTTTCTCCATTTCCTCTTCTCTCACTTCGGGAGCAATTTTTTCACACGCAAAGGCCAGCGTTCGCTGCCGGTAAGGAGCCAGCAATGGGTTATTATTTACTAATAATTCACCAATCGCCTTAATCCGGCTCGGTTCAAGCTCCGGCAGCGCTTTAATGATTGCCCCGCATGGAATATCGCCATCCTCCTGGATCATAACCAGCGAATAAAAATCGCTGAAGGCTGAGAATTTCCAGGCCGGCACGTTAAATTTATTATAGTTAACTCCGCTGCTGCCGATATTGGCAAAATCGACGGTATAGAACGGAATAAAATCATTTGCCTGCAGGGCCAGAGAAACAAATGCTGCATCCCCGGTCTTGTGTATCGTCGCCAACAGCAGGTTCAGCAGAAACTCCATCTGTGTAACCGTCAGATCCACAGATATCACCTCCTCATTTTGCAGAAAGAACAGAAAAGTGACCCTATCCTGACGATATTTCATCACGAAATCGGTCACCCGAAGCGCGACATTGGGATTCTGTATCTCATCAAGCGTGACGGAGAGCGTGCGGTTGTTTAACCGTTCTGTATCAGCGATGGTGCGTGCTCTGATGCTTTCAGGGTCCTCGCGGAACACCATCTGCAGCCTGCGGTAACCGCAGAAAACAGCAAAAACCAGGTCCTGTACCCGATCCGGCGGAAGGTACATGAGCGTTTCCGCAATCAAGACGCTTTGCATCTTCAGGGCCAACGCCAGCACGGCGTCGGGTGATTTAATGATCCCGGTATTAATGCCCGTTAAGATGTTCATAAAATAGTCTCCGTAGTAAGCTGCTGTGGCAATAAGGTAAGTTTCGCTAAATCAATGATCCGATCGGCACAGGCGATGGTTGAAGGACGGTGAGCAATAATAATCCGGGTGATGTTTAAAGATTCAATTGCCGCGTTGACCATCTTTTCATTATTAATATCAAGATGACTGGTGGCTTCATCCATAAATAGAATTTTCGGTTTTTGGTAGAGCGCCCGGGCAATAAGCAGGCGCTGCTTTTGACCGCCAGAGATCCCGGCGCCAAGCTCGCCGATAATCGTTTCATAGCCCATCGGCATGCGCAGAATCTCTTCATGAATATTGCATTTCATCGCGCAATCAACGATCAGCGTCTGATCCACCTCATCATCAAAGCCCGAAATATTATCGGCAATAGATCCGGAAAACAGGCGGTCTTCCTGTAATACGCAGGCAATGCTGCTGCGGAAGTTATTAATGCCGATTTTGTTAATATCAAAACCGCCAATAAATATGTCCCCCCGCTCGGGCGTTAGCAGACCAGACATAACTTTTAGTAACGTAGTTTTACCGATGCCTGACGCACCGATCAGCGCCACGGATTCTCCTGCGGCAACGCTGATATTGACGTTAGAAAAAACCGGTTTTGACAGCCGGTCGTACTGATACGCCAAATTCTGCACTTCTAAAGAAACGCCGATATCATCTGCAAAAATCTTTCTTACCGGCGACTCAGCCTCCGGTTCGCTATAAACAATTTCTGAAATGCGCTCGTTATGTAGCGACAGCATTTTCAGCTGCATAGTGAGATCGATGAGCGCCGCGGCGCGCTGCGCAAACTGACCGCGATAGGCGTTAAACGCCATAAACATACCGATGGTCATCGTGTTCTCCATAACCATCTGCGCGCCCAGCCATAAAATGACAACCTGATCGGCCGAGTTAATGAACGTATTAATGCCGCCAAACAACATATCGAAACGCGTTTGCTTCAGACCGGCGTTACTGACATCGATATTGGTATTCAGCCAGTGCTGTGAGCGCCTGTTTTTCAGGTTAAGAGATTTTATCGTCGCAATGCCGTACAGCGACTCCATAAAATGCGAGCCCGAGCGCGCACGCTTGACGATTAACTCTTCATTGATGGCACGATAAAATTTATAGGTGATCGCGCGCATCGCGGCGTAGCAAACCGTGAACCCCAGCACAACCCACACCAGCCAGCCGCCGTACAGACTCAGCATCACAAGCAGGCCGATGGTCATGATCGAGTCAATAATTCCGCTGACGATGCTGTTGGTGAAGGTTGAACGAATGGTATCCAGGGAAGCAAAGCGCGACTGTATATCCCCCAGTTGGCGCTTTTCAAAGAAAGCCAGCGGCAGGCCGATCAGATGATCAAAAAAGCTCGTTTTCCACTGTACGTCGGTCAGCGTATTCAGCTTTAGTGAGACCCACGCGCGGAGCATACTGACCCAGGTTTTAAATATCGTAAAAAACATTAGCCCGACGCAGATGACCAGCAGCAGGTTTTCATCATGTGCGGTAATAACATGATCGGTAACAACCTGCGTGCCCATAGGCAGCAGCAAATTCACCGTTTCAATCACTATCGACAGCATCAATATTTTCGTTAGCGCTGACTTCAGGCCAACAATGTTATGCATTAACTCCCGCAGCTTCAGCCGGGAGCGCTGCTTTTCCTGAATGAAGCCGCTATCCGGCCATGCCTCAAGCGCAATACCGCTGAAGTTTTCTGATATTTCCTTATGATGAACCACGCGTCGCCCAAGCGCCGGATCGTTAATAATAAAGCGCTTACCTTTTACCGCGACCAGCACGACAAAGTGATTTAATGACCAGTGCAGTACGCAGGGCAGACGGAGTTCCCCGATCTCTTCAATATCCAGGGATAGCGCGCGCGTTTTCAGGCCAGCCTTCTGCGCAATCGTCGCCAGGGCATTTAACGTCGTCCCCTGCGATGAGGAGCCGTAGATATTGCGAAAGTTGAACAGATCGATATCTTTACCGTAGAACCCACAAATCATTGACAGGCAGGCATTGCCGCACTCCGTTGACTCAGACTGTATAATAACCGGGACTTTATTCTTAATTGAAAAGTTGATCCGTCGAAAAATTGAATCAAGTACGTCTTTATTCATCGTTGGGTCCCTTAAGGCTCTGAACTACTTTATATACTGGTGAGAACAGCCACTGATAAAGCGGCCTCTCCTCGGTAAAAACAATACTCTTCGCCTTAAGGCCATTAGATAGCACAAGCGTTCTGTTCTTATAAACAAACTCTTTTTCTTTAATTTTGATAATAGCTTTGTAGAGCGTGGGCGACGTATTGCTATTAGCCTGGCTATTGCCATAGTCAGATAATTCCCGGCGGGTAACCGGCATTGATGAGATGGACATCACTTTGCCAGAAAATTGACCAAACTTATCTGAAGGAAAAGCATCGTAGCGGATATTAACGGTATCGCCGATTTTGACATAAGGTAAACTGTTATCGGGGAGCCATAGCAGTAAATAATAGTCAATACCGCTAAGCTGCTTGACCTGGGCTAAGCTGCTCCCGGCCTCTATCATTTGGCCACGCGTAACGGCGATCGACTCCACCCGGCCATCAATCGTGGACTTAACTAAAATTCTTCCGCTCGCGCTGTTTTCAATCAGCTGCGTTTGCAGGTCTCTCAGCTGGCTGTATTGTGACGTAATCTGATTATCAATCTCAGCGGTTTTTACCGTTAAATCGCTACGGGTCTGGGTGAGCTGCAGTTCTATCTGCATTTTCTGCGATGATAATGACTGAAACGCATTTTGCTGCTGGACGAATAGAGAGTGCTGGTTATTGTACTGATCTTTATTGATCAACCCGCGCTGCAGATAACCGCTATAGCTCTGCAGCGAATTCTCAATATGTGAAAGACCTTTTTTTGCCGTCGTCAGCATTTTCTCGGTTTCATCAAGGGAGCGCTCATAGCGCTGAATCTGGCGACCCGTTGTGCCAATAAAATCATCTTTGTTCGCTTTTAGTTTTTTGATGATATCTTCAACATTGACAATTTTGGCTTTCACCATTGAAACATTGGTATCACTAACGTTGCCGCCGTCGGTGTTTTTGGATACATCAAGCTCAAATAACACGGCACCTTTCTTAACAACATCACCAACCCGGACATACTGTTTCGAGATCGAGCCAAGCTGCGGCGAGGAGATATTAAGAGGATGGGGCAGAGTGATAACCTCGCCGACGACATCAATTCTTTTGGTATATTTAAAAAAGCAAAGCATGGCGATAATGATAACTAAAAAAGCAAGACAGCATGCGGAGACTATCAGCGGCGAAACGCCCCCGAACAGAATCACTCGCCCTTTCCAGTAGCTTCGCTGATGTTCTATCGCTTCCTGTCTGAACAATCTTTTACCCATGAGTACCTGACCTGATATAAAAAGGCCCGACGCATCGGGCCAGAAGAAAATCAATTCAAAATCATGGTTTAAAGGTACCGTCAAGGAAACCATCGAGCAGCGTTTTGGTATATTTCCAGGTCTCCTCGTAACCGACAATCGCCCCGCCGATACCGCAGGTGATGCCGCCGATAATACCGCCGACGATCATGCCAACGCCCTGACCAATCGTACCAACACCAAGGACCCCGCCGCCGTCGCCGCCGTGTGTACCACCAATAGTGGCTCCCGCAGCGAAACCGGCAACCGCGCCCAGCGTTGCGCTGACTACCGCTTCACCGATATTGCCAAAAATACTCCAAGGGCTGCTCCAGGAGTAAGCCCCCGAAACGGCATTCATTTCTTCAAGAGAAAGTACCTTCATCACTATTCCTTATCTATTTAAGTTGTATATTCCAGATGGTATAAATTTATCAATCACATATGCTGTGCTGATGGGAGGCTATTTTCGGCACTTCCTGTAAAAAAACAACTTTAGTTTCATGAATAATCCACACTTAAGAATAAAATAAGAAATAAAAATATGAATAAGAAGCGCGTTTATCATCAGGAAAAATAGTTGTCCGGATTTAATCTGTTCTTTGCAACCCTCGTCCATTCCTATAGCGTCCCCTTCATACCGCGACTCTGATAACAGAGCAGGCCAGGCGGGTTCTACCGCGAGGGGCGCGCGACAGGCATTGTTAATTTTTCTGAATCACAAAAAGAAAGATGATCTTTATTATTATTAACAATGAGATAGAAATTATTCGATAGAAGGAATGGCTGAAACGTCAACGCCGCTGCCGAGCTCGAACGAGTATCCTCAGTCCGCACCGGCGATCTTCTCATCTTTTAATCTGCTGAGTACAAGAACTTTCAGCGTGTTACCGTAGTCGATAACGGTGATATTACCGCCACCATTAATAATAAACAGGAAGGTAATCAATCACGTTACCACGATTATTATAAGCGTTTCACTAACGCCAATCCTAAAAATATCGCCACTGATTCAGTCTGTCAGGCAAAATCGTACGAAATCTTTGTAGATATTAACTTTGTTTAACTTGATCGCTTATCCCTGCAAATAATATTTCGCGTTACTCAGCCCGTCAGCCCCTGCTATGAGTACACTTTCCACCGTTCAGAAAAGCCGCTATACCGGCCAGACAGTCAGCTTTTAATGTGTGTTAAGTTTTATTGAAAAAAATTCAGATGAGTATTTTAACAGACCATGATTAATATAGCGGCACTTACCCATGCAGGCCGTAAGGGTTGAAGAGTAAGTATATATGGATACATACAGGATAAGTTTCTGAGGTCATGTTTGGTCTCTTTCCTGTAATTAATAATTTAACTTTAAATGAATGGATTAAACGGATGAAAAAAACAATTCTGGCTATGGTTATTACTGCCTCTGCGGCTTTCAGTGCTCAGGCTTTGGCAACGAACCAGGCTGAAGTCACTATCCTGGGCGAAGTAGCAGACTCTAAGACTTCCTGCGTCGTGACCCCGACGGGTACCCTCAACAACGGTATCGTTAAGTTAATGACCGTGACCACTGCTGAAGCAACCGGTCAGTCTGTTAATACATTATTTAAAAACCAGCAATTTGGTTTCCGGGTTAGCGACTGTGCTATCGGCGGCGCAGATGAAAACAACGTTACCGGCCTGAGCGTTAAAGTCACCGGGACATCCTCTTCTACTCCTGACATTCTGGACAACACTGCCGTTAACGGCGCTGGAAACATCGGTATCGGTATTCAGAAACTGAGCAACAGCGCCCGTATCAAATTCGATGGCACTGCGGTTACCGAAGCCTACACCCCGCATCAGGCAACCAACCTGGAATATCTTGCTGGCTACGTGAAAGTCAACGCGGCAAACCCGGTTACTGAAGGCCCGGTTAAAGGCGTTGCAACCTTTACCATTGATTACACCATCTAATTAATTTTCAAGGGGCCTGCTAATCCAGCAGGCCCTTTTAATTAAATGTTGAAGGAATCTAATGTACCAGATGATGATCAAGGCAATCATTGCCTTCGCCATGATACTGAGTGGCTTTGCGCATGCAGGAATTGTTATCGAATCAACTCGCTATCTTTATAAAGAAGGCGCTCGTGAGATATCTGCGCAAATTGATAATAAAGACGAAATGCCTTATCTGATCAAATCGTGGGTTGAAGCACCAGAGGGAAAAGCGCCCGCATTTATGGTCACACCGCCTCTTTTTCGCCTGGAGATGAAACAGAAAAACACCGTCCGTATATTCTCTACTGGCAACATCAATGCCCCCACTGACCGTGAATCATCTTACTTTTTTAATATTATGGCCATCCCACCGTCTGATGATACCTATGCGAACAGCAATACGATACAGCTAGCCGTCCGCCATCGCATGCGGCTGATTTACAGGCCAAAAGCGTTAGCCGAGTTATCCAATAATACCGAAGCCGAAAAAATAGAGTGGCGCAAGACAGGTAATCGGCTAACCATAAAAAACCCGACGCCATTTTTCTTCTATTTTAGAAACGTACAGATCGGCGCTAATGAATATCAGGCAGTAATTAAGTTTATTGAACCATTTTCTTCAAAAGCTATAACGTTAAAAGATAACGGCAATGCTACCAAAGTAACGTGGAAAATAGTGAATGATTATGGAGGTGCAGGTTCCCTCTATTCATCGAGATTGCCATAAACAGTTCGCATTTATAAATGGATGTTTTTATGCCAATAGAACACAGAGATACCTTCAGGCTATCTACGCTCTGCATAGCTATTATTACTATAATGACGGCGAGCATTCACACTACGGTGAACGCGCGTGAATTCTTTGATCCCGCATTTATTACATCGGCTAATGGAGGTGATGCATCCAACGTTCCCGACCTGTCCATTTATCAGTCGGTCAACGCTCAGGCGCCGGGAGACTACCGGGTCGATATCGTTTTTAATGGTCGCTATCTGGAAACCAAAAACGTTAAGTTTGTTACGACCGAACGCGGCAGCAGGCTGGATAAAAAGCTAAACCTTATCCCCTGCTTCACGCTGGACACACTTTCTCAGTATGGCGTCAGAGTTAAATCATTCCCCGAACTGAAAGAGAACGAAAAAGGCTGTGCCAACTTCGATATTATTCCTGACAGCAAAACCGTTTTCGATTTCACCGCCCAGCGCTTAGATATCTCCACGCCCCAGGCCGCGATGAGCACGGTGGCCAACGACTACATCCCACCGGAAAAGTTTGATGACGGCATAAACGCCATGTTTGTGAACTATCAGTTTAACGGTTCGCAGGATTATAAAAGCGATAATGAATACTATGGCCTGAATCTGGAATCCGGGATAAATATCGGCCCCTGGCGCGTCAGAAACCTTGGCATATGGAACAAAAGTAAGGGAGAGTCAGCTCATTTTGATTCCGCTTATCTTTATCTCCAGCGCAGCTTGCGCTCCATCAGCAGCAACCTGCTTCTCGGCGAAAGCTCTTCCTTATCCGGCATATTCGATAGCGTCCCCTTTTCCGGCGTGCAGCTGGCGACGGATACCAGCATGCTCCCGGAGAGTATGCGCGGCTATGCTCCGGTGATCCGCGGTATCGCTAAAACCAACGCCCGGGTGGTGATCAAACAGAACGGCTATCAGGTTTACCAGACCTACGTCGCACCTGGCGCGTTTGAAATTACGGATATGTACCCCAGCGGCGGGAGTGGCGATCTGTATGTTACGGTTGAAGAGTCCGACGGCTCGAGACAGAACTTTATCGTTCCCTTCGCGGCTCTGCCGGTCATGCTGAGGGAAAATCAGTTCGAGTATGAAATCACCTCGGGGAAATACCGGCCTTACGTCGGCTCCATTAATGAAACCCCTTTTACGCAGGCCACCGCCAAATACGGCGTATCAACCAGCGCAACGATTTTCGGCGGTATGCAGGCATCGGCAAAATACCAGGCTCTGTCTACCGGCCTGGGGTATAACCTTGCCAGCCTCGGCGCCCTGTCGGCCGACGTGACTCAGGCCTGGTCCAAAAAACGCTATGACGATAAAACCTCCGGCCAGTCGTGGCGCGTACGCTACGGTAAAAATATTATCGAAACCGGAACCAATTTTACCATTGCAGGTTATCGCTACTCGACGAAAGGGTTTAACACGCTGTCTGAAGTGCTTAATACTTATTCCGATGACGGACGTTATTACTCGGCGCGTTCTTTACGCAATCGTACCAACCTGACGCTAAATCAGAGCCTGGGAAAATCACGAGGGAGCCTGTCTATTAGCGCGCTGATCGAAGATTACTGGGATAACAAGCGTACCAATAAATCATTAAGCCTGGGCTATAACGGCGGTTGGCAGGGTATTAACTATTATCTGGGCTATAGCTATAACCGCTATACCTGGGGTTCACACGGTTCCAGCTACGAGGCGCGAAACGATCAGCGTCTCGCGCTAACAATTTCCATACCTCTGAGCAACTGGCTGCCAAATACCTATGCAAGTTATCAGGTCACCGAGAGTAGCCCAGGGTCTACGGATCAGTATGTTTCTTTAGGCGGCATCGGGCTGGAAAACAATAATCTTGACTGGGATATCCAGCAGGGTTACAGCAATCGTGAGCACTATAGCGGCGACGTCAGGGGAACCTATAACGGCTCGCGTGGAAGCGTGAACGTCGGCTACAGCTATGACAAAAACAGCCGGCGGATCGACTACGGCGCCAGCGGCAGCCTGATCGCGCATGCAGACGGAATAACGTTTGGGCAGAATATCAGCGATGCGGCCGTGTTAATCAAAGCCCCGGGTCTGGATAACGTCAGGCTCAGCTCGGATTCAACGATCTTCACGGACAGTCGCGGCTATGCCATCGTTCCCTATATTACCCCCTACCGCAGTACCGATATCACTCTGGACAGCACATCCTTTGGCGACGATATGGAGCTGATGCAGACCACGCAGCAGGTTGTCCCCACCCGCGGCGCCATTGTGCGCGCAAACTATGACGGGAATATTGGGCAACGGGCATTTATTCGCCTTAAAACCCCCGCAGGCCGCGAGGTGCCTTTTGGCGCGATGGCCACGCTTGCCGGCGCAGCCAAATCCCAGGCCAGCATCGTGAGCGACGCCGGCATGGTTTACATGACCGGCCTGCAGCCAACGGGTGCGCTGACGGTCAGCTGGGGGAAAAATGCGGGCCAGAAATGTACCGCCATCTATACCCTGTCTGCAGGCCAGAAGAAAAATTCCGGAGTCAGCCAGACTGAAGCCCTGTGTCGATAATGATCATAAAGAGATGAGTGAAATGAAAAAAATGATTGTACTGCTGGCCGGAATATTTTTCTGCAGCGGGGTTTCGGCTGCACGGCTATGCACTTATACGCCTTCTGATCCCCATCAGAATGGCTGGGGAACGGAAGAACGACAGGGTATGACGCTGTACCCTAAGATATCAGCCGATCCTGCTCTTCCGGTAGGCGCAATTCTTTATAGCCGAACGATAGGCGGTATGAATTTGCATAACCGCCTGTATACCTGCGATCCGGGTGCGCAATATATCGTCGCCGTGAACAGGCCAGAGGTTCCGGGGTTGACCGTTCGCGGCATGCCGGTTTATGAAACCGGCGTTGCCGGCATTGGTATTCAGTTTAGCGATATATTCGCCAGCCGAATCGGCAAACAGATCGTCGGACAGGCGGGGAGCTGGCCAACGCCTTTTGGAAGCACGTCAGAGTTCACCGCAACGCCGCACTTCTCTGCGTGGTTAATTAAAACGGGTCCCATTGATACCAGCGGGGCGACCAACATCAACGTCGAAATTGAGTTTCGCGTAGCAGACCCGGCCGACCTGGCATATGCAAGAAAAGGCGCGATCTACTGGGTAAATCCCAAAACAACAAGAATTGCCTTTCGTAATGAGAGCTGCAATATCTCGCTTAAAGGGCCCGGCACGGTCAATCTGCAAACAATCGCTAAAAGCGACCTGCTGGCGCTTGCCCGCGGTGCGACAACCGGCAAAGGTAAAGCAATTGATATGAATATTACCTGCCCAAATGAGTTGCAAGGTAAGAAACTCACCTACTGGTTTAACCCGAAGGGATCGGTTGCCACCGATGTAGGGGTACTGGAAAATACCATCCCTGTAGTACCGGGCGGCGGCGGCGGTGCCAAAAACGTCGGGATCATTTTGAAAAAAGATAACACTCCGGTGAAATTTTTCGATACCGATGCCTACTCTATTCCATCCCTTAGCCTTAACCAGGACATCAGCTTTACCGCAGATTATTTCCGGATGAATGATGATATTTCAGATGGACTGGTCAAAGCGGCGATAGAGGTCGTAATCCAGGAGGATTAATCTCAAAATCCAGGCTACATACGCTGAATAATTCGGGTTGCAGGCCAAAAACGCTTCAGGCGTTTTTAAACAAAGGGATGAGACCGTAGTCCGGGTAACGCGGCAACTGAGGAAATACCCGGGAGCTTAGTAAACTAAGTGACCGGGAAGAACGAAGGAAGCCAGCGTACATTCAACTTGCATGTATCGCGAGTATATAATGCCCTCAGCAAGAGGGCTTAAACGATCGGGGCTGGTACGAATATTTTAAATAGTTTTACCAACGCCCTCCCACGTGAACCTTCACCTCCGGACGTTAACCGGTCGCCCGGGTCATGTGGCAAAACAGCTATCGTGACGTTTATTTTTAGCCAGACGTTACGTTCAAGCATGATTAAATAACAGAATAATAATAAAATTCATTTTACAGCTATTATACTCACGTGCTTATGTTTGTCTTTTATCTGGGAGTTAATGAAATGGCAAACGGCAGCAATGAACTCTATAAATTATTAACGGACCTACGCGCCAATTATATCATTAATGAATGTGTAGAATTTCAACCAGCGACAAGTACCTTGCGTAATGTTCACAACCCGGAGCTTAAGGTCACGCTTAATTTACCCGCCGGTCGCTGTTTATTATTATTAATTAGTCATATCGGCAATGTCGTCACCCAGCAGGACTTTATGGATATCGTCTGGAAGCAAAGCGGTATGAGAGTTACCGCAAACGCCTATTATCAGAATATCTCGATTCTCCGTAGAGGCCTTACCCATGCCGGGTTAGAGGAAAATGTCATTATCACTCTTCCCCGCATTGGGCTGACCTTGGCCGCCGGCACACAAATCCGTAAATCAACCACGGACGCTTCCCCGGACTCAGGAAGCACCAGGAAACCGATCAACAGCACCTCGATCGCGGTGGTTAAGAACAGTAGCCATCAGGATTTAGAACGCTCATCGATGAGCATCGCCGATTATGGCTTAAAAAAAGAGCTGACATGGTCGGAGGCTGGCAACAATGCCCCTCCAGCCATTCTTAGCAGAGTGAAGAAATACAGGCCCGCGTTCACAGTAAAAAATGGCGTTCTTCTGGCGGTAAGCATCACTGCTATCTCAGCGCTTTTCTCATACATGGCGGGTATGAAAGAAAGCTATTTTGCTGACTATGAAACGATAACGTCTACCCAGCGCTGCCATGTTTTATCAGCGGAACCGGCATCCGATAACCTGAAAAAAGAAGTGCTCAACAAATATGGCAAACATATTACCAGCGATTGCCGGAACTACCCTTGGGTATACGTGACGACAACAGCTGACCTCCCCAGAACTTCGATCATCCGCTGTAATAAACCATTCGCGCAATCGACTTCGTGTATTTCCGAATACTTCATTGAGTAATGACAAAAGCACTACACCATCATTTCACTACAACGGCGGATTAAAAGATAAAGGAAAAATCATGCCGGCGCGGGTCTTAACTTAATCTGATTTCGGACAATACGCTATCAGACTCATGCAGACGCGTAATGACAACCCGGCGATTTCCGCCTCCGTTATTGATGGAAAGAATGTCCTGTCCGTGATGACCTGACAAGACAGGCTCGTTGATTCAATACAATTATATAAATAAGACTTTTCGCCAGGAGCCAGAGTATGCAGCACTTAATCTATCACTTATACTTTTGTCTAAATGTGAAAATATCTTAATTTCATCTGCATCCGCAGAGATAAACCTCACCAGTTGCTGAATGAGTTCTATATAATTAATGCATAGATATTACGTTATTAACAAGGTTGTTGAATTTCATCCTACGACCCGTCAGTTAAGAAATCTTAGCAACCCCACGAATATGGTTGTACTAAACTCTCCGGCAAGCCGTTGTTTATTACTATTAATCGAGAGATCCGGCACAATTGTGACGCAACAAGAGTTTATGTATAACGTATGGGAGAAGCTTGGGCTCGTTGTGTCGGCAAATACCTACTATCAAAACATTTGTCTGCTCAGAAAAGGAATGAAAGAAATTGGATTTGCCAGCGATCCCATCACGACGATACCGCGTATTGGTTTAACCCTGGCCCTTGATACACAGATTCAGTCTATTGAATCCACCGACCCGCCACCGCCAGCCAGTGTTGACGAACAGACAACCGACGAGACGGCATTGACCGTATCTTATGATGAGCTCGACAAAGCAGTATTTAGCCATGCCGGGATCCTCCACGAGGCGATCGAGTCTGTTGCCGATATCCCGGCATCAGCTCCCGATATCCCTGAACCGCAATGCCTGCCAAAAAGAGACGCCAGCAAATTAAGTAAGCTGTTTTTTCTCATCACGGTTCTTATCTTTTCTATTCTGCTGGCAGATATAAAGGTCATTCTGAGCCACTTCCAGGAGCAGAGTTACTTCGAAAACTATCAGCTCACCGTGAACACCGATGGTTGCCACCTCTTCCTCAATAAAGATATTCATAATGCAGATGAACGAACGAAAGCGCTAACCTACGGCGCGCAGTTCAAATCTGACTGCCAAAAGTTTCCATGGGTATATATCAGCAGATACGCCATGCTGCCCAGGGCCTCGGTGATTCGCTGCAATAAACCCATGTCCAGCCCTAACTACTGTATTTCGAACTATTTTATTGAGGATCATTAGAATGATACATTACCGTGCATCGGTGTATGTGCTTTGCCTGTGCTTATTTTTAACCTTAATACTGGCAGGTTATTCCTTATGGCAGCGTTCTCAACCGCTTGAGTTCACATGCAAAGCTAACTTTGTTCAGCACCATGCGGACGAGAACCTCAACGTTTCGCTAACTTACAGGATTAGCAAAGATAGCGGCATGCTCAGCATGAATGGCCGCTCCATTAATAATGAAGCCAATAAATTTAATCGTAAGATATTTTTCAACATCGAAAAGCGCAACAACGTTTATCACCTGCACTCGGTCACCAATGTAGTCTTCCCTGATGAGACCGTTAACAACAGCTGGCTAGAGAAATATGAGCCTTTATTTTTCGTGTATCCCAAAAAAGATATTTACGTAAAAATACTTGAGC
The DNA here is from genome assembly GCF_036561945.1 of Klebsiella scottii. Lineage (NCBI taxonomy): Bacteria > Pseudomonadati > Pseudomonadota > Gammaproteobacteria > Enterobacterales > Enterobacteriaceae > Klebsiella > Klebsiella scottii. Next base: position 23,946 of record NZ_JARXNI010000018.1, read on the forward strand.
AACAAAACAGTTATTTATTTATATTCTCGACCTTACCAGCCTATGTATGTCATAAGCAGAAGGTTCTCTGAGAGAGTCACAACACTTTCAGGCCCTGGCGTTCTTTCCCCCACCGGCCATAACGACCGATGCTGACCTGATGACTTAAACGTGATTATATTTCTTACAGTAGAACATCGGCATGTTATGTAAATAAATGACAGGGTTGTTATACTTATCATACTCAATCTTCAGCGCGAGCTCTTTTCCTGCTTCATAAAAGAATGCAGGAAAATGAAAATCCACATTACTGCTTTTACTGTTATCGGTACTAAGATACTCGACATATTGATTTTTAAGTATGTACACATCATTATTTTTCACATATGTAAAGTTAATGACCCTGGCGACCTGCGACTGCACGCCATTCTCAGCGGCGATAGCATGTACCGTAAGCTCGCCTTTATCATTAGCCAAAATGAAGCCAAAATTAGAATCCAGACGAAAGCCATCATGCAGCAAGGTATGACGACTCTGGCATACAATTTTATTATTTGAATCATCCATTTTAAAAAAATAAACTACAGCAAACATAGCGGCTATCAGTAAAGTTGTCAGGTAATATATTTTTGCTCGCATTACTTTACCTTTATGCTTTTCATTACCGTCAGAGAGCGGCAGTTTTGATTTTCTTTATCATAGACAGAACAATACATTACATTTAATCGCGTATTCATTGGCGACGCAGTAAAATAAACGACTTCTTTACTGGCACATGATAATCCCAGGGAACTGAGGATTTCCTTAATCTCAGAGGGTGAGTATTTTCGGTCCGCTGAAAATATATTACAACCATCGGAAGAGATTTTGATATAGTCAGAAAAAGCGTCGCCGCCAGCGCTGTGGTAATGATTTAAAATACTCAATAAAGCCATCGTCAGAATGACGGCTATCCCTGTATTCCTCAACCACTTACCTCTGTTATTATCATCACCGTTTGCTGAAGTATTTGCTAATTTAATTTCATTAACCGCAGGTCCTTGTAATACTTCGGCCGAAGTATTAAGCATTTCGAGAGAATCATCAGCCTCAGCCTGCGCTGACGTTTCGCTGGCGATATTATTAGGAACGAAGGTTTCTTTACCGTCAACTTCGGTTTTTACACTGTTGTCAATTTGTTGCTCATTATCTTCATCAGGATACACGTACGCTACTTTTACGCTATTATTAAACCTCAATCCATGCCTTGGCACCGTATCAATAACGTCTGAAAACCCCATAATTACCAGGGCTTTTCGAAGATGTAAAATACATTGGTAGTAAGTATTGTGGCTGACGCCAGCATTGCGCTTACTTCCCCATCCGCAGAGGATTAGCTCTTCCTGAGAAACAATCTCTCCCTGCTTACGGAGTAAGTTTTCCAGACAGCAGCTCGCAGGAAGATGAAGCTTAATTTCTTTTGCAGTCAGTCTATCAACAATCACCCGCTGGGAAGGGACGAACGCAACCCTCTCCCCAATAATAAAGCTTTGGATGTTATTTGAGCGATCCATATTACTACACCCTTAGCCGCCAGTGTCTTTGAAATCAGTAAGTTAAATATTAGGCTAATGAAAGAAAATTTCCGTGCAAATATTAACCGATCGAATAAGGATTAACAAACGGAATTTAACTATGTTCCGCTGTAGAAAATCCATATCGCAATACGCAAAATGCGAGGGATATCTATTTATTTCATCAACATCCATAAATAGATCATCAATTTGTTTCTAAGTTGACATTGATGTAACCAGGTATAAATTCAAATGCATTCGGGAGGCCGTAAAATGTTATCAAACTGATTAATGTATTAATCGCCGCTTTCGGTAAGTCATACCATACTGAATTCTCCCTCTTAGCAGCCAGCGGTATATTCAGCCAGATACGCCCCTGATCGCTTCATTTTGGCAGGCAACCGGGATCGCTGAGACGCATAAGATGGCGAACGCGAATGATAAAAGAAGCTGGAGTATGGTGCTGCAGGCCACCATGTGCGGTAGAAACATATTAAAACATCCGATAACTTTCTGAAAATAGTCGCCTGTTCCAGCAACCTGAAAATAGCGGCTGATAAGATTCCTATTTTAAAAACGAGATGTTAGGAAACAGCACCAGAATTTAACCACTCTAAAACACATAACTCACATATGACAAGCATTTAATTTACCTAAGGGTATTCGATTTTAAAACGCGCCTCGCCTTTATACTGGTACTGATTATAAATCCGGGAAGATTCTTTTCCCAGACCGACGCGCTCATCGATGCCACGATAAAAATTAGCCAAACATGCTCGCCTGAAAAAGAAAAATCATATTTTTAAATATATATATCTCCCTCCCTCGAAAACCAACCAATACTCGCTATTCCTCAATAAACGAAACCACGCCTTCTCCACCGTGAGACCCGGAGCATTGTTCGGCAATTGAAGGAACAAGTGACGTAAACTGAACGTTGTGAGGCTTGATAGCACTTTTCAGCGGACTTTCGTCGCTCTTCGCTTTTAAATTGTACAGTTCCGTTAAATCATTAGCGACCGTGATGTTTAATTCCTTCCCATAAACTTTCTTGTAATTCATTTCTTTCCCCCATCAATTAACCGTCATCAATATAGATGATTCAATTAAAATTAATATTTGACTTTGCGCGTCTGTCATGTCAGCTTTGCAAATAAAAGGAAATGACAATCGCTATCTTCTGAACAGGATAAAGCAAGATGGAGTTTTCGAAAAAGAGGATAGAGGAGTGGATGATAATAAATGAAGGTTAAAAATTACATCAAGCCGTTACTATATTAAGTTTATCTGCGGCGGTTCCACTTACTTCATCTCATTCTTCTGTATATTAATGATGAAAACCATTAAAGGTTTTTTCTTACTTTACCACCCCATTATTTTTATTTAACCACCCAGGGCAATTTATGAAAATAAAAATACTCTTGAATTTCTGTGCAAAAATCATCTTGTATTTTATTTTATTTCTGGTCATACAGTGCATGAGCCCTGACTGGAGATCCTTAACTAACCATGACATAGGCATAAAAGCAGCATACGCGTTAATGACGACAATTATTTTTTTACTATTGTCGCCATTAATTGATAAATGGAGTAAGAGAAATGAGAGGCCTAAGCCTTAAAGAGCTGACCTCAGCGTTTGGTGCCGGCATCGATAAAGATGCAGCGGTGGCTGACGGGAGTGCAGTTGGAGGGATACACGGAGTTTTTCTCTGGCCTATATCCCTCGGGCTTACCTTGAAGCAGATACAGAGAAACGTCTCCTCAACGGTCCGGAGTTCAGATTGCATCCTTCAGAATGGAATAAAAGAGGAAGGGTCTGGATCATAGATTTCTGTTGTAAGTCTGGTTTCGGACAAAGGGTCATTGCGCATTTCATCCAGTATCCCTATGGGGATAAGGCGAAGCGCGCTGGCTGAACAGAAGGAAGAAAATCATGAAGTTCAGGTCGGCCTTGCAGAATACAGCGCGAGGATCCTCGAAGATGCAGGGAAAATAGTCAATATTAGGAGATGACATGCTGTAGGTATCATCCCGGACGGAATACATCAAATCTTCATTTTGACTCTGACCCGCGCTCCTTTACGTCCGCTAGCAAGCGTAAAGGAGAGTAAACCCCCAGGGCAAACTGGCACTCTCGGGCAGAATTACTAAGCTTAATCAGGGAAACGGTTAATTTTACTTAGAGGGAGCGTATATGGGATTCTGGAGAATTGTTTTAACGATTATTCTGCCGCCGCTTGGCGTACTGCTGGGTAAAGGATTCGGCTGGGCGTTTATTCTTAACATCGTGCTGACGCTGCTGGGCTATATTCCCGGCCTGATTCACGCGTTCTGGGTGCAAAGCCGCGATTAACCGACCGCACCAAACGGCGCCCGGACGCCGTTTGGTGTATTAAACCCGGAACAAAATAGTGACTATTTATTTTCGGGTTTAAAGTGATAGGTTTCTTGAGCCGTTTGCAGCCATTCCCGATCGGAAACGATATTGTTCCTTTCAATCACGCTGAGCCAGCCGCCGTCGCCGGGCATGGTAATCAATGCGCTCCCCGTCGACGCAACCACCGTATTGACCGAATCATTTTGCACCCTGAAAAGTGGGAATCCTTTACTATCCACGCACCAGTTATCCACCATCTTATTTTTGTTCGCCACGCAATAATCTACGATCATCGGGTATAAATAGGGCCGCATATTGACGTACATGGCCCCGCCGATAAAAGGCGTTCTGGTTGCCGTGCTGTAGTGTTTTTCAAGATATTCAATTGCACCTCCTTTTAGCAATTTTTCATCCCCGACTCTTAACGTGCAGGAGATCTGTGACAAAGAAGCGATTATCAAAAGCAGCCATCTCATTATGGAATCCCTATCATTAGCGCTGGCCGAAATACGGCTATGTGGTCAACCTCTTACAACAACAGTGCGGCGGTACCCGCGTATCTATTCCGCCGCCGCGGGGCAATCCGCCTGCCGCTAAAACCCACGCGGCGTTTCGCGACGGAATCCCAGGCCGATGATCCTACCGACCAACCGAGGCAGCCAGCGGCTGTTGCTGAGCCAGGTCATCAGACCGGAGCCGCCAGCCGCGCGGCGTTTTTTCGTCCTGCGCTGGCTCATTTTAATTTGTAAAAACTGCGTGGCTTTGGTGGGAAAATCGCGCCGCCGCTGCACGCGCCGCAGATGCTTTAGCTGCAAACGGCGCTGGCGCAGCGGCAGGCTAACGGCGTTAGCCGCGGCCACCGCATCCTGAATCGCCAGATTGACCCCCACTCCACCGATAGGCGACATCGCGTGCGCCGCGTCGCCAATGCACAGCACCCCCGGCTTCGCCCACTGCTCCAGCCTGTCGATGCGGATGCTCAGCAGCTTCACCTGCTCCCAGCCGGCAATCTCCTGAAAGCGATCGTCCTGAAACGGGGCCACCTCGGCCACCTGCAGCAGGAATTTCTCCAGTCCGCTCTCCCGGATCGTATCGAAGCTCCCCTTCTCGATCGAATAGCCGCACTGCCAGTAATCCCCGCGATCGATCATGATGAAGTTGCGCCTTGGTCCGGTATGGCCCATCGACCATTGCGGATCGCCCGCATGCTTACTGAGCTTCATCCACAGCAGATCCCGCGGCATACCGAACGAGCGGCTGCTGAGCGCCGCTTTTTCCCGCACCACGGAGCCTCGCCCGTCGGCGCCGACCACCAGCTGGCAGGCAACCTCGATCGGCCCTTCCGGGGTCTCCGCCAGCACGCCGCACGCTCGGCCCTGCTCATAGCGCAGCTCAGCCACCTGCGCCGACTTTATCAGCGTGAAATGGGGAAAAGCAGCGGCCCGCCCGGCGAGGAAAGTGAGGAATTCCCACTGCGGCATAAAGGCGATGAATTTGCAGCGCGTCGGCAGACGGGAGAAGTCCGCCAGCATCACGTTGCGCCCGGCGATCTCCGCCCACAGGTTTTCCGCGCGCTGGTGCGGCAGCGTCAGGAGATCGTCAAGCAGACCAAGCTGATGCATCAGCTCCAGCGTGGAAGGGTGAATGGTATCGCCGCGGAAATCACGCAGAAAATCATCGTGCTTCTCCAGCACCGTTACCTTGACGCCCGCCCGGGCTAACAGATAGCCGAGCATCAACCCGGCAGGGCCGCCGCCTACGATGCAGCAATCGGTGGTGTAAGACGCGATCGAGGATGATGCCATGCTCTTAAGCCCCGTGGAACGACCCGCTTTCAGTGAATCGACGCGTCGTGGAAGAAATAGCGTATTGATAATGATTATCAATATCAGATAAAACTGTCAACCCGTTGCGCCATGCGGATTGCCCTCTGTTCAAGCGTCTGGCGGGCCGCAGTGCGGGAAAATAGCCGGCTGATACCGCCTGTCCGCAGGTTTAGCCGCCAGATGAGAAATTTTTTCATTAAATCTCTGCCCGATTTTGTCGCCTGGGTGACCTCTCTACTGAGATTCCAGTTTCACACATTCAGGGAACAGTCGATGTCTATAAAAAACAAAAGCGCGGCAAACAACATGCCCGGCACAAACGTCCGGCGGCATATTCATCATTCCGGCAGAAAACGGGCCGCCGGCAGAGTGCTCAGGCCCGCGTGCGGGCTGCTGGTCTTTGCCTCCTGCGCGACCGCCGTTTTTTCCGCACAGGCGCAGCCGCAGCCGACGCAGCAGGCCGATGTTCAGTCTTTCGCCATTCCTGCCGGCGATCTGACCCCGGCGTTACAAAGCCTTGCCAGCAGCGCCCGGGTCATTCTGACCTTTACGCCAGAACAAACCCGGGGGAAAAGCACCGCCGGCCTGCAGGGGCGATACAGTGTGGCAGAAGCCTTTAGCCGCCTGCTGGCGGGAAGCGGTCTCAGCGCCCGGCAGACGGCAAACGGTTATCGCCTGGTGGCGGCTGAACCGCTTGAGGATCTGGTGATCCCGGAGCTGTCGGTAGTCAGCGGCTTAACCGATAGCGTCTCGGCCGGCCGCTCGACCCTGAATCAGGAAGACATCGCGCGCGTACAGGCCGATAACGTCGCCAGCCTGCTCGATCGCCTGCCCGGCGTCTCGATGGCCGGCTCCCCTCGCCCCGGCGGACAGAGTTTGAACATCTGGGGGATGGGCGATATGGAAGATGTCAACGTGGTGCTGGACGGCGCGCCCAAAGGATTCGAAAAATACCGCCAGGGCTCGGTGTTCATCGAGCCGGAGCTGCTCAAGCGCGTTGACGTCGATAAAGGCCCGCACAACCTGCTGAACGGCAACGGCGGGTTTGGCGGCACCATTACGATGGAAACCAAAGACGCCGGCGATATGCTGGAGCCCGGTGAGAACTTTGGCGGTTTGCTGAAATACAGCTATCACACCAACGATCGCCAGGGGATCTACAGCGGCGCGCTATATGGCCGCACCGAGGAAGGGTTTGCCGACGGGCTGGTCTATTTCAGCAAACGCGACGGGGGCAACATTAAACGGCCTGACGGCACGCGCTTTGCCTACTCGTCCAACGATCAGGCTTCGTGGCTGGTGAAGTCTAACCTGTATCTGACCGATGCGCAGACGTTAACCCTGTCGGCAATGCGCTCCGAGTCCGACGGCTGGCAGCCTTTTGCCGCCAAGCGCGATGATATCAGCGCCCCCAGCCAGGCGGATATCGACCGCTACGGCCGGGATGAGGCGTGGCGGCGCATCCTGGTGTATCGCGATCAGGTAGACACCAACTATTCGGTAAAATGGAACCTGGCGCCGGAAGAGCAGCCGCTGCTGAACCTGACGGTATCTTACGCCCACTCGAAAACCGAACAGCATGATAAACGGCCGGACTCCGCGTCACAGTACAGCTATCTGGGTTCTCTGGGGAACGAGAGCTGGGTGAGCTATGTCGATCAGCAGCTCGATATGAACAACGAGAGCCGCTTTAGCAGCGGCCCGCTCGATCATAAGCTGCTGTTTGGCGTGCGCTGGCATAAGCATAAACGCGATACGCTGATGTACTATCCGGCGCAGAAAAATAGCGCCAGCTACAACTACGGCTATTTCCAGCCCTACTATATGCCGGCGGGCGAGCAGGAAACCCGCAGCGCCTATCTGCAGGATGCGGTCAGCTTCGGTAGCCTGACCGTTACGCCCGGCGTGCGCTTCGATCACGTCACCAACACGGGCCAGCCAAACCGCGCGCCGCGCTATAACGATAGCGATCCTGCCGCCGGGCATGATTACAGCAGCGTCACCTACACCGGCTGGTCTCCGCACCTGGGGGCTATCTGGAAAGCCACGCCTAACTTGTCGCTGTTTGCGGACGTCAGCCGCACCTGGCGCGCGCCGGTCATTGATGAACAGTACGAAGTTCAGTCAGCCAGCTCCAGCGTTCCCGGCACCAGCCGTAATCTGAAGGTGGAGCGTATTACCGGAATTCGGCTAGGCGCGGTGCTGGATTTCAACAACTTACTGACGGCAGAAGACAGCCTGCAAATTCGTACGACCCTGTTCCGTAACCGCGGCAAGGATGAAATCTTCTATCGTCGCGGGGTGCTGTGCGACGCCGCCAGAAGCGGAGGGGAGTGCGGCCAGCCGCTGTCGAACTACCGTAACCTGCCGGGCTATACCATTGAAGGCGTGGAAATTGAGTCATTCTACGATAGCGATCGGGTGTTCGGCAGCTTCGCCTACTCCGCGATCCGCGGTAAGCGCGATGCTTCCCCGCGCGATCCCTGGGGAAACCAGACCTGGATTGCGGAAATTCCGCCGGTCACCGCGCACGCGGTGCTGGGGATAAAAGTACCGCAATGGGATGCGGCATTTGGCTGGACCGGCGACTTTGTGCGTAAACAGGACCGTTCCCCGGCCGACGGCGATCCGCTCGCTTCCGTCTGGGCGCTGCCGAAAACCGCCGGCTACTCCCTGCACGGCCTGTTCGCCTCCTGGCAGCCCACGGCGCTGAAAGGGTTTGAAGCCCGGGTGGCGGTGGACAATCTGTTCAACCACGAATATTACCCCTACCTGGGCGAATCCGTGTCCGGCGTCGGGCGGAATATTAAATTCAGCGTCAGCCAGCGTTTCTGACGTTTTACCCGCGGGGAGCCGTCGGCTCCCCTGCTTCCCCCACCTGAATCCCCGGCGTAATGTAAATAATCAGCAATCTCTTGACACATAACTTACATTATCTTAATTAGTAATGATTCTTATTTTCATTTAAAGCTATCATGTTTGGTGTGCCGAATGGCAAGGAAAGATATTGCAATCGCTAACGGGTTTGCCCAGCAGCTCTATAGTGAACATCACGGCTGGCTGTGCCACTGGCTGCGGCAAAAGGTCGGCTGCGCCTGGCATGCCGAAGATTTGGCGCAGGATACCTTTATCAGCATCCTGCTCAGCCCGCAGCTTACGACCATTCGCCATCCCCGCCCCTTCTTAGCCACGGTGGCGCGCCGGCTGGTAGCCAACTATTACCGGCGCAAGCACATTGAGGAGCGCTATTTGCAGGCCCTGAGCGAGCTGCCGGAGGCCGAATCCCCGTCGGCGGAAATCCGTCTGCAGACGATCGAGATGCTGGAAAAGCTGGACCAGGCGCTGGACGGCCTGCCCGCGCCGGTGCGCGAAGCGTTCCTGCTGGCCCATCTGCAGGGCATGCGCTACTGCGATATTGCCGAGCGGCTGCGGGTCTCCGCCAGCTCGGTCAAACAGTATTTGCAACGCGCGAATCTGCAATGTTTCTTTGCCTTATCATCGTAATAGCGGCGTGTTGATACCAGCATGAGTCCTTCATCCACTCTCAATGAACAAAGCGCCCGCGAAGCCGCCATCTGGCTTACGCAGCTGATGTCGGAAGACGCCAGCCAGGAGGATCGGGAAAACTGGCAGCGCTGGTATCAGTCGCGGCCGGAAAATGCCCAGGCCTGGCAGCAGATCGGCGCCTTCTCCTCCGGCTTTTCCCTGCTTAATGGCATGGCCGCGCAGCAGAGCCTGTCCCATCTGGCCAATCCTCAACGCCGCCGGCTGTTGAAGAGTATTGCCGTCGTCGGGCTGACCGGCGCGGTGGGGATCGGCGCCGGGAACAGCCTCTGGCGGCCCTGGCTGGCGGACTATCGCACGGCGATCGGCGAACAGAAAAATGTGACCCTGGCGGATGGCACGCAGCTGATGCTGAACACGCAAACGGCAGTCAATGTCGCCTCCCACGACGACGGCCAGCGGGTGGCGCTGTTGAACGGGGAAATGATGGTGACGTCGCCGCAAAACGCCGGGTTACTGCGGCTGCAGCTGCCGCAGGGCGAGCTCATCGCGCACAACAACCGCTTCGCGATCCGGCTGGGCGGTACGCAGAGCGATATTGCGGTGTATCGCGGCCAGCTGAGCGCCCGTCCGGCGGCAGGCAGCCAGAGCGTGACCGTCAATGCGGGCTATGGTCTGTGGCTCAATGAACGCGGGTATAGCCCGTTACACCGGGTGCCGGCGGAACCGGCCTGGCTAAAAGGGCTGATCGTGGCCGATGATATGCGGCTGGCAGATTTCCTCGACGAGCTGGCCCGCTACCGCCGCGGCTATATCCGCTACCGGCCGGAGGTCGCTAATCTGCGACTGTCGGGAGTTTTCCCGCTCAATAACACCGACCGCATTCTTGATTCGCTGCCTGACAGCCTGCCGGTACAGATAAACTATCTGTCAAAATACTTTGTCAGCGTCTCCTGAAGTCCTTTACTCTGATAATGATATTTTTATGGCGTTATATTTCGTTATTTCCACCAGACATGCCCTTTCCTGCCGGGCAGCGTGTCCTGTTTGTTATCCGACGCTGATTAACGTTGCGGCATTGCGCTCGCGACGACACGCTCTCCTGTACCGGTGGTAACTTTTCCATGTTAAATAAAAACACACTCTCCGCTGCCCCGCTTTTCCCCCAGGAATGGGAGCGGGGAGCGGGAAGGCGGTGGACTTTCGCAGGTCTGCTGACGCTGCTCCTTCACGTGATGCTGCTGGGCTGGCTCTGCTATCAGTCCAGCCCGCCGCCGCCGCTGCCGGCGGCCACGCCAATGGTGGTGTTAATGATGGCCACTCAGGCGCAATCCGTCGCCAGCCCGGAGAAAATGCCGACCGGAGTGCAGCAAACGCACGCCCTACCCAGCAGCCAGCCTGTGGCGCAGAAGGAGGAGGTGACAGAGGAGACCAGGCCAGCGCTGACCCAGGCTCCGCAAGGCACGGAGCCGAAAACATCCCCGGAGATAAAGAAAAGCAAGCCCGCTAAACGCAAAGACCCGACGCCGCCTAAAACAACGGCTGAACGGGAGGTGACGCCGTCAAAAACGTCTGCCGCAGCGGATACCAGCGCGCCGCCCTCGATGAACGATAAGCAGGTCGCGGCGCCGCAGAACATGGCGGCGCCGCAGGCGAACCCGATGAGCTCAGACTGGAGCGGGCAGCTGCTGGCACACCTGAGCCGCTTTAAGCGCTACCCCGCCGTGGCGCTCCGCCAGCAGCGACAGGGGGTGGTGTATATCAGCATCACCCTGGATCGCCAGGGCAACGTGCTGGCGGCAAAGTTACTCCGCTCAAGCGGGGTGGATTCGCTGGACCGGGAAGCGGAGCAGCTGGCGAAGCGGGCCGCCCCGCTGCCTCCGCCGCCGGATGATATCCGGGCGGGACAGCCGTCGTTCAGCGTGACGCTCCCGATTCGTTTCGATCTCAGAGAGGCGCGGCGGTGAAGCACAAGGCGCCCGCCGCTTCTACGCCAGCATGCGGCGCATCACCTTCCCGGAGAAAGTTTTAGGCAGAGCCGAGGTGAAGTGGATGCGCCGCGGCACGGCAAAGCGGCCGCATCTCGCCACCAGCCGGGCGCAAATGCTTTTTTTAAGCGCGGCCTGCTGCGCAGGGTCGGCCATATCGGTGACCACGAACAGCGCCACCATTTCCCCCAGCAGGTAGTGCGCCGTCCCGGCGGCGACCACCTCGACAATCCCCTCCAGCCCCATCAGAGCGTTTTCTATCTCTGCGGTGGCGATGCGCTTGCCGCCGATATTCATCACGTCATCCATCCGTCCCTGGATAACTATCCGCTCGCCAACCCTTATCGCACAATCGTGGGTGGCATAGCGCCACTGCCGATGCCAGCACGACCAGTAGTACTGGTCGTGCTGGATATCATTCTGCCACAGCGTCGACATCCCTCCGGGGCCAAGCGTGCCGTTAATCACCAGCATGCCCGCCTCGCCCGACGCGCAGGTTTTCCCGCTGGCGGGATGAACCACCTCAACCGCGCGGGTGAACACCGGCGAGAGCGCGCTGCCGGAGCCGGCCAGCAGCGGCCAGCCGGATTCGGTCTGCCAGTAATGATTTTCGCAGGGCACCCCCAGCTGCGAAGCCACCCATTCATCGGTGGCGTTATCCAGCGGCTCGCCGGCAAGATAGAGCGTGCGCAGCGAGGTCAGATCGGCGCGCGGCCTGCCCTGCCGCCGGGCCATGCGGATCGCCCCGGCAATGGTCAGCATCCGGGTGATGCCGAGCGTTTCCACCATCTGCCACCAGTATTCTCCCGGCGAGTTAACCTCGCAGAGCACCGTCGTCAGCCCCGCCAGCAGCGGCCCATAGATGCCGTAGCTGTGCCCGGTCACCCATCCGGCATCGGCGGTGGTAAAGAAAATCTCGTCGTCCCGCAGCCGGAAGAGATGCGCAAGGCTGGCCAGTAGCGCCACGGCATAGCCGCCCGTATCACGGACGATCCCTTTCGGCACCCCCGTCGTCCCCGACGTAAACAGCAGATGCGAAGGCGCGGAGGCCGCAAGCCAGGTACAGGGTACGACGCGGCCGCGATGCCGCGCCAACCGCTCGCCAAACGCCTGGCTGTGGACATCCACCACCCGCAGGCCGGCCATCCGCTCGTCAATCACGGGCAATGCCTTACGCCCGCGCGGCTCGCGGCTATGCAACAGCAGCACCGGCTGGCTGGCGGCAATGCGTTGCATCAGGGCTTCATGGGTGACGGCGGAATAGACCACGACATGCACCGCGCCAATGCGCGCGCACGCCAGCATGGCGACCGCCACCAGCGGCGTCATCGGCAGAGCGATGAGCACCCGCTCCCCAGCCTTCACCCCCCAGCTTTGCATCATGCTGCTGAGGGCGTTGACCTGCTGCCAAAGCTCGCGATAGCTAAGCCGGTGCGTTTGCCCGAGATAATCACGATGAATAATGGCGCACTTCTCCCCCTTCGCGGATAAATGGCGATCCAGCGCGTTAAAGCAGAGATTGGTGCGCCCGCCCGTAAACCAGCGGCAGCGCGGGCCGCCGTCGATGTTTTCCACTACCCCGGTAAAATCCGTTTCCCAGTACAGCCGCGCGGCCTCTTCCCGCCAGAAGTCGCGCAGGAAGGGATCATCATCACTCTGCGCTGTTCGCATCGATAACCTCCCGCGCGGCGATATGCCCGGCACGGCGGGCGATAATGTCCGCCTGCCACAGGGCGTCATCGCCTACGCCTTCGAAACGCCCCGATCCCCAGGTCCAGAGCCAGGGCAGCCCAAGGAAATAGAGGCCTGGCTCAACCGACACGCCGCGCCGATGCCGCGGATAGCCTTTCTCATCGAAGGCCGGGGCCTCGATCCAGCTGAAATCGGTGTGGAAGCCTACCGCCCAGATAATGGCCGAGATCGCCCTCAGATCGATCGGCTCCGCAGGGGACTCGGGCTGCCACGGCGCCTGATAGCGGGCCTCGACCGGAGCATCAATGCCCTGCCGGGCAATCCAGGCGTCGATGCTGTCTTTAATTTTTTGCGCGGCGGCGTCGGCGCCGTCAAGGTTGGCCCGCAGGTCGTCGGCGGTGTGCAGTTTTCCATCGGCATACTCCAGCAGACGCCCGTGCAGCCGCATCCCCTGGAGCGCAAACGCGCGTAAATCAATATCGCGCCCGCCGTCGCGCCCGGTCACATAGTGATTGGTTTTGCGTCGGGCCTCTTCACCCTGCGGATGATCGTCGACCGTCAGGCGGTAGTGGCCCATATCGTCCAGCCACTCCACCACGTCGCGGCCGCGATAAAAACGCGCCACCCGCGGCGCGCTGCCGACGCATAAATGCACCCGACGCCCCGCGAGGTGTAAATCTTCGGCAATTTGCGCGCCGGACTGCGCCGAACCCACCACCAGCACCTCCCCTTCCGGCAGCTGCTGCGCGGATTTGTAGTGGGCGGAATGGATCTGCGCAATGCGCTCAGGGAGCCGGGCGGCGAGATCCGGAAAGCGTGGGCGATGATAGTTCCCCACGGCGACCACCACCTGGTCGGCCTGCAGCTCGCCGAGGGAGGTAAACAGCGTAAAACCACCGTCGCGCTTCACTACGCGCTGGACGTTGACCCCTTCGCGCAGCGGGGCGTTGAAGCTCCTGGCGTAGCGTTCGACGTAGGCCACAATGTCGTCCCGCAGCATAAAGCCGTGGGGATCGTCGCCGTCATAAGGGAAGCCGGGAAGCCTGCACTGCCAGTTTGGCGTCACCAGGCAGAAGTTATCCCAGCGCTGCTCCCGCCAGGCCCAGGCCAGACGATGGCGTTCCAGCACAATATGACGGATGTTTTTTTGCTTCAGGCTCCAGCTCATGGCAAGACCGGCCTGACCGCCGCCAATAATGACGACAGGATAGGAGTTCGTATTCATCGTTTTCTCGGTTAACGTCAGGCTGTAATGGGGGTGATTTTTTCTACCGTGACTCTCTGCTCCGGGCCGAACTGCGCCGCCTTTTGCACGATCGCCGCCGATTGATCCTGCGCGCTGGAGCAGTAATAGCCAAACTTCGCTTTGACCCTTTCGCTGGCTTCGTCCAGCGCGCTAGTGGCCACCTGTACAAACTCATTCAGCGCGTAGGGATGGTCGATCAACAGGTATTTCTCGATCGCCGTTGACGGCGAATAGCAGGTGTCTTTGCTGCCGTCGGGCCAGCGCACCACAAAATGCATTGCAGGCATTGTCTGTTCCTCTATTGGTGAGTCATGCCGGTAAACGGCTGCTGCGTCAGATCCCAGTAACACGCGCGCTGCTCCCGGTAGCTCAGGATCAGCTTTTGCTCATGGGTAAAACGCCCCGCTGCGGCGCAGGCGATCCCGCAGTCGGCAAACCGCCGGGCCACTTCGTGGCAACGCGCCTCGTCCACCGCCAGCAGAAAGCCGAAGCTGGGAAAGGCGCACAGCCACTGCTCCAGGTCGATATCCGCCGGGATCGGGATCTGCTCAAGCGCCACCTCGGCGCCGAGGCCGCAGCTCTCCAGCATCATCGTCAGCGTCCCGGCCAGCCCCGCCTGGCTGATATCCTTCGCCGCCCGCAGGCTCCCGTCGGCGGCCAGCTCCGGCAGCAGCGCGAGCGCCCGGCGCAGTTCGGCGGGATCCGCGCGGGTCGCCGCGTCCCAGTTATTTCCCGGCGGGTGCCAGGCTCCCTGCAGATTGATGGCGACCATCAGTGTCTGGCCGGCCCGCGCCGCGCTGCTGCTGAGCGGGCTGGCCGTTTCGCCGAGCACCGCCACGGCCAGCTGCGGCCGCTCGCTGCGCAGGTTGGTATGTCCGCCGACGATCGGCACCCGATAGGCGCGCGAGGCCGCGGCCATCCCGCGTAAGATCTGCGCCGCGTGCGGCTGCGCCTCGTCCCACAGGGCGTTGACCACCGCCAGCGGGCGCCCGCCCATCGCGGCGATATCGCTCAGGTTGACCATCACCCCGCACCAGCCTGCAAACCACGGGTCCTCCTCTACAAAACGGTTGATAAACCCCTCAATCGCCAGCAGCTTGTAGCCGCTGCCGTCCGGGATCAGCGCGCAATCATCGCCGTTGGGAGACGGATTGGGCCAGGCGTCGCGCAGCTCGCGCGCCACCTGCTGGATATCGCGCTTATGCGCAATGCCGCTAAAGGCATGTAGCCGCGCGATCAGCGCCGGCAGGCTCGGATTCATACCCGCACCTCCGTCAGAAAGGCCGCAGCGTCAGCGGTTCGCTGAGGCCGCGCGCGATGAATCACCATCCCGCTCTGGGGGTCGTCGCAGGGCGGGTAAAAAGCTAAATCAGCCTGCATCCGGGCATGTTTGACGCCGCGAAGCTCAAGCCACTCCAGGGTTTGCCAGTGCATGCGGCGAAACAGCGGCTCGTTCTGATGCTGGACCTGGGCATAAAAGGCGTCGCAGCCCAGGGCGTGCGCGCTGCATACCGCGAGGCGGATCAGCGTCGGCCCCAGCTGCCCCTGGCGGCGATAGGCGGCGTCCACCGCCAGCCGCGACCCCAGCCAGACCCGCGGCGACAGCTGGTGGATACGCACCGTGCCGACCACCCGGTCGTGCCAGCCAGCCACGCAGCCCAGCGCCACCAGCAGGTGGGCGTGGCCGTCGATCTCATCGCGATCGTCATCGGCGAACAGGCCCTGCTCGCGGCAAAAGACCTGCCGACGCAGCGCATAGGCCTGCTCGCGCTCCCACGGCAGCGTGACCCATTTAATGGTATATCCGGCGTACTCGTTCATCGCGCGCTCCTTAGGCCGTCGCCTGTTCAAAGCTGGAGAGCGACGAGCAGGCGCCGCAGCGGCCGCAGCCGGCTTTGATATCGCTGGACCGCAGCTGAGCCTGGTTCAGCATCTGGCCCAGAGGTTGCAAAATCGAGGACATAAACCGGCTGTCCGGCGCCGGATGGTGCTCCAGCGGCGTACCGCCGATCGGCACGAAGGGCACGACGAACGGATAGACGCCCAGACCAATCAGCGTTTGCGATAGCGACAGAATAGCCTCCGGCGTATCGCCCAGGCCGGCGAGAATATAGGTACTGACCTGCCCGCGCCCGAAGACCGCCACCGCGTCGGCGAAAGCCTCAAGGTACTGCTCGACGCTGACCTGCGCTTTGCCCGGCATGATGCGCGCGCGGACCTCCGGCGTCACCGCTTCCAGGTGCATCCCCAGCGCATCGATACCGGCCTCTTTCATCCGCGTAAACCACTTCGCGTCCCCCGGCGGCTCGCACTGCCCCTGCAGCGGCAGGTCCACCGCGGCTTTAATAGCGAGGGCGCTTTCCACCAGAATGCGCGCGCCGCGGTCGCTGCCCGACGGCGTGCCGGTGGTCATCACCATGTGTTTTACCCCGTCCAGCTCCACCGCCGCCCTCGCCACTTCGGCCAGCTGCTCCGGCGTTTTCCGGGCAATGGTGCGCCCGGCGGCCAGCGACTGGCCGATGGCGCAGAACTGGCAGGCCTTCGCCCGATTTTCATAGCGAATACAGGTCTGTAATACGGTGGTCGCCAGCACGTCGGTGCCGTGCAGGGTGGCAATCTGCGAATAGGGGATCCCGTCCGCCGTTTGCCGATCGTAAAACCTGGGTTTGCTGGCGAAGCTTATCTCCCGCACCGGGATGGCGTTGTTAAACAGCCGCGAGGCGCCGGACGCTTCATGCTTCACCTGCCACGGCGAGCGATGGGCGGCGTGGGTGTATATCGGCACCATCACCGTCACGCCGTCAACGTTCATCGCCTGATGATCCGATGGCCCGGCGCCGCCGTGGCGGCTGACGTGCTCCTGTTGGGGGTTAATGACGTTAACCCCCTGGGTCAGCAGCTCAGTAATCAGCTGTTGGCGAGTGGACGGTATGTTCTGCATCGCGACCTCCTCCGGTTTCGGGTTCTGCTTCACGCGTCACGACATAGCGGGCCGGCGTATTATCCAGACGCAGGCTCAGCAATTCCGGGCGGGCGTAGTGTCCGACCGAATCCATCATCCGTTTGCGTTTGGTGATGAGCGCCATATCCAAATCGGCAATCAGTATTCCTTCGCCTTCGGTCAGCGGCGGCGCCAGATGGCGACCCTCCGGCGAGATGATGGCGGTGTGGCAACCTCCCCGCAGCCCCTTCTGCAGGGCGGGATCCTGGGTCAGTTCAGCGATCTGCTCTTCGCTCAGCCAGCCGGTGGCATTGATGACAAAGCAGCCGGACTCCAGCGCATGGTGGCGAATCGTGACCTCCATCTGCTCGGCGAAAATGGGGCCGACCAGCGAGCCGGGAAACTGGCTGCAGTGGATCTCTTCGTGCTGCGTCATCAGGCTATAGCGCGCCAGCGGGTTGTAGTGTTCCCAGCACGCCAGGGCGCCCACCCGCCCGACGGCGGTATCCACCACCTTCAGCCCGGCGCCGTCTCCCTGCCCCCAGATCATGCGTTCATGGTAGGTCGGCGTGATTTTGCGCCGCTTGAGCACCAGTTCGCCGCTGGCATCGAAAACCAGCTGGGTATTGTAGAGCGTGCCGCGATCGCGTTCGTTCACCCCCAGTACGACCACGATGCCGTGCAGGCGCGCGCGCTCGCCGACGGCGCAGGTGATCGGCCCCGGCACCGCGACGGCCTGTTCATACAGCTTGAGATGGGCGGCTCCCGCGCTGATCGCCGGGGTAATAAACGAGAAGTAGGGGTAGTAGGGGACAAACGTCTCCGGAAAAACGATGATCTCCGCCCCCTGCTCCGCAGCTTCGTCGATTGCCTCCAGAACCCGGGCCAGCGTCCTGCTGGCCTCATGAAGGTCCGGTGCAATCTGGGCTGCCGCCGCGCGAATAATGCGTGATTCAGCCATCATGCGCCTCCGTTTACATCGTCCAGGTGTCGATGATGACCGCGTTATCCCGCACGTGGAGCAGTTTGAGATCGAGCACATCCAGCGGGCTGATGGGGCGAATACCTTCCAGCAGAGAGGGTTCGCCGTGGCCGTACAGCGCCTGCAGGGCAAAGCGGCAGGCGTAGACTTTCCCCCCTTCGGACATAAACTTCGTCAGCTGATTGGCGTAGTTCTGATGGCCAGGGAAAGCCTCGGCGCCGAGGGTGGGGAACCCGCGCTGCACGCCGAGCATCACCCCCGGGCCATACAGCAGGATGGAGGTGGCGAAACCTTTGCGCTGCAGGCGGGTCGCCTGCAGCATATTGACGAAGCCGATCGAACCTTCGAAGGCGACGGTGTGGAACGTCACCAGCGCCTTCTGCCCCGGCTCGGCCTTCACGTCCTCAAAGACTTTCTCTTCATAATCGACAAAGAAATCACCGGTCTGGTGGGCGGGTAATGTAACTTTTGGCATAGCGCTCTTCTCCCGATAGTTATGAGGGGGAGTCTCTCTCCCCGTTATGGCACATCTGCAGGTGATGCCATGGGAGTGGAGCAAGCGCCGTGCCAGCGGGCGTTAGGGGTGATACAATCAATGGCCTATCAATTGCTCAAATTGTGCGCTAAAAAAATTTTATCGTGGCCTGTCGCGCCGCCTTTATCGTCGGCGAGGCGGACACCGGCGCGGTAAACGCACCGATTTGATGCCTTTTTGCACCATAAATGCACACAATCAAAATCATTATGCAATCAATGATGCAATCAATGGTAAATATGATTGCATAGCACCCGACAACAGGGAATAGTGTCCCTCTTTGCCGCTCTTTTCAGGGGATCCCCATGCTGAACAAAATCGCCAACCGCTGGAAAACCCATCAACAGCAGCATACGGCGCGCCCGGCCTACCTGCTGATTGCCGATATCATTGCCGATGGTATCAACAGCGGAGAGTTTCAGCCCCGCGACCGCCTGCCGCCGCTACGCGATCTGGCGGTCCTGCTGGCGATGAACTACACCACGGCGACCCGCGGCTACGCCGAAGCCAGGCGGCGCGGGCTGATCGACTCTCGTCCGGGGATGGGGAGCTTTATCCGCGGCAAGGTGCCCTCGGTGCCGCTCAGCGGCGGCAGCAGCTATGAGATGACCATGAACTCGCCGATTGAGCCGGGAGAAGAGCTGGCGCAGGCGATCGCCGCAGGGGCCATTAACCTATTTACCCAGAAAAATATTCTGGGCCTGCTGCGCTACCAGGATTTTGGCGGCCAGGCGGATGATAAAGCGATGGCGAAAGTGTGGCTGGAGAAGCAGCTGCCGCCGGTCAGCATCGACGAGATTCTGGTCGCGCCGGGGATCCACAGCGCGCTGGTGGGGCTGCTGACGCTGCTGTGTCGCCACGGCGGCAGCGTGTGCGTCAGCGATTTAATCTATCCCGGGCTGAAAGCCATCGCCAGCCAGCTGAATATTACGCTGCAATCCCTCCCCTGCGATGAGGACGGCCCGCTGCCGCGCGCGTTTGAACATCAGTGCCAGACCGGCAATATTCGCGCGCTCTACGTCAACCCGACGATCCAAAACCCGACCACCCTGACCCTGCCGTTACGCCGGCGCGAGGCGCTGGCGGACGTCGCGCTACGCTACAGCATCCCGGTGATCGAGGATGAGGCGTACGCCGCGCTGGCGACCCGGCATATCCCCTCTTTCAGCGAGCTGATTCCCGAACTGACCTGGTATCTCACCGGAATGTCGAAGTGCTTCGGCCCCGGGCTGCGCACGGCGTTTATTAAAGGTCCGGGCAAGCGTAATACGCAGCTGCTGGCGGGGGCGCTGCGGGCGCTGAACGTCATGGCCAGCCCGCTGACCAACGCCCTGGCCGCGCAGTGGATTCAGGAGGGGACGGCGGATCGGGTATTGCAGTCGGTGCGCGCCGAATCGGCGATCCGCCAGAAAATAGCCGCAGATATTCTCAAGGAGTTCAGCTATCGGGCAACCCCGGAGGGCTTCCACCTCTGGCTGCAGCTCCCCCGGCATTTTAACTGGAACCCTGCGGAAATGGCGGTGAAACTGCGCGATCTCGGGGTCAGCGCCGTCTCCAGCGCCGCGTTCTGTACCGATAACAACCCGCCGGACGCCATACGTATTTGCCTCGGCGGCGCCTGGTCGCGGGAAGTCTGCACTGAAAATTTACATACCCTGGCCCACGTGATGCGCAACCCGCTGAACTTTGGCAGCGTGATTTTGTAGGGGCGTATTGGGCAATGAAGCCTCGCTGTCCGCGCTAAACAAGACCATTCTATAATGCGTCCAGTGAGGTCGAGGGCGCCTATTACACCTACGTAAAAAATGTCGTTACCCGGCTAACAAATATGAAGACAGGCGAGTACTACTCGCGCTACTGGCAATCTCGCCAGTTAATGAAACAACGTTTCATAATAAAGAGGTTATTTGTTACTCTCAACCAACCATGATTTTCATTGCTAATTTAATGGAGAGAGTATGACTAAGAGCGTCGCCGTCCTGCTGGCACCAGGCTTTGAAGAAGCAGAAGCTGTTATGGTGATAGATATCCTGCACCGTATGAAGATCGATGTAAAAATGCTGTCCTGTCAGGATATGCTGGAGGTGCGTAGCTACCACAATATACGCATGTTTGCAGATACGCTGCTGGAAAGGAGCATGGATACATTATTCGATGCGGTGGTCATCCCCGGCGGCCTGCAGGGCACGCAAAGTCTGGCCGCGAATCCGCTGGTCATCGAGTTTATCCGCCGGCATGACGACGCCGGAAAACTGATCTGCCCTATCTGTTCCGCCGCGGCGCGCGTGCTCGGAGGTAATAAGCTGCTAAAAGGCCGGCGCTACGTCTGTTCAGGGGACCTCTGGCAAAACGTAACGGACGGGGTCTATGTCGATCGGGACGTGATAAAAGATGGTAACCTGATTAGCGGCAAAGGATTGGGAGTGGCTTTCAACTTCGCCGGCACGATTGCCTACTGCCTGACCGGGGATAAGGAAGACACCAATCTCCAGATCGAGCATATCTATTACGACCACTGGCGCGTATCGCCATAAAAAACGCGCGTCCTACCCGAAAATTTGCGTCATCGCCTGGTGTTGATGTTGCATTCCACATCAGGCACGCAGCCGTTTAGGGACGAAAACGGCCGCAGGTTCCGGCGAACGGGTTGGCCAATAATCCTTGTCGTGCGGCGGCGATAGCATGGGTTTAAAAAACGAAGCCCAAAAGCCAGCCATTACCTATAATCTTTTGGCGCATTGCGCATCAGGTCATTAAAGAAAACGGTCAGTTATACATGTCAGGGATAAGGCGATGACAGGCAATTCTTCACCGATAATCGGGATCGATCTTGGCACTTCAAACAGTGCCGTTGCATATTTTAGCGAACAAGGGACCACGCTCATTACCGGCGCTAAAGGCGAACGCCTGACGCCCTCAGCCGTGGGCGTTGATGACGAAGGCAATTTGCTGATAGGCGAAGCCGCAAAAGCCAGACTGGTTAGCCATCCCCATCTGACCGTCGCCAGCTTCAAGCGCTACATGGGCACCGATAAAGTTTTCACTCTCGGCGCCCGGCCGTTTCGCGCCGAAGAGCTCTCCGCATTAGTGCTGCGTAAATTAAAAACCGACGCCGAAGTGGCGCTAGGCTGCCCCATCACGCGCGCGGTGATTACCGTGCCGGCTTATTTCAACGACTCGCAGCGCAAGGCGGTTAAAGCCGCCGGACAGATGGCCGGGCTGAAGGTTGAGCGCCTGCTCAATGAGCCCACGGCGGCGGCGCTGGCCTACGGCCTCGCCGATGCCAGAGAGCAAAAGTTCCTGGTCTTTGATCTTGGCGGCGGCACGTTTGACGTCTCGATTGTCGATATGTTTGACGGCGTGATTGAGGTGCGGGCCAGCAGCGGCGACGCCTGGCTTGGCGGCGACGATTTTACCCAGGCGGTACGCCAGTGGATGATAAGCCGTTATCCTGAGCTGACGCCGGACCACCCCGAGCTGTCAGCGGCCCTCACCCAACAGGCCGAAGAGCTGAAGCAAAGGCTCAGTAGCCAGGATATCGCCAGCGTAAAGCTGATGCATGCCGGGACGGAGTACCGCTGGGAGCTGGATGAACACACGTTCCATGAGTGCTGTAGTCCGCTGCTGGCGAAGCTCAAAAAGCCGGTGCTTCAGGCGCTGCAGGATGCGCAGTTTGACGTCAGTCAGCTCGATCACGTGATTATGGTGGGGGGAGCCACGCGAATGCCGCTGGTACGCCAGCTGGTGGCCCGCATGTTCAGCCTGTTTCCGCGTAGTGAGCTGAATCCCGATGAAGTTGTCGCGCTCGGTGCCGGCGTTCAGACGGGCTTAATCGCGCAGGACCGCGCCCTGGATGATATTGTCCTGACCGACGTGATGCCCTATTCGCTTGGGATCGCGGTGGCGCGACGTAGCGGCGATAAAATAGAAGAAGGGTTTTTCTCCCCGCTTATCGAGCGCAATGCATTTGTTCCGGTGAGTGTGATGCAGACCTTCAGCACCATGAGCGATAACCAGCGCCAGATTGAGATTGAGGTCTATCAAGGAGAGTCGCGTAAAGTCAGCGATAATCTGCTACTCGACAGAATGTCCGTTAAAGTTCCGGTTCGTAAGGCGGGCGAAGTCAGCATAGACGTACGCTTCACTTATACCCTGGACGGTATCCTGGAAGTGGCGTGCACAGTCAGCGGCCAGGGGGCCGCCTCGACGATGGTCATCGAGAAGGCGCCGGGAACGCTGAGTGCAGAAGAAATTGCCCAGCGTCTGCAGGCGCTCAACGCGCTGAAGCAACACCCGCGAGATCTCCCGGCGAATCGCCAGCTGCTCGCAGAAGCCGCGAAGCGTTATGAGCAAGCGCTGGGTGAAAATCGGCAGATTATTGATTACTACGCCACGCAGTTCGAACAAGCGTTGGAAAAACAGGATTTGCGTTTAATCACTTCGGCACAGGATGAGCTGAGCCGGGTACTGGATCAGTTTAATAATGGATTTTAACGATGGCGACAATTTGGGATGTACTCGGCATTGAACCCACAACGGACGAACGGGAGATCCGCCGCGCCTATGCTCGAGAATTAAAGCAACGGCGGCCGGCTGACGACCCGCAAGGATTTCAGGAGTTGCGCGAAGCGTTTGATAGCGCTAAACGCTATGCCAGTTCGTTCGCCACTCTACCCGAAGAGGAAACCCTGGAGCGGGCAGAGCCTGAGCCAACGCCGATGGCGGCATATGTTCAGCGGCTGACGTTGGAACAGCCGGCGCTGCCGGAAACGAGCTGGAGCAGGGACGATCTGTGGCGTCGCGCTCAGGGGCTTGCCACGTTATTGATCAGCGACGAGCTTAGCGGGCTGGGCGAACTGCACCAGTATCTTGATAATGAAATACCCGATGCGCTTGCGGCCAGGCAGGCATTTAGCCTGATGCTGGCCGAATCGCTAAGCGAACAGCCGGGGCTTAATCGTAGTTTGTTAAATGAAGTTTCCGCGGTGATGGACTGGCAGATTGACCGCTACCACTCGTCTCAACTTCCCGACTGGGCTATCTTCGCGCTTGAAGAACAGATAACCCATAGCGAACAGGAAAACTACTGGCAAGCTCTGGCAGCGCGCTATGCCGGTAGCCGCCTGGCACAGCTGAAATGGCGCCTGCTGGCGGAAAAAGGCACGGAGGTCCCGTGGTGGGCAAGGCTGATTCCCGATCTTCTGCAGCAGTTAGTGAAGCAAGTCAGCGAGATACGGCAGCACTACCCTGCTCTTCAGGAGCGGCTTAATCCCCGACTTCTTAACGAGCTCGACAAGCCCGGACTGGCAATAAGCTGGGGCGCCGTTATTGCCGTTCTGTTCTGGGGCTATACGGCCTGGCTGCCGGGCCAGGCATCACCCAAGATGGCGCTACAGTCCGGGTTGATGCTAGCGGTCGTTGCCACCTTTATCTGGGGCTACCCGGCGCTCGATCGGCGATTTAAAGCCGGAGGAGCGGCCCATAAATACGTTAATGCCTTTTTCTGGCTGGCGTCAGTGTCGATTATTGCGGTGGCATTTTACAGTATTCTGCGAGGGGGCAGCGCCTGGCCGGGGAAGGATGCGCTGGCCACGCGGATGCTGGTTATCGTGCCCTTCCTGGTGGTTCCGGTCGGATGGGCGCTGTGGCAGCGGCGCGGCGAGTGGCGCACCCTGCCCATCACCATCATCGTGGTTTTCCTGATGTTTCCCATTTTATTCATTCGTCAGCTTCCGCCGCTGGTCAATTTGCTGGGCCTGATGCTATTGCCAATGCTTTACGGCATCCTCATTGAAATGACCTTCTTTGTGAAATAAAAAAGCCTGTGGATTAGATATATCCGTAGGCATCTCGCTTCGTAGGTATCCGATCCTTACGATAAGGTACAGACTCTGCTGGCCATTGCCCACGGTCAGTATGCCCTGGTTGAAAACTGCTGGCGACTTAGGTTGCCGGCTGCAAGGCGATGGTATCCGCCGCCCTGTAGCATGGAGGCACAGGGATGCCTCCTCCCCTTGTCACTTTATTCATCCAGTTACTGGCGTTAGCCGGTGGCCAGATGTACTGCCCTGCGAATAGCTATCCACGTCACGCCTTCGCAAGCGGATCGTTCAAAACTTTGTACGAATCAGTTTCTTTCTGTCGATCGGGTTACCCTCCCGATCGAAGTAGCGACTCGGCCAGATTTCCGCAGGGTCGATTCCCCAGCGCCTGGGAGATTAAGAACTCCCCTTTGGGCCAGGGACGAGACAGCGTGTTGGCCAGCGTTGACGAACTCAGTCCCGCCTGGCGCGACACCGCCGCCAGCGACAGGTTACGTTTTTTCAATTGCGCAATAATATCAGCCTGATGCATATCGGTTCTGTTCATCTCATTCATTCCTTTGTGTGCGCGAAGTCGTTCATATTCTCACCACAACACTAAGTAATACTTAGTACATTTTCAACCAGCAGCTTCCAGAATCGTGATTCTGTTTCCAGCCTTTCAGGATCATCATGCTGCCGCACCGTTTAAAAGAAGCGCGTCTCAGGACGGGAATTTCCCAGCAGAAGCTGGGTATCCTCGCGGGTATCGATGAGGCGACGGCGAGCGCGCGGATGAACCAGTATGAGCGCGGTATCCACACGCCGGATTTCGCGCTGGCCTGCCGGTTGGCGGAGGTGCTGAATATCCCGGCCTGTTATTTTTATACGGTAGAGGACGATCTGGCGGAAGTGGTGGCGGGCTGGTATCAGCGCTGAGACGGGCGGGGGTTTTCGTAGGATGGGGCGGCGAGACTGACGTTTTTCCGATGGCTGATAATAATATTTAGCGCTAAACCATTTCATTATTAATAAGAAAATAAATCCATTCATTTGTTCTATTCATGCGCTATATACATAAAGATTAAATATTATTCACAGATTCTTAAAATAATCCAGAAGACGCTGATTAAGTTTTATTATCCGCTGGACTTTATTTCCCTCACTGGTTAAATTTACAGATGTTATTTAGCGCGATGCGAACGTGTTGGCGCACGTCCGCATCGCTCATCACAATCACTATTTACAGGGAATAGCAATTATGACTGAGACCGATTGTATTGCAGATTCATTCGATGCAGAAGCGCCGGTGAAAAATAAGCGCCAGCTTACCGTGAGCTATGCGAGCCGCTTTCCGGATTATACCCGTATTCCGGCTATCGTTATGAAGGGCCAGTGGCTGGAGGCGGCCGGGTTCGCGACGGGTGCGAAGGTAGAAGTTCGGGTCATGGTGGGCTGTATCGTGCTGACGGCGATTGAGCCGGAACCGGAGCTGGAAGAGGCGATGCGCCGGGTGGAGAAGCTGTCGGCGAGTAAGCAGAAGCAGGTCCGGGAGTTTATTGGGGTGATTGCGGGGAAAGCCGCGAGAACATAATAAATACCGCTCCTGATAGGTCAGGAGCGGTTATTTTTCATTTAGCTCTCCGGGGAAAATAGAGTATTTTGAGACAAACACATCCCCATCAATAAAGTATTACGTCGGGTATGCTCGGGATGTGCGAAATAATTTAGTAGAAGAGCTTTCCCTTGAAGGGCGATCGCTATGAAAGGCCATGTCACGTTAACGCTGAGGCGCGCAAGCCTATGGTGCGTGTGAACATGTTGGGGGACCGTCACATTCCCTTATCTATCCGGCTACGCTCTCACATTCCAGTCGTCGGTATACTGCACGTTACCATCGACATAGCGCCATGTAATTCTATCGTACATAAGAGCAATAGATTCCATATGATTGATCTGCGAGTTACCGGCCATTTTAGCGTTTGGCATACCCGGATTCACGCCTGTAATCTTCACGCCCTCGAGGGTCATAATGAAGTAGCACTCTTCCTGCCCTGCATAGTTAATGCGATACCAGCGAATCTCCGCGCTTTTCAGCGTCTGACCCATAGATACGGCTCTATATAGATACGGGCTGGAACTATCAAACTCCTTTTCAATCATCATCGGAGAGTGCGATCGCTTGCCAGTGATCTTGCCATTGGCACCGTCCACCGGAATGTTCAAACCGTGACTAAAACCAATAATCTCGATACTCCCTTCACGATCCTTAACGTCTACAGATCCCTTAATATCTGCGCCGCCATCATCTTTAAGCCACATATAAGCCGGAACAGGCATTTTACAAACTCCTTTTGGTTGTGATTGTATTCATAATGACCCTATAACAAGCCACCGTTAGCAAAAAATTGAAAGTGATGATTGCCGTAATAATGAGATCTGAATATTTTTCTCCATCGGGGAGAAAAGCCTGGTAAGGCAGAAAGCGGAACAGTATCCAGAACAACAACGTAAACGCAAATAACTTAGCTAAACGTCGCAGTGTGGATAAAATACAATCCTCAGGGAGGTTGGCTGGACTAACCTTATGTGTAACGCCGCTGTAAGTGGTAATAATCGCACTCATGACAGGAACACTGATCAGGGTATTAATCAGGATACCGAAGTAAATATGTAACGATTCCCACACCTCTAAATCAGGTTCACCCAGTATGAAGCTAGTAAAATTACTGGCGCTTTGGTAATCGAAAAGACCAATGATTGAACTGACTAAATTGTCGTAAGGAATCACCTTAGCGACAATCGCCATAACCACAAAAAACAGCGCTATCTTAATGAACAAGCTAAGGGCATGTTTTGCCATTGGCAATCACCTCAATTGTGCCGTATGCCTTTAGTTTACTCATACAAGGAACATCTACCTGCTGTGTTCTCAGTAACGCATTGCGTAACATGGCAAAATCTGAATCATGTGGAAGGGTGATACAACCTTCTGACAGCGTGCCGGGATGCAAACGGAAATTACCGCGCTCAACACCAGCAATCCATGTGTAATCGTCGATTCCCCAATCATCCCGCCACAGAGCAAACCATTCGTTATGCCTGAACGTCGCACCGTTCGCTACATGGTTATAAATATCCCGGACACCGGCATTAAATTGCGATCTAAGTCCACCTTCAGGGCGATCAACAATCCAGTATTTACCCGCCGGAACCGGGCCTGCAGTCGGTTTCATTCCACAAGCCCCCCGATTGCGATAAATACCATCGCCAGAGAATGCTAAAAACGTCCCTATCCCAGGAAACGATAACGGAGAGTAATGCGCATCGTTGATTACAAACTTTCCATGTAGAGCCATAAACTACCCAATACCTTATTTATAACATGCGGATTAGGGTATAGGCTGTTTAGCAGAAAGTCTATTTTAACTTTATGATTTTATTTAAAGTTATCTTATTTTTGGTGAACTTTTAGCGGTAGTATATGGGTTATGGCAAATAGTGAAATTTATCAGGACATGTGGATTTTCTCCTTATTTTCTGATCAACTTCATAGTTATTAAATAAATAACAGTGGTGATAATAATGTAGTGGTTTACTGAATTTGGCCACCTGAACAGAGGTGATATGCTCACCTCAGAACATTACAGGTGCCTCAATGAAAAAAAGAAATTTCAGTGCAGAGTTTAAACGCGAATCCGCTCAACTGGTCCTTGATCAGAACTACACCGTTTCAGCTGCGGCCAGTGCTATGGACGTGGGGCTTTCTACCATGACGCGATGGGTAAAGCAGTTGCGGGATGAACGACAGGGCAAAATACCTAAAGCCTCCCCTATAACCCCGGAACAGATTGAAATACGTGAGCTAAAGAAAAAGCTACAACGCATTGAAATGGAAAACGACATATTAAAAAAGGCTACCGCGCTCTTGATGTCAGACTCCCTGAACAGTTCTCGTTAATCGGGAAACTCAGAGCGCAGTATCCTGTGGTCACCCTCTGCCACGTATTCGGAGTTCATCGCAGTAGCTACAAATACTGGGAAAAAAGCTCCGAAAAGCCAGACGGTTGGCGAGCTATGTTACGCAGTCAGGTTCGAGAGCTGCATATCATCAGCCATGGCTCTGCTGGCGCAAGAAGTATCGCCATTATGGCAACCCTGAGAGGCTTTAGAATGGGACGCTGGCTTGCCGGCCGGCTCATGAAAGAACTGGGGCTGGTGAGTTGTCAGCAGCCTACCCACCGGTATAAACGTGGTGGTCATGAACACATCGCTATCCCGAATCGCCTTGAGCGACAGTTCGCAGTGACTGAACCTAACCAGGTGTGGTGCGGCGATGTGACGTACATCTGGACAGGCAAGCGTTGGGCTTACCTTGCTGTTGTTCTCGATCTGTTCGCAAGGAAACCTGTGGGCTGGGCAATGTCATTCTCACCGGACAGCAATCTGACTATCAAAGCGCTGCAAATGGCGTGGGAAGCTCGCGGTAAACCAGCCGGAGTGATGTTCCACAGTGACCAGGGCAGCCACTATACAAGCAGGCAGTTCCGGCAGTTACTGTGGCGTTGCCGGATCAGGCAGAGTATGAGTCGACGTGGAAACTGTTGGGACAACAGCCCGATGGAGCGCTTCTTCAGAAGTCTTAAAAACGAGTGGGTGCCAGTGGCAGGTTATATAAACTTTAGCGAAGCTGCTCATGCGATCACAGACTATATCGTCGGGTATTACAGCTCGCTAAGGCCGCATGACTATAACGGTGGGTTACCCCCAAACGAATCGGAAAATCGATACTGGAAAAACTCTAAAGCGGTGGCCAGTTTTAGTTGACCACTACAAGTTAGTGTAAAAAGGGGCAAACAGCCCCTAACACGATTAACATGCACTCATCCCATCAGGAGGCATCTTAGGGTTGGCTGCAGCTTGGTTTACTAATTTAAGTATCGCTTCCTTGCCAAACTCCTTGCATAGACGAGCAATGTCCCTTTGTGCATGTGAACGTTTATGTTGCGCGTGTAACCTTGCGCATTTCCTCATAATCTCCTCCGGTTCGGATTTCAGAGAATGAAGATCCTCTTTACTGATGAAAAAAACCGCCTGATTGGTGATTCCACCAACATCAGAGCCCGTTGAAACGGAATTTGTTGAGACAGGGAGATTCTTCAGCTTCAAGGAGTGAATGACCGCAGATGCTCGTTTAACGCTAAAATCGGCATTAATTTCATACCCTGCAGTTGTGATCGTTTTTCCATCACATAAGGCTGCAAATACGCACAGGCTTGATTTTTGCAAACGCTTTATCACGTCAAGCATGATGAAATTGCCTGAAAAATAAGCATTGAGCTTGTGCCGCGCAATTTCGGGTGAATACTGGTCGGTTACTTTTTCCATCTGTTACTCCAAATCGGTTTATTGGTACCGTTACTGGAGCCACGCTTGTCGATTACGTTGTGAATAACGTATACTCGAAATGCGATTAGCAGGGCTCAAGTGGCGGATTATTCCTCCGCAGAGGTTTTGTTTTTCTGGTGAAGGTTGTCTGCAAACAACCTTCACCATCCCTTTCAGAAGAAATACTCATACAGAACAATTGTTCTATCCAAATATTCCTCCAGAACGATACTGCTGATGATCAATTTATCAACAGGTGTCAATCCTAACTCATTGCAAGCAGTAGATCAACATGTAATAATGGACAGTATACTTAATGTATCATCTATCGGAGTGTTACGATGACAGAATTTCATGACGTTCATTTGGAACTGCTTGTTGAAGCCTATTCGCTTCCTCAGGCAGAGCGACTGGCGTACATCGATTTGTGTATACGCTACCTCGGCAGCATATCCAGGGCCGAAATTATGGCTGAGTTCAAAGTTGCACAGGCTGCAGCCTCAAAAGATCTTGCTTTATATCGGGAACTCAAGCCAGGTAACTGTAGTATTGATACGGCAACCAAAAGGACGATTATTTCTCATGGTACCTATACTCCATTGGTGCAGATTAGTGTTCATACGGCGCTGAATCTGATCCAGTATGGTTTCTCTCGTTCGGAGCTGATGCAAAAACGTCCGATGCTGCCGATTGATGAGATAGACCCGCTTTATCTACCCGAGCGTTTGAAGGAAGAACAGGTCTATGTTGTCACCAGGGCAATAAAAGGCCGCTATGCGATCAAATGCACATATGGCTCAGAAAGTGGCGAGCATGGCAAACGGATACTATTTCCATCAGCATTATTTGTAGATCGGAAAAACTGGTACTTCAGAGCTTATGATCGAAACGATTCGGATCCAAAACTGAGTGGGTTTAAAAACTTTAAGTTATCGAGAATTTTTGATGTTGAGCAAGAGGAATCGATACTGCCGACGGTTGCAGAGTTGACGGACAGAGAATGGAATGAGGAGGTTACCTTTATCATTGCATTCAAAAAGGATCTTCGACCTGAGATTGTAGATAAAATCTCCCGCGAGTTTTCGATCAGCGGTAATGTACATTCTGTTACATGTCGCGCTGCTTTGGCCTGGTACGTAAAGACCAACTGGAAAATAGATCTGACTGGAAATAACAATAATGGTTGGTTGTACTTTGATATCCTGAATAAAGAAGCTTTACAAGAAGTTAAATGCCTGGAGAAGTTGTTTGAAGAGTAATATTTTCAGTCACTGCTCTTCCAAACTGGAGTTTGGTTGCGGATGGGCAAGTTATTGCGTCAACATTCGCTATCTACTGTCTTACGCTAGGTGTGGTTCGGGAGACGTCACATGTTGATGATGCATAGTAGCTGAGACTGATAACGATTCAGCTTGCCCGCTAGTGAGTAGATGTACAGGCTCTGTACTGCCTGAGCATCCTAAATTACTGATCCACTACAACCCGTATTTGCAGGTTGAGCGACCTTTGTGGATGGTTTCACCGAACTAAAGGTTCGTGCCATGCAGAGCTTTAGTCTGCGCTATCTGTGACTTCACCAGTTATCTGAGTGAATTGTGCAGAACCAGAACCGGCTACCGTTCTTCTGCCTTAGCGGCGTATTCTGGCCTGACATGGGCGTTGATTCCTAGCGAACCGCCGATCGACGTTCCAAGCGAAAACATGATCGACCAGAGCTGGATACGCAACTTTGCCACCATTCTTGATTTTCACGAAAAATTTCAGAGTCTGGCACGGCGGTTATCATTTTCAGTAAAGCGCGACAAATGTACTCCGGCAGTTAACAGAGAACGTGTAACATAGATATCAATTGAGCATACATTATACTGCCAGCCGTTCTAGGATTATGGGGCGCTGCATGGCCTGAGACGTGATAAAAATCAAAACAGGGTATACGATGAAATTCACCGAAGACACCCGGGTAAAAATCCCCGTCATCCTCCACCTGATACGGCTAGGCTACCGCTACCTGTCCCTGAAGGAACAACACTGGGACAAAGTAACCAATATCTTTCCTGACCTTTTCACCGCTGCAGTTGGCAGAATTAACCCCGGAATTGCGCCCGACGACATCGGGCGTCTGTTAAAAGACCTCACGCTGCTTCTCGACAACGACGACTTGGGCCGCGCCTTCTTCGAAAAACTCAGCGACCGTTCCGGCATCAAACTGATAGACTTCGATAACTTCAACAACAACAGCTTCCATGTCGTCACCGAACTAACCTGCGAAAACGGCGATGAAGAGTTCCGCCCGGACATCACGCTACTGATCAATGGCATGCCACTGATCTTTATCGAAGTAAAAAAACCCAACAACCGCGAAGGTATAGTCGCAGAACGCAACCGCATCAACGAACGCTTTAAGAACCCCAAATTCAAACGCTTCGCCAATATCACCCAGTTCATGATCTTCTCCAACAACATGGAGTATGACGACAGCGACCCGGAGCCGATTCAGGGGGCTTTCTACGCCAGCAGCTCTTACAGCAACCCGGTATTCAACTACTTTCGCGAAGAAGAACTCTTCAACCTGACGGCGTTACTGAAACCACTGCCAGAAGAAACCGAAATCGCCATCCTGAAAGACAACAACCTGGAAGTAATCCGCACCAACCCAGAATTTCAGACCAATAAAGATCACAACCGCCCGACCAACCGCCTCTGCACCGCGCTGTTAAGCCGAGATCGGCTGGCATTTATCCTGCGCTATGCACTGGTATACGTCGCCGAGTCGGGGGGCATCCAGAAACACATCATGCGCTACCCGCAGCTCTTCGCTACCAAAGCGATCGAACGTAAACTCAACGCTGGCGTAAAAAAAGGCATCATCTGGCACACTCAGGGCAGCGGAAAAACCGCGCTGGCTTATTACAACGTGCGCTTCCTGACCGATTACTTCCAAAATCAGCAGGTGATCCCAAAGTTCTACTTTATTGTTGATCGTCTGGATCTGCTCCAGCAGGCGCAGCGTGAATTTTCCGCCCGTGGCTTAATCGTTCACCTTATCGACTCCCGCGAAGCCTTCACCCGCGATATCAAAGCGACGCAGGCGCTGCACAACCACCACGGCAAAGCGGAAATCACCGTCGTCAATATCCAGAAATTCCGCGATGACCCGGACGTCGTCACCACCAAAGACTACGACATCAGCATCCAGCGCGTGTACTTCCTCGATGAAGTCCACCGAAGCTACAACCCTAAAGGGAGCTTCCTGGCGAACTTAAGCCAGTCGGATACCAACGCCATCAAAATTGGCCTGACCGGCACGCCGCTGCTGGGAACGGACTACAACTCCCGTGATATCTTCGGCGACTACATCCACAAATACTACTACAACGCCTCCATTGCCGATGGCTACACGCTGCGCCTGATCCGCGAAGAGATCGCCACCAACTACCGGATGATCCTGCAACAGGCGCTAAAAGAGGTGGAAGTCAGAATGGGCGATGTGGATCGCAAATTCATCTATGCCCATCCCAGCTTCGTCAAACCGATGCTGAACTACATCGTCACCGACTTTGCCAAAAGCCGGGGCGCGCTGAATGATGACACCATCGGCGGCATGGTGATTTGCGACAGCTCTGAACAGGCCAGACAGATGTTTGAGTTATTCAACACTGACTACGCCGAATCACCCACCGTCGCCGATGACGTCACCGACGAAATGCCGGTATTACAGGCCGCAGAACCCGCCGCCGTTTACCAGATCCACGCCAAAGAAACGCGGAAAATAAAACGCGCCGCCCTGATCCTGCACGACATCGGCAGCAAGCAGGAACGCAAAGAGTGGGTGGAGCAATTCAAGGCGGGCGAGATTGACCTGCTGTTCGTCTACAACATGCTGCTCACCGGCTTTGATGCCAAACGGCTGAAAAAACTCTACCTCGGACGGGTGATCAGAAAACACAACCTGCTCCAGGCGCTGACCCGCGTTAACCGTACGTACAACCACTTCCGCTATGGCTACGTGGTGGACTTCGCCGACATCCGCAAGGAATTTGACGCCACCAACAAAGCCTACTTTGAAGAGCTACAGGCCGAACTGGGCGACGAAATGGAGCACTACTCCCGCCTGTTCAAATCGGCGGAAGAAATCCGCGAAGAAATCGAACACATCAAAGACGTTCTGTTTACCTTCGACACGGAAAACGCGGAAATCTTCACTGACCAGATAAACCAGATCCAGGACAGGGAAACCGCGCTGGCGCTGAAAAACGCGCTCGCCGACGCCCGCAGCCTGTACAACCTCATCCGCCTCCAGGGCAACACTGAATTTCTTCAGGCGCTGGACTTCAACAAACTCAACATTCTTTACCGCGAAGCCAGCCGCCGCCTCGACTTACTCAACCTGAAAGCGGATCTGGAACAGGGCGTTGACCTCTCCGGCCTGCTGCACCGGGCGCTGGAAGAGGTGATCTTTGAATTCCATAAAGTGGGTGAAGAAGAGCTGGTACTGGCCGACGAACTGAAAGAAACGCTGCGACGTACCCGCGAGGCGCTGGCCGCAAATTTCGACCAACAGGATCCGCAGTTTGTCAGCCTGAAAGACGAACTGGAGCGCCTGTTCAAGAAAAAGAAGCTCAGCGAAGTCACGCAGGAAGAAATGGTTGCGAATATCGGCACACTCAATAAAATTCATGACCGCATCAAAGAGCTGAACCGCCAGAACAACCTGCTGCGCCAGAAATACCGGGGCGACGTGAAATACGCGCGTACCCACAAACGCCTGCGCGAGCGCGGCGGCCTGAGCGAACCAGAGCGTAAAATCTTCGAAGCACTGCTTGGCGTTAAGCTGGATGCGGATGAAAAAGTGCTGAACAACAGCCAGATACTGAACAATGAAAGCTACTTTGAGCGCCAGATTGTGTCATGTGTACTTGACCATTTTGAACAACAGCAGCACATCACCCTCAGTGCGAAAGCGGCTGGCGACATTAACCGCCTGATTGTGGCGGAATACCTGAACGAATTTAATACCGGAGCACGTACGTGGTAGAACTGGAATTTAGAGACAAAACCAAAACCCTGATCGACAGCCTGAAAAGCATCTGTGCGAACTACGGTCTGGGCAACGACGGTAACGAATTCAAAATCATCACGCAGGCATTCCTGTACAAATTCCTGAACGACAAATTCGCCTTTGAAGCCAAAAAGGTGGATAAAAGCATCGCCAGCGCCGAAAAATGGGAAGTCGTGCTTAATCAGATGGGGGAGGAACAGCGTGACAAGCTGCAGCTGAAGATGAGCGCCGACACCGCCCGTCTGAAACCGCATCACTTCATTCAGTATTTATACAACCGTCAAAATGAGGCTAATTTCTCCACCACCTTTGACGACACCCTGATGGACATCGCCGCCACCAACAACGACGTCTTCGCGGTCAAAACCGACGGCGGCGCGAAAGTGGTGCTGTTTGAACGCCTGAGCCAGTACATCGCCGACGAATCAAAGCGCGACGACTTCTGCCGCGCCATTATCAACAAACTGGCCGATTTCAGCTTTGAACGCATCTTCACGCAGAAATTCGACTTCTACGCCACCATCTTTGAATACCTGATCAAAGACTACAACAGCAACTCCGGCGGCAAATACGCGGAATACTACACTCCCCACGCCGTGGCGCGCATCATGGCGGAAATCCTGGTGCCGAAAGCGCAGCAGGGCGTGGTGCGTAACGTAAGCTGTTACGATCCGTCCGCCGGTTCCGGCACGCTGCTGATGAACGTGGCGCATGCCATCGGAGAAGATCGTTGCAGCATCTTTGCGCAGGATATCTCGCAGAAATCCTCCAGCCTGCTGCGCCTGAACCTGATCCTCAACAATCTGGTGCATTCGATCCCCAACGTTATCCAGGGCAACACCATTCTGCATCCGTTCCACAAGGACGGCAGCGCGCTGAAACGCTTTGACTACATCGTCTCCAACCCGCCGTTCAAGATGGATTTCAGCGATTTCCGCGACGATCTCGACAGCAAAGAAAACCAGCAACGTTTCTTTGCCGGGATACCGAAAATCAAAGCCAAAGCCAGGGACAAAATGGAAATTTATCAGTTGTTCCTGCAACACATCATTTTCTCGCTGAAACCGGGTGGTAAGGCGGCGGTGGTGGTGCCGACCGGGTTTATCACCGCGCAGTCGGGCATTGATAAAGGGATTCGCGAACACCTGGTGAAAAACAGGATGCTGGCGGGCGTGGTTTCCATGCCGTCGAATATCTTCGCCACCACCGGCACCAACGTGTCGATCCTGTTTATTGACGCCAGCAACAAAGAGAAAGTGGTGCTGATCGACGCCTCGAATTTAGGTGAAAAGGTCAAAGACGGTAAAAACCAGAAAACGGTACTGACCGAAGAAGAAGAGAAGCGCATCTGCGAAGTGTTCAACAATAAGTGGAGCGAAGAGGATTTCTCGGTAGTGGTCAGCTATGACGAGATCGCCGGGAAAAATTACTCTTTTAGCGCCGGACAGTATTTTGATGTAAAAATTGAATACACCGATATGACGCCGGAACAGTTTGCCGCAAAGATGAAAGGGTTTACGGAGAATCTGGAGGGTTTGTTTAGCCAGTCGCGCGAGCTGGAAGCGGAGATTAAGAAGCAGATGGCGGGGCTGAAGTATGAAGTATAATCAGTGGCCGAGGGTTAAAATAGCTGAATTATGTGAGCTTATTGTTGATTGTGTTAACAAAACCGCACCTAGTGTTGATTACGAAACTCCTTACAAGATGATTCGCACGCCAAATATTAAAGGTGGCCGAATTAATTTGACGGGATGTCGTTATGTTGAGAAAGAAACGTTTAAAAAATGGACTCGGCGTGCAACTGTTGACAAGGGCGATGTATTGTTAACTCGCGAAGCCCCGATGGGAGAAGTCGGCTATGTTGATTTTACGGACACTGTATTTCTTGGTCAAAGAATAATGCAGTATAGAGCTGATCCCCAAAAATTGGACTCAGCTTTTTTATTGTATTCATTTTTATCTCCGGATTTGCAATACCAATTTCGCAGACATGATAGCACTGGTTCAATTGTCAGTCATATTCGAGTACCTGATTGTTCTGAGTTTGAAATAAGCCTTCCGTCGTTGGATGAACAAAGAAAAATAGCCAGCACTCTCAGGAATATTGACGAAAAAATCGCCCTCAACAGTCACATCAACACCGAACTGGAGGCAATGGCGAAAACGCTGTACGACTACTGGTTTGTACAGTTTAATTTCCCTGATGCCAACGGAAAACCGTATAAAACTTCCGGCGGAAAGATGGAGTATAACACCACGCTGAAAAGGGAAATTCCGGCGGGTTGGAGTGTAACAAATATTGGTTCTATTACCAAAACTGTATTAGGTGGTACACCATCGACAGAAAATGATGATTATTGGAAAAATGCGAATATTCCCTGGCTTAGTTCCGCTGAAACAGCATCTTTTCCTGTTGTATCATCTGAACAGATGATAACTTCATCAGGAATTGAAAACTCTTCTGCAACTTTGTTATCTAAAGGGACAGTAGTTATTTCCATTGTTCGTTATATTCGCCCCTCAATATTAGGTATAGATGCCGCTACCAACCAGTCGGTTGTCGGAATAAGAGAAAGCGACATCTATAAGAGTTCTTTTATTTACCCTTACTTTTGCAGTGAAGTTCCTCGATTAATGAGTTTAAGAACAGGGGCGCAGCAACCTCATATTAATAAAGGTGTTATTGACGAAAGTCCAATAGCTTTACCTCCATCATCTACGCTTGTAGAATACTATAAGTTGGCTAATCCTGTTTTTGATAAAATTATGGCTGTCGCATTTCAAAACCATGAATTAGTTAGACTCCGTGACTGGCTCCTTCCCTTGCTTATGAACGGACAGGTCACAGTTAAATAATTCCCGGTGAGTTTTGCGAGGCACAATGCGGATCTGGATTGCGCCTCGCCCACCTTAACCAAA
The DNA here is from genome assembly GCF_036561945.1 of Klebsiella scottii. NCBI lineage: Bacteria > Pseudomonadati > Pseudomonadota > Gammaproteobacteria > Enterobacterales > Enterobacteriaceae > Klebsiella > Klebsiella scottii. Next base: position 61,736 of record NZ_JARXNI010000018.1, read on the forward strand.
ACCTTACCATCCATTACGGGTAGTGATATCCCTCACATTTACCAGTATTAATTATTACTACACCCAACTACCTATAACCATCATCAAAGATCTTACTTTTCACTATGATTAGACAGTCAATTCGGTTCAGTAAATCGTCAGAATATACATCATTATGAATATTCTGGCGATTTAGAGTATGTTTGTTGCCCTTTGGGGCTGAGTCTTTTTTAACTGAATATTGATGAAGTGGTTCGTTCCAACTTATCTCAATGGATTGTTAATTTTAGCATAGTCAAAGGGAGAGATAACTTCTTGCATATTGGCATCCAGATAATCCGCCCACCACTGCAGCATCAACCTCCTCTCCCCCAGATGCTCCGCCTTATGGATATAAGCCGCACGCACAGAACTACGCTCCTGATGGCTCATCTGCCGCTCCACTCCATCTCTCGACCACAATCCTGATTCAATAAGTGAACTACAGGCCATCGTCCTGAAACCATGCCCACAGACTTCCTTTTTGGTGTCATAGCCCATAACTCGCAAAGCCTTGTTCACCGTATTCTCACTCATCGGCTTATGCGGATCGTGATCGCCCACAAAAATCAGCTCTCGATTTCCATTCATGTTTTTGATCTTTTCCAAAATAGCTAAAGCTTGTCGCGACAAGGGAACAAGATGAGGCGTCCGCATCTTCGAACCACGTTGAGAGTGTTTAACACCTTCCAGAGGTTCACGTTCGCCTGGTATCGTCCACATAGCTTTTTCAAAATCCACTTCTGTCCAGCGTGCAAAACGAAGCTCGCTTGAACGAATGAAAACCAACAAGGTGAGTTCAACCGCCAGTCGAGTTAACGGCCTGCCAGAATAGTGATCGATGCGGTGAAGTAATTCAGGGATACGATTGAGTTCCAGAGCAGCGCGATGCTGTCTTTTCGCTGTAGCAACGGCACCGGCTATCTCTTGTGCGGGGTTGTAGTCGATTAAGCCGCTCTGCACAGCAAAGCGCATAATCGCGGTAGTACGCTGCTGTAAACGAGCAGCGACTTCAAGACGCCCGGAGGACTCGACGGCTTTGATGGGTACAAGCAGATCCCGAGTCTTCAGTTCCGCAATGTTCCGCGTACCAATGGCAGCAAAGAGATTATCTTCGAGACTTTTTAATACACGAGCGCTATGCGATGTCGACCACTTTTGATTGCTGGCATGCCAGTCTCTGGCGACCACTTCAAACGTTATCGCCTCTTGCTCCTGCTCTACCTTAACGGCTTTCTTGTTTTCACTGGGATCGACGCCATTAGCTAACAGCTTACGGGCTTCATCCCGGCGCGCCCTGGCATCTGCCAGCGAAACCTCAGGGTATTTCCCAAGCGCCAGCATCTTCTCTTTACCACCGAAGCGATAACGTAGCCGCCAGTATTTGGAGCCATTAGGGTGAACCAGCAAAACCATACCTTCGCTGTCAGTAAGTTTATAGGCTTTTGCTTCCGGCTTAGCCGAACGAACCTTCACATCACTCAGAGCCATGATGAGTATCCTTTCAAGGGTTCTGTGTGGGTACAAACATTATCGAACCGGGATATACCCGCAGTTGTACCCGCATCAGTAAGTTGATGTAGATTGAATCAGGTTGACTTAGGTTGAGTGAAAAAGCGAGGGAAGCCTTGCGGATACTGGATTTCAGGCACAAAAAAAGACGTCCGTTGACGTCTATTGATGTTCCGATGGTGCCGAAGGCCGGACTCGAACCGGCACGTATTTCTACGGTTGATTTTGAATCAACTGCGTCTACCGATTTCGCCACTCCGGCACAGAAGGGATACGGAAACGTTGTGGATTATACCTGTCGTTGGCTGCCATGCAAGCAACAGCGTATGCCGGCTACGCTAAGTGTCGAAAAAAACAGCGCAACCTGCCTTTTGCCGCGCTAACCCGCGCGCTCCCCTGCTCTCTCAGGCATTTATCTCCGAACCCGCTCGCAAAAACCTGCAAACGCTTCAGGGCGGTTTACATTTCCAGCCATTTGTTATCAGATCCTGTTATTGGTTCGCGTAATAACGCCGATACTTTCCCAATAACAGGGTGCCCGCTATGCGTTTCTATCAGATCGAACCCACGCTGGAGAACTACTGGCGCGGCATTATTCTGTTTGGCAAGAACGTCGCCTCCTATAAGTTCGCGCTGGCCCACGCCCTGTACGACGTCCGCCGCGACGGCAGCGATCTGATCCTGCTCGAAGACCTGGCGCTGCCCTTCAGCCAGCATCTGTGCCGCCATCTGCAGCAGGCGCCGAAACAGATCACCTCCGCCAGAAGCCAGTTCCTTAATACCTGCGACAGCTTTAACCGCCGGGAGATAAGCCAGGATCGGCTCACCGCCGCCACGGTGAAGCTCGGCTTTAGCGTGGTGCTGGATAAGTTTCATAACGTCAATCAGGGCGAAATCGATAAGCGCTTTTTTATCGACGAGCGCAAGACGCACAAGGGCATCCGCCTGACCGACAGCTTTTACCGGCTGACCGAGCGCCAGCAGTACCCGAACCTGCTCCATGAAACCGAGGCCCGCTGGCGGCTGGTCGAGCAGGCGTGGGCGATGAACGTCTCCCGCAGCCTGATCGCCATCGAGTACGATGCGGCCGAACAGCAGCTGTTCAGCGCCAGCAGCGCCCGTCGGGTAGCCATCTCCAGCTGTCGCGACAGCCTCAACGGCTACCAAAAAGGACGATGCTTCTACTGCTACACGCCGGTTAGCCTCGATAGCGGCGACGAGAACCTGGCCGACGTCGACCACTTTATCCCGTGGAGCGCTCGTCATGAGGTGGGCAATATCAACGGCGTCTGGAATCTGGTCCTCGCCTGCCGGAGCTGCAACCGCGGCGAACGGGGCAAGTTTATGCGGGTGCCGTCGCAAAAATTACTCTACCGGTTGCGCGACAGGAACGAATATTTTATTACCAGCCACCTGCCGCTGCGCGAAACGCTCATCCGTCAGACCGGTAGCACGCCGGCGCGCAGGCATGATTTTTTAAACAACGCCTGGAATACCGCGCGTATTACCCTGCTTCATGAATGGGAGCCCCAGGCCGCCGGGCCGGATATCTTCTGATGACCATCAACTATTACCAACACAACGCCGACAGCTTTTTTACCGCCACCGTCGCTGTCGATATGTCCTCCCTGTACGCCCCCTTCGTTGAGGCGCTAACTCCGCCGGAGCTGATCCTCGATGCCGGCTGCGGTTCCGGGCGCGATGCGAAAGCTTTCGCCGAGATGGGCTATCGGGTCGAAGCCTTTGACGCCTCCTCGGAGATGGTGGCGCGGGCGGCGCGCTACAGCGGGCTGCCGGTCCGCCAGCGCAGCTTTACCGACATCAGCGAAACCGCACGCTACGATGGGATCTGGTGCTGCGCATCGCTGCTGCACGTTCCTGAAGATGAGCTTCCCGGCGTGATGCAGCGGCTGGCGACGGCGCTCAAACCCGGCGGCGTCTGGTACGTCTCGTTTAAATACGGTGCCGGCGAGCGCGAAAAGGAGGGACGACGCTTTACCGACCTCGATGAAGCGGGCCTCAAGACGCTGGTCGCCGCTCTGGCGGATATCGACATCACGCGGATGTGGCAAACCCTGGATAAGCGCCCGGACCGCAGCGAAACCTGGCTGAATGCGCTGCTGTTGAAGGCCTGAATCTGGGCTCCGTTCCCCTCGCCGCCGGGGGAACCTTAGCCGCTCTTCGTTTCTCGCCCCTCCCCACACCTCCTTCTGCCAGGCGTCGCCACCCCCAATGCTCTACACTTCCTTCTTATCTATGCCAAAACCAAGGAAACCGTCATGAGCATAATTAAAAGCTACGCCGCCAAAGAAGCGGGCGCCGATCTGTCGCTATGGGAATACGACGCCGGCGAACTCCGGCCGGAAGATGTTGAGGTCCAGGTGGAGTACTGCGGCATCTGCCACTCGGACCTGTCGATGATCGACAACGAATGGGGCATGTCGAGCTACCCGCTGGTTGCCGGCCATGAAATCATTGGTCGCGTAGCGGCGCTGGGCAGCGCGGCGCAGGAGAAAGGGCTGAAGGTTGGTCAGAAGGTCGGCATCGGCTGGACGGCGCGCAGCTGCGGGCACTGCGACGCCTGTATCAGCGGCAACCAGATCAACTGTCTGGAAGGCTCGGTGCCGACCATCATCAACCGCGGCGGCTTTGCCGATAAGCTGCACGCCGACTGGCAGTGGGTGATCCCCCTGCCGGAAAGCATCGATATCGCATCCGCCGGCCCGATGCTCTGCGGCGGCATCACCGTCTTTAAACCGCTGCTGATGCATCGCGTCACCGCCACCAGCCGCGTCGGCGTCATCGGCATCGGCGGCCTCGGCCACATCGCCATCAAGCTGCTGCGCGCGATGGGCGCGGAAGTCACCGCCTTCAGCTCCAACCCGGCGAAAGAGCAGGAAGTGCTGGCGATGGGCGCCGATCGCGTGGTCAACAGCCGCGATCCTGAAGCCTTAAAAGCGCTGGCCGGCCAGTTCGACCTGATCATCAACACCGTGGCGGTGGATCTCGAATGGCAGCCGTACTTCGAAGCTCTCTCCTGGGGCGGCAACTTCCACACCGTCGGCGCGGTGATGAAGCCGTTCCCGGTTCCCGCCTTCACCCTGATTGGCGGCGACCGCAGCATCTCCGGTTCGGCGACCGGCAACCCGTCCGAGCTGCGCAAGCTGATGAAGTTCGCCGGGCGCAGCAAAGTGGCGCCGACCACCGAGCTGTTCCCGATGTCGCAAATCAACGAGGCGCTCAAGCACGTGCGCGAAGGCAAGGCGCGCTATCGGGTGGTGCTGAAAGCCGACTTCTGACGATCTCCGCCGCGCTCAGGCCGCATGCGCGCGGCCTGAGCGCCAATGATTCAATATATCCGCCGGGCGGCCCGTCCGCCCGGCAGCTGCGCCTCCGGTCATTAAATAGTCATCTTCCCGCCATACTTTTGCAGTCAAAGCTTCTCACAATCCGTGCTTCGACAATGCCTGATTGAGACGTCGCCGTTATGAGAAAAAGCTGGCTCCCCTGGCTGATACTGTCACCTTCGCTGCTGTTTTTGCTGCTGTTTACCTGGTTCCCGCTGGGGCGCTCGGTCTACGACAGCCTGTTCGATACCCGGATGGTCAGCGACGGCGCGCAGTTCGTCGGCCTCGATAACTTCACCCGCCTGTTCGCCGACGGCGTCTTCTGGCAATCGCTGGTCAATAACCTGCTCTATATCCTGCTGACGGTGGTGCCGGGCGTGACCCTCGCCCTGCTGCTGGCCGTCGCGCTGAGCGAAAACCATCGCGTCAACCGCTGGCTGCGCACCGCCTTCTTCTTCCCGATGATTATCCCGATGGTCAGCGCCGCCGCGCTGTGGCTGTTTATCTTTATGCCCGGCCTCGGCCTGCTCGACCACTATCTGGCGAAGATCGTCGGCCCGATGAACAACAACTGGCTGGGGCGCAGCAACACCGCCCTGCTGGCGCTGGCGCTGATTGGGGTGTGGAAGTTTGCCGGCTACTACATGCTGTTTTTCCTCGCCGGCCTGCAGAGTATCCCGGCCTCGACCCGCGAAGCGGCGATTATGGAAGGCGCCACCCGCAGCCAGGTGTTCTTTAAGGTCACCCTGCCGCTGCTGCGCCCGACCCTGAGCTTCGTCATCACCACGGCGCTGATCTACTCCATCACTCAAATTGACCACGTGGCGGTGATGACCCGCGGCGGGCCGGACAACGCCACCACCGTGCTGCTCTACTACATCCAGAACCTGGCGTGGGATACCCACGACCTCGGCAAAGCCTCCGCCGCCACCTTCCTGACGCTGGCCGGGCTGTTCGCCTTCTCGCTGCTTAACCTCAAACTGCTGGAAAAAGGAGCCCACCATGAGCGCTGAAATTTCGCCGCTGGCCGTGCGCTCGTCGGGCGCCTCGCGTCCGCTGTGGCTGCGCCTGCGTCGTTCGCAGCCCTTTACCCTCAGCGTGCTGATGTGCTGCCTGGCGCTGCTGTGGGTGAGCCCGTTTATCTGGATGCTGGCGACCTCGTTCAGCGCCACCACCTTCGGCGAAGATATGGCCTCGCTGCTGCCCAGGCTGCCGCTGACCCTCGATAACTTCCGCGACGCCTGGGCCAGCGCCGACTGGCCGAGCCTCTACGCCAACACCATTATCTTCACCTTCGGCACCTTCTGCGTGCAGCTGCTGACCATCACCACCGCCGGCTACGTCTTCGCCTGCCACGAGTTCCGCGGCAAGCAGACCCTGTTCCTGCTGTTCCTGGTGCAGCTGATGATCATGCCGGTGGTGATGATGGTGCCGAACATGCTGACCCTCAAAACTTTCGGCCTGCTCAATACCCTGACCGGGGTGATGATGCCCTACTTCACCTCGGCCTTCGGCGTGTTCCTGATGCGCCAGGCGTTCCTCGCCATCCCCAAAGAGCTGGAGGAAGCCGCTCTGATGGAGGGCTGCCGCTGGTGGCAGGTGCTGTTCCGCGTGCTGCTGCCGATGTCCTGGCCGTCGGTGCTGGCCTTCGCCACCGTCAGCATTACCTACCACTGGAACGAATACCTGTGGCCGCTGATGATGCTCAACGATCCCGATAAGCAGGTGCTGACCGTGGGGCTGGTCTCCTTCGCCATGGGCGCCGAATCCGGCGGCCAGTGGGGCACCATCGGCGCCGGGACGCTGATGGTCTGCCTGCCGCTGATGCTGGCGTTCATTCTTTTCCAGAAACAGTTCCTGCGAAGCTTCGGCTTCTCCGGGATCAAATAAGGAGTTATTGATGCTGTTAGCGCAAATTTCCGATACGCACTTCCGCAGCCACGGCCAGAAGCTGTACGGCTTTATCGACGTTAATGCCGCCAACGCCGACGTGGTCTCCCAGCTCAACGCCCTGCAGGAGCGTCCGGACGCGGTGGTGGTCAGCGGCGATATCGTCAACTGCGGCCGCCCGGAGGAGTACGAGGCGGCCCGCCAGATCCTCGGCGGCCTGAACTACCCGCTGTATCTGATCCCCGGCAACCACGACGATAAAGAGCTGTTTCTGGAATACCTGCATCCGCTGTGCCCGCAGCTCGGCAGCGATCCGCAGAACATGCACTACGCGGTGGACGATTTTGCCACCCGCCTGCTGTTTATCGACTCCAGCCGCGCCGGCACCTCCAGCGGCTGGCTGACGGACGAGACCATTAAATGGCTGGAAGCGCAGCTGTTCGACGGCGGCGATAAGCCCGCCACGGTATTTATGCATCACCCGCCGCTGCCGCTGGGCAACGCCCAGATGGACCCCATCGCCTGTGAAAACGGCTATCGCCTGCTGGCGCTGGTGGAGCGCTTCCCGTCGCTGACGCGCATTTTCTGCGGCCACAACCACAGCCTGACCCTGACCCAGCACCGCCAGGCGATTATCTCCACCGTGCCGGGAACCGTGCATCAGGTGCCCTATTTCCACGAAGATACCCGCCCGTACTACGACATGTCGCCGGCCTCCTGCCTGATGCATCGCCAGGTAGGCGAGCAGTGGGTGAGCTACCAGCACTCGCTGGCACACTATGCCGGGCCGTGGCTGTATGACGAAAACATCAGCTGTCCGACGCAAGAGCGCTAATCGCCATGCTTAGTTTGCAAAATATCAGTAAACGCTTCGACGGCAAGCCGGCCCTCAGCGCCCTGTCGCTGGATATTCACGAAGGCGAGTTCGTGGTGCTGGTCGGCCCCTCCGGCTGCGGTAAAAGCACCCTGCTGCGCCTGCTGGCCGGGCTCGATCGGGTCAGCGACGGTGAAATCTGGCTGCATGAGCAGAACATCACCGATATGTCGCCGCGCGAGCGTAATTTCGCGATGATCTTCCAGAACTACGCCCTGTTCCCCCACCTGTCGGTGCGCGACAACATCACCTTCGGCATGAAGGTGCGCAAAGAGGAGAAGGCCAGCTGGCAGCCGCGGGTGGATAAAGTCGCGCAGATGCTGCAGCTGGACGCCCTGCTGGATCGCAAACCGGCGAAGCTCTCCGGCGGCCAGCGCCAGCGGGTGGCGATGGCCCGCGCCATCGTACGTAATCCGCGGCTGTTCCTGATGGATGAGCCGCTCTCCAACCTCGACGCGCGCCTGCGCAGCGAGGTGCGCGACAGCATTATGGATCTCCACCAGCAGCTGAAAACCAGCACCATCTACGTCACCCACGACCAGACCGAGGCGATGTCGATGGCCGACCGCATCGTGGTGATGAACGCCGGCCACGTGCAGCAGGTCGGGCGCCCGGAGCACCTCTACGCCCACCCGGCCAACCTGTTCGTCGCCGGGTTTATCGGTTCCCCGGCGATGAACCTGCTGTCGCTGCCCTGCGCCGACGGCGAGGTAAGGCTCGGCGAGCTGCGTCATCCGCTGCCGCCGCGCTATCGCGATGAGTCCCGCGTCTGGCTGGGCATCCGCCCGGAACATATCAGCGATCGCGTGGAAGAGGGCCATCTGCGCCTCTGTGCCACCGTGCTGCAACGAGAACTGATGGGGGCCGACTACCTGCTCCACGTCAGCACCCCCATCGGCACCCTGCGCTTTAGCCGCCGCCATCGCGGCGCGGTGCCGGAGAAAGGCGATTCGCTGATCCTCGGCTTTTCGCCCGGGGATATTCATCTTTTTCATGCTGAGAAACAGCATAATTTAGCGCCCGCTCATCAGGCGTAATTGTTGCAGTCAGTTTGGACACGGACAGCGCGCAAGAATCGGAGCGTACACGGAGTACGTGAGGATTCTGAGCACTGCCCAGGGTCAAACTGGCAAATAAAATAGCCTGAGGACCAGGCGCTTACTCCAGGAGATTGACCATGCTTAAGCCCTTAGCGGCCATCACCGTCAGCCTTAGCCTTGCCCTCTGCGGCACGGCGCTGGCGAAAGAGAAGATCGATTTCATGTTCCCGGCGCCGGTAGACGGCAAGCTGACCATGGAGATGACCCGCGTCATCAAAGCCTTTAACGACTCGCAGCAGGACGTGGAAGTGCGCGGGATCTTTACCGGCAACTACGACACCACCAAGATCAAAGCCGAATCGGCGCAGAAGGCCGGGCAGCCGCCGGCGCTGGTGATTATGTCCGCCAACTTCACCACCGACCTGGCGCTCAAGGATGAGATCCTGCCGATGGACGAGCTGTTTAAATATGGCGACCAGAAGGCCGGAGATTTCCTGGTCAACGAGTTCTGGCCGGCGATGCACAAGAACGCCCAGGTCATGGGCACCACCTACGCCATTCCGTTCCATAACTCGACGCCGATCCTCTACTACAACAAAACCCTGTTCGAGCAGGCCGGGATCAAACAGCCGCCGCAGACCTGGGCCGAGCTGCTGGCGGATGCCAAAAAGCTGACCGATGAGAGCAAAGGCCAGTGGGGCATTATGCTACCGTCCACCAACGACGACTACGGCGGCTGGATCTTCTCGGCGCTGGTGCGCGCCAACGGCGGGAAATACTTTAACGAAGACTATCCTGGCGAAGTCTATTACAACGCCCCGACCACCATCGGCGCCCTGCGCTTCTGGCAGAACCTGGTGTATCAGGACAAGGTGATGCCCTCCGGCGTGCTGAACTCGAAGCAGATCAGCGCGTCGTTCTTCTCCGGCAAGGTCGGGATGGCGATGCTGAGCACCGGCGCGCTGGGCTTTATGCGCGAAAACAGCAAAGATTTCGAACTCGGCGTGGCGATGCTGCCGGCCAAAGAGCAGCGCGCGGTGCCGATCGGCGGCGCCAGCCTGGTGAGCTTTAAAGGCATTTCCGACGAGCAGAAAAAGGCGGCCTATCAGTTCCTGACCTGGCTCGTCAGCCCGCAGGTCAACGGCGAGTGGAGCCGCTTTACCGGCTACTTCTCCCCGCGCAAAGCCGCCTACGATACGCCGGAAATGAAGGCCTATCTGCAGCAGGACCCGCGCGCGGCCATCGCCCTGGAGCAGCTGAAATACGCCCATCCGTGGTACTCCACCTGGGAAACCGTCGCCGTACGTAAGGCGATGGAAAACCAGCTGGCGGCGGTAGTCAACGATGCGAAGGTCACCCCGGAAGCGGCGGCCCAGGCCGCGCAGAAAGAGGCCGATGCCCTGATGAAGCCGTACGTAGATAAAACCGCTCTCGCGGAGATAAAGTAAGCCCCCACCTCGTCGCCCCGACGGCCGCACCGCGCTGAGCGGGGCGACGAGGAGTTTTCACCCCAGCCGTTTGATTTTTCAGCCTAAAAAGGGTACTTTTTCACCCTCTCCCCGCGTGAATGGTCGTATATTATGCCTATTATTCAGTCTGTTGAACGTGCTTTGACGATCCTCGATCTGTTTAACGACCAGGCGAAGGAGCTCAAAATCACCGACATCAGCAAGCAAATGGGCCTGAGCAAAAGCACGCTCCATTCGCTGCTCAAAACTCTGCAGCTGCACGGCTATATCGATCAGAACCCGGAAAACGGCAAATACCGCCTCGGCATGAAGCTGGTGGAGCGCGGCCACTTTGTGGTGGGCTCAATGGATATCCGCCAGAAGGCGAAAAGCTGGCTGACGGAGCTATCCCGAAATACCGGGCAAACCACTCATCTCGGTATTCTCGACGGCCACGAAGGCGTCTATATAGAGAAGATCGAAGGCCGGCTTGCCGCCATCGCCTACTCGCGTATTGGCCGCCGCCTGCCGGTGCACGCCACCGCCATCGGCAAGGTGCTGATTGCCTGGCTGGGCGACGCGGAGCTGAATACCCTGCTCGAAGGCTATCAGTACACGCCCTTCACGCCCACGACTATCACCTCCCGCGAGGCGCTGCTGGAGATATTGGCGCAAACCCGCGCCCAGGGCTACGCCCTGGACAGCGAAGAGAACGAACAGGGCGTACGCTGCGTGGCGGTGCCGGTGTGGAATCATGAATCGCGGGTGATTGCCGCCCTGAGCCTCTCCACGCTCACCTCACGGGTGGACGATGACGAGCTCGCCCACTACCGGCTGCAGCTGGAAGAGGCCGGGCGCCAGCTGTCAAAAGCGCTGGGCTACCCGGCCTGATGGCCTACGCCTCTACCGGCAGGTAGCGGAAGTAGTCAAAATCAGCGTAGCAGCCGTCGCCGCTGATATCCTCGCAGTGCAGGCCGACGAACGCCCCGGTAAAGAACCCGCGGCCGCCGATATAGTCGTCCGACAGTTTCCACGCCGCGTAGTCGATTGGCACCCGGTGCCAGTTCTCGCCGTCAAACGAATAGCTATAGCGGTACACCAGATGGTCAACGTCCACCCGCAGCCACACGCTCTGCGCCTCATCCGGCACCGGGATCGGCTGGTCGTGCAGCGGCCAGGACGGGACGTTGTGGTCGAGCTGCAGCACCTTCAGCGTCCTGCCCCGCCCCTCCTCGAAATCGACAAAACAGTAGCTCCAGTTTTTGGTGTTGTAATAGCAGGTTAACCCCGCGCTCTGCTGGAAGTTCTCCGGCGCAAACTCCATCCGCGTTTCGGCACGGAAGGCAAAGTGCTGCCAGCGCCGCGCCACGGTGGACTGGGTAAAGGTGGAGTTAAGCGAATCGTTGCCGTACAGGCGCAGATAGCCCGGCCGGGCGCTGAGGGAGCCGAGCGTCTGGTCAAAGGGAATACGCAGGGTTTGCAGCTCCGGGTCGAGAGTCGCGCCGTCGAACTCATCGCACCACGCCGACTCTGCCGGCGCCTGGCTTTCCGTCATCTGCGGCCCCGGCACCGTCAGCGCCGCGTGTTTACCGCCTTCGATGACCGGCCAGCCGTCGCGCCAGGCGATGGGCGTAATGCCGGTTTCACGCCCCAGCGAGCAGTAGCCGCGCCCGCCGGATGCCAGCAGCGGTACGCCGGGCAGGCGCTGCGGGCGGCCGGTGAGATACGCCATATACCATTCGCCGGTATGCGTCTCCAGCAGCGAACCGTGGCCGCTTTTCTGCAGCGGGTTCTCCGGCAGATGCCAGCTGCTCATCAGCGTCACCTCAGGAGACAGCTCGTAGGGCCCGTCGATATTTTTCGCCCGCAGCACCACTACCGCGTGCTCGTAGCCGGTGCCGCCCTCCGCCACCAGCAGGTAGTACCAGCCCTCTTTGCGGTACAGGTGCGCCCCTTCGGTATAGCGCAGGTCGGTGCCGGTAAACAGGGTTTTACGCTGCGGCGACAGGGTCCGGGTCTGCGGGAAATACTCCTGCAGGACGATGGTACAGTGCGGATCGCTGTGGTGGCGCGGCCCCCACGGGCGGTAGATGTAGTATTTTCGGCCGTCGCTATCGTGAAACAGCGACGGGTCAAACCCGCCGTTGCCCATCGCAATCGGCTCGCTCCACGGGCCTTCGACGGAGGGGGCGGTCACCAGATAGTTGCGGCCGTTTTTCCACGGCGAGTCGACGATTTTCACATCGGTATACAGCAGCCAGAACAGGCCGTCGGCGTAGCTCAGACACGGCGCCCAGATGCCGCCAGAGTCAGGATTGCCTTTCATATCCAGCATCGACACGCGATCCAGCGGCGTACTGACCAGCGACCAGTTTTTCAAATCCCGCGAGTGGTAAATACGCACGCCCGGAAACCACTCAAAGGTGGAGGTCGCGATGTAGTAATCCTCGCCCTGCCGGCATAGCGACGGGTCGGGGTTGAAACCGGTCAAAATCGGGTTAGTAATCGTGTACATATTGCCTCCCTCTTAATTGGATGCTGCGGCCGCTGCGGCGGGAACGTCTTCATTCTGCGCCGCGCGATGCTTACGTAACTGCTGGCTGATGGCCTCAACGCGCTCATCGCTCAGCTTGTAGAGTGAGAGCATGATGAACATGCCGACGTAGAGCATCACCGGCACCACGCAGAACAGGATTTTAATGGTGGTGAGCACCTCAGCCGGCTGCACGCTGCTGCTGGCGGAGTAGTTCACAAAGGCGAGAACCCAGCCCACCACCGCGCCGCCGATCGCCAGGCCGATCTTCAGGCTGAACAGATAGGTGGAGAACACCAGGCCGTCGAGGCGGCGGCCGCTGCGGCTCTCTTCGTAATCCACCACGTCGGAGGCCATCAGCCACTGCAGCGGCGTGGTGGTGTTAAAGATGAACAGGAAAACGATGTTGAGCGCGAAAATTAGCCCAATCTGTTCGGCAGGGATAAAGAACAGCAGCAGGCTTAACAGCGAATAGATGACGATAATTCCTTTGAAGGCCTTCACCCGATCGAAGCGCCCCAGCAGGCGCGACGAGGCCAGCGAGCCGAACATGGTGGCGATGCTGCCGTACAGCAGAAACTGCATCGCCATCTCCGGGTGATCCATCACGTATTTGACGAAGTAGAGCGTCGCCCCGCCGCGCACCACGTTGGAACAGGTCGCCATCATTTTGAAGGCGCACATGATCCGCCACTGGCTATTGCCGAACAGCAGCCGAAGATCTTTCATCACCGAGGCGCCCGGCTGCACCTCGAAGGTGTAGCGCTCTTTGGTGGTAAAAAAGCAGACGTACAGCAGCGCCACGCCGGTCAGCCCCAGCACGCACATCGCGCCAAAGTAGCCCACCTGCTCGTTGCCCTTGCCGATGATCCCCACCAGCGGCAGCGCGATACCGCTGATCGCCAGCGATCCGGCGGCGGCGAGGAAAAAGCGCCACGACTGCAGCGTGTGGCGCTCTTTCGGATCGGCGGTGATCACCCCCGGCATCGCGCAGTAGGGCACGTTGACGAAGGTATACACCAGCGTCAGCAGGATATAGGTGATGCTGGCATAGATGATTTTACCCTGCGCGGAGAAGTCCGGCGTGTAGAAGGTCAGCATGCAGACAAGGCCAAACGGGATCGCTCCCCACAGCAGGAACGGGCGGAACTGACCGTGGCGGGTGCGGGTGCGATCCACCAGCAGCCCCATCAGCGGATCGGTAACGGCATCCAGCACGCGTGAAACTAAAAACAGCGTTCCCATTACGCCGGCGGAGAGCCCAAAGACGTCGGTATAGAAATAGGCCAACAGGAACATCGTCGCCTGCCAGACAAAGCCGCAGGCGGTGTCGCCCAGCCCGTAGCCAATTTTATCTTTCATGGTCAATTGCATATTTATCCCCAACCCCAGAGAGTGGAATGATGCAAACGTCAGGGGCCTGAAGAGGGCAAAAAAATACCCGCTGCGTCGTCAGGAAAACACCCGTGATGCGTGTGCCTAATTCACGTTTTCGTGTTAACAGAGTGTAATTAGGCGAGCGTTTTTACAACAATGACCATTTTTAATTTATGAATTATGTTTTTTTGTTTTTGTGATTACGGTCGGTATAAAGATGAAACTGAAAAAATATTTTTAGCTTTTATTTTTAATAGCTTATTGAATAATAAAATTCTCAAAAAATAGTCTTTTTAAGGAAACGAAAATTCGCCCGCGGAATATTTTCCGCAGGCTAAAATTAACGCTTATTTATTTATAAACCGAGGGCTTTTTTACCGGCGTTAATAACCTCAATAATTTTATCGGTATCATAAATACAGCCTTTCCAGGTGCCGCCGCTCACCGACTGCAGCGCGGCCCAGAGGCGCGTATCGTCCGGTAAAAAATCATGGGCGTGCAAATCCGGATGCGGCGCTCTCGCCGCCAGCTCCGCGGCGCCCTCCTCCACCGTCAGGCGCGCCTCCGCCGTGCCGATAAAGTTCACGCTGCCGGTCAGGGCAAGACGGTCGACCACGATCTCGATAATGTCGTTATCGCGCAGCCTGCCGATGGGCCCGCCCGCCAGCGCCTCGGGCGCCACGTGGCCAAAACAGGCGCCGGTCGAGACGCCGGAGAAGCGGGCATCGGTGATCAGCGAAACCGTTTTTCCCCACGAAACGTGCTTCAGCGCCGAGGTGAGCTGGTAGGTCTCCTCCATGCCGGTACCGGACGGCCCGCCGCCGATCACCACCATAATATCGCCCCGCTCAATCTCGCCGTTTTTAATGGCCCCGATCGCCCGCGCCTCCGAGACAAATACCCGCGCCCGGCCGGTGTGGCGGTACACGCCGTCGTCGTCCACCACCGACGGGTCAATGGCGGTGGCTTTGATCACCGACCCTTCCGGCGCGATGTTGCCCACCGGGAAGGCCACCGTCGAGGTGAGCCCTTTCGCCCTGGCGCGCTCCGGCGGCAGGATCACGTCATCCGGATCGACGCCGTCCTGCTCCAGCAGGCACTGGCGGAATTTCTGCCGACGCTCCGAGGCCTGCCACCAGTCGAGGTTTTCCCCGACCGTCTGGCCCGTGACCGTCATGGCGTCGAGGTGCAACAGGCCGAGATCGCGCAGATGCAGCATCACCTCCGGCACGCCGCCGGCGAGGAACGCGCGCACCGTCGGATGATAGTCCGGGCCGTTGGGCAGCACGCTGACCAGCCGCGGGACCTTACGGTTGATGCGCGTCCAGTGCTCGACGTCGGGAATGGTGCAGCCCGCCGCGTGGGCAACGGCCGGGATATGCAGCAGCAGATTGGTTGAGCCGCCAAACGCGGCGTGGAGCACCATCGCATTTTCGATGGCCTTATCGGTCAGGATCTCGCGGGTGGTAATGCCGCGATTATCCAGCTCGCTCACCGCCCGCGCCGACTGGCGGGAGATCTCCAGCCATACGTCCTGCCCGGACGGGGCCAGCGCCGAGTGTGGCAACGCCATTCCCAGCGCCTCCGCCACCACCTGCGAGGTGCCGGCGGTGCCTAAAAACTGGCAGCCGCCGCCCGGCGACGCGCAGGCCCGGCAGCCTAATTCCGCCGCTTCCTGCAGCGACAGCTCGTGGTTGGCGTAGCGTGCGCCGATGGTCTGTACTTTTCCGGCATCTTCGCCAAAGGTTGGCGGCAGCGTCGCTCCGCCGGGCACGAGGATCGTCGGCAGATTATGCATCGCCGCCAGCGCGATCATGGTCGCGGGCAGCCCCTTGTCGCAGGTGGCGACGCCGATCACCGCGCGTCGGGTAGGCAGAGAGCGGATCAGGCGGCGAAACACGATCGCCGCGTCGTTGCGATACGGCAGGGAGTCGAACATCCCGTGGGTGCCCTGGGAGCGTCCGTCGCACGGATCGCTGACGAAGGCGGCGAAGGGAATGCCGCCGCTGCGGGTGATCTCTTTTGCCGCCGCCTGCATCTGCAGGCCAATCTCCCAGTGCCCGGTATGGTAGCCCAGCGCGATCGGTCGGCCGTCGCCCGCGCGAATCCCGCCCTGGGTGCCGACGATCAGTACCTCTTTTCCCGTCAGCTTATTGGCGTCCCAGCCCATACCGGCGTTTTGCGTCATGCCGAACAGGTTGCCGCTCGGCGACTCCATCAGCATCTGCGGCGTCAGCGGCAGCGCGCCCTGAGGGCCTGCGGCATGGGTGGTGACCGCATAGAATGCATCGTCCTGCGGGGTGAAAATCTTGTCGATGGTCATCGTTTTTTTCCGTTTCAGCAGAGCTTGAGCCGTTGCAGCAGCGCTTTGAGCTGCGCCTTACCCGCGTCATCCAGCGGCGAGGCCGGCGGCAGCACATGCGTGGACAGCGGCCGGCCGCACAGGACCGTCGCCTCTTTAATCACGTTCACGAACGGCGTATCGAGCTGGTAGATCTGCGGAATTTGCAGCAGCGTCTGATGATAGTGCGCCGCCTGCGCCAGGTCGCCGTCGCGGAAGGCCTGCAGCAGCTTCACCGACAGCTGCGGCGCAAAATTAACGCTGGCCGAGATCGCCCCGTCGCCGCCCAGCAGCAGCGTATTGAACAGGTGATCGTCGTAGCCGCAGAGCACCGAGAAGTTCGGGTGCGCCGATTTTACGGTCAGGATCATGCTGCGCAGGTGGGCAACGGAATCGATGGTGTCCTTGATGCCGACGATATTGCTGCGTGAATCCACCAGCGTTTTGACCAGCGCTGGCGTCAGGTCCTGGCCGCTGAGCGCCGGGAAGTTATACAGGATCACCGGCAGCGTGACGCAGTCCGCCACCTGCTGGTAGTAACGAATCAGGTTCTGTTCCGACACTTTCCAGTAGTAAGGGTTAATCACCACAATGCCGTCAGCTCCCGCCGCCTGCGCATGCTGGCTGAGCTCAATGGTCTCACGCGCATTGGTGCCGCCGGTGCCAATCAGAACCGGTACCCGCCGATCGACGTGGCCGATAGCGAATGCCGCGATCGCCTTACGCTCTTCGGCGTTGAGCTGCGAGAACTCCCCGCCGCTGCCGAGAAAGAACAGGCCGTCAACGCCCGCGGCGATCGTATCGTCGATAAGCGCCGCGAAGCCCTGCTTATCAAGCTGGCCGTCGGCGGTAAAGATGGTGGAAACAGGCGGAATAATTCCTGAGAACTGCACGATCTGCTGCATGAGATCCCCTTGTTGATGCATTTGTTCTACATTATAGAACAGTGTTCGTTTATTTAACGATCATACTATGCTGCGAGGAAAGGCAAGGTAAATGGGGTTGCGGGCGCAGGTGCCCGTTTTTCAGGCTGGATCACATAATGCTGCAACGACGCTGATTCATAGCCCCGGTAAGCGCAGCGGAAGCGGGGAGAATACCAGGACGGTGCCGGCCCGGATTCCCGCCGGGCGCAGCGCCAGCAGGGGAAATCCCCGGAAGCGTTGCACAGCGCCAGTCCAGGCAGCAGGGAGGCGGGCCCACATCCCCGCCAGGCGGCGCGGCGCCTGCGGGGATTTTCCGGGGTAACGCTGACTTAGGCCTTATCCGCCTGGGATTCGGCCCACACCTTACGAGCGGCCTTGCGCTCTTCGCTGGTATCAAGCCGGTCCTGCAGATAGTGCTCAATCTGCTCGAGGCTGCGGTTGCGGGTTTCCGGCACGCATTTAATGACGAACAGCGCGCCAAATACGCCAATTCCGGCGAAGATAAAGAACGTCCCGGAGAGGCCAATCCACGACAGGAGGATCGGGAAGAAGAGCGAAATCAGGAAGTTGGCGATCCACATTGAGAACACCGCCCCGCCCATAAAGATCCCGCGCAGGCGGGTGGGGAAAATCTCCGACAGCAGCAGCCAGGTCACCGGCGACAGAGCGCCCTGTTGGAAGCTCAGGAACAGCAGCATTCCCGCCAGCACCATATAGGCACGCAGCGCGTCCGGCTGGCCGTTGACGGTTTCCGGCAGCAAATAGCTCACCGCGCCGATAAACACCAGGCAGGCGGTACAGCCAAACTGGCCGATCATGGTCATCGTCCGGCGGCCAATTTTACCCAGCATCCAGATGCCGACAAAGGTCATCAATACCGACACCACCCCGTTGGCAATGGTGGCAAACAGCGCGGCGTTATCGCTCATCCCCACCGACGTCAGCACCGTTGGCGCGTAGTACATAATGGTGTTTACGCCGGTAAGCTGCTGAATAACGGCAATACCGATGCCAATCATAAACAGCTTAAACAGCCACGGAGTCATAATTTCGCGGAACCGCGGCTTGCCGAGATTGCGCTGCTCGTCGAGGGTTTCGCTAATCTCCATCAGCTCCCATTCGACGTCCTCTTTGCGGCGGGTGCGCTCCAGAACCCGGCGCGCTTCCGCCAGGCGCCCTTTCATCGCGTACCAGCGCGGTGAATCGGGCATAAACATCATGCCAAACCACAGCAGCACGGCGGGCAGCGTGGCGACCGCCAGCATCCAGCGCCAGGTACTCTCCCCGCCCCACACGGCGTGGAACCCGGCGTTCGAGATATAGGCCAGCAGCTGGCCCGAGACAATCATCAGCTCCTGCAGCGTGACCAGCTGTCCGCGTTTATTCGCCGGCGCCATTTCGGCGATATAGACCGGAACGGTTGCCGCCGCGCCGCCTACCGCCACGCCGAGCACCAGGCGAAAGAAAATCATCCAGTTAACGTCGGGCGCCAGAGCGGTACCGATGGCGCCGACGGCGAAGATAACCGCCAGCCAGAGGATGATTTTCTTTCTACCCGCCGCGCTGGCCATATAGCCGGAAAGCAGCGCGCCGAACGCGGCGCCAAACAGCAATGAGCTGGTCACCAGGCCGGTGGTGAACGGGGTGAGATGCAGCTCATTGCCCATAAACAGCAATGCGCCGGAAATAACGCCGGTATCGTAACCGAACAGCAAACCGCCGAGCGTTGCTATCAGCGCGACGATTTTCACAAACGGCGTGGTCGGGGCATCGCTATTCGGCCCCGAGGCCCTGTTGAGGGTGAGATATTGTTCCTTTGACATAAAAGACTCCAGTAACCTGCCTTGTAGGGGGAGATCCGCTCTGGTCTGAATGCAGAGGCGATGGCCTCACTGACGTGTGTGTATCTGATTAGCGCGTAGCGCCTGGAAAAAGCAGGCCACGCTGCCGCATGGCCTGAAAGGGAAACAACGATTAGATTCCTGCCGTTTCGCGAATATATTTCCGCGCTTTCAGCGCATATTCAAAGGGGTTAGCCAGCGCCGGATCCTGCTCGGCTTCCACCACCATCCAGCCCTTGTAGCCAAAATCATCCAGCAGCTTAAATACCGGACGGAAATCGATCGCGCCGTCGCCAGGGACGGTAAAGGTGCCCTTTTTCACGCCGTCGAGGAATGAAAGCCCGTCGCGACGCACCTGCTCAATCACCGCCGGGCGCACGTCCTTCAGGTGCACATGGTTGATCCGCGGCAGATATTTTTTGAGGATCGCCAGCATCGGCTCTTCGCCGCCTTCGGAGTACCAGGCATGGCCGGTGTCGTACAGCAGGAAGACGCCGTCATCCACCAGCGACATAAATTTATCGATCTCTTCCGTCGTTTGAACGCCGGTGCCCATGTGGTGGTGCAGGCAAACCTGCATCCCTTTTTCAGCGGCCAGACGGCCCAAGGTGTTGTAGCCCTCGGCAACCCGCTGCCACTGCTCTTCGCTAAAGCACGGCTTAGCGTCGGCCAGAATCGGCTTGTCCAGCCCCTGAATGCTGCCGCTCTGCTCGGAGCAGCCGATCACCTTCGCCCCCATCGCATGGAGGAAATTCATATGGTTAACGAATTCATCAATGGTTTTTTCGCGCTGCCCGTCGGCAAAAAAGGTGCTAAACCAGGCGTTACAGATCTGGATGCCGCGGATCGCCAGCATCGGCTGCAGCACCGCCGGATCGCGGGGGTATTTACTGCCGACTTCGCTGCCGCTGAAGCCCGCCAGCGCCATTTCGCTGACGATCTGCTGGAAGGTATTTTCGCCGCCCAGCTCCGGCATATCGTCGTTAGTCCAGCCGATCGGAGCGATGGCCAGTTTGATATTATCTTTGTTCATTAGGTTGCTCCTGCCGCCGCGTCTTAACGACGCAGCAATTCACGTTCGATGAGTTCACGGGTTTCCACTGCCTGGTACTTCATCTTTTCCGGGTAGCCGAACAGGGAGGCGGCCACAATCGGCTCGCCGCCGACTTTGAACGTCCGTTCGGCAAATTTCATCTCGCGCAGCGTGCGGAACAGCGCGTTGAAATCAACGTCCCCTTCGCCGACGCCCACGTGCTGGTGCACGGCGGCATCAACGCCCGGCGGGTTGACGATGTAACGGCAGTGCCTGGTATGGTTGCGGGTATCGGCAATCAGTACGTGGGAGAGATCGCCGCCGGCGTAGCGCAGCATCTTCTCCACGTCGCCTTTCCCTTTGTCATAGAAGAAGGTGTGCGGCACGCTGTACACGTACTTCACGTTTTCGCTGCGGAACGACTTCACGATATCGACGGTTTCATTGTTCTCTTCGCAGAAGTCCCACGGATGCGCCTGGATCTCGACGCGAATGCCTTCGCGTTCAAAGATCGGCAGCAGCTCTTCCATCGAGCGATAGAACATCTCTTCGCAGATTTCCGGCTGGTTGGGATCGCCGGAGAACTCGGTGTTGATCACCTGGACGCCCATCTCCACCGCGACTTCGATCAGCCGCTTCCAGTTTTTTACCGCCGCCTGACGACGCGCTTCATCCGGCCCCGACCAGCGATAAACGCAGATGAATGAAGAGAGCTCAACGCCGGTGTCGCGCAGCGCCTGCTTGTACTCGGCAATCACTTCGCGACCGGCGCGCGGGTGCTTATAAAACGGGTTAATCTGCGGGTGCGGCGACTGCTCAATATAGCGGTAGCCCCACTCCGCCACCTGATGCACCATCGCGCTAATCCCGAGGTCTTTAATCACATCCACATCAAAGGCAATTTTCATCGTCGAGTCCTGTTTGCAGAGGTTCCGGAGACGAGGTCCCGCTTAGCGCTGGTAGAACGCCGGGCATTCCGGCAGCGCGACCGCTACCGGCTCAGCGCTTTCCTGCGCCTGCAGGCAGGCGTCGGCCGCGACGGACGCCGCATAGCCATCCCACGCCGACGGGCCCTGCAGCCTGCCGGCCTGAACGTCGTTGATAAAGGCCTGCAGCTCGACGTCGTAGGCTTTGATAAAGCGATCTTTCCAGTCGGTCAGGATCGGGGTCGACAGATTGGCCGCTTTGCGCATCTGCACCGCCGACGGCTCCGGCAGGCGCGCAATCCCGGTTTCACCCACGACTTCACACTGGATGTCGTAGCCGTACTGGCAGTTGACGAAAACCTCGACGTCGATCAGGGTGCCTTTTTTGGTTTCAAACGAGACGATCTGCGGGTCTTTTAGCCGGGCGTGGGTGTGGGAAGTCGCGCGCGGGAAGCGAACCTGCACCGAGCGATAGTCGTCGTTAAGCAGCCAGCGCAGCACGTCCAGCTCGTGGATCAGGGTGTTGGTGATCGCCATATCGGTGGTGTAGTTCTCGCCGACGCTCTGGTTACGGTGCGCGCACTTCAGCATCAGCGGCGCGCCGATGTCGCCGTCATCAATCACTTTTTTCAGCGCCAGATAGCCTTCATCGTACGGGCGCATAAAGCCGACCTGCACCAGCCGACGGCCGGCTTTTATTTCGGCATCGACAATGCGGCGGCAGCCTTCCGCGCTCATCGCCAGCGGCTTTTCGCAGAATACCGGCTTGCCGGCGGCGATCGCCGCGAGGGTATATTCTTCGTGGGTCGGGTCCCAAGACGTCACCAGGATAGCGTCAACGTCGCTGGCGTTAATCACGTCGTGACCGTCGGTGTAGACTTCGGCGTGAACGCCAGGCAACGCAACCGCCGCCCGCGCGTTGTCGGCATTGATGTCCGAAACGGCCACCACCGTGGCCCCCTGTAATACCTGCGTGCAGCGACGAATATGCTCTTTACCAATGGCACCTGCGCCGATAACGCCTAATCTGAGTGACATAATTGTGTTCTCCCGCGGTTCTGTAGGGTTCAGGGTGGGTGTTCTGTTTTAGTAATCCCGCGCCTCGGCGCGTTTTTCATTTATCTGTTCTGCGACTTTGCGGATCCGTTCGGAGAGCGCCGTCTGGGCCACGCCGACGTTCCACCAGCTGCCGTACTTATGCACCATGGTTTTTGGCAGCACTTTAATATCAATCAGCGTACTGACCGTTTCGCGACGCGCGGCGTCCAGCGCCTGGCGCAGTTCATCAAGGGTGGTGACGCGCCAGGTTTTGCAGCCGTAGCCCGCGGCGATGGTCGCGAAATCGACCGGCACCAGGCCGCCCTGCAGCCGCCCGCTCTCCGCCGAGCGGTAGCGGAACTCGGTGCCGAAGCTGTCCATACCGTGCTCGATCTGCAGGTTGTTAATACAGCCGTTGGCCATGTTGTCGAGCAGCACGATGTTGATCTTGGCGCGCTCCTGTAAAGAGGTGACCAGCTCGGAGTGCAGCATCATGAATGAGCCATCGCCCACCAGCGAATAGACCTCGCTCTGCGGCTGCGCCAGCTTCACCCCCAGCGCGGCATTCACCTCGTAGCCCATGCAGGAGTAGCCGTACTCAACGTGGTAGGTGTTGATCGCCCGGTTGCGCCAGACGCGCTGCAGATCGCCGGGCAGGCTGCCCGCCGCCGCCACGATCACCGCGTCGGAGGCCAGCGTTTCATTCAGCACGCCCAGCACGCTGCACTGCGTTAAGGTTGAATCCGTGATCTGGCGGAATTCGCGGTACACCGCATCGCGATCCAGACGATCGTCAATTTCCGGGACGAAAGACTCCTCCTGCCATACCGCCTGATAGACGCGCTGGGTCTCTTTCAGCTGACGGCTCTGAACGCTGTCGATCTGCGCTCCCCATGCCGCCTGCCAGGACTCGCCTGCCAGCGCGCCGTCCAGCGCGGTAAGCGCTTCGCGGGCATCGGCCAGCAGCGGGATCCCGTCGAGCTTCCAGGCGTCAAAGTTGCTAACGTTGACGTTGAGGAAGCGCACGCCGGGGTGCTGGAAAAGCCATTTTGAGGCGGTGGTGAAATCGCTGAAGCGGGTACCGACGCCAATCACTAAATCAGCTTCTTTCGCCAGCAGGTTGGCCGCGAGGCAGCCGGTTTCGCCCACCCCGCCAACGTTCAGCGGATGGGAAGAGACCACCGAGCCTTTCCCGGCCTGCGTTTCCGCAAAGGGGATGCCGTAGCGTTCGGCAAAGCGGGAGAGCGCCTCGCCAGCGCCGGCGTATTTCACCCCGCCGCCGCAGATAATCAGCGGCTTGCGGCTGGCCTTAATCGCCGCCAGCGCATCCGCCAGCTGCGCGGCGCTGGCCGGGCGACGGTCGAGCCGATGCACGCGTCGGGCAAAGAAAGCGGGCGGATAATCCCAGGCTTCGCCCTGAACATCCTGCGGCAGACAGAGGGTGACGGCGCCGGTCTCTGCCGGGTCGGTCAGGACGCGCATCGCGTTAATGCAGGCGCTCATCAGCTGCTCCGGACGCGTAATACGGTCCCAGTATTTACTCACCGCGCGAAACGCGTCGTTGGTGCTGATGCTCAGGTCATAGCTCTGTTCAACCTGCTGCAGAACGGGGTCAGGCTGGCGGGTAGCAAACACGTCGCCGGGCAGCAGCAGGAGAGGAATACGGTTGGCGGTCGCGGTAGCCGCGGCGGTAATCATGTTGGCGGCGCCGGGCCCTACGGAAGAGGTGCAGGCGATGATCTGCCGGCGCAGAGACTGCCTGGCAAAGCCGGTCGCCGCGTGCGCCATCCCCTGCTCGTTACGCCCCTGGAATACCCGCATTTCGCCACTGTCCTGCTCCAGCGCCTGACCCAGCCCCAGCACGTTGCCGTGGCCGAAGATGGCAAAAATACCTTTAACGAATTTATGCTCTTCGCCATCGACTTCCAGATACTGGTTATCAAGGAACTTCACCAGCGCCTGCGCCATTGTCAGTCTCAGTTTGCCCATGTTGCACAATCCTTATTGTTCAGTATTTGTGTGTGGGTTAGCGCTTTAGCCCCTGCGGCAATACCGGAAAAGGTAGAGGGAAATCGTTAACGGCCACTGGAATACTGTTGGATTATAGGCAAACATTTTTTTCATTAAACATAAATACAGAAAAAATATTTCATTTTGCGAGAAGGATCAAACTCTCAGCGCATTTCATCCGTTTCATCGACATCGGCGCGCAATCCGCCTCCCATCTTACGCCATGCAAAATGCAAATATCCTTTTAAAAATCAGGTATAAAGATGTTTATCATTCGCTATTTTTCACGCGGGAGCAGCCAGCGCTGGCGATCCTTTGTATAATGGGGCCCGGCGCCGCAGAGTGGTAGATCCCTCACACTTTTGGTTTTTTAATTTCGATCCAATTTGCAAATGAAATATTTATTTCTCAAACTAAGGGGAATCGTTCACCCTCAGGCTGTTTGTGGAGACCTCGTCGATATCGACCCTTCCGTACAGCAGACATGCAAAAGGAAACCCTAGCTATGAATGCAGCAGTAAAGCGGCTCGACGTCATCTGTATTGGCCGGGTGGCTGTCGACCTCTATGCCCAGCAGATTGGCGCAAGGCTGGAAGACGTCGCCAGTTTCTCTAAATATCTGGGCGGCTCCTCCGGCAACGTGGCCTTTGGCACCGCCATTCAGGGCTTAAAATCGGCGATGCTTGCCCGCGTGGGTGATGAGCACAATGGCCGCTTTTTACGTGAAACGTTAAGCCGTGCCGGGGTCGATACCGAATATCTGATCACCGACCAGCAGCGTCTCACCGCGCTGGTGATGCTGGGGATTAAAGATCAGGAAACCTTTCCGCTGATTTTTTACCGCGACAACTGCGCCGACATGGCGCTGACGCCGGAAGATATTAAGGAAGAGTACATCGCCTCCTCCCGGGCGCTGGCGATCACCGGTACGCACCTTTCACATGCCAATACCCGCGCAGCGGTGCTGAAAGCGCTGGAGTACGCCCGTCGCCACGGCCTGCGGACGGCGTTGGATATCGACTATCGCCCGGTGCTGTGGGGATTAACCTCGCCCGGCGATGGTGAAACGCGTTTCATTGCTTCCGGTTCAGTCACCCGTCAGCTGCAGGAAGTGCTACATCTGTTCGATTTAGTGGTCGGTACAGAAGAAGAGTTTCATATTGCCGGCGGCAGCACCGATACGCTGACGGCGCTGAAAAACGTCCGCCACGCCACCAAAGCCACCCTGGTGTGCAAGCGCGGTCCGATGGGCTGCGTGGTGCTGGAAGGCGAGATCCCCGACGGCTGGGACAGCGTGCCGCTGCAGCAGGGCGTGCGGGTGGAGGTGCTCAACGTGCTGGGCGCCGGCGATGCCTTTATGTCCGGCCTGTTGCGCGGCTGGCTGAACGACGAGGGCTGGGAGCAGGCCTGCCGCTACGCTAACGCCTGCGGGGCGCTGGTTGTCTCACGCCACGGCTGCGCGCCGGCGATGCCGACCAAGGTTGAGCTGGATGACTATCTGCTGCGCGCGGAATCGGTCCCGCGTCCGGATCTCGACGCGCGGCTGAACCATCTGCATCGGGTGACCAGCCGCCGCCAGCAGTGGCCCGAGCTGTGCATTTTCGCCTTTGACCACCGCAAGCAGCTGGCGGAGCTGGTGCAGGAAACCGGCCGCGATGCGGCCTGCATCCCTCAGCTCA
This sequence comes from Klebsiella scottii, assembly GCF_036561945.1. Classification (NCBI taxonomy): domain Bacteria; kingdom Pseudomonadati; phylum Pseudomonadota; class Gammaproteobacteria; order Enterobacterales; family Enterobacteriaceae; genus Klebsiella; species Klebsiella scottii. The sequence goes on from NZ_JARXNI010000018.1 coordinate 87,569, forward strand.
AACTGCTGCTGCTGGCCGCCGCCAAAGCCGCGGCGCAGGAGGCGGGGCTCGATCGGCGCAGCGGTATCCTCGCCGATGGCACCTACGGCCAGCGCGCGCTGAACGCCATTACCGGCAAAGGCTGGTGGATCGGGCGGCCAATCGAGCTGCCGGGTTCGCGCCCGCTGCGTCTTGAGCACGGGAATATCGGCTCTCAGCTGATCGACTGGCCGCTGGAACAGGTGGTTAAGTGCCTGGTCTTCTATCATCCGGCCGACCCGGCGGCGCTGCGCGCCGAGCAGGATGCGCTGCTGCTGGAGGTCTGGCAGGCCTGCAATAAGTCCGGGCACGAGCTGCTGCTGGAAGTGATCCTGCCGGAGAGCGGGCCGGATAAGGACGAGCGCCACTATTACGCCATGCTGGAACATTTTTACCAGCTCGGTATCCAGCCCGACTGGTGGAAGCTGCCGCCGCTCTCCAGCGCGAACTGGGAGAAGATCGCCGCGCTGATCGCACGCGAAGATAGCCTGTGCCGCGGGATCCTGATCCTTGGCCTCGACGCATCCCCCGATCGCCTGCGCGCCGGATTCGCCGAAGCCGCGAATCACCCTATCATCAAAGGCTTTGCCGTCGGCCGCACCATCTTTGGTCAGCCTTCGCGCCGCTGGATGCAGGGTGAGCTTAGCGATGAGGCGTTGATCGATGAGGTGAAACGCAACTACCTGGCGCTTATCGGCTACTGGCGCGAAGCCCGCCGCTAATCCTCTTCAGCCCGCACCTTCCCCCTCCGGAGCGGGCTTTTTCGATTTCTTCGTGAAATGAATCGCGTATTTCATCGCAAAAAATGAAAAATTCGCTTCATTTGGTACACTGGAAGTTATATTTCTTTCATTTCATCAGAGCGCAACTTATGGCCAATAATCCAACCCAACTTACCATCCTGCAGGATGAGATCAGGCGTCGCTACGATACGTTAAGCAAACGCTTAAAACAGGTGGCGCGCTATATTCTGGATAACAGCAATAGCGTGGCTTTCGATACCGTCGCGTCTATCGCCCAGCAGGCCGACGTTCCGCCATCAACCCTGATTCGTTTCGCTAATGCTTTTGGCTTCAGCGGCTTTAACGAAATGAAGCAGATGTTCAGACAGCATCTGATGGAAGAGACCGCCAACTATACCGAGCGCGCGCGCCTGTTCCGCCAGACCACCAACGATGAGAGCTCGCCGCCGGAAACGCCGACCGAAATTCTCAATATGTTTACCATGGTCAATACCCAGGCACTGCAGCAGCTTGCCATGCAGACCTCGGGCGACGATCTTGAGCGCGCGGTGGCCCTGCTGGCGGAAGCGGAGAATATCTACGTTATCGGCCTGCGCCGCTCGTTTAGCGTCGCCTCCTATCTGACCTACGCCCTGCGCCATCTCGATCGTAAGGCCTTCCTGATTGACGGGCTCGGCGGCATGTTTACCGAGCAGCTGAGCCTGGTCGGCCCAAAAGATGTGGTGGTGGCGGTCAGCTTCTCGCCTTACGCCCGCGAAGTGGTTGAGCTGGTTGAGCTGGGCGCTCAGCGCAAGGCGCGGCAAATCGCCATCACCGACAGCCAGGTCAGCCCGCTCGCGGCATTTAGCGACGTCTGCTTCGTAGTGCGCGAAGCCCAGGTTGACGGGTTCCGCTCGCAGGTTGCTTCGCTGTGTCTCGCCCAAACGCTGGCGGTTTCGCTGGCCCTCAACAGCAGCAAAGAGCCGCAGGCCCAGCAGGCCTGATGCCCCGCCTCCCCGGAGGCGGCGCCCGCGCCCGTCCGGGCAACAACGACCGATCCTTCTTCCCTCCCCCGGATTGCGGCGTCAGCGCCTTCTCCGGGCTACTGCCGCACGCCTCGTCGCCCCGCTCAGGCAGCGCGACCGGGAAGGCTTCGGCAAGAAAAAAGGCCGGTTAGAAAATCTAACCGGCCCTGCATAGCGTTCATAGCGTATCAGTCGTGGCGAGGATAGTCGGGACTATTGATCCACGCGTGATCCTCTTCCCAGCTAAACAGCCACCGGCGATCCGGCCCGGCCATCACGTTCAGATAATAGCTGTCATAGCCGGCGATCGCCGCCACCGGATGATAGCCGCGCGGCACCATCACCACGTCGTGGTTGTAAGGCGCCATGCAGGCATCCAGGCTGCGATCATCGGTATAGACGCGCTGGAAGGCAAACCCCTGCGGCGGGTCGAAGCGGTGATAGTAGGTCTCTTCCAGCTGGGTCTCCCGACCCGGCAGCGCGGTATCGTGCTTATGCGACGGCCACGAGCTGGTGGCCCCCTCATCGGTGTAGACCTCGACCACCAGCAGGCAGTCAGCCTGCGCGCTATCCGGCAGAATATTATGCACCCGGCGCTGGTTGCGCCCTTTCCCGCGATGCTCAACGCCAACCTCCTGCGGGCGAATCACCCGCGCCGGGAAGCTCCCCTTACCCGGCGCGCTGCATACCGCCAGCTCCAGATCGGAATCGGCGGTGACCTCGACTTTATCCTGCGGCGGTACGTAGACCGACCACGGCGGCGTGCGCTCAAACGGCGACATCCGCTGGCCGAGGTCCGGGAAATCGGCCTTCGTCGTTTTGACCGATGCCAGCCCGGCGACCAGCACCAGGCACAGCTCGCGCTCGCCGCTTTCCAGCGTCACGCTTTGTCCTTTCTTCAGCATCCAGACGTCAAAGCCGATATAGCGCCAGCCGGCGCTTTGCGGCGTAATATGCTGGATCTGCCCCTCTTTTTGCGATTTAGCCAGTAACGACATGGCGCTCTCCTTCGCCGATTAGCCTAAAGTCGGCATGCTGAATTCAGATACGGTTTGCTGCCCTTCCGGCCAGCGGACGGTGGCGGTTTTCATGCGCGTGTAGAAACGAACGCCGTCCGGCCCGTGTACGTTCAGGGCGCCAAAGACGGAGCGCTTCCAGCCGCCAAAGCTGTGGAACGCCATCGGTACCGGCACCGGCACGTTGACCCCGACCATCCCGGCCTGCACGTCGTGCACGAATTCACGCGCGGTGTGACCGCTGCTGGTAAAGACGGCGCTACCGTTGCCAAACTCGTGGCTGTTCACCAGCTCCAGCGCGCTGTGATAGTCGGCGACGCGCACAATTCCCAGCACCGGCCCGAAAATCTCTTCCCGCCAGATGGTCATCTCCGGCGTCACGTTATCAAACAGCGTCCCGCCGACGTAGTAGCCTTCATCATAACCCGCCACCCGCGGCTTACGGCCGTCGACGACCAGCTTCGCGCCTTCGCTGACGCCCTTATCAATATAGCCCAGCACTTTTTTCTGATGGCTGTCGGAAACCACCGGGCCCATTTCGTTCTCTTCTTTACCGCGCATGCAGCCAGGGCCGACCTTCAGCGCCTGCACCAGCGGCTGCAGGCGCGCAATCAGCTTATCCGCCGTTGCATCGCCAACGGCGACCACCACCGGCAGCGCCATGCAGCGTTCACCCGCCGACCCAAACGCGCCGCCCATAATCGCGTTCACCGTGGCATCCAGGTCCGCATCCGGCATCACGATCGCATGGTTTTTCGCCGCGCCGAACGCCTGCACCCGCTTGCCGTGAGCGCTGGCGGTTTTGTAGATGTGCTCCGCCACGCCGGAAGAGCCCACGAAGCTGACCGCCGCAATCCGCGGATCGGTGTAGAGCTGCCCGGCGTCTTCGTTGCTGCAGTGAATCACGTTAAAGACGCCATCCGGCAGGCCCGCTTCTTTTAGCAGTTCAGCAAGGCGCACCGCAGCGGTAGGCGCCAGCGCGGGAGGCTTGAGGATAAAGCTGTTGCCGCAGGCCAGCGCGAGCGGGAACATCCACATCGGCACCATTGCCGGGAAGTTAAACGGCGTAATCCCCGCCACCACGCCCAGCGGCTGCATCAGGGAATAGCTATCCACGCCGGTACCGACGTCGGAGGAATACTCGCCTTTAATCAGGTGCGGGATCCCGCAGGCAAACTCGACCACTTCCAGGCCGCGGGTCAGCTCGCCCAGCGCATCCGACCACACCTTACCGTGCTCGCTAACGATGATCCCCGCCAGCTCATCGGCATGTTGTTCCAGCAGCATTTTAAAGTTGAACAGCACCCGGGCGCGGCGCAGCGGCGTGGTACGCGACCAGCTTTCAAACGCGTCGCGCGCGACCTGAATGGCGTCAGAGACCTCCTGGGCGGTGGAGAGCGTGACTTCGCGCACCACTTTTCCCGTCGCCGGGTCAAACACCGGCATCGTTTCATTGCTGCTGCTGGTAACGGTCTGCCCGCCAATAAAGTTTCCTGTGATCGTCATGTTCTCGCCTCATGGTGTGGAAGGCCAACGCTGCGGCCCATCTCCGATTTTGCTGTGCTATAACCGTAGTAAAATGAAATGTATATTTCAACATGGATATAAAATGAAATTCTAATTTGGTGATGATGGTCGCAATTTTCAGCAATAACGCTTCTGTTCCGGCAACAAAGCGCGATCGCCCGGCAACAGACGCTGCGGCCTTTTGACCGGACGCGCATCGGCTCTTTAGCGCACGCTATTTTGCGAGGCAGCTCAAATAATCACCATTTCACTCATTGCCAATTTTGAAATAAACGTTTTGACTAGTAGGTAATCGAACGAACCTACTTCATCCTGTTCCCGGAGAGTAAAATGGCTATTGCCCAGCACCGCTTCTGTATTAATCGCAAGATCGCCCCTTCGCTGAATATCGAGTCCTTCTTTCGCCTGGTGCATAGCCTCGGGCTGAACAAAGTCGAGCTGCGCAATGATTTACCCGGCGGAAAGGTGACGGACGACCTCAGCGCCCGCCAGGTGCGCGAACTGGCAGAGCGCTACCACATTGAGATTCTGACCATCAATGCGGTTTATCCCTTCAACTGCCGTACGCCGGAGGTGCGCAGCCTGACCGAATCCCTGCTGAAGGAGGCGCAGGCCGTTGGCGCGAAATCGCTGGTACTCTGCCCGCTCAACGACGGCAGCGCGGTGTCCACCGACGAGACGCTGAGCGCGCTTCGCGAGCTGGCGCCGCTGTTCTCTTTTTACGGCATCCAGGGGCTGGTTGAGCCGCTGGGCTTTCCGCAAAGCTCGCTGCGTTCGGCGGCGCAGGCGCAAACGCTTATTCACGATGCCCGCGTGCCGTTTAAGCTGCTGATCGATACGTTCCACCACCATCTCTACCCGCAGGCGGATGAGGAGTTTAGCCAGCTGGAGATCGACGCCATCGGCCTGGTCCATCTCTCCGGCGTCGAGGATAGCCGCCCGCGCGACCAGCTGACCGACGATGAGCGCATCATGCTGACGCCTGGCGACAGGCTGGAAACCTGCGAGCAGGTCAAAAATCTGGAAGCGCGCGGCTATCGGGGGGTTTACGCCTTCGAGCCGTTTGCGCCGGAGCTGGCGAACTGGCGCGAAGACGACATCCGTCGTGAGGTGGAGCAGAGCATCGCGCTGCTTCAGCAGCGCTGCGCCTGAAGAAAACCGACGCCCGCGCCGGGGTAAAGTGTCGATTCCTCTCACCTCTTTGCGACGAGTCTGCCTATAATCGACGCAGGATAAATGGAGGAATCGACCATGAGCTCACCCCTGCTGATTGCGCGTACGCTGGAAAAACAGCTGCATCTACTTCCCGGAATGGCCAACCGTCACGGCCTGATCACCGGGGCCACCGGTACCGGTAAAACCGTCACCCTGCAAAAGCTGGCGGAGTCATTTTCCGAAATCGGCGTACCGGTATTTATGGCCGACGTGAAAGGCGACCTCACCGGTATTGCCGAGGAGGGCCAGAGCAGCGAAAAGCTGCAGGCGCGGCTGGACAAAATCGGCGTCACCGACTGGCAGCCGCACGCTAACCCGGTGGTGGTGTGGGATATTTTCGGCGAGAAGGGCCACCCGCTTCGCGCCACGGTCTCCGACCTCGGGCCGCTGCTGCTGGCGCGCCTGCTGAACCTCAACGAGGTCCAGTCCGGGGTGCTGAATATCATTTTCCGCATTGCCGACGATCGCGGCCTGCTGCTGCTCGACTTTAAAGATCTGCGCGCCATTACCCAGTACATCGGCGATAACGCGAAAACCTTCCAGAACCAGTACGGCAACATCAGCAGCGCCTCGGTGGGAGCGATCCAGCGCGGCCTGCTGACGCTTGAGCAGCAGGGGGCCGAGCACTTCTTCGGCGAGCCGATGCTGGATATCGCGGACTGGATGCGCGTTGATGCCAACGGCAAAGGGGTGATTAATATCCTCAGCGCCGAAAAGCTGTATCAGATGCCGAAGCTGTACGCGGCCAGCCTGCTGTGGATGCTCTCGGAACTCTACGAGCGCCTGCCGGAAGCCGGCGATCTGGACAAACCGAAGCTGGTCTTTTTCTTCGACGAAGCGCACCTGCTGTTTAACGATGCGCCGCAGGTTTTACTCGATAAAATCGAACAGGTTATCCGCCTGATCCGCTCCAAGGCGGTGGGGGTTTACTTCGTTTCGCAAAACCCGGCGGATATCCCCGACGCGGTGCTCGGCCAGCTGGGTAACCGCGTGCAGCACGCCCTGCGCGCCTTCACGCCGAAGGATCAGAAGGCGGTAAAAACGGCGGCGCAAACCATGCGCGCCAATCCGGCGTTCAGTACCGAACAGGCCATTCAGGAGCTGGGCACCGGCGAGGCGCTGGTTTCGTTCCTCGACGAAAAGGGCAGCCCTTCGGTGGTAGAGCGCGCGATGGTTATCGCCCCCTGCTCGCGGATGGGGCCGGTCACGGACGATGAGCGTAACGGGCTGATTAACCACTCCGCGCTGTACGGAAAATATGAGGAGGAGGTCGATCGCGAGTCGGCGTTTGAAATGCTGCAAAAAGGGGTGCAGGCCACCACCGAGCAGCAGGACGCGCCGCCGGCCAAAGGCCAGCAGAGCAGCGACGACGACGGACTGCTCGGCGGCCTGAAGGATATTCTGTTTGGTACCACCGGCCCACGCGGCGGCAAGCGCGACGGTATTGTGCAAACGGCGGCCAAAAGCGCGGTGCGTCAGGTGACGAATCAGATAGTGAGAGGGATGCTGGGAAGCTTACTCGGCGGGCGAAAACGTTAGGTTAATGTCCCCCTCTCCGCACCGGAGAGGGGGAGGCGCGCTAGCTTTTTCTCATCATCAGCCAGAGGCTTATCAGGAAGAAGCTGGCGCTCGGCAGCAGCGCGCCGATGATCGGCGGAATGCCGTAGACCAGGGTCAGCGGGCCAAAAATCTGGTCCAGCACGTAGAAGATAAAGCCGAAGCTGATCCCGGTGACCACCCTCACGCCCATCGCCACGCTACGCAGCGGACCAAAGATAAACGACAGCGCCATCAGCATCATTACCGCCACCGACAGCGGCTGGAAGATCTTGCTCCACATATTGAGCTGGTAGCGGCCAGGGTCCTGACCGCTGGACTTCAGATAGGTGACGTAGTTATGCAGGCCGCTAATCGACAGCGCGTCGGGATCCAGCGCCACCACGCCCAGCTTATCCGGCGTCAGTTTGGTATTCCAGGTGCCGCTGACCATCTGCGAACCGGTGATCTGTTTCGGGTCGGTCAGGTTGGACTCATCGACCTGCGACAGGCGCCAGACCTTATTCTCGCTATCGAATTTCGCCGACGCGGCGTAGCGGACCGACTGCAGGCGCCGCGCATCGTTGAAGGCGTAGATGCTCACGCCGCCCAGCTCATCGTTGCCCTTCACCCGTTCGATATAGACAAAATTGTGGCCGTCTTTCGCCCACAGGCCCTGCTGAGTTGAAAGCAGCGAGCCGCCGTACATCTGCTGAGCGCGGTAGTTACGCGCCATCTGCTCGCCCTGCGGCGCAACCCATTCCCCCATCGCCATCGTCAGCAGAACCAGCGGGATAGCGGTTTTCATCACCGCCAGCGCCACCTGCAAACGAGTGAAGCCGGAGGCCTGCATCACCACCAGCTCGCTGCGCTGCGCCAGCGCGCCGAGGCCAAGCAGCGCCCCGAGCAGCGCCGCCATCGGGAAGAATATCTGCACATCTTTCGGCACGCTGAGAAGGGTATATAGCCCGGCGCCCAGCGCATCGTAGCTGCCCTGCCCGGCTTTTTTCAGCTGATCGACAAACTTGATAATGCCCGACAGCGAAACCAGCATGAACAGCGTCATCATGATGGTGTTGAAAATCGTCTTACCGATGTAACGGTCAAGTACGCCAAACGCCTGCATCACGCCGCTCCTTTGTTAAAACGGGCACGGAAGCGACGCATTGGCACCGTATCCCACAGGTTCAACAGCACCGCCAGCGCGAAATAGAGCAGGTTGATGCCCCACATCCAGATCATCGGGTCCATTTTACCTTTGCCGCCGTTCGACTTAATCGAGGTTTGCAGCAGGAAGAAGACCAGGTAAAGCAGCATTGCCGGCAGCATCGACAGCACGCGGCCCTGGCGCGGGTTGACGACGCTCAGCGGAACCACCATCAGCGCCATGATAAAGACGGTCGCCACCAGCGTGAAGCGCCAGTGCAGCTCGGCGCGAGCGCGATCGGTCTGGGTATGCCACAGCGTGCGCATATCCATCTGTTCGGTGTCATCGGGATCCGACGTCACCGCCTGGTGGCCGACAATCGCCTGATAGTTTTTGAAATCGGTGATGCGGAAATCGCGCAGCATCGCGGTGCCCTCAAAGCGGGTACCCTGATTCATGGTCACCACCTGCGAGCCGTCTTTCTGCTGCGAGAGTTCGCCTGAATCGGCGACCACCACCGACGGACGGGCGTTGCCTTTCGGCCGCAGCTGCGCAAGGAATACGTCCTGGAAACGCTTGCCGTTAACGCTTTCAATAAACAGCACCGCGCTACCGTCGCTGGCCTGCTGGAACTGGCCCTGGGCCAGCGCGGCCATGCCGGGGTTAGCTTTAGCTTCCGACAGCACTTCATCCTGATGACGGGACGACCACGGCCCCGCCCACATCACGTTTACCGCCGCGACTGCGCCGGTGAACAGCGCGAGGATCATCGCCGCCTTCACCAGTACCGCTTTGCTCAGGCCGCAGGCGTGCATCACCGTGATTTCGCTTTCAGTATAGAGTTTGCCCAGCGTCATCAGCAGCCCGAGGAACAGGCTCAGGGGCAGGATCAGCTGCGCCATCTCCGGAATGCCCAGCCCTAACAGCGAGAGCACCAGATTTGTCGGGATTTCGCCATCTACCGCAGCGCCGAGGATCCTGACCAGTTTCTGACAAAAGAAAATGAGTAACAGGATGAATAGGATCGCCAACTGGCTTTTCAGCGTCTCACGAACCAGATATCTTATGATTATCACTATAAATACGCCCGTAAAAACCCGTCTTATTGCAGGAAAATTGCTTGTTTCATGGCTTAAACGTCATTTATTCTCTTTGGTCGTCGAAAACATCGCTAAGATTAAATGACTCATCGGTTCTGCGTATCAGGTTTTTTTCTGACGAACCAAGGCCGTAATAACGTTAAGATTAACACGAAGTCACCACAACAGCGGACATGAGTTACGAAAGCTTTCAATTCTATCCGTAGCCACCGTCGTTGTCTTTAAGATTCAGGAGCGTAGTGCATGGAGTTCAGTGTAAAAAGCGGTAGCCCGGAGAAGCAGCGGAGTGCCTGTATCGTGGTCGGCGTCTTCGAACCGCGTCGCCTCTCCCCCATTGCCGAACAACTCGATAAAATCAGTGACGGCTATATCAGCGCCCTGCTGCGTCGCGGTGAACTGGAAGGTAAGCCAGGCCAGACGCTGCTGCTCCACCATGTGCCAAATATTCTGTCAGAGCGCATTCTGCTGATTGGATGTGGCAAAGAGCGCGAGCTGGATGAGCGCCAGTACAAGCAGGTGATCCAAAAAACCATTAATACCCTGAATGATACCGGGTCGATGGAAGCGGTTTGTTTTCTGACCGAGCTGCATGTCAAAGGACGTAACAACTACTGGAAAGTTCGCCAGGCCGTTGAGACCGCCAAAGAGACGCTGTACAGCTTCGATCAGCTGAAGACCAACAAGAGCGAGCCGCGTCGTCCGCTGCGTAAAATGGTCTTCAACGTGCCAACCCGCCGCGAGCTGACCAGCGGCGAGCGCGCAATCCAGCACGGCCTGGCCATCGCCTCAGGGATCAAAGCGGCAAAAGATCTCGGCAACATGCCGCCGAACATCTGCAACGCGGCCTATCTGGCCTCGCAGGCGCGCCAGCTGGCGGATACTTACAGCAAAAACGTCATCACCCGCGTGATCGGCGAACAGCAGATGCGCGAGCTGGGGATGAACTCTTACCTTGCGGTCGGCAACGGTTCGCAGAACGAATCGCTGATGTCGGTGATTGAGTACAAAGGCAACCCGTCGGAAGACGCGCGACCGATCGTGCTGGTCGGTAAAGGCCTGACGTTCGACTCCGGCGGTATCTCCATCAAGCCTGCCGAAGGCATGGACGAGATGAAGTACGACATGTGCGGCGCGGCGGCGGTGTACGGCGTCATGCGCATGGTGGCCGAGCTGCAGCTGCCGCTGAACGTCATCGGCGTACTGGCGGGCTGTGAAAACATGCCCGGCGGCCGCGCCTATCGCCCAGGCGACGTTCTGACCACGATGTCCGGCCAGACGGTTGAGGTGCTGAATACCGATGCCGAAGGCCGCCTGGTGCTCTGCGACGTCCTGACCTACGTAGAGCGCTTCGAACCGGAAGCGGTCATTGACGTGGCGACGCTGACCGGCGCCTGCGTGATTGCCCTGGGGCACCATATCACCGGCCTGATGTCGAACCACAATCCGCTGGCCCATGAGCTGATTGGCGCATCTGAACTGGCGGGCGACCGCGCGTGGCGTCTGCCGCTGGGCGACGAGTTCCAGGATCAACTGGAGTCTAACTTTGCGGATATGGCCAACATCGGCGGCCGTCCTGGCGGGGCTATTACCGCCGGCTGCTTCCTGTCGCGCTTCACCCGCAAGTACAACTGGGCGCACCTCGATATCGCCGGCACCGCATGGCGTTCGGGTAAAGCCAAAGGCGCGACCGGTCGTCCGGTGGCGCTGCTGTCGCAGTTCCTGCTCAACCGCGCCGGGTTCACTGGCGAAGAGTAATCTTGCGGGCCGGATAGCGCGACGCTTATCCGGCCCGTGAGTTCGAGCAATTAGAATTCTGTACCCTATGGATTTCGAGTTGCATCGCGGCGGCAGAGCGGAGCACACTCCCGCCAGCATAGTTTACTCTGCGGCTGGAGTGCCCAAAGGCAGCCAACCAAGAGGCAACGGGAAAGACAACGGGTAGAGATATGAAGAACGCAACCTTTTATCTTCTGGACAATGACGCGCAGCAGGACGGTTTAAGCGCCGTCGAACAGCTGGTGTGTGAGATTGCCGCAGAACGCTGGCGCAGCGGCAAACGCGTGCTGATCGCCTGTGAAGATGAGCAGCAGGCCATTCGCCTCGACGAAGCGCTGTGGACGCGGCCACCGGAGAGTTTTGTCCCGCACAATCTGGCGGGAGAAGGCCCCAGAGGCGGCGCGCCGGTGGAGGTCGCCTGGCCGCAGAAGCGCAACAGCAGCCCGCGGGACATCCTGATCAGTCTGCGGGTAAACTTTGCAGATTTTGCCACCGCTTTCACAGAAGTGATAGACTTTGTCCCTTACGAAGACTCTCTGAAACAACTGGCGCGCGAACGCTACAAAGCGTACCGCATGGCTGGTTTCAACCTGAACACGGCAACCTGGAAATAATGGAAAAGACATACAACCCACAAGATATCGAACAGCCGCTTTACGAGCACTGGGAAAAGCAGGGCTATTTCAAACCGAATGGTGATGAAAGCCAGGAGAGCTTCTGCATCATGATCCCACCGCCGAACGTCACCGGCAGTTTGCATATGGGTCATGCCTTCCAGCAAACCATCATGGATACCATGATTCGCTACCAGCGTATGCAGGGTAAAAATACTCTGTGGCAGGCCGGTACCGACCACGCGGGTATCGCAACCCAGATGGTGGTTGAACGTAAGATTGCCGCCGAAGAAGGTAAAACCCGCCACGATTACGGTCGCGACGCCTTTATCGATAAAATCTGGCAGTGGAAAGCGGAATCCGGCGGCACCATTACCCGTCAGATGCGCCGCCTGGGCAACTCCGTGGACTGGGAGCGCGAGCGCTTCACCATGGATGAAGGCCTCTCCAACGCCGTGAAGGAAGTCTTTGTCCGCCTGTACAAAGAAGATCTGATCTACCGCGGCAAGCGCCTGGTCAACTGGGACCCGAAGCTGCGCACCGCGATTTCCGACCTCGAAGTGGAAAACCGCGAGTCTAAAGGCTCCATGTGGCACATCCGCTACCCGCTGGCCGACGGCGCGAAAACCGCCGACGGCAAAGATTACCTGGTGGTCGCCACCACTCGTCCGGAAACCGTGCTCGGCGATACCGGCGTGGCGGTTAACCCGGAAGATCCGCGCTATAAAGACCTGATCGGCAAATTCGTTATTCTGCCGCTGGTTGACCGCCGCATTCCAGTCGTGGGCGATGAACACGCCGATATGGAAAAGGGCACCGGTTGCGTGAAGATCACCCCGGCGCACGACTTTAACGACTATGAAGTCGGTAAACGTCACGGCCTGCCGATGATCAATATCCTGACCTTTGACGGCGATATCCGTGAAAGCGCGGAAGTGTACGACAGCAAAGGCAACGAGTCTGACGCCTACCCCAACGAGATCCCGGCTCAGTTCCAGAATCTGGAACGTTTTGCCGCGCGTAAAGCGGTGGTTGCCGCCGTTGACGCGCTGGGCCTGTTAGAAGAGATTAAACCGCACGACCTGACCGTCCCGTACGGCGATCGCGGCGGCGTGGTTATCGAGCCGATGCTGACCGATCAGTGGTACGTTCGTGCCGACGTGCTGGCAAAACCGGCGGTTGAAGCGGTTGAGAACGGCGACATTCAGTTCGTGCCGAAGCAGTACGAAAACATGTATTTCTCCTGGATGCGCGATATTCAGGACTGGTGTATCTCCCGTCAGCTGTGGTGGGGCCACCGCATCCCGGCATGGTACGACAACGAAGGCAACGTCTACGTTGGCCGTAACGAAGACGAAGTGCGCCAGGAAAACAACCTCTCCGCCGACGTGGCGCTGCGCCAGGACGACGACGTTCTCGATACCTGGTTCTCCTCCGCGCTGTGGACGTTCTCCACCCTCGGCTGGCCGGAAAACACCGACGCGCTGCGTCAGTTCCACCCAACCAGCGTGATGGTATCCGGCTTCGACATCATCTTCTTCTGGATTGCCCGCATGATCATGATGACCATGCACTTCATCAAAGATGAAAACGGCAAGCCGCAGGTACCGTTTAAGACCGTCTACATGACCGGCCTGATTCGCGATGACGAAGGCCAGAAGATGTCCAAATCCAAGGGTAACGTCATTGACCCGCTGGATATGGTCGACGGTATTTCCCTGGCTGACCTGCTGGAGAAACGCACCGGCAACATGATGCAGCCGCAGCTGGCGGAAAAAATCGCTAAGCGTACCGAAAAACAGTTCCCGGACGGCATCGAGCCGCACGGTACCGACGCCCTGCGCTTCACCCTGGCGGCGCTGGCCTCTACCGGCCGCGACATCAACTGGGATATGAAGCGCCTGGAAGGTTACCGTAACTTCTGTAACAAGCTGTGGAACGCCAGCCGTTTCGTGCTGATGAATACCGAAGATCAGGATTGCGGCTTCAACGGCGGCGCAATGGAGCTCTCTCTGGCCGACCGCTGGATCCTTGCGGAATTCAACCAGACCATCAAAGCGTACCGCGAAGCGCTGGATAACTTCCGCTTCGATATCGCCGCGGGCATTCTGTACGAGTTCACCTGGAACCAGTTCTGCGACTGGTATCTGGAGCTGACCAAGCCGGTGATGAACGGCGGCACCGAGGCCGAGCTGCGCGGTACCCGCAATACGCTGGTAACCGTGCTGGAAGGCCTGCTGCGCCTGGCGCACCCGATCATTCCGTTTATCACTGAAACCATCTGGCAGCGCGTGAAGGTCATCTGCGGCGTGACGGCCGATACCATCATGCTGCAGCCGTTCCCGCAGTACGATGCATCGCAGGTTGATGAAGCCGCGGCTTCCGATACCGAGTGGCTGAAGCAGGCAATCATCGCCGTGCGTAACATTCGCGCGGAAATGAACATTGCCCCAGGCAAACCGCTGGAGCTTCTGCTGCGCGGCTGTAGCAACGATGCGATTCGTCGCGTAAACGACAACCGCAGCTTCCTGCTGAACCTGGCGCGACTGGAAAGCATCACCGTGCTGGCTGCCGATGATAAAGGCCCGGTTTCGGTCGCCAAGATCATCGACGGCGCCGAGCTGCTGATCCCGATGGCCGGCCTTATCGACAAAGACGCCGAGCTGGCGCGTCTGGCGAAAGAAGTGGCGAAAGTCGAAGCGGAAATCGGCCGTATCGAAAGCAAGCTCTCCAACGAAGGCTTTGTCGCCCGCGCGCCGGAAGCGGTCATTGCTAAAGAGCGTGAAAAGCTGGAAGGTTATGCGGAAGCGAAAACCAAGCTGGTTGAACAGCAGGCCGTGATCGCCGCGCTGTAATCCTCTGCCCCTTGTCCGACCGGGCAAGGGGCACAATCACCGCGGATACCACGCGCTGAAGACCTCAGGTTGCAGCACAAACGCCCGTCGCGTTGAACAGCGCTTGCGCTGCCCCCTTTTCCGATGTTATTAACAACAACATCATCCGCCATTTTTGCTATGAGTAATCGTATGAATACGATCGCGACCATCACGGTGTCGCTGCGCCGGATCACCGCGCAAGACAATGCGGCTATCGCCGGCGTTATTCGCCAGGTTTCAGCCGAATACGGGCTGACCGCCGATAAAGGCTATACGGTAGCCGACCCTAATCTGGATGAGCTTTTCCAGCTCTACAGCCAGCCGGGTTCCGCATACTGGGTGGTGGAGCAGAATGGTCAGGTGGTCGGCGGCGGCGGCGTGGCGCCATTAGCCCACAGCGAGCCCGATATCTGCGAGCTGCAGAAAATGTACTTTATGACTTCGGCCCGCGGACAGGGGCTGGCGAAAAAGCTGGCGCTGCTCGCGCTGGATCATGCCCGCGAGCAGGGTTTCAGGCGCTGCTACCTGGAAACGACCGCCTTCCTGAAGGAAGCGGTGGGTTTATATGAGCACCTTGGCTTCGAGCATATCGACGGGCCGCTAGGCCATACCGGCCACGTTGATTGCGAAGTGCGGATGCTTAAAACGCTGTAATTTACGCCTCCCCGGCCGCGCTGCGCCTACCGGGGACCCGCCCTCATCCCGTTGCTCCGGGAACCCCGCTTCAGGCCGCCACCGGCACTCCGCTATGAAAGCGAATCTCGGCCTCCGGCGCGTTAATCAACGCGGCTTCCGCGGCGCCCAGCTGGCGCACGCGCTCGCTGATATCGTCTCCGGCAATCTGCTGCGCCAGGCGCAGATAATCCTCGAAGTGGCGCGCTTCCGAGCGCAGCAGCGACAGATAGAACTTCTGCAGGTCGTCGTCCAGCCACGGCGCCAGGGCGGCAAAGCGCTCGCAGGAGCGCGCTTCGATATAGGCCCCGCAAATCAGCTTATCGATCAGCATCGCCGGCTCATGGGATCGCACCTCCCGGCGTAATCCGCGGGCGTAGCTGCTGGCGGTGATTTTGACGTAAGGAATGTCGTGCGCCAGCATTATCTCGCGCACCTGCCAAAAGTGATGCAGCTCTTCTTTAATCAGCAGCACCATACTGTCAATCAGCTGGCGCCCCCACGGGTCGTCCGTATGCGGCATCGTGCTTTTATTTATCTGCTTATGCAGCGCGACGAAATCCGGCTCCGGGCCCCAGCGGTAGGTAAAGTCCTCGTACGGCTTCAGGCAGGCCAGCAGCTCATCGGCGCCCTCTTTATCCGCCACATATTTACGCACCAGCAGCATGGCGTTTTGCGCCGCTTTCAGCTCGCAAACCATATGATCGGTGAGCAGCAGCGGCAGGTGTTCCGGCTTACGAGCTTCATCAATCCACGCTTGCGGAGTTGTACAGTGCAGGAAGTTGAGTATGGGGGAGAGTATTTGCGGGTAATCCATCGAGATTCCTTGCTATACGGCGGCAGATACCGCCGTATCCATCAGCGGCTTAGTGACGTACGCCGTCGTCATCTTCATCGACGAAATCTTCGTCATCGTCTTCGTCGCCATCTTCACCGTTAGGGTCTTCGAAGTAGGTGCCCCAACCGTCATACTCCACGCCAAACTTTTCTGCCAGCGTCAGCAGCTGTTCAACCTGGGCGTCAATCAGCTCAACCTTCAGCGCGCTCTCGCTCAGGATGTCGCAGCAAATAACGGTTTCGCCTTCTTCGACTTCCAGCTCTTCCGGCTCGGTCACTTCATAACCCAGCTTGAAGGCTTCTACCGCAACTTTTTCCAGCGTTTCGAAGTCGTCGGCGGAGAGATGATGCTCGATGGTGTACAGCGCGTCCGGATCGCTGCCGTCTTCGAGCAGCTCTTCAATAATCAGACGCGTTTCTTCACGCTGTTCTTCCAGTAGTTCCGGGTTTGCCATGGCTCGTTCCTCTTAATGTGCGGCAGTTACTTCTATTGTCACATACCGCCGTGATTGCCTCCACCTTTGTGCGAAAGATTTGTGTCGCGGGGTTGCAAATGAATATTCATACATATAAAGTGAATTTTAATTCAATAAGTGGTTTAAACCATGCGAGGGAAACATGTCCACGTTTTATCAGAAGCATTTTTTGAAGTTGCTTGATTTTACACCTGCAGAAATCACGGCCCTGCTCAAGCTGGCGACCAGACTCAAAACCGATAAAAAAAACAGTATTGAAATCCAGCATCTCGCCGGCAAAAACATCGCGCTCATCTTCGAAAAAGACTCTACCCGCACACGATGCTCTTTCGAAGTTGCCGCATTCGATCAGGGCGCGCGCGTAACCTACCTCGGGCCAAGCGGCAGCCAGATCGGCCATAAAGAGTCAATTAAAGATACCGCCCGCGTGCTGGGCCGGATGTATGACGGTATTCAGTATCGCGGCCACGGCCAGGAAGTGGTTGAAACCCTCGCCCAATACGCCGGCGTGCCGGTGTGGAACGGCCTGACCAACGAATTTCACCCTACCCAGCTGCTGGCGGATCTGCTGACCATGCAGGAACATCTGCCGGGGAAAGCGTTCAACGAAATGACCCTTGCGTATGCCGGCGACGCGCGTAATAACATGGGCAATTCGATGCTCGAAGCGGCGGCACTTACCGGACTGGATCTGCGTCTCGTCGCGCCGTCGGCCTGCTGGCCGGAAGAGAGCCTGGTGGCCGAGTGCAAAGCGCTGGCGCAAAAGAACGGCGGCAACATCACCCTGACCGAAGATATCGCCGCCGGCGTGAAGGGCGCGGACTTTATCTACACCGACGTTTGGGTATCGATGGGCGAAGCCAAAGAGAAGTGGGCCGAGCGTATCGCCCAGCTGCGTGACTATCAGGTGAACAGCAGCATGATGGCGCTGACCGGCAATCCGCAGGTGAAGTTCCTCCACTGCCTGCCGGCGTTCCACGACGATCAAACCGCGCTTGGCAAGCAGATGGCCGCCGAGTTCGGCCTGCACGGCGGCATGGAGGTCACCGACGAGGTGTTTGAATCTGCGGCGAGCATCGTCTTCGATCAGGCCGAAAACCGCATGCATACCATCAAGGCGGTGATGGTCGCGACCTTGAGTAAATAACCCGGCGGGGATTTCCCGGAGGCGGCGCGCAGCGCCTTATCCGGGCTACCGCACCGGCCCGTCGCCCCGGTAAGTGCAGCACGACCGGGGATTGACGGCGCTTAGCCCATCAGCATCTTCACCACCGCTTTGCGCACTTTGGCGGGCGAGCCCACCGCACACAGCGGCTTATGCACCTCCCCCGGATAAAACACCACAAAATCTCCCGCGCTGAGAATCATGGTTTTCTCCTGCTCGCCGGCGGCGAGGAACGCAATGTCTTTATCCGCCAGCCAGTCGATATCCGGCGTCCCGGCGGGCCGGGTACTGAAGGTCATCCCCTCCTCGCCCTGCAGCACAATCTGGATATCCAGGTAGCGCGCGTGATACTCGGCGCGGCGCTCGCTGAGCGCTTCGGTAGTGTCCTGCGAAATCAGATAAAACAGATTGTTGCCGTCAATATCATGCTTACCGAGCGGCGTCTCCTCGCTGACGTGAGCCTTAACATATTCGATAGCCTGGCGCAGCGGTTCCGGTAGCCAGGCCTGCAGATGATAAATGTTCCCGACGATCATAATAACCCTCAAATATAAAACAGCTTTTCATTTCTGAATTTTATACGCCCCTTGCGACTGCCATACCACCACTTTTTAACGCTTTTTTGCGCTGACGCGGCGTTATCGAAGCAAACGTTTACCTGTTTGTGGACTAATCGCTTGATCCGAAATTTGAGCTGCGTATAATGCCGGTCGATTTGCCGGGAGGAAGCATGGTCTATTGCGTACGACATTCTGTCTTACCGCGTCTGAAAACAGGCGCTGGCGTAGCGTTTTTCTTTCCGTTGCTCAATGAATTCTCGAAGCCCCTTATTTAAGGGGCTTTTTTTTTGCCCAGGCGTCAGGAGATAAACATGGCTAACCCGCTATATCAAAAACATATCATTTCCATAAACGATCTCAGCCGCGAAGACCTTGAACTGGTCCTGGCGACCGCTGCAAAGCTGAAAGCGCGCCCGCAGCCGGAACTGCTGAAGCACAAGGTTATCGCCAGCTGTTTCTTTGAAGCCTCCACCCGCACCCGACTGTCGTTCGAAACCTCAATGCATCGCCTCGGCGCCAGCGTGGTAGGCTTCTCCGACAGCAGCAACACCTCGTTGGGCAAAAAAGGCGAAACCCTCGCCGACACCATTTCGGTCATCAGCACCTACGTTGACGCCATCGTGATGCGTCATCCGCAGGAAGGCGCGTCGCGGCTGGCAACCGAATTCTCCGGCGGAATTCCGGTGCTCAACGCCGGCGACGGCGCCAATCAGCACCCGACGCAAACCCTGCTGGATCTGTTCACCATCCAGGAAACCCAGGGCCGCCTGGAAAACCTTAACGTGGCGATGGTCGGCGACCTTAAATACGGCCGCACAGTGCACTCCCTGACCCAGGCGCTGGCGAAATTTAACGGCAACCGCTTCTACTTTATCGCCCCTGACGCGCTGGCCATGCCGCAGTACATCCTCGATATGCTTGATGAGAAAGGGATTGCCTGGAGCGTACATAGCGCCATTGATGAGGTCATGGAGGAGGTCGATATTCTGTATATGACCCGCGTACAGAAAGAGCGCCTCGACCCATCGGAATATGCCAACGTGAAGGCGCAGTTTGTGCTGCGCGCCGCCGATCTGGAAGGCGCCCGCGACAATATGAAAGTGCTGCACCCGCTGCCGCGCATTGACGAAATCACCACCGATGTTGATAAAACGCCGCACGCCTGGTACTTCCAGCAGGCCGGCAACGGCATCTTCGCACGCCAGGCGTTACTGGCACTGGTACTGACTAGCGAGCTGGCTCTGTAAGGGGAAACGACCATGACACATGATAATAAACTGCAGGTAGAAGCCATTAAGCGTGGCACCGTCATCGACCACATCCCCGCGCAGGTGGGCTTTAAGCTGCTGACGCTGTTCAAGCTGACCGAAACCGACCAGCGCATCACCATTGGCCTGAACCTGCCATCGGGCGAAATGGGCCGCAAGGATCTGATTAAAATCGAGAATACCTTCCTCACCGACGAGCAGGTCAACCAGCTGTCGCTGTACGCCCCGCTTGCGACGGTCAACCGTATCGACGATTACGAAGTGGTCGGCAAGTCGCGGCCTAACCTGCCGGATCGGATTAACAGCGTGCTGGTGTGCCCGAACAGCAACTGTATCAGCCACGCCGAGCCCGTTTCATCCAGTTTTGCGGTGAAAAAACGCGAAAACGACATCGCTCTGAAGTGCAAATATTGTGAAAAAGAGTTTTCACATTATGTGGTTCTGGCCGACTAATTGAGGTTGGTATTGACAACCCGGCTCCCTATAATGGCCGGGTCCTTACGCGCTATCCTTCAAGCTGCTTCCTTGACGGCGACTCGCCCCCTGCCGCGTCGATGCAACCCGAAGGATTTCGCGTCACTTCTTAATTAAGCTGTTATTCAGGAGAACTCATGTCTAAAACTATCGCGACGGAAAATGCACCCGCAGCTATCGGCCCGTACGTTCAGGGTGTTGATCTGGGTAGCATGATCATCACTTCCGGCCAGATCCCGGTTGATCCTAAAACGGGTAGCGTACCGGAAGATGTTGCCGCTCAGGCGCGCCAGTCTCTGGACAACGTAAAGGCTATCGTTGAAGCGGCAGGCCTGAAAGTGGGCGATATCGTTAAAACCACCGTCTTCGTCAAAGACCTGAACGACTTCGCCACCGTGAACGCCGCTTATGAAGCGTTTTTCACCGAACATGATGCGACCTTCCCGGCACGCTCCTGCGTCGAAGTTGCGCGTCTGCCGAAAGACGTGAAGATTGAGATCGAAGCGATCGCGATTCGTCGCTGATTGTTCGGCCCTCTCCGCTGCGGAGAGGGCTATCTTCGGCGATTCATCTCATGACGACGCATTCATCTCGCGCACAAAATCAATAAACGCCTGCAGGGGCACGGGGATCAGGCGACGATCGTTGTAGTAAAGATAGGGCCCGGAGAACGACAGCCACCACGGCTGTAGTATTGCCTCGAGCTGGCCGCTGGCGATAGCGGGCCGCAGCCACTCTTCGAACAGATAGATAACGCCAATACCGGCAATCGCGGACTCGACCGCCAGGTCGACTGCGCTACCGACGCTCACCACCAGCGGGCCATTCACCTGTACGCTGTAGCTCTCTCCCTCACGCTCAAATTCCCACGCCGGCATGACGCCCGTGGCGTAACGGCCGCGTATACATTGATGACGCATCAAATCGCGCGGATGCGTTGGTCTGCCATGCTGGCTTAAATACGCCGGGGCAGCGGCCGTGGCAAAGCGCTGGCGGCGCGGGCCGATAGGAAGGGCAATCACATCCTGTTCGAGCCGCTCGTCATAGCGAATGCCGGCATCGCAGCCGTCACGAAACACATCCTGGACGTTACTTTCGGCGACGATCTCCAGCTGAATATTGGGATAACGGCGGATAAACTCCGGCACCAGAGAGGGCAATACCAGCCGCGCGGCGCTGACCGGCACGTTCAGCCGCAGCGTGCCGCCGGGAGTATTACGATAGCGATTGAGCGAATCCAGCGCGGCGTCCACTTCATTCATGGCCGGAAGCAGGCGCTCAATCAGCGCCCTGCCGGCCTCGGTCAACACCACGGTGCGCGTGGTGCGATGAAACAGCCTGATACCAAGCTGCTCTTCCGCACGACGCACCGCGTCGCTTAGCCGCGACGCGCTGCTACCGGTGATCCTTGCGGCCTCGCGAAATCCCCCGGCCTTCGCCACTTCTACCACCGCATGCAGCAAACCAATATCCATCGACACTGTGCGCCACCTCGTACAGGTTGTTCTTATTTAGCTGGATAGTTGCACAGCGCATTCACCGATACAATCGAAACACACTCATACAGGAGAGCACCATGTCAAAACCCACAATGACTTACCGCCTCGGCGACCGCGAAGTTAACCGTTTAGGCTATGGCGCAATGCAGCTGGCAGGCCCGGGCGTTTTTGGCCCGGTGAAGGATGAAGCGCGGGCAATTCAGGTTCTTCGTGACGCCGTCGCCTCCGGCGTTAACCACATTGATACCAGCGATTTTTACGGCCCGCATGAGACCAACCGGCTGATTAAAAAAGCGCTACATCCCTATTCCGACGACCTGAGCATCGCCACTAAAGTTGGCGCACGGCGGGATGACAAAGGCGGGTGGCTCCCGGCCTTCAGTCCGCAAGAGCTGACCCGCGCGGTAGAAGATAACTTACAGAATCTGGGGCTGGACGCCATGCAGGTGGTGAATCTGCGCAGCATGCATGACGTCCACACGCCGAAGGAAGGCTCGCTGGAAAAAGAGCTGGAAACGCTGATTCAGCTGAAAGAGCGCGGATTAATCCGTCATATTGGCCTGAGTAATGTGACCGCCAAACAGATCGTCGATGCGCAAAAGATGACGCCGATTGTCTGCGTTCAGAATATGTATAACCTTGCCAACCGGCAGGACGACGAGCTGGTCGATAGCCTGTCCGCGCAGGGGATCGCCTACGTGCCGTTCTTCCCGCTCGGTGGTTTCTCGCCGCTACAGTCCGCGCTGCTCGATGACGTCGCCAGCGAATTACAGGCAACGCCCATGCAGGTCGCCCTCGCCTGGCTGCTCAAGCGCTCGCCCAATATTCTGCTGATCCCCGGCACGTCATCGCCGCAGCATTTGCAGGAGAACCTGGCCAGCGCGCAAATTGCACTGTCCGATGAGGTGATGGAAAAGCTGAACGGGATCGTTGGCTAAGCTGCCGGGCTCTACGGAAAGCGTACTCTGCTACCCTGCCGGCCCCGGGGCCGGCATGGTCATATATCACCTACTCGACCTTCGTCGCCCGCAGCAGTTTCTCCAGCGGATAGACCGCCGCAATCACCAGCTCATCCTGCGTTTTCGCCGCCTCATCCAGCTGCGCCTGCACCGACGCATACTCCTTATCATCCAGCGTTCCCTGGCGAGCCACCAGGTCCGTCAGGCGCATCCCCAGCGTCGCCAGCTTATCAACCTGCTGCACCACCGGGCCGATCGCCGCCAGCTGATAGCTGCTTTCAGTTAGCGCCAGCGCATCGGCGGTATTATTTTGCCAGCGGGTAAAGACGTGACGCAGCGCGTCCGCGCTTTCGTTATCTTCCGCATCGCTAATCAGCCTTTCGGCCCAGCGGTTAAGGCTGCGCACGGTGTCGCTCTCCGCCGGCAGCGCGTCGGCCAGGCGGTTCAGCGGCTCGAACTGATGATAGTTGTTGGCCTGGAATTTCAGATGCTGGCGGGTGTAATAGTGCGCCGGCTCGATGGCCTGGGCGAGGATCTGCAGCGCCAGGGTGCTGCCGCCGTTTGCCAGCCGGGTGAACTGCACCAGCTGCTGGCCGTGCTGCTGCAGGCCGACCGAGACCGTTGACCAGCCGTCCATCGCCTGCAGACGCTGGTACATATTGTCGCTGTCTTTGACATCCTGCGCCGACCACAGGCGCTCGGCAACCGCGAAGGTTCGCGGCCACAGCTTAATATCCAGCACCGGCGCCGCCACGTTTTCCGCCCACAGCGCCGCTTCGCCGCCGAGCAGGTTCTTCTGCTGTTCGCCATCGGGAACCACCGGCGGGATCCCCTCCGGCACCTCGTCCAGCCGCTGCCCGCTCACCGGATAGCGGACGTTGCCCAGCAGGAAGTAGCCGCCAAGCTTATCGTCGTTGACGGTCAGCACCGGCCGGGTTTCCCCCATCCAGGTATCGACGCTAAAGGTTATCTGGTTATCATTCAGCCATGCGATATCCTGCACCGCCCGTCGAGATTTTCCTTTAAAATCAATAAACCCGCGCCAGCCGCTCTCCCCTTTTACCAGCGTGAAGCTGCCTTCCACCGCGCTCCCCTTGAGCCGCGGCATCACGAAGCTCCAGCTTTGGGCGCTGTCGTTATCGGTAATGGTATCGACGCCGTTCAGCCCCTGCGGCACGATTTCATTGCGGTAGTGATAGGCGGTGTACTGCGGCTGATCGAGATAAAATCCGGTAGAGAGGATCCCGCGATAGCCGTGCTTCGCCACCTCCCCCAGCGCATCCTGCCCCTGCCACGACTGGATCAAAATGCTTTTCGGCAGATCGGGGTGATAGATTTCGTCCCAGCCCACCATCTGGCGACGATGTTTTTCGAGGATCGCCTCCAGCCTGCGGTTGAAGTACGCCTGCAGCGCGTGGCTGTCCGCCAGCCCCTTATCGCGCATAAATTTCTGGATCGCCGGGTTCGCCTGCCACTGGCTGTCGTCCACCTCATCCCCGCCAATATGCAGATAAGGGTCGGGGAAGATCGCCGCCAGCTCGCCGATCATCGCCTCGGCAAAGGCGTAAGTGGCCTCTTTGGTCGGGTCGAGCACCGGCTTAAGCACGCCCCAGTGGCGCTCCATTTGATAGGGGCCCGGCGCGCTCATCAGCTCCGGATAGGCCACCGCAATGGCCGAGGCGTGTCCCGGCATATCGATTTCCGGCACCACGCGGATGCCGCGATCCGTCGCGTAGCGCACGATCTCTTTCATCTGCGCCTGAGTGTAGAACAGCCCGTCGCTGGCCTGCTGCTGCAGTTTCGGGTAGCGCGTGGAGGCAAAGCGCCAGCCCTGATCGTCGGTCAGGTGCCAGTGGAAGACGTTGAGCTTGGCGGCCGCCATGCCGTCGATCTGCCGCTTAATGGCCTCCAGCGGCATAAAGTGGCGCGCGGAGTCCAGCAGCAGCCCGCGCCACGGGAAGCGCGGCGCATCGTCGATCGTGACGTAAGGAATGGCGGTATTCTCCGCGCCGTTCTGTATCAGCTGGAGCAGGGTTTCCATCCCGCGCAGGGCGCCGAAGCGGGTGTTCGCCTTGAGGGTCACGCCCTCGGCGGTCACCTTCAGTTGGTAGCTTTCATCGCTGTCGGGGCGCGGAATGGCCGGGACCTTTTTGGCAATCACCACCGCAATAGTCGGCGTTTTCGCGGCGGTCATTTGCGGCTGCAGAGTCCAGCCGGTCTGGCGGGCGATGCGCTCGCGCCAGCGGCCGGCGGCATCCCCCAAATCGTCGCCGCTGACGTTTAGCGTCAGCTGATTATTCAGCACCAGCGCGCCCTGCGCCTGCGGGCGCTCGACGTGAGCCGGCCAGGGCATAAGCGGCAGGTCGCCCGCCGGTGCGGCGCAGGCCAGGCCGCTGAGAATTAATCCGCTGGTAAGCAGGCCATAGCGCACGGTGTTAAGCATGAGTTTTCCTTTTGATGACGGGCCAAAAAAAGCAAAACATTTGGTTAACACGCGCGAAAAATAGCGTCAAGGAAATGTAATGACGCGCTTCACAACTTGATGAAGTTTAAGATAAATGCCCTCTCCCTGAGCGGGAGAGGGGCGGAGGAAGTCAGGGTTACTGCCAGCCGTAGCGACGGCTGTAGAAACCTTTGACCATCTGGGTCAGCGTCATGTAGCCCGCCAGAATCGCAATCAGCCACGGGAAGTAGCTCAGCGGCAGCGCCTGCAGCTGCAAATAGCCCGCCAGCGGCGAGAACGGCAGCGCGATGCCGACCACCATCACCACCAGGGTCATCGCAAACAGCGGCCACGCGGCGCGGCTCTGAACAAACGGAATACGGCGGGTACGGATCATATGCACAATCAGCGTTTGCGACAGCAGCCCTTCAATAAACCAGCCAGACTGGAACAGCGTCTGCGCTTCCGGCACGTTGGCGTGGAACACCCACCACATCAGGCAGAAGGTGAGGATATCGAAGATTGAGCTTATCGGGCCGAAGAAGACCATAAAGCGTCCCAGCTCGGCCGGATTCCAGCGCTGCGGTTTACGGATCTGCTCGTCGTCAACGTTATCAAACGGGATCGCCACCTGGGATACATCGTACAGCAGGTTCTGGATCAGCAGATGCAGCGGCAGCATCGGCAGGAACGGCAGAAATGCGCTCGCCACCAGCACGCTGAAGACGTTACCGAAGTTCGAGCTGGCGGTCATCTTGATGTACTTGAGCATGTTGGCAAAAGTACGACGCCCTTCGATCACCCCCTCTTCCAGCACCATCAGGCTCTTTTCAAGCAGGATGATATCCGCCGCCTCGCGGGCGATATCCACCGCTCCGTCAACGGAAATACCGATGTCCGCCGCGCGCAGCGCCGGGGCGTCGTTAATCCCGTCGCCCATAAAGCCCACCACGTGCCCCTCGCGTTTGAGCAGCGTCACGATGCGCTCTTTATGCAGGGGCGCCAGGCGCGCAAAAAGAGTGGTTCGTTTAGCCAGCGCCGCCAGCTCATCATCGCTGAGCGCTTCAATCTGGCTGCCAATAACCACCTCTCCCGCGTCGAGGCCCACCTCATGGCACACCTTCGCCGCCACCAGCTCGCTATCGCCGGTGAGGATTTTGACGGTAATGCCGCTGGCCTTCAGCGCTTTCAGCGCCGGGGCGGTAGTCTCTTTCGGCGGATCGAGAAACGCGATATAGCCTTCGAGGATCAGATCCGACTCATCGGCCCGCTGATAGTCCCCTTCCCGCGCCGGCAGATAGCGGGTAGCCACCGCCACCACGCGCAGCCCCTGGCGATTGAGGGTGTCGGTGACGCGCCGGATACGGCGCAGCATGGTCTCGTCCAGCGGCACGATTTCACCGTTGTAGCGAACCTGGGTCGAGACGTTGAGGATCTCCTGCAGCGCGCCTTTACAGATAAGCTGATGGACGCCTTCCTGCTCGCTCACCACCACCGACATCCGGCGGCGCTCAAAGTCGAACGGGATCTCGTCCACTTTCTGCCAGCGCTCGGCAAGCTGGCGAGCGGCATCCAGCTCCACGCCTTCCAGCACCGCCGTATCCAGCAGATTTTTCAGCCCGGTCTGGTAGTGGCTGTTAAGCCAGGCGGAGTTCAGCACCAGCTCGCTCACCTTACCGGACACGTCGGTATGGTTTTCCAGCACGATTTTATCCTGGGTCAGGGTGCCGGTTTTATCGGTACACAGGATATCCATCGCGCCAAAGTTCTGGATTGCGTCGAGGTGTTTGACGATAACTTTCTGTTTCGACAGCTTCACCGCCCCGCGCGCCAGAGTCGAGGTGACGATCATCGGCAGCATTTCCGGCGTCAGGCCAACCGCCACCGACAGGGCGAACAGCGCCGCTTCCCACCAGTCGCCTTTGGTAAAGCCGTTAATCAGCAGCACCACCGGCGCCATCACCAGCATAAAGCGAATCAGCAGCATGCTGACGCGGCTGATGCCTTTCTGGAAGGCGTTGGGTTCGCTCTCCTGCTCGCTCACCCGCCCGGCCAGCTGGCCGAACCAGGTGCCGCCGCCGGTAGCGAACACGATCGCCTGCGCCGTTCCGCTCACCACGTTGGTCCCCATAAAGCACAGAGTGTCGCACTCCAGCGGGTTGGCCTGCAGCGCATCGCGGGTGCGGGCCACTTTTTCCACCGGCAGCGATTCGCCGGTCAGCGACGCCTGGGCGACAAAAAGATCGCGCGCCTGGAGGATGCGCAGGTCTGCCGGGATCATATCTCCCGCCGAGAGCTTAACGATATCCCCCGGCACCAGCCGATCGATAGGCAGCTCGCACCAGCGGCTTTCGCCCTGCTCGTTGACCACCCGCAGCACCGTGGCGGTGTTGCTGACCATCGCTTTCAGCGCATCCGCCGCTTTGGTGGAGCGGGCTTCCTGAATAAAGTTGAGCAGCGTGGAGATCCCGACCATCAGCGCAATCACGCCCGCGGCGAACAGATCCTCCGTGGAATAGGAGACGACGCCCAGCACGGTCAGCAGCAGGTTGAAGGGGTTGCGATAGCAGGTCCACAGATGTACCCACCACGGCGAAGGCTGCTGGGCGGGGATTTGGTTGTCGCCGTGCGCCGCAATTTTCTGCGCCACCTCGGCGGCGTTGAGCCCTTCCGGGTGGCTGTCGAAGGCGCGCCAGATTTCGTTTTCATCCATTGCCGCCACGTTCAGACAGCGCTTGCCCAACGAGTCCGGGATCGGCGCGCTGGCCAGATTGCGGGCATCGGGCAGCGGATCGCGCTGCACCAGGCGGCGTGGCAAATGGCGGCTAAGCTGCGTAAACAGCTGCCGGGTAAAATTTTTCAGCATAAACAGTCCCTCCGCGCTCGCACAGCGAACGCAGCAAATCGACGGGCACGGTAAAACCATACCTGTCAGGCATTATTTTTTTATGGCAGGGACATCAAGGACGTCACTGCTTTACGCTTCCGGTAAAGCAGTGCTAAGCAGGCTTACCGGAAAGGGGTATAACTCCATCGAGGATGAGGAGTGGGATCGGGGTCCATAAAATCTCCGGTAAGTGAGTAAAAACGGCGCGGATTATACCGCGGCCAGCGATCTATTTGTGGCAATTATGGCTATGGTAACCCCGCGTAACTAAACCAAACGTATACGCGCAGCCGTTCAGGCCTTTTTATCACGCGTTCAGCATCGCGAACGCATTAGCGCCGCAAGCGCATCGCCCAGCGCCTCCGCCATTTCGCCTAAGGCCTGTTTTGTCTCTTCATAATCTCCCGGCAGCTGATCGAACCACGGGCAGGTAATCACCGCATGGGCGTAGCTATCAGGCCCGAAAACGGGCCACGAGGCCGACGTCAGCCCAATAATGCGATCGTGCGGGATTTCAGCAAACCCCTGGGATTTTATGCGCGAGAGCTGCTCGACCATCTCCCCGCGTAACGCCGTATCCAGCGCGTAATGACGGATCAAACGCCAGCTATCCTGGTCGCTGGCGAAGGCCAGAAGCACCAGCGATGAGCTTGAGCGGATGGTATGCAGTAGCGCCCCTTCTCTGGCGCTAATCGCCGGGGTGAAGTCCGGATGACGATGGGCGATAACCACCACCCGATCGTCCCGCAGCCCGGCGAGGTGGCAGGGCTGATTGGTGCGCCAGGTGAAGTCTTTCATCAGCTGCTGGCAGCGTTCCGACTGCGCCAGCTGCTCGATATAGCGATACTGGCCGGTGAGGCTGAGTTTATCGGTCAGATGGTAATAGCGCCGGGCATCCTGTTTGAGGTACCCCTCCTCTTCCAGGCACTGAATAATCCGGAACAGATGGTTAAAGGAGAGGCTGAGCGCCAGGCTAATCTCCCCCATCGTCATAGGGACGCCCGACGCCGACAAATATTCCAGTACGCGTAAACCCCGGCTTAACGCCGGGGCACGATAATCGGTCATAACGCTCCTTTCTGTGGCGCATCGGTAGGGGACAGGGGATCGCGATCGTCGCTGCGCCGGTGCAGATAGCGAATCGTCAATAGCGTCACCACGCAGCCGATGGCCATACATCCGCCTAAATAGTACATCGGAGCGCTGACGCTCCCCGTCAGATCGCGTACCGCCGGAACGGTATTTTGCGCAAAGAAACCGCCGAGGTTAGCCAGCGAGTTTATCGCCGCTAATCCGGCCGCTGCCGCCGAGCCGCCTAAAAATCGCGTCAGAGTCCAGAAGCAGGGCTGAATTGAAAATATAGCCATAATCACCAAGGTTATGCATAAAAAACTCAGCCAGGGCGTGGCGATAAACAATGCGCTGCCGGCAAGGAAAATAGCGGCCACCAGCATCGGCAAGGCAATATTTTTCACCGGATCGGAGGTCCGCTCCGGATTGCGCGTCATCCACCAGAGCAGCAGCATCGCCATCAGCCAGGGGATCATGTTGATCAGCCCGTTGGTCATATCGGATACGCCAAACCCTTTGACAATGGTTGGCATCCAGTAGCTCAGACCATAGGCGCCGAAGGAAATAAAGCCCAGCACCAGCGCCAGCAGCAGCACCCGCGCATCTTTCAACGTTTTCAACACGCCGCTCACCTGGCGATCCCGATCCCGGCTCTGTTCCTGCTGCAGCATCGCCCCAAGCCAGGCTTTTTCCTCCGCGGTCATAAAGCGGGCCTTTTCCGGCGTATCGGGCAGCCAAAAAAGGACCGGAATAATAAACAGCAGCGCCGGCAGCCCGGTGCCAATGAAAATCCACTGCCAGCCTTCAAGATTCAATATGCCGTGAATGCTTAATAGCGCGCCATTAATCGGAGCCCCGATCAGATTCGCCGCCAGGCTGGCCATAATCAGATAGCCCACCACCCGGGGACGGTACGCCAAAGGAAACCAGCGGGTCATGTAATAAAGCAGGCCGGGATACAGCCCCGCCTCGGCGGCGCCGAGGCAAAAGCGTAAAACGTAAAACATGCTGGCGCTGGTGGTAAAAGCCATTAAAACCGTAATCGCGCCCCACGTCAGCATAATCCTGGCAAACCATAAGCGGGCGCCAACTTTATGCAGCATGATATTGCCTGGAACTTCAAATAATAAGTAGCCGATAAAGAATAACGATGCGCCAAGACCATAGGCGGTTTCGCTCAACGACAGGCTTTCCGCCATATGAAGTTTTGCGAAGCCTATATTCTGCCGATCGATATAGGCAATAACGTAGAGCATCACCATGATCGGTATTATTTTCAGTGAAATTTTATTTATCGTCGTTCTTTCAATACGACGGTCTGCAGAACACATAATTGCATCCTTAATTAGTTCATCAAATAATGATGTCGATACATAAGCGTGATGGCAGAATAAAAACCCGGAGAGCAATAGAATAACGCTTACATAATACCGAACTTATCAAAAGCCTCGACGGTACTCATGCCTGTTCTCAGCGCGTGCAGCACTTCATTTTCGCCTTTGGCCTTTTCAAAGGCCCCGTGGAAGGCTTCGTCCACGGCCTCCGCCGGGATCACCAGCACGCCGTCGCGGTCGCCAAAAATCACATCGCCAGGCGCAACGCGCACGCCGTCCAGTTCAACAGGCACGCGCCAGTCGACCACCTTGCCGCGCGGCCCCTGATCCTGCGCGTAGCTGCCAAAGGAGGCCACCGGGAAACCGAGGTCCAAAATTTCATGGCTGTCCCGATGGTAGCCATGAATAACGGCTCCAGCCGCCCCGCACTGCATGGCGCGGGTCGACATTAGCCCGCCCCATTGCGCATAGCGTAGCGAGCCGCCCGCACAAATATAAACTTCATTCTTTTGCAGATCGTCCAGCGCGTGAAACATTAAGCCGAACGGCTTTTCACTGAGCGTATTATGGCCCGAGGCGCTTTGCTGGAAATAATCCGCCTCAAGTACCGGCATCGCCCGGCCAATAATAACCATATTGGCATCAATCGGTTTTAACTGCGGGGATAAAAACTGATGGAGTAATCCCATTGAATCCAGAATATCCCCCACTAATGCAACAAAGAGTTTTTCTTTTGCTAATGCAAATAACGTTTCATCATCGGACCAGGAGTGGCGCATAAAATTTCCTTTGTTCATTATTCAGGATGGGGTTCACGTTTAATTTCGCTACCTGATTTACCCGGTAAAAAGTTCAGATCGGCGCCGGTATGCGCCTGCTGTACCGTCTGGATATAAAGGCTGGCGTAACCGCGGGGATAATCCGGATATGCCTGCGGTCTGTTTTCTTTACGCCTGCTCAGTTCGCTCTCGCTGACGTGCAGCGTCAGCCGGCGCTCGCGGCAGTTCAGCTCAATCATGTCGCCGTTCTCCACCACCGCCAGGGTCCCGCCGATGGTCGATTCCGGGCTGACGTGCAGGACAATCGTGCCAAATGCGGTGCCCGACATGCGCCCGTCCGAGATGCGCACCATATCGCGCACGCCCTGCTGCAGGATCTTCAGCGGCAGGCCAAAGTTGCCGACTTCCGGCATGCCCGGATAGCCCTTTGGCCCCACGCCCTTCAGCACCAGAATATCGTCGGGCCGTACGTCCAGATCCGGGTCATTAATGCGCTGGTTATAATCTTCAATGTTCTCAAAAACGACCGCCCGCGCGGTATGGTTGAGCAGCGCCGGCGTTGCGGCCGAAGGCTTTATCACCGCGCCGTCGGCGCAAAGGTTGCCCTTCAGCACAATCGTTCCGGCGTCATCCAGCAGCGCGTTTTGCCGCGATGCGATAACCCGCTGGTTCAAAATCGCCGCCTCGCGGTAGTTCTCCTCCAGCGTTTTGCCGTTGCACTGCAGCACCTGCGTATGCAGCTTGTCGGTAAGCTGGCCGATAACCGCCGGAACGCCGCCCGCGTAGTAGAAATCCTCCATCAGAAACTCTCCCGATGGTTTCAGATTCGCCAGCAGCGGAACGTTCTGGCTAAACCGATCAAAATCCTCCAGCGTCAGCGGAACTTCGATGCGCCCGGCAAGCGCCAGAAGGTGCAGGATAAAGTTGGTTGAGCCGCCGATTGCCGCATTGACGACGATGGCGTTCTGGAAAGCCTCGCGGGTCAGGATCTGCGACATGCGCAGATCCTCTTTCACCATCTCGACAATACGGCGACCGGACAGACGGGAGACCCGCCTACGCGCGGCATCAACGGCGGGAATGGCGGCAGAACCCGGCAGCGACATGCCCAGCGCCTCAACCATGCAGGAGAGGGTGGACGCGGTGCCCATCGTATTGCAGGCGCCGGGGCTACGCGACATCGCGTTTTCCACCTCGTCAAACTCGGCCTGGCTCATGAGGCCCGCACGCAGGTCCTCGCTAAACTGCCACAAATCGGTGCCGGAACCGATATCCGCCCCGCGATATTTACCATTGAGCATCGGTCCGCCGCTCACCACCAGCGTCGGTAAATCAACGCTGGCCGCTCCCATCAGGCAGGATGGCGTCGTTTTGTCGCAGTTGGTGAGCAGCACCACGCCGTCAATGGGATTCCCACGAATCGACTCTTCAACATCCATGCTGGCAAGGTTGCGGAACAGCATGGTCGTCGGCTTCATTAGCGCTTCGCCGAGCGACATCACCGGGAATTCAAAAGCCACGCCGCCCGCCTCGAGAACGCCCATTTTGACCTGCTCGGCAAGATCGCGCAGATGCGCGTTGCAGGGGGTTAATTCAGACCAGGTATTACAAATCCCGATAACCGGGCGACCATCAAAAATATCATTGGGCAGCCCCTGATTTTTTAACCAGCTTCTGGCAATAAACCCTGATTTATCCTTGCGTCCAAACCACGTCTGGCTACGATATTTTTTCATTACGTTGCGCTCATTTTCCAGAAAAGGTGAGAGTTAGCGGCAGTGTAATTGATGTGGCGATCCCGTCAATTCGCGGCAGGATACGGGCGAAAGCCGCCGTTTGTGAGTGAGTAAATAAAATCTTCGCCCCCGCTCGCCCCACGCTTTTACGGGTAAAAGTCAAAAA
Organism: Klebsiella scottii; assembly: GCF_036561945.1. Taxonomy (NCBI): domain Bacteria; kingdom Pseudomonadati; phylum Pseudomonadota; class Gammaproteobacteria; order Enterobacterales; family Enterobacteriaceae; genus Klebsiella; species Klebsiella scottii. The sequence goes on from NZ_JARXNI010000018.1 coordinate 120,467, forward strand.
TCATCCACCGCTATTGATGGCTAAAATATTATTTAATATCAGTGCTATATAGTTAGGTTGCTTTTTCCGGGTTTCATATATAAAAGTTAAATTCCCGCGAATAAATCGCGAAAATGTGATCTGTATCGGAATAGCCGCGGCGGCCTGGCGCCACGCCTGCCGCGATAAGCCGCGCAAACGGTCAGCGGATCGGCCGCCGGACGTAAACCAGACTTTGCTCATTGCGGTTTGGTTGAGTAGCATTAGGCTCAATTTAATCGGACCACCGCGAGAATCCTGCATGCAAAACCGGCTGACCATCAAAGATATCGCGCGCTTAAGCGGCGTCGGGAAATCGACGGTATCGCGCGTGCTCAACAACGAAAGCGGCGTTAACGAGCGCACCCGCGAGCGGGTGGAAGCGGTAATGCAGCAGTACGGTTTCTCCCCCTCCCGCTCCGCGCGCGCGATGCGCGGCCAGAGCGACAAGGTGGTGGCGATTATCGTCACCCGTCTGGACTCGCTTTCAGAAAACCTCGCCGTGCAGACGATGCTGCCCGCTTTTTACGAGCAGGGTTACGATCCGATTATGATGGAAAGCCAGTTCTCCCCGGCGCTGGTTAGCGAGCACCTCAGGATCCTCGCCCGCCGCCACATCGACGGCGTGGTGCTGTTTGGCTTTACCGGCATTACCGAAGAGATGCTCACGCCGTGGCGCGAAACGCTGGTGCTGCTGGCCCGCGACGCGCCGGGCTTTGCCTCGGTCTGCTACGACGACGACGGGGCGGTGAGGATGCTGATGCAGCGTCTCTACGATCGCGGCCATCGTCATATCAGCTTCCTCGGGGTGCCGCACAGCGACGTCACCACCGGCCAGCGCCGTCATCAGGCCTATCTCGATTTCTGCCAGCAGCACCGGCTCTCCCCCACCGCCGCGCTGCCGGGCCTGGCCATGAAGCAGGGTTATGAAAACGTCGCCAGCGTCCTCAACCCCGACAGCAGCGCCCTGCTTTGCGCCACCGATACCCTCGCCCTAGGCGCCAGCAAGTATTTGCAGGAACAGCGCATTGAAGGTCTGCAGATCGCCAGCGTCGGCAGCACGCCGCTGCTGAAGTTCCTGCACCCGGAAATTATCACCGTCGATCCGGGCTACGCCGAGGCCGGACGCCAGGCGGCGCGGCAGCTGATCGAGCAGATCGCCGGCAACGCCAACCCCCGTCAAATCGTCATTCCCGCGGCGCTGATTTAGTCCCGCCGACAGGATTTATGTGATCGTGGCTGCGTTTCGGGAACGTTCCCATTTTGCAAACGAAGCGGAGCGGTTAGGATTCGTCTCAGGTCATTACGCAATCTCTTCCCTCTGTTTTGAGGCCTCACAATGAGTAAAGTAAATCAGCAGGACATCGATAAATTAATCGAACTGGTGGGCGGGCGCGACAACATCGCCACCGTCAGCCACTGTATTACCCGTCTGCGCTTTGTGCTGAATAATCCGGCCATCGCCAAACCGAAAGAAATTGAGCAGCTGCGCATGGTGAAGGGCTGCTTTACCAACGCCGGGCAGTTCCAGGTGGTGATTGGCACGGACGTGGACGATTACTACAAGGCGCTGCTGGCTACCACCGGCCAGGCATCTGCTGATAAAGAGCAGGCCAAACAGGCCGCGCGGCAGAACATGAAGTGGCACGAGCAGCTGATTTCGCACTTTGCCGAGATCTTCTTCCCGCTGCTGCCGGCGCTGATCAGCGGCGGCCTGATCCTCGGCTTCCGTAACGTGATCGGCGATCTGCCGATGAGCAACGGTCAGACGCTGGCGCAAATGCACCCGTCGCTGAAAACGATTTATGACTTTCTGTGGCTGATTGGCGAAGCCATCTTCTTCTATCTGCCGGTCGGCATCTGCTGGTCAGCGGTGAAGAAAATGGGCGGCACGCCGATCCTCGGCATCGTGCTGGGCGTCACGCTGGTTTCTCCCCAGCTGATGAACGCCTATATGCTCGGCCAGCAGGTACCGGAAGTGTGGAACTTCGGCCTGTTTACCATCGCTAAAGTGGGCTATCAGGCGCAGGTGATCCCGGCGCTGCTGGCGGGCCTGGCGCTGGGCTTTATCGAAACGCGCATGAAGCGCATCGTGCCTGACTACCTCTACCTGGTAATAGTGCCGGTGTGCTCCCTGATCCTGGCGGTGTTCCTTGCTCACGCCTTTATCGGCCCGTTCGGCCGCATGATCGGCGATGGCGTGGCCTTTGCGGTGCGCCACCTGATGACCGGTAGCTTCGCGCCGATTGGCGCCGCGCTGTTCGGCTTCCTGTATGCGCCGCTGGTGATCACCGGCGTCCATCAGACCACGCTGGCTATCGATATGCAGATGATTCAGAGCATGGGCGGTACGCCGGTGTGGCCGCTAATTGCGCTCTCCAACATTGCCCAGGCCTCGGCAGTGGTCGGCATCATTATCGCCAGCCGCAAGCAGAATGAGCGTGAAATCTCCGTCCCTGCGGCCATCTCCGCCTATCTTGGCGTCACCGAGCCGGCGATGTACGGGATCAACCTCAAGTACCGCTTCCCGATGCTCTGCGCCATGATCGGCTCCGGCCTCGCCGGGCTGCTGTGCGGCCTGAACGGCGTGATGGCGAACGGGATCGGCGTCGGCGGCCTGCCGGGCATCCTCTCCATCCAGCCGACCTACTGGCAGGTTTACGGCCTGGCAATGGCTATCGCCGTCGTCGTGCCGATTGTTCTCACGACCTTCGTGTACCAGCGCAAATTCCGCCAGGGCACCTTGCAGATTGTCTGACTTTATCTTCCTTCCGGGGCGCGAAAGCGCCCCCTCGTTGTAGCAGGAAAGCACTATGAATACCCTTCCCCTCTGGTGGCAAAACGGCGTTATTTATCAAATCTATCCGAAGAGTTTCCAGGATACGACCGGCAGCGGTACCGGCGATCTGCGTGGGGTCACCGCGCGGCTCGACTACCTGCGCAAGCTCGGCGTGGACGCCATCTGGCTGACCCCGTTCTACGTCTCGCCGCAGGTGGATAACGGTTACGATGTGGCGAACTATACCGCCATCGATCCGGCCTACGGCACGCTGGATGATTTTGACGAACTGGTGGCGCAGGCTAAAGCGCGCGGCATCCGTATCGTGCTGGATATGGTCTTCAACCATACCTCGACCGCCCACGCCTGGTTCCGCGAGTCGTTAAACAGAGAGAGCCCGTACCGCCAGTTTTATATCTGGCGCGACGGCGAGCCCACCACCCCGCCGAACAACTGGCGCTCGAAGTTCGGCGGCAACGCCTGGCAGTGGCACGCCGAAAGCGGCCAGTACTATCTGCACCTGTTCGCCGCCGAGCAGGCGGACCTCAACTGGGAAAACCCGGCCGTGCGCGCGGAGTTAAAAAAGGTCTGCGAATTCTGGGCCGACCGCGGCGTTGACGGCCTGCGCCTCGACGTGGTCAACCTGATCTCCAAAGACCAGACGTTCCCGTCTGACGCCGAGGGCGATGGCCGCCGTTTTTATACCGACGGCCCGCGCGTGCACGAATTCCTGCAGGAGATGAGCCGCGACGTCTTCACGCCGCGCAACCTGATGACGGTCGGGGAAATGTCCTCCACCACCCTGGAACACTGCCAGCAGTACGCGGCGCAGGACGGCCGCGAGCTGTCAATGACCTTTAACTTCCATCACCTGAAGGTTGATTATCCCGGGGGCGAAAAATGGAGCCTCGCGCGTCCTGACTACGTGGCGCTGAAGGCGCTGTTCAGCCACTGGCAGCAGGGGATGCACAATCGGGCGTGGAACGCCCTGTTCTGGTGTAACCACGATCAGCCGCGCATCGTTTCGCGCTTCGGCGACGAGGGCGAATACCGGGTTCCGGCGGCCAAAATGCTGGCGATGGTGCTGCACGGTATGCAGGGCACCCCCTATATCTACCAGGGGGAAGAGATTGGCATGACCAATCCGCACTTCTCGCGTATCAGCGACTATCGCGACGTGGAAAGCCACAACATGTTTATTGAGCGTTCGGCACAGGGGCAGGCGCCCGACGAGCTGCTGGCGATTCTGGCCAGTAAATCCCGCGACAACAGCCGGACGCCGATGCAGTGGAACGGCCGCGAGAACGGTGGCTTCAGCGAGGGCGAACCGTGGATTGCGCTGTGCGATAACTACCGCGACATCAACGCCGAGGCGGCGCTGGCCGATCCTGATTCGGTGTTTTATGCCTATCAGCAGCTGATCGCGTTGCGCAAAACCACGCCGGTGCTGACCTGGGGCGACTATCTCGATCTTTGCGCGGAGCATCCGTCTCTGTGGTGCTATCGCCGGCAGTGGCAGGGGCAAACGCTGGTGGTGGTGGCCAACCTGAGTCGTGAATTCCAGAACTGGCAGCCGGATGAGATGGAGGGCGACTGGCAGGTATTGATGAGCAACTATGCGGAAGCGGCTAATCGCCCGGCGGCCATGACCCTGCGTCCGTTTGAAGCCGTGTGGTGGCTGCAGGCGTAAGAGCGACGCCCGGTCTCGCGCTGCGCTTAGCCGGGCTACGTTACGGTAGCCCGGGCTGGCGCAGCGCGCCGCCTTTGTCGTCAGGCTCTGTCGGCCGTTGACAGCGCGCCGCCGGCCTCCTGGCGCGTCGAGGCGTGCTCCTCTTTCGCCTTCAGGCGATCCCACGCCCGGAAGAACGGATAGTAAACCACCAGCGAAATCGTCAGGTTCACCACCTGCAGAATGGTCCCGGAAATATGCCCGCCCGTTGCCAGATAGCCGCTAATAAAAATCGGCGTGGTAAACGGCAGCGCAATCCCCGCCGGCGGAGCGACCAGCCCGGTCGCCATCGCGGTATAGGAGACAATCACCAGCAGAACCGGCGTCAGAATAAACGGCAGGAAAAAATAAGGGTTCATCACCAGCGGAATACCGAACACCATCGGCTCGCTGATATTAAACAGCGCGCCGGGCGCGGCGATTTTCCCCAGTTGCTTCATCTGCTGGCTACGGCTTCTGAACAACATAAAGAGCACCAGCCCCAGCAGCGCCCCGGTGCCGCCGGGAGCAATCCACAGATCGTAAAACTGCTGCGTAATGATATGCGGGATCGGCTGGCCGTTCTGGAACGCGGTGAGGTTTTCCGACATATTCGACAGCCACACCGGCTGAATAAACACCAGCACGATGGCATCCCCGTGCAGGCCCAGCGTCCACAGAATGCCGATCAGGATAACCGAGAAGATCATCCCCGGCAGCGTACCACCGACGTGGTGCATCGGAATGCCGATAATGGTGGCGATCATGCTGTTAATGTCGCCGAATGGCGAAGCTTCGACGATCAGGCGCAGCGCCAGCACCACCGCCAGCACGCAGAATCCGGGGATCAGCGCGAGGAACGATTTCGCCACCGCCGGCGGTACCCCGTCCGGCATGCGGATCACCAGGTTGCGGCCGGCGACAAAGCGATAAATCTCGGTAGATAACAGCGAAATAACGATGGCGACAAACAGCCCCTGGCTGCCCACCAGCCCGACCGGGATCACCCCTTTGACCACTTCCGCCGCGCCGTGCACCGGCGTAAACAGCGTACTTTGCGGGATCGTCATCACGAACGCGACCAGCGACATGGCCCCGGCGGTCAGCGGATCAAGCGTGCGGTACTTCTCCGCCAGCCGGTAGGCGATGCCGAAGCTCGATATCAGCGCCATAATGTCGTAGGTCGCTTTAACCGGATAAAGCATTTTATCGCGCCAGACGTCGCCGAACAGACCGCTCATCATATCGGCATAGCCGGGAATGGGCAGATAGGCGAAAATCAGGAAAAATGAACCAATCAGCATAAACGGCATGTTCAAAATAATGCCGTCGCGCACCGACAGGACGTGCTTTTGCCCGGCGATTTTCAGCGCCGCGGGCATGACGTAACGTTCAATCCACGTAGTGTTCGACATGAGACGATCCCCAAAGGAAATAACGGTCAGTTAAATTGCGTCAGCCATTGACGGTTGATGGTTAAGACTTCGTCCAGCAGCGCCTGCGCGTCGGTGACGTTGCCCACCAGCGGGTTGGTCACCAGCGCCAGCAGCGCGCTATCGCGACAGCCGTGTACCGCGGCTTCAATGGTCAGCCGCTCAAAGGCCTTCACCTGCTGCGTCAGGCCGTTCATCGCCGGAGGCAGCGCGCCAAAGGTCAGCGGGCGGGCGCCCTGGGCATCAATAATGCTGTTGGTTTCCACCACCGCATCATCGTCCAGGCCGTGAATCGCCCCGTTGTTGCGGGTATTCACCACCATCTCTTTGCCGAGATTGTTATGAATCGCGTTGATTAACTCCACGGCCACTTCCGAGTAGTAAGCGCCGCCGCGGAAGCTGAGCTGCTCCGGCTTCTCATCGAGGGCCGGATTGGCGTACAGCTCGAACAGCTCCTGCTCGACCTTCATCACCTGCTCGGCGCGGGTGCCTTTGGTTTTTGCCGCCGCGATCTCCTCCGCCAGCATCGCCGGCGTCAGCCAGAAGTAGCGGTGATAGGGGCAAGGAATGGCGTTCAGCGCGCGCAGGAACGGCGCCGGCCACGGCAGCTCTTTAATATTGTTCATCGATAGCGCTTTGCCATCGCACAGCATGTCGATCACCTTGCGGGTCACGTCTTCGCGCCCCTGCATCACTTTATGCACCCATACCATATGGTTGAGCCCGGCAAAGCGCAGGTTAACCTCTTCTTCTTTCGCGCCCAGCATGCCGGTAATCATGTGCTGCATATTAATCGGCACGTTGCACAGGCCGATAATCTTCGCCTTGCTGTAGCGGCTCACCGCCTCGGTGACAATCCCGGCCGGGTTGGTGAAGTTGAGGATAAACGCCTGCGGCGCCAGCTGCTCAACCTTGCGCGCCACCTCAAGGATCACCGGGATCGTGCGCAGCGCTTTGGCGAATCCGCCCACGCCGGTGGTTTCCTGGCCCAGCAGGTTATACTTCAGCCCGAGACGCTCGTCGCCGGCCCGCGCCGCCAGCTGCCCGACGCGCAGCTGGGTCAGCACGAAGCTGGCCCCGCGGATCGCCTCGTCCAGCGCAAAATGGACGCTGACTATGACGTGCTCCAGCCCCTTGCGGGTGAGCATCCGGCGCGTCAGCGCGGCGATAATTTCCACCTTCTCCCTGCCTGATTCAACGTCAACCAGCGCCAGCTCCGTTACCGGAAGCTGTTCATAACGAACGATAATTCCTTCAATAAGCTCCGGCGTATAGCTACTGCCGCCGCCAATAACGGCAATTTTTAGTGCTTGCATAGAGACCTCTTTCGGCATGCAGAAAGCCGCGCGCGGTCGACGTGAGCGCGCGTGATGGTTCCGGGATATAAGAGAAAAAATCAGGGATTAAGCAGCGCGAGCGCCTTATCAAGCACCGCCGCGCCGCGCATCATGCCGTAGTCGGCCATATCGATCACCGCGACCGCTTTTCCGTGCGGAGCGGCCAGCGCGCTCAGGCGTCCGGCCTCATATTTCACCTGCGGTCCCAGCAGGATCACGTCGGCGTTGGCCAGCTCGCGCTCAAATTCCGCCACCGCCACCGCGTAGATATCCAGCGAAAGCGCGCGCTGCTGCGCCTCAGCTTTCATCTTCGTCACCAGCATGCTGGTCGACATACCTGCTGCACAGCACAGAACGATTCGTTGCATGACCTCTCCCCCAGATGGATTTATGACCTCGCCCGTTAGGGCCTCAGCGAATATATTGTTAAGATTGTGTGAAAGTGAAGGCTATATGAAAATAATTTTCACCGATGTGATCGAAACGTAATTTTTGATCATTATTGCTCACGCCGTTTGTCCGATTAACGGCGAAACCATAGGAAATACCTTGGGCTGATGCTATAAATAGGCACAGGCGGTAAGTGAAAAATATTTTCAACGTAATATTCTGGAGAAAGGGACGGTCAGGATGGATATCGTAGGTCAGTTGCAGCAAGGGCTGGTGCGTTTTAGCACCCAGGAGTCGCGGGTTGCGGCGTTTATTCTGGAAAATTTGAGCTTTACCGCCAGCGCGTCCATCGATGAACTGGCCGCCAGCGCCGGCGTCAGTCCGGCCACCATCACCCGCTTCGCCCGCTCCGTTGGCTGCGAGGATATTCGCGATCTGCGCAAGCAGCTGGCGCAGGCCAGCGAGCGCCGGACCAGCTGGGTGAGCCCAAACAGCCACGCCCTGCCCGCCGCCTGGCGCGACAGGCTGAGCTATCTTGGCGATACGCTTACCCGACAGCTGGCGCAGACCTCGGAGGCGGCGGTCGAAAAGCTCAAATCTCGCCTGCTGACCGCGCGCGCCGTGCACTGCTTCGCGCTCGGCGCCCAGGATGTCGCGCTGGCCACGCTGCTGCAGCACCAGCTGCTGCCCTCCGGTATCGCCATCAACCTGTGCCAGGACAGCGCCCTGATGCGCATGACGGCCTCGACGCTGAGCGACGATCACCTGCTGCTGGTGCTGGTCACCGCCGGCGCGGACAATATTTTGCAAAGCGCGACGCTACAGGCGCGAACCCAGGGGGTAACCATCATCGCCCTGGCGCCGGAAAACCACGCGCTGGCCAACATGGCCGCCGGGATTATCCCGCTCCCCGATAGCCCGCAGCTGGCCCGCTACGCCCTGCTGCTGCTGGTCGATCTCCTTAACGATACGCTGATTGCCTGAGCCGCGATGCCCGCCGCCTGCGCGGGCGGCATCCGGGCATTTTTATGCTTGTTTTTTAAGCATATAAATTTACATTTAGCGCAAGCGCCCACCATCCGTACTCTCACCTTTTTACTTTGTCCTGCGTCAATAAAATCGCAAACATCTTTGATGCAAATCACTACATGTAGAACTTAAAATGCGTCCCGGCCCTACATATTGTATTAATCGTCTATTATGTCGGCACAGCCCATCGTATTTAGGCGGTGGTGGGATGTGGATAAAAAGGGCCGGAGCCGAAGGAAAACGGCGGCAGCTATAGCGCCTCGCGACCTCGGTATACCTTCCGCCTCTGTGGATAACCTGTTCTATAAAGTATGGAGTGATCATGACACCGCATGTGATGAAACGAGATGGCTGCAAAGTGCCGTTCAAGTCAGAGCGCATTAAAGAAGCAATTCTGCGTGCAGCTAAAGCAGCGGGAGTCGATGACGCAGACTATTGCGCCACCGTCGCAGAAGTCGTTAGCCAGCAAATGCAGAATCGGGCTCAGGTCGATATTAACGAAATCCAGACCGCCGTTGAGAATCAGCTGATGTCAGGCCCGTGGAAGCAGCTGGCTCGCGCCTATATTGAATATCGCCACGATCGCGATATCGAGCGTGAAAAACGCGGCCGCCTGAACCAGGAGATCCGCGGCCTGGTAGAGCAAACCAACTCTTCCCTGCTTAACGAAAACGCAAACAAAGACAGTAAGGTGATCCCCACCCAGCGCGACCTGCTGGCCGGGATTGTGGCCAAACACTACGCTCGCCAGCACCTGCTGCCGCGCGACGTGGTTCAGGCGCACGAACGCGGCGAGATCCACTATCACGATCTCGACTACTCGCCGTTCTTCCCGATGTTTAACTGCATGCTGATTGACCTCAAGGGCATGCTGACCCACGGCTTTAAAATGGGCAACGCCGAGATCGAGCCGCCGAAATCTATCTCTACCGCCACGGCGGTAACGGCGCAGATTATCGCCCAGGTCGCCAGCCATATTTACGGCGGGACCACCATCAACCGGATTGACGAAGTGCTGGCGCCGTTCGTGGCCGAGAGCTGCAAGAAGCATCGTAAAATCGCCGAAGAGTGGCAGATCCCCAACGCCGAAGAGTACGCCCGCTCGCGTACCGAGAAAGAGTGCTACGACGCCTTCCAGTCGCTGGAATACGAAGTGAATACCCTGCACACCGCCAACGGCCAGACGCCGTTCGTCACCTTTGGCTTTGGCCTCGGCACCAGCTGGGAATCGCGTCTGATTCAGCAATCGATTCTGCGCAACCGCATTGCCGGTCTGGGTAAAAACCGCAAAACCGCGGTGTTCCCGAAGCTGGTCTTCGCCATTCGCGACGGCCTGAACCACCGGTTCGGCGACGCCAACTACGACATCAAGCAGCTGGCGCTGGAGTGCGCGAGCAAGCGCATGTATCCGGATATCCTCAACTACGATCAGGTGGTGAAGGTCACCGGCTCGTTTAAAACGCCGATGGGCTGCCGCAGCTTCCTCGGGGTGTGGGAAAACGAGAACGGCGAGCAGGTTCACGATGGCCGCAACAACCTCGGCGTCATCAGCCTTAACCTACCGCGGATCGCGCTGGAAGCCAAAGGCGACGAAGCCGCTTTCTGGACCCTGCTCGATAGCCGCCTGGAGCTGGCGCGTAAGGCCCTGATGACGCGTATTGCGCGCCTCGAAGGGGTGAAGGCCCGCGTCGCGCCGATTCTGTATATGGAAGGCGCCTGCGGCGTACGCCTGAAGGCGGACGACGACGTGGCGGATATCTTTAAAAACGGCCGCGCGTCGATTTCGCTGGGCTATATCGGCATTCACGAAACCATCAACGCGCTCTCCGGCAACCAGCATATGTACGATAGCGACGCGCTGCGTGAGAAAGGCATCGCCATCGTCAAACGCATGCGCGACGCCGTGGAGCAGTGGAAGGAAGAGACCGGCTACGGCTTCAGCCTCTACAGCACGCCGAGTGAAAACCTGTGCGATCGCTTCTGTCGTCTCGATACCGCCGAGTTTGGCGTCATCAACGGCGTGACCGATAAGGGCTACTACACCAACAGTTTCCACCTCGACGTCGAGAAGAAGGTCAACCCTTACGACAAGATCGATTTTGAAGCGCCTTACCCGCCGCTGGCGAACGGCGGCTTCATCTGCTACGGCGAATACCCGAACATTCAGCACAACCTGAAGGCGCTGGAAGACGTCTGGGATTACAGCTACCAGCACGTGCCCTACTACGGAACCAACACGCCAATCGACGAGTGCTACGAGTGCGGCTTTACCGGCGAGTTCGAGTGCACCAGCAAAGGGTTTACCTGCCCGAAATGCGGCAACCACGACGCGGCCCGCGTCTCGGTGACCCGCCGCGTGTGCGGCTATCTCGGCAGCCCGGACGCCCGGCCGTTCAACGCCGGCAAGCAGGAAGAAGTTAAACGCCGCGTTAAGCATTTGGGTAACGGGCAGATCGGTTAATTTCGACAGTATTATTGCCCGGCAATGCGACGCTTTTCGCAAAGCAATTGGCGCCAGGACAAGGCGGCAAGCAAGCGAATCCCGGGGAGCTTACATAAGTAAGTGACCCGGGTAAGCGAGCGCAGCCAACGCAGTAATGGCGTCAATTGAGAAACGAAAATGAATTACCATCAGTACTACCCGGTCGACATCGTCAACGGTCCCGGCACCCGCTGCACCCTGTTCGTCTCAGGCTGCGTCCACGAATGCCCCGGCTGCTATAACAAGAGCACATGGCGGCTCAACTCCGGCCTGCCGTTCACCACCGAGATGGCCGACCGCATCATCGCCGACCTCAACGACGCGCGCATTAAGCGCCAGGGAATCACCCTTTCCGGCGGCGATCCGCTGCACCCGCAGAACGTGTCGGAGATCCTCGCGCTGGTGCAGCGCATTCGCGCCGAGTGTCCCGGGAAGGATATCTGGATGTGGACGGGCTACAGGCTTGAGGAGCTCAACGACGCGCAGATGGCGGTGGTCGACCTGATTAACGTGCTGGTCGACGGCAAGTTCGTGCAGGATTTAAAAGACCCAATGCTTATCTGGCGCGGCAGCAGCAACCAGGTGGTGCATCATCTGCGCTAGCCGCGCTTAAAAGCGGCTGACGCACTCCATTGCCACGGTTTTAAATTCGTCAAAGCTGCCGGTGGCGGCAAGGCGGGTCATCGCGCGTTCGCGCAGGAAAGTCACGAAAATATCGTAGATCGCCATCGCCTCTTCATACTCGCTTTTGCTGATGGCCAGCAGGAAGATGATGTGGGCGGTCTCATCGCCCCAGACTATGCCGTTCGGGGCAATCACGGTGTAGACCACCGTTTTTTTCGCCAGCAGACCAAGGGCGTGCGGCAGCGCAATGCCGTCGCCAAGCATGGTGCTGACGATAGCCTCACGCTCGACAACGGAGTCATAGAACCCGGCGTCGACAAAACCCTCCTCCTGCAGCTGCCGGCACAGTTCGGCAAACAGCGTCTGGCGATCGACGGGGGTATCAATCACCCGGAAATGGGCCTCATCGAAATACTTATCCAGCATCCACGGACGGGTTCTGTCCACCAGCACCAGCTTGCCGATTTGATCCAGCTGATAATCCGTCGGGAACGGCGCGATGGTCACCACCGGCTTATCCTTTTCACCGATGCGCACGGTGGAAATAACAAAATCCTCGGCAACGGCCTCAAGCTGCTCGTACTCGCGCTGCGAAAGGGTGGCGGCAATTTCCAGCTGCGGATATTTACGCTGCAGGGTCGCTTCGATCATCCGCACCATCGCGTTGCTGGTATCGCACACCAGCAGCACGCGCGGCTGGCGCTGGTAGCCGATATTGTAATGACGCTCAAGGCCGACGCCGATGTGCAGCACCAGGAAACCGATCTCGTTTTCACTGATCGCATAGGGGGTGTATTTCCCCCAGCTGGAGACGGCCGCCAGGGTCATATCCCATGCCATCGGGTAGTGCTGCTTGATGTTATCCAGCAGCGGATTGGGGATCATGATCTGATAGCGCACCCGGGTGATCATGGTCTTAATATGGGTCAGCAGATCGGCGTGCAGCTGGGCGTCATCGAGCAGGTTGTAGTTATACTGGGTATTGATATAGCGCAGGATGTAGTTCACCAGCGCTTCGTCGTCATCGGCGCTGATGGTGCCCGGATCAACGTCCTGCACCTGGCGGGCGGCAAGGTGCACGCACAGCCACTCCTCTTCCGCCGCGGAGAGCGCCTTTCCCGCCAGCTGCTGCAGCATCCCGACCAGCTCCCGGGCGGCATCGCGCACGTTCTGGGCCACATCTTCAGCGCTAAATTCTGCCAGCGGGTAGCCCTCGCTGGCGCGGCGCACCACCACCGTGCTGTAGAGGCGGATAAAGCGCTCGCCTTCATCCGTCAGACGGACGTGGTGGCGGGTGAGGATCTCCTGCAGCTCGCGCGCCAGCCGTTCCGACACCTCCGCGCTCAGCCCGCCTTTATCGACCGGCAGAGGCAATCCCCCCTGCTGCGACTGCTCCCACAGGAGATCGGTCAGGCAGGCGCGAATCGACACTTCGCTGCCGAACAGCTTCATGCCGTGACGCGGGCGCGTCTCGAGGGTCAGCTGGTAACGCTGGAAACGTTCGCGCACGTCCACCATATCGCTCTGCAACGTGGCGCGGCTGACGAACCACTCGTCCGCAAGGTCTTCGAGCTTTAGCGAGAAGGCGGAGGTCAAAAAGCGCACCAGCAGAAAGTTAATGCGATCCTGCGCTGTACGCGGAATATGCTGCGCTTTCGGCGCCGTTTCCGCCAGCGTCCGGTAAAGCGCTGGGTCGTCAACGTTGAGCCGATATCCGTTGCCGCGGATAAGCAGAAACTGCGCCCCGTAGGGCAACAGCAGCGCGTTAAGCGCCGTAATATCGGCGCGTACGGTACGGGTAGAAACTGACAGCCGCTGCGCCAGTTCATCCTGCGGCAGCGTTTCGTTTTGCAGCAGGCTAAACAGCTGTGCTAAACGTTGGTTGGGAAATCGCATGTCAGTTCCTTCATCTTTACGGCTCAAGGTTGAGCGGATATCACCATCTGTGACGGGCTGCCTACCGGAGTATAGTCCGGGGCAAACGTCAGCCTGCCGCTCTGAGGCGCCACGCTGAAACGGGTAATATTATCGCTACGCTGGTTCATGACGTACAGCCACTGCCCCTGATTATCCAGCGTGAGCGTTCGTGGGTAGTCCCCGCGCGTCCAGATATCTTCCTGATGGCTCAGGCTACCGTCCGCCATCACGCTAAAGTGCGCGATGCTGTTATGCAGGCGGTTCGCCACGTACAGCTGCCTGCCGTCGGCGCTCAGCGCCAGGCCGGCAGCAAAGCTGGTGCCTTTATACCCCTTCGGCAGCGCGGAAATCGTTTTGCCCTCGCGCAGCAGGCCGCTGGCCTTATCAAGATGATAGAAGGTTAGCGTCGAGGACTCTTCGTTAATCAGCCACAGCCCGTCGCCCTTCGGCGTGAAGACAAAGTGACGCGGCCCGGCACCCGGCGAAGATGCGGAGATAAACGGCGGATCGTTTGGCGTCAGCTTGCCGCTGGCGCTGTCCATCCGGTACTGATAGATCCGATCCAGCCCCAGATCGGTGGAGTAAACGTATTTCCCGCTGGGATCGGCCGAGATCATATGGGCGTGGGGGCCGTTATGGTCGCTAATGGCGAAGCTGCCCTCAACGGCCGCCGCCGGGCGCGCCGCGCCGGCCGGTCCCTGATCCTGATGAACGTCCACCGCCTCGCCCAGGCGACCGTCTTCCTGCACCGGCAGCACGGCAGTCGTGCCGCTAACGTAGTTTGCCACCAGCAGATGGCGACCGTCCGGCGTCAGGGAGAGATAAACCGGCCCGGCCCCGCCGGAAGAGACCTGGTTTAGCTCGGTCAGCTCGCCGTTCGCTGCAACGCGCCACGCCTGCACCACGCCCTTTTCCACTTCGCTGGCGGCGTACAGGGTTTTACCGTCGCGCGAAGCGGTAAGCTGCGCGACGTTGGGCAACGAGCTCACCAGCGTTCTGTTGCTCAACGCGCCGGTTTTCGCCTCGACGGTAAAGCGGTACAGGCCTTCGCCGTTGGGGTTGTAGGTGCCGACCCAGGCGTACTGCGCCTGGGCGCAGGCGCTGGCGGCGAGCAGGGAAAGTGAAGCAACAAGCAGGTGACGAGTGCCGGGCATGGTGACTCCTTGATGGTTCGGTGGGGGACGTTTGTCCCCTTATCCTCCCTTGCGGCGAGGTTCAGGGGACGGCAGAGCAATGACTATTTAACCAGCGCCCTGGTCATCTCCAGCAGCTGGCGCACATCCGCCGGGCGGGTGTTGCCGCTCTCCTTATCAATAATAGAGCTGTAGATGTGAGGGATGATTTTGCTGACGCCGGCATCCAGCGCGATCTGCAGGATCTCGCTGTAGTTTTCCAGATCGATCCCGCCGGTCGGCTCCAGCCAGAAATCGTGACGGGCGCAGGCCTGGGCGACGGCGAGGAACTCATCGCGATGCTTCAGGCCGCCCATCGGGAAGTATTTGATTGAGCTGCCGCCCATATCTTTTAGTAAGGCAATGGCGGTTTCCAGCGGAACGATCCCGTCCGCCGCGCCGCTGCTCAGCGGGCCGGTGGAGATCTTCACCATGCCCGGCGTGCCGGTCGGGGAAACCAGGCCGTTGACGACGGTATCGTTCTGCCCCAGCAGCGCGCGGCTGGCGCCTACGCCGGTAAAGACCTGGTTGACGTGCTGCGGCTGCACCTGACGGGAGATCTCGCTGACCATCGCCGACTGGTTTGGATCGCCCGCGCCGAGGCCCACCGACAGCGCGTTATCGATAAGCCGGGCGTATTCACGCATATCGGCCACCGCGCTCGCCACGTCCGGGTAATTTTTAGAGAGCACGCCGACCAGAACATGACCTTCCGCCGCTTCGTAGATTTCGCGGGCGTTGTCTTTGCTGCCCGCCAGTACGTTCAGGCACACGCGATCGCGGTAAAAATTCGGGGTCAGTTTCATGCTTTCTTCTCCTGGTTCAGAACTTCGCCGATGCGGCGGGAGACGATCTCCAGCTGCTGTGCGTTTACGCTGCGCACATCGGCCTCAATAATGCCTTCGTTGGCCTTATAGCCGCGGAAGTAGATGGCGTATTCGCCCTGCTTCAGCGCCTCAACCAGCTCGCCGGTGGCGATGCCGGTCACGGCTTCAGTAAATTTAATTTCCGCGCGCGCGATATCGCGACCGGCGCTATCCCATACCACCCGGGCGCTCACCCCGGAGAGGGCGTTGAGCTGGTCAATGAACGGCGTCATCTTCGCCACCATCTCATCGCCGCTCTCCTTGCGGGCGGTCAGATAGTGTTCAATCGCGCAGGTCAGGCCAAGAATGCCCTCTTTACCGACCTTCATCGCCCGGCCAATGCCGGCGGACTGGCGTTTAACCCACTCCACGTACTGCGCTTTACCGACCACCAGGCCGCTGGTTGGGCCCTCAATCGCTTTGGCGCCGCTGTAAATCACCAGGTCGGCGCCGGCGCTGTAGTAACACTGCAGATCTTCTTCCGCCGCCGCATCGACGATCAGCGGCAGGTTGTGCTTACGCGCCACCACCACCGCCTGCTCAACGCTGAGCATGCTTTTCTGCACGCAGTGGTGAGATTTGATGTACAGGATCGCCGCGGTGCGCGGAGTGATCGCCGCCGCCAGCTGATCGGCGGAACATTCGTTGGCGTAGCCGGCTTCCACCAGCCTGCCGCCGCCCAGCGCGACCATCGTTCCCACCGGCGCGCCGAAGTTAACGTTATGGCCTTTCGGCAGGACGATTTCGTTGTTTTCGATCGGGGTGACGTGGAGGTTTTCCAGCAGCCAGCTGCTGTCTTTCACCAGCACCGCCGCCACCGACTGGGCGATCCCCGCGGAAGCGCAGGAGACAACCGTAGCCCCTTCCACCTCCAGCAGGTTCGCGATGTACTCACCGGTCTTATTGACCAGGTCTTTCATTTCGAAGTAGTGATTCATGCCGCTCATTACGGCTTCAACCACCTCAGGACGCGGCGTGGATACGCCCAGCGCCGTCATGCGGCCTGATGTATTAATAACTTGTTTTAAATTGTATTTTTCAAAAATCGAAGGCATTTTCCGCGCTCCCTTGTTCGGTCAGATAGCCCTTGCCCGCGCGAATCGCAGCAAGCGGCACCAGAATATTGTCAGCCTGCAGGCTCTCTTTTTCGGCGTCGACCAGTAGCGTCGGCGCATGCTGCAGGGTAAAGAGGGTTAAATCAGCGTCGTAGCCCACGGCCAGACGCCCTTTTTGCGTCAGGCGCAGCCCGTCAGCGGCGCTGGCGGTAACGCACTCCACCACCTGCGGTAGCGACATGCCGATGGCGAGAAACTTCGACATCACCAGCGCCAGCGAACGTACCGGGCCGTCAATACGGTTGCGGCAGTAGATGTCGGAGCTAATGGTCTGCGGCAGAATGCCCATCGCTATCGCCCGGCGCGCCACCTCAAAGCTGAAGCTGGCGGTACCGTGGCCGACGTCAAGGCGCACGCCGCGCTTCAGGGCGCGGGTCACGGAGGCGCGCAGCTCACCGGAAGCGGTCAGAATGCGGTTCGGCTTGCCGTTATAGCAGTGGGTGATGATGTCTCCCGCGCCCAGCAGGTCGGCAATTTCGTCGAGGTTCGGCGGATTATTGCCGATGTGCACCATCAGCGGCAGGTCGCCATTTTCGCGCTGCATCGCCTTCGCCCGTTCCAGGGGGGTAATTCCGTTGTCGCCGACCACGCTGCTGCTCATTCGCGCCTTCAGGCCGACGATAAAATCAGGGTGGCGCTTCACCGCCTGGGTCACCGCTTCGGCATCAACGTTGGCCATATTGGCCAGCTCGTTCTGGGCAATCAGCCCGACGCGGGAGAT
This sequence comes from Klebsiella scottii, assembly GCF_036561945.1. NCBI lineage: Bacteria > Pseudomonadati > Pseudomonadota > Gammaproteobacteria > Enterobacterales > Enterobacteriaceae > Klebsiella > Klebsiella scottii. Next base: position 138,058 of record NZ_JARXNI010000018.1, read on the forward strand.
GTTGAGCAGCGCCAGGACCTCGGTGGCCGCGCTGCGGGTCAGCTGATAAAAATCGTCGATATCGTCCGCCCCGGTGCTGCCCGCATCAATCACCGTGGTGACGCCGGTGGCGATGCCCACTCTGTCCGGCTGGTCGTGATAAATCGGCGAGTTCGGGTAGCAGTGAACGTGGGAATCAATCCAGCCGGCGCTGGCGTAATAGCTGCCGTCCAGCTCAATGGTTTTGCGCGCAGGCGCGCTAATCTCGCCCAGCGCCGCAATTTTCCCGTCCTGAATGGCGATATCGATCAGGGTATCGTCGACGAGGCGCGCACGGCGCAGGAGTAAATCAAACATGGGTCTCTCCTGTTAAAGCGGGCGCTCACGCGCCCGCAGGACTTAACCAATAGCAATCGGGAAAAGGGAACCGAGGATCATCGCGCCAAGGATGGCGCCGCCGGTGATCGGCTTCTGCCAGATGTAAAACAGCAGGGCGCCAACCAGAGAACCAATACCGATAGGAATCGATGCGGTCATCGCGCTGAGGATAATCAGCGGCCCGAGGAAGCGGCCCGAGGCGTTACCTGCTCCCATCATGACGTCGGCACCGTAGGTGGAGTCGCTCTGATTGATGGTGAACTTACGCGCCAGGATAATGATGTAGCCAACGGCCAGGCCCAGCGCCAGGCCGGTAGCCAGCGAGGCGGCAAAGTTGGCCACCGGGAAGACGAAGCCCGCCCCCAGCAGCAGCGCCGGCACGCCGAGGCCGATACCGGTTTGAATCGCGCCGCCGATATCGAGGATCCCCACCAGCGAGCCTTCAATGATGCGCGCAAACAGGAAGCTGGCGCCAAACGCCGCGACCGCCCCGTAGGCACCGGTATCAATGCCCGCTTTCAGCATGGCCACGAAGGCCACTTCGTTAAACGCGCCGATGCCGTAGAGGTAGTACATGTGTGTCCCGGCGAAGACGCCGGAGGAGAGCAGGCCAACAAAGATCGGGAACGACCAGTCGGCATACCAAAAACCTTTATTCTGTTCCATTTAGAGGCTCCTGTTATTTGCCGCTGAGCGAGTTGTGAATCAGATCCAGCCAGTTCGGTACGCCCAGGTGGAAGGATTCCAGGGTCTTAATGTCAAAGCCGCGGAAGAAGGCGCTCAGCACGAACAGTGCAACAATGGCGGACATCATCACTTTAGTGACGCGGTGCCAGCCGCTCTCTTCAACGCCCTTACCGATCAGGATGCCCAGTACCAGACCCGGAACGGCGTTGCCCATAATCAGCTGCGCCGCGCCGCCGAAAATGGTGGCCCAGAAGCCCGATTTTTTCCCGGCATCGATGGCCGCCAGCCAGAAGATAACCGGCATCACCGTGTTAACCAGCAGGTTAGCCGCCGGGACCAGCACCTTAACGGCAGTGACCTGCAGCGCTTCCGGTACGGAAGAGGCGGTCAGGTTAAGGAAGGAGACCACGAACATGCCGATAACGCCGCAGGCAATCGCCATCTTCTTCGGATCGTGCAGCGTCTCGCCGACGTTGCGGTTTTTCAGCATCAGCGCGGCGGCGCCCCAGTTAGGGATAATGCGGTGATCGACGTCCTGGGTGAAGGAGCCTGCTGCGACAGAAGAAGCCCAGGCGTTAAAGAAGAAGCCGAGACCAAAGGAGAAGTGGGACGCCGGATCGCCTTCGCAGGAGTTCAGCTCGCCCAACGTACGAAATGCGCCCATCCCTTGCGTGGTGGGCGCATGAAACATACGTGCCGCTCCGGCGCCCACGCCGACGCCGACCAGGCCGCCGATAATGAGCGATTTTATTAAAATTATCAGGAACATAGTTTAACCCTATGGTGAAGATCAGGTTTGCGTGACGAAATCCACTTTATCGAGATTAATGGCGGTCACGTTGACGGTGACGTTCAGCTCCACGCTGTAGGTCCGTCGTTCACGGCGCAAAAAGAAGAATAAAAACGCTTCTTTGCGCACCGCTTCACGCGCATGAACAACCTCCACATCCTGTGGCTCAATACGCAGTAAAATGTGCGGCGACGTTTTCATCACCGCTGCCTGTACGTGGTTCAGGGCATCGGCGAACGCCCGCGTCTTGCTCTCGCCTTTGCCCGTAACGCTCACCGTGGTGGTGAATTGCTCTTTCATACTCAGGCGCCGTATTTCTTTTTCCAGGCTTCTACCAGGCGCTCGCCCAGCTCTTCTTTATCCATAAAGCCGAAGCCCAGAACGTTGTAGCCTTCGTTGATAGCGGTGACGCCTTCATCAACGGAACGCATGCCGTATTTCGCTTTGTAGCCATGTTTGTTTTGCGCGGTGATGGCGCCTGCGCCGCCGCTGCCGCAGAAGGAGATACCAAAGGTGGCATTCTCTGCTTTCATCACGTCGCCCAGCTTCATATCAGCGGCAACGCCCGGAACCACGACTGCACGAGCTCCGGCTTTTTCCGCGCCAGCGGCAACTTTTTGCCCTTTACCCAGGCGATCGCCAATTACTACGGTGATTTGTTCCATTTTTAGCTCCTTACAGGTTTTCTTTAGCGACTTCGAAGTGGACCGACAGCAGCCAGGACTCTTCCTCTGGCAGGTTGCCGAATTGCGCGACCACTTCGCGAGCCAGCATCATTGAATCTTCTGAAATCTCTTCAAACAGGCTGGCATCCACTTCCGGCAGCGGCTCGCCGCTAATTGACCGGTGGGCCATAGCCCGCACGTGGGAGGTCAGCATCTGCTCCTGGACGGCGTTGGGGATGATGTTACGGCGACCTAGCAGGGTATAAACCTGCTGCAGCATCTTCTCAGCCAGCTGCTCGGTTTGCGTTGCCTGCTCCCCTACGTCGTGTGTTACCGCTCCGTTATTCACTTGTCTTACCCCGTTGATGTCTCTGGGGACAAAACTAACGCCGGGGGGGAGGAGTTTGTAGCGAGTTGTTTTCCACTTCGAAGTGGAAAGGCGGACGGACGATGCGATCCATTGCACAGAATTGGCGTAAATTTGCTATTTTCGGCAAAACGGCGTGATGAGAATCACAAGATTGCGATTTAACTGGCGACCGGAAGCGGCCGAACCGGCGGCGGAGAAGAGAAGTAAACTGTGACAGGGGTTGGGTTTTATGCGCAGACGAAATGCAGGAGGTACCGGCTGATACCTCCTGGAAAAGAACTTAACGGTACTTCTGGTGGTAGGTATTACGGGTGGCTTTGAACTCTTCCGCAGCGGCCTGCGCTTCTTTGACCTTGCCTTCATTGGCCAGCTTCAGAGCGCCGTCAATCTGGCCAATCAGAATATCGAGGCCGTGGCGGTAATCCTTCATCTCCGCGCTGTCCGCTGCTTTGCCTTCCAGCTTCGGCGGGGTCTCTTTCTGCGCATTGACGGCGGCGTCGCGCATCTTCGTCAGCGCCGCTTTTTGCTCACCGGCATCAGAGGTCTTCTGTACCACCTGCAGATTTTGCGCAATGGTGTCCATATCCTCACCGAGATCGGCGGCAAACGCCGACGCTGAACCCATCGCCAGGGCTGAGACAGCCAGCACTGCTAACAGTTTTTTACGCATTGCTCACTTCCTTTTTTATTATTTAAGCATAAGGAAAAGGCGCCACCTGGGCGCCCTTCTATACCCGTTATCCTTCAAGCCGCAGCCTGAACAATCCGGTATAACACGCCGTTATTGCCCGGCGATTTTCATCTCTGGCAGCAGCACGGAACCACACTGGATATTGCTGCGCATTTCGATATCGTCGGCAACGGTCACGATATTACGCCACATATCTTTCAGATTTCCGGCAATGGTGATTTCGCTAACCGGATACTGAATTTCGCCATTCTCAACCCAGAAGCCGGATGCGCCGCGCGAGTAATCGCCGGTAACGCCACTGACACCCTGCCCCATCAGTTCGGTGACGACAAGTCCGGTGCCCATCTCTTTAAGCAACTTTTCAAAACTCAGGCCGCGGCCGTTGATTCGCCAGTTATGAATGCCGCCCGCGTGGCCGGTGCTCTTCATGCCCAGCTTGCGCGCCGAGTAGTTGGTCAGCAGCCACTGCGTCAGAATGCCGTCCTTAATGATATCGCGACGCTCCGTACGCACGCCTTCGCTGTCGAACGGCGTTGACGCCAGCCCTTTCAGCAGATGCGGATGCTCCTCGATGGTCAGCCAGTCCGGCAGGATCCGGGTGCCGAGCGCGTCAAGCAGGAAGGTCGATTTACGGTACACCGCGCCGCCGGCAATCGCCCCGACCAGGTGACCAAACAGCCCGGTCGCCACTTCATTGGCAAAAATCACCGGCGCCTTCATCGTCGAGAGCTTGCGCGGCGCCAGGCGCGAGAGGGTGCGGCGGGCGCACTCGTCGCCCACCCACTCCGGCGACTGCAAATCTTCAATCGCGCGGCCGATGGTATAAGCGTAATCACGCTCCATATCGCCGTTTTCTTCCGCGATAACGCAGCTGGACAGCGAATGGCGGGTTGAGCAGTAGCCCTGCAGCATGCCGTGGCTGTTGCCGAATACCTTGATGCCGTAGTGGCTGTTGAAGCTGCCGCCTTCGGTGTTGGTGATGCGCTTATCGGCCTGCAGCGCCACCTGTTCGGCGCGGGCGGCCAGCTCGATCGCCCGATCCGGGCTCACTTCCGCCGGGTGGAACAGGTCAAGATCCGGGGCGTCAAAGGCCAGCAGCTCTTTATCGGCAACGCCGGCGAACGGGTCCGGCGAGGTATAGCGGGCAATGTCCAGCGCCGCCTGCACCGTGCGGGCAATCGCCTGCGGGCTAAGATCGGTTGAGGAAGCGCTGCCCTTGCGATGCTGATGATAAACGGTGATGCCTAAGGCGCCATCGCTGTTGAATTCTACGTTCTCCACCTCGCCGTAGCGGGTGCTGACGCTGATGCCGGTGGTTTTGCTGACGGAGACTTCCGCACCGTCTGATTTACCTGCCGCCAGTTCCAGCGCCGTGGTCACGGCCTCTTCCAGCGCCTTACGCTGCTGTGCAACTTGAGAGATGACTTTCATCGCTAATGCCATAATGTAGGAAGGAGTTAATTGAAGTCTAACAGAGAACCGTTTTTCAGTGCGCGCCTTAACTGGTAACATTAGCCTCTTTTTTTAAGGAGCCTGAGATGACAAAGCAGCCCGATGACTGGCTCGACGACGTTCCCGGTGATGACGTCGAAGATGAAGACGATGAAATTATCTGGGTCAGTAAAAGTGAAATTAAGCGTGACGCCGAAGAACTGAAGCGTCTTGGCGCAGAACTGGTAGAGCTGGGGAAAAACGCGCTGGATAAGATCCCGCTCGATACCGACCTGCGCGACGCCATTGAACTCGCCCAACGGATCAAGAAAGAGGGCCGTCGCCGCCAGATGCAGCTGATTGGCAAAATGCTGCGCAGCCGCGACGTTGACCCTATTCGCCAGGCGCTGGACAAGCTGAAGAACCGCCACAACCAGCAGGTTGCGCTGTTCCATAAGCTGGAGATGATCCGCGACCGCCTGATTGCCGATGGCGATGACGCGGTGCCGGAAGTGCTGAACCTGTGGCCGGAAGCTGACCGTCAGCAGCTGCGTTCGCTGATCCGTAACGCGCAAAAAGAGAAAGAAGGCAACAAGCCGCCGAAGTCCGCGCGCCTGATCTTCCAGTACCTGCGTGAACTGGCCGAAGGCGAAAGCTAATTCCGCTGCCGCCCGCCTGATTTTCCCGCAGGCGGCGCGCCTGTCCGGGCTACCTGATAACGTTTAACCTGTAGCCCGGCATGCGTACGCTACGCATTGCCGGAAAGGTTATCTTTCCCAACGCCGCGCCCCTGGGCGCTCCCCCTGTTCAGCCTCTGTTCAGCCGCCCTTTGCTCTCGTTTTGCTCTCCTTTTGCTCTCCTTTTGCTCCCCCTTGCGCTTTTATCCGGCTGACGCGCCGTTCTGCTGCTGGTCAGAGGACGCGGTTTTTCCGCCGTGCCTGCTGCCCATAAAAGCTGAATCGTTAAAGCTAACTATGTTTAAATTCACATTTTTTCGGCAATAATAATAAAAACTTGCATTAAAACAGGACTAAAGTCGCAGTTAAAAACAACAAATCGCGCATATTCTCACCAGGTGAGGCACTTCACATTTTCATCAGCCGCTAGCCATTAGATTTCCCTCATTGATAACAATATCGATTCAGCAAAAAGGGACGAAAAATGAAAAAAATAGTAGCGTTGACCGCAGTAGCGATGATGATTTCTGGGCAAGTCGCGGCAAAAACCTGGGTGCTGACAAGCGCTGAAAGCAGCATAGAGAAAGGAAACTGGCAGGTAAGCAGTGACCAGCTGAAGATAAAAGATCGCCATTTCAGCATAGAGCAAAAAGTCCTTCATGGCGGCAAGCAGGAGGGGAGTAAAGTTATCGTTATTCGCAGCCAGGACGGCCTGACTATCGCTCTCAGCCCGACTCGCGGGATGAATTTACTTAAAATCGAAGGTTTCGGCACGCGAATGGGCTGGGACTCACCGGTCAAAGAGGTGGTTAATCCGGCCTTTATTAATCTGGAAAGCCGCAACGGGCTGGGCTGGCTGGAAGGTTTCAATGAGATGATGGTGCGCTGCGGCTACGAATGGACCGGCCACCCGGTCACCGCCGACGGGCAGATTTATACCCTGCACGGCAAAGCCGGGAACACGCCGGCATCGCAGGTCGAGGTTGAGGTTGCCGATAGCGCGCCGTATGAAATTCGCGTTCGCGGGCTGGTGAAGGAAAGCACCTTCAAGAAAGCCGATTTGCAGACCATGACCGAGCTGCGCTACGTGCCCGGCAGCAACAGCTTCAGCCTGCACGATGTCTTAACCAACCACGCCGATTATCCGCATGATTATCAGATAATTTACCACAGCAATTTCGGTACGCCGATTCTCGAAGAAGGCGCGCGTTTTCTCGCGCCGATGGCCAGCATCAGCCCGTTCAACGACTATGCCAAAGCCGGTTTGAAAACGTGGCAAACCTATGCCGGCCCGACCAAAGATTTTGACGAGATGGTATTTAATATTCAGCCGCTGTCCGATGACCATCACCAAACGCTGGCGGCGGTGGTTAACAAGGCTGGCGATAAAGGGGCGTCGATTCAGTTTGATACCCGCCAGCTGCCGGTCCTGACGCTGTGGAAAAACACCGACAGCCAAAAACAGGGCTATGTCACCGGCATTGAGCCAGGCACCAGCTATGCCTATCCGGTCACCGTTGAACGCGAGCAGAAACGCGTGAAGCAGCTGCAGCCGGGAGCCAGCGCGCAGTTTGATCTGACCTATACCCTGCTGCACAACAATAAGCAGGTTGCCGACGTTGAGCAGAGAATTGCGGCAATCCAGGGCGACGCGAAGGTCGCGGAAAACGAAGCGCCGATCGCCAAAGAGTAACCTTACGCCGGCGCTGCTCCCGGGCCTCCGGGAGAGACGGCGCCCGCACCGCACATCACCTTCCCGGCGCCAGCGCCGGGATATCGGCTTAGGCCATCACCACCTGGCGTAGCTGCTGCGCAAAGCGCTGGTACTGCGCTTCGTCAATCGCCTGCGGGTAGCTCAGCACCATCAGCGCATGATCGGCGATGCCGCAATGATAGGTCGGGTGGCTATGCGGCCACGGGTTATCGCTAAAACCCATCGTGACATAAAACTGCAGGCGCCTGCGGGCGATTTCCGTGGTGAGCGGATCGATCTCGAGGATGGTCAGCGGCGCACGCTTAAGTATTTCCGCCAGCAGACGCTTGCCGTAGCCGCGCGAGCGCAGGCTGTCGTCGATCGCCAGATGCTCAATGTAGCCATAGTCCGCAAACTGCCAGCTGCCGCTCAGCCCGATAAACTCCCCCTCATCAAACCACGCCTCCAGCGCGTAGTGCGGATCGCGCAGCGCGCGCTGTTTAGCCAGCGGCTCACGCTGCTCGTGCCACGGAAAGGCCTTGACGTACAGCGCGTCGAGCGCGGGGAAATGCGGCGAATCGGTCGAGGTCAGTTTTTCAGAAGTGAGCATGACAAAATCCAAATAGCAAAAAATCTGCCCTCACGCGGAGGGCAAAGAGACGATCGTCGGGATTATTCTGCCGCAGCCGCCTTACTGGCCAGCTTATCCAGCAGCTTCTGATGAATGCCGCCGAAGCCGCCGTTGCTCATCACCAGAATGTGGTCGCCCGGATGGGCGGTTTTGATAATCATATCCACCAGCACATCGACATCAGCGCTCCAGTGAGCAGGCTGCACGCAGGCTTCAGCCACCTCGGCGACCTGCCACGGAATATGCTGCGGCTGGAGCAGGAACACTTCATCCGCGCGGCCCAGCGACGGCGCCAGATCGTCTTTGCAGACGCCCATTTTCATGGTGTTCGAGCGCGGTTCGAGCACCGCCAGAATGCGGGCGGTGCCGCCAACCTTACCGCGCAGCGCCTGCAGCGTCGCCAGGATCGCCGTCGGGTGATGGGCAAAATCGTCGTACACGGTGACGCCGTTCGCTTCGCCGCGCAGCTCAAGGCGGCGACGGGCGTTGATAAAACCGCCCAGCGCGTTGGCGGCGTCCGCCGGCACCACGCCGACGTGGCGGGCGGCGGCAATCGCCATCAGGCCGTTGTGCATATTATGCTCGCCGACCAGCGCCCACTTCACTTCCCCGACCTTCTCGCCGTCAAGCCAGACTTCCCACTGCGAGGCGTCGGTGTTGAGCTTTTTCGCCTGCCAGTGGCCCTGCTCGCCGACCAGCTCCTGCTCGCTCCAGCAGCCCATCGCCATAGTCTGTTTCAGGTTGATGTCGTTTTCCGGCAGAATAATTTTGCCCTGACCCGGGACAATGCGCACCAGATGATGGAACTGCTTCTGGATAGCCTTCAGGTCATCAAAGATATCCGCGTGATCGAACTCAAGGTTATTGAGGATCAGGGTTCGCGGGCAGTAGTGAACAAATTTCGAACGCTTATCAAAGAAAGCGCAGTCATATTCATCCGCTTCGATAACAAAGAACGGGCTGTCGCCCAGACGCGCGGAGACCTCGAAATTACCCGGCACGCCGCCAATCACAAAGCCGGGCTTATAGCCGCAGGCTTCGAGGATCCAGGTCGCCATGCCGGCGGTCGTCGTTTTGCCGTGGGTGCCCGCCACCGCCACAACCCAGCGATCGCGCAGAACGAAATCATGCAGCCACTGCGGGCCGGACATGTACGGAATGTTGTTTTCCAGCACCGCTTCGACGCACGGATTGCCGCGCGTCATCGCGTTACCGATGATCACCAGATCCGGCCGAGGCTCCAGCTGGCTGGCGTCATATCCTTGAATTAGATCGATACCCTGGCTTTCCAGCAGGGTGCTCATCGGCGGATAGACGTTAGCATCCGACCCCGTTACCTCATGACCGAGGGAACGCGCCAGCATCGCCAGCCCCCCCATAAACGTGCCACAGATACCTAAAATATGAATGCGCATTCGTCACTTCCCTCTTTAATCTGGCGCACATTTTACCCTTATGTTCGGCATCAGAGAAATGCATTTCAGGCGAATCCGTTTTTTGCTGGCGCGATTCACCTGTGCGTATTTTTTTTATTCTTTGTTAAGATTGTTGCGTTCGTTTTACTTCACATAAACATGCAGGGAACGGGTTATGAAAACGTTAGGTGAATTTATTGTCGAAAAGCAGCACGAGTTCTCCCACGCAACCGGCGAGCTAACTGCTTTGTTGTCGGCGATAAAACTAGGCGCCAAGATCATCCACCGCGATATCAACAAGGCCGGTCTGGTCGATATCCTGGGTGCCAGCGGTGCTGAAAACGTCCAGGGCGAGGTGCAGCAAAAACTCGATCTGTTCGCCAATGAAAAATTGAAGGCCGCACTGCGAGCGCGCGATATTGTTGCCGGGATCGCCTCTGAAGAAGAAGACGAAATCGTCGTCTTTGAAGGCTGCGAACACGCAAAATACGTGGTGCTCATGGACCCGCTGGATGGTTCCTCTAACATCGACGTTAACGTCTCTGTCGGGACTATCTTCTCCATCTACCGTCGCATAACCCCGGTCGGAACGCCGGTCACCGTCGAAGATTTCCTGCAGCCGGGCAGTAAACAGGTAGCCGCAGGCTACGTGGTTTACGGCTCCTCCACGATGCTGGTTTATACCACCGGCTGTGGCGTTCATGCCTTCACCTACGATCCTTCTCTTGGCGTATTCTGCCTCTCTCAGGAGCGCATGCGCTTCCCGGAGAAAGGCAATACCTACTCCATCAACGAAGGCAACTACATCAAATTCCCGATGGGCGTGAAGAAGTACATTAAGTTTTGCCAGGAAGAGGATCTCGGGACCCAGCGCCCCTACACCTCGCGCTATATCGGCTCCCTGGTGGCGGATTTCCACCGTAATCTGCTGAAAGGCGGCATTTATCTCTACCCGAGCACCGCCAGCCACCCGGAAGGGAAGCTGCGCCTGCTGTACGAATGCAACCCGATGGCGTTCCTCGCCGAGCAGGCGGGCGGTAAGGCCAGCGACGGTAAAGAGCGTATTCTCGATATCATCCCGGTAAGCCTGCACCAGCGTCGCTCCTTCTTCGTCGGCAACAACCATATGGTTGAAGACGTCGAAAACTTCATTAAAGAGTTCCCGGACGCATAACGCCCCCTGACTTCCCCTCTCGCCCGGCGAGAGGGGATTTTACGCTAGCGATTCGCCGCTCCGCTCACCCGCGATACCGGCGAGTTCTGGCGGTTCTCCCACAGCACCGTCAGCCCGCGCTGCAGCGCAATAAAGATAAACAGCAGAATGCCGATCGCAATTTTCGTCCACCACGAGCTGAGCGTGCCGTCGAAGTTAATATAGGTCTGGATCAGCCCCTGAATCGCGACGCCAAACAGCGTCCCTAATACCGTGCCGACGCCGCCGCTGAGCAGCGTGCCGCCAATCACCACCGACGCAATCGCGTCCAGCTCAACGCCAACCCCGGCCAGCGCGTAACCGGCCTGGGTGTAGATAGAAAAAACGATCCCCGCCAGCGTCGCCAGCCCGGTAGAGAGCATGTAAATGCGAATAGTGGTCCCACGGGTCGAAATGCCCATCAGATTTGCCGAGACGGCGCTGCCGCCAATGGCGTACACCTGGTTGCCAAAGCGGGTGCGGTGGGCCATAAAAATGCCCGCCACCACCACCAGCAGCATCAGCAGCCCCATCGCGCTTAGGCGACCGCCGCCGGGAATAGTCCACGCCAGCCCGGAGAGCGTGTCATACACCGGGTGATCGATAGGAATGGACTCTTCAGAGACCAGATAGCTCACGCCGCGCAGGAAGAACATCCCGGCGAGGGTAATAATAAATGCCGGGATCTTCAGCGTATCGATAAGCCAGCCCATCAGCGCGCCAAACGCGCAGCCCATCGCCAGCACCAGCGGGAACGCCAGCAGCGGCGTGATCCCCCAGACGCCAATCGCTTTCGCGAGGAACACGCCGGTGAAGGCGATCACCGACCCGACCGACAGGTCGATGCCGCCGGAGAGGATCACGAAGGTCATCCCCACGGCAATAATGCCAAGAAAAGCGTTATCGGTGAGGATATTGCAGATCACCCGCGTCGAGGCGAAGCCGGGAAACTGGGTCAGGCAATAGAGGTAGCCCAGCACGAATACGGCAAGGGTAATCATCAACGGCAAGTTACGTTTTATCACGGCCGCGTACTCCTTTCAGTAAGCTGATAAAGCGCGGCGACTGCACGATCAGTACGCACAGCACCACCACCGCTTTCACTACCTGGTTAAGCTCCGGCGGGAAGCCCGACAGCAGGATCCCGGTGTTCATCCCCTGGATAATCAGCGCGCCGACTACCGAGAGCAGAAGGTTAAAGCGCCCGCCCATCAGCGATCCGCCGCCGATCACCACTGCCAGGATGGCGTCCAGCTCCAGCCAGAGTCCGGCGTTGTTGGCATCGGCGCCGCGGATGTCCGCCGCAACGATGATCCCGGCTATCGCCGCGCACACGCCGCTCAGCACGTAGGCCAGCATCACGACGATGCGGGTGTTGACCCCGGCATTTTTCGCCGCCCGAATGTTAATCCCTACCGCTTCAATGAACATTCCCAGCGCGGTTTTGCGGGTGAACAGCCAGAACAGCAGCAGCGTTGCGGCAGCAATAAGCACCGGCGTCGGCAGCAGCAGCAGCGAGCCGCTGCCGAGCCACGCCAGAGGCGGCGAGTCGAAGGTGACAATCTGCCCGGAGGTGATCAGCTGCGCGACGCCGCGCCCGGCCACCATCAGGATCAGCGTGGCCACGAACGGCTGGATCTTCAGCACCGCCACCAGGATACCGTTCCATAGCCCGGCCAGCGCGCCCGCCCCCAGCGATACCAGCAGCACCACCGGCAGGCTGTGCCCGGCAACGGTCATCGAGGCGGCGGTAGCGCCGGCAATCGCCATCACCGCGCCGACCGACAGGTCAATCCCGCCGGTGGCGATAACCAGCGTCATGCCAATCGCCAGCAGCGCGACCGGCGCCGCGCGGTTAAGAATATCAATCGGGCTACCGAACAGACGCCCCTCCTGGAGGACAATCTGGAAAAAGTGCGGCGCCACCAGGCTGTCTACGGCCAGCACCAGCAGCAGCGCAATGATTTGCGGCATACCCTTCGGCCAGCTGAAGCGACGCTTCGTTTGGCCGGTTTGCGGAAGAGATCCTGGCATCATGATTTACTCCTATGCCGCAATTGCGTTCATGATCGCCGGAACGGAGAGCTCCCCGAGCGGGATCTCCGCCACCTGTTTGCGATCGCGCATGATAATGACCCGATCGGCATAGCCCACCAGCTCTTCCAGCTCTGACGAAATGACCAGCAGCGCCAGGCCATCGGCGCACAGGGTTTCAATCAGGCGGATGATCTCGGCATGCGCGCCGACGTCTATCCCGCGGGTCGGCTCATCGAGGATCAGAAACTGAGGTTTGGTCAGCAGCCAGCGGGAAAGCAGTACCTTCTGCTGATTGCCGCCGGAAAGAAATTCGATCGGCTGCTCGGCGCTGGGGGTACGGATCCCCAGCTGGCGGATAAAGCGTTCGGCGATCTCGTTTTGCTCGCGCCGCGAAATTGGGCGCAGCCAGCCGCGCTGCGCCTGCAGGGCCAGCACGATGTTCTCCCGTACCGACGCCGCCGCGATAATGCCGTCGGTTTTTCGGTCTTCCGGGCAAAAGCCGATCCCGAGGCAGGAGGCCTGATGCGGCGAGCGCAGCGTCTGCGGCTTGCCTTTGATCAGCGCCTTGCCGCTATCGGCCGGTTTGATACCAAAAATCACTTCCGCCGTTTCGGTGCGCCCGGAGCCCAGCAGCCCCGCCAGGCCAACAATTTCGCCGGGGCGAACCTGGAGGTCGAACGGCGCGATCGTGCCCTTTTTACCAAAGCCTTCAAAGGCGGCGATCGGCTTATCGCTCAGCAGGGTGCGGCCCGCGCGCTGTAAAGCGTTATGCTCCAGCTCGCGCCCCAGCATCATTTTCACCAGCTCAATCTGCGGCAGTTCGCGTGTTTCCCGGCAGCCGACGAAGCCACCGTTGCGCAGCACGGTAATCCGATCGCTCACGGCGTACACCTGATCGAGAAAGTGGGTAACAAAAATCAGGCTGACGCCGCTGTCGCGCAGCTGGCGCATCAGGGTGAAGAGCATCTCCACCTCCTGGGTATCCAGGCTGGCGGTAGGTTCATCGAGGATCAGCACCTTAGCCGACAGGTCGATGGCGCGGCAGATAGCGACAATCTGCTGCATCGCCACTGAAAAGCGGTTAAGCGGCTCACGGACGTCGAGGGAGAAACCGTAGGAAGCCATCAGCTCGGTGGCGCGCTTTTCCATCTCTTTACGCCGCAGCAGGCCAAAGCGACGGGGCTCGCGGCCGATAAATAAATTGTCCGCCACCGACATATTCGGCAGCAGGTTGACCTCCTGGTAGACGGTACCGATGCCCAGCTGCTGCGCGTGGGCGGTATTTTTCGGCGCTATTGCCTGGCCCTCGAGCCAGATAGTGCCGCGATCGGCGTGATAAACGCCGGTGAGCGCTTTGATCAGGGTCGATTTCCCCGCGCCATTCTCACCCAGCAGGGCCATGATCTCACCGCGCCGCAGGCTGAAATTAACGTTATCCAGCGCCTTTACGCCGGGGAAAAATTTGCTCAGTCCCTCGGTACGAAGGATCTCCTGGTGTACTTCGCCGTTCATGGTTTCCCCTCCCCTAACCCTCTCCCCACCGGGGAGAGGGAACTAAACCGAGCGTCCTGATGGCCTACGCTCACTCAATAGCCCATATTTTTCTTCTTCTCTAACTCTTCTTTCGCCGTATCCGGCAGATAGAGCGTAGATTTGGTGATGGTCAGCTTCTCAGGCAGGGTGCCGTCTTTCTTGAATTTTTCCAGCGCATCGAATGCCGGCCCGGCCATATTTGGCGTCAGCTCGACGCTGGCGTTAGCTTCGCCGGCGATCATCGCTTTGTAGATATCCGGTACGCCGTCAATGGAGCCGGTAAGAATATCTTTACCCGGCTTCAGCCCGGCCTCTTTAATCGCCTGGATGGCGCCGATAACCATGTCATCGTTATGGGCATAAACCATGCAGATGTTCTTGCCGTTATTTTCCGCTTTGATAAAGCTCTCCATAACCTCTTTCCCCTTGCTGCGGGTAAAGTCGCCGGACTGAGAGCGGATAATCTTGATGTTCGATGCCTTAGCGATGGCTTCAGCGAAGCCTTTTTTGCGGTCAATGGCGACGCTGGCCCCGACGGTGCCCTGCAGCTCAACGACGTTGCACGGCTTACCGTCGACGGTTTTCACCAGCCAGTCGCCAATCAGCTGACCTTCCAGCACGTTATTGGCGGTGACGGTGGTCATGTAGAGATCTTTGTCCTTCACATCAATGGAACGGTCGAGCAGGAATACCGGAATTTTGGCCTCTTTGGCCTCTTTCAGCACCGGCTCCCAGCCCGTCGCCACGACCGGGGCGATAAAGATGGCGTCGACCCCCTGCGCAATGAAGGAGCGTACCGCTTTAATCTGGTTTTCCTGCTTTTGCTGACCGTCGGCAATTTTCAGAGTAATACCGCGCTTAGCGGCCTCCTCCTTCGCAACGCTGGTTTCGGCCGCACGCCAGCCGGATTCAGACCCGACCTGCGAAAATCCTACGGTCAGAGGGGCAGCTATTGCCATAGATGACATAGCTGCGGAAACTGCTGTGACAAGAAGTAAGCGCTTCCACATAAGGCGATCCTCGTAGGGTTATTGTTAGTGAAATCGTTATCTGCGGACAAACTATAGACAATCAGAGATGTAACTGAATGCGTTACATCACACTTCGAAAAAGTAAACTAAATGTTAATTCACGCCATTTATGGCAGCTTAGAGCGGATAAGGCTTTCGCCACGTTGTCGCCATCGCCGCTGATGGCGAAATTTTTAGCACTTTGATAAATCAATCACATGCAATGTAAACGGTTACATAAATTTATTCAGGATGTGGCTATGTTTATGGATTTTCAGGTTGTTTTACGATGAAAAATGACGCCATCTTTCCGCCGCCAGAAACAAAAGAAGCGAAGACATTCGATGTGAGTTGGCTATAATACCGGGCACTTGTTTGCTATACATTTTAAAGGAACAGACATGAGCTTACTCAACGTACCTGCGGGTAAAGATCTGCCGGAAGATATCTACGTCGTTATTGAGATCCCGGCGAACGCAGACCCAATCAAATACGAAGTCGACAAAGAGAGCGGTGCACTGTTCGTTGACCGCTTTATGTCCACCGCGATGTTCTATCCGTGCAACTACGGCTACATCAACCACACCTTGTCTCTGGACGGTGACCCGGTAGACGTGCTGGTTCCGACTCCGTATCCGCTGGAGCCAGGCTCAGTGATCCGCTGCCGTCCGGTTGGCGTTCTGAAGATGACCGACGAATCCGGTGAAGATGCCAAGCTGGTTGCGGTACCGCACACCAAGCTGAGCAAAGAGTACGATCACATCAACGATGTGAACGACCTGCCGGAACTGCTGAAAGCACAGATCACTCACTTCTTCGAGCACTACAAAGATCTGGAAAAAGGCAAGTGGGTTAAAGTTGACGGTTGGGACAATGCTGCTGCGGCGAAAGCTGAAATCATTGCTTCCTTCGAGCGCGCGGCGAAGAACTAAGTTCGCCTCTGCGTAAAGCCAGACCCTGAACGCCGGCTGCCGGTTAGTAAGGGTTTTTTTATGTCCGCTGTTCACCTCCCTGCCCGTTTATTCCTCCCCTATCTCCCGACCCGTCGGGCAAACCTGCGGCCATATTTTCGCCTACCAGAATAGGGAGTTGGCCCGTCACATTTACAATTGCGAATGAAATTAAAAATCATTATCATTTTCAGTTCGTAAATAAATGTGAATAAACGTCAATGAACCTCCACAATGTGAAGACTTTAAAGCTCTGTTCCGGCATGGCGCTGACTGCGGCCCTGCTCCTGACCGGCCTGACCGCAGCGGCCGCCGTGCTTCCTGAGAAAGAGTTCCTGACTCGTGAAGTCGGTCATGGCGTCTATGAGCTGGCGGTAGACGCACAGCAGCATGCGCTGTTCGCCGCCTCCGCCCCCTCGTTTGATAAAGACAAAACCACGGGGCAGATTTACAAGCTGGATCTGGAAAGCCTCACCACCGTTGAAGTCATTAAAACCAGCCGGCGGGCGTTTGCCACCGCGCTGGACGACGCGAATCATGTCCTGTACGTCGGCAATACCCTCGAAGGTTCGGTCACGCTGATTGATACCCGCAGCGGTAAGGAGCTGGCGGTGCTGCAGCTCAGCGAGGCGAGCGACCCCAAAGAGATTATCCATACGCGCGAAATGGTCCTCGATAAGCAGAATCACCGCCTGTACGTCTCAGGCGTCGCGGAAAAGGGCGTTGTCTGGGTTGTCGATACCGAAAAGCGGGCCAGGGTTGCGACCATTAGCGATATGGGCGAATACCCAACCGGCATGGCGGTCGATCCGCAAAAAAACCGGCTCTACGTGGTGAACGGCAGAAATGGCCTGATCGCCATCGATACCACCAGCAATAAAATTATCGACCGCTTTACCGTCGCCCCGGATAAAAAACGTTTTTTCCTCAATATCGCCGTGGATGTCAAAAACAGTCGCGCATTTATTACCGACCCGGATTTACCCAATGTATTAGTGGTCGATATTCGTAACGGTAACGTCCTTTCTGAAATTGACGTGATTAACTCCCTGGCCGTTATTTATAACGAAAAGCGCAAGGAAGTTTATATTACCCATCGTAACGCCAAACTGATAACCATCGCCGACAGCGAAACCGGCAAGGTAAAACAGAGTATTCAAACTACCGCCCTTCCCAACAGCCTTGCGCTTTCCGCCGACGCGAACGCGCTGTATGTCAGCATTAAACAGCCCGAAGAGCTGATGGGTAAAAAGCCTGATTACGTGATGAAAATCGACCTGACGCAATACTAATAATCATCACTCGTTATTTTTCACCTTGTGGCGGCGCACCGTCACGAGGTGATGTCGTTATTTTTTCTTTGCAGGTGTCTGATATTATGAAAACGCGTCAACTCATTGCGCTTACGGGGATCGTAGCCTTATCCGGTGGGGTCATTTTGCCCTCTCAGGCGGAAGAACTTAGCGAAACTTCGCGTAGCGGCGAAGAGCAAATGGTGGTCACCGCCACCGGCTTTGCGCAGGAAAAGCGTGAAGCGCCGGCGACCATCTCGACAATCGATCGCCAAACGCTGGATATTCAGCCCGACCGCAACGTCGGCGAGGCGATAAAAAACCTTCCCGGCGTGTCGGTGTCGAGCGGCAGCGAAATATCCTCGGGCAGCATTATGATGCGCGGCATGGACCCGTCCTACACCGCCTTCATGGTTAACAGCGTCAAACAGAATACCGGCGAATCACGCCCCTATGGCCAGGACCTCGGCACCGAAGCCAGCTTCCTGCCGCCGATGGAGGCGATTGAGCGTATTGAGGTTATTCGCGGCCCGATGTCCTCCCTCTACGGCTCAGATGCCATCGGCGGGGTGGTGAACGTTATCACCAAAAAGCCTTACGGCGTGAAGGAGTGGACCGGCGCGATGGCCGCCAACACCTGGCTCCAGGAGCACCATGATTTTGGCAATACCAGCCAGATGAATCTGTTCACCATGGGCCCGCTGATCCCCGACGTCCTCGGCCTCAGCCTCGCGGCAGACTGGCTGGATCGTCGCGATGACGAACGCGAAAACTACTTCGGCAAGCACAACCGCAAGTCCCTCGATATGACGCTCGGCCTGGCCGCCAGCGAGAACAACCTCTTTGACCTGAACGTGGTGACCGGCGAGCAGGAGAAAAATCGGACCCGGCAGCGCGGCACGCCCTGGACATGGCGCTTCGACCGCGACGCGTTAACCCTGACGCACTCCGGCTGGTATGCCGACGATACCGTCGCCACCACCAACTACATTAATTATGAAAAAGGCCGCTCAAAGTACGTCTATGACGGGCAAACGCCGCAATACGTGCAGACGGAAAACTACGTTGCCAACAGCCAGACAACGCTGAGCCTTGATAACCACAAGCTGACCGTGGGCGCGAACTTTACCCGCGAAGAGCTGAATGACCGCTTTGATGTCGCCAACAAAACCCTGCCGGGCTCCACCCCGGTTACCAAAGTTAGCCGCAACGGCTGGGCGCTGTTTGCCGAAGACGGCTGGACCCTCGGCGATTTCATCCTGACCACCTCAGGGCGTCTCGATCGCGATGATAACTTTGGCACCCACGTCACGCCAAAGCTGTACGGCAACTGGGCGTTTAGCGACGCATGGGCGCTGAAGGGCGGGGTTTCAGCAGGCTATAAAAAACCGGAGCTGCGCGCGACCTCCAGCGATTTTATTACGCCGCACGGTTCAACCGTACCCTATCCCTTCCTGACGGTCGGCAACGACGACCTGAAGCCGGAGAAAAGCGTTAACTCCGAGCTCGGCCTGTACTGGACGGGCAGCGCCCTGGCGCTGGACGGCACGGTCTTCTATACCCAGTTCAAAGATAAAATTACCGAGCAAAACATCTGCGAAACCACGGCAACCAACCAGTGTTCCGTCAACGGCTACAAAGCAGATTCGATCGACAAATACTTTAACGTCAGTAAAGCCGACGTCTACGGCGTCGAGCTCAACGCTGACTGGCAGATTAGTGCCGATATCAAGGCTAACGCCAACTACACCTACAACCACAGCGAGCAGAAAAGCGGTGCCGAAAAAGGCTATGCGCTGAACGACTATCCGCGCCATATGGCAAATCTGTCGCTCAGCTGGGCGGCGACGCAGAGTATGGATGTCTGGAGTACGGTGAACTATCGCAGCAGCAACCGCGATAGCGGCAGCCACAATGAGTATGAGGCCTATACGATGGTGGATGTCGGCCTGCGCTATCAGCTGAACAAAAACGCGCAGCTGCTGGCGGGGATCTATAACCTGTTTGATGCGGACCCTAAACGCACCACCTCGTGGGGCGAGTACGGTCAGATAGAGGGCCGACGCTATAATCTCGGCGCCCGCGTCGAGTTCTGATTAACGCCCGCAAAAAACAGCGCCACCCGAGGGTGGCGTTGTCGTTTTTAATACTGGTCTCTGTCTAACCAGTTACCGCTCTCTATCAGCGTAAACCCCTCAACCGGGCGCTGATAGACATACATCCATGCGCCGCCATACGGCGTCTGGATAAGATGGCGCGCGTATTCGCCGCCTTTGGTACGCAGAGCATCCAGTTCGGCCAGCGTCGATGCGTCAATACGATAGACTTCACCATGTACCGTGCCTTCACCGGGCACCGCGCCTGGATAGTGGCCCAGGCTGTACAGCTGATAATCGTTGACACTATGATCGCCCAGCCACTGAGCGTTGGTCATCCAGTGGCTGTTGCCTTGTTTGCGTCGTAAACTGCCGTAAACAAATATTCGCATTGCTAAAACTCAAACTGATAGAGCAAATCGAGAGCCTGGTCTACGCCAGACACCGCTTCCATATATAGCTTAGGCATCAGGCGATAGCGTAATGTCAGCGTCGCCAGGGAGTCGAAGATACCGACCCCGTATTTTACCTGCAGACCCGGCAGCACATAGCCGCTGACTACCACCTGGGAAGAGTCGCCTACCCCCTCGGTATCCAGCGCCAGATTGCTTACGCCAAACGTCTCGCCGATTTTACCCACAACCTGACCACTTTGTGCAACCCCCAGGCCAATAAGCATTGACGTCATTGCGGCACTATCGCTTTGCCCGCTGCTCAATCCCTGGCCGCGCAGCAGATAAGAAAGCGCTTCCTGCTGCGACATTACCGGGTCGGAGAAGATCTCCGCCTTCGGCTGGTCGGCGGAGCCGGTGACGCGAACGCCGGCAATCACGTCGTCTTCTGTGGCATCCGGGTTGCGAATGGCTTCGATATTCAGTGAAGGCTGATCCGGCGGACCGGAGAACAGCAGCTCGCCTTTACGTACGATCAGATCCTGGCCGTAGGCGTGGAAGCGCCCTTCCGGAATATTGATCTGCCCGTTCAGGCCCAGACCTTGTCTATCCTGAGCAACTTTTAAATCGCCGGTCAGGCGCGCCTTCAGACCAAACGCGCTGAGGCGAACGTTATTACCGACATGGATCGTCAGGTTACTGTTGATCGGGATACCGGCGCTCTGCGGCTTAATCGGCTGCAGGGAGTCGTTCAGCATGACCTCATCGGAAGAGACGCCGACCGCGCTCTCCGGCACGTCGTTAACCACAATACGCGCCCACGGAACATCGACGCTACCGTCAAGATTAAACAAGCTCGGCGTCGCGGTAAAGACCACATCCGGCGAAACGTCCAGGCGCACCATCGGCGGCACCGTAATACGCACCCGGCTGCCCTTCGCCGCGATCTGCGCGCGCCAGTTGTCTATCTGGGTCCAGTCGGCGTTGCCGTTAAGGCTAATCTGGCCCTGGCTCGTATTCACCGTACCCTGCAGCGTCGAGCGGGTGCCGTTGAAGTTCATCGCCAGCTGGCTGGGCTGCATATCGAACGGCATAAAGTTACCGTCAATGTCCACGCCGTTCAGCTGCATCTGACCAAACAGCTGCGGATTTTGCACATCGCCGCCGAGGCGCAGGTTGGCGTTCAGCCGGCCCTCCGCCTTTTCCCCTCGGGAGAAGATCGGATTAATCATCGCCAGCGAGAAGTTATTGATGTTGATATTACCGCCGAGATTGCGTCGGCCCTGCGGGTCGGTGACCTGAACCTGTCCGTCAAGCTGACCGTTATTGGTCAGGCGGATCAGCCAGCCGAGCTGCGCGCGGTTGTTGTGCAGATCGGCGGTGAGGTTCAGGGTATCGAAAGCCACCGGCAGCGGCGCATCGTTGACCGTCTGGGTTACCTTCACGTTACGTCCGTTCAGCGTCACCTTGCCCTGCGGCAGCCCCTCTTTGGTGGTGTCCCAGCTCACGTCGGCGTTGCCGCTAAAGACGCCGCTGGCCTGGGTGGCCTCCGGCATAAACGGCTTCAGCATCGCCAGATCGAAACGGTTGAGGTTGACGACCGCCCGGCCGCTCGCGCCCGCATCGATCGCCTGCGGCACGCAGAGCTCGGCGTTCGGGTTGGTCCAACAGTGCGGCCCGATGCTGATTTTCTGCTCGCGGTTACGGTAGTCCAGCGCGATATTGCGCGTCAGCGAAACCGGGCCCACCGGCGTCTGGAAGCGGGTATTGCTCATCGTTCCCCTCCAGCGCTCCTCTTTACGGTCAAAACTCCCCGCCAGAGACAGCTGGCCGGAGACCGGCTCCCCCTGCACTTTAAGCTGCAGGTCATGCTGCTTCTCATTACCTTTCGCATTGAGCTGCACCAGGCTGATATTGACGCCCGGCTGGCTGATACGGTCGATACGCACATCGAGATTGCCGGCAATCTGATCGCTGGATTTAACGTCGCCTTTGACGTTAACCTGGGCAATCGATAGCTCCTGCCAGCGCAGGGCGCGGGCGGTGATATCCGCCAGCAGCTGCGGCGCCTCCACGGTGCCGCGCACTTTCACCAGCCCTTTCGCCGTCCCGCCAAGGCCCGGCAGCGCGTTATCGAGATGCGGCGCATCAATGGTGGCGTCGAGATCCAGATCTTTAACCCCCAGCTCGCCTTTCACGTCGGCGCTGTTGGGGCCTAACGCCAGATGCAGGCCGGGGATTTTCCACTGCATATAGCTATTGCCCTGCAGGGAACCGCTGACATCAACCTTATTCTGCTTCACGTTACCGGTGATTTTCAGCTCCGGGACCGACATCTGCCAGCTGCCGCCGTACAGGCTGCCCTGGGTTTTGATCAGGCCGTTCAGCTTCGAAGGCCAGTCCGGGACCTCTTTGGCCGTATTAATGCCGTCAAGGGTCAGCTCGCCGCGCCAGCTAATCGCCTGCTGCCAGTCAAGCAGCGCCTTCAGCTCGGTTTTCCCTTCCAGCGCGGCGACGGTCAGCTTATCAATATTCACCTGCTGCTCGTTGCCCTTAGCATTGAGGCTGATTTTCGCCGGCGGCAGAGATTGACCCTTCACCGCGGTGCTCAGCGCCAGGGCGTAGTCGGTCATTTTGCCGCTGAATTTCAGCTGCAAATCGTCGGCCTGGAACTGCTTTTCGCCGCTAAACGGCCAGTACAGCTGCTTGCTTTTCAGCTCCATATTGAGCGGCAGCCCGGCTTCAGCCAGCTGCGCATCGGCGCGTAGCGTCATCGCCACCGGGCCGGCTAAATCAACGCCAACCGTCAGCTTTTTGCGCATCTCGCCGCCGACTTTCAGCTGCACCTTCTCGCCCTTGAGCGGGTCAATATTCAGCGTACCGTCGAGGGTAATATCCACCGGCCAGCTATCCTGCAGCTGCGCGCTGCCCGCGGCGGTGACCTTGCCCTGATCGGAATCGATATCCAGCGTATCGAGCTTCATCTGCCCGTCAATGCTGCTGACCTTCAGCAGCAGGCTGTAGATGGTCATATCGGTATCGCCGGTAACCCGCAGCTGCTCGCCGCGGAACTCCTCAATATTGAGGTTGAGCGGCAGATGGACGTCGGCCATTTCCGGGAGCACCGGCTGCGCAAACAGCGCCTTCATCGTCTCGCCGAGCGGTTTTTCCTCCGGCTGAGGATTCTCTATCTTCGGCTCAACGACCTGCTCCTGCGCCACCTTAGCGACTTTCGGCAGTGAGATAAGCAGCCCCTGCAGCGATGTCGGCGTCAGGGTCAGGTTTTTCTCCTGCCAGCGCAGGCCGGTGGAGAAATCCCGCACCGACACGGCGGTATCATCAATTTTGACGTTAACGTTTTGCAGCGCGACGCGGCTCAGGGTGATGGGATATGGGGTTGAGAGATTCAGCGGCCCTGAATCCTCCTCTTCTGGCGGCGCGGAAGGCGGCATTTTTGAGGTATCGATCGCGACGTAGATATCGCGTAGCGAAATGTCGTTGACGCACAGGCTGCTGTCCCACAGGCAGCGTAGCTTCACCGCAAGGTGGAACTGACCGGCGGTAACCGCCACGCCCGGTTGGGCGAACCGCACGTTCTCCAGCGTCAGGTCACGCCAGCCGCCGGTAACCTTGCCGATCTCCAGGCCAGGCACCCAGCGGTCTGCCGCTTTCAGCACCAGATGCAGGCCGCTGGTGGTGCCGACCAGGAAGCCAACCGTGCCCAGCAGCAGGACCAGAAAGAGCACGACCCCGAGGCTTATCTTCTTCCATAAACTCATAATTCAGGCCCCAGACCGATGTAAAACTGTAAACCGTGTTCGTCTTTGTCGCCGACCGGCGCGGCGATATCCAGCTTGATAGGACCGACCGGCGACTGCCAGCGAACGCCAACGCCGGCGCCGGTTTTGAAGTCGCTTTTGCGGATATCGCTTACTGCCTCACCGCCGTCGATAAACATCGCCCCCCACCACTTTCCGCTGACGTTGTACTGGTACTCCAGCGAGCCGGTGGCCAGCTTCGATGCACCGATCAGCTTGCCATCGTCGTCTTTTGGCGAGATAGATTTGTATTTGTAGCCGCGAATGCTGCGGTCGCCCCCGGCGAAGAAACGCAGATCCGGCGGGACCTTGTCAAAATTGTCGGCCTCAATCCAGCCGAGGTTACCGCGCACCACAAAACGGTGGCGATCGTAGAGCGTGCGGATCCACACGTCCTGCGCCTGGGCGACGACGAAGTTAATATCCGAGCCCCACATGGTGTTGGAGTAATCCACCGAATAACGCTGGGAATCGCCCCAGGTCGGCATCAGGCCGCCCCGCGAGCGGGTGCGGTTAA
Organism: Klebsiella scottii; assembly: GCF_036561945.1. Lineage (NCBI taxonomy): Bacteria > Pseudomonadati > Pseudomonadota > Gammaproteobacteria > Enterobacterales > Enterobacteriaceae > Klebsiella > Klebsiella scottii. The sequence goes on from NZ_JARXNI010000018.1 coordinate 162,302, forward strand.
CCGATACCCCGGGATAAATCAGCATGGTGGTATTGGTGACGTTAGCCTGGGTAAAGTGATCGAGGCTCCAGCGCAGGTTGATAGCGCGCTGCCAGCCGCTCGACATCTCCCAGTAACGCGATGCCGCGAGGGTGGTGGAGTCGGCTTTGGTATCGTTGAGATCCGTGCGCTTAAAGCCGCCCTGCATCAGGTAATACTGTTCCAGCGGGCTCTTCAGCAGCGGGACCTTATAGCTGAAATCAAGCTGCTGCTCCGGTGCGGAGAGGCTGACGCTGGAGGTCAGGCTGTGGCCATAGGAGTTCATCCACGGCTTTTTCCAGGTCGCCTTCACCCGCGGCCCGACGTCGGTCGAATAGCCGATACCGGTTTCGACGGTATTCTCTTTGCGCGGCGCGACCACGCCCTTCAGAGGCAGCACTTTCGTTTTTCTGGACTTCTCAAACTCCGGCGCGACCACCACCGAGCTGAACCAGCCGGTGGCCGCCAGGCGGCGGTTTAGCTCCGCCAGATCCTCGGAGGTATACTCATCCCCCTGCTTAAACGGCACCAGATTTTGCAGGTACTCGTCGCGGATCTGCGACCCGCTGAAGGTCACGGCGCCGAAGCGATAGCGCTCGCCGCTGTTGTAATCGATATCCCAAAAGGCCTGATGACGATCGAGAGAGACCCCGAGCTGGCTTTTATTGAATTCACTATCAAAGTAGCCTTTGCGCAGCGCTACGCGGGTCAAGGAGCTTTTAAAACCGTCGTAATCGCCGTGATTCAGCACGGTGCCGATTGCCGGACGCGTTTTTAACAAATCCAGATAGTCACGGTCGGTTCGCGCTCCGCCGCGCAGAATGACGTCGGTACCGCCAATACGCACCGGTTCGCCGGGCGTCACTTTGGCAATCAGCACCTGCCGCCCTTTTGCCGGCGGCGGACGTAAATCAAAATCGATCGTCGGTTCGTAGTAACCTAGCGCTTTCAGGCCTTCACGGATGGCATCATCAACGCGCGCGCGAAAGCGTCGATCCGGCGTGACTTCATCACTTTGGATCGTCGATAGCTGGGCACGGACATTTTTTTGCAGTTCCCCGGATAGCCCCTCAACCTGCAAACGCACGCTCGCGGCGCTAGCGACCCCGCTGACCAGCAAAAGGCTGGTGACACATAACTGGCGGATTTGTAGCACGTTTTCTCCTGAATATCCTTGTTTCCCCCCGAAGGAAACGAAAGCGCCGATCCCCGGCTTAACAAAACCCTAACAGCTAAGGGTTGAAAAAATGACGATAACCCAAATAATTCTTATGTTTAACTCTAGACGTACCGATCGTGTTTATTGTGTAAAAAGACACGCATCGTTACAACCTTAACTACGACTTATGTTTTAGAGAGGCCAACCGTGAGTCTATTTGATAAAACGCATCTTGTCGCCCAGGCGGATGCGCTACCCGGACGCAACACCCCTATGCCGGTGGCAACGCTCCACGCCGTCAATGGCCACTCCATGACTAACGTTCCTGCGGGAATGGAAGTTGCGCTGCTGGCGATGGGCTGCTTTTGGGGAGTTGAGCGCCTGTTCTGGCAGCTGCCCGGCGTTTACAGCACCGCCGCAGGCTATACCGGCGGCTACACCCCTAACCCAACCTACCGCGAAGTGTGTTCCGGTGATACCGGCCACGCCGAGGCCGTACGCATCGTGTACGACCCGCAGGTCATCAGCTATGAGCAGCTGCTGCAGGTATTCTGGGAAAACCATGACCCGGCTCAGGGAATGCAGCAGGGCAATGACCACGGCACCCAGTATCGTTCGGCTATCTATCCGCTGACGCCGGAGCAGGATGCGGCCGCTAAAGCCAGCCTGGCACGTTTTCAGGCGGCGATGCGCGACGCCAACGACCCGCGCCAAATCACCACTGAGATAGCAACGGCGAAGCCGTTCTACTATGCTGAAGACGACCACCAGCAGTATCTGCATAAAAATCCGTACGGATACTGCGGTATCGGCGGGATCGGCGTATGCCTGCCGCCGCAGGCGTAGCGTAGTAGTGAATATTTCCGGGGCGCACAATTAACGCTCTGGCGGCTTTACAGTACCTTACGCTATACTAGGCTGTGTTGTAGCCGGTCCAGTGCCTTCGGACCGGTTTTTTATGTATTCCACATTAGAGTTATCAACTTCCCTTCCGAGGATCTGGCCTCAATGGCTAGATAAACTATGTTAAACAGTATTTTAGTAATACTTTGTCTGATTGCCGTCAGCGCATTTTTTTCGATATCAGAAATCTCGCTGGCCGCCTCACGTAAAATCAAACTCAAACTGCTGGCCGATGATGGTCACGTGAACGCTCAGCGCGTTCTCAAAATGCAGGAAAACCCTGGGATGTTCTTCACCGTCGTGCAAATCGGCCTCAACGCGGTGGCGATTCTCGGCGGTATCGTCGGCGATGCCGCATTTTCACCGGCTTTCAACAGCCTGCTAAGCGGCTATATGTCGCCGGAACTCTCCGAGCAGCTCAGCTTTATTATCTCTTTTACTCTGGTCACCAGCCTGTTCATCCTGTTTGCTGACCTGACCCCGAAACGCATCGGTATGATTGCGCCAGAAGCAGTAGCTTTGCGTATCATCAACCCGATGCGCTTCTGCCTGACGGTGTTCCGCCCGCTGGTGTGGCTGTTCAACGGCATGGCCAACAATATTTTTCGGCTGTTCAAATTACCGATGGTGCGTAAAGACGACATCACCTCCGATGATATTTACGCGGTCGTCGAGGCCGGCGCGCTGGCCGGCGTGCTGCGTAAGCAGGAGCATGAGCTGATTGAGAACGTGTTCGAGCTGGAATCACGTACCGTTCCGTCGTCGATGACCTCGCGTGAAAATGTTATCTGGTTCGATCTCCACGAAGATGAGCAGAGCCTGAAGAACAAGGTTGCGGAGCATCCGCACTCCAAATTCCTGGTCTGTAATGAGGATATCGACCATATCATCGGCTACGTGGACTCCAAGGATCTGCTGAACCGCGTGCTGGCGAATCAAAGCCTGGTGCTGACCGGCGGCGTGCAGATCCGCAATACGCTGATTGTCCCTGATACCCTGACGCTGTCAGAAGCGCTGGAGAGCTTTAAAACCGCCGGCGAAGACTTTGCGGTCATCATGAACGAATATGCGCTGGTGGTCGGGATTATTACCCTGAACGACGTAATGACCACCCTGATGGGCGATCTGGTCGGCCAGGGGCTGGAGGAGCAGATCGTCGCCCGCGACGAGAACTCATGGCTGATTGACGGCGGTACGCCGATTGATGACGTGATGCGCGTGCTCGATATCGACGATTTCCCGCAGTCCGGCAACTATGAAACCATCGGCGGCTTCATGATGTTTATGCTGCGCAAGATCCCGAAGCGCACCGACGCGGTGAAATTCTCAGGCTACAAGTTTGAGGTGGTGGACATCGATAACTACCGCATCGATCAGCTGCTGGTCACCCGCATCGACAATAAACCGACGGTGATGGTACCGAAGCAGTCGGAAACGGTGGTAAGCGAAAAAGAGTCGGCATAATCGCCGCCTTCAGAAACACTAACGGCTCCTATCAGGAGCCGTTTTTTTTACCGTACAGCTATACCACTTTTCAGATTAAGCCATCTCTGTTTGCAGACGCAGAACCTGACGATTGACCTCAGACATCACAGAAAAATGCTGCTTATCTTTTACCTTCGGGATAAGGATTTTGCCCTTATCAAACTCAAAAGCGCCAACATCCTTGATGTATAACCGTCCACGGAACAGGATCTTCACGTACTTCGCCACTTGCAGCGGATTGTAGCGTTGGAAAATTTTCATTGTTGTCTCCTGCCAGGGTTACGCTCCTGTGGTGCCACACTTAGCCCACGAATCCAGAGCGCAAATTTTAATGCCCTGAAACTATAGTCCAGAACTTCTGTAATACCCAGCATGCATAAGTTTATTTACCTTTTGATGACACTAATTAAGAATTTTCTTTTCAAACATACGTAGAAGTGAGTATAAGTCACCGATTTTATTCGAATATGTGCGTTAACACGCAATCTGGCACTCTGATTGCGTGTCATGCCGATAAATCGCATTTATGCTTAAGCCAGACCAAGTGGTCGGATCACCTGCACATAATAAGGAAACATCATGACCCTACGTAAAATTCTGGCGGCTTCACTCCTTCTGCTACCGCTGATCGCCTCAGCGCATAATTTTGTCGATGGTCAGCGCGTCGCGCCGGTTGGCATCGCCGACCGGGGAGAATTAATTCTGGATAATGATAAGTTTAGCTATAAAAACTGGAATAGCTCGCAGCTGGCGGGAAAAGTTCGCGTGGTGCAGCACATCGCCGGACGCACGGCGGCAAAAGAGAAAAACGCCACGCTGATAGAGGCTATCAAGGCCGCGAAGCTGCCGCACGATCGCTATCAGACCACCACTATCGTCAATACCGATGACGCGATCCCGGGCTCAGGGATGTTCGTACGCAGCAGCATTGAGAGCAACAAGCAGCTCTATCCGTGGTCGCAGTTTATTGTCGACAGTAACGGTCTGGCACGTAAGGCGTGGCAGCTGCAGGAGGAGAGCTCAGCCATCGTGGTGCTGGATAAAGACGGCCGGGTTCAGTGGGCCAAAGACGGCACGCTGACCCAGGATGAAGTGCAGCAGGTTGTCGCCCTGCTGCACAAGCTGCTCAGTAAATAGAAACCCGGAAGCCGGGGTTGAGGAAGGATTCACGCGGCGTGTAGTCGAGGGTTCTCCCCTGCCAGTCGTGAACGTGCGCCCCGGCGGCAACCGCGACCGCATGGCCGGCAGCGGTGTCCCAGCTGTTGGTCGGCCCGAAGCGCGGATAGAGCTGGGCCTGCCCCTCCGCCACCAGGCAGAACTTCAGCGATGAGCCGATCGAGGTGGTTTGGTGTTCACCAATCTGCTCGAGGTACTCCTCCAGCTCCGGATCGTTGCCGTGGGAGCGGCTGATGACCACCAGCGGAGGTCGGGCGTCGCGGACCTGAATTTGCTTACGCCTGCCGCACTCCTCTTTCCAGGCCTTGCCGTTTTCCGCGCAGTACAGCACCTTCATCACCGGCGCATAGACCACGCCAAGCACCGGTTTGCCTTTCTCAATCAAGGCGATATTGACCGTGAACTCACCGTTGCGCTTGATAAACTCTTTGGTGCCGTCCAGCGGGTCCACCAGCCAGTAGCGCTGCCAGTGCTGGCGCACCTGCCACTCCTGAGGGTCTTCTTCAGACAGGATCGGGATATCGGGCGTCAGCGCCAGCAGGCCGCTCATAATGACTTTGTGCGCAGCAATATCCGCCGCGGTGACCGGAGAATCGTCCTTCTTGCTGGCAACGTCCATCGGCTGATTTCCATCATAGACTTCCATAATGGCATCGCCCGCGATCCGTGCAAGCTGACATACTTGTTCTAACATTCTCCACCTCATCTGGTTGCAGTGGCGTTAACTCGTTGTTTTATTTATATCGCATCGCTGCGAGTTCCGCTATCTGTGATAGCGATGGCGGTTTCAATTATCGTTTTTCTGGCATGATTCACAATTCTGTAAGCAACAAAATGTAAATACATTTTCTTCTGTGCCATTGCTCATAAAAAAGGACGCCTCTGATGATTAAGTTTAGCGCAACGCTCCTGGCCACGCTGGTCGCTGCCAGCGTAAACGCGGCGACGGTCGATTTGCGGATTATGGAAACCACCGATCTGCACAGTAATATGATGGATTTTGATTATTACAAAGACGCCGCTACGGAAAAATTTGGCCTCGTGCGTACCGCCACGCTGATTGAAAAAGCCCGCCAGGAAGTGAAAAACAGCGTGCTGATCGATAACGGCGACGTTATTCAGGGTAGTCCACTGGGCGACTATATGGCGGCGAAAGGTCTCAAAAGCGGCGATATTCACCCGGTTTATAAGGCCATGAACACGCTGGATTATGTCGTGGGCAATCTCGGCAACCACGAGTTCAACTACGGCCTCGATTTCCTGCACAAAGCCCTCTCCGGAGCGACATTCCCCTACGTCAACGCCAACATTATCGACGTAAAAACCGGCCAGCCGATGTTTACCCCGTACCTGATTCAGGATACCAGGGTTGAGGATAGCGACGGCAAAACGCAGACCCTGCGTATCGGCTATATCGGCTTCGTCCCGCCGCAAATCATGACCTGGGATAAAGCCAATCTCGCCGGCAAAGTGACCGTTAACGACATCACCGAAACCGCGCGCAAATTTGTTCCGGAAATGCGCGAGAAAGGCGCGGACGTCGTGGTGGTTATCGCGCATTCGGGCCTCTCCGCCGATCCGTATCAGGCAATGGCGGAAAACTCGGTGTATTACCTCAGCCAGGTTCCCGGCGTTGATGCCATCATGTTCGGCCACGCGCACGCGGTATTCCCGGGGAAAGATTTCGCCGGCATCAAGGGCGCGGATATCAGTAAGGGCACGCTTAACGGTATTCCGGCCGTGATGCCCGGCATGTGGGGCGATCATCTGGGCATCGTCGATCTGGCTCTTAGCCACAATGACGGCAGGTGGCAGGTCACCCAGGCTAAAGCCGAAGCCCGCCCAATCTACGATCCGGTCGCCAGGAAGTCGCTGGCGGCGGAAGATGGCAAAATGGTGGCGGTGCTAAAAGCCGACCACGACGCGACGCGTGAATTTGTCAGCAAGCCGATCGGCCACGCCTCCGACAATATGTACAGCTTCCTTGCGCTGGTGCAGGACGACCCGACCGTGCAGGTGGTCAATATGGCGCAGAAAGCTTACGTCGAGCACTTTATTCAGGGCGATCCGGACCTGGCGAAGCTGCCGGTCCTCTCCGCCGCCGCGCCGTTTAAGGTCGGCGGACGCAAGAACGATCCCGCCAGCTTCGTTGAGGTGGAGAAAGGCCAGCTCACCTTCCGCAACGCCGCCGATCTGTATCTCTATCCGAACACCCTGGTGGTGATGAAGGTGAGCGGCAAGGAGGTCAAAGAGTGGCTGGAGTGCTCTGCCGGGCAGTTCAATCAGATAGACACGACCAGCAGCAGGCCGCAGTCATTAATCAACTGGGACGGCTTTCGCACCTATAACTTCGACGTGATTGACGGAGTTAATTACCAGATTGACGTCAGCCAGCCGGCACGCTACGACGGCGAGTGCCAGATGATTAACCCGCAGGCGCAGCGCATTAAGGATCTGACCTTTAACGGCAAGGTCATCGACCCTGCTGCCACCTTCCTTGTCGCGACGAATAACTACCGCGCCTACGGCGGCAAGTTCGCCGGTACCGGCGATAGCCACGTTGCTTTTGCTTCCCCGGATGAAAATCGCTCGGTGCTGGCGGCGTGGATTAGCGCTGAGTCGAAAAAAGCGGGGGCCATCCACCCGGCGGCGGATAACAACTGGCGCCTGGCGCCGCTCCACGGCAAGGTGCCGCTGGACATCCGCTTTGAAACCGCGCCAACCGGAAAAGCGGCGGCATTTATCAAAGAGCAGGCGCAGTACCCGATGCGACAGGTTGCCACCGACGATATCGGCTTTGCCATCTATCAGCTGGATCTGAGCAAGTAGCTATCTGCTCAGGCAACGGTCTGCTCGTGGTTCGCCAGCACCGCGGGTAGATTCAGCTCAATCCAGTCGGCCAGCGCCGCCACCTTCTCGCTCACCTGCTCACCCAGCGGAGTCAGACTATATTCAACATGCGGCGGGACCACCGGATACGACACCCGGTCGATAAAGCCATCCTGCTCCAGCGCCTGCAGCGACTGGGCCAGCATCTTTTCACTCACGCCCCCCATCTTGCGGCGCAGGTCGCTGAAGCGATGGGTTCCCGCGCGCAGCGCCACGAGGATGAGCACGCCCCAGCGGCTGGTGACATGCTTCAACACATCGCGCGAAGGGCACTGTTCGGCAAACAGGTTGCCGTCGCGCAGCTGTTCACTTAGCGTCAGATTCGCCATTTTATACTTACCTTTTTGTACGTACTTACCAAAAGTTAGCTATGGTGTTAGCTTACCACAACAGCCAATAAACACGAAGGAGAAGACCCATGATCGCAATTACCGGTGCAACCGGCCAGCTAGGCCACCACGTTCTGGAAAACCTGTTAAAAACCGTTCCCGCCAGCCAGATTGTGGCGATTGTCCGTAACCCGGCGAAGGCCGAATCCCTGAGCCAGCAGGGTCTGGTCGTCCGTCAGGCGGATTACACCGACCAGGCGGCGTTCACCGCCGCGCTGCAGGGCGTGGATAAGCTGCTGCTGATCTCATCCAGCGAGGTGGGCCAGCGTGCGTCCCAGCATCGCAACGTCATCCAGGCAGCCAAAGCCGCCGGGGTCAAATTTATCGCCTACACCAGCCTGCTGCATGCGGATAAATCTCCGCTTGGCCTGCACGTTGAGCATGTGGAAACCGAGAAGATGCTGGCCGAGTCCGGTATCGCCTATACCCTTCTGCGCAACGGCTGGTACACCGAAAACTATCTCGCCAGCGCGCCGCCGGCTCTGGAACACGGGGTCTTTATCGGCGCCGCCGGCGACGGGAAAATTGCCTCAGCGACCCGTGCCGACTATGCCGCCGCCGCCGCCCGCGTCGTCGCCGAAGAGGGCCATGCCGGGAAGGTTTACGAGCTGGCGGGCGATGAGGCCTGGACCCTGAGCGCGCTGGCCGCCGAGCTGAGCAAACAGAGCGGTAAGAACGTGGTTTATCAGAATCTTAGCGAAGCCGACTTCGCTGCGGCGCTGAAGGGCGTGGGCCTGCCGGCAGGGCTCGCGGATATGCTCGCGGACTCCGATATCGGCGCCTCTAAGGGCGGCCTGTTTGACGATAGCCATACCCTGAGCAGCCTGATTGGTCGCCCGACCACTACGCTGGCGGAAAGCGTCAAAGGCATCCTGTAACTGTTGCAAACTGGTTAATTTTTGTAGCATCCCCGTAGGTCATCTCCGATAATCAAAGATGGCCTATGGGGAGAAACCAGATGCAGGGCGTACCGGAACAGTTCAGCGATGAGAGAGACAGCGCGCGCTTTCGCCATCTGGCGCAGGTGCCGGGCGTTGAGCTGTATCATGCCCATATCTCCCGCTATGCCTTCGAACCGCATACCCACGAAGCCTTCGGCATTGGAGCGATCGAGCTGGGCGCTGAGCGCTTTCGCTATCGCGGTAGCCAGTACGTCGCTGCGGTGAACTCCATCGTCACCATGAACCCTGACGAACTGCACACCGGCGAAGCGGAAACCGCCGACGGCTGGCGCTATCGGATGGTTTATCTCGATCCCGCGCTGCTGGGAGAGGTGACCGGCGTGCGCCACTGGTGGTTCAGAGAAGTGGTGCGCCAGGACCCGCAGCGTTCGCGACAGCTCTGTCATCTCATATACGGCCTGTGGCACGCCGACGATCCGCTGGCCCAGCAGGGTCTGCTGCTCGACGTTATCGACACCTTTCGCCCGTTCGCCCGTCACGTGCCCGTGCTGACGGAGGCCGCCCATCGTTTCGAACGCGTGCGCGAGTATCTGCACGACAACTACATGCGCGCGGTCACCCTCGATGAGCTGGCGCAGGTTGCCGCCCTCAGTCCCTGGCATTTTCAGCGCCAGTTTAAAGCCCATTTCCACGTCACGCCCCACCAAATGCTGATGGCTATTCGCCTGTGGCGCGCCAAAGCCTTCCTGACGCACGGGATGCCCGCCGCCGAGGTGGCCGCTGCCGCCGGTCTTACCGACCAGTCGCATCTGACCCGCGCCTTTACCCGCCGCTATGGGATTACCCCGGTGCGCTATCAAAAACAGGTCATCCGGCGCTAATGCGCAATCTCATACAATATTCCCGCGCCGGCCTCACCTACACTTTTGCCAACGATAACGATAATGGATGGCGTGATGATTAGCGGCGTGTTGTATGCCCTGCTGGCAGGGTTGATGTGGGGTCTGATTTTTGTCGGCCCTCAGGTGGTGCCGGAATACCCGGCGGTACTACAGTCAATGGGGCGCTATCTGGCGCTGGGGCTCATCGCCCTGCCGCTGGCGTGGCTTGGCCGCGTAAGGCTACGCCAGCTTTCGGCACAGGACTGGTGGGTTGCCTGCGGGCTAACCATGATGGGCAACCTGATCTATTACGTTTGCCTCGCCAGCGCCATCCAGCGTACCGGCGCCCCGGTCGCCACCATGATTATCGGCACCCTGCCGGTGGTGCTGCCGGTGTTTGCTAACCTGCTGTACAGCCAGCGCGACGGTAAGCTGCCGTGGCGGCGCTTATTCCCGGCGCTGGCGTGCATTGCGCTTGGCCTGGCGTGCGTCAATATCGCCGAGCTGCGCCAGGGCGCGGGGGCGTTTAGCTTCTGGCGCTACGCCTCCGGGATCGCGCTGGCGCTGATCTCCGTTGCCTGCTGGGCGTGGTACGCGCTGCGCAACGCCCGCTGGCTGCGCGAGAATCCGGATAAGCATCCGATGATGTGGGCAACGGCCCAGGCGCTGGTGACGCTGCCCCTTTCGCTGGCGGGCTACATCGCCGCCTGCTGGTGGCTACACGGCCAGCAGGTCAGCTTCCCCCTTCCCTTTGGTCCCCGTCCGCTGGTCTTCGTGACGCTGATGCTGGCCATCGCCGTGTTCTGCTCGTGGGTCGGAGCGTTATGCTGGAACATCGCCAGCCAGAAGCTGCCGACGGTGATCCTCGGGCCGCTTATCGTCTTCGAGACGCTTGCGGGCCTGCTGTATACCTTCCTGCTGCGTCAAAGCCTGCCGCCGCTGCTGACGCTCAGCGGTATTCTGCTGCTGGTATCAGGCGTTATCTACGCCGTGCGCGCCAGACCGGAAAAGCCGCGGCTGGTGGCGCAGGTCAGCGTGAACAAAAAATAGCCTGGTATCCGAAAGGGGTATTCCCTTGCCAATAAGATGCATTTAAAATACATCTTATATTCTTGATGACGAGGTAATTGCTATGGCTTTCCGTGACCAACCTTTAGGCGAGCTGGCGCTGACGATCCCACGCGCCTCTGCGCTGTTCCGTAAATACGACATGGACTACTGCTGCGGCGGGAAACAAACGCTGGATCGCGCGGCATCGCGCAAAGAGCTGGACGTCGCGGTCATCGAAGCGGAGCTGATGAAGCTTGCGGAAGAGCCGTCAGAGCGCGACTGGCGCGTAGTGCCCTACGCGGAGATCATCGACCATATTATCGTGCGCTATCATGACCGCCATCGCGAGCAGCTGCCGGAGCTTATTCTGCAGGCCACCAAAGTTGAGCGCGTGCATGCCGATAAGCCCAACGTGCCGAACGGGTTAACCAAATACCTGACGATGCTGCACCAGGAGCTCTCCAGCCACATGATGAAAGAGGAGCAGATCCTGTTCCCGATGATTAAGCAGGGCATGGGGACCCAGGCCGCTGGCCCCATCAGCGTGATGGAAAGCGAGCACGACGAAGCGGGTGAGCTGCTGGAAGTGATCAAGCACATCACCCATAACGTGACGCCGCCGCCGGAAGCCTGCACCACCTGGAAAGCGATGTACAACGGCATTAATGAACTGATCGACGATCTGATGGAACACATCAGCCTGGAAAATAATGTCCTGTTCCCGCGCGCTCTTGCCGGAAAATAAATAAAAAAAGGCGCCCGCGGGCGCCCTCGATACTGTCAGTCTTATTGGCCACTCCGGGTGGCCTTTTTTTATGACGGGCGTCCTGCCCGTCCCCCCACGGGCCGTTGCAGGCAACGTTAAAAATCTCTCCCGAAGATTTTTTATGACGGGCGTCCTGCCCGTCCCCCTACGGGCCGTTGCAAGCAACGTTAAAAATCGCTCCCGGCGATTTTTTATTTCGCCAGACGCTTCTTACCGGCAAAGAACCAGCCGGCCGCCAGCAGAATAAACCACAGCGGCGTGACGATCAGCGCTTCGCGCGTATCGGTTTCAAGGGTCAGCAGCACCAGGACGAAGACGAAGAACGCCATACAAACCCAGCACATCAGCTTGCCCAGCGGCATCTTATATTTGGACTGCTCGTGCAGCTGCGGACGCTTTTTGCGATAGACCAGATACGAACACAGAATAATAGTCCAGACGAACATAAACAGAATGGCCGAAACCGTGGTGATCATGGTGAACGCGGAAATCACGCTCGGATTGACCATCAGCATCACCACCCCGCCCAGCAGGCACATGCAGGAGAAGGTCAGGCCCTTCGCCGGTACCGCGCGTTTCGACAGCCTGGCGAACATCGACGGCGCCTGGCCATCCTGCGCCAGACCAAACAGCATCCGGCTGGTTGAGAACACGCCGCTGTTCGCCGAGGAGGCCGCGGACGTCAGCACCACAAAGTTAATCAGGCTGGCGGCAGCCGGCAGGCCTACCAGCACAAAGAGTTCGACGAACGGGCTCTTTGTCGGTACCACTGAGCTCCACGGCGTCACCGACATAATCACGATCAGCGCGAAGACGTAGAACATAATAATACGCAACGGGATCGAGTTAATCGCGCGCGGCAGGGATTTCTCCGGATCTTTGGTTTCCGCAGCGGTGGTACCCACCAGCTCAATCCCGACAAAGGCGAAGACCGCAATCTGGAAGCCGGCAAAGAATCCGCTGATGCCTTTCGGGAACCAGCCGCCGTCATTCCACAGATGAGCAAAAGAGGCTTCTACGCCGGTCGGTGATTTGAAGTGCATCATCACCATGACCAGGCCGACGACAATCAGCGCCACGATAGCGACGATCTTGATCATCGCAAACCAGAACTCCATTTCACCAAACATTTTCACGGTGGCAAGGTTCAGGCTCAGCAGCAGCAGGATAACCGCCAGCGAGGCAACCCAGTCGGAGAGGCCTGGGAACCAGAACTGGGCGTAGGCGGTAATCGCCACGACGTCCGCCATCCCGGTCACCACCCAGCAGAACCAGTAGGTCCAGCCGGTAAAGTATCCGGCCCACGGCCCCAGAAGATCGGCGGCGAAATCGCTGAACGATTTATATTCCAGATTCGACAGCAGCAGTTCGCCCATCGCACGCATGACGAAAAACAGCATGAAACCAATGATCATATAAACAAAAATGATGGATGGCCCGGCGAGGCTAATTGTTTTACCGGACCCCATAAATAGCCCGGTACCGATAGCGCCGCCGATGGCAATAAGCTGAATATGCCGGTTTGTGAGATTTCGCCGCAGCGATTGTTCCGTCGGAGCCTGCTCTTCAGCAGCGACTTTAATCTGATCTACCATGTGATATTTTCCTGTTGTACCTGTCTGTGTTGTTCGAGCTCTACTGGCCCGTCATTGGTCATTACCCTTGGAAAAGGGCTTATCGATATTAGGTAAGAATCGGAAGGATGAATACTATGATTTAGATATAATGTTAATTTTATGTTTAAAGTGAGTGTTATATCACTCCGGTCACGCGAAACAGCTCACAAAGCTACGCCAAAAAATCATTTAAGCAACATTAAACTCTAACAAATTTCGAACTTAAGATTTTTACGCTATTTTTATTTGCTTCCCCGCCCATTAAGGAGAGGAAGCAACTACTGCTTAGATAATATCCAGCAGCTCTACTTCAAAAATCAGGGTGCTGAACGGAGGAATCGATGCGCCCGCGCCGCGCTCGCCGTAGGCCAGGCTATGCGGAATGGTCAGCTCCCATTTTGAGCCAACCGGCATCAGGGTCAGCGCTTCGATCCAGCCGCCGATCACGCCGGTTACCGGGAATTCCGCCGGCTCGCCGCGCGCAACGGAGCTGTCAAAAACGGTACCGTCGATCAGTTTACCGGTGTAGTGCACGCGAACGTGGTCGGTACGCGCCGGGATAGCGCCTTCGCCCTGGGTCAGAACGCGGAACTGCAGACCGGATTCGGTGCTGTTCACGCCTTCGCGCTCGCGGTTTTCATCAAGGTATTTCTGACCATCTGCCGCCAGCTCCTGGAAACGTTCGCGACGTACCGCATCGGCACGTTCGTGAATTTCACGCAGCGCGCGGTGAACGGCTTCAACCGGCACCTGCGGCTGATTGCCTTCCAGCGCATCAGCAATACCGGCTACCAGCGCCTCAGGCAGCAGCCCCTGCAGGCCAGATTCGCTCAGCTGTTGTCCAACCTGCAAGCCGATACCGTAACTTGCCTGCGCTTCGATAGTGTCAAAAGTCGGGGTTGCCATCTTTGTTCCTTTTTTGGGGGGAAAATTCATACTCTATAAACTTCGGCCTGCGGGAAGGCGGCTGGTTCCTGAACTCCGGCTCCAGCGGCATAAATAGCGCCATAGCGGAGTGACCGGCACTGCCAGCGCACCGACAACCCGAAAGACGACGAGTATAAAGTGGTGGGCAGCATATCAGCCACAGCACGATGGGTAAAACTTTGTCGCTGGATGATGACAAATCTGAGGGAAACAGAAACAATAGGCAATATCAGGCTAACCTCACGAAACATATCTTTGTCTCGTCCATCAGGAAGTTAGCCATCTATACTCTACGGAGCAGCATAAAAATATGCGGAGCAGGAGGAAAGCCATGCCCGGGCGCTTTGAAATGACACCTACCCTGGCGAAGATCTGGCACGCCCCGGATCACATTCGCATTATGGATCCGCTGCCGCCAATGCACCGTCGGGGCATTATCGCCGGAGCCCTGCTGGTGGTTATCGGCATACTGCTCCCCTCCGAGGACAGCAGCACGTCCGCCCAGGTCAGCCGCGACGCCAGCCTCGACATGCAATCGCAGTCCCAGCCGCAATCGTCGTCACAGCAGGCTATCCCGCTGCCGCCAATTACCTCAACGCCTACGGTGAACGATGCCGATCAGATGGCGCCGGTGGCTCCGGAGCCCGTTCAGGATGAGCAGCCGACCGAGCAGCAGAATCAGACCTACTCTCCGCCTCAGCAGCAACAGCAGCAATCTGCGCCGGGCATCGAGCAGCAGTGGCGCACCTATCGCATCGAGTCAGGGAAAACCCTGGCCCAGCTGTTCCGCGACCATAATCTGCCGCCAACCGACGTTTACGCGATGGCTCAGGTCGAAGGTTCGGGAAAACCGCTCAGCTCGCTGCAAACCGGGCAAACGGTACAGATTAGGCAGAATGCGAATGGGGTGGTAACCGGCCTGACTATCGATATCGGCGGTGGGCAGCAGGTGCTGTTTACCCGTCAGGCAAACGGCAGCTTTATTCGTGCGCGATAGTCTATCGCGAATAGATTAGCGTGGGGGAAGGCAGAAAAGCAAAACGCCGGCACAAGGCCGGCGTCTCGACGCGAGCAGAGTAAAAATTACTCAGCTACAACGTTAACAACCAGTTTAGCGAAGACTTCGCTATGAACCTGGAAGTCCACTTCGTGCTCACCGGTGGTGCGCAGAACGCCGTTCGGCAGACGAACTTCGCTCTTAGCGACGGCAACGCCAGCTGCAGTTACAGCGTCAGCGATGTCGCGGGTACCGATGGAACCGAACAGTTTACCTTCGTCGCCTGATTTAGACGCGATGGTAACGTTGCCCAGCGCATTGATTGCTTCAGCACGTGCGTTAGCAGCTGCCAGAACGTCAGCCAGTTTGGCTTCCAGTTCAGCGCGACGCGCTTCGAAGAATTCAACGTTTTTCTTGGTAGCTGGAACAGCTTTACCCTGTGGAACCAGGAAGTTACGAGCGTAGCCCGCTTTAACATTAACCTGATCACCCAGGCTGCCCAGGTTTGCTACTTTATCAAGCAGAATAACTTGCATTACCTTATCCTCTTAAAGTCGTTAATAGACAGCGGCCGATTACTGATGACGATCGGTATATGGCAGCAGGGACAGGTAGCGAGCGCGCTTGATGCAGCGAGCCAGCTGACGCTGGTATTTTGCGCGAGTACCGGTAATACGGCTCGGGACAATTTTACCGCTTTCGGTAATGTAGTTTTTCAGCGTAGCGATGTCTTTGTAATCAATCTCTACAACGCCTTCCGCGGTGAAACGGCAGAACTTGCGACGACGGAAATAACGTGCCATTTGGCTAGTCTCCAGAATCTATCAATTCAATCTGCTCGGCATGCAGAACCATTTTGCTCAGGCCGTTCTTTGCCTTGTGGCAAGAAATGAACCCCCGAACGATTACTGCACTACCGACCGTTATACTGTGAGTAATGGCCTGGTTTTGGTGTCCGCTAATGATAACGGGCATTTGGCACCATGCCTGCCGGTGAAAACCGGCTTCCTCCTGCACTGAACGATGCTCAAGCACGAACTGGCAGTGTGGAATTCCTGACGGGCTGACCTTACGAATTGGCGTCCTGCAGATAATGCCGGACAGCTCCAGACGGTTGGTCATCAGGATTACTCTTCAGAATCCCCAGCTTCGGAATCATCGGTGGTTTCATTTGCGAAATCTTCGCGACGCTCACGGCGCTCGTCTTTCGCTTTAACCATCGGAGATGCTTCGGTAACAGCGTGCTTAGTACGCATTACCATGCTGCGGATAACGGCGTCGTTGAAGCGGAAGTTTGTTTCCAGCTCATCGATCGCTTCCTGCGGGGCTTCAACGTTCAGCAGAACGTAGTGAGCTTTGTGCAGTTTGTTGATCGGGTAAGCCAGCTGACGGCGGCCCCAGTCTTCCAGACGGTGGATCGTACCTTCTGCTGCAGTGATTGCACCAGTGTAACGTTCGATCATACCCGGAACCTGTTCGCTCTGGTCAGGATGGACCATAAAAACGATTTCGTAATGACGCATCGAATTGCTCCTTACGGATTATTCAGCCTCCTGTCTGGGTCAGCCGCGGCCCATGGAGGCAAGGAACGTGGTTAAAGGGCGGCTGAAAAATTGACGCGTCATTCTACGTTCGGAGCCCCAGGAAGACAAGCGAATTGCACAAATAATTCGCACTAACGGCAAAGCCGCGCTAAGTCAGTGATTTAAAATTAATCAACGGCGGCTGCGACACTTTTTTGAACAACTTCATCAGAAATGGTCGCGATGCACCCGGCAGGGAGTGATTACACTTATATCAAGAGTAATCCATAGCCCAAGGGAGTCCGGGTTAACGTCAGGACAGTTATAAGGAGCGTTGATTATGAAATACATCCTCATTGCCGTAATGGCTGCGCTTTTGTTGAGCGCCAACGCGCTGGCAGCCATCAAAATCGATGGACGCCAGGCGCGTAACATGGACGATGTACAGAGCCTGGGCGTTATCTATATCAACCACAATATGGCCACTGAGCAGGAGGCCGACAAGGCCCTTAACCAGCTGAGCGACGCGCAGGGAGCGAAATACTTCCAGCCGATCCTGATCCATGAGCCGGAAAGCAACGGCGCGATCCACGCCAGCGCCGCAATCTATCGCTAACCTCCGGTTTTTTACCCCTTCGCCTCCGCTACGGAGACGAAGGGTTCAGCCCGTCACCGCGCTTAAAGCGTACGCTTAAAGAACCCGACCGTTTCATCCAGCGCCTCTGGCGTAATGCGATGGCGAACGCCCTGCTGCCAGACGCAGGTCAGGTTGCCGGCCAGGCCGCTTTGCTGCAGGGCCTGCTGCAGACGGAAGGTTTCGCCCGGCGGCACCACGTCGTCCTCATCGCCGTGCCAAAGCAGCAGCGGCCTGCTGGCGAGCGTCGCCAGCTGATGGCTGACGTCCCACTCGCTCAGCCGCTCCGCGTCCAGGGAGGGTGAAGGGAATAAGCCTGGCGCCAGGCTGCTGAAATAGCCGGAGCCCATCAGACAGGCGACGCTTTTCAGCTCCGGATGATGGGTCATAATGCCCAGCGCCGTCATTCCGCCCATCGATGCGCCGGCGACCGCCAGCCTGTCGTCCGCAATCCATCCCTGCGCGGCGATCTCATCGCGCAGCGCGGCGAATTCGGCGAAGTTCTGCAGCAGAATGGGCCAGAAGCGCTGCATTCGCCCTTTTTCATCACCGCGGTAGCGCGCGCCATGCTCCGCAGCATCGGGCATAATGACCCGAAATCCCGCTTCCGCCAGCGCCACGGCAAAGTAGCTATAGACCAGCTTCGAAGAGGTAAACCCGTGATAAAAAACGATACACGGCAGAGGCCGGTCTGACGCATTCCGGGGACAGGCATGAAGCACCTCACCGCCCGCGAAATTACGCACTTCCAGTACAATCATTTATCGTCTCCAGTCTCTAGAGTAGCGGTGTGCCTTGGGCTAACATATAGCCCAAGGCGTGGGTTCAGCCGCGATTTATAATGTTGAGAACTGGGTTACGCTTTCACAACATTTTCATTCGAAAATCGCGTCAGAGATAACAATTCGGGAACATTCCCCGGAAATGTCATTCAGGCTACCACTACACTGTGACTAACAGGAAACGAGATATGGTTATGCGTAGGTTAACACCGTGGTTACTGGCGATCGTTCTGAGCGGCTGTAGCGCCCTGCAGGGAACGCCAGAAGCCCCGCCACCTGCGACCAGTCATCCGCAAGAGATACACCGTAACCAGACCAGCGGGCTACAAAAAATGGCGACGGTGAGCGTGCTGATGTACGGTTCGCCGATGGATGTTGAAGCTGCGCTGAAGGTCAAAGCAGAAGCGGCTAAAGCGGATTACTACGTCATCATAATGATTGATGACACCCTGGTTCCCGGCCAGTGGTATTCGCAGGCAATTCTGTACCGTAAATAACGGTGCAACGTCTTTAACCCCGCTTTACATTGCTTTGCATCCATTCACGTTCTCCTGTGCATAATAACGTTCAGCCAGTCAACCTGGCAGGACGTTAGCAACGGACTGCCCTCGGGCCACGCAAAATGGAGCTGACGATGAAACGATCATTTACCCTACCCAGCCTGCTGTTTAACGCTACAACGGCGCATACTGCAGCACAGTCCGCAGAATTTGCCAGCGCGGACTGCGTCACTGGCCTGAATGAAATCGGCCTGATTTCCGTCAACAATATTGCCGGCAGCCAGCAGGACGTCGAGCATGCCATCGCCGTTAAGGCCGATGAGCAGGGCGCCTCCTGGTATCGCATCGTCCAGATGTACGAGGAACAGCAGCCGGATAGCTGGCGGGTACAGGCCATTCTCTACGCCTGAGGCGCCTGGCGCCCGCGTCCGGTGCCGCGCAGCAGCAGGTCATCCAGCGTTTGTGCGTCCAGCCGCATGCCGCCGCGCGGGTCGAGCATCATTCGACACCAGGCCTGAGCCAGCGGCGGCGAGGCGTAACGCAGCATTTGCGCTCCCGCGCCGAGCCGGTACACCAGCCGGGTTATCTCCCGGCCCTGCTCTTCCGCCGGCCGCCTCAGCAGCTGCTGCAGCTGACGCCATGCGCGATCGAAATGGCGATTCTGCCCTTTGACTTCCGCACACTCCGCCGCCAGCAGCTCAAGCGCCGCCGGCTGCTTGCTCAGCACCCGCATGACGTCGAGACACATAATATTCCCGGAGCCTTCCCAGATACTGTTCACCGGCATTTCCCGGTACAGGCGCGGCAGCTCGCTCTCCTCGCAGTAGCCGATACCGCCCAGCACCTCCATCGCTTCGGCAACAAACGAGATCCCGGATTTGCAGATAGCAAACTTCGCCGCCGGGGTAAACAGGCGGGCCCACAGCGCCTCCTGCCCATCGTCGCGCCTGTCCCACGCGCGCGCCAGGCGGAATAAAAAGGCGGTTTGCCCCTCAAGCAGCAGCGCCATCTGACCCAGCACCTGGCGCATCATCGGCTGCTCGACCAGGCTTTTCCCGAACGCCTGGCGCTGAAAGGCGTGATAGAAGGCGACCGACCAGGCGCGACGCATTAAGGCATGGCTGCCCAGCGCGCAGTCGAAGCGGGTCAGGCCACCCATTTTGAGAATTTGCCGTACGCCGTCCCCCTCTTCTCCCACCAGCCAGCCGCAGGCGTCATAGAACTCCACCTCGCTGCTGGCGTTAGAACGGTTGCCGAGCTTATCCTTGAGCCTTTCGAGGTGCAGCGCATTGCGCTGGCCGTCCGGCAGAAGGCGCGGCACAAAGAAACAGGAGAGCCCGCCGGGCGCCTGTGCCAGCACCAGGTGCGCGTCGCTTTGCGGTACCGAGAAAAACCATTTGTGTCCCACCAGACGATAAAACCCGTCTGCGCTCTTCTCTGCGCGGGTGGTATTGCTCAGCACATCCGATCCCCCCTGCTTTTCCGTCATCCCCATGCCGATCAGCAGCCCGCGCTTCTGATTGCCCGGCGCCAGATGCGGATCGTAGCGATCGCTCAGCAGCGGCGACAGCCAGTCGCTAAACGGCCTGGGGAGCGACTGCTGCAGCAGAGGCGTGGCGGCGAACGTCATGGTTATCGGGCATAGCGTCCCGGCCTCCACCTGCGCATGCAGCATAAAGCGGGCCGCCCGGGCCACAAAAGCGCCGGCGCGCGCGTCGTCCTGCCAGGCGAGATTATGCACCCGGTTAGCGCACAGCCCCTGCATCAGCAGATGCCAGGCGGGATGAAAGCGTACATCGTCAAGCCGCGTGCCGGTCGCGTCATAGCGCAGCAGCTCCGGCGGATTAACGTTCGCCAGCCTCCCCAGCTCCAGCGACTCTGCCGCTCCCAGCTGCTGGCCGATGCTGGCCAGCAGATCGCCGTCCCAGGCGGCGCCTTCGCGGGCTACCGCCTCGCGCAGCGCGCTGTCGGACAAGAATAAGTTGCTGTTCAGCAGCGGCGTCGGCTGATTAAACACGGTATGAGTTGGCCAGTGCATAGTGCTTCCCTCCGTCAATGGCGTTGTACTCAGTATGGTCAGCCTGGCCCGGGAGCGCCCGCGAGCCTGGTCACAAAAAAACCATCCGCTCCTTCGTGAGGCTCATCACAGGCATAAGAATTTAAAATTTCATAAAGTTAAAGTTGTGGAATAATTTATTCACTTGCTGTTTTTTTGTTGAAATCAGGATGGCCTATGCAGACCGCGACACGCCCTGCGGGCGCGCACAAGCGCGCGCTGATCGCCGGATCTATCGGCAACTTTATTGAATGGTATGAGTTTGCGGTCTATGGCTTTCTGGCGACGGTTATCGCCCGGAATTTCTTTCAGCTGGCCGGCGAAGCGCCGCTGACGGGCCTGATCCTGACCTACGCCTCCTTCGCCATCGCCTTTTTCTTCCGCCCGCTAGGCGCCATTATTTTTGGCCGTATCGGCGATCGAATCGGCCGCAAGCCGACGCTGATCGTCGTCCTGGTGATGATGACGCTCGCCACCACGGCAATTGGCCTGGTGCCGGCGTATGCCAGCATCGGGGTGGCGGCCCCTCTGATCTTGACCGGGCTGCGCATTCTGCAGGGGCTGTTTGCCGGCGGGGAGTATGGCGGCGCCGTCTCGCTGATGACCGAGTTTGCGCCCCGCGGCAGGCGCGGTCTGTATGGCGCATGGCAATCCTTCACCGTCGCCCTCGGCCTGCTGGCCGGGGCCGGGATCGTGGCCCTGATCTCCGCAGTGCTGAGCCCGGAAGAGCTCCATGCCTGGGGCTGGCGAATTCCATTCTTCCTCGCCATCCCGCTGGGGATCGTCGCGCTCTGGCTGCGGGTAAAAATGGAGGAAACGCCGGGCTTTCTCCGCCAGCAGCAGCAACCGCAGCATCCGCAGCATCCGCAGGCCAGCGCCGACCTGATCCATACCCTGAAAGCGATTGTCACCGGCATCGGTCGCCTGATGGTCTGGTCCGCCGCAGGCTATACCTACCTGGTGATTATGCCCGCCTACCTGCAGTCGTCGCTGCATACCGGCTTTAACCAGGCGCTGCTGATCGCGGTGATCTCCAATATTGGCTTTGCGCTCACCATTCTTCCTGCCGGGATACTCAGCGATAAGTGGGGTCGTCGCAAAGTGATGGTGCTGGCCGCGGCGCTGCTGCTGATACTGGCGCTGCCGTTGCTGAAAATTCTCCAGGCAGAATCCAGCACTCTGCTGATAAAAGGCGCGGTGGTATTCATTGCCGGAGGTCTGGTGGGAGTACTGGCAGGGCCGGGACCGGCGATGCTGGCAGAAATGTTCCCGACAAGGGTGCGCTATACCGGCCTTGGTCTGGCCTATTCGCTCTCTAATGCGGTGTTTTCCGGCTGCGCCGGGCTGATTATTACCGGCCTGATTAAACAGACCGGTAATCTTGATATTCCGGCTTACTACGTCATGGCGACGGCGGTAGTCAGCATCGTTGCGCTAATGACCCTCAATAAGAACGATCACCTGCGCTCGCTGGACGAGTAGCCGCCGGGCAGCGTGCGCCCGGCGTTAATCAGCTGCGCTGGCGCACGGCCTCAAACAGGCAAATACCGGTCGCGACGGAGACGTTCAGCGAGGAGACGCTGCCGGCCATCGGAATGCTGATCAGCTCATCGCAGTGTTCGCGCGTCAGGCGACGCATCCCTTCACCTTCGGCCCCCATCACCAACGCCATCGGGCCGGTCATCTTGCTCTGGAAGAGAGTATGGTCCGCTTCGCCGGCGGTGCCGACGATCCAGACGTTCTCTTCCTGCAGCAGACGCATGGTGCGCGCAAGGTTAGTCACGCGGATCAGCGGGACGTTTTCCGCCGCGCCGCAGGCCACTTTTTTCGCCGTCGCGTTCAGCTGCGCCGAACGGTCCCGCGGCACGATCACCGCGTGCACGCCGGCGGCGTCAGCGCTGCGCAGACAGGCGCCAAGGTTATGCGGATCGGTGACGCCGTCGAGAATCAGCAGCAGCGGCTGATCGATAGAGGCGAGCAGTTCAGGCAGGTCGTTCTCCTGGTACTGACGCCCCGGCTTCACGCGGGCAATAATTCCCTGATGCACGGCGCCTTCGCTTTTCTCGTCGAGAAACTGGCGGTTAGCGACCTGAATCACCACGCCCTGAGCTTCCAGCGCATGGATCAGCGGCAGCAGGCGTTTATCCTCGCGGCCTTTCAGAATATAGACTTCCTGAAAACGCTCGGGAGCGCGCTCCAGCAGGGCCTGCACCGCGTGGATGCCGTAAATCATTTCACTCATTGATGTACTCGTTGCTTGTTAATATTGCCGTTTCGGCTTTACAGGCCGGATGTCCCGGCCTGTAAGATTGATGCCCGCTTACTCAGCGGTTTTCTTTTTCGCCGCGCGCTTCGCTTTGGTTGCGGCAGCTATTTTCTGCGTTTTAGCCGACGGCTTCTTCGCTTTTTTCTCGCCTTTAGGCTGAGCGGCGTTGGGCTGAGACTTGCCTTTCTCTTTACGGAAGGCGCTGTCCGGCTCGAAGTTTACCTGCTTCCCGGCCTGGCGACGGCGCCCGGAAGGTTTGCCGGCGTTCGACTTTTTCGCCTTCTCACGCTCGGTCTTGCCGACGTTGCGCGGGGCGCGTTCGCTGGAGATCAGCGAGAAGTCGATTTTGCGCTCGTCCATGTTGACCGCTTCCACGCGGACTTCCACGCGATCGCCCAGCCGGTAGGTCTGACCGCCGGATTCGCCGATCAGACGCTGCCCGACCTGGTCGAAGCGGTAGTAGTCGTTATCCAGCGATGAAACGTGCACCAGGCCGTCGATAAACAGCTCGTCCAGACGGACGAAGAAGCCAAAGCCGGTGACGCTTGCAATCACGCCCTTAAAGACGTTGCCCACCTGATCCAGCATAAAGTCACACTTCAGCCAGTCAGAGACTTCGCGGGTCGCTTCGTCGGCACGACGTTCGGTCATCGAACAGTGCGCGCCCAGCTGCAGCATCTCTTCCATGCTGTAGTGCCAGCCGCCGGTTTCAGTGCTGTTGCCTTTGTGCCCCTGCTCTTTCGCCAGCAGATACTTAATGGCGCGGTGCAGCGACAGGTCCGGGTAACGACGGATCGGCGAGGTGAAGTGCGCGTAGGACTGCAGCGCCAGGCCAAAGTGGCCGCGGTTTTCCGGATCGTAGACCGCCTGCTTCATCGAGCGTAGCAGCATGGTTTGCAGCATCTCATGGTCAGGACGATCGGCGATGGAGGTCAGCAGCTCGGCGTAGTCGCGCGGCTCCGGCTTGTTGCCGCCGGGCAGCTCCAGACCGAGCTCCGCCAGTACCGTGCGGAAAGCGGTGATCGCTTCAGTAGTCGGCTTATCGTGGATACGGAACAGGGCCGGCTCCAGCGCCTTCTCGACGAAGCGAGCGGCGGAGATATTCGCCAGAATCATGCACTCTTCAATCAGCTTATGCGCGTCGTTGCGCTGGGTCTGCTCAATGCGTTCGATGCGGCGTTCGGCGTTAAAGATGAACTTCGCTTCTTCACTTTCAAAGGAGATGCCGCCGCGCTCTTCACGAGCGCTATCCAGAACTTTGTACAGGGTGTGCAGCTCTTCGATATGCTTCACCAGCGGCGCGTACTGCTCACGCAGCTCGCTATCGCCCTGCAGCATATGCCATACCTTGGTATAGGTCAGGCGCGCGTGCGAGCTCATTACCGCTTCATAGAATTTGTAGCCGGTCAGGCGACCTTTTGACGAAATCGTCATTTCGCAAACCATGCACAGGCGATCGACCTGCGGGTTCAGCGAGCACAGGCCGTTAGAGAGCACTTCCGGCAGCATCGGCACCACCTGCGACGGGAAGTAGACCGAAGTACCGCGGCTGCGCGCTTCGCCGTCCAGCGGGGTACCGGGACGCACGTAGTAGCTTACGTCGGCAATGGCGACCCACAGGCGCCAGCCGCCGCCGCGTTTCTTCTCGCAGTAAACCGCATCGTCAAAGTCGCGGGCGTCCTCACCATCGATGGTGACCAGCGGCAGATCGCGCAAATCAACGCGGCCAACCTTGGCCTCTTCAGGCACCTGCTCTTTCAGCACGGAGACCTGTTTTTCCACCGCCGGTGGCCAGGTATAAGGGATTTCATGGGTGCGCAGCGCCATATCGACCGCCATGCTGGTGCCCATGTTATCGCCCAGCACTTCAACAATTTTGCCCACCGCTTTAGTACGACGGGTCGGGCGCTGGGTCAGTTCAACCACCACCACAAAGCCCATCCGCGCGCCCATGACTTCTTCCGGCGGGATCAGGATATCAAAGCTCAGACGGCTGTCGTCAGGCACCACGAAGCCCACGCCGGCGTCGGTGAAATAGCGGCCGACGATCTGGCTGGTTTTTGGCACCAGGACGCGCACGATACGCGCTTCGCGGCGGCCTTTACGGTCCGCGCCCAGCGGCTGCGCCAGCACCTGATCGCCATGAATACAGGTTTTCATCTGCTCAGACGACAGGTACAGGTCGTCTTTACGCCCCTCAACGCGCAGGAAGCCAAAGCCGTCGCGATGGCCGATAACCACGCCTTTGAGCAGGTCAAGACGCTCCGGCAGCGCGTAGCACTGACGGCGGGTAAACACCAGCTGCCCGTCGCGCTCCATAGCACGCAGGCGGCGGCGTAGCCCTTCCAGCTGCTCTTCGCCTTCGATATTCAGTTCGATCGCCAGCTCGTCTCGGCTGGCCGGTTTTTCACGTTTTGCTAAATGATCGAGGATAAATTCCCGGCTAGGGATTGGATTCGCATACTTTTCTGCTTCGCGGTCCAGGAAAGGATCTTGTGACATGTCGGTTCCTCCGTTGTCATCTCTGATGAGAGTTTACGTCACTCCACCAGTAATAATTTATAAAGTGGTTGATTCTCTTCAACCAAATCAGCCAGCGTGTAGTTATCTAGTTCCTTAAGAAAACTTTGCGCCGCTTCTGCAAGCGCCTGCTTCAGGCGACAGGCGGGTGTAATGTGGCAGAATTCGCTGCTGCAATTGACCAACGATAGCGGCTCAAGATCGCGAACCACATCACCAACACGAATCGTTTTTGCCGGCTTACCGAGGCGAATCCCCCCGTTCTTTCCCCGCACCGCCATAACGTAACCAGAGCGACTCAGCTGATTGATTATTTTTACCATATGATTACGCGACACGCCGTAGACCTCCGTCACTTCGGAGATACTCGTCATTCGGCCATCCGGTAGCGACGCCATATAGATAAGCGCTCGTAATCCGTAATCAGTGAAACTCGTTAACTGCACAGCAACCTCAGGGTAAGGGGCAAGCGGTGAATCCGCAGGGTATGACTATATTGATGATAAACCAGCCGACGCTCAGGCCGTTAATTTATTTGAAATGGGGCGGGTGGACAGCAAAAACAAGGGGCGCCCAATCGGCGCCCCTGGAGATAATTATGCGTCGAACGGGTCGCGCAGAATCATCGTCTCGGTACGGTCAGGACCGGTAGAGATAATATCAACCGGTACGCCGGTCAGCTCTTCAATACGAGCGATGTAGTTCAGCGCCGCCTGCGGCAGGCCGCTACGCTCTTTCACACCGAAGGTGGTTTCGGACCAGCCCGGCATGACTTCATAAATCGGCTCAATGCCTTCCCAGTTGTCGGCTGCCAGCGGAGTGGTGGTCACTTCGCGGCCGTCCGGCAGACGGTAAGCTACGCAGAGTTTAACTTCTTTCAGGCCGTCCAGTACGTCCAGCTTGGTCAGGCAGAAGCCGGACAGGGAGTTGATCTGCACCGCGCGACGAATCGCAACGATATCCAGCCAGCCGGTACGACGGCGGCGGCCGGTAGTGGCGCCGAATTCGTTACCCTGCTTGCACAGGAACTCGCCGACGTCATCAAACAGCTCGGTCGGGAACGGACCTGCCCCTACGCGGGTAGAGTAAGCTTTGATGATACCCAGTACGTAATCCACATAACGCGGACCCAGGCCGGAGCCGGTTGCCACGCCACCTGCGGTGGTGTTGGAGGAGGTTACGTACGGATAGGTACCGTGGTCGATATCCAGCAGAGTGCCCTGCGCGCCTTCGAACATCACGAAGTCGCCGCGCTGACGTGCCTGATCCAGCAGATCGGAAACGTCTACAACCATCGCCGTCAGGATGTCGGCAATTGCCATAACGTCATCAAGGACTTTTTGATAATCAACCGCTTCCGCTTTGTAGAAGTTCACCAGCTGGAAGTTGTGATATTCCATCACTTCTTTCAGTTTGTCAGCGAAGGTGGCTTTATCAAACAGGTCACCAACGCGCAGACCGCGGCGAGCGACTTTATCTTCGTAAGCAGGACCGATGCCGCGACCGGTAGTACCGATAGCTTTCGCACCGCGCGCTTTTTCACGCGCAACGTCCAGCGCAACGTGATAATCAAGGATAAGCGGACAGGCTTCGGACAGCAGCAGACGCTCGCGGACAGGGATACCACGGTCTTCCAGTCCTTTCATTTCTTTCATCAGCGCAGCCGGAGACAGCACAACACCGTTACCGATGATGCTGGTGACATTTTCGCGGAGAATACCTGATGGAATAAGATGCAGGACGGTTTTTTCACCGTTGATTACGAGAGTATGGCCTGCGTTGTGACCACCCTGGTAGCGCACAACATATTTAGCCCGTTCAGTCAGGAGATCGACGATCTTCCCTTTACCTTCGTCACCCCATTGGGTGCCCAGTACGACGACGTTGTTGCCCATTTTTCAAAATCACCGTTTGCTTAAAAATGGATTCTACCATCGCTTTTTCAGAGTTACAGCACTTTTTGCACTCAATATCAGCCAGGTCTGGCCACTTTTTGATCAGCTCAGTGATTTCGTCAACATGTAGTAGATGACTATCCCGGCAACCACAAGGCCACCGCCAAAACGGCGTAATATATTATCCGGCAGCTGGCTCATTGTGGCGATCATCCGACGCCAGGCGCGCGGATAAAGCAACGGCCCCAGTCCTTCAAGTACTAAAACCAGCGCCAGTGCCAGCCAGATTGTTGAGTTCATGATTAACCCTTAGAGAGAAACGAAACCACCGCCGCCGCAGAGCGTCAGGGCTTGAGCCATGATGTTTTTTACCCGTGTCGCCTATTGTCCGGCATTTCGCGTTGATTATGCACTTTTTTTGCGAATAAAACGCATAACCCGTTGTGTTAAAAGTTATTTCCTGATTTAAAAATATAAAAAAGGCGCCTTTCTCAAGGCGCCCTTTGGCTGACTAAATCGCTTATTTGCGAGCGGAGTCAGGTGACTTCATGTAGCGGAAGAAATCGCTGTCAGGACTGAGAACCATCACATCCTGGTTACCCTGGAAGCTGTTCTCATAGGCGCGCAGGCTACGGATAAAGGCGTAGAAGCCCGGATCCTGGCTAAACGCATCGGCAAACAGCTTCGCCGACTCTGCGTCGCCTTCACCGCGCATGATGCGGCCCTGGCGCTCGGCTTCAGCCAGCGTCTTGGTCACTTCATAGTCCGCGGTAGCGCGCAGCTTCTCAGCCTCTTCCTGGCCCTGTGAACGGTGGCGACGGGCAACCGCTTCACGCTCGGCGCGCATACGGTTATAAATCGCTTCAGACACTTCGGCCGGCAGGTTGATCTGCTTGATGCGTACGTCGACGACTTCAATACCCAGCGCCGCCATACTGTTCGGGTTAACGACCGGAACCTTGCCGTTAGTTTCTGCCGATACGCGCTCCGCCGCTTTGGCGATAGCATCGTCAGCGGCCGGCGTGCTGACTTCATCTTCGGTACCTGCAGAGCCGGAGTTCAGCGCATCGCGCACTTCCAGAGTCAGGCGACCGCGGGAATCGGTCACGATATCCTTCACGTCCAGACGACCAATCTCAGAACGCAGACGGTCAGAGAATTTACGCTTCAGCAGCACCTCGGCCTGGGAGACGTCGCCGCCGCCGGTTGCCAGATAGTAACGGCTGAAGTCGCTGATACGCCACTTGATGTATGAGTCGACGATCAGGTCTTTCTTCTCTTTGGTAACAAAGCGATCGGCCTGGTTATCCATAGTCTGAATACGCGCATCGAGCGTTTTCACTGATTCAATGAACGGGATCTTGAAGTGCAGACCCGGCGAATACACCAGCGGTTTATTTTCGCTATCGCGCAGTACCTTACCAAAACGCAGCGTAATACCGCGCTCGCCCTCTTTAACCACAAAGATAGACATGTAAAGCACTACCAGCACGATGGCAATAATCGCAATTACAGGTTTACGCATCGTTATTCCCCCTGACGCTGGTAGTCGTTACGCTGCGCGTTGGCGCGACGTTGGTCCATAATGTTGCCATCCGTAGTGGTCGACGTGGTGCTGGCGCTGCTTGAGCCGGAGGCAGGCGGCAGGCGCAGCAGATCGTTCGCACCGCTGCTATTGCCCTTTGCTGCTGGCGTACCGGCGCCTTTCAGCATCTGGTCCAGAGGCAGAACCATCAGATTGCCGCCCTTATCGTTAACCAGCACTTTGCGGGTGTGGCTCAGCACTTTTTCCATGCTTTCGATATACAGACGCTCGCGGGTAATCTCCGGCGCGGCTTTGTACTCAGGCAGGATCTTCGCAAAGCGCGCGACCTCACCCTGAGCTTCAAGAACGGTCTGAGTCTTGTACGCACGCGCCTCTTCGAGGATACGCTGCGCTGCACCGTTAGCTCGCGGCTGCACTTCGTTGGTGTAAGCTTCAGCTTCGCGGATGTACTGCTGCTCGTTCTCACGCGCGGCAATCGCATCGTCAAACGCGGCCTTCACCTCTTCCGGCGGACGCGCCGTCTGGAAGTTGACGTCCAGCAGGGTAATACCCATATCGTACGGACGAATCGTCTCTTCCAGCTCGCGCTGGGTATCGCTACGAATAACGGTACGCCCTTCGGTCAGGATACGGTCCATGGTGTACTTGCCGATAACGCCACGCAGGGCGCTGTCGGTTGCCTGACGCAGGCTATCGTCGGCGCTGGCAACGCTAAACAGGTAGCGTTCTGGATCGGTCACCCGATACTGCACGTTCATCTCAACGCGCACGACGTTTTCGTCAGACGTCAGCATGACGCCAGAAGCCGCCAGTTCACGTACCGATTCAACGTTGACGGCCTGGACGTTATCGATAAAGGTTGGCTTCCAGTTAAGACCCGGCTCAACCAGATGGCTGAATTTACCAAAGCGAGTCACCACACCACGTTCCGCTTCCTTGATGGTATAGAAACCGCTGGCTGCCCAGATAATAACTGCGGCAGCGGCAACGATGCCGACAATACGTCCGCCCATCGGGCCACGAGATCCCTGAGAGCCGCTAGCGCCTCCCTGTCCCCCTTTGCCGCCACCGAGACCGCCAAGTTTTTTACTTAACTTGCGGAAGATATCATCCAGATCGGGCGGCCCCTGCTCGCGACCACCTTTATTGCCATTTCCCCCGGAGTTGCCGCCTTGGTTATTGCTGCTCCCCCACGGGTCGCGGTCCTGTCCGTTATTACCGGGCTGATTCCACGCCATGTATATGCTCCATATTTGTTTTTGATATCCCCACAGGGGTTAATATCTTCAGGCAAGCTGCAAGGTCAAATCACGTAATCAACCAGCGCTGGCTCTTGTTTACAGAGGCGACGCCAGTCAACGATCGGCATGCGCACCTGCAGACTCACGCTGCCGTCATCCTCCAGCCACTCTTTTTCTATCGACTGAAGCTGATAGAACCGACTTCTCAGCCGCCCTTCCTGCGGCGGTAAGCGCAGCGTGTGCTGGGCCACTTCACCGGAAAGTCGTTCCGTCAAAGCCTCAAAAAGCAGCGGTACCCCAATTCCGGTCTGCGCAGAGAGCCAGACCCGAATCGGTTTATTCTCTTCATCCCGGTCGATACGTGGTTCAAAATCGTCAAGCATGTCGATTTTGTTCATCACCAGCAGTACCGGGATCTCATCGGCCTCGATTTCGGCGAGAACCGTATTTACGGCATCAATATTTTCCTGCAGACGGACATCGGCTGCGTCAATCACGTGCAGCAGCAGCGTCGCCTGACGCGTCTCCTGCAGCGTGGCTTTAAACGCGGCGACCAAATCGTGCGGCAGGTGGCGAATAAAGCCCACGGTGTCCGCCAGCACAGTTTCACCAACGTCCGTGACGTCGATGCGGCGTAGCGTCGGGTCCAGAGTCGCGAACAGCTGGTCCGCCGCGTACACCTCAGCTTCGGTTATCTGGTTAAACAGCGTTGATTTCCCGGCGTTGGTGTACCCCACCAGCGACACGGTTGGGATATCGGCTTTGGCTCGTGACCGCCGTCCCTGTTCACGCTGCTTCGATACTTTTTCCAGCCGCCCGAGGATCTGCATAATGCGGTTACGCAGCAATCGACGGTCAGTCTCGAGCTGGGTTTCACCCGGGCCACGCAAACCAATCCCGCCCTTTTGCCTTTCAAGGTGGGTCCAGCCGCGTACCAGGCGCGTCGCCATATGGCGCAGCTGCGCCAGCTCAACCTGCAGTTTCCCTTCGTGGGTGCGCGCTCGCTGGGCGAAAATATCTAAAATAAGTCCTGTGCGATCGATAACCCGGCATTCGCACAGGCGCTCCAGGTTACGTTCCTGGGCTGGACTCAGGGCATGATCGAACAGCACGACCGACGCGCCGGTCGCTTTTACGGCTTCCGCAATTTCGACAGCCTTACCTTCACCAACAAAATATTTTGGGTGCGGTGCTTTACGGCTACCGGTAATCACCTGCATTGCTTCGACACCGGCAGAGGAGACCAGGGATTCAAACTCCTGAAGGTCTTCCATATCTTTGTCTTGCGAAAAATAGATGTGTACCAGCACCGCCTGCTCACCGGCATCATAACGGTCAAACAAGCGTAAACCCCTTCTAAAATACCAGCGGGGAACAGGGTCACTCGTGGTCTTTCTGGTTGCGTGAGTATTGGCTTTACTCGTTTACCCCAGCCATTTACTGCTGTAAACGCCTGGGGATTCACTACATGCCGACTTCCTGCAACCAAAAACTCATAGAGTAAAACCAGGCTCCCCGGCTTGGAAAAACAGCATTAACCTTATTCGGCGTCTTCGCTGTCTTGCTGCGGC
Organism: Klebsiella scottii; assembly: GCF_036561945.1. Taxonomy (NCBI): domain Bacteria; kingdom Pseudomonadati; phylum Pseudomonadota; class Gammaproteobacteria; order Enterobacterales; family Enterobacteriaceae; genus Klebsiella; species Klebsiella scottii. The sequence goes on from NZ_JARXNI010000018.1 coordinate 193,994, forward strand.
GCAGAAGAACCCTGCGCGCTACCACCGTGGTGATAGTTGCTTGTACCGCCGCCAGCATTATTGCTGTGATGAGACACCGGGCGAGACGGAACAACGGTGGAAATTGCGTGCTTGTAGACCATCTGGCTGACCGTGTTCTTCAACAGGATCACGAACTGATCGAAAGACTCAATTTGCCCTTGCAGCTTAATACCATTCACCAAATAAATAGAAACCGGAACGCGTTCCCGACGCAAAGCGTTCAGGAACGGATCTTGTAAAGATTGCCCCTTAGCCATTCTCTCTTTTCCTTATATGTATGCTTGTTTTGTACTCAGAACCTTACGATTCTTAAAAAAAATTACGCACGATACCGTTTAATTGTACACGTTCAGTCCTGGCTCGCACCAACTACCTGTAATACTTTGTTGAGCGCCTGTTCAGGTTGTTCACTGTCTAACCAGTGAATATCTTCCCAGCCGCGCAACCAGGTTATCTGACGCTTGGCTAACTGTCTCGTGGCGCAAACACCTCGATAAACCATTTCATCATACGGGATCTCGCCATCAAGGTATGACCACATCTGGCGATATCCTACACAACGAATGGAAGGCATATCCGTATGCAAATCTCCGCGGGCAAATAGCGCCCGTACTTCTGCTTCAAAACCTGAAGCCAACATCTGATGAAAACGCTGTTCTATGCGTTGATGGAGCAGTTCACGGCTCGCCGGGGCGATGGCGAACTGATGCACCTTGTACGGCAGAGCGTCTCCCGACGTTTGCGTCAGTTCCGTTAAAGTTTTACCCGAAATGAAAAAAACTTCCAGTGCTCGGGAAAGTCTTTGCGGATCATTTGGATGAATACGCGCGGCGGCAACGGGATCGATCTCCTGTAGCTGCCGGTGCAGTGCGTGCCACCCCTGCTCTGCTGCATGTTGCTCAATTTTTGCCCTGACCTGCGGATCTGCCGACGGTAACGGCGACAGCCCTTCCAGCAACGCTTTGAAATACAACATTGTTCCGCCAACCAGCAGCGGAATGCGCCCGGCAGCGACGATATCCGCCATTTCTGCCAACGCATCGCGACGAAAGTCCGCCGCGGAGTAAGCCTCTGCCGGGTCGAGAATATCCAGCAGTCGATGCGGCGCTGCGCTCAGCTCTGCCGCATCCGGCTTGGCCGTACCAATGTCCATTCCTCGATAGATAAGGGCGGAATCGACACTAATCAACTCTACCGGTAAAATTTTACGCAATGCAATGGCCAGCGCCGTTTTACCAGAGGCCGTTGGGCCCATTAAAAATATTGCCTTAGGCAGGCTCGCCTCAGTTACATCACTCATCTTTCAGGGCATTCATCGCCGAATCCAGGTCAACGGGTTGTAACAGACCACCCGGCGGAGCTTTTACCAGCTGCGGACATAAACGCTCTACGTCCGCCAGCACGCTAATCGCCTGCGCCATATTCCACTGCGCGTGTTCGCTCGCCAGGTTGCGCGCGATCCACTGCGCGATGTCACCGACGTCAAATGCCTTTCGCTGCGCCAGGTAGCCTATCAGTTCAGGAATCAAGATTTGTAAATTTTGTTGTCTTAAGGGTAAAGGCACCGCGCGAACCGTCAAATGATGCGCATCGGACTGCAGATCGATCCCCAAAGTCACCAGCGCCGCCTGCGCTTTCGCCAGCGCGTCCTTTTCCGCGCCCGATACTTTTAGCCGCAGCGGGATCAGCAGCGGCTGCCCGCAAACCGGCTCCCCGGCGGGCGTCAGCTGCGCCTGACGCAGCCAGCGTTCGGCCACCGGCAGCGCCAGAAGCGCCAGCCTGCCGTCACGTTCCAGCAGCGCGCAATCGCCATCAACGATGGTCAGCACGCGGCCAAAGCTTTGGCTGTGGCCGGATAAACCCTCCGCAGCAGGCGCCGGGGCGCTGCTTTTACGCTCGACAGCCGGCGTTTCCAGCAGCTGACGATACAGCGCCCCCTGCTGCTTTTGGTATCCCGGCTGCGCATGCGGCCAGCCGCCGCCTCCAGCCGAACTGGAAGGCTCGCGCGGCGTTTCGCGGCCGTAGCGCGCTGCGGCCGGCTCACGCGCAGGGACGGGCTGAGCAAAATGGTTAGCCCCCGCCGCGACCCGGTTCTCCGGTACCTGAAGGCGCGCCGGCTGCCCCGCATCCTCTTCCGCCAGCGGCGCGCTGAGCTGCTGCTGGAGGACGCTAAGCACCCCTTGATAGATAAAATCATGGACCAGCCGAGACTGGTGAAAACGCACCTCGTGCTTAGCCGGATGGACATTCACATCTACCTGGTGCGGGTCAATCTCAAGGTACAGGACAAAAGCGGGCTGCTGGTCGGCCCCGAGCTTATCTTCACAGGCCTGGCGAATGGCGTGGTTGATCAGCCGGTCGCGCATCATACGGCCGTTGACGTAGCAATACTGAATCTCCGCCAGCGCCGGATTGGTATGCAGAGGATCTGCCACCCAGCCGCTGAGGGTCAGATCGCCGTGCTGCCATTCAATCGCCAGCGCCTGCTCGAGGAACGGCGTGCCGCAGATAGCGCCCAGCCGCCGCTCGCGCTGTCCGCCCGCGGGTACGGCGCGATACTGGCGCATCGCCTTGCCGTTATGGCTGAGATTAATCGTGACGTCGAAACGCGCCAGCGCGATGCGGCGGACAATTTCATCGATATGGTTAAATTCCGTCTTTTCGGTACGCATAAATTTGCGGCGGGCCGGGGTGTTATAGAACAGATCCAGCACTTCCAGCGTGGTGCCGACCGGATGCGCCGCCGGCTTGACGGTCACGTCCTGATCGCGCCCTTCGGCGTAGGCCTGCCAGGCCTCCTGCTGCTCCGCCGTGCGCGAGGTCAGGGTCAGCCGCGCCACCGAGCTGATACTGGCCAGCGCTTCCCCGCGAAAGCCGAGGCTGATGATAGCTTCCAGATCGTCAAGGGAGGCAATTTTACTGGTGGCGTGGCGAGCCAGCGCCAGCGCCAGCTCGTCCTTTTTGATGCCGCAGCCGTTGTCACGAATGCGGATAAGCTTCGCGCCGCCGCGTTCGATATCAATATCAATTCGGGTCGCGCCGGCATCAAGGCTGTTTTCTACCAGCTCCTTAACCACCGACGCCGGACGTTCCACCACCTCACCTGCGGCAATCTGGTTGGCGAGCTGCGGCGGTAGAACCTGAATCGGCATGACTGACTCCTTAATTTATCAACGTCCTGCCAGGCGACGCGGCGCTGGCCGTTTGTGCGGGCTCGCCGCGCGGGGCTGATTGCAGCGGGTGCTGCATAAAGTAATTACGCAGACCGTTATAAATCGCTTCGGCAAGCTGCTGCTGATAATTGTCGCTGGCCAACAGCCGCTCTTCGCCGGTATTGCTGATAAAACCGGTTTCGACGAGGATAGACGGAATATCCGGTGAACGCAGCACGCCGAGGCTGGCGTGTTCCGGGCGGCGCTTGTGGAGATCGCCGACCCGCTGCAGCTGGCTCAATACGTTAGTCGCCACATCATACCCGACGCGCTGGGAATGGCCGAACTGTAAATCCAGCACCGCCTGGCTCAGGTAGGGATCCGACTGACTGTTCGCCAGCACGTCGCCGGCGCCGCCGAGCAGCTCGGACTGCTTCTCATGCTGCTCAAGCCAGCCTGCCATTTCGCTATTGGCGCGACGGTTGGACAGCACCCATACCGAAGCGCCGGTAGCGTCACGATTCGGCGCCGCATCGGCGTGAATCGACACCAGGAAGTTGGCATTTTGCTTACGGGCGACGTCCGAACGGCCCATCACCGAAATAAAGTAGTCGCCGTCGCGGGTCAGCACCGGCTTGAACAGCGGATCGGCGTTCAGCAACGCACGCAGCTTGCGGGCAATGGCGATCGTCACGTTCTTCTCTTTGGTGCCGTCCGGGCCGATCGCGCCCGGGTCCTGGCCGCCGTGGCCAGCATCGATCGCAATAATCACCTTATCGTCCGTCGCCGCGGCGCGAGCGGCCGGACGCGTCACGGCGTGGCTCTCGGTCATGGCCGTTTGCCGTTCATTACCGGATGACTTAAACGGGTTGCGCGCGGGCTCAACCGGAACCGGACGCGGGGCAATCGCCGGCCTTTCCACTCGCTTCACGATCGCCGGAGGCGGCGGAGGTGGAGGCGGGACGTCGGCGTTAATAGTGAACACAACGGTATAATTAGAGCCGTTTTGCTGCTTCACCGCGCGGGTTTTGCCGTCTTCCGTCAGGTCCACCAGCAGGCGCAGAGACTGCGTATCCGGCGCCGTGCCCGAGCGAATGCTTTTCACCAGGTTGCTGCCGCTAAACAGCAGCGGTAATCCCTGCAGGGTGCCGGTCTGCTTTATATCCAGCGCCACGGTGCGTTTGCCCTGAGGGCTGAAGGAGTATTCGGGATCGCCAATAAAGCTTATGGTAATACGGGCCTGCCGATCTCCGTTAGAGACCTGGATATCGGATAAACTTGCCGCAAAGGTCTGCATGCTAAACAGCATCAGCGCAGCGGCCAGCCAAGAGGTTATGCGATATTTCATCCCGCGATCCTTCAGGCTAAACGCGCCAGTAAAGACTCACCCAATGAGGAGACTGCCGTTACGCGCGCCTCACGCCCTTGTGCCTGATACTCAAGATGAATTTCAACATCAGGCTCGGGCAGCACGCCCGCGCCCTGCTGCGGCCATTCAACCAGGCAGATAGCATCGTCAGTAAAATAGTCACGGATCCCCATAAACTCGAGCTCTTCGGGGTCCGCCAGGCGGTAAAGATCGAAGTGATACACCGTCAAATTTTCGAGGGTGTACGGCTCCACCAGCGTGTAGGTAGGGCTTTTGACATTCCCGCGGTGGCCGAGTGCGTGTAAAAAGCCGCGGCTGAAGGTAGTTTTACCCGCGCCTAAATCGCCATACAGATAGATGACCGTGGCCCCCGTACAGAGCTGCGCAATGCGGTTGCCAAGGTCCAGGGTTGCCTGCTCGTCGGGTAAAGGAATCACTCGGTTAATCATGGTCTACGTCAATCACATCCGGGTTAACAACACGCCTGAGCGTGGAAAAGAGATCGGTCGCCAGCATCCCACGGACGCCATCTCTGGCAGCCAGTCGGTCTGCGGCTTCGCCATGCGCCACGCAACCGGCGCAGGCAGCATCATACGGCGTTAGCTTTTGCCCTAACAGAGCGGCAATAATACCGGTGAGCACATCGCCCATTCCGCCGCTGGCCATACCGGCATTGCCGGCATCGATAATACCCATCTCACCTGCTTCACTGGCCACCACCGTCCCCGCGCCTTTCAGCACGACCACGCCACCATAACGTTTTACCAGACGTTGAGCAGAATGTAAGCGATCGCTTTCAATTTCTGCCACGCTGCAGTTAAGCAAACGGGCGGCTTCGCCGGGGTGTGGCGTCAGCACGCGATTGTGACGTTTATCGGCATTGATTGCCAGCAGGTTCAACGCATCCGCATCCCACACCATCGGTTTAGCAAAGCTCTCCACCTGGCGTAGCGCCCGCGTCGCCCATTCGCTTTGGCCGAGGCCCGGACCGATCGCCACCACATCAGCCCACTGCAGGCTTTCATCGAGGCTCTGCGCCGTAAGCTCATGCACCATCAGCTCCGGCCTGGCGGTAATAATCGGGGCAATATTTTCCAGATGGGTCAACACCCGGACTAAACCGGCTCCCGCCCGCAGTGCCGCTTCTCCGGTCATCCTGATGGCGCCCGCGGTGCCGCGATCGCCGCCAACGATCGCCAGCCTGCCGTGATCGCCTTTATGGGAGGTTGCGCGGCGCGGCGGCAGCCAGCCCGCCAGCTGCGAGGCATCAAAGCGCGCCAGCGGGAACCTTTGTCCGGCAAGCCAGCTATCGAGGCCCAGAGAGTGATAGTGCAGCCGGCCAACCACGTCGCGGGCTTTACCGGTCAGCAGCCCCGGCTTGGGGGCGATAAACGTTATCGTGTGGGCCGCATGGATGACCGCCCCAGGCGTGGTTCCGGTCTGCGCATTGAGCCCGGAGGGGATATCCAACGCCACTATCGGCGCCGGATGCGCATTCGCGCGCGCGATCAGCGTCGCGACAGGCTTGCGCGGAGCGCTGCGCAGGCCGGTGCCCAGCAGTCCGTCAATAATCAGCGAGATCTCTTCCGGCCAGGCAATATCCGCCGCGTGGATCGTTCCGCCGGCGTTGAGCCACTCTTCGCGTGCGGCGTGCGCTTCCTCCGGCAGCGGCTTCTCGCTCTCCAGCGCCAGCAGCGTTACCTCAATCCCTTGAGCCTGCGCCAGGCGCGCAACGACGTAGCCGTCGCCGCCGTTGTTGCCGTGGCCGCAAAGAATCAGCCAGCGCTGGCCGGCAGGATACTGGCTTCGCGCCAGCTGGAAAGCCGCTTCTCCCGCCCGGCGCATCAGCTCAAACAGGGTCAGCCCGAGGCTGTCCGCAGCCTCTTTTTCCGCGCGTCGTAGCGCCTCTGCAGGCCAGATGAAGTGTGGTATACTGACGGAGTATTTCGTCATTGTATGGTCCATCATGTTACAGCCCCTCGATCTCAATAAGTTAGCGCAGCAAATCAAGCAATGGGGCACTGAATTAGGGTTCCAGCAGGTGGGTATCACCGATACCGATCTCAGCGTCAACGAACCCAAACTGCAGGCATGGCTGGACAAACAATACCACGGAGAGATGGAATGGATGGCGCGCCACGGCATGATGCGCGCGCGCCCTCATGAGCTTCTTCCCGGTACGTTACGCGTCATCAGCGTACGGATGAACTACCTGCCAGCGAATGCCGCTTTTGCCCGCACCCTGAAAGATCCCGCGCTGGGTTACGTCAGCCGTTATGCCCTTGGGCGTGATTATCATAAGCTGCTACGTAACCGCCTGAAAAAACTTGGTGAGATGATTCAGGAACAGTGTGCTTCGCTCAATTTTAGACCGTTTGTCGATTCCGCGCCTGTTCTGGAGCGTCCTTTGGCGGAAAAAGCGGGTCTTGGCTGGACGGGCAAGCACTCGCTTATTATTAACCGCGATGCCGGCTCGTTCTTTTTCCTCGGCGAGCTGCTGGTTGATATCCCCCTGCCCGTCGATCGGCCGGTCGCCGAAGAGTGCGGGCGCTGCGTGGCCTGCATGACGATCTGTCCGACCGGCGCGATCGTCGAGCCCTATACCGTCGACGCCCGCCGCTGCATCTCCTATTTGACCATTGAGCTGGAAGGCGCGATACCCGCCGAGTTCCGCCCGCTGATCGGCAACCGCATTTACGGCTGCGACGACTGCCAGCTGATTTGCCCGTGGAACCGCTTTTCCCAGCTCACGGATGAAGAGGATTTCAGCCCGCGAAAAGCGCTGCACGCGCCGCCGCTGGTAGAGCTGTTTGCCTGGAGTGAGAGTCATTTTCTGAAGGTGACCGAAGGATCGGCAATTCGCCGTATTGGCCATCTGCGCTGGTTACGCAACATTGCCGTTGCGCTGGGAAATGCTCCGTGGGATGAAGCGAATCTCAAGGCGCTTGAGAGCCGTCGGGGCGAGCATCCGCTTCTCGATGAGCATATCGAGTGGGCGATAGAGCAGCAAATTGCCAGGCGCAATGCCGGCGCGGTTGAGGTGCAGCTGCCGAAGAAACAGCGGCTGGTCAGGGTGATTGAAAAAGGGCTGCCGAGAGACGCCTGATTCATTCACAGGCTGTGAATAAAAACAAAAACACATTGCGTTTCAACATGCAGACGAACGTCAAGTGATCGTATTAACACTTTGAAATGAAATTTTATTGTTAAATTTCAATGAGATGAATTGATATTATTCAAAAGTCGAAGTTTTTCAGCAACGCGTCGTTTGCATTTAACCTGTGGATAACTCTGTTTACAGTATTTTCCCGTATTCAACGGAAGGCATCCCCGGCGCGATTTGCACTGTGGATAAATTGAGTATGAGGAAGAAATTTTGGAGCGGGAAACGAGACTCGAACTCGCGACCCCGACCTTGGCAAGGTCGTGCTCTACCAACTGAGCTATTCCCGCTTGGGTGTGGTAACTATCAAATTTGGAGCGGGAAACGAGACTCGAACTCGCGACCCCGACCTTGGCAAGGTCGTGCTCTACCAACTGAGCTATTCCCGCTTAATCTTCGTCTTTCAACCTGCCGCTACCTGAGTAGCTTTACCGCAAGCCGAAATCCTGTGATTAGGATAGTGCCTTTCAAATTTTGGAGCGGGAAACGAGACTCGAACTCGCGACCCCGACCTTGGCAAGGTCGTGCTCTACCAACTGAGCTATTCCCGCGTACTTCTTGCCATATTTCTATGGCGTCGTGATTTGCATTTCTGCTTCGTCACGGGAGGCGCATTATACGAGAATTCGATTTAGCTGCAACCCCCCAGCGAGCACTTTTTTTCTATTTTTATCTGAATGGACATTTTATCGCCAGATAGCGTCCTGAATTGTATAAATAAGCAGCGCGTAAGGCAAAATAACTTTTTCACACCTTGTTAAAGGCGCAAAATCGCCCCGGTCTGCGGGTACGATCTCCCCATAGACGGTCAACAACAATGACAAACAGGGAAATTAAGATGAAAAATACGCTCTCCTTCCTGCTGCTGATCGCGCTAGCTATGGGAACGGCATCGGCAACGACGCTGCATTTTGGTACCACGACGGCCAATCCGCCCTTCGAAACCGTCAACGCCAAAAACCAGCCTGCCGGTTTTGATATCGATCTCGCCAGGGCGCTCTGTAAACAGATGCAGGCTGAGTGCACATTTACGCCCCAGAGCTTCGATACCCTGATCCCGGCGCTGCGCTTTAAGAAATTCGACGCCATCATCGCCGGGATCGAGATCGTCCCGATGCGCGAAAGGCGGGTAGCCTTCACTCAGCCCTATCGCCAGCAGCTGTCCGGCGTGGTTGTCACCGCGAAGAATAGCGCCCACGGTTTTGCTGACCTGAAAGGCCAAAAGCTCGGCGTCGCGAAAGGCAGCATTCACCAGCGCTATCTGCACGATAAGCAAAAAGAGGTGAACGTCGTCTCTTACGATAGCAACGACGCCGCGTTCAGCGCGCTGAAAGAGGGGAGCATTATCGGGGTGATGAGCGATCGCGCCAGCGCCGAGACATGGCTGCAGGACAATCCGGATTACGCCATCATCGACGAGCAGGCAACCGATGCCAAATATTATGGCAAGCAGCTGGCGATCGCGGTGCGTCAGGATGACCCTGAACTGCTCAATGCGCTGAATGCCGCGCTGGAGGTCGTCAAGGCCTCCCCTGAATTCGGGCAAATGGAGCAAAAGTGGTTTAAATAGTTCTGGCCTGTCGCCGGGGCCGTCCGACCCCGGCAGCACGGTTACAGCTTGATAAAGTGCTCGCGGTAGTAGGCCAGCTCCGCCACCGATTCGCGAATATCGTCCATCGCCTGATGGGTGCCCTGCTTTTTAAAGCCATCGAGGATTTCCGGCTTCCAGCGGCGCGCCAGCTCTTTCAGGGTGCTGACGTCAAGGTAGCGGTAGTGAAAGTACTCTTCCAGCTCTGGCATATATTTAAAGAGAAAGCGGCGGTCCTGGCCAATGCTGTTGCCGCAAATCGGCGATTTACCCGCAGGCACCCACTGCTTGAGGAATTCGATAGTCGCCAGCTCCGCTTCGCGATCGCCCACGGTGCTGGCCTTGACGCGCTCCACCAGCCCGCTGCCGGTATGCGTGCGCACGTTCCACTCGTCCATCAGCGCCAGCTGCGCATCAGACTGGTGTACCGCAATCGTCGGCCCTTCCGCCAGAATGTTGAGGTTTGCATCGGTCACCAGGGTGGCGATTTCGATAATGCGATCGCGCTCCGGATCCAGCCCCGTCATTTCAAGATCGATCCAAATCAGGTTGTTTTCATCTGCACTCATGCTATTTTCCACCCTTCTTGCGTGACTATATTCATCTAAAATAGCGTGTATCATAGAGGTTTTGCCCCTACAGGGCGACCAGGAGCCAGTTCGATTGAGTAAAAATAAACTCTCCAAAGGCCAACAGCGCCGCGTCAAGGCCAACCACCAGCGCCGCCTGAAAACGACTTCGGAGAAGGCCGACTACGATGACAATCTGTTTGGCGAGACCTCCGAAGGCATCGTCATCAGCCGCTTCGGCATGCATGCCGACGTTGAATCCGTTGACGGTGGCGTCCACCGCTGCAACATTCGCCGGACGATCCGTTCGCTGGTAACCGGCGATCGCGTAGTCTGGCGCCCAGGCAAAGACGCCGCTGACGGCGTTAGAGTAAAAGGTATCGTTGAGGCCGTGCACGAGCGGACCTCGGTCCTGACGCGTCCGGATTTCTATGATGGCGTTAAGCCCATCGCCGCCAACATCGATCAGATCGTCATCGTTTCCGCGATTTTACCCGAGCTGTCGTTAAACATTATTGACCGCTATCTGGTGGCGAGCGAAGCCCTGGACGTCGAGCCGCTGATTGTGCTCAACAAGATCGACCTGCTGGATGAGGACGCCTTAGCGTTCGTCAATGAGCAGATGGATATCTACCGCAAAATTGGCTATCCCGTGCTGATGGTATCAAGCCGGACCCAGGACGGCCTGAAGCCGCTTGAAGAGGCCCTCACCGGCCGCATCAGCATCTTTGCCGGGCAGTCCGGGGTGGGTAAATCCAGCCTGCTGAACGCGCTGCTGGGCCTGAACGACGATCGGATCCTGACCAACGACGTCTCTGACAACTCGGGCCTTGGCCAGCACACCACCACCGCCGCGCGCCTCTATCACTTCCCGCAGGGCGGCGACGTGATTGACTCCCCTGGCGTGCGCGAATTTGGCCTCTGGCATCTTGATGCGGAACAAATCACCAACGGTTTTGTCGAATTTCACGATTATTTAGGCCGTTGCAAATATCGCGACTGCAAGCATGATACCGATCCGGGCTGCGCGATTCGCGAAGCGGTTGAAAATGGCAGCATCAATGAGCGCCGTTTTGAAAACTACCACCGCATTCTGGAAAGCATGAACGAAGTGCAGGTAAAAACGCGTAAAAGCTTTTCATCATCCGATGACTGACATTTAAGCTGAGCGTCGCTATACGTTTCATCCTTCAGGCTGCTCTGCGTTGGCTGCGCGTATTCCCCCCGCCCACATAGCTCTCTATGCTGCCGGGGATTCGCAGACCTGCAGCCTTGATGCAACCCGGATGCGTTTACGTATAGAATCGACCCCTTTTTCAGGTCCCCGACGCTTTGCGGGGTCAGGAACGACAAATAATGGCCTGGAGGCTACCTTGTTAAACGATCTTAAACTTTCGCTGCAATACATTCTGCCTAAACTGTGGCTTACCCGCCTCGCAGGCTGGGGTGCGAGCAAACGAGCGGGCTGGCTGACGAAACTGGTCATCGACCTGTTCGTGAAGTGCTACAAGGTCGATATGAAAGAGGCGCAGAAGCCCGATACCGCCAGCTACCGCACCTTTAACGATTTCTTTGTTCGACCGCTGCGTGATGAAGCACGTCCGCTGAACACCGATCCGAACGTGCTGGTCATGCCTGCCGATGGCGCAATTAGCCAGCTGGGAGCTATCGAAGACGATAAAATTCTGCAGGCCAAAGGCCACAACTACACGCTGGAAGCGCTGCTGGCCGGTAATTACCAGATGGCCGAGCTGTTCCGCAACGGTAACTTCGCAACCACCTATCTGTCGCCGCGTGACTACCACCGCGTCCACATGCCGTGTAACGGTATTCTGCGCGAAATGATCTACGTCCCGGGCGATCTGTTCTCCGTTAACCACCTGACCGCGCAGAACGTACCGAATCTGTTCGCCCGCAACGAGCGCGTCATCTGCCTGTTCGATACTGAATTTGGTCCGATGGCGCAAATTCTGGTCGGTGCGACCATCGTTGGCAGCATTGAAACCGTGTGGTCCGGTACCGTTACCCCGCCGCGTGAAGGCGTCATTAAGCGCTGGACCTGGCCTGCGGGCGACAGCGAAGGCTCCATTGCCCTGCTGAAAGGCCAGGAGATGGGTCGCTTCAAACTCGGTTCGACGGTGATCAACCTGTTTGCCCCGGGCAAGGTAAAACTGCTCGAACAGCTGCAGAACCTCTCGGTCACTAAGCTTGGTCAACCGCTGGCAACCGCCGTTGAGACCATGTCCACGACCGAAGGCGACGCCAGCATTCTGAGCGACGATACGCAAGACGAAGGTTAATAGCTGACAAAAAGGGTTATGCCGTGCGCCTGATATATATTTTCCTGCTGGCCTGGAGCCTCAGTCTGGGGGCGTACGCAGCGACAGCCCCGGACGCGAAACAGATAGCTCAGGAACTGGAACAGGCGAAGGCGGCAAAACCCGCCCAGCCTGGTACCGTAGAAGCGCTACAGTCCGCTCTGAACGCGCTTGAGGAGCGTAGCGCTTCCCTCGAGCGTACGCGTCAGTATCAGCAGGTTATCGATAACTTCCCCAAGCTATTCCAGACCCTGCGTTCGCAGATCAACAACCTGGCCGATGAACCGCGCCAGGTATCAACGACGCTCTCCACCGATGCCCTGAATCAGGAAATCCTGCAGGTCAGCAGCCAGCTGCTCGAAGCCAGCCGTCAGGCCCAGCAGGAGCAGGAGCGCGCCCGCGATATCGCCGATTCGCTCAACCAGCTTCCGCAGCAGCAAACCGACGCCCGCCGTCAGCTGAACGACGTTGAGCGCCGCGTCGGCGCGCAGACCAGCAATACGCCGCTGGCACAGGCACAAAATCTGAGCCTGCAGGCGGAATCCGCGCGCCTGAAAGCGCTGGTCAACGAGCTGGACCTGGCGCAGCTCTCCGCCAACAATCGCCAGGAGCTGTCGCGCATGCGCGCCGATCTGGCGCAAAAGCAAAGCAAGCTGCTCGACGGCTACCTGCAGGGCTTGCGTAATCAGCTCAACAGCCAGCGCCAGCGCGAAGCCGAAAAGGCGCTGGAAAGCACCGAGCTGCTGGCGGAGAACAGCGAAAACCTGCCGCCGGAGCTGGTGGCCCAGTTTAAAGTTAACCGCGAGCTGTCGCAGGCGTTAAACCAGCAGGCTCAGCGCATGGACCTGGTTGCTTCACAGCAGCGTCAGGCCTCCAGCCAGACGCTCCAGGTTCGCCAGGCGCTCAATACGCTGCGCGAGCAGTCGCAGTGGCTGGGCGCCTCCAGCCTGCTGGGCGAAGCGCTACGCGCCCAGGTCGCCCGTCTGCCGGAGACGCCAAAACCCCAGCAGCTGGATACCGAAATGGCCCAGCTGCGGGTGCAGCGGCTGCGCTTTGAGGACCTCCTCGGCAGCCAGACGCAGCTCCGTCAGCTGCGCCAGGCCGACGGTCAGGCGCTGACCAGCGAGCAGAATCGTATTCTTGAAGCGCAGCTGCGCACGCAAAGCGAGCTGCTCAACTCGCTGCTGCAGGGCGGCGATACGCTGATTCTGGAGCTGACCAAGCTCAAAGTGGCTAACGGCCAGCTTGAAGACGCCCTGAAAGAGATGAACGAAGCGACCCACCGCTATCTGTTCTGGACCTCGGACGTCAGCCCAATCGGTTTTTCATGGCCGCTGGAAATTGCTCACGATCTGCGTCGCCTGGTCTCTCTCGATACCGTCAGCCAGCTAGGCAAAGCCAGCGCGATGATGTTAACCAGCAAGGAGACGCTGCTGCCGCTGTTTGGCGCGCTGATTCTGGTTGGTTTCAGCATCAGCTCGCGTCGCCACTTCACCCGCTTCCTTGAGCGTTCCAGCGCCCGCGTTGGCAAAGTGACCCAGGACCATTTCTGGCTCACCCTGCGCACCGTGTTCTGGTCGATTCTGGTGGCCTCGCCGCTCCCGGTGCTGTGGATGACCCTGGGCTATGGTCTGCAATCCGCCTGGCCCTTCCCGCTGGCGGTGGCCATCGGCGAAAGCGTCACCGCCACGGTACCGCTGCTGTGGGTAGTGATGATTTGCGCCACCTTTGCGCGTCCGAACGGCCTGTTTATCGCCCACTTCGGCTGGCCGCGTAGCCGGGTCACCAAGGCCATGCGCTACTACCTGATGAGCATCGGGCTGATCGTCCCGCTGATCATTGCGCTGATTATGTTCGATAACCTCAACGACCGTGAGTTCTCGGCCTCCCTCGGCCGCCTGTGCTTCCTGTTGATTTGCGGGGCGCTGGCGCTGGTCACGCTGAGCCTCAAGCATGCCGGTATTCCGCTGTATCTCGATAAATCAGGGAGCGGCGATAATATGGTTAACCGCATGCTGTGGAACCTACTGCTGGGCGCGCCGCTCATTGCCATGCTGGCGGCGGCCATCGGCTACCTGGCGACCGCCCAGGCGCTGCTGGCCAGGCTGGAAACGTCGGTGGCGATCTGGTTCTTACTGCTCGTGGTCTATCACATCATCCGCCGCTGGATGCTGATTCAGCGCCGCCGGCTGGCCTTCGATCGCGCCAAGCATCGGCGGGCGGAAATTCTTGCCCAACGCGCGCGGGGCGAAGATGAGATCGCGCACTCCAGCAGCCCTGAAGGGTCCGCGGAGATCGACGTCAGTGAAATCGATCTCGATGCGATCAGTACCCGGTCGCTGCGGCTGGTGCGCTCGCTGCTGATGCTGGTAGCCCTGGTCTCGGTGATCGTGTTGTGGTCAGAAATCCATTCGGCGTTTGGCTTCCTCGAGAATATCTCGCTGTGGGATGCGACCTCTACGGTGCAGGGCGTTGAAAGCCTCGAGCCGATTACGCTTGGGGCGGTGCTGATCGCGATTCTGGTGCTGATTATCACCACCCAGCTGGTACGCAACCTCCCTGCGCTGCTGGAGCTGGCGATTCTGCAGCACCTGGACCTCACGCCGGGCACCGGCTACGCGATCACCACCATTACCAAATACCTGCTGATGCTGATTGGCGGCCTGATGGGCTTCTCGATGATCGGTATTGAGTGGGCGAAGCTGCAGTGGCTGGTAGCGGCGCTCGGCGTCGGCCTCGGTTTTGGCCTGCAGGAGATCTTCGCCAACTTTATCTCAGGCCTGATTATTCTGTTTGAAAAGCCGATACGTATTGGCGATACGGTGACCATCCGCGATCTGACCGGCAGCATCACCCGCATCAATACCCGCGCCACCACCATCAGCGACTGGGACCGGAAAGAGATTATCGTGCCGAATAAGGCGTTCATCACCGAGCAGTTTATCAACTGGTCGCTGTCTGACTCCGTCACCCGCGTGGTGCTGACGGTGCCGGCCCCGGCGGATGCGAATACCGAAGAGGTCACGCAGATTCTGATTAACGCCGCCCACCGCTGCTCGCTGGTTATCGATACGCCGGCGCCCGAGGCCTTCCTCGTCGATCTGCAGCAGGGGATTCAGATTTTCGAGCTGCGTATCTACGCCGCCGAGATGGGCCACCGTATGCCGCTGCGCCACGAGATCCATAAGCTGATTCTGGCAGGCTATCGCGAGCACGGTATCGACATGCCGTTCCCGCCGTTCCAGATGCGTCTGGAAAGCATTGACGGCAGGAAGAGCAGCAGAGCCATGACCTCAGCGGGGAAATCCAGCCGCACGGCGGGCAGCCTGTAAGTTAGACCCTACCCGGCGGCTCGTGCGCCGGGTAGGGTCTGCCCCCTGGCCTTGCGCGGCCAGAGAGAGATATTCGGCCAGGTCAGGCGCGATCGACGGTAAAGGCGATCACTTCGCCGATGCTTTCAGCCCCCAGCGCCAGCATCACCACGCGATCGACCCCCAGCGCCACGCCGGAGCAGTCCGGGAGGCCCGCTTTCAGGGCTTCCAGCAGATTGCCGTCAATCGGCTGCTGCGGCAGGCCGCGGGCCGCACGCTTGCGGTTATCCTGCTCGAAACGCTGCTGCTGTTCGCGGGCGTCGGTCAGCTCGTGGAAGCCGTTCGCCAGCTCAATTCCCTTGTAATAGACCTCAAAGCGCTCCGCGACGCGGTGATCTTCAGTGCTGATCTGCGCCAGCGACGCCTGGCTTGCCGGGAAGTGATAGATAAAGGTCGGACGGTCCTTGCCGATATGCGGCTCGACGCCCATGGTAAACAGCAGCTGCAGCAGCGTATCCCTATCTTCTTCCGTATCGGCGATATTGCTCAGGTCGAGCTTCGCCGCCGCTTCGCGCAGCTGCGTCTTATCGGCCGACAGCGGATCGAGCTCAAGATGGCGCAGGAACGCCTGCTGATAGGAGAGGCTTTCCGCCGGCTGGCACTCCAGCACCTGCTGCAGTAAATCATCGACCTCATTAATCAGACGATACATGTCATAGCACGGACGATACCACTCCAGCATGGTGAATTCCGGGTTGTGGTGACGCCCCATCTCTTCATTGCGGAAGCTGCGGCACAGCTGGAAGACCGGACCGCAGCCCGCTGCCAGCAGGCGCTTCATATGGTATTCCGGGCTGGTCATCAGATACAGATCCATCCCCTGCGAATAGCCGGGGCCGACGAAACGGGTCTGGAACGGAAACAGGTGAATATCCGTTACCGTTGCCTGACTCATGCAGGGCGTCTCCACCTCCAGCACGCCGCGGTCGGTAAAGAAACGACGAATTTCCGCCATCACAGCCGCGCGTTTTAACAGGTTTGGAATAGACGCGCTCGGCTGCCAGGTTGCCGTCTCGCTCATGGTACTTTCTCCGATTTCAGACAAGGGCACGAAGTCTACTCGTAACCGGCGGGTGAGACAAATTTTGTGCCGACGGCGCCTTAAAGAATTCAGAAAATTTATAAATCACCAGGAAGCATCAATCGTGCTGATAAATCACCGCACATATCGATAAAAAAATCGAACACGTCAATTTTCCCTACCGACCCTAAGGCTATACTTCTTTACCTATAAAGGAGCAGTGACACATTTTCGCCAGCCCGGCGGCGAAATAAACAAAAACTGGAGGAATGTCGTGCAAACTTTTCAAGCCGATCTTGCCGTAATTGGCGCTGGCGGAGCAGGTCTTCGCGCTGCAATCGCCGCAGCGCAGGCTAATCCAAATGCCAAAATCGCACTGATTTCAAAAGTCTACCCCATGCGCAGCCACACCGTTGCGGCTGAAGGCGGCTCCGCCGCCGTGACCCAGGATCATGACAGCTTTGAGTACCATTTTCACGACACCGTAGCCGGCGGCGACTGGCTTTGTGAGCAGGATGTCGTCGACTACTTCGTCCATCATTGCCCGACGGAAATGACCCAGCTCGAACAGTGGGGATGCCCGTGGAGCCGCCGTCCTGACGGTAGCGTCAACGTCCGCCGCTTCGGCGGGATGAAAATCGAACGCACGTGGTTCGCGGCCGATAAAACCGGCTTCCATATGCTGCATACCCTGTTCCAGACCTCCCTTCAGTTCCCGCAGATCCAGCGTTTCGACGAGCATTTCGTCCTCGATATTCTGGTCGACGATGGCCAGGCCCGTGGCCTGGTGGCGATGAATATGATGGAAGGCTCGCTGGTGCAAATCCGCGCTAACGCGGTGGTGATGGCCACCGGCGGCGCAGGACGCGTCTATCGCTACAACACCAACGGCGGCATCGTCACCGGCGACGGGATGGGCATCGCGCTGAGCCACGGCGTTCCTCTGCGCGATATGGAGTTCGTGCAGTATCACCCGACCGGCCTTCCTGGCTCCGGTATTCTGATGACGGAAGGCTGCCGCGGCGAAGGCGGCATTCTGGTCAACAAGGACGGCTATCGCTACCTGCAGGATTACGGCATGGGTCCGGAAACGCCGCTCGGCGAGCCGAAAAACAAATATATGGAGCTCGGCCCGCGCGACAAAGTCTCCCAGGCCTTCTGGCACGAATGGCGTAAAGGCAACACCATTCCGACGCCGCGCGGCGACGTGGTTTATCTCGACCTGCGCCATTTAGGTGAGAAAAAGCTGCTGGAGCGCCTGCCCTTTATCTGCGAACTGGCGAAGGCCTACGTGGGCGTCGACCCGGTTAAAGAGCCGATTCCTGTACGCCCAACCGCGCACTATACCATGGGCGGTATCGAAACCGACCAGAACTGTGAAAGCCGCATCAAGGGGCTGTTCGCCGTGGGCGAATGCTCGTCGGTCGGCCTTCACGGCGCCAACCGCCTTGGCTCCAACTCGCTGGCAGAGCTGGTGGTCTTTGGCCGCCTCGCCGGCGAGCAGGCCATCAGGCGAGCGGCTGAGGCCAAAGAAGCCAACGTGAGCGCGCTGGATGCGCAGACCGCCGACGTAGAAAAGCGGCTGAAAGATCTTATCAATCAGGAAGGTGACGAGAACTGGGCGAAGATTCGCGACGAGATGGGCCTGTCAATGGAAGAAGGCTGCGGGATCTACCGTACGCCGGAGCTGATGCAGAAAACCGTCGATAAGCTGGCGGAGTTGCAGGAGCGCTTCAGGCGCGTACGCATTACCGACAGCTCCAGCGTGTTCAATACCGACCTGCTGTATACCATCGAGCTGGGTCACGGGCTGAACGTGGCGGAATGTATGGCCCACTCTGCCCTTGCGCGTAAAGAGTCCCGCGGCGCGCATCAGCGTCTGGATGAAGGCTGCACCGAGCGCGACGACGTCAATTTCCTCAAGCATACGCTCGCATTCCGCGATGCCGATGGCACCACGCGCCTCGAGTATGGCGATGTGAAGATCACCACTCTGCCGCCGGCAAAACGCGTATATGGCGCAGAAGCGGAAGCAGCCGAGAAGAAGGAGACGAGCAATGGCTGAGATGAAGAACCTGAAAATCGAGGTGGTGCGCTACAACCCGGAAGTGGACACCGCGCCGCACAGCGCGTTCTATGAGGTTCCTTATGACGAGCAAACCTCACTGCTCGACGCGCTAGGCTATATCAAAGACAACCTCGCGGCGGATCTCAGCTACCGCTGGTCCTGCCGGATGGCGATTTGCGGCTCCTGCGGGATGATGGTCAACAAGGTGCCGAAGCTGGCATGTAAAACCTTCCTGCGTGAATACACCAAGGGCATTAAGGTCGAAGCGCTGGCTAACTTCCCGATCGAGCGCGATCTGGTGGTCGATATGACCCACTTTATCGAGAGCCTGGAGGCGATTAAGCCCTATATTATCGGCAACCCGCGTACCCCGGATCAGGGGCCAAACAAACAGACTCCGGCGCAGATGGCGAAGTACCATCAGTTCTCCGGCTGCATCAACTGCGGCCTGTGCTACGCCGCCTGCCCACAGTTTGGCCTTAACCCGGAGTTTATCGGCCCGGCGGCCATCACCCTCGCCCATCGTTACAACGAGGACAGCCGCGACCACGGGAAAAAGGAACGTATGGCGCAGCTTAACGGTCAGAACGGCGTCTGGACCTGTACCTTCGTGGGCTACTGCTCGGAAGTCTGCCCGAAGCACGTCGACCCGGCGGCCGCCATTCAGCAGGGCAAGGTAGAAAGCTCGAAAGACTTTCTTATCGCCACCCTGAAACCACGCTAAGGAGTGCATTATGACGACTAAACGCAAGCCCTACGTGCGGCCGATGACGTCCACCTGGTGGAAAAAGCTGCCGTTTTATCGCTTCTACATGCTGCGTGAAGGAACGGCGGTACCGGCCGTCTGGTTCAGCATCATCCTGATTTACGGACTGTTTGCCCTGAAGCACGGGGCGGAAAGCTGGGCGGGATACGTTGGCTTCCTGCAAAATCCGCTGGTGGTGATCCTGAACCTGATCGCCCTGGGCGCAGCGCTGCTGCATAGCAAAACCTGGTTCGAACTGGCGCCGAAAGCCGCCAATATCATTGTCAAAGGCGAGAAAATGGGGCCAGAGCCGGTTATTAAAGGGCTTTGGGTGGTGACTGCGGTAGCAACAGCGGCGATCCTGCTTATCGCCCTGTTCTGGTAAGGAGGCTGGAATGATCAATCCCAACCCAAAACGTTCCGATGAACCGGTATTCTGGGGGCTGTTTGGCGCCGGCGGCATGTGGAGCGCCATTATTACTCCGGTGATGATACTGCTGGTCGGTATTCTGCTGCCGCTAGGCCTGGCGCCCGCTGACGCCTTCAGCTACGAACGCGTGCTCGGCTTTGCCCAGAGCTTTATTGGCCGGGCATTTATCTTCCTGATGATCGTCCTGCCGCTGTGGTGCGGGCTCCACCGCATTCATCACGCCATGCATGACCTGAAAATTCACGTCCCTAACGGGAAGTGGGTGTTCTACGGACTGGCCGCCATTCTGAGCGTGGTAACGCTGGTCGGCGTATTGTTTATCTAAACGTCCTGATGCCCGGTGGCGTAATGTTACCGGGCTCTCTTTTGCTGAATATTTTCCCGTCTTTCCCTCGCCAGAATCTACACTTAGCTAAAAACCAGCAAGGAAAATAGTATGCGTCTGCTGCCAATGATTGCCGCTGTTGCCGCCTCGTTTCTGGTTGTTGCCTGTAGCACCCCGACGCCTCCGCAGGGCGTGACGGTGGTCAGCCCGTTTGATACCCAGCGCTATCTCGGCACCTGGTATGAAATCGCCCGCTTCGACCATAGCTTTGAGCGCGGCCTGGAGAAGGTCACAGCAACCTACAGCCTGCGCGACGACGGCGGGCTGAACGTCGTCAATAAAGGCTATAACCCCGATCGCGGCGTATGGCAAAAAACGGATGGCGTAGCCTACTTCACCGGCGAGACCAATCGGGCGGCGCTAAAAGTCTCCTTTTTTGGCCCCTTCTACGGCGGCTACAACGTCATTGCGCTCGACAAAGATTATCGCTACGCGCTGGTGTGCGGACCGGATCGGGATTATCTCTGGCTGCTGGCGCGCACGCCGAAAATCGAGCCGGAGGTGAAACAGCAGATGCTGGATATCGCCTCCCGGCAGGGCTTCGACGTGAGCAAGCTGATCTGGGTAAACCAGCGCTATTAATGGGCGCTGAGCTTGAGGCCGATAATACCGATGACGATGCACGCCAGGCTGGCAATACGCATCGGGCTGGCGGACTCGCCCAGTAACACGATACCGGCAATCGCCGCGCCGACGGCGCCAATGCCCGTCCACACCGCGTAAGCGGTGCCTACCGGCAGCGTTTTCATCGCCCATGACAGCAGCGCCATGCTGACCACCATTGCCACGATGGTGATGGCGCTGGGTATCAGGCGGCTAAAACCGTGGGTGTACTTCAGACCAACCGCCCAGACCACTTCCAGCAGGCCGGCGATAAACAAAATTAACCAGGACATAAGGCTCCCTAGATGGGGCCGTCCCCGGATGCGGTACGCTTACGGGTCGTCCCGCAAGGTGAGTGAAAAAGCGCGGATATTATAAACAACGGCGCAGGAGATGAAAAGAACGGTACGGCCGGCGACCGTACCGTCAGGTCTATTGCTGGGCTTTCGTCGCCGCGCCGGAAATGGCGCTGCCGCCTTCTGAAATATCCTGACCGACACCACGCGTTGTATTACATGCGGTCAGCACAGAGGAGAGCGCCAAAACCGTAAAGAACGCTGCAATCGCTTTTTTCACCATAATGTCATCCTTATTTACCAGTTTTAGTTATCGTGCCCTATAAGCATAGACAAACTGACCCGGGATGAAGGGATCTCAGCGTTTTTTAAGACAAAAAGCGATGCGGTACGCCGGGAGGCGCGAATTCAGAAGAAGAGGAGAGAAAATCGGTGCTTAGCTGGCAGCGTGAGAGATGGCGTGCCCCAGGCTGCGGATATCTTCGCCAACGCCGTGGACCGTATGACAGCCGGCCAGCAGAGCGCCGCTGAGAAGCAGCAATGCCATAAGCTTTAAGGTGTTGTTCATCGTCCTTGCCTGCTATCGATAGCTTGCGCGCCATAGAGGGCGCAGCGTCGCGCTGCGCCAACCATCAGAGACGTGAATTACTTCACGCGAGATACGTATTCGCCAGAGCGGGTATCCACTTTAATCACTTCGCCAATCTGCACAAACAGCGGAACTTTAACCACTGCGCCAGTGGTCAGGGTAGCCGGTTTACCGCCGGTACCTGCGGTATCGCCTTTCAGACCCGGATCGGTTTCAACGATTTCCAGCTCAACGAAGTTCGGCGGGGTCACGGAGATAGGCTGACCGTTCCACAGGGTCACGATGCACTCAGCCTGATCCAGCAGCCATTTAGCGCTTTCACCAACGGCTTTCGCATCGGCAGCCAGCTGCTCGAAAGTGGAGTTGTTCATGAAGTGATAGAACTCACCGTCGTTGTACAGGTAAGTCAGGTTCATATCCACAACGTCTGCGCCTTCAGCGGAGTCGGTAGACTTGAAGGTTTTTTCTACGCGGGTGCCGGTCAGCAGGCGACGCAGCTTAACGCGGGCGAAAGCCTGGCCTTTTCCCGGTTTTACGAATTCACTCGCTTCAACGGCATAAGGTTCGCCGTCCATCATGATTTTAAGACCGGCACGAAAATCGTTGCTATAGTAAGTCGCCATAAGGCCCTCTGAAATTGTTAATTGGTAGCTAAGCCACAAAATGGCGCATATTGTAACCCTAAATACCCCATCCAGAGAAGATTGGTTAACGCAACTTGCCGATGTTGTGACCAGTCCTGATGAACTGCTGCATCTTTTAAATGTAGACGCTGATGCAAACTTATTGGCAGGGCGCGATGCGAAGCGCCTCTTTGCGCTGCGCGTTCCCCGGGCTTTCATCGCCCGTATGGAGCGAGGAAACCCCAACGATCCTCTTTTGCGTCAAGTACTTACTTCGCAGGAAGAGTTCATCGCCTCCCCCGGTTTCTCCACCGATCCGCTGGAGGAGCAGCACAGCGTCGTGCCCGGCCTGCTGCACAAATACGCCAACCGCGCGCTGCTGCTGGTTAAGGGCGGCTGTGCGGTAAATTGTCGTTATTGTTTCCGCAGACACTTCCCGTATGCCGATAACCAGGGCAATAAGCGCAACTGGCAGGCCGCGATGGACTATATTTCGGCCCATCCGCAGCTCGATGAGATTATTTTTTCCGGCGGCGACCCGCTGATGGCGAAAGATCATGAGCTCGACTGGCTGCTCACCCAGCTGGAGGCGATCCCGCACGTTAAACGTCTGCGCATTCACAGCCGGCTGCCCATCGTGATCCCGGCGCGCATCACCGGGACGCTGGCCGCGCGTTTCGCCCGCTCTTCGCTGCAGATACTGCTGGTGAACCATATCAACCACGCCAATGAAATCGACGCTGAGTTTCGCGCGGCGATGGCGCGTTTACGCCAGGCTGGCGTTACGCTGCTCAATCAAAGCGTACTGCTGCGGGGGGTCAACGATAGCGCGCAGACGCTGGCTAACCTGAGCAATGCGCTATTTGATGCGGGGGTGATGCCGTATTACCTGCACGTGCTGGATAAGGTCCAGGGCGCGGCCCACTTTATGGTCGAAGATGAAGAAGCCCGGGCCATCATGCGCGAGCTGCTGACGCTGGTATCCGGTTATATGGTACCGAAGCTGGCACGAGAAATCGGCGGAGAGCCGAGCAAGACGCCGCTGGATTTGCAGCTACGACAGAGCTAGCATTCTTTCCCCTCTCCCCAATGGAGAGAGGGGAAAGCGATCAGTTCGGGCACTTATAGACCTGACCGTTCATTTCGCTATCGGTCGGCACAAAGCTCGACAGCAGATTCTGCGTCGGGCTGCTGACGCCGTAAATCACGTTGCCGCCCATTGCCGCAGCCTGGTTACGCAGCGCATTAGCCGCGCCGCGCATGGAGCCACCCTCGCCGCCGTTCTGCCCGGAGAGCCAGTTGCTCTGCTTCCCGCTCGCGGTCCCCAACAGCTGGCAATCCGCCCCCGGCTTATCTTCAACAAAGCGTACGCTCTGCCCGCCTGAGCTCAGTTCGTTGCTGGAACTGCAACCCGCTAACAGTAACGCTGCGCCGACAATCCCTGCTAAATATCTTACCTGCATGTTATTCCCCATGATCAATGAGCTGGACGCGCTGGCCCGGATGTACACCTTATACTAAAAAGACGGAAAAAAGAAAAACCCCCGAGCATTTCTGCCCGGGGGTTTCTTTGTTTCTAAGGGGTAGAGCACATGATTACATCATGCCGCCCATACCACCCATACCGCCCATGCCGCCAGCAGCGCCTAAATCAGCCGCATCGCTTTTCGGCAGATCGGTAACCATGCACTCGGTAGTGATCATCAGACCAGCAACGGAGGCCGCGTACTGCAGAGCAGAACGGGTCACTTTAGTTGGGTCGAGGATACCGAAGTCGATCATGTTGCCGTATTCTTCAGTCGCAGCGTTGTAACCGTAGTTACCTTCGCCCGCTTTCACGTTGTTAGTGACCACAGACGGCTCTTCACCGGCGTTGGACACGATCTGACGCAGCGGAGCTTCCATTGCGCGCAGCGCAACTTTGATACCGACGTTCTGATCTTCGTTCTGAGCAGTCAGGCCAGCCAGTTTAGCCGCAACGCGCACCAGCGCGACGCCACCACCGGCAACCACGCCTTCTTCTACCGCAGCACGGGTCGCGTGCAGGGCATCGTCAACGCGCGCTTTCTTCTCTTTCATTTCAACTTCGGTAGCTGCACCGACTTTGATAACCGCAACGCCGCCTGCCAGTTTAGCAACGCGTTCCTGCAGTTTTTCACGGTCATAATCAGAAGTGGCTTCTTCGATCTGCTTACGGATCTGAGTCACGCGGCCCTGGATAGCGCCTTCTTCACCCACGCCATCGATGATGGTGGTGGTGTCTTTGTTGATCACAACGCGTTTTGCCTGACCCAGGTCTTCCAGAGTCGCTTTTTCCAGCTCCATACCGATCTCTTCAGAGATAACGGTACCGCCGGTCAGAGTCGCGATGTCCTGCAGCATAGCTTTACGACGGTCGCCGAAGCCAGGTGCTTTAACCGCAGCCACTTTAACGATGCCGCGCATGGTGTTAACCACCAGCGTAGCCAGGGCTTCGCCTTCAACGTCTTCAGCGATGATAACCAGCGGTTTGCCGGCTTTCGCTACGGCTTCCAGAACCGGCAGCATTTCGCGGATATTGGAAACTTTTTTGTCAGCCAGCAGGATGAACGGGCTTTCCAGCTCAACGGCACCGGTTTCCGGCTTGTTGATGAAGTACGGGGACAGGTAGCCGCGGTCGAACTGCATACCTTCAACCACGTCCAGTTCGTCTTCCAGACCGGTACCGTCTTCAACGGTGATAACGCCTTCTTTACCGACTTTATCCATCGCTTCAGCGATCAGTTTACCTACGGTTTCGTCGGAGTTAGCGGAGATGGTACCAACCTGAGCAATAGCTTTAGAGTCGGAGCACGGTACGGACAGCGCTTTCAGTTCTTCAACAGCGGCAACGACGGCTTTGTCGATACCACGTTTCAGATCCATCGGGTTCATGCCCGCAGCAACGGCTTTCAGGCCTTCAGCGATGATCGCCTGAGCCAGTACGGTTGCGGTGGTGGTACCGTCGCCTGCAGCGTCGTTCGCTTTAGAAGCAACTTCTTTCACCATCTGTGCGCCCATGTTCTCGAACTTGTCTTCCAGCTCGATTTCACGCGCTACGGAAACGCCGTCTTTAGTGATGGTCGGCGCACCGAAGGATTTGTCCAGGACAACGTTACGGCCTTTCGGGCCCAGTGTCACTTTAACTGCATCTGCCAGTACGTTTACGCCGCGCAGCATTTTCACACGAGCGTCGTTACCGAATTTTACGTCTTTAGCTGCCATTTTAATCTTTCCCTTAAATTCGTATGTTCAGTGTCGTTCGCAGATTAGGCTTCAACAATTGCCAGGATGTCGCTTTCGGACATGATCAACACTTCTTCATTGTCGATCTTTTCAGATTTCACGCCGTAGCCGTCGTTGAAAATGACGATATCGCCAACTTTCACGTCCAGCGGCTGCACGGTTCCGTTTTCCAGGATGCGGCCCTTACCGACAGCGATGATTTCGCCACGAGTTGATTTGGCTGCCGCAGAACCGGTCAGAACGATGCCGCCAGCAGATTTGGTTTCAACTTCTTTACGTTTGACGATCACACGATCATGTAACGGACGAATACTCATTGATAGCTCTCCTTTGAGAAAGTCATTATCAGTTATGGATGACACCGGCCCGTATACGGTTTTCCGGCTAGTGACCTGAGAGATGGGGATGGAGTTTTACCGATTCAAGGGGCGAGTCAAAAAAAAGTTTTTTCGCGTGCCCGGGCGCACACTAACAACGCGTCGCTCAGGCATCATAAGCAAAAACGATTGTGATACCATTCGGGTTTTGCCGGGGACAGGGTTGAATCATGAGTGGTTTGAAACAGGAGTTAGGGCTGGCTCAGGGTGTGGGCCTACTCTCCACATCATTACTGGGCACCGGCGTCTTCGCCGTTCCCGCTCTGGCCGCGCTGGTTGCGGGTGATAACAGCCTGTGGGCGTGGCCGGCGCTGATTTTACTGGTCTTCCCGATAGCCATCGTCTTTGCCGTACTCGGCCGTCACTATCCCAGCGCCGGCGGCGTGGCGCATTTCGTCAATATGGCGTTCGGCCCCCGCATGGAGCGCGTCACCGGCTGGCTATTTTTGTCGGTCATCCCGGTGGGATTACCCGCCGCGTTGCATATCGCCACCGGCTTCAGCCAGGCTCTGTTTGGCTGGCACGACGGCCAGCTGCTGTTCGCGGAACTGGGGACGCTGGCCATCATCTGGTGGGTGGGTTCGCGCGGAGCCAGCTCCAGCGCCAACCTGCAAACGCTGGTGGCGATACTGATTGTTGCCCTGATTGTCGCGATCTGGTGGCGCGGCGGTATCCATCCGGCGCAAATCCCCTTCCCGGCGCCGCAAGATATCGACCAGCCGCAGCTTTTTGCCGCGCTTTCGGTCATGTTCTGGTGCTTTGTCGGCCTGGAAGCCTTTGCCCACCTGGCTTCCGAATTTAAATCCCCGGAGCGCGATTTTCCGCGGGCACTGATGATTGGCCTGCTGCTGGCCGGTACGGTCTACTGGGCCTGTACCGTGCTGGTGCTTCATTTTCACGCCTTCGGCGAGGGAATGGCCGCCGCCGCGTCGTTGCCGGATATCGTGGTGCGCCTGTTCGGCGTACAGGCGCTGTGGGTCGCCTGCGTTATTGGCTACCTCGCCTGCTTCGCCAGCCTCAATATCTATATCCAGAGCTTCGCCCGCCTGGTCTGGTCGCAGGCGCAGTACAAGCCGGAGAGCCGACTCGCCCGCCTGTCGGCCCGGCAAATCCCGCGCAATGCGCTCAATGCGGTGCTGGCCTGCTGCGTTATCAGCACGCTGTGCATTTACTGGCTCGATATCAATCTCGACGCGCTGATCGTCTACGCCAACGGCATTTTTATTATGATCTATCTGCTGTGTATGCTGGCGGGCTGCCGGCTGCTGCGGGGGCGCTATCGGGTGCTGGCGGCGATCGGTAGCGTTCTGTGCCTGCTGCTGCTGGCGATGGTCGGCTGGAAAAGCCTGTACGCGCTGATTGTGCTGGTGGCGCTGTGGCTGCTTTTACCCCGGCGCCGGTCGCTGAGCGAAACCCCGGGCGTTCGCCAATAAAAAAGCCGGATCGCGCTGCGCGTATCCGGCTTGTCACTCCACGCGCCCGGCGGCTGCCGGGTTTGCTGGATTAGCGGTCGTCTTTGTGGTCCAGACGGTCGCGCTCATCATCTTTACGCTGATATTCCCCGTCAAAGGTCTCACCGCCTCCGGTTCCGGCGCTAAATCCGCCGCCCGGCATCCGGCTAAAGCGCAGATGCGGCATCAGCTTCAGGGTCAGGTGTTTTTGCACCGGCGGCAGCAGGAGCAGCAGGCCGAGGAAATCGGTAAAGAAACCCGGCAACAGCAGCAGCAGACCGGCAATAATCAGCGACACGCTTTTGATCATTTCCGCCGCCGGGCTTTCGCCGGCAGCCATTTTTTGCTGCATCAGCATAAAGTTTTTGAAGCCCTGGTTCCGCACCAGCGACATCCCGACCACCGAACTAAAGATCACCAGAATCAGCGTCAGCAGCACGCCCAGGACATGGGAAACCTGGATAAAGATCGAGATTTCAATATAAACGTATAAAAAAAAGGCAAAAAACGGAATCCAACGCACCGGCGTCTCCTTCATTAGCGTGCGCCGCTCTCGGCACCCGCAGTTATAGATGTGCTATTCGCATCCCATCAATATTGGGCTAACGCGACACATTTCAATCAGCAGAAACGCTTATTTTTTTCAAGAACTGCAAAGCGGTGACTCATTTCACAGATTAATAATTCTTATAGCCCCCGCTACATAATAAGTGATCAAGATTACTGATATTCGCTATCATCAGCATATGATCGTGGGCACCAGGCCGATTAAGGAAATAATCTTCGGCGAGAAAATGCGCTAAACCCTATAAATTCTGCGTATTTGGTGAATTCATTGGCAGCTTGAAAAAGAAGGTTCACATGTTAAACAACATTCGTATCGAAGAAGATCTGTTGGGTACCAGGGAAGTTCCAGCTGACGCCTACTACGGCGTTCATACTCTGAGAGCGATTGAAAACTTCTACATCAGCAATAGCAAAATCAGCGATATTCCCGAGTTTGTACGCGGTATGGTGATGGTGAAAAAGGCCGCTGCCATGGCCAACAAAGAGCTGCAAACCATTCCTAAAGGCGTCGCGAATACCATTATTGCCGCATGTGATGAAGTGCTGAATAACGGCAAGTGCATGGATCAGTTCCCGGTTGATGTGTTCCAGGGCGGCGCGGGTACATCCGTCAACATGAACACCAACGAAGTGCTGGCGAATATCGGCCTTGAGCTGATGGGCCACCAGAAAGGCGAATACCAGTACCTGAACCCGAACGACCACGTTAACAAATGCCAGTCCACTAACGATGCCTACCCGACCGGTTTCCGCATCGCGGTTTATGCCTCCCTGCTGAAATTAACCGATGCCATTCACCAGCTGGGCGAAGGCTTCCAGAGTAAAGCCGTTGAGTTCCAGGACGTCCTGAAAATGGGTCGTACCCAGCTGCAGGATGCGGTACCGATGACCCTCGGTCAGGAATTCCACGCCTTCAACGTGCTGCTGAACGAAGAAACAAAATGCATTCTGCGTACCGCAGAGCTGCTGCTGGAAGTGAACCTCGGCGCCACCGCCATCGGTACGCGCCTGAATACCCCGGACGGCTATCAGCAGCTGGCGGTACAAAAACTTGCGGAAGTCAGCAACCTGCCGGTTATTCCGGCGGAAGACCTGATTGAAGCCACCTCCGACTGCGGCGCCTACGTTATGGTGCATAGCTCGCTGAAGCGCCTGGCGGTGAAGCTGTCTAAAATCTGTAACGACCTGCGCCTGCTCTCTTCCGGCCCGCGCGCTGGCCTGAACGAAATCAACCTGCCGGAGCTGCAGGCGGGTTCGTCCATCATGCCGGCCAAGGTTAACCCGGTGGTGCCGGAAGTCGTCAACCAGGTGTGCTTCAAGGTGATCGGCAACGACACCACGGTCACGATGGCCTCCGAAGCCGGCCAGCTGCAGCTGAACGTGATGGAACCGGTGATCGGCCAGGCAATGTTCGAGTCCATTCATATCCTGACCAACGCCTGCTATAACCTGCTGGAAAAATGCGTAAACGGCATTACCGCCAACAAAGCGGTGTGCGAAAGCTATGTTTACAACTCCATCGGCATCGTCACCTACCTCAACCCCTTTATCGGCCACCACAATGGCGATATCGTCGGCAAGATTTGCGCCGAAACCGGTAAGAGCGTGCGGGAAGTCGTGCTGGAACGAGGCTTGCTCACCGAAACGGAGCTGGACGATATTTTCTCTCCGCAAAACCTGATGCACCCGGCCTATAAAGCAAAGCGTTTTACCGATGAAAGCGAACAGTAAGCTTTCAGGTTAAACTCAACGAAGGCATGTCAGCAATGACATGCCTTTTTGCTTTTCTGGGTTTACGAAATCACAACAATTCAATATCAACTTGTTAAAAAACAAGGAAGGAACATATGTTTGGTGCAGAGCTCGTCATTGTCCTGCTGGCTATCTACCTGGGAGCCAGGCTGGGTGGCATCGGTATCGGATTTGCCGGTGGTTTGGGCGTCCTCGTCCTGACCTTAATATTTCAAATTAAACCCGGCGCGATCCCCTTCGACGTCATTGAGATCATCATGGCGGTCATCGCCGCGATTGCCGCCATGCAGGTTGCCGGCGGCATGGACTACCTGGTCAGCCTTGCTGAGCGTTTGCTGCGCCGTCATCCGAAGTACATCACCTTTCTCGCCCCGCTGGTCACCTGGTTTATGACGGTCCTCGCGGGAACCGGTCATACCGCCTTCTCAACCCTGCCGGTGATTACCGAAGTCGCGAAAGAACAGGGCATTCGCCCCTCCCGCCCGCTGTCGATTGCCGTAGTGGCCTCGCAGATTGCGATTACCGCCTCGCCAATTTCCGCCGCGGTGGTGTTTTTCGCCGGCATTCTGGAGCCGCTGGGCGTCAGCTACCTGACGCTGCTGGCGATCTGTATTCCGGTCACGCTGATTGCCGTAATGATCACCGCCGTGGTGTGTAACTTCCTCGGCTGCGAGCTGAAAGATGACCCGGTTTACCAGGAGCGCCTGGCAAAAGGGGAAGTCAAACTGCGCGGAAGCCAGGTGTTCCAGCTGAAGCCGCACGCCAAACGTTCGGTGCTGCTGTTCCTGATCGGTATCGTCGCGGTCATGTTCTACGCCACCGCCATCAGCGATACCGTCGGGCTGATTCAGAACCCGGTGCTGCCGCGTAACGAAGCGATCGTGGTCTTCATGCTGACCATTGCCACGCTGATTAGCATCACCTGTAAGATTGATACCAGCGAAGTGCTGAACGCCAGCACCTTTAAATCCGGGATGAGCGCCTGCGTCTGCGTGCTGGGCGTCGCCTGGCTGGGCGATACCTTCGTGAAGGCGCATATCTCTGATATCCAGGCCGTGGCGGGCGATCTGCTGAACAACTACCCGTGGCTGCTGGCGGTGGTGCTGTTCTTCGCCGCAACCCTGCTCTACTCCCAGGCCGCCACCACCAAAGCGCTGATGCCTGCGGCGCTGCTGCTTGGCGTGAGCCCGCTGACCGCTATTGCCTCTTTTGCCGCGGTCTCCGCGCTGTTCGTCCTGCCGACCTACCCGACGCTGCTG
The DNA here is from genome assembly GCF_036561945.1 of Klebsiella scottii. Taxonomy (NCBI): domain Bacteria; kingdom Pseudomonadati; phylum Pseudomonadota; class Gammaproteobacteria; order Enterobacterales; family Enterobacteriaceae; genus Klebsiella; species Klebsiella scottii. Next base: position 224,975 of record NZ_JARXNI010000018.1, read on the forward strand.
GCGGCGGTCGAAATGGATGACACCGGATCTACCCGCATCGGCAAGTACGTCTTCAACCACGCCTTCCTGATCCCCGGGGTGATCGCCATTACCCTGTGCGTTATTTTGGGGTTCATCATCGGCGGCATCGTGCTGTAAATCTGCTTAAATTCGGGCCACATCGTGGCCCGTTTCATTAATCCCCCCGCATCTTGCGTGCTATAGTGCCTCTTTTCGCTGATACGAGGTTCACGATGACTACGCCTGATGCCGTTGTTGTACTCTGTACCGCGCCGGATGAAGCGACCGCCCAGGATTTAGCGGCCAAAGTGCTGGCAGAAAAACTGGCCGCCTGCGCCACTCTCCTGCCGGGCGCGACCTCCCTCTACTACTGGGAAGGCAAGCTGGAGCAGGAGTATGAAGTGCAGATGCTGCTCAAAACCGACCGCGCCCATCAGCAGGCGCTGCTGGAGTGCCTGAAGTCCCATCACCCGTATCAAACCCCCGAATTACTGGTTTTGCCCGTCACTCACGGAGACACTGATTACCTCTCATGGCTCAACGCATCATTACGCTGATTCTGCTGCTATGCAGTACATCGGCATTCGCCGGGCTCTTTGATACTCCCGGCCGCTCAAATTTTGTGCCTGCTGACCAGGCTTTTGCCTTTGATTTTCAGCAGAGCCAGCACGAGATAAACCTGACCTGGCAAATCAAGGAGGGTTACTATCTCTACCGCAAACAGATCAAGCTCAGCGCCGCTGACGCCGCTTTCCTTGAGCCATCGCTGCCGTCCGGCGAATGGCACGACGATGAGTTTTACGGCAAAAGTGAGATTTATCGCCAGCAGCTAACCGTGCCGGTTACGCTCACCCAGGCCGCCAAAGGGGCCACGCTGACCGTGACCTGGCAGGGCTGCGCCGACGCCGGTTTTTGCTATCCGCCGGAAAGCAAAGTGGTGCCGCTCAGCGCGGCGCTGGCGCTCTCCGGCAACGAACCGGCTCCCGCTCGCCCGGCCCTTCCCGGCGTCGGAGAGCCGAAGCTTAACCCGCCCCTCCCGGTAGAACCGCGTCCGGCGCTGGCGCTCACGGAGCCGCCGTCGGTTGAAACGGCCGAGCCTTCTGCGCCAGGCCAATCCGTCGCCAGGAGCGATAGCGGCCAGCTTCCGTTTTCCGCCCTCTGGGCGCTATTGATTGGTATCGGTATCGCGTTTACACCCTGCGTCCTGCCGATGTATCCGCTGATCTCTGGTATTGTGCTGGGTGGTGAACGCCGGCTTTCCACCGCCCGCGCTCTGCTGCTGGCGTTTATCTATGTCCAGGGGATGGCGCTAACCTATACCGCGCTGGGTATGGTGGTTGCCGCAGCGGGCCTGCAGTTCCAGGCGGCGCTGCAGCATCCATACGTACTGATCGGCCTGTCGGCGGTCTTTATTCTGCTGGCGCTGTCGATGTTTGGCCTGTTTACCCTGCAGCTGCCGTCATCGTTGCAGACGCGTTTGACGCTGATGAGCAACGCCCGACGGGGCGGTTCAGCCGGCGGCGTGTTTGCCATGGGCGCCATCGCCGGGCTTATCTGCTCGCCCTGTACGACGGCGCCGCTGAGCGCGATTCTGCTGTACATCGCGCAAAGCGGTAACCTGTGGCTGGGCGGCGGCACGCTATATCTCTACGCGCTCGGCATGGGGCTGCCGCTGATTCTGGTCACCGTGTTTGGCAACCGTCTGCTGCCGAAGAGCGGCCCGTGGATGGCCCATGTGAAGACCGCGTTCGGTTTTGTCATCCTGGCGCTGCCGGTCTTTTTACTGGAGCGTATTGTGGGTGAGCTATGGGGGCTGCGCCTGTGGTCGCTGCTGGCGGTGGCCTTCTTTAGCTGGGCATTTATCACCTCCCTCGGCGCCACGCGTCCGTGGCAGCGCATCATGCAGATCGTGTTGCTGGCTGCCGCGCTGGTGAGCGTTCGCCCGCTGCAGGACTGGGCGTTCGGCGCGCCGGCGGCGGCGGCGCAGCAGGCGCACCTGGAGTTTACCCGCGTCAGCACCGTCGATGAGCTCGACCGGGCGCTGGCGCAGGCTAAAGGCCGGCCGGTCATGCTCGATTTGTACGCTGACTGGTGCGTTGCCTGCAAAGAGTTCGAAAAATACACCTTTAGCACACCGGAAGTGCAACAGGCCCTGAAAGATACCGTTCTGTTGCAGGTAGATGTGACGAAGAACAGCGCGCAGGACGTAGCCCTGCTGAAGCATCTGCGGGTGCTCGGCCTGCCGACGATCCTGTTCTTTAATGCGCAGGGAGAGGAACGGCCCGCGCAGCGCGTAACCGGCTTTATGGATGCCGCGGCATTCAGCGCCCATTTGCGCGATCGGCAACCGTGAACGACACTTTAGGAGGTAAAATGGAGGAGAAAATCGTGCAACGTGAAGATGTTCTGGGTGAGGCCATACAAATTCTTGAAATCGAAGGTATTGCTAACACCACGCTGGAGATGGTCGCCGAGCGCGTTGCTTATCCGATCGATGACCTCAAGCGTTTCTGGCCAGACCGCGAAGCGCTCCTGTATGACGCCCTCCGCTATCTCAGCCATCAGGTTGATGCATGGCGTCGCCAGCTGCTGCTGGACGAGACGCTAACGGCGGAGCAGAAGCTGCTGGCGCGCTATGCGGCGCTGACCCGCTGCGTGAGCAATCACCGCTATCCCGGCTGTCTGTTTATTGCTGCCTGCACCTTTTATCCGGATGCCCAGCATCCGATTCATCAGCTGGCTGAACAGCAGAAGCAGGCTTCGCTCGCCTATACGCACGAGCTGCTGACCCAGCTGGAAGTGGACGATCCGGCGATGGTCGCCAAACAGATGGAGCTTATCATCGAAGGCTGTCTGAGCCGCCTGCTGGTGAAGCGCAGCCAGGCCGACGTCGACACCGCCCAGCGCCTGGCGGAAGACATCCTGCGCTTTGCCCAATGTCGAATGGGCGGCGCGCTAACCTGATTCCGATATCTTAACCCATCCTTCGCGCATATAATTTCCCTCTCACCGATATGTTGACAGGGTTTTATATGCGTTCTCTCCTTTGGGTTGCCATCATCGGGCTATGTCCGATATCGCTGCTGGCGGCTCCCGTACAGGGTTTTTCTTTCGCATATAAAGACTGGGAAGTGGCCTGTGATAATACCGGCACCTGCCGGGCCGCGGGTTACGGCATCAACGTCGGTGAGGTCAGCGTCCTGCTGACCCGCGGCGCAGGCCCGGATCAGCGCGTAACCGGCCAGGTGACTTTTGCCCAGACCGATCGTGACATCCCCCCTGACGCCACCGTTCGTCTGCTGATCGACAATCAGGATCGCGGTACGCTGGATGCCAAAGACGACAGCCATTTCCGTTTCGACAGCACGCAAACGGCCGCGCTGATTCAGGCCCTGGAACACGACGGTCACATCGAGATTTCGCTCAACGGAGAGCGCAAGTCGCTCTCGAGCGCGGGCAGCAGCGCGGTGTTTCTCAAGATCGACGAATTTCAGCAGCGCCAGGGTACTGCGGATGCGCTGCTGCGCAAAGGGGATGCCGACGATAGCAATACGTTGAACGCGCTGCCCGCCCCGGAGATTATCGCCGCCCCCACGCTCGCCAACGCGCAGCCGGAACCGCTGACCGCCAAACAGCGTCAGCGCTTCCTCCCGGAGCTGATCCCGCTGCTGAATAGCCGCTGTGACGACTGGCAAAACAAAGATATTCCCGCGCAGGAGCGGCAAATCACCGCCACCGTTCTCGATAAAAGTCACTGGCTTCTCCAGGCGCTGTGCTGGCGAGCCGCCTATAACGACGGTTACGCCATGTGGGTGGTGGATAGCGCGTCGCAGGCTAAACCTCAGCCGATCTCCACCGATGCCTCCAGCTATGCCGATGGCGTCATCGCGTTCTTCAGCAAAGGCCGCGGTATCGCCGACTGCGTGAGCGGAGAGGAGCGGGTCTGGAACGGCAAAGCGTTTGTCCAGAGCCTGAAATATACCACCGGCATGTGTCGTGAAATCACGCCCGGCGGGACCTGGATGCTGCCAACCTTCGTCAGCCAGGTGCGTCCTAAGCAGCAGAAAGACGCCGATAATAGCGCGCTCAAAGCGCTGTATAGCGCCGTGCTGAAAGAGCAAAAGGCCAATCCGGAGCTGGAGCTAAATAAAATCGCCGAGCAGTTCCCGCTCACCGGGCACGTCACCAACTTTACGTTGACCTACGCCGACGATACCTTAGTGTCAACAAACAAGCCTTCCGCCGATATTAGCGACGATGAATGGCAGGCGTTTCTTCATTCTGATATCAGCGCTGACTCGGAAAACGGCAAGGTTAGCTTCACGCTTATCGACCTCGATAACGACGGCAGGCGCGATTTAATTATCGACAGCTACGTCGGCGGAACCGGCTTATTCAGCTATACCGGGGTCTTAAAACGCGGTGATGACACCTTCGATAGCGTCAACGGCAGCGATAGCGATGACGACGATGATTTTGACGCCGGCGTGCCCGGCGCGCTGTACTCCCTCAACGGGCGCGGTGCCAACCAGTGGAGTCGGTGGGTCAGAATTAACGGCCAGGTATATGCGCTTTGGTACAACGGCCAGTTTGGCGAGGATAATCTGTATCTGCTGCGTCCGTTCAGCCCGACGGACAGGACCCCTGCGGTGACGATTCGCTACCGCTATACGCTGGATACCATCAGCTCGCCGGAGAAAAACCAGCCGTTAACGCCGGCGCTGAATGCCAGGGATAAGGCGGATTTACTTAAGTCGCTGGAGATCATGCAGGGCAGCCTGCTGAAGGATAAACCGCAAACCGATAGCGACGCGCCGATTTGCCCCATTCCTCCCGGCACCTCCTCCGACGACGCGGATAACTACTACAGCGGCATCCCCTCAAACTATATCTATGAAACGGTGGCCTATATTCCCGTCTGGCTGAATGATAAGTGCTTCATAGGCACGATTTTTAGCCACCACGGAACCTACCGCCACGGCGTCGATGCGGAGATTACCATCAGCTCTCCGCGCGAAGATGAAGAGGTGATCGGCGACTATACCCTTTCCGGCTTACGCCACGTCATCTCTGCGGTTAGCGGCTGGAAAATCCGTCAGGGCGACAACGGTATGATGTGAATTATGGCCAAAACGCGGCTTCCGATGCAAAACTGCCGTAAAGTTAAGCAATCGGCAGGAAAATCAAGAAATGTGGTTGACGCGCGAAGTGTATTACGGTTTAATTCGCCCCGTTGCCCGGATAGCTCAGTCGGTAGAGCAGGGGATTGAAAATCCCCGTGTCCTTGGTTCGATTCCGAGTCCGGGCACCACTATTCAGAGAACCCAGCCTATGGCTGGGTTTTTGCATTTCTGCGGCCGGACTCTCCATCGAACTGCGTTCGATTATTCGCCGCCAGCGGCTCACCCCTTCGGGGCCGGCGCGACAGGCGCGCCGTTCAACGCCTTCAGCGTTAGTCCGAGCCGGGCTCCACTATTCAGAGAACCCAGCCTATGGCTGGGTTTTTGCTTTTCTGCAGCCGGACTCTCCATCGAACTACGTTCGATTATTCGCCGCCAGCGGCTCACCCCTGCGGGGCCGGCGCGGCAGGCGCGCCGTTCAACGCCTTCGGCGTTAGTCCGAGCCGGGCTCCACTATTCAGAGAACCCAGCCTATGGCTGGGTTTTTGCGTTTCTGCGACCGGACTCTCCATCGAACTACGTTCGATTATTCGCCGCCAGCGGCTCACCCCTTCGGGGCCGGCGCGACAGGCGCGCCGTTCAACGCCTTCGGCGTTAGTCCGAGCCGGGCTCCACTATTCAGAGAACCCAGCCTATGGCTGGGTTTTTGCATTTCTGCGGCCGGACTCTCCATCGAACTACGAAGGATTTCGTCTGCGCCAGCACTTCCACTCCGGCACGATGGTTAACCCCGTGACAGTAATGCCAGCCCTGCATCAGCCCCGTTGCCACACAGGAGATCCACAACCTGCGGCGACGGGAGTGATAAAGCCACTGGCCGTTTTCACTTGCCAGGTTAGGCTCTAAAAACAGAACGTCACGAAACCCGTTGTGTTTTATCCAGTGACTGGAACATCGCATTTTTAGCGCAGGGGTATTTCCCATAAACGTCCGAGTCGTGAAAGCTTGTCCGGGTTGCGTACAATAAATATCTGCGCAAGATGGCCATCGATATCAAGAGCAAAACTGACTGCCGCTGCGATATGGTTTTGGTCAAAGAGCAAAACGCCTTGCAGGCCGTTGATGCGCGCGGGTCGCCATTCATAGGTTCGCCAAAACGCAGACAGTTTACCGCCGATGAACTCAAGAACGTCGATTTTGCCGATAATCGGTGTCAGATTGGCGGAAACTTTGCCGCCGCCATCAGCTCTGAGCGCAATATCTTCTGACAGCAGAGCAGAAAGCGGTTTGATATTCCCGGTTTCCACCGCGGCTTTGAAAGAGGCAAGCAACGCTTCCTGCCGTTCCTCTGGAATAACGCTACATACCTGCGGGTGGCCAACCTTTTCCCGCGCACGTGACACCAGTTTACGACAGGTTGCCTCTTCTGCGTCCAGAGTTATGGCAAGATCTGCATAGGGGAAGTCAAAGATATCATGAAGCAAATACGCCGCGCGTTCGCGGGGCGTAAGCCTTTCGAGCAGTAGCATAAAGGCCATTGATAGCGATGATGAAAGGTCCAGCATTTGCTGCTCGGATGTTTCAACGGCCATTGTCTGAAGAGGTTCCGGAAGCCAAACGCCGATATAGTCAGTGCGAGCCTGCTGCGCGCCGCGCAGCAGATCAAGGCAGCGACGAGTACAGACCGTAGTCAGCCAGGCAGCTGGATTCAGGATGGGCGGGCGATCCACATGCAGCCACTTAATAAAGGTGTCTTGCACAGCATCTTCCGCATCGGCCAAAGAGCCTAAAATGCGATAGGCGAGGCCGTTCAGAAACGGCCTTCTGGATTCGAACAGATCTGCGTACTTTTCGTCTTACATATTAATGGCCGGAAATATGGATTCTATTCCAAAGATTTATCATAGTGATATTGGCGGTCAGCGCACTAATTTCCTCCTCAGAAAAGTGCTCACGCAACTCCGCGCGCAGAGGGCCATAATCGGTGTGACGTTCAAGCCGCGTTAGCGCCTCCGTCCAGGCTAACGCCGCCCGTTCGCGAGGCGTGAAATCATCGACATGCCTCCATACTATCAAGCTGTCCAGACGAGCATCGGTTTCACCGTCCTCGCGTGCCTCTTTAGTATGCATTTTGACACAGTAGCCACAGCCGTTGATTTGCGAAGCACACAACGAGATGGTAGATCTTACGTTCCAGACCGTGCGAGTCGATACCGCCATGCACTTTCAGCAGGGCGGAGAAAACATTGGCAATAGTTTGCGAGTGATTTACCGGGGCGGTATTCATTAAAGGTGTCGACATTTCAATTCCTCATTTATGTAGTTAGCACATAAAGATGACGAATGAGAGAGGTGAGTTGTGACCGTCCGGACAATAAAATTTATTAGCTCAGACCTGATCTGACAGTTACCGATTATTTATACAGGTGCCTTTTCCAGCTCTCAGGAATGAAATCCCGTGAAGCTGACGGGGAATCTTTCGTAGCTTCTTACAATACATCTCACGGATAGTATCGAGGACGTCATTAAGAGGTAAGGCGGCCGGAGTGCCCCTCAGTTACAGGGCCGAACCGGCAGCAACTGGCCAGTATCCTGCAGCAGCTGGCATCCACAATGTGATATCCAGCGCGTGGCCGTTCAGAAGTCAGAAGGTCATGTAAAACCACATCCATACATTGATAAGGAACGGTGCGGATTTAATAAAACGACCGTGGCGGTCGCTAACAAAAACGCGAGAATAATCTGGTCGATGCTGAAAAATGAGACCGAGTATCAGGCAGTGGGAAGTTACTACCCGGCCAGAAAAGTTGCAGCGTACTGAGAAATGGCGACAGGTTGCACCTGCACAATCGGAACCTGATTTTTATACTGGCCTTTGAGGCCGTCCAGTTGTTGAAGCGATTGCGTACGGATTACCCATTTGGGCACAGATTTTCCTGATGCCGGATAGATGTAAGTAACAACCCAAAACCAGATTCAGTACTTGCAAAACAGAAGTAGTCCATGGATGTAAAATGTTGTCTCGGAAATCCCCATCTTTCTGCAGACTTCCCCGACGCGGGTGCCGGTTTCAGCGCAAATGCAATCTGTTCTTCGGTATAGCGGATCTTTTTCATGGCAATAAGCCTCTCTGTGAGCAGGAATAAAGACCGGACACTTCAGTTTAGACTGGCACTGTTTTCAGGGAGGAGATCAAGTCCGAAAATGACTCTGAGGTGGCTGTTAAACCCGTGGCGATTCAAAAGAATCGCCGATATAAGTGAGAATAATTATCGTTTCCTCTTGTTCGTTATATCTCTTTGGTCTGATAATACTTCACCATCGTTTCCTGATTTCCTGTGACGAACATGACCAATCATCACGCCGCCACGCCGTCGGCGCAATCATTCTTAGTTGAAGACTTCTTAGATTTTGGCGAACGTTATGGAATCGACTATCGTTTTCCGGCGCTTTCGTCGCGCTACAGTAGCGATAAAGATCGGCGCATTGTCGTACGGGGGAGCGTTGAAGAGATGCTGCTGCCATCCGGCATTCGGCTCACCCATTCCCACGTGCAGGTTATGCAGCCGTATGAATCCACTTCGCTGCGTAGTTCACCGATGTACACGCTAATTATTCTGGAGGGCTGCTTACGCATTCGTCTGGGAGAACGGTATTTTATCGTGCGTCCGGGGATGGCGCTAACCACCCGATTAGGCGAGCAATGGGTGATGAATGTCAGTCATCTGGCGGATACGCAGTTGAAGACGATAGTGCTGGGATTCTCTCCTGAGACCCTGCAGCTATTGCCGGCAATGACTGAGCTGCTATTCGAATGGGGGCAGATGAAATGTCCTTGTTATCTGTGGTCTGTGCCGGAGTACTTACTGGCCGGCATCCATGCCGCTCTGGCGTCCAACTCCCCGCTCATAACACGCCAGTTAATGTTGAACGGAGTGGCGATGCAGGTTCTGGGGCATGCAATGACGGCGGAATGTCCGGTATCGCCCCTGTTCTCTCCCGGCGAGTGGGGACGGCTTGAAAGCGTACGCCAGCGACTGGAACAGCAGCCACAACAGGAGCATACGCTGTGTGAGCTGGCGCGCAACGCGGCAATGAGCCCCAGCAGTCTGAGCGCCAAGTTTCGTCAGGCGTATGGCGACTCGGTGTTCGATTACCTACGTGACTGTAGACTGGCGCTGGCGTATCACCATCTGCAACAGGGTTACAGCGTCCAGCAGGCGGCCTGGATGTCCGGCTATCAACACGCCACGAATTTTGCCACTGCTTTTCGCCGCCGCTACGGTATCGCACCAAGCGCGGTACGCAATAGTTAACCCTCTTTTGTTGTTGCTCATACATAACTCATCGCCGCGCATAGCCTGAAAACGGCACGATGCAGTGATAATGACGTTTCCTGCGCTTTAAATAATGAGGATTTGATAATGGGGATCGCCTTTACGCTGAAACGTTCTGTTTTTTTGTGTGGTCTGGCAGCCACAGTTCCCTCCTGCGGCTTTGCCGAAGATAGCATGACGGTTATTGGCTCTGCAGTGGACTCTGCGGATGCACCAACCAGCGGCTACACGGTTACCAGCAGTAAAGGAGCGACCAAAACAGACAAACCGTTGATCACCACCGGGCAGTCGATTTCAGTCATTACCCGTCAACAGATGGAAGATCAAGGCGCTTTAACTGTCAATGAAGCGCTGAACTACACCGCCGGAGCTTTCACCAACTTTGCCGGCGCGGCAACGCGCTATGACACGGTGTCTCTGCGAGGGTTCCACGGTAGCGACGTTGACAACGTTTTCCTCGATGGTCTGCGGCTGATGAGTGATGCCGGTAGTTATAACGTGTTACAAGTCGACCCCTGGTTCCTGGAACGTATTGACGTGATTAAAGGGCCGTCCTCCGCACTGTATGGCCAGACTGTCCCTGGAGGTCTGGTGATGGAGACCTCAAAAAATCCGCTGTTCACAGAACAGGGTCATATACGCCTGCTTGGCGGCAGCAATAACACCAAAGGGGCCGCTTTTGATTACACCAACGCGATTAACGATCAGCTGGCGTTTCGCCTGACTGGCCTGACGCGTTCCAGCGATACACAGTACCAGCACACGCGTGAAGAAAAATACGCCATTTCTCCGTCGCTGCTCTGGCAACCCGGTGAAGATACCTCGCTACTACTGCGAGCCTATCTGGAAAAAGCGCCTTCCGGGGGTTACCACAGCGCTGTACCGGGCGAAGGCAGCATTACCGAACATAACGGCTATAAACTGAGTAATGGTTTCTATGATGGCGACAGTAGCCTCGATCAGTTTAAACGCCGCCAGCAGATCTATAGTCTGGCGTTTGCGCATCGCTTCAACGAAACCTGGGCGTTCCGCACTAATGCCAGTTATTCCCACTCTAATGTCGATCTCGATCAGGTGTATCAGATAGGCTGGGACTCCAGCAATTCGGACTTGTTGAATCGCTACTATTCCGGCTCGCGGTCATCCCTGGACGCCTGGGCGATCGATAACCAGTTGGAAGCGGACTTCAACACCGGTGATCTCCAGCATAAAGTCGTGCTCGGCGCGGAATACCATCAGTACAAAAACGATCTCAGAGACGCGAGTGGCTACGCTAATCAGTTGAACGCCCGTACAGGGGAAGCCGTAGGAGCCCGTTATAATTACGACTTCTATGGCAGTCAGCGGCGTTACTATCAGACGGGGATATATCTGCAGGATGAGGCGGTGTGGAACCGTTGGCATTTGGATCTTTCTGGCCGCTATGACCGCATTGTGTCGCAGACGGATACCTACTCAACCGGTGTAAAACACCGCCGTCAGGACGACAATGTCGGCGGCCGAGCTTCATTGCTTTATGCTTTCGACCACGGTATTTCACCTTACGTCAGCTATAGTCAGGCTATTACGCCACAGTCGCTGTCCGGGCAGGACGGCAGTATCCTGAAACCCACCACCGCAGAGCAGTATGAAGTCGGGGTGAAATACCAGCCGGTCGGTACCAGGGATCTCTACAGCATTGCGATATACGATCTGACCCAGAAAGACGTGGGGAATCGCATCGTACGTGAGGCTTACTACGAGCCGGTAGGGAAAGTGCATTCGCAAGGGATCGAGCTGGAAGCGCATAACCAGCTGACGTCGAATTTGAGCATCATCGCCAGTTATACCTTAAGCCGGGTGCGCTTTAAGGACGCGGTTGACGGCAACGATGGCCACACACCGTACCTGTCCCCCAACTCTATGGCTTCCGCCTGGGGGCGCTACCAGTTTGATTACGGTTTGTCCGCGGGCGCAGGCGTGCGCTACATCGGTAAACAGTGGGCTGATAACGAAAACAGTACCCGTTTAGCGTCTGTCACGCTGATGGATGCTTCCGTACGCGCGGATCTCGGAGCCTGGAACAGCAGTCTGAAAGGAGCCTGGCTACAGGTGAACGCTAATAACTTGACCGATCGTAAATATGTGGCCGCCTGCTACGGTACCGGCTATTGCTACTGGGGAGCGGAACGCGCCATCGTTGCCACCGTGGGTTACGATTTCTGATCTTTAGCGCCTTGAGCCCTTCGATAACCAGGGTATCCATACCTGTAGCTGGAAGGGTCGTTAAGCAGCAAACTGTAACGGTGTGACTGCTCCTCGCTGTTTATGGCGGGAAGCAGTCGCTGTTCAGATATCTTCGCAACTCATCAATAAATGTTCGAACACGCGCTGGTAGATGTCTGCGGCTGGGATATATGACATGGACGGCGAGCTCTGCCGCACTTATTCCCGGCAAAACTTCTACCAGCTTGCCTTCGCTCAGTCCCCGTTTCACAACAAAGGGGGGGCAAGAGTCCGATCCCATTCCTTACGTCGCTGCGGCCCGGATGGGGGGGAATTCACCAGCGGGGAGTACATGCAGATGACCGCCGCTCAAAACGTGGCGATGAGTTACGGGCGTTAACCCCCCGATGTGGGCTGATATTTATCGTAGCCCGGAGGTAGGACATTTCGGCGTTGAGAGCCGCCTCAACGCCGATTTTCTTCAGGAGGAGAGCGAACTGGCTGAGATCTTCAGGGATTTTGAGATTTTTGGCCAGTTCGTTAGCCAGAGCCTGCAACTGTTTTTTTGTCCATAACACAACCTGTTTTTGATGGTGGATTGAACCTATCAAAATCAGGCAATGACACAATCTTATGTACAGGCTCACAAGGCCGGCTTTTCCACGCTATTTCAGTTCCCCCAGTCCGAAACCTCAGACGGTAAAAACTCAGTTACTGACAGGGATCACCGCGCCTTTATACTTAGTGCGGATCCAATCCTGAATCTCTTTTGAGTGCAGCACGGCCACCAGTGCCTTAATATCCGGCTTATTCTCATCACCGCGGTGCACGGTAATAATATTAGCATACGGGTTATTCTCACCGCTCTCTACCGCGATAGGATCTTTAACTGGGTTAAGGCCCGCATCAATCGCATAGTTGGCGTTAATCACCACCGCATCGCCTTCATCATTGTTATACATCTGCGGCAGCAACGCGCCCTCAACGTTAGGCAGGAACTTCAGGTGCTTCGGGTTTTCAACGATGTCGGTAATGCGCGCATCGATCTTGCTCACGCCTGGCTTCAGCTTAATCACGCCCTCTTTCTCAAAGATAGACAGAATCCGCCCCTCTTCCGCCACCGCATCACGCATAATCACTTTGCCGTTCTCCGGCAGGTCTTTCAGTGACTTAAACTTCCTGGAATAGATACCGATTGGCTCGATATGAATTGCGCCCGCGCTGACAAAATCATAGGTCTTATCGCCCGCGTGATCTTTCAGTACGCTGTTCAGATACGGAATATGCTGGAAATAGTTAGCATCTATATCATGGCTCGCCAACGCAGTGTTCGGCAGGATGTAATCCTGGAACGGTTTGATCTCCAGATCGATACCCTGCTTCGCCAGAATTGGCTTCGCTTGCTCCAGAATTTCAGCGTGCGGTACGTTGGATGCGCCAACGGTCAACGTGTCCGCCCATGCGCTGAGGCTCATGGCACCCAGGGTTGCTGCAGCCAGCAGCGTCAGTGTTTTTTTCATTTAGATTTTCCTAAAAGTTAACGTTTATCGAGCCATGTGGTCAGAACATCACCTAAAAACTGGATGACAAAAACAATCACCAGAATCATTACCGTCGCTACCAGAGTTACATCACCGTGGTTACGTTGAAAACCCTCAAGATATGCCAGATTACCCAGGCCACCTGCGCCAATGACGCCTGCCATCGCGCTGTAGCTCACCAGAGCAATCAGCGTCACGGTAATACCGGAAACCAGGGCGGGCGAAGACTCCGGCAACAGCACGCGGAAAATCAGCGTACTCAACCGCGCGCCCATTGAGCGCGACGCTTCAATCACGCCTTTATCCACTTCGCGCAGGCCAATCTCCACCAGACGGGCATAGAACGGTGCCGCACCTACAATCAGCGCGGGCAGCGCTGCGTTTGCGCCGAGAATGGTGCCAATCAGCGTTTTGGTAAACGGGATCAGCAAAACGATCAAAATAATGAAAGGAATGGAGCGGAACACATTTACCAGAATGGAAATCACGCCGTAGATGGCGCGGTTCTGGAACAGGCCACCGCGCGCAGTCAGAAACAGCGCCAGTCCAAACAGGATGCCAAGCACAAAGGTCGCCAACCCGGAAAGTGCAGTCATATACAGCGTTTCACCGGTGGCTGCCCACAGCTGGTCAACTTTCAAATGTGGGAACAGAGACTCAAACATGTTTTACCACCTCGGTTGAAATTTCATGGGCGTGCAGATCGGCCAGAATGCTTTCCAGCTGCGTGCCAGAGGCAGGAACCTGCAGCCACAGCTCACCAAAGGTGCCGTTGGCAGTTTGCATCATCTTTCCGTGCAAAATATTAAATGGCAGGGCGTACTTCAGTATCAACTCACCGACGATCGGCTGCTGAGTGTTCTGCCCAACGAAGGTCAGTTTCAGCACAGATCCCGCCCTAGCATCCACCAGGTCAGCATTAAACGGAGTATCGGCGCTGCTGTATACGGCGGTCTGTTTCACGAACTGGCGGGTGATTGGCTGCTGCGGGTGGGTAAAGACTGACAATACCTCGCCCTCTTCCACAATGCGGCCCGCTTCCATCACCGCCACGCGATGACAGATTTTGCGTACCACATGCATCTCGTGAGTGATCAGCACAATGGTCAGCTTCAACTTGCGGTTGATATCCAGCAGCAGATCGAGGATCGCGTCGGTAGTCTGAGGGTCAAGCGCCGAGGTAGCCTCATCGCACAGCAGTACATCCGGGCTGTTGGCCAGCGCACGGGCAATCCCCACTCGCTGCTTCTGACCGCCGCTCAACTGGGAGGGATAAGCACGTTCTTTACCGCTCAGGCCGACCAGCTCAATTAGCTCCCGCACCCGGCGCTGGATCATCGCCTTTGGTGCCCCGGCAATTTGCAACGAGAAGGCGATGTTTTCACTGACGGTACGCGACCAAAGCAAATTAAAATGCTGGAACACCATGCTGATTTTCAGCCGTGCCCGGCGCAGCACTTCGCCGCTGGCCTGAGCAATATCCTGGCCGCTAATCATCACACAGCCGGAAGTGGGTTTTTCCAGGCCGTTCAACAGGCGAATTAGGGTACTTTTCCCCGCACCGCTGTAGCCGATAATCCCGTAAATCTGGCCCTGTTCAACCTGCATACTGACGTTGTCAACGGCGGTAACCTGACCGGAACGGACATTAAATATTTTAGAAACGTTGCGTAAAACTATCATCCATCTCCAGCCTGTTTTCTGCCGTCACATCAGCAAATATATTGATTAATTAAACTGATTATTATATGTGAATTATTGATAGAACTAATTCCCAAATGATATTAAGCAGGAAGGAAACTATTGGAAATGACTGAAATGATATGAATTATATCTATAAAGAATATAAACGTAGCTATTGAACCTCTGGCGTTCTGAAAACAGGGGATTTTGGGACAGGGCTGCAACGAAATGATTGCACCACTGGACGGTGGCGCTGAATGTGGTATCAGACCGGCATTTGCACTTCTATGAACTCCTATTTTTTTGATTCAACAGGCTGGCGTAAAAAGTCTTTCCGATCGACAACTGGAATAACCCTCAGATGTTAACTGACAGCAAGATCCGCTCAGCAAAACCTCTCGTAAAATTATACAAACTCCCCGACTCACAAGGCTTCAGTACCTACCAGCGGCACTAAGCTATAGTATTTCCGCTATAGCCTCAGGGATAAAGAACGCCGTCTGGGCTTTGGCCTCGACCCTCAAACCATGCTGGCAGAAACCCACGCAGATAAAACTCTCAGCTGCCTGAAACGCCTATCTGGAGTACTTATTTAGCGAGGAGAGAATCAACAGAGCTTGCTTTGCAATTTTCGTTATAAGAAAGAATGAATTTCTATTTCATCCCTCATCCTTATGCTGCTAGCTTCGCTGGTTTGTATATACAAGTAAATTCATGCTTTTTTTTCGGAGATACCGGGGATGAACATAAAAAACAAACTGGCAGCATCCTGGCTGGCGCTGGGTCTGATTACCGTGCAGGCGCAGGCAGCAGATTTCGTTGTTGGCAGTAAAAACTTTACCGAACAATATATCCTGGCGGAAATTTATGCCCGTGCGCTGGAGCAGTCGGGCCTCTCCGTTGAGCGTAAAACAAACCTGGGCGGAACCTTAATCGCCCACGCGGCTCTGCTGAAAGGCGAAATTGATATGTATCCGGAATATACCGGTACGGCGCTCAGCGCGGTGGTGAAAGGCACTCCCTCCTCCGACGCCGCACAGGTATTTAAACAGGTCAGCGACGCCTACCAGCAGCAATACCATCTTACCTGGCTACAGCCTGCCCGCGTGAACAACGGCTACGCGCTGCTGGTTAGCAAACAGACGGCAGAAAAATACCACCTGAAAACGCTCTCCGATCTCGCTAAAGCCGCTCCGCAACTGACTATTGGGGCAGGCGCAGAGTTTGGCGATCGCCAGGACGGTCTGAAAGGGCTGGAGCAAACCTATGGCATTAAATTTAAAGCCTTCCGCCAGTTTGCCAAAGTCGGCCTGCGTTACGACGCCCTTGCTGCCGGGCAAATCGACGTAGCAAACGGCTTTGCCACCGACTGGCAAATCGCTGAAAACCAGTACGTTGCGCTTGACGATGACAAACACCTCTTCCCTCCTTACGAAGTTGCGCCGGTTGTGCGCGACGCGGCGCTGCAGGCGCATCCCCAGGTTCGCGACATTTTAAATAACGTCAGCCAACTGCTTGATAACGCCACCATGCAAAAACTGAATGCGGAAGTGGAAAAGAATAAAGAAGAACCGAGCGATGTGGCGGAAGACTTTTTGCGCAAAAAGGGCCTAATCAAATAGGGTACGATCGTGACAACGACACTTATGCTGGGTGATGCACCGCTCACGCTTGAAGACGTGCGGGCGGTCGCCGACTGCGGCCAGACTGTCGCGCTGGGAACGCAGGCGCAGCAGGCCATTGGCGCATCTTTTGATTTTCTGATGCGCAGCATCAGCGCCGGAAAGCGTATCTATGGAGTCACCACCGGACTCGGCGCAAATGTCGATACCACGGTACTGCACGCGCAGGGCGGCCGCCACGATGAGGATCTGCTACAGGCAATTCAGCGGCGAATCCCGCTGGCGCGGGCAGTGGGCGTAGGGCCGCAGGCAACGCCTGCACAGGTCCGCGCGATAATGCTGGCGCGTCTTGCGGGCCTGGCACAGGGCGCATCGGGCATTTCTTTGCCCGTGGTGCAGACGTTGCTGGCCTTTCTCAACGAAGGTATTCATCCCCGAGTTCCGCTTATCGGTTCGATCGGCGAAGCGGATCTCGCGCCGCTGGCGCATATCGGCCGTGCGCTCGTTGCCGATGGCGAGGCCGAATATCGGGGCTCGGTGGAATCGGTCTCCACATTGCTGAACCAGACTAGAGTGGCGCCTGCACCGCTGCGCGGAAAAGACGGGCTGGCGCTTGTCTCATCCAATGCCGCAAGCGTCGGCCTCGGTGCGCTGCTTCTGCTGGATATAGCCCGGTTAATAAACGCTCACGCGGGTGCCATAGCGCTCTCGTTTGAATCGTTTCGCGCCAACGTTACGCCGCTAACGCCCTGGGCGGCGCGAATGCGCCCTGCGCCGCAGCAGGCAGAAACCGCCGCCTGGCTGCTGTCGCTTCTGGATGGCAGCCCGCTGCTCCAGCCCGACGGCGCACGCGCCTTGCAGGATCCGCTCAGCTTCCGCTGCGTCGCACCGGTGCTGGCCTGCGTGCGCCACGCCTGGCTAAATGCGCGCGCGGCGGTCGAACTGGAACTCAACAGCGCCGACGACAACCCCGGCCTGCTGGCAGAGCCGGAACTGGTGCTGGCAAATGCCAATTTTGACGTCACGCATCTGGCGCTGGCGCTGGAAAGCCTCGGGCTGGCCCTCGCCCGCCATGCCGCGTGCAGCGGTGAACGCATCATGAAACTGATGTCGCCCGCCGCCAGCGGCCTGCCGCGTTTTCTCACCCGCCACACCGGGCAGACAGGTTTCGCCACGCTGCAAAAAACGGTTTCCGCACTGGTCAGCGATATCGCGCACCATGCCCAGCCGCTCTCCCCACTGACAATACCGGTGGCCGATCGGGTTGAAGATTACGCCTCGCAGGCAATGGGCATCGTAGCCAAAACCACGCGACTCATGGAAAGCCTACGCTATCTGGTAGCAATTGAACTTTTGGTGGCTGCGCAGGCGCTGGATCTTCAGGAGGCCCCGCAGCCCGGGCGCTATGCAGCGGCGCTACATGACAAAATCCGCGCCCGGGTGGCGCCGCTGGATGAAGACCGCGCCAGCGCTGGCGACATTTCCATTCTGGCCGACGCGATAATGCAGCCGGAATGGCTTGCAGGCCAGGCCGTATTGCTGGAGACCTCCTGATGCGCTGGGCGACACGACACTATGACGACATTCTACTGGCGCTCTGGCAGCACCTGGTACTGGTCGGCGCCGCGATGCTGATGGCGTTCGTTATTTCGCTGTTTCTCGGCATTACCACCGCCCGCCGCCCGCGGCTGTACGCGCTGGTGATGACGGTAACCGGCATGATTTTTTCCATTCCTGGGCTGGCACTATTCGCCCTGCTCATTCCGTGGCTCGGCATCGGCATGCTGCCGGCTATCGTCGGATTGACGGCCTATGCGCTGATGATCCTCACCCGCAATATTGCTGCCGGTTTTCACGCTGTTCCGCTGGACGTCCGCGAAGCGGCGCGGGGAATGGGGTACGGCACCTGGCGCAATCTGCGCGAAGTGGAGCTGCCGCTGGCGCTACCGTTCATCATCACCGGCCTGCGCATTGCCACCACCACGCTTATCGGCATCGCTACGGTCGCGGCATATATCAACGCCGGTGGGCTTGGCTCGATTATTCTCGCCGGGCTGGATCAGCGCTATCCGGAGAAAATATTTATCGGCGGCGGATTAACGTCACTGCTGGCGATCGGCGCGGATCTGTTTTTTGTCCGGCTCCAGCGGCGTATTTCACAAGGGAGAAGCCAATGATAACGCAGGCATGGCAATGGGTGCTGGATAACCAGCCGCTGTTCTGGCAGGCGGTGTGGCAGCATCTGACGATGTGTGGGCTTGCGCTCAGCATCGCCCTGATTATTGCGATCCCGACGGGTGTGCTGATCGCAAACCTCCCTCGCCTCGCCTTTATCATCACCAGCGGCACCAGCACGCTGCGGACGATCCCAAGCCTTGCGATCCTTGCGGCAGTTATGCCGTTTCTCGGCATTGGCCTGCTGCCCTCGGTCGTCGCGCTGGTGGTGCTGGCCGTGCCGCCGATTTTGCTCAACACGTGCACCAGCATTCAGTCCGTTAACCCGGATACGCTCTCAGCGGCGCACGGCATGGGGCTCACCCCCTGGCAGGTAACAGGCAGAATCGTGCTGCCTTTGGCGGCCCCCGGTATCCTCGCCGGCTGTCGTACCGCCGCCGTACAGGTGGTCGGCGGAGCGGCACTGGCGTCATTTATCGGCGGCGGCGGTCTGGGTGATTTTGTCACCACCGGCATTGCCATCATGGACATGTCGCGCCTGTTAGTAGGCGCGGTGCCAATTATTCTGCTCGCTGTGGGTATCGAAGCGCTTTTCGCCCTGCTAGAGCGTCTGTGTTATCGACCTGGTTAAAGGGCTAATCTAATGATTAAACTGGAAAATATTAGCAAAATTTATCCCGGTTCGCCGCGTAAAGCGCTTGACGATCTCTCCATGACGTTTGAAGAGGGAACCACCACGGCCCTGATTGGCCCTTCCGGCTGCGGCAAAACCACCACCATGCGCCTAATTAACCGCCTGGAACAGCCCACCTCCGGGCGTGTCTGGGTAAACGGGCACGATGTCGCAGCGGAAGATCCGGTGATGCTGCGTCGGCATATCGGCTACGTCATTCAGAACGTCGGGCTGTTTCCGCATATGACCGTCGCGGACAACATTGCCACGGTGCCGCGTCTGCTGGGCTGGAGCACCGCGCGCATTCAGACACGGGTGGAAACGTTGCTTGAGCTGGTAGGACTGGATGCCCGGCAATACGCCAGCCGCTTTCCTGCGGCGCTTTCCGGCGGTCAGCGACAACGGGTAGGCGTTGCCCGCGCGCTGGCAGCGGACCCGCCCGTCATGCTGATGGATGAACCGTTCGGCGCCATCGACCCCTTGGTTCGCGGGCGATTACAGACCGAGTTTAAGCAGATTCTGCAGCGCGTGAAAAAGACGGTGATTATCGTCACTCACGATCTTGATGAGGCCATCAAAATGGGCGATCGCATCGCCATTATGCGCGAAGGGCGACTGTGCCAATACGCCCCTCCCGCCGAAGTGCTCTCAGCTCCGGCAGATGAGTTCGTCGCGGCTTTCGTCGGCAGCGATGCAGCGCTGAAACTTCTGGCTATTACCCCGGTGGCCCAGGCGATGGAAACGTCTCTGACCGCTAATCATCCGCAGCGGCTTGACGTGAACGCCACCCTGAAAGACGCGCTGGCGCTGATGCTTTCCCGGCACGCCGACAGCATCACCGTCACCGAATACGGCTCGCCCGTCGGCGTATTAACCCGCCAGCGGCTTTTCACCCACGTGCGGCCCGATGCGGACCATACGACCTATGAGAGAAATTTATGACTCAAAGCATACACTTAACCTGGCTAAACGGCCCTGATGTTGACCAACTGCAGCTCACGGACGCGGAAATCCTCGCGGCGGTGGAGAACGGGCTGCGGGCGCAGGGGCAGAAAAAAACCGTCATTGAACCGCGCGTGCATTTAATTCCCGATAAAGCGTTTAACGGCCACTTTAACGTACTGCGCGGTTATATCGAGCCGCTGGGGCTCGCGGGGGTAAAAATCGTCGGCGATTATGTCAATAACTATACGCTCGGGCTGCCCTCGGAAATGGCTCTGCTGAACCTTTTCGATCCGCGCACCGGCATGCCGGTTGCCATTCTGGATGCGTCGGCGATTACCGATATGCGCACCGGCGCGCTTACCGCGCTTGGCGCGCGCCACCTCGCCCGCCGCGACAGTAAGGTGCTGGGGCATATCGGCGCACGGGGCACCGCTTACTGGAACGTTCGTCTGCTCAACAGCATTTATGATTTTGATGAAATCCGCATTCATTCCCGTCGCCCGGAAAGCCGTGACGCTTTTGCACGCCGTCTGGAGCAGGATCTCGGCAAAAAAGTCATCGTCACCGACGACTGGGAAAGCTGCGTGCGTGACGCGGATATTGTGGTCGAAGCCTCGCGTCTTGATGCGCCGACGCCGCTGTTAAAAACAGAGTGGATAAAACCCGGCGCCTTTGTCGTGCCCTACGGCACCATGAGCGCCGTGGAGCTGTCGCTTACCGACATTATGGATAAGCTGGTGGTGGACGATTGGGGACAGTGCAAAGGAGGCATGTTTGGATCGCTACGGGCCCATGTAGAGGCCGGAAAATTAAGCGAGCATACCCTGCATGCCGAGCTGGGCGAAATTGTCGCCGGGGCGAAACCCGGTCGTGAAAACGATGGCGAAACCATCCTCTTCTGGCATCGCGGGCTGTCGCTAAGCGATATTGCACTGGGGCATGCGATGCTGGAGAAAGCTCGCGCGCTGGGTGTTGGTCAGGAGCTACGCTACCGGTGATCGTTAACGCGCGAATGTACTCGGTCACCCCGACGGCCGCAGAGGGGTGGAAAAGGCTCCTGCTCGAAGCAGTACGCCGCGCCGGGCTGAAGGCAGAGATTTTTGACTACCCTGCCCCAGCCAGGCTGGAAGGGCTGTGGACTCGTTCCGATCTGCTGGCGGTATTCATGTGTGGCTGGCCCTTCGCGCAGCGGCGCTTTCCGGTACGCCCCGTGGCCGTGCCGATTACGGAAGACGCCGCCGGAGAAGGAATACCAGGGCACTACCGTACCCTGTTTATGGTACCGAAGTCGTCTACCGCCGAAAGGCTGGAAGAGACCTTCGGCGGGCGGCTGGCGTATACCAACCCTGAGTCGCACTCCGGCTATAACGCGGTGCGCTATCATCTGTCGGCGTACCTTAGGGAATCGCGAAAAACGCTTTATAGCACCCTTGTCGGGCCGCTGGTGACCCCGCGACGCGTGCTGGAAACGCTGGCGGCGGGCGAAGCGGATGTCGGCCCGCTGGATAGCTATGCCTGGTCGCTGCTGCGCCGGTATGAACAGGAATTAACGCGCCATGTGCGTATCCTGGCGCGCAGCGCGCCCGCACCGATGCCTTTACTGGTGGCAAGCGATATGGTTGACCAGCAGGTCATTATGGCGCTGCAAACGGCGTTGCTGACGCTGAATACAGAACAAGATGCCACGCTATTATGGCCTCTGGGGCTTCGGGGATTTATCGCCCCCTCCGCCGACGCCTGGCAAGTGCTTTGCGACCGGGAAGAAGTTGCGTTCTCCAGAGGCTATGACATGCTGCGCTGAAAACGGCGTTTCATGCTGTCGCTCCATTATTCGCGCCGTATGCTATTACATCGTTACATGATAGCCGCGTCTTGAACCGCTCGATAATAGTTTGCCACCCTTACGCACGCACAAACAGTAGTCTCGACCACCATCTATTGGCAGTTCAAAAATATTCACCAGACAGGCCCTTATCCAGATATGGCATAATGAATAGGTACCGGGCAGAAGCGCTGTCAGTGATAATTCATTGTATCATGGGGGTACTTTAGCGTTCTTCGGTAATAGCGTAATTGCATGGCTGAATATTACCTACATTATCATAGCGCACGGCCCTTCCACTATTGCCTCGGCCGATCGGACCATCACATTATTATTAATAACCGAGAGATAGCCACTGACGCTTTAAAGCGTCTGCGGCTATTCACCCAACAAATACACAGGAAAAACTGGAACTCATAGCAAACAGAATGTTAATCGTGGATATGATTCCGGGTCCAGCACCACTCCACGCCAGCGTAATAAACGAAGCCGCGCGTCCGGCGCGGAACATCCTCGCTACTGCAGCTGCCACACGCCTTTCATAAAACCACCTCGAAAGCCCCCTCTTCTCACCCGATCGCATTGCCTACTTTTTTTCTCTTACAATAAATGTTACGTTATAACATAACATTTAATAATTTGATGCCGATCGATGAAAATTAAGCCCTCTTTGCTAGCTCTCGCAGTCGCAGTAAACATCTCACCTCTGACTTATGCAGCAGATGAAACCCTGGTGGTCACCGGCAGCGGCGCGTCCGACGATGCCGTCCTGTCCGATTCTGCGCTTCTGTCATCCGGTTCGGCCTCGCGCCTCGGTCTGAGCGATAAACAGACGCCGCGCCATACGGAAACCCTCAGCGCCAGAACTATCAAGGCGCAGGGGAAACGGACCCTCACCGAAGTCGTCGAGAGCGCGCCGGGGATGTCCGGCACCAGCTCGCCAACGCTCGCCAACAGCGTTTCGCTGCGCGGCTTCTCGAGCGTCTCCTGGCTGCTAAACGGCGTGGCGGTACCCGGCAGCAAGATTCAAATTGCCGATCCGGTGCATTACGAAAACGTCGATATCCTGTACGGCACCGGCTCGGTTCTGAATGGCCTGAGCTCTGCCGGCGGGAGCGTCAACCTGACCTCGCGTAAAGCCACCTTCGGTCGCCAGCCGGTGGAGGCCGACTATAGCTGGTCAAGCTATAACAGCCATCGCGCCCACATCGGCGCGGGAGGCACGCTGGTTGAGGGTATAGCCGCCGGCCGCGTGGATGTCAGCGCCGCCAGTAACGGCACCCAGGTTGAGAAAGAGCGCAGCCGTCCGGAACGCGTCAGCGCGCAGCTCCTGCTGACGCCGACCGCTAACACCCAGATAACCTTTGATATCGATCGTAGCTTAACGGACATGCGCAATCCCTATTTCGGCACGCCGGTGATCAATGGCAAAGTCGATCGCGATTTACGTCATGTGAACTACAACAACCTTCAGGATGCGCATATCCGCAGCCAGGCGACCTCGTTCCAGTCAACCCAGTCCTGGTATGCAACGCCTGATTTGACCTTTGAAAACCAGTTCTACTATTACAAAGGCTTCCGCGAATGGCAGAACGTTGAGCGTTACTACCCGGCGCAGAAAGCAGGCTACGTAACCCGCGATTCTTATGGCGATCTTGCGCATGATGACAAGCTGACGGGCAACCGGACCATGACCGTCTGGGATCGCCCGATTGCGTCATTCGCCAACCGCGTGACCGCCGGCGTCGATTTTTCAAAACGTGAGTTCCAGTACTATTCCAACGGCTTTCCGGGCGGGGAAGATGTTCTCCTGACCCACCCTGCCGCCGGTGATTTTCGCACCGGCGCCGGCGGCAAGATGCGCTCTCCCGTCCGCCACATCACCCAGAATCAGTATGCGCTGCTGCTGGAAGATAACCTCAATATCACCGACGCCGTCGCCCTGTTAAGCCAGGCGCGCTACACCAACCTGGACATGCACTGGCACTATCAGCAGGATAATCAAACCATCAATCGGAGCTATAGCTTCATAAGCGTCGGCGTGGGGCCGAGCTGGGCCATTAACGATAGCTGGACGCTGTATGCCAGCTACTCAACGGGTAAAGAACCCGGCAGCGATATCTTCTTTATCAGCCCCGCGCAAACGTCGCTCCCGCTTACCGCCGTTCAGCAATATGAAGCGGGTGTAAAAGGAACGTTCGAGCGCGGCGCAATGAAGCTCGCCGTTTACGATCTGCAGAAAAAGAATCTTTACCAGCAGTCGGCAACCCAGGCGGAGGTCTGGAATGCGGTTGGTAAACAGACCTCTCGCGGCATCGAATTGAGCGGGTCGATTAAGCCGCTGGATAGCGTCACGCTGACAGGTAATGCCGCCTATACCCACGCGCGCTTTGACGATTTCAAACAGGGTACGCAGGACCTTTCCGGCAACCGGCCGCGCTACATTCCGGAGTGGACAGCGAACCTTGCCGGGCGCTATATGCCGACCGACAAACTGGGTCTCGGCGCGCAGCTCCACTATGTGGGCAGCAGCTATAACGATGACGCCAACACCAACAAAATGGGTGATTACACCACTCTCGACCTGAATGCCGATTATGCCGTGCTGAAGGACGTTATCGTGGGCACCCGCGTGCGTAACCTGACGGATCGTTTCTACACCTGGCAGCGAACCTATGCCGGGCAGGAGATGATTGCGCCAGGTCGCACGTATGAAGCCTATATCAACATGCGTTTCTGATGAAACGCCTTGCCGCCCTCGCCCTGCTGGCAGCCTCTGCCAGCTTTGCGCATCCCGTGACCTTGCAAAACTGTGGGCACTCCTGGACGTTTGCGCGTGTCCCACAGCGGACCATTGTCTATATGCCGACCGCGATGGAAAACATGCTCGCGCTGCGTCTGGGCGATGCCATTATCAGCGCCGTCGGCTATCGGCCGGATGAAGATACCGCGCCGTCTCCCTGGTACAAACCGCTAACGGCCCGTCTCGATGATGCTCCCTGGTCGGCGGAAGCCCTGCTGGCCTCGCGGCCAGATTTTATCTATTCCGGCAGCTACTACTGGTTTAACAGCCCGGAAACCGCCGGTCGCGAAAGGATGGCCGAATGGGGCATCGCCAGCTGGCTGATTGAAGGGATGTGCAATGGCCTGCAAAGCGCTTCCCCTGCGTCCGCCACCTTCGCCAGCATCTATGCCGAGCTGCGCAATATTGCGCGTATTTATGCCGTAGAGCCGCGCGCCGAGGCGCTGATTGCCGAGCTAAAGCGGCGGGTTGCCGCCGACAAGCGCATAACGCTGCCGCCGAGAACGCTGATGTGGTGGTATTCCGGGACGGCGACCCCTTACGTGGCGGGCGGTCATGGCGCGGCGGAGCTGCTAACCCAAACCATCGGCAGCAGAAATATCTTTTCTGATAGCAAGGAACTGTGGCCCGCCATGAGCTGGGAGGCGATCGCCGAACGAGATCCCGACTACCTGATTCTGGGAGACCTGCGCCGGGGCGGAGCCGGCGACAGCGCCCGCAGCAAAATCGATTTTCTTGAACATTACCCGCTCACCGCCGGCATGAAGGCGGTGAAAGCAAAGCATTACATCATCTTACCCGGCTATGACATGGACGCCTCCGCGCGTTCGGTTCTGGCCCTGCACCGGCTTGTCACACAAATACACGCTAAGGAACAACAATGACCTTTCCCGCCCGCGAATTACTGAAGAACTGGGATGAACAACAAAGCGCCTACATCGCCCACCGCGAAGCGCGCTATAACGCCGCGCTGGATGTGCTGGCGATGAGCTATGGAGAAGCCTTCCACGTGGTGGATCTGGCCTGCGGCCCGGGCTCGTTCAGCCTGCGTCTTTTGCAACGTTTTCCGGCCGCAACCGTAACGGCTATTGACCTCGATCCGCTGCTGATGGCGCTGGCTAAAGAAGCGCTGGCGGAATACCGGGACCGCATTCAGTTCTTCAGCGGCGATATGGCATCAGCAGATTGCTTCACCGTCATCGCCAGTAAGCCCCAGGCCGTGGTTTCCAGCACCGCCATCCACTGGCTGCTGCCGGAGCAGCAGGTGGCGCTGTATCGCAACGTTTTTAACCTGCTGGATGAAGGAGGGATGTTCATCAACGCCGACCACCAGCGCTTTGACCAGCGTAGCCCGCGTCAGACGCTGCTTGCCCGGACTCATGACGAAAGCACCCAGGAAAAGGCCTGGGCCGCCGGCGTGCAGGACTGGGACAGCTGGTTTGCAGCGGCCACCCGTTATCCCGAGCTGGCCGATGTAATCGATGCGCGCGCCGCCATCTTTGCCGACCGCCCGACGCCGCTGGCCACCACGGTAGAATTCCAGCTTGCCGCCCTGCGCCAGGCCGGTTTTACGGAAACGGGTACGCTGTGGCAATTCCTCGATGACTATATCGTCGCCGGCTGGAAATAATCATGCTGCGTTCCCCTGTTTTTCGCCTCGCCATGCTGCTTCCGGCGCTGCTGCTGGCCCTGTGCATTGCCGTAATGTATGGCCCGGTGACCTTCTCCATGCAGGAGGTGGCACACGCCATCCTGGCAGGCTACTGGCATAGCGATACGGCGGGAACGCTTCATCAGCGGATCGTCTGGTCCCTGCGCATTCCGCGCTCCCTGCTTGCGGCCCTCGCCGGCGCCGCGCTGGCGCTGGCCGGGACGGTACTCCAGTCGCTGACCCGCAATCCCCTTGCCGACCCCTGGGTGCTGGGCATTTCATCCGGCGCGGGCCTCGGGGCGGTGCTGGTCATCGCGCTCGGCCTCAGCGTGGGCTGGGCCGCGGTGCCTGCCGGCGCTTTCTGCGGCGCAATGCTGGCTTTTTCTTTGGTGCTGCTGATGGCGCGTAAATCGCTTTCCGGCCAGTCCAGCCGCTTTGTGCTGACCGGCGTCGCGGTAACGCAGCTGCTCTCTGCGGCCACATCATTGATTACGCTCTGGAAAACGGATGCCGATACCACACGAGGCGTGATGTTCTGGCTGCTGGGGAGCTTCGCTCAGGCATCCTGGCTACAGGTAGCGCTCTGCGCGGCGGCGCTGCTGCCGATATTTCTGATCTGCTGGTGGCGGGCAACAGAGCTGGATGTCCTGACGTTCGGCAGCGCGACGGCGGCGTCGCTCGGCGTGGAGGTCGGCACTATCAAGCTGGCCATGTACTGCCTGCTGACCCTGTTAACGGCGGTGGTTGTCGCCTGCTGTGGGGCTATCGGTTTTATTGGGCTGACCGTGCCCCATATCGCCCGCATGCTCATTGGATACCGCCATCGCTCGCTGCTGCCGGCATCCATGCTGTGCGGGGCTATCTTTACCGTTCTGGCCGATACCCTCGCCCGCACACTGTTTACGCCGCGTGAACTCCCCGTCGGTATCCTGACGGCGATGCTCGGGGTCCCGATATTTCTTTTTCTGATCGCCCGCACGTCACGATAGCCGGCGAAGCTGAGCAGCCGCGCAATGAGCGCCCCGGATTTTTTGTAACATTCAAAATGCGAATGAGATACACTCAATCAAATTACTCTGACATCTGGCTGCATTTTGCACGAACGCACACGAACCTATCCCATAGCTGCATGGCTGGCGCTGCTTGCCATCGCTATGTTGTTCGTTGCTCCCGTCGTCTCGAAGTCCATTGCCCGCCAGGCAGCCTGCCAGCACTTCTCCGCCGTCTCGTCGATGCCCATGCCGGGTATGCACCATGACATGCCGATGGCGGCGCACTGCGCTGAGAGCGTCGCTATGGATCATCAGATGATGTCCGGTCAGGCGATGTCGCCAATGGAAGAGATCGCCTGCGGCTACTGTCAGCTGCTGGTCCATCTGCCGTTTGTCCAGCTACTGCTGGCGATGCTGCTCTGGCTGCTGCTGCTTTTTATTGTCCGTCATCCGTTAATTCCGATCGTTTGCGCGCCGATTTTCCGCGCCTGGACGCCTCAGCGCGCCCGCGCGCCTCCTGCTGTTTTTCTCTCTTCGTTTAACGACTAATAACCGATATTGCGTAGCTTTTGCCCATCGCCTGATGAGCAGGATATTGCTATGCCAGAAAAACAGCAGGCCATGTAATGAAAAAACTCACTCTCGGGCGCACTCCGCTCGCCTCTCTGATCCTGATGACGCTGCTTGCAAACGCGGCGTCCGCGGATGAACAGCACCATCAGGATACGATGCAAGATGACGCCGTCATGATCGTCACGGCGCCGGTTTCCTCTCCGCTGGAGATCGTCACCTCGCCCAAAACGCCGCGTCAGCCGGTCCCCGCCAGCGATGGCTCCGATTACCTGAAAACGATCCCCGGCTTTTCGCAGATTCGTAACGGCGGGACCAACGGCGATCCCGTTTTCCGCGGCATGTTCGGATCGCGCCTGCGCATCCTGACCAATAATGGCGAAATGCTGGGCGCCTGCCCGGCGCGCATGGACGCGCCCAGCTCCTATATTTCCCCGGAAAGCTATGATCTCCTGACGCTGATTAAAGGGCCGGAAACCGTACTGTGGGGACCGGGAAATTCAGCCGGTACCCTGCGCTTTGACCGCGAGCCGCCGCGTTTCGACAAGCCCGGCATTCAGGGCACTGCCAGCCTGCTGGCCGGTTCAAATAACCGCTGGGATGAGAATGCGGACCTCAGCCTGGGGAGCGAGCTGGGCTACCTGCGCCTGACGGGGAATAAATCGCGCGCCGATGACTACAAGGACGGGAATGGCGATCGCGTACCGGCAAAATGGGATAAGTGGAACGGCGATATGGCGCTCGGCTGGACGCCGGACAAAGATACCTTAGTCGAGCTCTCGGCAGGAAAAGGGGATGGCGAAGCCCGCTACGCCGGGCGCAGCATGGATGGCTCCCGCTTCAAACGCGAAAGCCTCGGCATGCGCGTCGAAAAGTCCAATATTGGCGAGGTCTTCGATAAATTCGAAGCCAATATCTATTACAACTACGCCGATCATGTCATGGACAACTACTCCCTGCGCTCGCCTGGGGGCGGAATGTCGGGGATGGATATGTCCGCCGGAATGGGCGACATGGGGGGCGGGATGGATTCCGGCTCCTCGATGAACATGAGTATGCCGATGGCGATGGAGCTGGACCGCAGAACCGTAGGCGGCCGGATGATGGGAACCTGGCTGTGGTCTGACTTTGAGCTACGCAGCGGCGCCGATACGCAGCTCAATACCCACCGCAGCAAAGGCGACGATGGCTGGGCGAAAGATGCCCGCTTCCATGATTACGGTCTGTTCAGCGAGCTGACGTGGCATGCCACGGAGCTGAGTAAAGTGGTCAGCGGCGCGCGGCTGGATCGGGTGCTGGTCGACAATTTCAGCGACGCGGGATCCGCTGAGCGAACCGATACGCTGCCCGCCGGTTTTGTCCGCATCGAACACAACCTGGTCGGGACGCCGGTCATGTTTTATGCCGGTATCGGCTATACCGAGCGCTTCCCTGATTACTGGGAGCTGTTCTCGCCGACCTACGGCCCGGATGGCTCCACCGACGCCTTTGATAAAGTCAAAACGGAAAAAACGACGCAGATCGATATCGGGGCGCAGTACAAAGGGGAGCGGCTTAACGGCTGGGTGTCGGCCTATGTTGGACGGGTGAACGATTTTATTCTCTTCCGCTACGACCCCAGCAACGCCTATATCAGCCAGGTCGATAACGTGAATGCCACCATTATGGGCGGCGAAGCCGGCGCCAGCTACCAGCTCAGCGACGCCTGGAAAGCCGACGCCAGTCTGGCCTATTCATGGGGCCAAAATACCGCTGACCATCAGCCGCTACCGCAAATCCCGCCGCTGGAGGCGCGACTGGGGCTCACCTGGGAACGCGGCGACTGGAGCAGCACCGGGCTGCTGCGCATGGTCAGCAGTCAGCATCGCGTCGCCATCAACGAAGGCAACGTCGTCGGCAAGGATTTTGACAACAGCGCCGGTTTTGCGGTCTTTTCGGCGAACGCGGCTTATCGGGTCAACAAGTCGGTTAAGCTGAGCGCAGGCGTGGATAACCTGTTCGACAAGGCTTACAGCGAGCATTTAAATCTGGCCGGGAACAGCAGCTTTGGCTATTCCGCAAATACGTCGGTTAACGAACCAGGAAGAACCTTCTGGGGCAAGCTGAACGTCACATTCTGACAGGCTCCCGGCCCGTACGGGCCGGGAATACCGTTCAGCAGCCGTTGTCCAGCCGGCCTGTTCTCAGCGCCAGTAAGCCCCGGTCACCCGGGGTTTATCAACCTCATCCGCGCGCCGCTCTTGACGCCGATGGCGATCAGTTACCGCCGGCTTTTTTGATTGCCGCATCCAGGGAGTCTTTATCGGCAAGACCCGGGAAGACGGTAATATTCGCCTCCGTGGCGCCGGTCGTCGGCATCACAATAACGCCCGGCGTTCCGCTTAAGCCGATCTCCTGCGCCAGCTGGTTAGTCGCCTCAAGCGCTGGCTCAACGTCCGCGGCCTTCTTCGCGTCGAAATTGACCTTCTTCACCTGCTGCTGAATATCCGCCGCCGTCAGCTTGCCCTCGTTATGCCCGGTGGCATAAATCCCGTTATGGTAGGTCAGGTAGGCTTCCGCCCCCTTCTGCTGATAAATTTGCAGGCCGGTTTTCGCCGCGGTCAGCGACGTTTCCCAGCGGCTGCCGAAAATAGGCCACTCTTTAAACGCGAAGCGGGTCTGCGGATTTTCCTTAATCACCTGAGCCATCACCGGCGCCAGACGGCTACAGTAAATGCACTGGTAATCAAAGAATTCGATAACGGTAACCTTGCCATCCGCCGGTCCGTAGGTCGGCGTATTTTTATCCTGAGTCAGCGCGGCCTGATTTTTAATTACCGCCTGGGTCGCGGCGCTGGCCTGCTGCTCCTGCTGAATCTGCTGTAGCTTCTGGCTTGCCTGCAGCAGAACCTCCGGATGGGCGACTAAATAATCCGCCGCAATCTTGCCGATACGGGCCTCCTGCTCCGGCGTAAAGGTGGCAGCAGGGGCATCAGCGGCCATAGCCAGGGCCGGAAGCAGCGTGGCGCCAATCAAGGCGATGGTCACTATTTTTTTAGAGCCGGACATGAGGATGATCCTTGCGATAGATAAACGGCAGGTGAGTCTGATAAGACAAAGTAGCATCCTTTGCCGGCGAATAATCATCAGGCGATGCATTGATTCGTAACTTTATTTTTCAATACCGGGCAGACGTCGCGCCGCTCATATTCACCCGAACGGTAGGCAACACGATCGAACGGCGCTACGCTTGCCCCTCATTTTCCCCTTGAGAAGGGCGTTTTTCCGGTTAGATGAGTCAGGCATGAACCAGCTAGTTATTCAGTGGGATTTTACCGTCAGGAAGGGCTGCGTCGAAATTAGCGTAAAAATTCAGGCCAACGGGCCAGCCGCCGCATCCTCTTTCGCCGTCGACCCCGACGGCGTCAAGTTTCAGGCACATTCCTCTCACAGGCGTTCTCATTTGCCCTAAGCTTAATGGGGAAAGTTGTTACCACCCCATTCAGTGAAAATGAGATAACGATATGGAATTAAAGGATTATTATGCCATTTTAGGGGTTAAGCCAACGGACGATCTAAAAACCATTAAGACCGCCTACCGTCGCCTGGCTCGTAAATATCACCCCGACGTCAGCAAAGAAAGCGATGCTGAAGCCCAATTTAAAGATCTTGCCGAGGCCTGGGAGGTGCTGAAAGATGAGCAGCGCCGTGCGGAATACGACGAGCTCTGGCAGCATCGCAACGATCCGCACTTTGGTCAGCAGCAGGCCCCCCACGAGCAGAACTACAGCCAGCAGGATTTCGACGATATCTTCTCCTCGATGTTTGGCCAGCAGGCACACCACGCCCGGCGCCA
The DNA here is from genome assembly GCF_036561945.1 of Klebsiella scottii. Classification (NCBI taxonomy): domain Bacteria; kingdom Pseudomonadati; phylum Pseudomonadota; class Gammaproteobacteria; order Enterobacterales; family Enterobacteriaceae; genus Klebsiella; species Klebsiella scottii. Next base: position 256,949 of record NZ_JARXNI010000018.1, read on the forward strand.
GAAGGCCGCACGCGGCCACGATTTAGAAATTGAAGTCGCGGTATTCCTCGAAGAGACGCTCGCCGAGCAGACCCGCACCATCAGCTACAGGCTGCCGGTGTACAACATTTTCGGGATGGTCGAGAGCGAAACGCCTAAAACGCTGAACGTGAAAATTCCCGCAGGCGTCAGCGACGGCCAGCGCATCCGCCTGAAAGGCCAGGGTACGCCGGGAGAAAACGGCGGCCCGAATGGCGACCTGTGGCTGGTTATCCATATAGCCCCGCATCCGCTGTTCGATATCGTGGGCCATAACCTGGAAATCGTTCTGCCGCTGGCCCCGTGGGAAGCCGCGCTGGGCGCCAGGGTGACAGTCCCCACCCTCAAAGAGAGCATTCTGCTGACGATCCCCCCGGGCAGCCAGCCGGGTCAACGCCTGCGGATCAAAGGCAAGGGGCTGGCGAGCAAAACCGCCACCGGCGACCTGTTTGCGGTGATCAAAATCGTTATGCCGCCGAAGCCAAACGAAAAAGCCAGCGCGCTCTGGCAGCAGCTCGCGGATGCAGAGGCGAGCTTCGAGCCGCGTAAGACATGGGGGAAAGCATAATGGCTAAGATGACAGTGACGTTCTCAATCACCGAGTTTTGTCTGCATACCGGCATTTCTGAAGACGAGCTTAGCGAAATTGTCGGCCTCGGGATGATTGAACCGCGTCAGCCGCAAACCGAGGTCTGGCTGTTTGATGACAGCGCGGTAACGATAATGCACCGCGCGGTGCGCCTGCGCCGCGAGCTGGAGCTGGACTGGCCCGGTATCGCCGTGGCGCTGACGCTGCTGGATGAGAACGCGCGCCTGACCCGCGAGAACCGGCTGCTGCACCAGCAGCTGGCGCGCTTTCTGACCCACAGCTAATCCACCAGCCCGGCAGGCGCAGCGCCTGGCCGGGTTTGGTTTGAGTTAACGCCGGACCCATTCGGGTAGCCACTCGCCGTGGCTGGCAATCAGATCGTCCACCAGCGCATAGATCTCCTCGATCCCCAGCACCGCCGCGGTGTGCGGATCCATCATCGTCGCGTAATAGACGTAATCGCGGTTCTCGGTGAGGATCGCCTCGGTCAGCAGGGTCTGGACGTTGATGTTGGTTTGCATCATGGCCGCCAGGTGAGCAGGCAGCTTGCCTGCTTTAGTCGGCTGAATACCGTTGGCATCAACCAGGCAGGCGACCTCTACGCAGCATCCTTGCGGCAGGTTATCGATCAGCCCGTCGTTGCGCACGTTGCCGTACACCACGCTCGGCTCGCCGGTCCAGATCGCGTTCATAATCGTGCTGGCGTACTCGCGCGAGGGCTTAATATCGATGCGATCGCTGGTTTTATACATCTCCAGCTCTTTATGCCAGTTCGCCACCTGCTCTACGCAGCGTTTCGGATATTCATCCAGCGGCACCTGATAGCGGGCGAGCAGGTCTTCACGCCCCGGTTTGATAAACCACGGGGTATATTCTGCGAAGTGCTCCGACGACTCCGTCACGAAGTAGCCCAGCTTTTTGAACATCTCATAGCGAACGATATTCTGACAGCGCGAGTTCTCGCGGTGCTTCGGCGCGCGCCCTTCGGCAAAGGCCTGCAGCATATCCGGATAAATGCTGACGTAGCTGCCGTCGCCCGTCTTTTTCTCCAGTGACAGGTAGAACGCCATATGGTTGATACCCGCGCAGCGGTAGCGCAAATCCGCCGGGTCGAGGTCAAGGTCATGCGCCAGCTCTTCCGCCGTTCCCTGCACGGAATGGCACAGGCCAACCTGCTTGATATGCGGATAGCGCGCGTACATCGCCCAGGTATTCATCGCCATCGGGTTGACGTAGTTCAGCATCGTCGCGTTCGGGCAGACCTCGGTCATATCGTCACAGATGCGCCACAGGTGCGGAATCGTCCGCAGCGCCCGCATGATCCCGCCCGGCCCGAGCGTATCGGCGATGGTCTGCTCCAGCCCGTGCAGCTTGCAGACCTCAAAATCGGTTACCGTACACGGCTGGTAGCCGCCAATCTGGAAAGCGACCACCACAAAATCCGCGTCCATCAGCGCGGTTCTCTGGTCGCGATGGCAGCTAATTTCGCCGTGAGCGCCGACGGAATCCATCAGCTTTTGCACCACGATATACGACTCTTCCAGACGGGTCGCGTCGATATCCATTAGCGCGATATGCGCCGATTTCAGCGCCGGGCGCTGAAAAACGTCGCCGAGAATATTTTTAACGAAAACCGTTGAGCCAGCGCCGATAAAGGTAATTTTTGGGGCAGACATAGTGCTCTCTCCGTAAAGTCATTGAACACCCGCAGCGTGACACGCCGGACGCGCCGCGCGCTGCCCTCTTCCCGACGGAGCATTCCCAAAAGCTCAGATCGAGCGCTGCCCGACATAAAATCTGAGTTTTCGGGAACAATATGGCGGAAAAGGAGAGAAAACGGGCCGTTTAATCCGCTAAGATAGGCGCATATCGGTGCAAAAAAACAGCAACTATGACGATTCAGGAATCCGAAGCCTCATGGAAAAAACCCTTACGCCGCAGCCTCCCGACCCGCATATGAGCAGCAGTGACGAGAAAAATACCCGCAGCCCGCTGGCGCTCTATTCGGAGTATCAGCGCATGGATATCGAGCTGCGCACCCCGCACGCCATGACTACCAGCCACTGGCACGGTCAGGTAGAGGTTAACGTCCCCTTCGACGGCGACGTGGAGTATCTGATCAACAATGAGGTGGTGAGCATTAAGCAGGGCTATATCACCCTGTTCTGGGCCTGTACGCCGCATCAGCTCACCCGCCCCGGCAGCTGCCGGCAAATGGCCATCTTCAACCTGCCGATGCATCTGTTTTTGTCCTGGCCGCTGGACCGGGAGCTGATCAACAACGTGACCCACGGGATGGTCATTAAATCCCTCGCGGCGCAGCAGCTCAGCGTCTTTGAAATCCAGCGCTGGCAGCAGGAGCTCGCCAGCGACAACGAGCAGATCCGCCAGCTGGCGATCGAAGAGATCGCCCTGATGCTCAAGCGCTTTAGCCTCTCAGGCTGGCAGCCGATTCTGGTTAACAAAACCTCGCGAACGCATAAGCACAGCGTCTCGCGGCACGCGCAGTTTTACGTCAGCCAGATGCTCGAATTTATCGCCGCACACTACGATCGGGCGCTGACCGTCGATGCGGTTGCCGAACACGTTAAGCTCAACCCCAACTATGCGATGGGCATTTTTCAACGGGTGATGCAGCAAACCATGAAGCAGTACATCACCGCCATGCGAATTAACCACGTACGCGCCCTGCTCAGCGACACCGACAAAACCATCCTTGATATCGCCCTCACCGCCGGCTTTCGTTCCAGCAGCCGCTTCTACAGCACCTTTAGCAAGTACGTCGGCATGCCGCCGCAGCAGTACCGCAGGCTCAGCCAGCAGCGTCGGCAAAGCCTGCCGCCGAATGAGGCCTAAGCGCGCATAAAAAATGCCGCCGGGGGAGGCCCGCGGCGGCATTGTTCACACTCCTGGCGAATTAATTAGTCGTTAATTCGCGGGTGCTGCTGCACCAGTCGGGAGCGTTTTTCCTGCAAATCGGCGATTTCCTGATCGAGATCTTCGATTTTGTTTTCAATGTTATCGTAGTGCTCGCCGAGGATTTCTTTCGCTTCCTGAATATCCGAAGCCGCCGGCGTCGCCCCTTTCAGCGGACGGTTCGCCGTCTCCTTCATCGTCAGGCCGGTCATCAAACCAATCGCCGCAATCACCATCAGATAGTAGGCCGGCATCATCAGGTTCTGCGTGGTTTCCACCAGCCAGGCCGCCAGAGTTGGCGTCAGACCGGCAATCAGCACCGAGATATTAAAGGCGCTGGCCAACGCGCTGAAGCGGATATGGGTCGGGAACATCGCGGGCAGTGAAGAAGCCATCACCCCGATAAAGCAGTTAAGCACCACCGCCAGCAGCAGCAGACCGCCGAAAATCAGGCCGATAACGTCGCTGTTAATCATGATAAAGGCCGGAATCGACAGCGAGAACAGCGCCACGCTGCCGATCAGGATAAACGGACGACGGCCGAAGCGGTCGCTGAGCATCCCGATAACCGGCTGTACAAAGAGCATCCCGACCATAATCGCGATGATAATCAGCACCCCGTGATCTTCCGAGTAGTGCAGGTTATGCGACAGGTAGCTCGGCATATAGGTCAGCAGCATGTAGTAGGTCACGTTGGTGGAAATCACCAGACCGATACAGGTCAGCAGGCTACGCCAGTGCTTGGTCGCAATCTCTCTGAACGATACCTTCGGCCCTTCCTGCAGCCCTTCGCGATCGCCCTGCTCCAGGGTGTCAACGTGCTGCTGGAACGCCGGAGTCTCTTCCAGAGCGTGACGCAGATAGAGGCCGATAAGCCCTAACGGCAGCGCGAGGAAGAACGGCAGGCGCCAGCCCCAGCTGAGGAAGTTTTCCTCGCCGACCACGCTTGAAATCAGCACCACCACGCCCGCGCCGAGGACAAACCCGGCGATGGAGCCGAAGTCCAGCCAGCTGCCCATAAAGCCGCGTTTACGGTCAGGCGAGTATTCGGCGACGAAGATCGAGGCGCCGGTATACTCTCCGCCCACCGAGAAGCCCTGCGCCATCTTACACAGCAGCAGCAGAATCGGTGCCCAGATACCAATCGACGCGTACGATGGAATAAGACCAATACAGAAGGTACTGATCGACATGATAACGATGGTTATCGCCAGAATCTTTTGTCGACCGTATTTATCGCCCAGCATGCCAAAGAACAGGCCGCCTAGCGGACGAATCAGGAACGGAACTGAGAATGTCCCTAGCGCGGCGATCATCTGCACGCTGGGATCGGCATCGGGGAAGAAGACCTTACCTAAGGCGTACGCTACGAAGCCGTACACGCCGAAATCGAACCACTCCATCGCATTGCCTAGCGATGCTGCGGTGATAGCTTTTTTCAGCTTGCCATCGTCAATGATGGTCACATCCCGCAGAGTGATTGGCTTTACTTTTTTCCTTTTAAGCATATTTTTCCTCTAAAGCTTCGCCGTGAGCGCACGGATCTCCGCCAAACGGCAATACCGTTTGCGTCGTGCGTTGGGAGCGGCGAATTGCCGTGCTCCTCTTCTCAAGCGTAGCAGGTTTGCCTGCACTGTCTGCTGACAGTCCGTACAACCGAACCTGTTGACGCCTGCTCTGGCGTAAATGAATCAATAAATAGAGCTACGAATAAACCTGATGAATTTACGAACTCGCCTTTTTACCCTAACAGCGTTTAAATTTGGGATCAACTTCACGAAAAATTGTTCGCCATATTACAGAGCCGAGCGGCATTAATAAGTTCAATGAATATGCACAGGCAGTGATTTATTTTTGGATATTCCCCGTCCGGCAGCACATCAAATATCGCTGATTTTTGATCGCAAAATAGAATATTCCCGCAGCGGTACTATTTGAAAAAGTGGCCGACAAATGGCCGACGGTGCGCTATAATAGCAATCACTTTCGGCTATCAGCCGCCTTTTAATGGGCCAACGGCCTGTTTTATACAGTAATCATGAGGAACGTCATGCAACTCCCACAGTGTCCTAAATGCCATTCTGAGTACACCTATGAAGACAACGGCATGTTTATCTGCCCGGAATGCGCCCACGAATGGAACAATTCCGAGCCGGCTGAAGATAATGATGCATTGACGGTGAAAGATGCCAACGGCAATTTACTCGTCGACGGCGACAGCGTCACCGTGATTAAAGATCTGAAGGTTAAAGGTAGCTCTTCGATGCTGAAAATCGGCACTAAAGTGAAGAATATCCGCCTGGTAGAAGGCGATCATAACATCGACTGCAAAATTGATGGTTTTGGTCAGATGAAGCTCAAATCCGAGTTCGTCAAAAAGAACTAACGCTATTTCCTCCTCGCAGGATCGTTATTTTCCCGGCAATACCTCACCGGCCGGGAAAATGAACGAATATACCCCCGCGCCACCGCCCCATTATTTCCCGCCTCATCTGCGATGACAGCTGGCCGCATCGCGCTTAGCGCACTGCCGGTATTTTCGCCGTTCCGCCGCCTGACCTCGCCGCCTGGCTTAAATCGCCAACCACCCTCTACGCTTAATGAGTCATTCGTTATCTGAGGTCATGATTATGTCTTTAAGCCCCCATATCGCCTTTAGCGGTAACTGTGCTGCGGCCATCGCGTTCTACCAGCAGGCGCTGGGCGCGGAGCTTGTCCACCAAATCACCTACGGCGAGATGCCGCAGAACGGGCAGGATGCCGAGGACGGCTGCCCTTCCGGCCAGCATCTCGCCGCCGACTGTATCGCCCACGCCAGCCTGCGCGTGGCGGGTAGCGAGCTGATGCTGTGCGACAGCCCCACCAGCGACAGCGAACGCTATGCCGGCTTCACCCTGGTGCTGGATACTCAGGACCTGGATGAGGGTAAACGCTGGTTTGACGGCCTCGCCGCTGAAGGACGTATCGAAATGGCCTGGCAGGAAACCTTCTGGGCCCACGGCTTCGGCAAAGTTTTCGATCGCTTCGGCATCCCGTGGATGGTGAACGTCGTCAAGCAGCCTTAATGCTTTTCCCTGCGGGCGGGCTCTCCCGCCCTGTCATCGCCCTGGCGCTAACTCTTCATCCTGCGGTCATTATGTTTTAACCGGAATGTAACAAAAACAGGTCAGGATCGGGCCACTCTCAGAGGGAAATCCCTTCTTCTGCTTAGTGAGGCTCGACTGACATGTACTTATCCAGACATCCGACCAGTTATCCTACCCGGTATCAGGAAATTGCCGCCAGGCTTGAGCAAGAGCTTCGTCATAACTACCGTTGCGGCGACTATCTTCCTGCGGAACAGCAGCTGGCCACGCGCTTTGAGGTCAACCGCCATACCCTGCGCCGGGCGATAGACCAGCTGGTTGAACGCGGCTGGGTACAGCGCCGTCAGGGCGTCGGCGTGCTGGTGCTGATGCGGCCGATCGACTATCCGCTGAACGCCCAGGCGCGCTTCAGCCAGAACTTACTCGAGCAGGGAAGCCATCCGACCAGCGAAAAGCTGCTGTCGGTGCTGCGCCCGGCCAGCAGCCACGTCGCCGAGGCCTTTGCTATCAACGAAGGCGATAACGTCATTCATCTGCGCACCCTGCGCCGGGTGAACGGCGTCGCGCTGTGCCTGATCGACCACTACTTCACCGACCTGCGTTTCTGGCCCGCGCTGCAAACCTTCAGCCAGGGCTCACTGCACGATTTTCTGCGCCAGCAGCTGGACGTCGAGCTCACCCGCACGCGCACCAAAATCAGCGCCCGCCGCGCGCAGGCCAAAGAGAGCAACATTCTGGGGATCCCCAACATGGCGCCGCTGCTGTGCGTAAGAACCCTGAACCACCGTCCTGGCGAGCAAAACGCGACGGAGTATTCCGTCAGCCTGACCCGGGCGGACATGATCGAATTCACCATGGAGCACTGAATGCACTTTGATACCGCAACCCGCCAGCGCTGGATGTCCGTGCTGGCCCACAGTGAACCGCAAGAGCTTCAGGCGCGGATGCAGACCCTGCAGCTGGCGCCGCAGTACGAATCCATTCGCGCCCCGGAAACCGGCCTGGTGCAGCTGCAGGCGCGCATGGGGGGCATCGGCGATCGTTTCTTCGCCGGGGACGCCACCCTGACCCGGGCGGCGATCCGTCTCGCCGACGGCACGCTCGGCTACAGCTGGATACTGGGGCGCGATCGCCTCCATGCCGAACGCTGCGCGGCCATCGATGCGCTGATGCAGTCGCCGCACCACTTTCATTCCTTAATGGAAACCCTGATTACCCCGCTGGAAGAACTACGAAGCGCGCGCATTGAAGCCCGACGCGCCGAAGTCAACGCCAGCCGGGTAGATTTCTTTACTCTGGTTCGCGGAGATAACGCATGACCTTACAAACCGCCTTTACCCTACCGGCGCAGGATGCCCAACACAGTTTTCGTCGCCTGCTGAAGGCCATGAGCGAGCCGGGCGTTATCGTCTCCCTGCAGCAGCTTCAGCACGGCTGGCAGCCGCTGAACGTCGCCTCTACCAGCCTCCTGCTGACCCTCGCCGATCGCGACACGCCGGTATGGTTTACCGCAGCGCTGCATAACGATCTTGTCGGCCAGAACCTGCGTTTTCATACCGGCGCGCCGCTGGTTGAACAGCCGCAGCAGGCGGTATTCGCCGTCACCAACGAGCGTATCAGCGCGGAACAGCTGAACGAGCTCTCCGCCGGCACCGTTGTCGCTCCGGAAACCGGCGTAACGCTGATCGTCCAGCTCCCCAGCCTTAGCGGCGGGCGCATGCTGCGTCTCACCGGCGCCGGAATTGCCGAAGAGCGGATGATCGCCCCGCAGCTGCCGGACTGCATCATTGATGAACTGACCGAGCGCCCGCACCCGTTCCCCTTAGGCATTGACCTGATCCTGACCTGTGGAGAACGTCTGCTGGCCATCCCGCGCACCACCCACGTGGAGGTTTGCTAATGTACGTTGCCGTCAAAGGCGGTGAGAAGGCGATAGTCGCCGCTCACGCCCTTCAGGAACACAAACGACGAGGCGATGGACGGCTTCCTGAAATTAGCGTGGAACAGATTACCCAGCAGCTGAACCTGGCGGTTGACCGGGTGATGACCGAAGGCGGCATCGCCGATCGCGAGCTGGCGGCGCTGGCGCTCAAGCAGGCCAGCGGCGATAGCGTCGAAGCCATTTTTTTACTCCGCGCCTACCGCACCACCCTGCAGCGGCTGGCGGTGAGCGAGCCGGTAAATACCGCCGAAATGCGTCTGGAGCGCCGCATTTCGGCGGTCTATAAGGATATTCCCGGCGGCCAGATGCTCGGCCCGACCTATGACTACACCCACCGCCTGCTCGATTTTACCCTGCTGGCCAACGGCGAGACGCCGGCGCTGAAAACCGCCGGGCAGCCGCCGGAAGCCACTCCGCACGTCTTTAACCTGCTGGTACAGCAGGGGCTGGCGAAAGCGGAACGGCAGACCCTCGCCGAGCCTGACGATATTACCCGCAGCCCGCCGGTTTACCCCTGCTCGCGCTCATCGCGCCTGCAGCAGCTGGTGCGCGGCGACGAAGGCTATCTGCTGGCGCTGGCCTATTCGACCCAGCGCGGCTACGGCCGCAACCACCCGTTTGCCGGCGAAATACGCAGCGGCTACGTGGCGGTGGAGATCGTCCCGGAGGAACTGGGCTTTGCGGTCAATATTGGCGAGCTGCTGATGACCGAATGCGAAATGGTCAACGGGTTTGTCGCCCCGGAAGACGAGCCCCCGCACTTCACCCGCGGCTACGGCCTGACCTTCGGCATGAGCGAGCGCAAAGCGATGGCGATGGCGCTGGTTGACCGCGCGCTTCAGGCGCCGGACTACGGCGAAGAGGCGGCCGGCCCGGCGCAGGACGAAGAGTTTGTGCTGGCCCATGCCGATAACGTCGAGGCCGCGGGCTTCGTCTCGCACCTTAAGCTGCCCCACTATGTCGATTTCCAGGCCGAACTGGCGCTGCTGAAACGCCTGCAACGGGAGAACGAACGTGGCTAACACCCTCTCCGGCTATAACTTCGCCTATCTTGATGAGCAAACCAAGCGCATGATCCGCCGCGCCATTCTTAAAGCCGTCGCCATCCCCGGCTATCAGGTCCCGTTCGGCGGCCGCGAAATGCCGATGCCCTACGGCTGGGGGACCGGCGGCATCCAGCTGACCGCCAGCCTGATTGGCGAGAACGACGTGCTGAAGGTGATTGACCAAGGTGCCGATGACACCACCAACGCGGTATCGATTCGCCAGTTCTTCACCCGCGTGACCGGCGTCGCCACCACCGAGCGCACCGAAGACGCGACGCTGATCCAGACCCGCCACCGGATCCCGGAAACGCCGTTGACGGAAGATCAGATCCTGATCTTCCAGGTGCCGATCCCGGAGCCGCTGCGCTTTATCGAGCCGCGCGAAACCGAAACCCGCACCATGCACGCGCTGGAAGAGTACGGCGTGATGCAGGTAAAACTGTATGAAGATATTGCCCGCTTCGGCCACATTGCGACCACCTACGCCTACCCGGTGAAGGTCAACGGCCGCTACGTGATGGACCCATCGCCAATCCCGAAATTCGATAACCCGAAAATGCACATGATGCCGGCGCTGCAGCTGTTCGGCGCCGGGCGCGAAAAGCGCATCTACGCGGTGCCGCCGTTTACGCCGGTGGAAAGCCTCGATTTTGACGATCATCCGTTCACCGTGCAGGAGTGGGATGAGCCCTGCGCCATCTGCGGCTCGCGCCACAGCTATCTTGATGAAGTGGTGCTGGATGACAGCGGCAAGCGCATGTTTGTCTGCTCCGATACCGACTACTGCCGCCAACAGAGCGAGGCGCAACAAAAATGAGCCAACCGTTACTTGCGGTCAATAATCTGACCCACCTCTATGCGCCGGGCAAAGGCTTCAGCGACGTCTCTTTTGAACTCTTTCCGGGGGAAGTGCTGGGCATCGTCGGCGAATCCGGCTCCGGCAAAACGACCCTGCTGAAGGCCATCTCCGCACGCCTGGCGCCGCAGCAGGGCGAGGTGATGTACCACAACCGCTCGCTGTACGCGATGAGCGAAGCGGATCGCCGCCGCCTGCTGCGCACCGAGTGGGGCGTGGTGCATCAGCACCCGATGGACGGCCTGCGGCGCCAGGTTTCAGCGGGCGGCAATATCGGCGAACGCCTGATGGCCACCGGCGCACGCCACTACGGCAATATTCGCGCCACCGCCGGGCGCTGGCTGGAAGAGGTGGAGATCCCGGCATCGCGCATCGACGACCTGCCGACCACCTTTTCCGGCGGCATGCAGCAGCGCCTGCAGATCGCCCGCAATCTCGTCACCCAGCCGAAGCTGGTGTTTATGGATGAACCCACCGGCGGACTGGACGTGTCGGTGCAGGCTCGCCTGCTCGACCTGCTGCGCGGCCTGGTGGTGGAGCTGAACCTCGCGGTGGTTATTGTCACCCACGATCTCGGCGTTGCGCGCCTGCTGGCTCACCGCCTGCTGGTGATGAAGCAGGGTCAGGTGGTGGAAAGTGGTTTAACCGACCGGGTGCTCGACGATCCGCACCATCCCTATACCCAGCTGCTGGTGTCGTCGGTCTTGCAGAACTAGCCCACTAACAATCCGCTGGGTCAGGTAGCCCGGACGGGCGCATCGCGCCGCCTCCGGGGAAACTCAGGCACTATGAGGCAACAAATGAACGCTATCCGCGTTGAAAACGTACATAAAACCTTTGTCCTGCATCAGCAAAACGGCATTCGCCTGCCGGTGCTCGCCGACGCTTCGCTAACGGTTAACGCCGGAGAGTGCGTGGTGCTGCACGGCCATTCCGGCAGCGGTAAATCAACCCTGCTGCGCTCGCTTTACGCCAACTACCTGCCGGATACCGGGCATATTCACATCCGCCACGGCGACGAGTGGGTTGACCTGGTGAACGCCTCGGCGCGCAAGGTGCTGGAAGTCCGTAAAACCACCATCGGCTGGGTCAGCCAGTTCCTGCGGGTCATCCCGCGGATTTCAGCGCTGGAGGTGGTGATGCAGCCGCTGCTGGATCTCGGCATCCCGCGCGAAGAGTGCGCCGCTAAGGCCGCGCGCCTGCTGACGCGCCTGAACGTCCCGGAGCGCCTGTGGCACCTTGCCCCGTCCACCTTCTCCGGCGGCGAGCAGCAGCGGGTCAACATCGCCCGCGGCTTCGCCGTTGACTATCCGATCCTCTTACTCGACGAGCCTACCGCCTCCCTGGACGCCAAAAACAGCGCCGCGGTGGTGGAGCTGATTAACGAAGCCAAAGCGCGCGGCGCGGCTATTGTCGGCATTTTCCATGATGAAACGATACGCAACCTGGTCGCCGACCGGCTGCATCCGATGGGAATAACAGCATGATTATCAACAACGTAAAACTGGTTCTCGAAGATGAAGTGGTGAACGGTTCGCTGGAGGTGCAGGAGGGCATGATTTACGCGTTTGCCGAAAGCCAAAGCCAGCTGCCGCAGGCTATCGACGGCGAGGGCGGCTGGCTGCTGCCGGGGCTCATCGAGCTGCATACCGATAATCTGGACAAGTTTTTTACCCCGCGCCCGAAGGTTGACTGGCCCGCCCACTCGGCGATGAGCAGCCACGATGCGCTGATGATCGCCAGCGGGATCACCACCGTGCTGGATGCGGTGGCCATTGGCGACGTCCGCGACGGCGGCGACCGGCTGGAAAATCTGGAAAAGATGATCAACGCCATCGAAGAGACGCAAAAGCGCGGCGTTAACCGCGCCGAGCACCGCCTGCACCTGCGCTGCGAGCTGCCGCACCACACCACCCTGCCGCTGTTTGAGAAGCTGGTTGGCCGCGAGCCGGTGAGCATGGTCTCCCTGATGGACCACTCTCCAGGGCAGCGCCAGTACGCCGACCGCAGCAAGTACCGCGATTACTATCAGGGAAAATATCATCTGACCAACGAAGAGATGGACCGCTTCGAGGAGGAGCAGATGGCGCTGGCGGCGACCTGGTCGCAACCGAACCGCGAGACCATCGCCGCCATCTGCCGCGAGCGTAAGATCGCCCTCGCCAGCCACGATGACGCCACCCGTGAACATGTCGTCGAATCGCACCAGCTTGGCAGCGTGATCGCCGAATTTCCTACCACCTTAGCCGCCGCAGAGGCCTCGCGTCAGCACGGCATGAACGTGCTGATGGGGGCGCCGAATATCGTGCGCGGCGGCTCGCACTCCGGCAACGTCGCCGCCCATCAGCTGGCGGCCGATAATCTGCTGGATATTCTGTCATCCGACTACTATCCCGCCAGCCTGCTGGATGCCGCCTTCCGCATCGCCGATGACGATAGCAACCGCTTCACGCTGCCGCAGGCGATTCGCCTGGTGAGCAAAAATCCGGCGCAGGCGCTGGGGTTAGGCGACCGCGGAGCCATTGCCGAAGGTAAACGTGCCGACCTCGTGCTGGCCCATCGCCGCGGGGAGCATGTGCATATCGACCACGTCTGGCGTCAAGGAAAGAGGGTTTTCTAATGTCCGGGAAACTGATTTGGCTGGTGGGGCCTTCCGGCTCTGGAAAAGATAGTCTGCTGGCGGCGCTCCGCCAGCGCGAGCACTCGCAGCTGCTGGTTGCGCATCGCTATATTACGCGCCCCTTTAACGCCGGGAGCGAGAATCATATCGCCCTCAGCAAGCCGGAGTTTTTCAGCCGCGCCGAGCGCCAGCTTTTTGCTCTCAGCTGGCACGCCAATAACAATTACTACGGGATTGGCATCGAAATTGACCTCTGGCTGCACGCCGGTTTCGACGTGGTGGCCAACGGCTCCCGCGCGCATCTGCCGCAGGCCCGGGCGCGCTACGCCGACGCTCTGCTGCCCATCTGCCTGCAGGTTACGCCGGAAGTGCTGCGCCAGCGTCTGCAGCAGCGCGGCCGGGAGAACGAAACGGAGATCGCCCAGCGGCTTGAGCGCGCCGCGCGCTACGCGCCAACGGACTGCCTGACGCTCAATAACGACGGCACCCTCGGGGAATCGGTCGAGCAATTCTTCACGCTGCTGCGCCGCCGCTACGCCCGACAAGAGAATCAGCATGCCTGACCGCAAGCGACGCGAAGTCGTCGTTTTAAAAAAGCGCTGTGAGGAGGGGGTATGAGCCTGACTATTCGCTTAAGCGGAACCGGCGGTGCCCAGCTGGTGCCGGTCTTCGGCTGCGACTGCGCCGCCTGTCGCCGCGCCCGTATTAATGAGTCCCACCGCCGCCGTCCCTGCAGCGCGGCGGTGAAGTTCAACCACGCCGTGACGCTGCTGGACGCCGGTCTCCCGGACCTGATGGAGCGCTGGCCCGCCGGAACTTTTCAGCAGTTTTTGCTCACCCACTACCATATGGATCATGTGCAGGGCCTGTTCCCGCTGCGCTGGGGCGTGGGCGCGCAGATCCCGGTTTTTGGTCCGCCGGATGAAGAGGGCTGCGACGATCTCTTTAAGCATCCCGGGCTGCTGGATTTTAGCCATACCGTCGCACCCTTCGTGGTTTTTGAGCTGCAGGGGCTCAGGGTGACCCCGCTGCCGCTGAACCATTCAAAGCTGACGTTCGGCTATCTGCTGGAGTCGGCGCACAGCCGCGTGGCGTGGCTGTCGGATACCGCCGGGCTGCCGGAAAAGACGCTGAAGTTCCTGCTCAATAACCAGCCGCAGGTGATTATTATCGACTGCAGCCACGAGCCGCGTCCGCAAACTCCGCGCAACCACTGCGATTTAAATACGGTGCGGGCAATCAACCTGATCGTTGGCTGCCCGCGCGTCATTCTCACCCATATCAGCCATCAGTTTGATGCCTGGATGATGGAAAACGCGCTGCCGCCGGGGTTTGAGGCGGGCTACGACGGTATGGAGATCGTGCTGGATTAGTAGTCGTCATCCAGCCGCCGGCGATCGTTCTCTAACTGCCGACGGTCCTGATCCAGCTGGCGCTGGCGATCGTCAAGCTCTCGGCGGCGATCGTCCAGCTGACGCTGCCGATCGTCGTACTGCCGCTGGCGATCGCTGCTTTGCTGACGGCTCTCCTGATAGCGGCCATCGTTATACCGATCGTCGTCGTCGGAGCGGCTATCGCCGGGACGCCAGGCGTCATTAATCGCCTGCTGAATATTACCGATGGCGTCGTCAATAAGATCGGCGCGCGCAAGCTGGCTGCTCAGCGACAGGGTGCAGAGGATCAAAGCGGTCAAATAGCGTTTCATAGGGCCAGTCTCTTCGGGGGGCTGGCCCTACGGTAATCAACGGCCGCCGCGGCGAGTAGCGGAGGAATCTCAAATCCGCTGCTGCTCAATCGCCGCTATCGCGTCAATTCGCGCCTGATGCCGACCGCCTTCAAATTCACTATCCAGCCAGGCGTCTACGATCATTTTTGCCAGCTCCAGGCCTATGACGCGCGCGCCGAATGCCAGCACGTTAGTATTGTTATGCTGGCGTGAAAGCTGGGCTGAATAGGGTTCGCTGCACACGACCGCACGAATGCCGGGATGCTTATTGGCGGTAATCGAGATCCCAACGCCGGTGCCGCAGATCAGGAGCCCGCCATCAGCTTCACCAGTCACAATGGCCTGGGCGACGGCGCTGGCGTAGCGGGGATAGTCCGTCCGCTCGGACGACCACGTCCCCTTATCCACAGTCTCGATACCCCGCTGCTGCAGGTGCGCAAGGATCTCGTCCTTCAGGATAAACCCCACGTGATCGCAGCCAATGGCAATCCTTTTCATACTTAGCCTCGCCTGTTGTTAACTTTACAAACATGGTTGATATTGTGATTTAAGCCGTGAATAACGGCGAGAAAGCGATCAAAAAACCGCCTTTAAGCGTCTTTCTACACGGCAATTTTTCACAAATCAAGCGCATTAAACGAGCTATCCACGGCATACGCTAGCGACAAACGAAGACGTAAATCACACAATCAATTGTTTTATATTTAATTTTATAAAAAAGCACATCTCCAGACTCCGCCAAACTTCACAGAACACACAACTTTATAAAATTAATATTTTTGTGAAGTAGATTGTATATTTTCTGTTTGGAGTGTGGTGATATAGTGTCGTCTTCATTTTATGGACAAGAGAAAGCGATGAGCCAGTCAGAATCCAGTTCGCTCCCCAACGGTATCGGTCTCGCCCCCTGGTTGCGTATGAAGCAAGAAGGGATGACCGAAAATGAAAGCCGGATCGTCGAGTGGTTGCTTAAACCCGGCAACCTAAGCGATGCCCCCGCCATTAAAGATGTGGCGGAAGCGCTATCGGTATCCGAAGCGATGATCGTCAAGGTTTCCAAACTGCTGGGTTTCAGCGGTTTTCGTAACCTGCGCAGCGCCCTGGTGGAGTATTTCTCTCAATCTGAACAGGTACTCCCTGCCGAACTCTCCTTTGATGAAGCGCCGCAGGACGTGGTGAATAAGGTGTTTAACATCACCTTGCGTACCATTATGGAAGGCCAGTCGATCGTGAACGTCGATGAGATCCATCGCGCGGCGCGCTTTTTCGCCCAGGCCAACCAGCGCGATCTGTACGGGGCGGGCGGCTCGAACGCCATCTGTGCCGACGTCCAGCACAAGTTTCTGCGCATCGGCATGCGCTGCCAGACCTATCCGGATGCACATATCATGATGATGTCCGCCTCGTTATTGAAAAAAGGCGATGTCGTGCTGGTCGTCACCCACTCCGGGCGCACCAGCGATATTAAATCCGCAGTGGAACTGGCGAAAAAGAACGGGGCTAAAATTATCTGTATTACACACAGCTACCATTCGCCGATCGCCAAATTAGCTGATTTTATTATTTGTTCGCCAGCACCAGAAACGCCATTATTAGGCAGAAACGCCTCTGCGCGTATATTACAACTGACATTATTAGATGCTTTTTTTGTTTCCGTTGCCCAACAGAATATTGAACAGGCTACTTTAAATATGCAAAAAACCGGCGCTATTGTTGATTTCTTTTCACCAGGTGCGCTGAAGTAAATACTCGTCATATTTCAAGCCGCAGTTGCGTTGGCTACGCTCGTTCGCCCCAGTCAGATAGTTTTATGCTGCTGGGGACTGACCCGCTTGCCGCCCTTCTGTAACCTGAATTATTCCGAGGATTAATAATCTGCTCCTGCCCAAGGAGCAATATCCTACACCGAGAATACTGCTATGAATAAATATCTGAAAATCTTCAGCGGCGTGGCTATGGGCGTAATGTTATCCACCAGCGCTTTCGCCGCCGCCGATTATGCTGTGGTATTAAAAACATTATCGAACCCGTTTTGGGTTGATATGAAAAAAGGTATTGAAGACGAGGCCAAAACCCTGGGCGTCAGCGTCGATGTTTTTGCCTCCCCCTCGGAAGGCGATTTTCAGTCACAGCTGCAGCTGTTTGAAGATTTAAGCAACAAGAACTACAAAGGTATCGCTTTCGCCCCGCTCTCCTCGGTAAACCTGGTCATGCCGGTAGCCAAAGCCTGGAAGAAAGGTATTTTTCTGGTCAACCTCGATGAAAAGATCGATATGGATAACCTGAAGAAGGCCGGCGGTAACGTTGAGGGATTCGTCACCACTGACAACGTCGCGGTCGGTGCGAAAGGGGCCGACTTTATTATCGGCAAGCTGGGCGCTGAGGGAGGCGAAGTTGCCATCATCGAAGGTAAAGCCGGCAATGCCTCAGGGGAAGCTCGCCGCAACGGTGCGACGGAGACCTTCAAAAAAGCCAGCCAGATCAAGCTGGTCTCCAGCCAGCCTGCCGACTGGGATCGCATTAAAGCGCTGGATGTCGCCACCAATGTTCTGCAGCGTAACCCCAACCTGAAAGCCTTTTACTGCGCTAACGATACGATGGCAATGGGCGTTGCCCAAGCCGTGGCCAACGCCGGTAAAAGCAAAACGGTACTGGTCGTCGGCACCGACGGTATTCCCGAGGCGCGCAAAATGGTCGCCGCCGGACAGATGACCGCCACCATCGCCCAGAACCCAACGAATATCGGCGCAACGGGCCTGAAAATGATGGTCGATGCCGCGAAGACCGGTAAGGTCATTCCCCTGGATAAAACGCCAGAATTTAGGCTGGTGGATTCTATTCTGGTCACGAAGTAATTTTCCTGCGGGTGATTTAATGCCCCTTACCCTTATGCTCACCAGCGGGTAAGAATGAATAAGGAGTGATTATGGTCACGCCATATATTTCAATGGCGGGGATCGGCAAATCCTTTGGTCCGGTTCACGCATTAAAATCGGTCGATTTAACCGTTTACCCGCATGAAATACACGCATTGCTCGGGGAAAACGGTGCGGGTAAATCAACGCTAATGAAAGTTTTGTCGGGGATCCATGAGCCGACCAAAGGTACCATTACGATTAATAACGTTAATTATGACAAGCTCGATCATAAATTAGCTGCCCGGCTTGGCATCGGCATTATTTATCAAGAGCTCAGCGTGATCGATGAATTAACGGTGCTGGAAAATTTATATATTGGCCGACATCTGACGAAAAAAGTCTGCGGCGTCAATATCATCGACTGGAAGGAGATGCGCTTACGGGCGGCAATGATGCTGTTGCGCATCGGATTAAAAGTCGATTTAGACCAGAAGGTGGCGAACCTCTCGATCAGCCACAAGCAGATGCTGGAAATCGCCAAAACGCTGATGCTGGATGCCAAAGTGCTGATTATGGACGAACCGACCTCCTCTCTGACCAACAAAGAGGTCGACTACCTGTTCCTGATCATGAACCAGCTGCGCAAAGAGGGCACCGCCATCGTCTATATCTCGCACAAGCTGGCGGAAATCCGCCGCATCTGCGACCGCTACACGGTGATGAAGGACGGCAGCAGCGTCTGCAGCGGAATGGTCAGCGAGGTCAACAACGAAGACATCGTCCGCCTGATGGTCGGCCGCGAGCTGCAAAACCGTTTTAACGCGATGAAAGAGAGCGCCGGAAATGTCGCAAGCGAAACGGTTTTCGAGGTCAAAAACGTCACCAGCCGGGACAAGAAAAAGGTCCGCGATATCTCCTTTAGCGTTAGCCGCGGCGAAATCCTCGGCTTCGCCGGCCTGGTGGGCTCCGGACGCACGGAGCTGATGGACTGCCTGTTCGGCGTGGACAGGCGTAGCGGCGGTGAAATCCTCCTCAACGGCAAAGCGATCACCCCGCGCTCGCCGCTGGACGCCTTGAAGAAAGGCATGGGCTACATCACCGAGAGCCGCCGCGACAACGGCTTCTTCGGCAATTTCTCCATCGCCCAGAACATGGCGGTCAGCCGGAGCCTGAAGCATGGCGGCTATAAGGGGGCGATGGGGCTGTTTCGCGAAGGGGACGAGCGCAAGACGGCGGAAGAGCAGCGCCGGCTGCTGGCGCTGAAGTGCCATTCGGTCGATCAGAACATTGGCGAGCTTTCCGGCGGAAACCAACAAAAGGTCCTCATTTCCAAATGGCTATGCTGCAACCCCGAAGTCCTCATTTTTGATGAGCCGACGCGCGGTATCGATGTCGGCGCAAAAGCCGAAATTTATAAAGTGATGCGCCAGCTGGCCGATGACGGAAAAGTCATTCTGATGGTGTCATCCGAACTTCCTGAAATTATCACCGTCTGCGACCGCATTGCCGTGTTCTGCGAAGGGCGACTGACGCAAATTCTGACCAATCGCGACGACATGAGCGAAGAGGAGATTATGGTATGGGCACTGCCGCAAGAGTAAAAGACGAGACCGACGGCAAAAAGCCGTTCAACTTCGCGCTGTTCTGGGATAAATACGGCACCTTTTTTATCCTCGCGATTATCGTCGCAATTTTCGGCACGCTGTCGCCGGAATACTTTCTGACCACCAACAACATCACGCAAATATTTGTCCAGAGCTCGGTAACGGTGCTTATCGGCATGGGCGAGTTCTTCGCGATCCTGGTGGCCGGCATCGACCTCTCCGTCGGCGCCATTCTGGCGCTTTCCGGCATGGTCACCGCCAAGCTGATGCTGGCAGGGGTCGATCCGTTCCTCGCGGCGCTGATTGGCGGCGTGCTGGTCGGCGGCGCGCTGGGAGCGATTAACGGCTGCCTGGTCAACTGGACAGGCCTGCACCCGTTCATTATTACCCTCGGCACCAACGCCATCTTCCGCGGCATCACCCTGGTTATCTCCGATGCCAACTCGGTATACGGCTTCTCTTTTGATTTCGTTAACTTCTTTGCCGCCAGCGTGCTGGGGATCCCGGTGCCGGTCATCTTCTCGCTCATCGTGGCCGTCATTTTATGGTTCCTGACCACCCGCATGCGGCTGGGCCGCAACATCTACGCCCTCGGCGGCAATAAAAACTCCGCCTTCTATTCCGGCATCGACGTCAAGTTCCACATGCTGCTGGTGTTCATTATTTCCGGCGTCTGCGCCGGGCTGGCGGGGGTGGTCTCAACGGCGCGCCTCGGGGCAGCAGAGCCTCTGGCCGGAATGGGTTTTGAAACCTACGCCATCGCCAGCGCCATTATCGGCGGCACCAGCTTCTTCGGGGGAAAGGGACGTATTTTCTCGGTGGTGATCGGCGGTCTGATCATCGGCACCATCAACAACGGACTGAACATTCTCCAGGTACAAACCTACTACCAGCTGGTGGTGATGGGTGGATTAATTATCGCGGCTGTCGCCCTCGACCGTCTTATCAGTAAGTAAGGAATTTATGATGAAAATTGCCCCCTCTTTAATGTGTATGGATCTGCTGAAATTCAAAGAACAGATTGAGTTTATCGACCAGCATGCAGATTACTTTCACATCGACATTATGGATGGCCACTTTGTCCCTAACCTGACGCTATCGCCGTTCTTCGTCAGCCAGGTGAAGAAGCTGGCCAGCAAACCGCTCGATTGTCATCTGATGGTCACCCGGCCGCAGGATTACATCAGCCAGCTGGCGCAGGCGGGTGCGGACTTTATCACCCTGCATCCGGAGACCATTAACGGTCAGGCCTTCCGCCTGATAGAAGAGATCCGCCGCCACGGTATGAAGGTTGGGCTGATTCTCAACCCGGAAACGCCGGTCGAGGCCATGAAGTATTACATCCACAAAGCCGACAAAATCACGGTGATGACCGTCGATCCGGGCTTCGCGGGACAGCCGTTTATCCCGGAGATGCTGGCTAAAATCAGTGAGCTGAAGGCCTGGCGCGAACGCGAAGGGCTGGATTACGAAATTGAGATCGACGGCTCATGCAATAAAGCGACCTATGAAAGCCTCATGACGGCAGGCGCGGACGTCTTTATCGTCGGCACCTCCGGGCTGTTTAACCATGCAGATAACATTCACGAAGCGTGGCAGGTCATGGCTGAGCAAATTCTGGCGGCAAAAAACGAGGTATTCCCTCATGCAAAAACGGCTTAACGTCGTCACGGGCGTGGATATGGGGGCAACCCATATCCGCTTTTGCCTGCAGACGGCACAGGGCGAGGCGCTACACTGCGAGAAGCTTCGCACCGCCGATGTGCTAACGGCGGGCGGCCTGGTCAGCGGCATCACCCTGCTGATTCAGCCGCTGCTCGATCGCTATCAGGCACATTGCTGTGGTCTGGTGATGGGCTTACCGGCGCTGGTCGGCAAGGATAAACGGACGATTATCTCCACCCCTAACCTGCCGTTACCGCCAGAAATAGTGCGGACGCTAGCCGATGAGCTGGAACATTCGCTGGCCTGCCCGGTCGAATTCTCCCGCGATGTCAATCTGCAGCTCTCTTTCGACGTGCAGGAAAACGGTCTGCAGGCGCAGCAGGTCTTAGCCGCGTATCTCGGCACCGGCATGGGCTTCGCCATCTGGCTGAACGGCGGGCCGTGGACCGGCGCCCACGGTGTAGCGGGAGAGCTGGGGCATATTCCGCAGGGCGACGCCGCGCTCATCTGCGGTTGCGGTAATTCCGGCTGCCTGGAAACCGTCTGTTCAGGTATCGCGCTCAAGCGCTGGTATGAGCAGCAGCCGCGCGGCTATGAGCTTGGCGAGCTGTTTGTTCACGCCGCAGAGGAACCCTTTGTCCAGGCCCTTCTGCACCATGCCGCCCGCGCCATCGCCACCAGCATCAACCTCTTCGACCCCGATGCGGTGATCCTCGGCGGCGGCGTGATAGATATGCCCGACTTTCCGCGCGAGACGCTGATAGCCATGATAAAAACGCATATTCGCCGTCCGCTGCCTTACCAGGCGGTGCGGTTTATCGCGGCATCGTCCTCGGCGTTTAACGGTGCCCAGGGGGCGGCGGCTCTGGCTCGCTACCATTATTTACCGCAACCTGTCGCAGCGCCTGCTGCAGCTGTGCGCGGGTGAAGGGTTTACGCAGCAGCTCGACGTCCGGCAGCGCGGGATTATGCGCCGGGCGCAGATCCTGGCCGCTGATTAACAGCAGCGCCACCGTCGGGAAGCGACGCTGCGTTTCGTTAATGACCTCCGCGCCGCTCAGCCTTCCCGGCAGCATCAGATCGCTGATAAGCAGCGCAATATCCGGCGAGGCCTCCAGCATCTGCAGCGCCTGCTCGCCGCTGGCGGTTTCCAGCGTCAGCCAGCCAAGCTGATGCAGCTGCTCGCACAGGGTCTGGCGCACGTCCGCCTCATCCTCAAGCACCAGCGCCAGCCGCTCGGCGCCGATCTCCTGCTCCGCCTCAGGCAGCAGCCCGCTGGCCGTCGCCTGTACCGCCGCGCGCGGCAGCTGCAGGCGCACCGTGGTCCCCTGACCCGGCGCGCTTTCAATCGTCACCCTTCCCCCCGACTGGCGCACAAAGCCATACACCATCGATAGCCCCAGGCCGCTGCCGCTGCCGGTTTGTTTGGTGGTAAAGAACGGTTCAAACACCTGCGCTTTCACCTCCAGCGACATCCCACAGCCGTGATCGACCACCTCCAGCGCCACCATATCCTGCCGCCGCCCATCGCTGCGCGCCACGCGCTGATTCCAGCTGCGTATTCTTATCACGCCGGGCCGCCCTTCCATCGCATCCCGCGCGTTCATCACCAGGTTGATAATGGCGTTTTCCAGCTGGCCGACGTCAATCCACGCCGGCCAGGCGGGGGACTGCGCCTCAATCTCGAGGCTCAGCGCCGCCGGCAGAGAGTGGCGCATCAGTTCGCCGAGGTTCTCCAGCAGCGGCTTCATCTCAACGGCGTGCGGGTGCAGCGACTGCTTGCGCGAGAAGGCCAGCAGCCGCTGGGTCAGCAGCGCGCCGCGTTCGGCGGCCTTGCGCGCTCGCGAGATGCGCGCCGCGTCGCCCTCATGGGGCTGAACCAGCTCAAGGCTGCCGATAATCACCGCCAGCAGATTATTAAAATCATGCGCCAGGCCGCCGGTCAGCTGGCCGACCGCTTTCATTTTCTGACTATGGAGCAGCGCCTGCTCCAGCCCCTTGCGCTCGGTGCGATCGAGCACCACGTTGACCAGACCGCGCCCCGGCACCGGGCTGAAGCGCAGCTCAATCGTCCGGTCGTTCGCCAGCTGCAGCTCCTGCGGTTTCGGCAGCGGTGAAGCGAGGTTGGCCCGCACGTGCTCCGCGAGGGTCGCCGCCCGGCTCAGCAGCAGCTGGTAGTGCATGCCGCGCTGCAGATCGTTTGCCGCCAGCCCGAGCAGCAGCGGATACTGCGGATTCCACACCACCAGTTGCCCCTGATTATCAAACAGGGCAAAGCCGTCGCGCATCGCGTGAAAGGTGGTCTCAAGCAGGGTGCTTTTCTCTTTCAGCAGCAGGGAAGTGTGGGCCAGCGAGGCGGTATTGCGGGCGAAGACGTTGAAAGCGCGCGCCAGCTCGCCCAGCTCATCGCGCCGCTGCAGCGCGGGCACCGAGACGTGGTTCTCACCGTGAGCCAGCCGCGACATGGCGCGAGAAATGGCGGTCAGGTTGGAGCCAAGATTGCGGTAGATATACCAGCCGGCGCAGCCGGTGATCGCCAGCGCCAGCAGCGCCGACAGCAGAATAAACATGCTGATGGAGCGCAGCTCCTGATGGCTTTGCGCCGCCCGCAGCTCCGACGCCTGCGCCACCCTGGCGACATACTGATTAATATCGCTATTCAGCAGCGCCACCAGCGCCTTGATATGGAACATATACCAGCCGATCGCCAGATCGCTCTCCTCCAGCTGGGCCGACAGCGGCTCCAGCCGGGCAAGCTCGATCTTAAAATCCGCGAGGATCAGGGCCTGCGTCGGGTCGGCGCTGGTTTGCGGCAGAAAGCCCATCACCTCATCCAGCTGCTGCACGATCGAACGCGGCGTCGAGGTGTGGATGGCGGCGGTAATCAGCCGATCCATCTCCTCCAGCCGGCGCGGATCGATCGCCGGCGCGCCGGGCCGATCGCTAAGATCCTGCAGATGGCGCAGATAGCTCTGGTTCTGATACAGCGAGCTGAGCAGCTCATTGCGCTGCAAATGGCGACGCTGGCCGCGCTCCAGCATTCCGCCTACGCTCTGCTGCAGCTCGTTGCTGCGGCGAATAATGCTGGCGACCAGCGCCAGCTCCTGCTGCGCCAGCGGCGCGGCGGCAAGCTGGGACAACGAGTGCTTCAGCGCCTGCTGGGTCTCCAGCAGACGCTCGGCCTCGCTTTTATACTCCAGCGCCCCCACTACCTGCGAAAGCCGAACCGCCGCGGTGGCGACGTTGGCGGTATCGCGCGCGAGGTTCATGCTGCCGGTCATATCGTCCAGCGTCTGGCGCTGCACCTGCTCCTGCAGCAGGCTGGCGTGGCGAAAACCCAGCACCGCCACCCCGGCGACCATCAGCGTCACCGCCACCATCAGCAGGTTAAACGAAAGCAGGCGTCCGCGGGCGCTGGTGAAAAACGGATAACGATGGGATGACATGGTCGGCTCCGCGCTATTTTTATTTATCCTGGCGGCTGGCGGCAGCGACGGGGAGAGTAACGTTGCGTAATTGTGATCAAGATTAACTATTCATCAATATGACAAATATGAACGGCTTCTGACATTTTGCATTTATCAGCCTGTGGTGCACTGCCGCTATCGACCGCTCTCGCAGGAGACCCCTTATGCCAGCAACGCCGGTACTATCCATGCGCAATATTGCCAAAGCCTTTGGCAAATTTTATGCGCTGAAAGGCGTCGATCTGACGGTCTGGCCCGGCGAGATCCACGCCCTGATGGGCGAAAACGGCGCCGGGAAAAGCACGCTAATGAAGATCCTCGCCGGCGCCTATACCGCGACCAGCGGTGAGATCCTGATCGACGGTAAACCGCACACCATCAAAGGGCCAAAAGACGCGCTTGCGGCGGGCATCACGCTGATTTATCAGGAGATGCAGCTGGCGCCCAACCTCACCGTCGCCGAAAATATTTTTCTCGGCAGCGAGCTGGCGCGCGGCGGAATGGTGCAGCGCAAAGAGATGCAAAGCCAGGCCCAGGCGGTGATTGATCGTCTTGGCGCCCAGTTTAAGGCCAGCGATCGGGTGATGAAGCTGACCATTGCCGAACAGCAGCAGGTGGAGATCGCCCGCGCCCTGCACCGCAACAGCCGAATTCTGGTGATGGATGAGCCTACCGCCGCCCTCTCTTCGCGTGAAACCCAGCGCCTGTTTGAGCTGATTCTGCGCCTGCGCGATGAGGGCATGGCGATTATCTATATCAGCCACCGCATGGCGGAGGTCTATGAGCTGTCCGATCGCGTCAGCGTCCTGCGCGACGGTCAGTACGTCGGCAGCCTGACCCGCGACAGGCTCAACGCCTCCGAACTGGTGCGCATGATGGTGGGCCGTCCGCTCAGCGACCTGTTCAACAAAGAACGCGATATCCCGCTCGGCCAGCCGCGCCTGCGGGTACAGGATTTGACCGACGGCAGCAAGGTGAAGCCGAGCAGCCTGGTGGTGCACGCCGGAGAAATCGTCGGCCTCGCCGGGCTGGTCGGCGCGGGCCGCTCCGAGCTGGCGCAGCTGATTTTCGGCGTGCGCAAGGCGAGCGGCGGCATGATTGAAATCGACGGCGAACCGGTGGTGATCCACTCGCCGCGCGAGGCTATCGATCTCGGCATCGGTTTTCTTACCGAGAACCGCAAGGAACAGGGGCTGTTCCTCGAACTGGCGGCGCAGGAAAACATCACTATGGCGACGCTGGAGCGCGACGCCAGCTGGGGCATGCTCAACCGTAAAAAGGCGCAGACCATCTCCGATGACGCCATCTCTTTGCTCAATATTCGCGTCCCGCATTCGCAGGTGCGGGCGGGCGGCCTTTCCGGCGGCAACCAGCAAAAGCTGCTGATCTCCCGCTGGGTGGCTATCGGCCCGCGGCTCCTGATCCTCGATGAGCCCACGCGCGGCGTCGACATCGGCGCCAAAAGCGAAATTTACCGCATCATGAACCAGATGGCGCGTCAGGGCGTGGCCATTTTAATGATCTCCAGCGAATTACCGGAAGTGGTCGGTATGAGCGACCGGGTATACGTGATGCGCGAAGGCGCTATCGTCGGCGAACTGCAGGCCGACGAGATCGGCCAGGAAAGCATCATGACGCTGGCCACCGGCGTTAACGACTCTCACCTTAAGGCGGAACAACCATGACAACGCAAAAAGAGACCGCCGCCCGGCCGGTGGCAAAATCAGCATCGGCGAAAAAAATGCTGATGGGCGATTTGATGCAAACGGTCGGCATCCTGCCGATTTTAATCCTGATCGTCGCGGTATTTGGCTTTATTGCCCCGAACTTCTTTACCGAAAGCAACCTGCTGAACATTACCCGCCAGGCGTCCATCAACATCGTGCTCGCGGCGGGCATGACCTTTATTATTTTGACCGGCGGGATCGACCTGTCGGTCGGCTCTATTCTCGGCACCACCGCGGTGGCGGCGATGGTGGTCTCCCTGATGCCGGAGCTCTCCCTGCTCTCCATTCCGGCGGCGCTGATGCTCGGCCTGCTGCTGGGCCTGTTTAACGGCGCGCTGGTCGCCTTCGCCGGGCTGCCGCCGTTTATCGTTACGCTAGGCACCTATACCGCGCTGCGCGGGGCCGCCTATCTGCTGGCCGACGGCACCACGGTGATCAACTCCGATATCAGCTTTGAATGGATCGGCAACGATTATCTCGGGCCGGTGCCGTGGCTGGTGGTGATCGCCCTGGCGGTGATTGCGGTGTGCTGGTTCATTCTGCGCCGCACCACGCTCGGCGTGCATATCTACGCGGTGGGCGGCAATATGCAGGCCGCAAGGCTGACCGGCATCAAGGTGTGGCTGGTGCTGCTGTTCGTCTACGGCATGAGCGGACTGCTCTCCGGGCTGGGCGGGGTGATGAGCGCCTCGCGGCTGTACAGCGCCAACGGCAACCTCGGCGTGGGCTATGAGCTGGACGCCATCGCCGCGGTTATCCTCGGCGGCACCAGCTTCGTCGGCGGTATCGGCACCATCACCGGTACCCTGGTGGGGGCGCTGATTATCGCCACCCTCAATAACGGCATGACGCTGATGGGCGTCTCCTATTTCTGGCAACTGGTGATCAAAGGGGCGGTGATCATCATTGCGGTACTGATCGACAAATACCGTACCCGACACCATCAAAGTGCATAACAACAATACCAATACCCTACGAGTGAGGAAGACAATATGCGTTTGAAACCGTTAGCGATCGCGCTCTGTGCCGGCACGCTGCTGGCCGCAGCGCCGTTCACCCAGGCTAAAGAACTCAAATCCATCGGCGTGACGGTCGGCGATCTGGCCAACCCGTTCTTCGTCCAGATCACCAAAGGCGCCGAGCTGGAAGCCCGCAAGCTGGCCGGGGATGGCGTCAAAGTGACGCTGGTTTCCAGCGGCTACGATCTCGGTCAGCAGGTCGCGCAGATCGATAACTTTATCGCCGCGAAGGTCGACATGATTATCCTTAACGCCGCCGACTCCAAGGGCATCGGCCCGGCGGTGAAACGGGCGAAAGACGCCGGCATCGTGGTGGTGGCGGTGGACGTGGCCGCCGAAGGGGCGGACGCCACGATTACCTCCGACAACACCCAGGCGGGCGAAATGGCCTGTAAATACATCACCGACCGCCTGAAAGGGAAAGGCAACGTGGTGATTATCAACGGGCCGCCGGTTTCTGCGGTGCAGAACCGCGTCGAGGGCTGCCAGACGGAGTTCAAGCGCCACCCGGATATCAAAGTGCTGTCGTATAACCAGAACGCCAAGGGCAGCCGCGAAGGCGGCCTGGAAATTATGACCTCGCTGCTGGCCGCCAATCCGAAAATCGACGGCGTATTTGCGATTAACGACCCTACCGCCATCGGCGCGGACCTGGCGGCAAAACAGGCCCAGCGCCGTGAGTTCTTTATCGTCGGCGTCGACGGCAGTCCGGACGGGGAAGAAGCGTTGAAGCGTAAGAATTCTCTGTTTGTCGCCACCCCGGCCCAGGACCCGCAGGTGATGGCGGCGAAGGCGGTAGAGATTGGCTACGACATCCTGCAGGGCAAACCGGCGCCAACGGCTCCGGTGCTGATCCCGGTGACGATGATCGATAAAAACAACATTGGTACTTATAAAGGCTGGACCGTGAAGTAAGCGGAATCGGCCAGGCAATGCCCCGGGAAGCGCCCGGGGTTAGCCCCTTCGCGGCTACGCCGCCTTATCGCCGTGGATAACGTCTGCGGCGAACACATAGCCCAGGCCGCGCATGGTTTTGATCAGCGCCGGCTGATGCGGATTAAGCTCAATTTTGCGCCGCAGGCGCATGATCAGCACGTCAATCGTGCGATCAAACACCTCGATGCTCTCGCTATGGGTCAACGTCAGCAGCTGTTCGCGGTTCAGCACCCGCCGGGCGTTCTGCGCCAGCGCCAGCAGCAGGCCGTACTCGCCCTGGGTCAGCGGCACCGGCTGCTGCTGGGGGTTAAACAGCTCGCAGCGTCCGGTGTCCAGCCGCCAGCCGTTAAAAATCAGCCCCGCACCGCCGCCGCTGCCGCTCTCCGCCGCCAGCGCGCCGCTGCGCCTGAGCACCGCTTTCACTCGCGCCACCACCACCCGGGAGTTAAACGGCTTGCCGATATAGTCGTCGGCGCCCATCTCCAGCCCCACCACGACGTCGGCTTCGCTCCCGAGACCGGTCAGCATCACCACCGGCAGATCGGGTCTGCTGCGCTGCAGCTGCTGCAGCACCAGCAGGCCGTTGGTATCAGGCAAAATCATGTCCAGCAGGACGAGGGAAACATCCGCCCGCTGCGCCGCCACCGCCAGCGCTTCGCCGCCGGTTTGGCGCACCAGCACGTCAAAAACGTGCGCGCTGAGCACGTCGCACAGCAGTTCGCAGATTGCGCTGTCGTCATCAACAACCAAAATGACCGGTTTCATAGCTTGCCTCTGCCCGCCGGGAGGATGTCTGTATGATTAATTCAGCAAACCAACTCCGACAAATCCATTGCCGGATAGCGTTTCTTCAACCCATGTCACAACTCCGCCCGCTTCGACACGTCAAAACTGACGACGCCCTGCTTTTCGTCAGCACTTCGCCCAAAAATCCGGCGTATCATCAGGAAATACCCACAATGAAAACATGGCATAGAAGATGCATAGTGACGGCGTGATAGCGCGTATGCGTCAACTGATTAACGGGAGCAAGACCGATGAAAAAAGTCGTCACGGTTTGTCCGTATTGCGCATCAGGTTGCAAAATCAACCTGGTGGTAGATAACGGCAAAATCGTCCGGGCTGAGGCGGCCCAGGGGAAAACCAACCAGGGAACCCTGTGCCTGAAGGGCTACTACGGCTGGGACTTTATTAACGATACCCAAATTCTCACTCCGCGCCTGAAAACCCCGATGATCCGCCGCCAGCGCGGCGGCAGGCTGGAATCCGTCTCCTGGGACGAGGCCCTCGACTACGTCGCCACCCGCCTCAGCGCGATTAAAGAGAAGTACGGCCCGGATGCCATCCAGACCACCGGCTCCTCCCGCGGAACCGGGAATGAAACCAACTATGTGATGCAAAAATTCGCCCGCGCCGTTATTGGTACCAATAACGTCGACTGCTGCGCTCGCGTCTGACACGGCCCTTCGGTTGCAGGTCTGCACCAGTCGGTCGGTAACGGCGCTATGAGCAATGCCATCACCGAGATTGATAACACCGATCTCGTCTTTATCTTCGGCTACAACCCGGCCGACTCACACCCCATCGTGGCGAATCACGTGATTAACGCCAAACGCAACGGGGCGAAGATTATTGTCTGCGATCCGCGCAAGATTGAAACCGCGCGCATTGCCGATATGCATATTGCCTTGAAAAACGGCTCCAACATCGCGCTGCTCAACGCCATCGGCCACGTCATTATCGAAGAGGATCTCTACGATAAATCCTTCGTCGCCAGCCGTACCGAGGGCTTCGAGGAGTACCGTAAAATCGTTGAAGGCTATACGCCGGAGTCGGTGGAAGAGATAACCGGCGTCAGCGCCCGGGAGATCCGCGCCTGCGCCCGGATGTACGCCGGCGCCAAATCCGCCGCCATTCTGTGGGGCATGGGCGTCACCCAGTTCTATCAGGGCGTGGAAACCGTGCGCTCGCTGACCAGCCTGGCGATCATGACCGGCAACCTCGGCAGGCCGGGCGTCGGAGTGAACCCGGTGCGCGGGCAGAACAACGTCCAGGGCGCCTGCGATATGGGCGCCCTGCCGGATACCTATCCGGGCTATCAGTACGTTAAGTTCCCGGAAAACCGGGAGAAGTTCGCCAAAGCCTGGGGCGTGGAGAGCCTGCCGGCGCACACCGGCTACCGCATCAGCGAGCTGCCGCACCGGGCGGCCCACGGCGAAGTGCGGGCGGCCTATATTATGGGCGAAGATCCGCTGCAGACCGATGCCGAACTCTCGGCGGTGCGTAAAGCCTTTGCAGAGCTTGAGCTGGTTATCGTGCAGGATATTTTCATGACCAAAACCGCGGCGGCGGCGGACGTCATCCTGCCGTCCACCTCGTGGGGCGAGCATGAAGGCGTTTATACCGCCGCGGACCGCGGCTTCCAGCGCTTCTTTAAGGCGGTGGAGCCGAAGTGGGATCTGAAAACCGACTGGCAGATTATCAGCGAGATCGCCACCCGGATGGGCTACCCGATGCGCTACCGCAACACCCAGGAGATCTGGGACGAGCTGCGCCATCTGTGTCCGGATTTTTACGGCGCCACCTACGAGAAGATGGGCGAGCTGGGCTACATCATGTGGCCGTGCCGCGACGAATCCGCCGCCGACCAGGGGACCTCTTATCTGTTTAAAGAGCGGTTCGATACCCCCAACGGGCTGGCGCAGTTCTACACCTGCGACTGGGTCGCGCCGATCGACAAGCTCACCGAGGAGTACCCGATGGTGCTCTCCACGGTGCGCGAAGTCGGCCACTACTCGTGCCGTTCGATGACCGGTAACTGTGCGGCGCTGGCCGCGCTGGCGGACGAGCCGGGCTACGCGCAAATCAATACCGCCGACGCCGCGCGTCTGGGCATCGAGGATCAGGCGCTGGTGTGGGTGAACTCGCGTAAGGGGCGCATCATCACCCGCGCGCAGGTCAGCGAGCGGCCGAATAAAGGGGCGGTGTATATGACCTACCAGTGGTGGATTGGCGCCTGCAACGAGCTGGTGACCGAGAACCTGAGCCCGATAACCAAAACGCCGGAGTACAAGTACTGCGCGGTTAACGTTGAGCGTATTGCCGACCAGCGGGCCGCCGAGCAGTACGTGATCGATGAGTACAGCAGGCTAAAAGCCCGCCTGCGCGAAAGCGCGATGGGTTAAGTCAGACCGTTTTCCCGGAGGCGCGCGCAGCGCCTTTCCGGGATGCGGATCGGTCCTTCCGGCGGCGCGATGCTTACCGGAAGGACAAATTTATCGCCCTGCTTTCATCATGCCTGCTTCGTGCCTGTCATTTTCTTCTCCTGCTCCTCCCTTTATACTGCTCACAATGTTCTCTACCGATAATAAAAAATGAAATACCTCTATTTATTACTGGCGCTGGTCTCTGCCGCCACAAACGCCACGGAACCAGGCAGTCAGTACAAACAGCAGGCAGAATCGGGCGACCCGCGCGCGCAGTACTATCTCGCCGATACCTACGTCAGTTCGGGCGACTATCCGCAGGCCGAATACTGGGCGCAGAAGTCGGCGGAAAGCGGCGATGGCGATGCGCTGGCGCTGCTGGCGCAGCTGAAGATCCGCAACCCGCAGAACGCCGATTACAAGCAGGCCAGGCAGCTGGCGGAAAAGTCGGTGCAGGCCGGCAGCAAGGCCGGGGAGATCGTCCTTGCCCGGGTGCTGGTTAATCATCAGGCCGGCAAGCCGGACTATTCGCACGCCATAACCCTGCTACAGGACGCGGCCCAGGACCCGGAAAGCGACTCCGCCGTTGACGCGCAGATGCTGCTCGGGCTGATTTACGCCAGCGGCGTGCAGATTGCGGAAGATGACGCCGCGGCCACGCTCTATTTTAAACGCAGCTCCTCGCTGTCCCGCACCGGCTACGCCGAGTACTGGGCCGGGATGATGTTCCAGCAGGGGGAGAAAGGCTTTATCGAACCCAATCAGCAGAAGGCCCTGCACTGGCTAAACGTCAGCTGTCAGGAGGGATTTGATACCGGATGCGAGGAGTTTGAGCGGATAACCAAGGGGTAGCCTCTTCGCGCCCGGATGGCTTTTTACGGTGGTTTGGGCGAAGGCGTGCGTTGTGGCTAGCGCTGTAGCGTAAGTTCTGTGGAATGTGAACGGAACTTAAAACACGGCCTTCGCCCAAACCACCGTTGACTGGAATCCCCTGCCCTACGATAAAAAAACCCGGCGCATGGCGCCGGGTTTGCTATTTCATTACGCGTTTATTGCGCGGTCTTATCAAATTTGCCCAGCACTTCACGCTCGTACGCCAGCGCTTTCTTACGGTCAAATTTGTGTTCCCACTTGGCGATAACCAGCACCGCCAGGGCATTCCCCACCACGTTCAGCGCGGTACGCGCCATATCGAGGATACGGTCAACGCCGGCAATAAAGGCCAGGCCTTCCAGCGGGATGCCTACGCTGCCCAGCGTCGCCAGCAGCACCACGAAGGAGACGCCCGGTACGCCAGCAATCCCTTTCGAGGTCACCATCAGGGTCAGCACCAGGGTAATCTCCTGCCACAGCGACAGGTCAATCCCGTACAGCTGGGCGATAAAGATCGCCGCAATGCTCTGGTATAACGTCGAGCCATCGAGGTTAAAGGAGTAGCCGGTCGGCACCACGAAGCTGGTGATTGAGGCCGGCGCGCCGTAGGCTTCCATTTTCTCAATAATACGCGGCAGCACGCTTTCGGAGCTGGCGGTGGAGTATGCGAGGATCAGTTCGTCTTTCAGGATGCGAATCAGGATCCAGATGCTCAGGCCGCAGACCCGTGCGACGAGTCCCAGCACCACCAGCGCAAAGAACAGAATCGCGAAATAGACCAGAATCACCAGCTTGGCCAGCGGCCACAGGGAGGCGAAGCCAAAGGTGGCGACGGTCACGGAGATCAGCGCAAATACCCCCACCGGCGCGTAGCGCATCACCATGTGCGTCACTTTGAACATGGTCTCGGAAATGGAGCGGAAAACGGTCACCAGCGGCTCACGATGCGTTGCCGGCAGCGAGGAGAGGCCCAGACCGAACAGCACCGAGAAGAAGATAATCGGCAGCATATCGCCTTTCGCCATCGAGGCGACGATATTGGTCGGCACCAGCGACAGAATCGTCCCCATCAGCCCGTGCGCGTGGCTTTGCACTTCCGCCGTCGTACTTTGGTATTTCGAAATATCGACCGCCGCCAGCTGCGACATATCAATGCCGGTTCCCGGCTGGAAAACGTTGGCCAGGGTAATCCCCAGCACGATTGCCACCGTGGTGATCACTTCAAAATAGATAATCGTTTTGGCGCCAATGCGCCCCAGCTGCTTAGCGTCGCCAACGCCCGCAATCCCGACCACCAGCGTCGAAATCACAATCGGCACCACGATCATTTTGATCAGGTGGATAAAGATATCGCCCGCAGGCGTCAGGAGGTTCGAGATTAACCAGTCACGACTTTCGGCGTGGTAATGCAGATAACTGCCCAGGAGTATGCCCAGCACCAGGGCCAGCAAAATTTGCCAGGCCAGGCTGACTTTTGTTTTTTTCATCACTACAGACTTCCTCAATGAAAGGCACCATTACCGGAGGTAATGTTACCCACTGAAAGGGGTATGAATTGTGTTGCGTTGCTCTATGGGGTTTTTTAACGCGCGATATGAGTATCATTTGCACGGCCTGCTGCGCAAGCGTTTAAGAACAGGCCTTTACTCTGGTTTTATGCATAAAGCCGCTAATTCCCCCCACTTACATTGCATAAGTATCTGTTATAAAAAAATTTTAATCGATTCCATTTCTATAAATTCACTTGCGAAATTATTCCACTTAAAAGTTTCATTTGATTAATTTTCATTCAGTTGAATTAATGCGTGATCTGCCCCCCAAATAGCAAACAAAGCTCTCAAAGCCCCTACTATTAACGTTTATTTGACATATATTTAACAACCTACAGGAGAAAAAAAGCCATGAGCCAAATACATAAACACTCTATTCCCGCAAATATTGCGGACAGCTGCCTGATTAACCCGGAACAGTACAAGGCGCAGTATCAACAGTCTGTGACCGATCCCGACGCGTACTGGGGTGAGCAGGGAAAAATCCTCGACTGGATGCGGCCCTATACGCGCGTGAAGAACACCTCATTTGCCCCGGGCAACGTCTCTATCAAATGGTATGAAGATGGAACGCTGAACCTGGCGGCTAACTGTCTCGATCGCCACCTTGCGGAGCGCGGCGAGCAGACGGCCATCATCTGGGAAGGCGACGATGCCAGCCAGAGCAAGAAAATTACCTATCGCGAGCTGCATCGCGACGTGTGCCGCTTTGCCAACGCCCTGCTCGGCCTCGGGATTAAAAAAGGCGACGTGGTCGCTATCTATATGCCGATGGTGCCCGAAGCGGCGGTCGCTATGCTGGCCTGCGCGCGCATTGGCGCCATCCACTCGGTTATTTTCGGCGGCTTCTCGCCGGAAGCGGTGGCCGGGCGCATCATCGACTCCAGCTCGCGGCTGGTGATCACCGCCGACGAAGGGCTGCGCGCCGGTCGCGCTATTCCGCTGAAGAAAAACGTCGATGACGCGCTGAAAAATCCTAACGTAACCAGCATTGAAAACGTTGTCGTCCTCAAGCGTACCGGGGGCAAAACGGAATGGCACGAGGGTCGCGACCTGTGGTGGAGCGATCTGCTGGAAAACGCCAGCGACCAGCATCAGCCGGAAGAGATGAACGCGGAAGACCCGCTGTTTATCCTCTATACCTCAGGCTCAACCGGCAAGCCGAAAGGCGTCCTGCACACCACCGGGGGCTACCTGGTGTATGCGGCGACGACCTTCAAATACGTATTCGACTATCATCCTGGCGATATCTACTGGTGCACCGCCGACGTGGGCTGGGTAACCGGCCACAGCTACCTGCTGTACGGCCCGCTGGCCTGCGGCGCGACGACGCTGATGTTTGAAGGGGTACCAAACTGGCCGACTCCGGCGCGCATGTGCCAGGTGGTGGATAAACACCAGGTCAGCATCCTTTATACCGCACCGACGGCGATCCGCGCGCTGATGGCCGAGGGTGATAAGGCCATCGAAGGCACCGACCGCTCTTCCCTGCGCATTCTGGGCTCCGTCGGCGAGCCGATCAACCCGGAAGCCTGGGAGTGGTACTGGAAAAAAATCGGCAACGAGAAATGCCCGGTGATGGACACCTGGTGGCAGACCGAAACCGGCGGCTTTATGATCACCCCGCTGCCGGGCGCTATTGAGCTGAAGGCCGGCTCCGCCACCCGTCCGTTCTTCGGCGTTCAGCCGGTGATCGTCGATAACGAAGGCACGCCGCTGGAAGGGGCCACCGAGGGCAACCTCGCCATCGCCGACTCCTGGCCTGGCCAGGCGCGTACCCTGTTCGGCGACCACGAGCGCTTCGAGCAAACCTACTTCTCCACCTTTAAAAATATGTACTTCAGCGGCGACGGCGCGCGCCGCGACGAGGATGGCTACTACTGGATAACCGGCCGCGTGGATGACGTGCTGAACGTTTCCGGCCACCGCCTGGGCACCGCCGAAATTGAATCGGCGCTGGTTTCACACCCGAAAATCGCCGAAGCGGCGGTGGTCGGCATTCCGCATAACATCAAAGGTCAGGCAATTTACGCCTACGTGACGCTGAATCACGGCGAAGAGCCTACGCCGGAGCTGTACGCGGAAGTGCGCAACTGGGTGCGTAAAGAGATCGGCCCGCTGGCAACCCCGGATGTGCTGCACTGGACCGATTCGTTACCGAAAACCCGCTCCGGTAAAATCATGCGCCGCATCCTGCGCAAGATTGCCGCCGGCGACACCAGCAACCTCGGCGATACCTCAACGCTCGCCGATCCTGGCGTGGTGGAAAAACTGCTCGAAGAGAAGCAGTCCATCGCAATGCCATAGCCAGTACGTACTGAATCCCTACACCCTCTCCCCTACCGGGGAGAGGAGATCAACATAAAACCTTCCTAAGGATTCCAGGCAGCAGGAAAGCGGTAAGCAGGTGGATTCCCGACGGTTAGCTGTCGGGCGGACAAGTGCTGCCGACGTCTCGCGCGTGGATGACGAAAGGAATACCTCTGGAGACGCTATGATGAATGATCAAATTTGTCAGCGGATAGAAAATAGTGCGCATTTCAGGGAGTTAGTTGCAACCCGGCAAAGGTTTGCCGCCATCTTGTCACTGATCATGCTGGTTATCTATGTCGGCTTCATTTTGCTTATCGCCTTTGCCCCCGGCTGGCTGGGTACGCCGCTGCACGCGGGAACCAGCGTCACCCGCGGCATCCCCATCGGCATTGGCGTCATCGTTATCTCCTTCCTGCTCACCGGGGTTTACGTCTGGCGGGCCAACGGCGAATTCGATCGTCTGACGAAAAGCGTTCTCAAAGAGGTGCAGGCATCATGAAGAAAGTTCTGACGGCGCTTGCTGCCACGCTCCCGGCTGCCGCAAACGCGGCCGATACGATCGCCGGCGCGGTGCAGCGCCAGCCGACAAACTGGCAGGCGATTATCATGTTCCTGATCTTCGTCGCCCTGACGCTCTATATCACCTGGTGGGCGTCAAAACGGGTACGCTCGCGCAGCGATTACTATACCGCCGGGGGGAACATCACCGGCTTCCAGAACGGGCTGGCGATTGCCGGCGACTTTATGTCCGCCGCCTCCTTCCTCGGGATCTCCGCGCTGGTTTATACCTCCGGCTACGACGGGCTGATTTACTCCCTCGGCTTCCTGGTCGGCTGGCCGATCATTCTGTTCCTGATTGCCGAACGCCTGCGCAACCTCGGACGCTATACCTTTGCCGACGTCGCCTCCTATCGCCTGAAGCAGGGGCCAATCCGCACCCTCTCC
This sequence comes from Klebsiella scottii, assembly GCF_036561945.1. Taxonomy (NCBI): domain Bacteria; kingdom Pseudomonadati; phylum Pseudomonadota; class Gammaproteobacteria; order Enterobacterales; family Enterobacteriaceae; genus Klebsiella; species Klebsiella scottii. The sequence continues at coordinate 293,911 of NZ_JARXNI010000018.1, forward strand.
GCCTGCGGTTCGCTGGTGGTGGTGGCGCTGTATCTGATTGCGCAGATGGTCGGCGCGGGCAAGCTTATCCAGCTGCTGTTCGGCCTTAACTACCACGTTGCGGTGGTGCTGGTCGGCGTGCTGATGGTGCTGTACGTGCTGTTTGGCGGCATGCTGGCGACCACCTGGGTACAGATCATTAAGGCGGTTCTGCTGCTGTGCGGCGCCAGCTTTATGGCCTTTATGGTCATGAAGCACGTCGGCTTCAGCTTCAATAACCTGTTCAGCGAAGCGATGGCGGTCCATCCTAAAGGGGCGGCAATTATGAGCCCTGGCGGACTGGTGAAAGACCCGATATCGGCGCTGTCGCTTGGGCTGGGGCTGATGTTTGGTACCGCCGGTCTGCCGCATATTCTGATGCGTTTCTTCACCGTGAGCGATGCGCGCGAAGCGCGTAAAAGCGTATTCTACGCCACCGGTTTTATGGGCTACTTCTATATCCTGACCTTTATTATCGGCTTCGGCGCCATCATGCTGGTGGGCGCGAATCCGGCGTTTAAAGACGCGGCGGGCGCGCTTATCGGCGGCAACAACATGGCGGCGGTGCACCTCGCCGACGCGGTGGGCGGCAATCTGTTCCTCGGCTTTATTTCGGCAGTGGCCTTCGCCACCATCCTTGCGGTGGTCGCGGGCTTAACCCTGGCCGGCGCGTCGGCGGTCTCCCACGACCTGTACGCCAACGTCTTCCGTAAGGGCGCCAGCGAGCGCGATGAGCTGCGGGTATCGAAAATTACCGTGCTGATCCTCGGCGTGGTTGCCATTCTGCTGGGGATTCTGTTCGAAAATCAGAACATTGCCTTCATGGTCGGACTGGCGTTCTCGATTGCCGCCAGCTGTAACTTCCCCATCATTCTGCTGTCGATGTACTGGTCGAAGCTGACCACGCGCGGAGCGATGATTGGCGGCTGGCTGGGCCTGCTGACCGCCGTCATCCTGATGATCCTCGGCCCGACCATTTGGGTCCAGATCCTCGGCCATGAGAAGGCGATCTTCCCGTACGAGTACCCGGCGCTGTTCTCGATTGCCATCGCCTTTATCGGCATCTGGTTCTTCTCTGCTACCGATACCTCGGCGGAAGGGCTGCGCGAACGCGAGCTGTTCCGCGCCCAGTTTATCCGTTCACAGACCGGTATCGGTATCGAACGCGGCCAGGCGCATTAAGCCTCTTAACCCCGGCCAGACGGCCGGGGCTCATCAAAACATCAGCAGGCGCACCAGCGGCGCCGCCAGCACCATCACCACTCCCGAAAGCATCATCACCAGGCTGGCGACAACGCCCTCCTGCGGCCCGAGCTCATAGGAGCGCGCGGTTCCGGCGCCGTGCGAAGCGGCGCCGAATCCCGCCCCTTTAGCCATCCCTGCACGAATCGACAGGCGCAAAAACAGCACATCGCCGATCGCCATGCCAAATACCCCGGTCACCACCACAAACAGCGCGACCAGATCCGGCTGACCGCCGAGGGGCCGGGCCGCGGCCAGCGCAAAAGGCGTGGTGACCGAACGCACCGCCAGGCTGCGCTGAATCTCATCGGAAAGGGTGAACAGGCGCGCCAGCCAGACCGAGCTGCAGACCGCCACGATTGAGGCCGTCAGCACCCCGGCGCTCAGCGACATCCAGTGGCGTTTAATAATAGCCAGGTTGTCATACACCGGCACGGCGAAAGCGATCGTCGCCGGCCCCAGCAGCCACAGCAGCCAGTGGGCCTCCCCCATATAGCTTTGATACGAAATATGGCCAAAGACCAGAATCAGCACCAGCAGTATCGGGGTAAAGACCAGCGGCATCAGCGGCAGCCTGTGGAAGCGGCGATAGAGGCGTTTATTGGCAAAATAGAGCGCCAGCGTCACGATCAGGCACAGGATGCTCAACAGGAGATCACTCATGCTTCATCCTGCTGATTTCGTAGCGATAAACTTTATCCACCACCCACGCCGTCGCCCCCAGCACCAGCGTCGTGCTCAGCGCAATCACCAGCAGAATGCGCCAGCCGTCCACCATCAGCAGCTGGGTGTAGTTGACCACCGCCACCACCGCCGGCACGAAGAACAGCAGCATTTCTGCCAACAGCCAGCGGGCGCCGGCACGCACCCAGTTCAGCGGGATCACCCGACAGACGATTAATGCCAGCAGCATCAGCATGCCGACTAAATTTGCCGGGAGCGGCAGGTGCAGCCAGTTAACCAGATATTGAGCGCAGACAAACAGTCCGGCATAAACCAGTACCTGAACCGGTACCTGAAGGCGTTGCACAACGAAGGGGGTAACGCGAGCTGGCACGAAGGCCATGAGCGATATTCCTGAAAAAGAAGCCAGGCGAGCAGTATAGTGAGCCGCCAGGTTGGACAGAAATGAATTAAAATCATCACAGGTATAGTCTCAGGGAATAATTATGGATATCCGCACGCTGCGTTATTTTGTCGAAGTCGTCCGCCAGCAGAGCTTCACTCGCGCGGCAGAGAAACTGTTCGTCACGCAGCCCACCATCAGCAAGATGCTAAAAAACCTCGAAGATGAGCTCAACTGTACGCTGCTTATTCGCGACGGCCGCAGGCTCCTGCTGACCGATACCGGCCGGGTGGTTTTCGAGCGCGGGCAGGCGATTCTGGGCGAATTTCGCCAGCTGGAATCTGAGCTTAGCGATATTAACCATCTGCATAAGGGCATTCTGCGGCTGGGGATCCCGCCGATGGTCGGGATGCTGATGGCCGAGCCTATCGGCCTGTTTCGTCAGCGCTATCCGGGCGTGGAGCTGAAAATTGCCGAGTTCGGCGGGCTGACCGTGCAGCAGGCGGTCAGCAACGGCGAACTGGACCTGGCGATGACGGCGCTGCCGGTCGATGAGGAGAGCGGCCTGGCGACGCTGCCGCTTTTCAACCATCCGCTGTGCGTGCTGGCACCGCGAACGGCGCCATGGGAGGGCGTTAGCTCGCTGTCACCGCAGGAGCTCGCCGCCCATCCGCTGGTGATTTATAACGAAGATTTCGCCCTCAGCCAGCAGCTGATGCAGCTGTTTACCGACTACGAGGTGAAACCCCGTATCGCGGTGCGCAGCGGGCAGTGGGACTTCCTCGCCGCTATGGTTCAGGCGGGAATTGGCGTGGCGATCCTGCCGCAGCCGATTTGTGAGCGCCTCGATACCCGGCATTTTTACACGATACCGCTGCAGAGCGAGCTGCGCTGGGAGCTGGGAATGATTTGGCGGGAGGGCGTTTACCTGTCGCATAGCGCGCAGGCGTGGCTGGCGTGCAGTAAAAGCTTCTGGCTGAATGAGTAAACGCCCGGAGGCGGCGCGTTGCGCCGGTCCGGGCTACCAACTACAGATCAGCCAACCGCACGGCCCCGACGGGGCGCGGCGGCGATTATTGATCTTCGATTAACAGCGCTTCCAGCAGGTCAAGGTCGTGCAGCAGCTTCTGCAGCGTCTCGTTGCTGATCTGGCGGGTCGCGCGCAGATGGTACAGCTCGCCGCGCTCTGAACGCAGCGCCGCCAGGCGGAACCGGCGCTCAAGCTGCTCTTCGAGGATTGAGGTTTCCACGTCGTTACGGCCGTCGACCCGCCGGCGCAGGTTACCGATCACGCGTGAACTGACCTCCGTCAGCAGCTGGTTATCGATATTCTCTTTGGTATCCGCCGCCAGCCGCTCCTCCATCTTTTGAATCGCCACGATCGCCACGTCCGCCGTTGCCGCGCGCGCCAGGCGCTCCTCTTTACGCTGCTGGACATGGTCGGTCGACTCAATGTGGCGCAGCAGGATCGGTAGCGCAATCACGCCGACAAACAGCGAGAACAGAATGACCCCGGCGGCAAGGAACACCAGCTCATAGCGTGCAGGGAAAACGTCGCCGTCCGGCAGCAGCAGCGGTATCGACAGTACGCCGGCGAGGGTAATCGCCCCGCGCACCCCGGCCACCGAGGAGATCAGCAGCTCGCGGTTTGTCCAGGAGCCAAACTCCATCGGTTTCTTCTTCAGGAAGCGCTGGCTTAGCTTGCGCATCGTCCACAGCCAGCCAAAACGGACCAGCATCAGCGCGGCGTAAATCAGGATAATGTCGGTAAACAGCATCCAGGTTTCAACGTTGGGGTCCGCTTCCGCCGCCACCAGCGAGCTCGACAGAATATCCGGCAGCTGCAGGCCTAAAAGCAGGAACACCATGCCGTTAAACACGAACTCCAGCATCGCCCAGGTGCTGTTCGCACGCAGGCGCATCGCCAGCGGCGCGGTGCGCATCACCCCGGAACGGGTGATGGTCATCCCCGCCGCGACCGCGGCCAGAATCCCGGAAAAACCGATGTGTTCAGCGATCAGGTAGGAAGCAAACGGCAGCAGGAACAGCAGCACAATCTGCGTTGCCGGCTCATCGCCGCCCCAGCGGCTGAGGAAGCGCATCGAGCGCCCGTACAGCCAGCTGACGACAAAACCGGCGAGGATGCCGCCTATCGCTACCTTGAAGAACTCGACCGTCGCCCCTCCGACGGTAAAGACCATCGTACCCATCGCCACCGCGACGGCAAACTTCAGCGAGACCAGGCCGGAGGCGTCGTTCATCAACGCTTCGCCCTGCAGTATCCCCATAATTTTTTTCGGGATGCGCCCTTCACCGACGATCCCGGACAGCGCTACCGCATCGGTTGGCGACAGAACCGCCGCCAGCGCAAAGGCCGGGATCAGCGGAATGCCTGGGACTATCCAGTAGATGAGGTAGCCGATCCCCACCACCGTTACCAGCACCAGCGCCAGCGCGAGGCCAAAAATCTCTCGCCCGTGCTCAATGAACTCGCGGGTCGGCGTCTTCCAGCCATCGGCAAAAAGCAGCGGCGGAATAAAGAGGACCAGGAAGAGTTCGGGGTCGAATTCGACGTGCAGGCCGAAGGTAGGCCAGGCCAACAGCGCGCCGATGGCGATTTGGATTAAAGGTAGTGGAACCTGAAAGGGCAGTACGCGTGTAACCACCCCGGAGAGAGAGACCACGAGGGTCATGATGAGTATGGTAAAGAATATTTCCATGTGTTCCCTGTTTGCTGCGTTTTCTTTTTTTACATCTGAGGCGTCATGTCTCGAAATGATACGCTACTCAGATTAACGCAAAAGGAAACAGGATGTGGCTTAAAAATTAAACGGGCGGCCTGAGCCGCCCGTTGTCAGCAAAAATAGCTTAAATTGCCCAACCGCCGGCGTAGAAGATAACCAGCGCCGCAGCGATGATCACGGTGCCGAGGTTCAGCTTGCGCCACTCCCCGGAAACCAGGCGTCCAATCACCAGCGACGCGAAGCCGATCATGATGCCGGTAACGATGTTGCAGGTCAGCACGATAAAGACCGCCGTAATCAGGCCCGCCATCGCATCGACAAAATCGTTAAAATCAATTTTCGCCACGTTGCTCAACATCAGCAGACCGACATACATCAGCGCCGGAGCGGTAGCGTATGCAGGAACCAGATAGGAGAGCGGAGAAAGGAACAGGATCAGCAGGAACAGCACGCCGACCGTCACCGCGGTCAGGCCGGTTTTACCGCCGGCGGCGGTACCTGCGGCCGATTCGATATACACCGCCGCCGGCGCCGCGCCGACCAGGCCGGAGAAGACGCTGCTCAGGGAGTCGGTGGTCAGCGCTTTACCGCCGTTGATGATCTGCCCATCTTTGTCCAGCAGGTTCGCCTGCCCCGCTACCGCGCGAATGGTGCCGGTGGCATCAAATACCGCCGTCATCACCAGCGCCAGCACGCTCGGCAGAACTATCGGATTCAGCGCGCCGATGATATCAAGGCTGCCGATCAGCGAATTGCCTTTGTCGTCGCTCAGCGACGGCATAGCAAAAATACCGGAGAAGTGGACGTTAGGGTCGAAAATCAGGCCCACGATCGACACGCCGATAATGGTCAGCAGGATACCGCCAGGCACCTTCAGCTTTTCGAGGCCGATAATCACCGCCAGCCCCAACAGCGACATAATCACCGGGAAGCTGTCGAAATTACCCAGCGCGACCGGCAGGCCGTCCAGCGGGTTCTTAATCACCAGGCCCACGCCGTTGGCGGCGATCAGCAGCAGGAACAGGCCAATACCGATACCGGTGCCGTGCGCAACGCCCTGCGGCAGGTTGCGTAAGATCCAGCTACGAATACCGGTCGCGGAGATAATGGTAAACAGCACGCCCATCAGGAACACGGCGCCCAGCGCAACCGGGATGCTGATCTGCTGCCCCAGCACCAGGCTGAAGGCGGTAAATGCGGTCAGCGAGATAGCACAACCGATTGCCAGCGGCAGGTTGGCCCACAGCCCCATAACGAGAGAGCCGACGCCCGCTACCAGACAGGTGGAGACAAACACCGCCGCCGGTGGGAACCCGGCTTTACCGAGCATGCCCGGTACCACAATTACCGAGTACACCATCGCCAGAAAAGTGGTTAAACCTGCAAGAATTTCCTGACGCACGGAGCTGCCGCGAGCCGAAATTTTAAACCAGGCGTCTAATGAACCGCCGGTACGCGCTGAAGGCGTAGACATAGAAAACTTCCCCTGAGAATTTTTATCATTCGTCGGTATGCGTGGTGGACCATCCACTGCCAGTTCAACGCGATCTCCTTGTGCTATATCGCAGCGCCAGGGGGGCTGCAAAAAAAGCAAACGTTTAACTCCGCGCATACAATACGGTGGTCAAAATTACTTTACTCACCCCCTGTTAGCAGGATAAATAGCGAGCAAAATAATAAGGCAAACGATTATCCAGCCTTTAGATGGCCCTTTTCAACTGAAGTTTGTCGTATTTCGCTAAATTTCGCTTATGACGTTCAGGAAATAACCAGCCGATGCGCAAACGTTATCGTCCATGCGCAATCTGCTAACATTTTGGCTTTGCGCTGATAGCAATTCGCACCGGCCATCGTAAAAGGTGATGCCTCAGGCGCCCGGTAGCGTGAAGGGGCCGCCGCGCTCAATGGCGCGCTGCCAGGCCGGACGCTGTTCGATACGCTGCGTCCAGCGGGCGATGTGCGCAAGGCCGTCAATTCCGCCACGTGACTGCAGCGCCAGCAGCGGAAAGCTCATCTGAATATCGGCCATGCTCAGGTTTTCGCCCGCGAACCACGGCCATCGGGAGAGGTGATCTTCGATAAAGCTGGCGTGGGTGGCAATCTGCCGGTCAAGCCAGGCCTTCTGCATCCCCTTCCCCAGCGCGCCGCCCAGCGTGCGCATGCCAAACGGCACCGGGGCCTTGCCGAGACGGGAAAAGACCAGCTTCATCAGCATCAGAGGCATCAGCGAGCCTTCGGCATAGTGCAGCCAAAAACGATACTGCAGCCTGTCCGCCATCGCCTGCGGGCGCAGCTGCTGCGTGCTATCGTAGGTTTCCTGCAGATATTCGAGTATCGCCCCGGACTCCGCCAGCACGTAGCCGTTGTCCTCCACGACCGGGGATTTGCCCAGCGGGTGAATATTTTTTAACTCCGGCGGCGCCAGCATATTTTTCTGCCGCGGATAGCAGACAAGCTGATAGGGCAGCTGCAGCTCTTCCAGCGCCCAGAGCACGCGCTGCGATCGCGATTGATTAAGGTGATGTACCGTCAGCATGGATTTCTCCCGTCGTTTGTTCAAATTAACTATAGGAACTGGCGGCGAATGACGGAAAAAATTCGCCAAAATAAACGGGTAGATTTAAGGGGATGTGCCACAATTAAGGTGTCGGCGCAATCCGGAACCTCCATCAACTTGTTGCGCAAAACTGAGGTGAGCCGACGTCGGGGGAAACCCTCCTGTGCACCAGCGGGATAGAGCGAAAGACAAAGACCGGAAAACAACTAAAGCGCCCTGTTGTGGCGCTTTAGTTTTTTAATCATCCTCCAGCAGCCGCGCACCGGTACCCTCTTCACCCAGCATGTCCCCCGGGTTACGCAGCGGGCAGTCCCGTCGCGACAGGCAGCCGCAGCCAATGCAGCCATCCAGCTGATCGCGCAGCGCGGTCAGCGTATGAATACGCCGGTCCAGCTCGTCCCGCCACACCGACGACAGCTGCTTCCACTCTTTGGCACTTAAGTTGTGGCCTTCGGGCAGTACGCCAAACGCGTCGCCGATAGTGGCCAGCGGAATGCCGATGCGCTGCGCAATCTTGATAATCGCCACGGCGCGCAGCACGTCGCGACGATAGCGCCGCTGATTGCCTGGATTACGCTGGCTGTGAATAAGCCCTTTGCTTTCATAGAAATGGAGCGCCGAGACGGCAACGCCGGTACGTTTCGCCACTTCTCCCGGGGTCAACAGCATTTTAATTCGGGGTGATTTCTTTTCCATAAAGCACTTTACCTCAAGTTAACTTGAGGAATTATACTCGCCCGCAGACAAAACGACGAATCGAGAATTGAGAGAGGCCGCTTTATGTCCCATCAGGATATTATCCAAACGCTTATTGAATGGATTGATGAACATATCGATCAACCACTTAACATTGATGTAGTCGCCAGAAAATCGGGGTACTCGAAATGGTATCTCCAGCGGATGTTCCGCGCCGTTACGCATCAGACGCTGGGTGATTACATTCGTCAACGCCGGCTCCTGCTGGCCGCTGAAGCCCTCAGAACGACCCAGCGCCCTATCTTTGATATCGCGATGGATCTGGGCTACGTCTCGCAGCAGACGTTTTCACGAGTGTTTCGCCGGGAGTATGACCGCACGCCTAGCGACTATCGCCATCAGATTTCCGCCTGACAGCTTCGCGCGCAGGAGTTAAGCAGCGCTGGCGCCTTGACCAGCCACTGCTTAAACTCCTGCACCGGCATCGCCTTCGCGAAATGCCAGCCCTGGCAGTAGCGGACGCCGCGCTTCTGTAGCCACTTAACCTGATCCAGCGTTTCGACGCCCTCGGCCACGGTTTTCAGATGCAGGCTGCGCGCCATCTCAATAATATGCTCGGCGATCATGTGGCTGGTGCCGTGGGTCGTCAGCGTATCGATAAAGGATTTATCGATCTTGAGAATGTCCACGTTGAGCGAAGAGAGGTTATGCAGGTTGGAGTAGCCGGTGCCGAAATCATCGATGGCGACTTCATATCCCGCCTCGCGAAAGGCCTGAATCACCGGCGTCGTTTTCTGCACGTCAATAAACCCGCGCTCGGTTACTTCGATTTTAATCTGGTTGATGCATACCGCGTGGCTTTGCGCCTTTTCACTAATTTGGCTAATAAGCCGCGCGGAGTGGAAATCCGTGGCCGAGAGGTTAATCGCGACGTACAGCTGAGGATGGCTGGCGAGAAATTCGCCCATATCGGCAAACACCTCATCCACGACATAGTCCGTAACCTGCGTAATCAGCCCTTCGTTTTCCGCCAGCGGAATAAACTCCGCCGGGCTCATCACCGGGCCATCGCACCCGGGCCAGCGCAGCAGCGCTTCGGCCCCTACGCAGCGGTTCGTTTTAATATCGACGATCGGCTGATAGTGCAGGCACAGCTGGCGACGGCTTAGCGCGCGCTGCAGCATGCAGCGCGGAGAGTGATACTGCCGCCGGGTTCGCAGCCACACCAGTAAAATCAGCGCGCTACAAATAAGGCCCAGCGGAAGGGTAAGCATTATCTGGTCATATAAATTTTGATAATAGCCAACGCGCGAGGTGGACATGATCACCGCAATAGGGCGGTTGGTCGAATGGGCAACGGTATAGACCCGGCGATCCCGCTGAAAAAAGGTATCTTCGGGGCGGATCAGCGGACGTAAGGTCGCGGCATCCGTATTTTTGCTGACGGAGAAAAACTGATTCGTTTTGGTATCGAACAGACCGTAGGCTAAATCTCTGTCGCTGGATATTAGCGTACTATAGGAAAGTGGATTAATAACCGCGACATAGTGACCGCGCTGCATATAGGTCATGGCAAAACCGGGATAGAACGGGGTATCGCGATAGTAATAGATCGCGATATCCGGCTTTTTTATATAATTAGCCGGCTCGACATGCCACGCCGTGTCGGGATGAAAGGCGGTTGAGCAAAAGAAATCAGCGCCTTTTGCATAGACTAAATCATCGACATAAAGCAGGCTGCGAACAATATCCAGCATATATCGCTGATGCTGCGGCGAACATATTATCCCCTGATATTGCATGGCCTTTTTACGCGCCTGTTCGACCTCATGAATAACCATTTCGGTTTTCTGCAGCGCCAGTTGAGAAAACGAGCGGAGCTGGTCGTCGGTTTCCACCTTTGCCCGGTGTTGGGCAAGCCACGATGCCAGGACCACTGGCAACAGGATGACCAAGGTAATACCGAATATTCTCAACGCCTTATGCGGCGCGCTACGACTCATTTCCGCTTTATATCCATGCGATACGCCTTAGTCACGGTAACAGTCCACAATGGCAGATGCCTACTCTTATACAACACTCAGTCATTTAGCAATCGGCTATTTGGCGTAAAAACCACACACCTGATAATGATGAATAATACTTACTTATAGAACAACCGAGAAACATTCTCGAAATAATGAGAGCGGTGCCGCTTTCTGATTCGGTTTATCCGTATGATTACCGCGAACAGGTAATAAAACCCGCAGATATAAGTCTGGCAAAAAGAATCCATCGTATTAAAGCGTCAGCTTTACCGTCATGGCGGGCATGGCTATGGCTCAATGAGCCATTAACCACAATATTAAAATGGTTTATAAGTACATAAAAAACGCAATTTTTGGCTGGTGAATAAAAGAACAAATGTGATATAGTTCACACATCCTAATGAAACGGAAACATTGTTTCATTATACGTTTGTTTGCCCGTCGATAGCCAGAGCGCCACGTCATCGTCAGTCTCGTCAGGTTGTCAAAGGCCCCGACTTTCTTTGAGGATCAGGTTAATGGCTTCCATTACTACCAGTGTCATACTCCTACGCTGGCCGCTGCTGAGCGCGGTGCTGATGTTTTTAGCCAGCTCGATGAATATTCAGCTGCGTAAAAGCGATTATGCCGGATTAGCGGTCATCTGTAGCTGCCTGGGGCTGGCCGCGGCCTGCTGGTTTGCCACCGGTCTGCTCGGCATCACGCTGCTGGATGTAGCCAAAATCTGGGGCAACATTAAAGACGTCATGGTTGAAGTGATGAGCCAGACGCCGCCAGAGTGGCCAATGATGATGACCTGATAGTAAAAACGCTTCCCATCGGGAAGCGTTTTTACTGGCGGACGGCCTGCGCGCTATTTCCCCATTTTTGCCAGCATTTCCGGGCGCATAAATTTATGAATAACCAGCATAAACAGCAGCGACGGAAGTAACAAAATCAGCGCAGTAATAGACGAAACCTGATAGTTCCCCGACATGCTGGCGTTGTATAGCAGCAGCGGCAGCGTGGTGATATCCGGCGCGCCGACAAAAAAGGTGCCGGTGAACTCATCCAGCGACTCCAGAAAGACAAAGATGCTGGCGGCAATAATCCCCGGCGATGCCTGGGGCAAAACAATATGCCAAAACGTATAAATCGCTCCGGCCCCCAGATTACGTGACGCTCTTGCCAGCAGCGGATCGACGGCTGAGAATGCCGCCACGCAGATCCATACCGAATACATCAGCCCGTGCACGCTGTGCACCAGCACCACGCCGGCCACGGTGCCGTTTAGCCCCCACTGATAGAAAAGCCGGGCAATATTCATATACACCGTCAGATTAGGGAACGCCTGCGGGATAAGAAACAGCAGCATAAAGCATACCCGCAGCGGCATTCCCCGTCTTGATAACGCATAGCCTGCGGGGATCGAAATCAGCAGGCACACCAGCACCGACAGCACGGCAATCAGCACGCTGGTCAGCAAAGAGCCCGAGACGTCGCTATAGGGGCTGAACACCTGATACCAGTATTTCAGCCCCCACTGGCTGGGCAGGCTATGGGGAAAGAACCAGCTTTCGGCCACCGTCCAGATAAGTAGATTCAGCAGCGGGCCAAACATCGCCAGCAGCATCAGAACCAGCAGCAGCGTCTGCAGCGGCAGGCTGGCGCTCAGCTTTCTCCGCCCTTTCGCCAGCAGCGTCGCAGGTGGTGTCATCCTAACCTCTTTCATTATTCTCCCCCTTTTTGCCGCAGGCTGTGGCGCAGATAAAACCACGACAGCGCGCCGCAGATAAGCAGCGAAACGACGCCCAGAGCATTAGCCACGGCGTAATCCCCGTAGGAGTTAACGCGAAACGCCATATCAACCGTGATCATCGTCGGCGTACCGACGCCTATCATCAGCGGCACGGACAGCACCGACATCATGGTGACGGTCGAGAGCACCAGCGCAACGCCGATAGCGGGCAGCACCTGCGGCAAAATAATATCGAACAGGATCCGTGGACGAGAGGCGCCCAGGTTGCGCGCCGCGAGAATTTGCGACTGCTCAAGCGCCGCCATTGCGCCGCAGATAAGCAGCGTAGCGAACGCCAGCTGCTTCCAGACAAACGTGATAATGATGCCCTTCCAGCCCAGCCAGGAGATAGTCTCCATCGGCGTTAGCAGATCGCTGGCGACCAGGGCATTGTTCATTAAGCCGTTTTTAGCCAGAAACGTCCGCATCATCTGCGCCGCAACGATAAAAGGAATAAACAGCGGCAGCCGATATAAAAATGCCAGCATCCGCACAATCGGCCGGCAGGAGGACAGGGTAATAACGGCGGAAAGGGTGATGGAAATGAGCGCCAGCAGCGCCACGGAGCTCAGCACGACGATCAGCGTAAACAGAATATCGTTGGAGTAGAGCGCGTAGACTTTGCGGAAGTGGGCCAGGGTTAGCTGCTGCGCATCGTTGGTAAAGGCGGCAATCAGCGAGAAGCCCAGCGGATATAAAAACAGAACGGCGATGGTCAGCGCGGCGGGAGCAACCAGCAGCAGATATTTCAACGAAATACGCATAGCAAACCTGATATCAGCGAGGAGAAACGCCCGGGCCGACGCTGCGTCGGCCCGGGCATCGACAGAGATTAGTTGGCGACCTGGCTTTCGTAGCCTTCTTTAATATCGTCAAAATAGGCGGTAATCGGGAAGCTTTTGCCATATTCCGCCAGCGCCTGCGGCGAGATCTCAGCAAACAGCTTTTGCCACGTCCCGGCATCCAGCTGCGGTTTAACGTGCTGCGCATCGATGCCCGGATACCAGTTAAACTGCTTAACGATCCCCTGCGCCTGAACCTCCGGGCTGGTCGCCAGCTCGATAAATTCGCGCGCCAGCTGCGGATTCGCCGCCTTCGCCGGAGTTACGTAATACATCGGCTGTCCCGGCATGCCCGGAGCCAGCAGGGACAGCTTGATCGACGGCGGCAGTTTGCCCTGATCTTTCCAGCTGTAGAACATGTCCACCCATACCGGCCCCATCGTGATCTCCCCGCGGGTCAGCATATCGAGCGTCCCGGCGTTCCCCGGCGTAAAGGTGACGTTTTTATTAAAAGCCTTCAGCTTTTCATAGGCCTGGCTCCAGTTCTTCTCCACGCCTTTATCATACGGCAGGGAGGAGAGACGCTGCGCGTCGGTGCCGTAAGCGTACATCCAGCCCACAACGAAGCTGACCCCGGACATGCCGTTCTTAATCCCGTTATAGCCGAAAGCCTGCGGGTTTTTCTGCGCCCAGGCGACCAGCTCATCGTAGGAGGCCGGCGGGGCTTTGATCGCCTCGCTGTTCCAGGCAATAGCGGTCTGGCTTAAAAACATCGGCATCACATAGCCGTCGACGTTAACGCCGAGGGCGTTTTTAGCGTTGTCGGCGGTGACCAGGCTGCCGGTCTTAATCTGCGGGCGGTATTTCTCTAACAGCCCTTTTTCCACCAGCTCGCCGCCGGCGTTTTGATGCACCACGGCGACATCAATATCCCAGCTGCTGGCGCCGCTCTCCTTCTGCGCCGTCAGCTTTTCGATAATTTTGTTCGATCCCGCGTCCCCCGGCCCGGTGCCGATGACCTGCACCTTTACGCCCGGATGAGCGGCCTCAAACTTTGGCCCCAGCCAGGTTTTTACGTAATCCACCATATTCTGATCGCCCGCCGTCGCGACGTTCAGGATGGTGTCGGCCTGCGCGCCGTAGCTCAGGAGTACGGCAGTCGCTATCGCAACGTTTGTTTTAGTAAACATGGTCTATCCCCAGAATGAACACGATGATGTCAACTTGCATGAGATGAAGGAAAAATATGCAGCGCCGGCGTTGGCACGTGCAGCCTGACCGGCGAACTGGCTGGCCAGCAGCGGGTAGAATCCGCCAGCAGCAGGCGATCGCGACAGCGCACGCTGTGGCGATATAAATGGCCGAGGAAGGCGCTTTGTTCGACGATACCGTCAAGCGTCAGCCCCTCCTGCGGCGCGCTATCCGCTAATGAAAAGAGCGCCGCGTCGGTACTGCGGAAATAAATAACCTGCTCCTCAGAATGCGCATCTGAATATGCCGCCGGGGTGCGCCAATGAATGCCGTCGAGGGAGCGGATATCGCGGGTATTTATTTTATTATCGGCCCCCATAAAATCGGCGACAAAAGGCGTAGCCGGACGTTGATATATATCTTCCGGTGTCCCTAATTGCTCAACTCTTCCGTTATTTAATACGGCGATACGGTCAGCCATGACCAGCGCCTCCTGCTGGTCATGGGTGACGATTAATGAGGTAAAACCGAGCTTCTTTTGCAGCGCTTTTATTTCATGACGGACGTTAAGGCGGACTTTGGCATCCAGATTAGAGAGCGGTTCATCCAGCACCAGCACGTCCGGCTCAATCGCCAGGGCGCGCGCCAGGGCAACCCGCTGACGCTGGCCGCCGGAAAGTTCGGTCACCTTCATTTCCGCCTGGCCCGGAAGGTTGACGATATGCAGCAGCTCCGCCACCCGGCGGTCGATATCGTCGCGACGCCACCTGCGCAGCTTCAGGCCGTAGCCGATATTGCGAGCCACCGTCAGATGCGGCCACAGCGCATAGCTTTGAAAAACCATCGTAATATTGCGCTGCTCCGGCGCGCTATGGGTGATATCCCTTCCGGCGACGACGATATCCCCGCTCTGTACCGGGATAAAGCCGCAGAGCGCATTTAGCAGCGTGGTTTTCCCGCAGCCCGATGGCCCCAGCAGGGCGATCATCTCGCCCTTCTCTACCGCCAGATCGATATTATGCAGGACAACCTTATCGCCGTAGCTAATTCTCAGATGGGCAATTTGCAAATAGCTCATATTCGGTACCCAAAACTCTTCTGTAGGCATTTTTTATTTATTCGCGCCAGGATGAACACGTGTTCATTTGGCTGTAAAAAAAATGCAACGTTGACTCGACATGATGTGAGCCTACTTTGTCGGGTATTTGTGACAATTTAATTAAGTGCGAAAATTTTTTGGCGAGGGTAAATGAAAATAGATGTTCTTGGCTGCGGTAGCGCGTTCTCAGAGAGCCAAAATACCTCTGCGCTGCGCATTATTGATGATGAAAATCGTCAGTGGCTAATTGATTGCGGCCCCACTATCCCCCGCGCCCTGTGGCAGCGAGGGGGCAATATTAACGATATCGATGCCATTTACTTCACCCACGTCCACCCGGATCACTGTACCGGCCTGACGACGCTGCTCAACTACTGGAAAAGCTTTTCCCGCCATAAGCCGCTGATTATCTACAGCCAGCCGCAGCAGCGTCCGGTGCTGATGCAGCTGGCGCAGCTGGCAAACTGGCCGGACACCACGCTGTGCTTTGCGATTGAGTGGCGCGACAGCGCCCCGGCATGGGCGTGGCACGGCTGGCAGATCCGAACCGCCGAAACCCAGCACGAGCTAACCAACCGCGCTATCCGCATCACCATCGCCGGGAAAAGCCTGTTCTACAGCGGCGATGGCCGCCCGACGCCGCAGTCGATCGCGCTGATGGCGGGCGCAGATCTGGCGTTTCAGGAGTGCGCTTCGCTCACCTCGCTGAGCGATGACGCCTCCCACGGCGATTTCCCGGCCTGCCTGACGCTGTTTCAAACGCTGGCGCTGCCCGCTATGGGGCTGTATCACTGCTATGACGCGATTCTGCCGGCGCTGCGGGTGGCCTGCCGGCCCTGGAACGGGTTGTTCGTCAGCCGCGACGGCTTACAATACGATCTTCATCAGCCACCGCGCAGCGGCGAGGAAAGCCCGGCATGAGCGCACTCCCCCGAAAACAGAGCATCACCGCCCAGGACGTTGCCCAGCGCGCCGGCGTCTCGCGCGCGGTCGTTTCCCGGGCGTTGAGTAATAACGGCAGCATCTCTCCGGTCACCCGCGAGCGGGTGCTGCGCGCTGCGGAAGAGCTGGGCTATCAGGTCAACTTTCTCGCCCAGGGGCTCAACCGCCGGCGCAGCCACCTGATCGGGGTGATCGTTTCCCGCATCAACGATCCGTTTCGCAGCAGCCTGCTCGACGGGCTGCTGAGCGAGATCCAGCGCCGCGATTTTCAGGCGCTGGTCAGCGAGATCCGCAGCGAGCAGGATCTGGCCCAGACCCTCCGCCGCTTTGCGCAGTTCCGCGTTTCCGGGGCGATCGTCACCTCCGGCCAGCCGCCAGAGTCGCTGGTCAACGAGTTCGCCCAGCAGCAAATTCCGGTCGTCGGCATTAACCGCCAGCCGAATATTCCCTGCGTCGATTACGTCTGCTCGGATAATGCAGCCGGGGCGACGCTGGCCGCAAAGCAGCTGGTGGCGGCCGGCTGCCGCCGCTTTGGCTGGTTAAACCATCGCCACTCTACCTGGGCCGGACAAATGCGCGGCGAAGCGTTTTATCAGGCGCTTACCGAACTTGGGGTCGATACGCGGCGCGATCTTCAGCCGCTGTTTGCCTCTCTTGAGGGCTATGAGGGCGGCCTGCAGGCCGCCGCCGACGCCGACGATGCGCTGGAGGGCATTTTTTGCGCCAACGCGCAGCTGGCCTGCGGCTTTCTCGACGGCATGCGCCAGCGCGGCAAACAGGCCCCGGCGGATTTTCAGCTCATCGGGTTTGATAACACGCCGCAAACGGCCCAGTACAGCTACCAGCTCACCACCCTGCATCAGGACGTGGCGGAGATCTCCCGCCAGGCGCTCACCCGCCTGCTGGAGCGGGCCAGCGATCCGCTACAGCCTTCACGCACCACGTGGGTGAAGGTCGATTTAATTCACCGGCGCACGTCGCCATCAACCACATAAGAGCCAGGCTATGACGGAAGAACAGCAGCAATCGCTATGTAATTTGATTCGCCAGTTGGGCGCGCGCGCGTAGGAGCTGCGCGATTCGGGACTGCAGGTAGATAAAAAAGCGCGCCAGGATTTTGTTTCGCAGGCCGACGTTTTTGTCGAGCAGCAGATCAAAAGCTGGCTGGCAGCCCACCGCCCCAACGATGGTTTTCTCGGCGAAGAGAGCGGCCTGCAGGCCGGAGAGCAGGGAACCTGGGTAATCGACCCTATCGACGGCACCACCAACTATATTCTGGGTATGGATTACTGGTGTATTTCTCTGGCCTGGGTCAGGCAGGGCGCGCTGGAGCTGGGAATTATCTATGCTCCGGACCGGAACGAATTTTTCTTTGCCCGCCGCGGCGAAGGCGCATTTCTCAACGATAAGCGCCTGGCGCTGCGCGAGCCGGACCCGGAAACGGTGGTTATTGGCATGGGGCGATCCAGCCGGGCGCCCGCCGCAAACTACGCCCGCATGCTTGAGCGGGTGATTGACGCCGGCATGGAGTATCGCCGCTTTGGCGCCGGGGCGCTCATGCTGGCTCACGTCGCCGCCGGCCAGGTGCACGCCTATTATGAGGAGCATATGAACAGCTGGGATGCGCTGGCAGGTATCCTGCTGATCGTCGAAGCGGGCGGCGCGAGCAGCGACTTTCTTGCCAACGACGGCCTGTTCAGCGGTAACCTGGTGCTGGCCGGCTGCCCCGAGGTTCAGTCGCGCCTGATGGCCCTGACTGACAAATAGCCGCCCGCAGATGGCTACGGGCAGTCGTTGGATATTTTGATAAATTTGTCGTTGTAAATAATGTACTTATCTCCAGGCTGCCGCAGTGCGGCCTGGCGCACCACGTCGCCAGGGCGTAAATACCAGGCGTCGCCGTCCTCTTCCGTTGCATCACATCCGGGCTTAATCAGCAGCTTAAACCAGGTGTTGCCGCTATTGCTGACGGTGCCCGCCTGGCGGTCAAAGGCCCACTTAAACGCTACCTGACGCGGACGCACCGCCATAATGGTCTCCACCACGACCACCGGGTCGATGCTCACCGCCGCCCCGGCGGTATTGCGCTCGACGCGGTTGCGGGTGGGAATTTCACGAAACGAGACCCGATAGTAGCGCTCGCGGTTGTCCTGGGGACCGTGATAGTAGAATTTAAAATATTCCCCCTCTCCCGCCTGCAGGGTCAGCTGGCGCGGGGCGAAGAGCAGCTCGCCGTCCGCCGGGCGGGAGCGAACCTCTTTCCCGCCCGGACGGTCAATACCGACCACCGAGACCTGATACAGGCGGGCGCTGCTGTTATTATTCAGCACCCGCTTCGCGGCAAAGCTCTCTTCCGCCCCCAGCGAGAAGGTCAGGTTACCTACCGATATGGCCTGTCCGACCGCCGGCAGGCAGAGGGCCAGCAGCCACGCCATCGCGCGTATCGTATTAGTTAACATTTCGCCACGTCGCCTGAACCCGAATTTCACCTGAAGCGCTCACTTCCCCGAACCAGCCGTCATCATCAATAGTTTTCAGCGAGATCCCGTCATTCATCGGGATGGAGAACTTCACCGTGGTTTTATTCATCACGCCAGGATCGCCTGAAGCATCGTTCCACGGCGTGCTCATCCACAGCGCCTCGGTCATGTCGCGCCAGCTATCGTCACAGCCGGCATCGTAGGTTTTGTTGCTGCCGCTCTGCGTCGTGAAGGTCAGCGTGGCCGGGAAAGGCACTTTCGTCGCATTGTCCGCGGAGCTGAAGATGCAGTATGAACGCCCGCCGATGGTCTGCGCCGGGCCGTTAACCTTGATCAGCACCTCATCGGCGGCGGTCCTGCCGCTGGTGGTGACGATATAGCCAAAATCCAGCGAAGGCCGGCCCTGCCCCACGTAGCCCTCGCGGGTCGGCGCGCTGATATACTCATCGGAAATAATGCTGATACTGAAATCGCGCGGCTTGATAATCAGGGCGTTAGAGGTAGAAAACTCATACCAGCCGGACTCCGGCGAAGTGGTGTTCTGGAAGCGGAAGTTAAACAAATCTTTGGTATTTATATCGCTGATCCCCAGCGCGACCATTTGCTTAAAGAAGTTATTCGAAAAGAAAATGTAAATTGAGTCAGAGGACTTCATTTCATTGAAGTTGTAATAGTATGCGATGCCGCTTACCGGTTTCCACGTATTACCGTTGAGGCTGAACTGCATATCATAGATGCCCACCGCAGAGACCAGCGACGAATTGCTGATGGCGGGGAAAATATGGATAGAGGCATTGCTCAGGCCGTTGTTTTCCAGAGCATAGTTAACCATCTTGCAGCTCAGGCCGGAGCGGGTGCCGATAGTCTGAGGCTGGCAGTTGGTGCTCCCCTCACCGACCGTTGGCACCCCGTCAGTGTTGATAAATACTTCGGTAAGGGAATGGGTGTTCAGCAGCCTTAAATTTGCGGCTTTGGTATGGGTGACCTTGCGGGTATACCAGCTCCCGGAAGCCTGATCCTTACAGCGCGCCCCGCTGCTGGCATCGTAATTAACGGAAGTCTGGCAGCCGTTGATGGTCATGGAGAAGCTGCCGCCTACCGGCATTTGCTGCAGATACTGGTAGAAGGCGTCGGATAACATACCGTGCATCCATTTAGCCCCGCCGGTGGTAACCGTCGCGCCATAGAAACCGCTCGCATCCAGCACCGGCGCCTGAATCAGGCTGGTCGCCATATCGCAGCCGGCGTACCAGTTAATACAGCGCAGGCCGCTCAGCGGGTTGGATACCGGCGAATTCTCCAGCCACATATCAAACTGCCAGTTGGCGTTCAGCACCGTGTTGTAGCCGTTATCGATATAGCCCAAGCTCTGCTGATAGATAGTGCCGGTACCGGTATACTTCAGCCCGGTCCAGCGGCTGGCGCCGGTCAGACGCGGGTCGAGTACGCCGCCTGGGGTGACGAAGAAGTTATCGTCAGAGTTGTTTTCCACAAACACATACTGCACCGCCACCGCATCGGGCCAGTTCGTTTTGGACACCGCCGCATAGGCCCGCGTCATTGCGGTCAAGGCGAGCAAAATCGTCAATAGCGCACCCCATTTAGCCTTCATAATTCTCTCCCGTCGACAGGTTGCTGGCGTAGGTTTTCAAGCCGTTACAGGTCACATCGCCGACCCATACCGCCCCGCGCGCTTTGTTAATCTCAAGCTCCACTTCGCAGCGCTGGTTGTTGCCGTAGCTGAAGTCGATGGTCGGGAATTTTTTATCTACATCCATCACAAACTCGCCGTTGTCATCGGTGCGGGTACGCCCGATGTGGTTATTAATGTGCGCATTGGCCAGCAGCGTGCCGTCTTCGGCGCGAATACGCCCGGATACGGTCACCATCTGCTTCACTTCCGGTTCGATAACCGCCACGTTGCCCGGATAGAGGGTCAGGCGGCTTTTGCGGCTGCTGACGATGTCGTAGCTGTCGAGCGAGTTTTTGCTGTTCTGCAGCTCTACTTCGTAGCGGCTGTAGGGCGAGAGCGGCAGATAGTTACGTTTACCCGAGAGCTGGAATACCCGCCCGTTAACCTTGGCGCTCAGCTTGCCGTCATCTTCAAGACCGGTATTAAAAATCACCCCGGCGTTACCGTCGGTACGCCCGCTGGCGGCAATATTTTTACCCTGCCAGCCCACGCTGCCGTTGGCGGTCAGGTTGGTGTTCACGTAGCCATCGGTGCCGCTGTTAACGTTCAGCGTCCCGCTGGAGTAACGGGTATCGAACCGGGCATAAGCGCCGCCGCTCAGGGTTTTGTCATCCCCGGTGTCGCCGGAGATTGCCCGGGAGATATTGGCGCCGACGGTGCGGATCGCGCTCCCTTCCTCAAACTGCTTGCGCGCCGACAGGTTGGCCATGGTGTAGCCGTTCTGGTGGGTCATCCCGGCGCTAAACCAGTTGCCGAGCGGCAGAGAAAAGTCGAGCGCGATATATTTCCCGGTGCTGGCGCCGCTGTTGCCATTATTAAAGCGCTGGACCCCCGCACGCAGGCCCAGCGAACCGTAGGCGTTGCTGTAGAGGGTCTGATAGTAGTCCGCGGTGTAGTAGTGGCTGCTATAGCGGCGATCGTCGTTATAGCTGATGCTGAAGGTGCCCAGCTTTGACCACAGCGGGTTAAGGTTCAGCGTCCCGCCAATCGCCCGGTTATCGGCGTCGCTGCGCCGCAGCCTGTCGCCGATTATCGTCTTTTCCTGGTTGACCCAGATTGAGCTAAAGCCGCCGGGCAGCGTGGCGCTGACGTTGCCGATACTGCTCCACGAGCTGTCGCTGGCCAGCATATTTTGCAGGTTGACGTTGATGGATTGCGTCAGCGGCAGCGTCAGCCGGGTCTCGCCAACGGCGTTGCTATCGTAGCCGTAGCCGGTTGCGGCCCAGCTGAAGGCGCCCACCGAGCCGGTTGCGGAGGCCCCGGCCAGCCAGCTCTCTTTGGCAGGCAGCGTCTTTCTGCCGCCCTCTGACCAGCGGTCCATATGGAAGCTTCCGCCCCAGACCTGCCAGGCCAAAGGCGCTCCGGCTCCGCGTCCCCGGCTGAACAGCTTGTTTACCCGCTGGATGCGTTTACTGACCACCCGGCCGTTGACGATAACTTCAACATCAACATCGTAAATCCCGTACGACAGGCCGCGGGTATCAACCTCATGGTTGCCCATCGTAAAGTTCTGCACGCTCAGCAGGCGGCCATCGCGCGACAGGTGCACCTCGCCGGCGGAGGGTAAGAACGCGATAATCGGCGTGGCCGACTGGGAGTTATCAAATACCGTCGAGCTGGCCTGGTTGCCCCAGGAGGCGCCGTAAATTTTCCCTGCCGAAATGGCGGTCATCGGACCGAGGGACTGCAGGTTCCACGTATCGAGCATCCCGCCCGCGAAGCGGTGACCGGCGAAATCACGCTCGTACATCGCCTTATACAGCTCGCTGTCCTGATTGCTGGTTCCGGCGCCGTACAGCGAGCCGTCCAGCACCAGATGATGCTCGCGCAGGGCGGTAACGCTGTTCATCGACAGATAGCTGGAAGTGCTGTTGCCGGCGTTGCGCATCTGGTTGTTATAGACGCCGAGGTTATAGTTCAGGGTGCTGCTGAGCGCGTTAACGCTGGACTGACCGATATCTTCGCTGCGCGATCGCAGCACGGTGCCCAGGGCCTCTTTTTTTACCACCAGCTGGAGCAAAAGCTGGCGCAGGCTGAGCTGCAGCTGCGCGTCGGCGGTGACCTTAATGCGCAGATCGCTGTCGAACGACTCGTTCGCCAGCGAGGACAGCATCTGCCGGGTTTGGGCGCTAACGGTGGCATTATTATCGCTCTCTTCCAGCCGGATCTGGCGTACGCGCAGCACGCCGTTATCCAGCCAGATAAAAGCGCTACCGAGTCGCTGATCGTCCTCGTTTCCCTTACTGCCTTCCAGATGAATAAAGAGCGGGATGCTCATCCCGTCCTGTAGCGCCTGGCTAAACGCCCGGGGAATAATTACGCCGCCGATTTGCGGTATCTGCTCCGGGGCCGCGCTGACGCTTAGCGGAACAGAAAAAATCACCATACCGTAAGCCAGGAGCGCTTTCAGCTCCGGGGAAATCCGTAGTCGTGGCATAAGCTTATCCCGTCAGCATCATTGTTATTTTACGGGAACAAACTGCTCGCCTTGCCAGAGAGCGACCCGTCCTTTTTTATCGGCAAGATTGACGCGCGTGAATCGGCGCTCTTTACCGGGCATGAGGTAATAATTTTCTTTGCAGTCTTTGCCGTCCGCCGCCTTCAGGCATGGGCCGTAGGCGAGAATACGCAGCGTCGCGTTTCCGCTATTCACCAGCGTTCCGTTGGCGTACTGATAGCGGTAATTCGCCTTGCGGGGAGCAACGACCAAAATGGTGCCAATACGGGCCGATGCCGTCGCTACCGCGCTGCGGGCTGCGCCATTGCGCTGCGCGTCGCTTAGCGCCTGATCGAACCAGACGATGCGGTAATAGCGCTCTTTGTCATCCGTCGGGCCTTTGTAGAAAAAGCGAATAACATCGCTGCTCTTCGCCGGCAGCAGCAGGCTGGCTGGCGTAAGCAAAACTTCATCCTGGCTTTCCATCGGAATGACGCTGCCGCCATCAAGCGGTGAGGAGAGGCGCTCCATATGGATATTGATCAGACGTCCACTCTCGGTGGTATTTTTTATCTCTTTGCTGAGCACGCTGCTGTCGCTGTTCATAAAAGAGGAGATATCGCCAACGTCCAGCGCCTGGGCCGGCATAATTGCGCAGAAACAGAGGCCAATAGCCAGAATACGGTTTTTCATGGGAATTCAATCCGTGAAAGAAAGCAGGGGGGAACTCCCCCCGCTTTGTGCTACAGGGAAATCAGCTGGTCCAGGTCGCGTCGAACTGTACGCTGACGTCGCCGCTCCAGATCCCTTCCGGCAGCGTGCTGTAATCCGTTACATCCGTAGTGCCGTCGAGGGTGCCGCTAACGATAGAGAAGTTGAAACCATCCTGAGCGGTCGTACGGCCAGTCTGGTCGTAGCCATTAGAGAGCGCGCTGAGGTTGCCGCCCAGTACGCCGTTTGCGGTGTCGATCATGATGGTGTCAGCAGATTTCTCTACGGACGCGCCGTTATAATCAACGCCGACGCTCAGCGTAGAGCCAGAGGTGTCCAGCTGAGTCAGGGTATTGGTGATCAGACGGGAAGTCAGTTTAAAGTCCGTTGCGGTAGCATCGCCTTCAATCGCAACATCAAACAGGCCTTTCTGCGAGTTAAAGCCTTTGATCCCTTCAGCATACTGGAAAGCCAGGCTGCCCAGCGGAGTGACAACCAGCTTGCTGGTGGTATCTTTTTTAGCGGTTGCAGACCAGGTCGCTACTGCCTGAGCCGTAACATCAGCGGCCTGAACAGCGCCAGCACAGAAAGTAGTAATCAGAGCTGCTGCCAACATTTTCAATTTCATATTTGTCACCTGATAAAGATAAGAGGCTTTTTATGGCCCATACTGTTCCATAGTTCTTTATGGAATGATCGCCTTTAAGAACCACGGGTCCTTAAAAACAAATACTTTAATAAATCGACAGGATGTGCTTGTCAGGCCGATTAAATAAATCGCACCCCACTCTTCGATGCCGGCAGAATAAATCGCATCAGGGCCAGCATCGTTATGTTGTTGGTGTTAATTAAACCGACTTTATTGCTGGTATTACTTTTATGTAAGCTAATCGTCTTGATGCTTAAACCGAGCATCTCCGAAATATCATTAATCAAATTACCGATAATCATTAATGACATTATTTTTTCTTCCCGTGCGGTCAGGCTTCTCTTTCTTATTTTATACTTTTTAAGTTTTAACATGTTCTCTACCGCCTTGACGCTGGCATTGGCCGAGAGAAAATAAATATCATTAATGTCCGAAACGTCGCTAACAAACTTTGCATCCGGTGCCACAACAACTTTCGCCAGGCTATTAGAAAGATAGTACCTGTAGAAACATAATATATGGTCTAAGTGTGAAAAATGGATAATCACATAGTCTTCAGCACTCAGCGCCATACACTGCTCACGGGCATTCGCACTATCAAAACTACCGGCACAACCGATATAACAGAAGTCATCGGCCAAATGGCTCAAGCCCTGCATAAAGAAATAATTATCAGTTACAATCAGTACAGCCATAATAACCAGCCTCTGTTCCATTGGGCCAACCAGTCCGAAAAAAACACCTCCACGACGCCTTCTTTATTGATTATATCGGACTCGTAACAACAACCTGGCACGATCTTGCTATTTATTAACATTGTTATCGCAGGACGACCACATCCTTTTATTAATATTGTTACGTCACCGCCGAAAAACTTTGTGTAGCAATAATAGTCGTAGCGCTCATATTTTATTACTCATAAAGTTATGAAGTGTAAAGAAATCACATTTGTTGATTTTATGTAAAAACGTAACTCATTGAAAATAAAATGATAAATATCCTTAAGTTAACAAATATGAGGCCTTTTATAACAAACATCCTGGTGGATTAAGATAATTCTTAGTTATGAATGAATGCTGCGGGTAAGCTTTAATGCTAGTATCGCAATATCAAATCTTAGATAAATATCAGCAGCGGTAACTATTCTCACGATAAGAAACGATATATGGATACTATTTACGTTATCGAGAACACGATCAGGTTCAACCCTACGGCGCATACTCTGCATTCTATAGAAAACAATGAGCGTATCACTCTGGCAATTCCAGCAAGCCTTTGCTTTGTTTTATTAATTAAAAACCAGGGCAGAATAGTCACCCAGGCGGAGCTGTTGCATAACGCCTGGGGAGAAAGAGGGATGAACGTTACGCCGAATACCCTACACCAAAACATCTCTCTGCTACGCAAATCACTAAATCGCCTGCAGGTTAACGGCACCATAATTCAAACGATCCCGAAACGGGGGTTTATGATTGCCGATGAGACCGCCATTTTGGCTCAGCGTATTGAAAACAAGCCGGGGCCCAAAGGCAATAGTGAACAGAATGTTGAGGAAATTGTTAATAACCTCCACCAACCTCCGGCAGTAGAAAGCATCGACCTGCAGCGACAAGACCCGGGACCTCCTCAGGATAACGTATCGTCGCCGCCGCCAGAAAAAGAACACAAGATCTCCCCGCGAATACTCTCTGGTCTCAGGTTCGCCGGAAAAGAAAAAGGAACATGTAAAATTGCGGGTTTCGCAAGCCTGCTGGCGATAGCACTGTTCGTATATATTTATTATTTTACTGAAACTCGCGCGCCTTTCGCCTCTTATACCGAACTGGCCACTCCCGGTGCCTGTACGGTGTTTCGCAATGATGATCTAAGATTTGATGAGTTTTTTATTCATTTTCTTCAGGAGAAGCACATCACCTGTTCCGATGGGCAAACGGTATATATTACCAATCACTATCCGTCGAGCAGAACGTCGCTGATCGTTTGTCGCTATCCGCTTAAATCAAGCAAGAAGTCATTTTGTACCTCATCTTACTACTTAAAATAAAACACAACATCGGTATATAAAATGAAGAAAGTAATAACTCTCATAATCATTGTTATGATGATCGGTGGTACCATATATTACATTAACTTCCGCGAAGATGATGATAGCATTGACTGTAACTCTGCCTTTTCGATTATCAATGATGATGAAGTGTTCTCCTTTTCAGTTACGTTTTTCACTAAAAATGGTAATGGTCTAATTACCTTTAGCGGCAATTCCGGAAATGCACGGGATAATATCATCATTCGCAAATACTTCTCTTACACTAAAAACAAGAGCAACATCTATATTTTCAAAAACAATAACTCAAACATGAGAACCAGCTCACCGGCATTCTCTGAAAAGTTCGATGATATTTTCCCGCCATTCTTTACAGAAATTAGCAAGGAAGATAACTTCATTATTAAAATAATAAAGGTAAAGTCTGATGCGTGGGTATTGATGTCGACAAATACGCCCTATTTCGTCTGTGAAAATACCCGCGCTTAATAGCCGCCAGTTTAGCATATAGTCTGGCGTTGATAGCTGACAGGACATCGTTTAATGACACAGTGCGGCTGGTAGCAGCAACCCTCTGCGGTCGTTGCACCGAAGTCATAGGGGCAGGATGGCCGCTCTCTCAGCGCCTCCCACTGCGTATCGCTGTAGGTCGCAATGTTATAAACTTTAAAGAAGTGGTATTTATTGTTTATCAGAACCTTAGATGAATACAGCTTCATTGACTCGCCGGGAATCAAAAGAATATCCGCTTCATACCAGATGATAAATTTTAAAAACCGTAATCCGCATATACTGGAGAACGCCACCCCAGAATGCGGGCATATGATTGTATTAAGCACCGTCCATTTCATATTTCGTCCTTGTATCCTTGGCCTGCAACCATGTGTCCAGAGATAGCAAATATTATAATTAATCGCAAGTCCTCACCGCAATAATGTGATATGCAACGGCCCCCCGTAAAAACTGATCCAGCCATTTACAAGTAACCACCCTAATATTTAATACGTAGATAAAGACCCTACAAATACATCTTTATAGATAAAGCCAGAAAATCATAAAATAACCCTGCATAACTTTACAAAAAAATATCGAGGCGGAATTCAGATTAAACAACGAGATAACGGGAAAACAGACTATTTTCGGGTCCGAGCTCTCACTTTCCCGCTGGCGGGAAAATAACCGCCGGGGGAATGTGAGTCGATCCGCCCCGCCCCCCGCTGGGTGAGTGATAACACTCCGACCGTCATCATTCACGCAGCGGCGTGGTGGTCGCAGGGCTGCTCTTTGCCTCCGCTTACCAGGTTTTGCCGATATTAAACTGGAACTGCTCGGTCTTATCGCCATCGTACTTTTTAAACGGCTCAGCCCATGAGAAGACCAGCGGGCCTAGCGGCGACATCCACTGTACCGCAATCCCCGCCGACATTCGGATATGCAGCGGGTCGCTATAGTCCGGGATCCCCGCAGCCAGCGTTTGGGCGCTATTCTGCCACGAGGTGCTCCATACCGTTCCCGCATCGACAAAGAGCGAGGTCCGCAAACTGTCGGCGTATTTGTCGCTAATAAACGGCGTAGGAATAATAAACTCGCTGTTCAGCACCGCCATCGCATTCCCCCCTACCGCGTCGGAAGAGGTATCCAGCGGGCAGCCGCTATAGCTGCTTTCAGAACCATTACAGCGATAGTAGGCCGCTTTCGGGCCGATGGTATTTGAGGAGAAGCCGCGTACCGATGACGATCCGCCGGCGTAGAAATTATCGTAAAAGGGCACGGCGTTACCCTGCAGGCCGCCGGCATAGCCCGCTTTCAGATGCTCCATCCACACCCAGCGTTGGCCTTCATTTAGCGGCACGTACTGGGTGGTATCGAGGGTCAGCTTGTAATAGCTGTTATCAGATCCCGGGACGGTCACTTTGCCACTCAGGCTGCTTTTGTTGCCGGAGCGGGGGAAAAACCCGCGATCGAGATCGTTATAGCTCCATCCCAGGCTGACAAAAAAATCATTGGCGCTATATTCCGCCCCGCTGTCGCCATCTTTGGTCACCACCTGCGGATAAATTCCCCGCGAGTTAAGGTAATTCCAGGTCGTGAGCTCCGGTTCCATATTGGTCAGGTGGTTGTGGACATAATCGACGCCCAGATTCAGCGAGTTATTTTCGCTAATCGGGAAGCCGAGATTGCTCCCAATGCCGTAGCTCTGCTGGTTATAGCTGCCGGAGTCGGCATCGGAGGCGTCGTAGCTGTTATAGAAAATTTTGCCGCCCAGGCTAACGCCGTCGACGGTAAAATAGGGGTCCGTCGCACCGAGCTCAACATAGGACTGATAGCTATTGCGGGTCCCGTTAAAGCTGACGCTGTTGCCGGTACCCAGCCAGTTATCCTGGGTCACTCCCAGCTGGTAGCTGACGCCGCTATCGGTACCAAACCCCAGACCGACGTTAAATGAGCCGGTATTACGCTCTTTAACCCTATAGACGACATCAACCCGATCCTGGCTGCCGGCAACCGGGGTTATCTCTTTCTCAACGGTCTCGAAATAGCCCGTGCGGTCAAGGCGCTCTTTTCCCTGCTGTACCTTTTCATCATTGAGCCACGCGCCCTCCATTTGGCGCATTTCACGGCGTAAAACGGCATCGCGCGAGGTATCGTTGCCGATAAAACGAATCTGCCGTACGGAGTAGCGGCGGCCGGCCTCAACGTTAATACGCAACGTCACGCTTTTCTGCCGATCGTCAATTTCGGCATGCGTCGCCACCTGCGGCCAGGCATAGCCATATTTACCGAAGCGCTTTTTAATCGCGTTTTCTACTGCGGTAATCTCTGCTCCGCTATACCACTGGCCGGACAGCGGCTGGGCCAGCGCATCAATTTCCTGGCCATGCGTGGCCATATCCCCCGTCACGATGGTGCGGTTTACCTTATAGCGTTCCCCCTCCGCAAGGTTGACCGTAAGATATAGCGATTTTTTATCCGGGGTAATACTGACCTGGCTGGAATTAATGGCAAAACGCGCATAGCCGCGATCGAGATAATAGCTGCGCAGCGTTTCAAGGTCGGCCGCCATTTTTTGTTTTTGATATTTTTTATCACCGACGACATTCCACCACGGAACATGATCGCGCAGCTGAAGCTGGTCGAGCAACGTTTCTTCACTAAATACTTTATTGCCAATAATATTAATCTGGGCAATAGTTGCCGACATCCCTTCCTGAAAGACGAATTTTAAATCTACGCGGTTGCGCGGCAGCGGCGTCACCACCGCATGGACCCTGGCGCTATATTTTCCGACGCTGTAATAAAAATCCTGTAATCCCTTTTCTATTTCGCTGAGAGCGTTACGATCCAGCGCGCTACCTGCCTCAACCCCGCTGGCGGTTAGATTATCTTTCAGCATCTCGTCTTTAACCGACTTATTGCCGGCAAAGCTTATGCTGGCAATGGTCGGGCGCTCTTTAACCTGTACCACCAGCGCACGGCCATCGCGCAGGATCTGCACATTCTCAAAGTTGCCGCTGGCATACAGGCCGCGTATCGCGTCGCTGATATCGTCATTGGAGACCTCTTCTCCCGGATGAACGGGCATGCTCAACAGTGCCGCTCCCACGGTAACGCGCTGCAGGCCCTCAAAGCGAATATCATCAACAGGGTTCGACGTTGCGGCATAAAGCGTTAAGGGTGAAATCAATAATCCGGCAATGATATTTGTTTTCTTTAGCATGGGCGTTTTATTTAAGAGAGATTTAGAAATAGCATGAATCTGCTGGGATTAACGTAAACGAGGCGCAGAATTGCACTTAATTATGATGAAACAATGGAGAAAACATGGATCTTAAAGAACCGTAAATAAAAATATTTATCAGCGGAACTCGAACCTGTTTTTTCGGTCTGAGAGAATCAGGAAGTAATATATAAAGTATTTTTCATTAATTATAAAAAATAAAAAAGCCCCCTTCCGCATTGGTTGAAAGGGGGAAAGATCTTGTTAGGAATGATGCTCTCTGGGGTTGACCAGGAACACGCAAAAATTAGCTTATAATGCCGCAGATAAAATGAAGAGATATTGAATAAATTATGCAGGCCGCGCCACGGAATGTGCTCAAAAATATATCACCAGATATATTAATCCTGTTTCTTCATATTTTCCTCAAAATGACAGGATAAGGTCGCAGAGGCTTATGGGAGCATCATGGAAAGCCGGTTGCGATATCTAAAAGCAAAGTAGTGGCGCCTTGCCAGGGACGGTAAGGCATTTTCCCGCGGCGGCGCTGGACACCGAGACCCGGCAGAGAGCCATGCCGGGCGGGAACCTGACCGTGACATCACCCTCTGCCCACGCCATGAAGCGGCGGGCGCCATCGTTCTGGAACTGGCATGAATCAGCGTAAAAATGGGGTCCAACAGGCCGTGCTGCACGAACTGGTGTGCTGGATAAAAAATAATCTGGAGAAAAAACTCACCGTGAATGCGCTAAGCGTATTTTCCGGCTATTCAGAGTGGCACCTGTTTCGCCTTTTCCAGCAATACTTCCGGATGTCGCCAATGGAATTCATCAGGCAGCAGCGGATGCTGCTTTGTCGGGATTTGCTGCAGATAAAACCGGCCTTTCGCATCGTCGATATCTGCATTATGGCCGGCTATGAGGACATCAGCGCATTTAATCGGACCTTTAAAAAATACTATTCAGTCACGCCTACGCAGTTTCGTAAAATTTCAGCGGCATAAGGCCGCCGTTCAGGCGCCAGGCGAACGCGCTAACCGCCCGGAGTTGACTAAAATGAAAGGATGCCCCTGCGGAGTGCCGCGCCATGAACATCCTCTATTTGCAGCGATTATTTATCGCTTACTTTACCTGTCTGATCGCGATGCTGTTTGTTGGCTCCGTTTATGCCGCTTCCGCGGAGAAAAAACCGCCGGCGCCCGAGCCGCGAGAGACCCTGGAGATCAATCCCGAAGAGATGCTAAAACCCTGGCGGGGGGATTTCTCCGGCATGCTCGAGCGGCGCACCATCCGGGTATTGACCACCTACAGCAAAACCTTTTTCTTTATCAATAAGGGCACCCAGCGCGGCGCCACGCATGACATTTTCATTGAGTACGAGCGCGACCTTAATCGTCAGCTGATGAAGGAGAATAAGCTCCGGCACCGCCACCTCAAGGTGCGGATCATCTTCGTTCCGGTGGCGCGCGACCAGCTGATCGACGCGCTCAATGCCGGTAAGGGTGATATCGTCGCCGCGAACCTCACCATCACCCCGGAGCGCCAGCAGCAGGTCGCCTTCAGCGCGCCGCTTTATACCCGCGTTCAGGAGCTGCTGCTTTCCGGGCCGGGCTCTCCCGCGGTCAGCGATATCGACCAGCTCTCGGGCAAGACGGTATTCGTGCGCCGTTCCTCAAGCTATTACCAGAGCCTGGTCGCGCTAAACGCGCGCTTTCTGAAAGAGTCGCGCCAGCCGGTGGTCATTGATGCAGCCCCGGAATCGCTTGAGGATGAGGACCTGATTGAGATGCTCAACGCCGGCCTTATCCCCCTGACCGTTGTCGATCGCCATAAGGCGCTGTTCTGGCAGCAGGTGTTCCCTAAAATCGAGGTACACCAGACTATCGTCCTGCGCGATGATGCCAGCATCGCCTGGGCGGTGCGCAAAGAGAGCCCCCAGCTGCTCGCTTCGCTTAATCAGTTTGTGAAGACCAACAGCCAGGGCAGCAGGCTGGGGAATACCATCCTGCTGCGCTACCTGAAAGATGCTAAATATGTCAAAAACGCGGCGGCGCAAAAGGAGCGGCGTAAATTTTTAGCGATGGTGGATATCTTTCGTAAGTACGGCGATCGCTACGACGTCGACTGGCTGCTGATGGCGGCCCAGGGCTATCAGGAGTCGCGCCTTAATCAGTCGGTGCGCAGCCACGTCGGGGCGATAGGCGTGATGCAGGTTATGCCGCGTACCGGTAAGGAGCTGAAGGTGGGCGATATCAGCAAGCTTGATCCGAATATCCACGCCGGGGTGAAATATATGCGCTGGATGATAGACCGGTACTACGGCGACGAGCCGATGACGCAGCTCGATAAGGCGCTGTTCTCCTTCGCCTCCTATAATGCCGGACCGGCGAGAATAGCCCGCCTGCGGGTTGAAACGAAAAAGCGCGGTTTTGACCCTAATATCTGGTTTGGCAACGTGGAGTACCTGGCCGCAGAGAAGATCGGCTCCGAGACCGTGACCTACGTCAGCAATATCTATAAGTACTACATCGCCTACCGGCTGATCGTCGATGAGATGACGCGCAGGCAGAAGGCAACCGCCGCCGCCCGACGCGCGGATATTTCGTTTAAAACAGGCGGCATACCGGTCGCGCAGTGAGGCGAAAAGACAATAAAAACCCCGCCGAAGCGGGGTTTTTGCCAGCCGGGATGGCGTATCTCAAAATACGCGCCGCTTGCCCTATCAGAAGAAGTATTTGAAACGTACCCGCGCGCCGTAGCGCTCATCGGTATTGCCGGTTTTCGTTGCGGACGAGTCCAGCCACGACGCGTAAGCCCCGAGGTAGATATTAAAGTTCGGCATATCCATGATATTCGGCAACTGCCACGAGGTGTGAATGGTGTGGATGTCATAGCGTCCCGGGGCCAGAATCGCGCAGTCCCCATCGCACTCCGCGCTCACCCCGGACAGATTGAACTGGTCGATTTTATTATGCGCGTAGATATAGCCAAGCTCCACGCGATGCCATAGCGCATTAATCCCGGCGCTGAAGTCCTTTTCGTCCGCCGCATCCAGATACGCGGTGCTCAAATTGACCACCGCCCCATCCTGCGGGTCAGCCTTCTGCGTATTCCAGCTGAGGGTCATACCGTAGCCGGTACGGCTGGACCGATCGACCCAGCGGCCATCCTGATTCTGGTAACCGTAGGCGTTATTCACGAGGTTGCTTTCCAGCGCCGCCGCCACCGACCAGGCACCGGACCGCCATGCCGCCACCGGGCGCACGTAAACCGCGTTTTTACGATTATCCAGCGCATTGCCGTGATAGCTCCGATCAACAAACAGCGAGCTGCCGTCCTCCACCAGCGTATTCACTTCAAAATACCAGTTATCCAGGGTTTTACTCAGCAGGAAGTTGCCGCCGCTGCTGCTGCGTCCGCGCCCCTCTTTCATCATATAAATATACCCGTAGCCGTCGCTATACAGGTCGTTCGCCGTGTTGCCAGAATACTCAATAAACGTATCCTGATTAAGCGGGAACATATCATAGGCTTCGAAGCGTCCGATTTTAATTTTCCAGTCATCCTCCTGACCAAAGAAAAATGCCGCATCATCAAGATTCATTTTGCCATTCATATCCGCCAGCGGCTGTACGCTAAATCCGGCGTATTTACCGTTAGCGCCTTTCCGTAATCCATCAAAGCCCAGCAGAATACGTCCGTTAATATCCCAGCGTTCTTTATCTCCCGGAGCCCAGTTTTTATTGGCGCTGGTTTTTATCGAGGTCAGGCTGCCGGTTCGGCTGGCGCCGTCCATATTAAACTCAACGTCGCCGTAAAATTTTATTTCGCCATAATCATTAAGTTCTAAAGCGGGTTTGGCCGGAGCGGCGCTGGCCGCCGCCGTTGGCGTATCCTGACGTTTTAATGCGTGGATCTCCGCCTCCGCGCTGGCCGCTCGCTGCTCGGTCGCCTTCAGCCGTTGTTCCATTTGTGCCAGTCGTTCCTCAAGGGATAACGACGCCTGAGCATTGACCACAGGGGTAAATAAAGACGTCAAAAAACAGCCGACCCATATTTTATTCATCGGTAAAGCCTTTTATTATTTAATTAAATGAAGTTTATTATTTAGGGTTTATGGATAAAGCATGACGATGATGACAATAATAACCCGCCCACCGTCACAGACGGGTTATTAACGACAGTAACACTATTATTTGCGCGACCAGACCCGGGCTCCAGCACGCCATAACGGCGTAAGCTCAGAGAGCTGCTGGCCTGTCAGTATGTTTTCTCCTGGGGGTGCTGCTCCCGCTCGGGGATATAATCGGTTATTTACCCGATAGCCTGTTTTAACGGCGTAACTAATTTATTGGCAGCGGTTGCTTAAGCGTTTCTTCGCCATCATTTTCCGGCTTCGTAGCCTGCCGACGATCCGCCAGTAAAGCGCAAATCTCCGCATGCTTGTCTTCCGTAAACGTGTAGCGCGACATGCAGCCCATCCTGATCAGTGAGCCAAATGCGGGCAGCAGACAGATGCCGAAGAACAGTCCGTTAAGCACGCTCTCGCTCTGAATTTGCGCCTGCGGCACGTAGCCTATCAGCGTCAAAAATACGCCGATTAATCCGCCGCCGACGGCCACCGACATTTTGCCGGTAAACGTTTGTCCGGAGAAGGTAATGGCCGCGCAGCGCTTGTTGGTATGATATTCGGCGTATTCAATGGTGTCGGCAATCATCGATGAGGTCAGGATATTGCTCATCATGATAAATAGCGTGCTTAAACCCAGCAGAATAAAGAGCAGCGCTGCGTGCTGATAGCCCGCAAACCACATCACCACGCGCACCAGAATATCCAGCCCGCAAAGGATCATAAACAGCTTCCGCTTCTGCATTCTGCGCGTCAGCATCGGGGCCACGAGGCACAGCACCGCCGCGACAATCCCCATAATACCGATCGCCATCTGCAGCCCGCCGTCGCCCATATTGTAGATAAAGAAATAGATGTAAATCCCGCCGGCGACGTTGTGGAATACGCAGAAAAAGAATGACAGCAGGACGATAAATAACGGTTTGTTCTGCCGCAGATTATGAAAGGTATCGCGCATGGTGACCTTTTCCGGACCGGCCTGCACGCGCTCTTTAATCTGGAAAAAACCGTTCAGCATCAGCGGCAGGCCGACCAGCATCATCACCAGCGCCGCCATAAAATAGCCCTTATCGTTGCTGTACTGGGCAAAGAATGCCGCAAGCCTGGGGAAGAAGATGTTGGCGCAGGCAATCCCGGCATTGACGCCGAGCATCGCCGCCGTCACCGCGCGGGTGCGCTGACCGGAGTCGTTGGTCATCACCGAGGACATCGACCAGAACGGAATATCCGATATCGCGTACAGCGTGCCCCACAATATATAGGTCACCCCGGCGTAGATAATCATGGTCGTCATATCTGCTTCGATTTTATAAAACGCCAGCAGCGTGACCCCGGTGATTAACAGCGGCGCAATTAGCAGGAAATGGCGAAACTTGCCAAAGCGGCTGTTAATGGTGTCCATGATGCTGGCGAACAGCGGGTCGTGAACCGCATCCCACGCGCGCGCAATGAGGAAAATCGTACTGGCCGCCAGCGCCGATATGCCCAGCACATCGGTATAAAAATAGTTAATAAACGAACCCACTAAACCAAAACTAAAACACTGACCTAAACCATAGCCAAAATAAGACCACAACTCGCGAGACGGTATTTTCATTGTCGTTGCCATAGTGTGTACCCTAATCCCGGCGGCGTACCGCCGGATATATTGTTATTATGCCCGTGACGGCTGGGCGATGTGACGAAGCCTGCGGATGAGCGCAATCTCTTTGCGGGAGAACGGGATCCCGTTCTCTTCAAAGACGTCGTGGAACCAGAGCCGGCAGTAATCGGTAGATTCCTTCATCACCACCGGCCACGGCAGCCAGGTCTGGGTTTTCCCGCGCACCAGGCCCCATTGATAAGGCGCGACTTTCGCCATATACATCAGCGGCAGCTGCTCTTCGATGGTGCTGCCAACGTGGCGAGCCAGCCACTCGGTGCAAAAAATCGGCCGCTCCAGCTGCTGCAGCTGCTGGATAATCGCCGTCATGCGGGCGGTGTTGGTATAGGCGTGATAGCTGACCACGTCCGAGAGGGTCAGCGCGGCCTGATCCAGCGGCTGCTGGTAGAACGTCTCGCCTTCCACTTCCTCTGACAGGCGCCAGGCGCAGACGGTCAGCGGCTGGGTCGGGTCCTCTTCCCTCGCCCAGCGGAAGGCG
The DNA here is from genome assembly GCF_036561945.1 of Klebsiella scottii. Taxonomy (NCBI): domain Bacteria; kingdom Pseudomonadati; phylum Pseudomonadota; class Gammaproteobacteria; order Enterobacterales; family Enterobacteriaceae; genus Klebsiella; species Klebsiella scottii. The sequence goes on from NZ_JARXNI010000018.1 coordinate 330,054, forward strand.
AGCTCCATCAGCTCATGGGCATAAGTTTCCAGCTTTTCGTCGTACAGCACCTCAACCGTGCCGGTGGCAAAGATGCCGCGATTCCCCGGCTCGTTATAGAGATCCCACAGCAGAACGCGCTTATCGTCGCGGAACTGGCGGATAACGTCGCGGATATAGCATTCGATCTGCGGCCAGCTGTCGCGGTCGCAGACCTTGTCCCGTCCGGGGCTCGCCGCCGCCTGGCTGTTATGCTTGCCGGGTACCGGCGGTTTTTGCGGCCCCAGATACGGTTCATCGCCCGAAAAACCGCAGTCGTCCATCAGCGTCAGCATGGTGCTAAAACCGTGGCTATCGGCAATTGCCAGGAAACGCTCGATGCGCGCCATCAGGCCGTCGCGATCGTCCTCCCAGACGATAAACGGCAGGTTGATGCGCAGCGTGTTGTAACCCGCCTCTGCCGCCCAGCCCAGTTCGCGATCGATGGTTGGCTCATCGAACGTCTCCTCCTGCCAGATATCGGTCCAGTTCACCGCCGTCGAGGGAAGATAGTTAAACCCGCAAAGCCAGCCCTGCTGCTGATACCACGCCTGCGCCTGCTCTTTGCTCCACTGCTGTTTCATCATTGCTCCTGATTACTGATAATAATTAGCTAATAAATATTAGTTATGCCCTAAATGAGCAAATGGCGGCATGCTGAAAAGAGATAATCCTCACAAACCTGGTGCGTTGATGAAGATGAAACGTGATCGACTACGCATAAGAAACGGGTCAGGGATGAGGCGATTTCTCAAGAAGGTGAGTAGCGGATAGGGAAGCTGTGGAACGCGGAAAAAACAAATTAACCTGTTGTTTAAAAACTAATTTATTTCAAATACATGTCAGGTACCGTGGCTGCCTGGCAGTGGCATCAGGAAGCAGGAAGCAGGAAGCAGGAAGCAGGAAGCAGGAAGCAGGAAGCAGGAAGCAGGAAGCAGGAAGCAGGAAGCAGGACACAATAGTACAAAAAAACCCTGCCGGAGCAGGGTTTATGATTCTGAGACCGCTATTCTAAAACGGGTGTTGATTAGAACGGGATGTCGTCATCGAAATCCATCGGCGGTTCATTAGAAGGCGCTGCCGGAGCCTGCTGCTGCGGGCGAGACTGCGCGCCGCCGCTGAACTGGTTCGGGTTGCCGCCCTGCGGCTGTTGCGGCTGCTGAGGCTGACCCCAACCGCCCTGTCCGCCCTGCCCGCCGCCTGCCGGAGCGCCGCCGCCCTGACGGCCACCCAGCATCTGCATGGTGCCGCCAACGTTGACCACGATCTCAGTGGTGTATTTCTCTGCACCGGACTGATCGGTCCATTTGCGGGTACGCAGCTGGCCTTCGATATAAACCTGCGAACCTTTACGCAGGTATTCGCCAGCCACTTCAGCCAGCTTGCCGAACAGCACAACGCGGTGCCATTCGGTCTGTTCTTTCATTTCGCCGGTCTGCTTATCGCGCCAGGATTCGGAAGTCGCCAGCGTGAAGTTAGCGACTGCGCCGCCACTTGGCATGTAGCGTACTTCCGGGTCCTGCCCCAGATTACCGACGAGAATCACCTTGTTTACGCCTCTGCTGGCCATAATCGAATCTCCTGAATACGTTTCTTAATAAGTGTAAACCGGTAATACTAACACCACAAAGGTGCATTTAGATAGCTGGGACGTCGATTCCAGTAAACATCTTATCGCTATACAATTTTTCACCATCAACCCCCGCTGCCATTCCAATACTGTATATTCAAACAGGTCGGATTGTGCCATAATTAGCCGTTTCCGCCGTTTGTTCTTCATACAAACCAGGCAATCCGTGTATCTACCTACCGGGAAAGGTGAATGGATAAGATCGAAGTTCGGGGCGCCCGCACCCATAATCTCAAAAACATCAACCTCGTTATCCCCCGCGACAAGCTGATTGTCGTCACCGGGCTTTCAGGATCAGGCAAATCCTCACTGGCTTTCGACACGCTGTATGCCGAAGGGCAGCGTCGTTACGTTGAATCGCTCTCCGCCTACGCGCGTCAGTTCCTGTCGCTGATGGAGAAGCCGGATGTCGACCATATCGAGGGGCTGTCGCCGGCGATTTCCATCGAACAGAAATCAACGTCCCATAACCCCCGCTCTACGGTAGGCACCATTACCGAAATTCACGACTATCTGCGTCTGCTGTACGCCCGCGTCGGCGAACCGCGCTGCCCGGACCACGACGTCCCGCTGGCGGCGCAAACCGTCAGCCAGATGGTCGACAACGTACTTTCCCAGCCTGAAGGCCAGCGCCTGATGCTGCTGGCGCCAATCATTAAAGAGCGTAAAGGCGAGCATACCAAGACCCTGGAAAACCTTGCGAGCCAGGGCTATATCCGGGCGAGGATCGACGGCGAAGTCTGCGATCTCTCCGATCCGCCAAAGCTTGAGCTGCAAAAGAAACACACCATCGAAGTGGTTATCGATCGCTTCAAGGTGCGTGACGATCTCTCCCAGCGGCTGGCCGAATCGTTTGAGACCGCGCTGGATCTCTCCGGAGGGACCGCCGTTGTCGCCAATATGGACGACCCGAAAGCGGAAGAGCTGCTGTTCTCCGCCAACTTCGCCTGCCCGATTTGCGGCTACAGCATGCGCGAACTGGAACCTCGGCTGTTCTCCTTCAACAACCCCGCCGGCGCCTGCCCAACCTGCGACGGCCTTGGCGTGCAGCAGTATTTCGATCCCGAACGGGTTATCCAAAACCCGGAGCTGTCGCTGGCTGGCGGCGCGATCCGCGGCTGGGATCGGCGTAACTTCTATTATTTCCAGATGCTGAAGTCGCTGGCTGAGCATTACCAGTTCGATATCGAAGCGCCGTGGGGCACACTCAATGCCGACGTGCAGAAAGTGATTCTGTCCGGCTCAGGCAAAGAGAACATTGAATTCAAGTACATGAACGATCGCGGGGACACCTCCGTACGCCGCCATCCGTTCGAAGGCGTTCTGCACAATATGGAACGTCGCTACAAAGAAACCGAATCCAGCGCGGTGCGCGAAGAGCTGGCGAAGTTTATCAGCAACCGCTCCTGTACCAGCTGTGATGGCACCCGTCTGCGCCGCGAAGCGCGCCACGTATTCGTCGAAAATACGCCGCTGCCCACTATCTCCGATATGAGCATTGGCCACGCGATGGACTTCTTCAACAACCTGAAGCTCTCCGGCCAGCGGGCGCAAATCGCTGAAAAGGTGCTGAAGGAGATCGGCGATCGCCTGAAATTCCTCGTCAACGTCGGCCTGAACTACCTGACGCTCTCGCGTTCGGCAGAGACGCTGTCCGGCGGTGAAGCCCAGCGTATCCGCCTGGCAAGCCAGATAGGTGCCGGGCTGGTCGGGGTGATGTACGTTCTCGATGAACCGTCCATCGGCCTGCATCAGCGCGACAACGAACGCCTGCTCGGGACGCTGGTTCACCTGCGTAATCTGGGTAATACGGTCATTGTCGTTGAGCATGATGAAGACGCTATTCGCGCCGCTGACCACGTGATCGATATCGGTCCCGGCGCTGGCGTGCACGGCGGGGAGGTGGTGGCAGAGGGCACGCTGCAGGATATTATGGCGGTGCCTGAATCCCTGACCGGGCAGTACATGAGCGGCAAGCGCAAGATTGAAGTACCTAAACAGCGCGTAGCCGCCGATCCGCAAAAGGTGCTGAAGCTGACCGGCGCACGCGGTAACAACCTGAAGGACGTTACCCTGACGCTGCCGGTCGGTTTATTTACCTGCATTACCGGCGTGTCCGGCTCGGGTAAATCAACGCTGATTAACGATACGCTGTTCCCGATCGCCCAGCGCCAGCTCAACGGTGCGACTATCGCCGAACCGGCGCCGTATCGCGATGTGCAGGGGCTGGAGCATTTCGATAAGGTTATCGATATCGACCAGAGCCCCATTGGCCGCACGCCGCGCTCTAACCCGGCAACCTATACCGGCGTGTTTACGCCGGTACGCGAACTGTTCGCCGGCGTGCCGGAATCACGTTCACGCGGCTACACGCCGGGGCGCTTTAGCTTTAACGTTCGCGGCGGCCGCTGTGAAGCCTGTCAGGGCGATGGCGTGATCAAGGTCGAGATGCACTTCCTGCCGGATATCTACGTTCCGTGTGACCAGTGCAAGGGCAAGCGCTATAACCGCGAAACGCTGGAGATTAAGTACAAGGGCAAAACTATCCATGAAGTGCTGGATATGACCATCGAAGAGGCGCGCGAGTTCTTCGATGCCGTGCCGGCGCTGGCGCGTAAGCTGCAAACCCTGATGGACGTAGGCCTGACCTATATCCGCCTTGGCCAGTCGGCGACCACGCTGTCCGGCGGTGAAGCTCAGCGCGTGAAGCTGGCTCGCGAGCTGTCGAAGCGCGGAACCGGGCAGACGCTGTATATTCTCGATGAGCCGACGACCGGTCTGCACTTCGCCGATATCCAGCAGCTGCTGGACGTTCTGCATCAGCTGCGCGATCAGGGCAACACCATCGTGGTCATTGAGCACAACCTGGACGTCATCAAAACCGCGGACTGGATTGTGGACCTCGGGCCGGAAGGCGGCAGCGGCGGCGGGGAAATTCTCGTCTCCGGGACCCCGGAGACGGTTGCCGAGTGCGAAGCCTCGTACACCGCGCATTTCCTCAAGCCGTTGCTGGGCTAATCACTGCGAAAGCTGCTGTCGGGTCGGCTCCGACAGCAGCCGAATCGCCTGCTGATAAGAGGCGTCGACCAGGTAGTAAATCTGCGAATCCGGCAGCGAACCATCAAGGAACACCGTACTCCAGTGGGCCTTGTTTAAATGCCGGCTAGGGCGAACGTCAACATGCTGCTCCCGCAGAAGCTCGGCAAGTTCCGGGCTGGCCTTCAGCGACACCGCAGGGCGCTTATCCTCCACCTCCTTGACCATCGCAAACAGCACGTCCGACACTTTAATCTGCGTAGCCTTCCAGTCGCTGTGTTCGCTTTGCTCCGCGCCAGGTTTAGCCATGCAGTAGCGCAATAACTCCGATATTGTCATCTAATATTCCCCCATGAGCGACGCGACGCGATAGCGCGAACCGCCGTGAATGCGATATTCCGCGAGCCATACCGCGGCCCGGCTGTCGATGCCAGATAAGCCATTCATGCTGCGAATGAATCTTTCTAAGTGTGCAGCAATAAGCGAAAAGGTAAAACCTTCCGGGGCGGATTTTGTACAAAAAAACGGCAGCCCGCTGGCTGCCGCTGTTGCTCGCTATCATTTCGCCCGCAGACGATCAGTAGTCGGAGTTCACAATAACCTCTTCCCCTTGAGCGCCGGCCATCGGTAAAGGCTTGTAGGAGGAGTTGGAGGCGCGCAGAATGCGAATGCCTCGCGCGCCCGCTTCACGGGCTGCGCCAATATCGTTATCCGAGTCGCCGTAGAAGACCTTAATATCTTTCTCCTGCAGCCACTGGGTTTTCGTATTCTGCCCCGGCTTATCGCCGGCAAAAATAACCGGATTCATGCTTGCCGCGGGGATCAGGAAATCATCCTGCAAGGTTTTCGATACCGTTTCGGTTTTGGTCTGACTGCGTCCGGTCACAAAATAGATGCTATCGCCGCGCTTAACGTGCATCGCAATCAGCTGACGCGCGACCTCTTTCGGCATGCTGAAATCATCCCAGCCGTTGTTCATTTTTTCCCAAAACTCGGGATTTTTCAGGTAAGCATCGCTGCCGGGAGAGAACGTTTTCTGGCCGCGCCAGAATCCTGGGCTGGAAAACAGCACGGTATCGTCAATATCAAAGCCCACCGCAATCGGCGGGCGCCCCAGCAGGCTATTTTCAATCTGCGCCACCGATACCCAGTGAATCGGCGCCTGTTCAGCGAGTTTAGCGACGTTGGTCCCCGTAGAGAGGGGCTGCGGCGTAGACGCGCGGGCAACGACGGCGCTATTTAGCGTGAACAGCAGGCAGACGGCCCCGAAGGCCAGAGTGATTTTGCGCATATTTATCCCTGTAAACGTCATCATTCAAACTGCCTCTTTGACGGCCACGGTTAGACGAACGCTCCCTGGGGCTTTGACGCATTTTGCATGATTGCGTGTGTAAATAATCGAATCATTATAATTTTCAATAATGTGGATGCTTATAAATTCACCATGACCTTAACCTCCGCATCCGGTGATGAAAAGAGGTTTCTCCTCGGATGTCATAGAAAAAGAGAATGATCACACTTCAGGAAGGGAATTGCCCTCTCCTTAACACCAGAAAGGGCCGGATATTACCGCGGGATTATATCACTGCAGAAAATGCCTGTGCGACGCGCTGAACGTTGCGCGAGTTAAGACCCGCCACGCACATCCTGCCGCTGGAAATCAGGTAGACGCCAAACTCTTCACGCAGGCGATCGACCTGAGCGGCGCTGAATCCCGTGTAGCTAAACATACCGCGCTGCTTGAGCAGGTAGTCGAAATTAACGCCGGGTACCGCGTCTTTCAGGACGTTCACCAGCTCCTGGCGCATCGCTAAAATGCGCGTGCGCATCTCTTCGACTTCCGCCAGCCATGAAGCCTTCAGCTCCGCGTCGTTCAGCACGGCGGCGACAACCTGCGCCCCGAAGCTCGGCGGGCTGGAGTAGTTGCGGCGTACGGTCGCCTTCAGCTGTCCCAGTACGCGGCTCGCGGTCTCTGAATCTTCGCAAACCACCGACAGACCGCCGACGCGCTCGCCGTACAGGGAGAAGATTTTCGAGAACGAGTTGCTGACCAGCATCGGCATGCCGGCGCTGGCAATCGTGCGGATCGCCCAGGCATCATCGTCCATTCCCGCGCCAAAGCCCTGATAGGCGATGTCGAGGAAAGGGATCAGGCTGCGCGCTTTCAGCACTTTTGCGACTTCATCCCACTGGGCATGGCTCAGATCGGCGCCGGTCGGGTTATGGCAGCACGGATGCAGCAGCACGATGTCGCCTTCAGGCAGCGTCCGCAGCGTCTCGAGCAGCGCGTCAAAGCGCACGCCGTTGGTCTCATTATCAAACCAAGGGTAAGTACTTACTTCGAAGCCAGCCCCTTCAAAGATGGCGATGTGGTTTTCCCACGTCGGATCGCTGACCCATACGCGCGCCTGCGGGAAGTAGCGTTTCAGGAAATCCGCGCCCACTTTCAGCGCGCCGGAACCGCCCAGCGTCTGAATGGAAGCGACGCGCTGTTGCAGCAGTACCGGATGCTCGGCGCCAAACAGCAGCGGCGCAATGGCGCTACGGTAAGGATTCAGACCTTCCATCGGCAGATACAGCGAGGCGCCGTGCGGCTGCGCGTTAAGACGCGCTTCCGCTTCCGCCACCGCCTGCAGCTGCGGGATAATGCCGTCTTCGTTATAGTACAAACCGATGCTGAGGTTTACTTTGTCACTCCGCGGATCTTCTTTGAAACGCTCCATCAGGGAAAGAATGGGGTCGCCAGCGTAGGCGTCAACTTTCTGAAACACGCGATGTTTCTCCAAGTTTACAAAAGGCAGGTAATAACACAATAAACCGGAAGCCGTGGCAGGTCGAGAGGATGTTGGCGGATAGCCGACGTCGATCGCCCCACCGAGCGCAACCGGAGCTTTTCCCCGGCTCGCGGCGTTAACGCCGTAGCCGGGCTGTCGCGTATCGCCCCGGTCCCGGTAACCGTAGCGCCACCGGGGAACGTTGCGGCAAATCAGGATTAATCGACGTACTTCATCGCAACGCGAGAAGTCAGGCGCGTGATAAGTTCGTAAGCACTTACTTTTGTAATTTCTGCAATCCGTTCAACGGGTAAACCTTCCCCCCACAGCACCACCGGATCGCCGGACTTATCCTGCGCCTCGGGGCCGAGGTCCACGCAGATCATATCCATTGCCACGCGGCCGACAATCGGCACTTCCCGGCCGTTAACCAGCACCGGCGTACCGGACGGCGCGGCGCGCGGATAGCCATCGCCGTAGCCCATCGCCACTACGCCCAGCCGGGTATGGCGTTCGCTAATCCAGGTCCCGCCGTAGCCCACCGGCTCACCCGCTTTATGCTCGCGAACGGCAATCAGGCTCGACGTCAGCGACATCACCGGCCTGCAGCCGAAATCGGCCCCGGTGGATTGATGCTCCAACGGCGACACGCCGTAGAGAATAATGCCCGGACGCGCCCAGTCGAAGTGCGACTGCGGCCACAGCAAAATCCCGCCGGAGGCGGCGATAGAGCGCAGTCCCGGCTTGCCATCGGTGAAGGTGGTGAAGATATCCAGCTGCCGCTCGGTGGCCCCGCATTCCGGCTCATCCGCCCGGGCAAAGTGGCTGACGACGTTCACCGGCTGGCGGACGTTTTTACACCGGCTCAGGCGCTGGTAGAACGCCTCCGCCTGTTCCGGCAGGACGCCCAGCCGATGCATGCCGGTATCGAGCTTCATCCAGACGCTGACCGGTTCGCTCAGCTCCGCGCTTTCCAGCGCTGCCAGCTGTTCGGGGCTATGCACCGCCGTTTGCAGCCGCTGGGCGGCGATAACCGGCAGATCGGTGGCCGCAAAAAAACCTTCCAGCAGCAGGATAGGCTGAGTGATGCCGCCCGCCCGCAGGCGTAAGGCTTCTTCAAGACGGGCGACGCCAAAGGCGTCGGCATCAGGGAGCGTTCGCGCGGTCTCGATAAGACCGTGTCCGTAAGCGTTCGCTTTCACGACTGCAACCAGCTTGCTGGCGGGTACCAGTTCACGCAGACGTTGCAGGTTGTGTCGCAGAGCGCGGCGGTTAATGACTACAGTTGCCGCTTGCATTTAAATTCCTTAATAAAAGAATCGCCCGTATCCATCGCGCTGCGGGAAGGCGACAGGCCAGAGGGCCCCGGAAGCTTAATGAACTAAGTGACCGAGGCGGGCGGGCGAGTCAACGCACCTGCGACGTGAAGGACGACGGAGATTTACTCATCATCATACTGAGGGCCGGCATAGTTATCGAAGCGCGACCATTGCCCGTTAAACGTCAGACGTACCGTACCAATTGGGCCGTTACGCTGCTTACCAATAATAATTTCGGCGATGCCTTTCAGGTCGCTGTTCTCGTGATAAACCTCATCACGATAGATAAACATGATTAAGTCGGCATCCTGCTCGATAGAACCTGATTCACGCAGATCGGAGTTTACCGGGCGCTTATCCGCGCGCTGTTCCAGCGAGCGGTTCAGCTGCGACAGCGCCACCACCGGCACCTGCAGCTCTTTGGCCAGCGCCTTCAACGAGCGGGAGATTTCGGCGATTTCCAGCGTACGGTTATCGGAGAGCGACGGCACCCGCATCAGCTGCAGGTAGTCGATCATGATCAGGCCAATCCCGCCGTGTTCGCGGGCGATACGCCGGGCGCGGGAGCGCACTTCCGTCGGCGTCAGGCCGGAGGAGTCATCGATATAGATATTGCGCTTTTCCAGCAGAATGCCCATGGTGCCCGAAATCCGCGCCCAGTCTTCGTCATCGAGCTGGCCGGTACGAATACGCGTCTGATCGACGCGCGACAGCGAGGCCAGGGTACGCATCATAATCTGTTCCGATGGCATCTCAAGGCTGAAAATCAGTACCGGCTTATCCTGCAACATCGCCGCATTTTCGACGATGTTCATCGCAAATGTCGTTTTACCCATCGACGGACGCGCCGCGACGATAATCAAATCCGACGGCTGCAAACCCGCCGTCTTTTTATTCAGGTCGTCATAGCCGGTATTCACGCCGGTAACGCCGTCGTGCGGCTGCTGGAACAGCTGTTCGATACGCGCAACGGTCGCATCAAGCACTTCGGCGATATTTCTCGGACCTTCGTCTTTATTCGCGCGGCTCTCGGCGATCTTAAAGACCCGGGACTCCGCCAGATCCAGCAGATCTTCGCTGGTGCGGCCCTGGGGGTCAAAGCCCGCTTCGGCAATTTCGTTCGCCACCGAGATCATTTCCCGGACAACGGCACGTTCACGCACGATATCGGCATAAGCGCTAATGTTCGCCGCGCTTGGCGTATTTTTTGAGAGTTCTGCCAGATAGGCGAAGCCGCCTACGCTGTCCAGCTGCCCCTGACGCTCCAGCGATTCCGCGAGCGTAATGAGGTCAATCGGGCTGCCGGTTTCCTGCAGGCGGGCCATTTCAATAAAGATATGACGGTGCGGACGCGTGTAAAAATCTTCTGCAACAACGCGCTCGGCGACGTCGTCCCAGCGCTCGTTGTCCAGCATTAAACCGCCCAACACCGACTGTTCCGCTTCAATCGAGTGCGGCGGGACTTTCAACCCGGCTACCTGAGGATCGCGGACTCGGGGTTCAGTCTGGGGTTTGTTGAAGGGTTTATTTCCTGCCATATTGAATGGAATTCCCGCTATAGAAATTGGCTCGAAAGGTTACCACATAGTTCAGGAGGAAGCATGGCAACACGTATTGAATTTCACAAGCACGGTGGCCCGGAAGTTCTGCAGGTGGTGGATTTTGTTGCAGGGGATCCGGCAGAACACGAGATACAGGTAGAAAACAAAGCTATTGGTATCAACTACATCGATACCTATATTCGCAGCGGCCTCTATCCGCCCCCTTCGCTTCCGAGCGGATTAGGTACCGAAGCCGCCGGCGTAGTAAGCAAGGTCGGGCGCGGCGTCACGCATATTAAAGCCGGCGATCGCGTCGTGTACGCCCAGTCGGCGCTGGGCGCTTACAGCTCGGTGCATAATGTCCCCGCCGATAAAGCCGCAATTTTACCTGCGGCCATCTCTTTCGAGCAGGCCGCGGCCTCCTTCCTTAAGGGTCTGACGGTCTATTATTTGCTGCGTAAAACCTACGAAATCAAAGCCGGCGAGACGTTCCTGTTCCACGCTGCGGCCGGTGGCGTCGGGCTGATAGCCTGCCAGTGGGCAAAAGCGCTGGGCGCCAGGCTCATCGGCACCGTCGGCAGCGCGCAAAAAGCGCAGCGCGCGAAGCAGGCCGGAGCCTGGCAGACGATCAACTATCGTGAAGAGAATATCGCCGAGCGGCTGAAAGAGATTACCGAGGGGAAAAAAGTTCACGTGGTCTATGATTCCGTGGGCAAAGACACCTGGGAAGCTTCGCTCGACTGTCTGCAGCGCCGAGGATTGATGGTCAGCTTCGGCAACTCCTCCGGACCGGTTACCGGCGTTAATCTGGGGATCCTCAATCAGAAAGGCTCGCTGTACGTGACCCGCCCTTCTCTGCAGGGCTATATCACCAGCCGCGAAGAGCTGGTGGAAGCCAGTAACGAACTCTTTTCGCTGATCGCCAGCGGCGTGATAAACGTCGACGTAGCGGAGAGCCAAAAATATCCGCTGGCCGACGCGCGACGCGCGCACGAGGTTCTCGAGAGCCGCGCCACCGAAGGCTCAAGCCTTCTGCTGCCGTAACGAGTAAGTCGAGGCAAGGTTAACGCTGCCAACGCTTCTGTAGTTCGAAGTATGACGGGAAGCCCTCCCTAAATAATTCGGGCTACAGGAAGGCGGCAAGATAGCGAATCCCCGGGAGCTTACTCCAGTAAGTGACCGGGGTGAGTTAACGTAGCCAACGCACCTGTAGTCTGAAGTATGACGAGAAGCCCTCCCTAAATAATTCGGGCTACAGGAAGGCGGCAAGATAGCGAAACCCCGGGAGCTTACTCCAGTAAGTGACCGGGGTGAGTTAACGTAGCCAACGCACCTGTAGTCTGAAGTATGACGAGAAGCCCTCCCTAAATAATTCGGGCTACAGGAAGGCGGCAAGATAGCGAATCCCCGGGAGCTTACTCCAGTAAGTGACCGGGGTGAGTTAACGTAGCCAACGCACCTGTAGTCTGAAGTATGACGGGAGGGGGAAAAGTTTAGGGCTTCCATATGGAAGCCCTGACTTTTTTTAGTTCGGCTGTATGTAGGGTACAGCGCGATGAATTCATTAACGCGCTAATAGTGACAGATTTAATAAGCAAAACCTACGCCGTTTTATGCAAAATTCCTCAGGTTGTGACCTACCACTCACTACCTTAATAACGCCAGCGGTTGTTGCTACGGTAGTGGGTGATTTTTGGCGTATTTATCGCCCGAATCACCCATACCACCGCAACGGCTAGCAGCAGCCACGGCAGCAGTTTAATCATCATCGCAAACAGGCCGCCAACGAACATCAGCGCCGTCGCCGCAACAATGGCGGCAATAATGCCCAGCAGCGATACGCCGGTTACCAGCAGCATGACAAAAAAACCAATGATAAATAGCAGTTCCAGCATCTTCTTCTCTCCCAAGCAATAGCCCTTTGTACTCAGACATTACAAGAAGCGTGCCAATTATAATCTATTGAATTTAAAGAAAAACGCCCTGATTTTTATTTCAGGGCGTGGCGTATTTGACTAAATTTTAGCGAAACAGCGAAACGTTAACGCTTATCGGCGACCAGCTTCAGCGCGTGTTCCAGGACGTTGATATCGGCACCGGCCTTATGCGCGTTCTCACTCAGGTAGCGACGCCACTGGCGAGCGCCGGGGATCCCCTGGAACAGGCCCAGCATATGGCGGGTCACATGGCCAAGATAGGTCCCGTTGCTCAGCTCACGCTCAATATACGGATACATGGCGCGCACCACGGCAACCGGGTCAGTATCCGCGCCATTGGCCGCAAAAATCTCCCGGTCAACGGAGGTCAGCATGCCTGGATTCTGGTACGCCTCGCGCCCCACCATCACACCGTCCATATGCTCAAGGTGTAGCTTCGCTTCTTCCAGCGACCTGATCCCGCCGTTGATCGCCATCGTCAGATGCGGAAAATCACGTTTTAGCTGATAGACGCGCGGGTAGTCCAGAGGCGGGATCTCGCGGTTCTCTTTCGGGCTCAGGCCGGAAAGCCAGGCTTTGCGGGCGTGGATGATAAACATATCGCATTCGCCTTTCCCGGATACGGTATTGATGAAATCACACAGGAACGCATAGCTATCCTGGTCATCAATGCCGATTCGGGTTTTTACCGTGACCGGAATCGAGGCCACGTCGCGCATCGCTTTAATGCAGTCGGCAACCAGCGGCGCATTGCCCATCAGGCAGGCGCCAAACATCCCGTTCTGCACGCGGTCAGACGGGCAGCCGACGTTGAGATTGATCTCATCATAGCCGCGCGCTTCCGCCAGCTTCGCACACTGCGCCAGCGCGGCCGGATCGCTACCGCCCAGCTGTAGCGCAACGGGATGCTCTTCTTCGCTGTAGGCCAGATAGTCGCCTTTACCGTGAATAATCGCCCCGGTGGTCACCATTTCGGTGTACAGCAGCGTATGGCGCGACAGCTGGCGCAGGAAGTAGCGGCAGTGCCTGTCGGTCCAGTCGAGCATCGGGGCGATGGAAAAACGGTGGGCAGCAAAGGCGGTAGACGTTGATTCTGGCATCATGGCGAATAAATAGGCATCCGGGTAAAAAGGGGCGCTACTATAGCACAAAGATAAACCACAGGCGCATAGCGCCAATGGCCGTATCCTGCGCTGGAAAAAAACGCTATTTCCTGCGCGGCTTACCGTCGTGAGGACCGAAGAACTGCGGCGGATGGTCGACCCAGCGATCCTGACGCGTCGCGGCATAGCTGGGGTTAAGCGGATAGTAGATCCGGTTAAATTTTTTATTCGCTTCGCCAACCACCAGCAGGCATGCCTCCTCCTCGGTGTTATTCAGGAAGGTGTGGCATACCCCGGTACCGGCGGGAAAACCGACGCAATCCCCCGGCTCCAGCTTCCACAGATAGCCGTTTATCCACACTTCCGGATACCCCTCTAGCACGTAGATGAACTCTTCTTCATCGCTTTCCGCATGCGGATAAGAGGTACGACGCCCTGGCGGCAGGCGCTCATGATGGATCCCCAGCCGGTTTAGCCTTAAACCACGGGCCAGCGGTGCGCCGATGGAAAAGAGCTCGCTGCTGTCGGGATAGGTGGCATCATCCGGCCCCTCCATCTCGCGCCAATGTCGAATGCAATCAGGTCGTTTCATCGTTTTCTCCCGAAAATGAGATGCATCAGGTATAGCACAAACCGTGGGTTCTCGGCGTTTTGCCTGGATCGTGATAAAGTAACAACTTCATCGTTACGCAACCAGAGGATGCTCATGGATAAGTCCACTTCGCAAGACATGTTAGCGCATGCTGAAAAGCTCTGCGCGCAGCGGGGCGTGCGCCTGACTCCGCAGCGCCTTGAAGTGTTGCGCCTGATGAGTCTACAGCAGGGGGCGATCAGCGCCTACGATTTGCTCGATCTCCTGCGCGGTAAAGAGCCGCAGGCTAAGCCTCCGACGGTCTACCGGGCGCTGGAGTTTCTGCTTGAGCAGGGCTTCGTGCACAAGGTGGAATCAACCAACAGCTACGTGCTGTGTCACCTGTTCGATCAGCCAACCCATAGTTCAGCGATGTTTATCTGCGATCGCTGCGGGGTGGTTAAAGAAGAGTGCGCGGAAGGCGTAGAGGACATCATGCATACGCTGGCGGCCAAAATGGGCTTCGCCCTGCGCCATAACGTGATCGAAGCGCACGGCCTGTGCGCGGGCTGCGTCGAGGTAGAGGCCTGCAACACGCCGGGGCACTGCCACCATGACCACACCATCCAGACTAAAAAGAAAGCCCGCTGAGGCGTTGGCCGCAGCGGGAATCAGGGATTTTTAGTACATCCTTGTACCGTTCAGGCAGGCAATAACAAAGGGTTAACGCTCTACATCTCGTCGCTACCAGCGATGGTCATTTTTGGTTTCCCAGTCAGACACTTCTTTTTCTGCCTGATCTTTAGCGTAGCCGTAACGCTCCTGGATTTTACCGACCAGCTGGTCGCGCTTACCCTCGATGACGGTCATATCATCGTCGGTAAGCTTGCCCCATTGCTCTTTCGCTTTACCTTTTAACTGTTTCCAGTTACCGCCGATTTCGTCTTTATTCATGATTCAGTCCTCATCGTTCGGTGAGTTAACAGCCCGCTGTGTGCCGGACATATGATTAACTATAGATGAGAATTCTGTGTTAATTTTATTATTCGGAATCTTTAACCATTTTCACACCAAAAGACGTTATGAAAACCAGGTGCCGCGCCGCCAGTGCCGTCGCCAGATCAGCGCCAGCGACAGACCTCGCAGCGCCAGGAATACCGTCAGCGCCAGCCACAGGCCGTGGTTACCGAGCACCGGCAGCGTCAGCAGGGTTACGGCAAAGCCCACGGCGGCCACCGCCATGCTGTTGCGCATTTCGCTGCCGCGCGTCGCGCCGATAAACATGCCGTCCAGCAGATAACACCAGACGCCGACCACCGGCAAAATCATCTGCCACAGCAGATAGCGGTCGGCGAGCTGCTGGAGCGAGGGTATCGAGGTCAGCAGAGCGATAATCTGCTCTCCCGCCACGCTGTAGATCAGCGCAAAAGCCAGCGCGACCATGCCTGACTGCCGACAGGCCGCACGCCACACCTCCAGCAGCTTGCTGCCATCGCGCGCGCCGTAGGCCTGCCCGGAGTGGGCCTCCACGGCATAGGCAAAGCCGTCCAACGCATAGGCGGTGAAGGTTAGCATGGTCATCAGAATGGCGTTCACCGCCACGATATCGCCCCCCAGACGCGCGCCGAAAACGGTCACCGCGCCAAAGCAGAGCTGCAGCAGCAGCGAACGCAGCATGATGTCGCGGTTGAGGGCCAGCAGCCGCCGGAGATCGCCGCGCCAGGCGCCCTTCAGCATAGAGAATGACACGCCCCGCAGCGTCAGCACGCGTTTCGCCATCAGCAGGCCAATGATAAAGGTGGCATATTCGGCGGTCACCGTCGCCAGCGCCGCGCCCTGCACGTTCATGTGCAGCCCCATCACCAGCCACAGATCGAGGACAATATTCAGCAGGTTGCCGACAATCAGCAGGATCACCGGCGCACGGGCATACTGGACGCCCAGCAGCCAGCCCAGCAGCACCAGGTTAGCTAACGATGCCGGGGCGCTCAGCCAGCGGATCTCCAGGAAACGCCGGGCCTGTTCCAGCACCGCTTCGCTGCCGCCGACGATATGCAGCGCCAGGTTAATGAGCGGCATACGAAACAGAACGATCAGCAGACCGGCGGCCAGCGCCAGCCCAAGCGGCTGCACCAGCGCTCGCGCCAGGCGCACGGGGTCCTTTGCGCCAAACGCCTGCGCCGTCAGGCCGGTGGTACTCATTCGCAGAAAGAGCAGCAGCATGAACAGGAAGCTGGTAGCCGTAGCCCCGACCGCCACGCCGCCCAGGTAAACCGGGCTATCAAGATGGCCGATAACCGCAGTATCCACCAGGCCCAGCAGCGGGACGGTGATATTGGAGAAAATCATCGGTAGCGCCAGG
This sequence comes from Klebsiella scottii, assembly GCF_036561945.1. Taxonomy (NCBI): domain Bacteria; kingdom Pseudomonadati; phylum Pseudomonadota; class Gammaproteobacteria; order Enterobacterales; family Enterobacteriaceae; genus Klebsiella; species Klebsiella scottii. The sequence goes on from NZ_JARXNI010000018.1 coordinate 346,345, forward strand.
CGCCACAGGGCCTTATCAGCGGCATTAAAAAGCATGAGGGAAAGCCTGAGCGAGGAGAGACAGCGCAGCATCATGCATCAGACGATGCTGCGTTAAGAGAAGGCGCTTACAGCCACTCGCCGTTGCGGATTACGCCGACGGCCAGACCTTCAATGGTAAAGTTTTGCTCGCGTAGGTTCACTACGATTGGTGAAAACTCGCTATTTTCCGGCAGCAGTTCGACGACGTTACCCTGCCTTTTAAGGCGTTTAACCGTCACTTCTTCATCGATACGTGCGACCACAACCTGCCCGTTACGCACATCCTGCGTTTTGTGTACCGCCAGCAGATCGCCGTCCAGAATACCAATGTCTTTCATCGACATTCCGCTGACGCGCAGCAGGAAGTCGGCGCTCGGCTTGAACATTGCCGGATCGACCTGGAAGTGGCCTTCGATGTGCTGCTGCGCCAGCAGCGGCTCACCGGCAGCCACGCGGCCAATCAGCGGCAGGCCGGGCTCTTCTTCAGTCAGCAGACGAATACCGCGAGAGGCACCGGAAATGATCTCGATTGCGCCTTTACGCGCCAGCGCTTTCAGGTGTTCTTCCGCCGCGTTTGGGGAACGGAACCCCAAGCGCTGAGCAATTTCCGCACGCGTCGGCGGCATGCCAGTCTGGCTGATATGATCTCTGATGAGATCAAACACCTCTTGCTGCCTGGTCGTTAACGCTTTCATTCCGCCCCCTGGGTGTATATACAGTTATGCTGTGAGTATATACAGCTAACGGTGATTTTGGAATCAAATTTCACACAAAAATCAGGAGATTCTTTTCGTTTGCCGCGCGCTGCGGCCAGCTAACGCAGGGGGATTGCGGCGGAGCGTTTCTGCTCCACACGACGCAAAACAGGCCGCGTGGAGGGAGGTTGATCGGCCTCCAGCCCGCGGACGCCAAACCAAATAGTCTGATGCTACAGACCCTTAGCGATAGTGCGCCCACAGCAGCGTAACCCAGACGATCAGCGCAATGACGATCGCCAGAAATACCGCCGCAGAGCCCATATCCTTCGCGCGTCCGGAAAGCTCATGGTGGTCGGAGCCAATCCGGTCCACCACCGCCTCAATCGCGCTATTAAGAATTTCGACTATCATCACTATCAGGACCGAGCCTATCAGCAGCACGCGCGTAATGGCGTCAACATCCAACCAGCAGGCGATCGCAATGGCAATAACGGTGGCAATACCTTCCTGACGAAAGGCGGCCTCATTTATCCATGCCGCACGAAAACCTTTCCAGGAATACCCTGCCGCTTTAATGATTCGGGTTAACCCGGTGGTATTATTGGCCATCAAAAGAACCTTTTTATGTAAATGACGTCAATGAGTGTACGCGTTTGCCGCGTGGCAACGGAAATTTTGCGCACTTTCTGTTATTCTTGCCGCGCATTTGCATGATTAACCAGAGGCTTCACATCGTTTATGTCCGGCTGGCAACGAATTTACTATAAATTACTGAATTTACCATTACGGCTGCTGGTAAAAAGCAAGTCTATTCCCGCAGAGCCTGCTCAGGAATTAGGGCTGGATACCTCGCGTCCGATTATGTACGTTCTGCCCTATAACTCGAAGGCAGACCTGCTGACGCTGCGCGCGCAGTGCCTGGAGCACGATTTACCCGATCCGCTCGAACCGTTAGAAATCGACGGCACCCTGCTGCCGCGCTACGTCTTTATCCACGGCGGCCCGCGCGTATTTACCTACTACACGCCGAAAGAAGAGTCCATCAAGCTGTTCCACGACTACCTGGATCTGCACCGCAACCACCCTGACCTCGACGTGCAAATGGTGCCGGTTTCAGTGATGTTTGGTCGTGCGCCAGGGCGCGAAAAGGGCGAGCTCAATCCGCCGCTGCGCATGCTTAATGGTATTCAGAAATTCTTCGCCGTTCTGTGGCTGGGCCGCGACAGCTTCGTGCGCTTCTCGCCGCCGGTGTCGCTACGCCGAATGGCGTCCGAGCACGGAACCGATAAAACCATTGCTCAGAAGCTGGCCCGCGTGGCGCGTATGCACTTCGCCCGTCAGCGCCTGGCCGCGGTCGGCCCGCGTCTGCCGGCGCGTCAGGATCTGTTCAACAAGCTGCTGGCGTCAAAAGCCATCGCCCGCGCGGTGGAAGACGAAGCCCGCAGCAAGAAAATCTCCCACGAGAAGGCGCAGCAAAACGCTATCGCGCTGATGGAAGAGATCGCCGCAAACTTCTCCTACGAGATGATTCGCCTGACCGACCGCGTGCTGGGCTTTACCTGGAACCGCCTGTATCAGGGAATTAACGTTCATAACGCCGAGCGCGTGCGACAGCTGGCGCACGAAGGGCACGAGATCGTCTACGTTCCGTGCCATCGCAGCCATATGGACTACCTGCTGCTCTCCTACGTGCTCTACCACCAGGGCCTGGTGCCGCCGCATATCGCCGCCGGCATCAACCTCAACTTCTGGCCGGCAGGGCCGATTTTCCGTCGCGGCGGCGCGTTCTTTATTCGCCGTACGTTTAAGGGCAACAAGCTCTACTCGACGGTGTTCCGCGAATATCTTGGCGAACTGTTCAGCCGCGGCTACTCGGTAGAGTACTTCGTGGAGGGCGGGCGCTCTCGTACCGGGCGCCTGCTGGACCCGAAAACCGGCACCCTGTCGATGACTATCCAGGCGATGCTGCGCGGCGGCACCCGACCCATTACGCTGGTTCCGATCTACATCGGCTACGAGCACGTGATGGAAGTCGGGACCTACGCCAAAGAGCTGCGCGGCGCGACGAAAGAGAAAGAGAGCCTGCCGCAGATGCTGCGCGGCCTGAGCAAGCTGCGTAACCTCGGCCAGGGGTACGTTAACTTCGGCGAACCGCTGCCGCTGATGACCTGGCTCAACCAGCACGTTCCGGAGTGGCGCGAGTCTATCGATCCTATCGAAGCCATTCGCCCGTCGTGGCTAACGCCGACGGTAAACAGCATCGCCTCCGATCTGATGGTCCGCATCAACAACGCCGGCGCGGCGAACGCCATGAACCTGTGCTGTACCGCTCTGCTGGCATCGCGCCAGCGTTCGCTGACCCGCGAGCAGCTGACCCAGCAGCTGGAGTGCTATCTCGATCTGCTGCGTAACGTGCCTTACTCTCCGGATGCGACCACGCCGCCGGCTTCCGCCAGCGAGCTGATTGACCACGCGCTGAAGATGAATAAGTTCGAGGTTGAGAAAGACACCATCGGCGACATCATCATTCTGCCGCGCGAGCAGGCGGTGCTGATGACCTACTATCGCAACAACATCGCCCATATGCTGATGATGCCTTCGCTGCTGGCGGCGATTGTCACCCAGCATCGACGGATCACCCGCACGGAAGTGCTGCGTCACGTCGAGATGTTCTATCCGCTGCTGAAGGCCGAGCTGTTCCTGCGCTGGGAAAAAGAAGAGCTGGCGAGCGTTATCGATGCGCTGACCGCTGAGATGCAGCGCCAGGGCCTGCTGGCGCTGAGCGATGACGAGATAAGCATCAACCCGTCGCACTCCCGCCTGCTGCAGCTGCTGGCCGCCGGGGCGCGCGAAACGCTCCAGCGCTATGCCATCACCTTCTGGCTGCTGAGCGCTAATCCCTCGATTAACCGCAGTTCGCTGGAGAAAGAGAGCCGTACGATGGCCCAGCGCCTGTCGGTTCTGCACGGCATCAACGCGCCGGAGTTCTTCGATAAGGCGGTATTCAGCACTCTGGTACTGACGCTGCGTGACGAAGGCTATATTAGCGATACCGGCGATGCCGAGCCGGAAGAGACGCTGAAGGTTTACCAGATGCTGGCGAACCTGATTACATCGGACGTGCGTCTGACGATTGAAAGCGCCGCGCAGGATGAAGCGTAGCGCCTGAGACTTGCCCCGGCTTGCGCTACGTAAGCCGGGGAGTCAGGACCCTGCCAGGGAAAACTACGCCATATAGCCCATCGCCAGGCCGAGGAACAGCACCAGCCCAACGTAGTTATTGTTTAAAAACGCTTTGAAGCAGTCGTCGCGTTCACGACGGAAAATCAGCTTCTGCTGCCAGAAAAACAGCCCCGCCGCGATAAACAGCGACCAGTAATATTCCCAGCTCAGGCCGTTCAGCCACCCTACCGCCGCCATCAGGACCAGCACCGCGATCTGCAGCATACCGATAATCACGCGATCGTTTTCGCCAAACAAAATCGCCGTTGATTTGATGCCAATTTTAAGGTCATCGTCCCGGTCAACCATTGCATACTGGGTATCGTAAGCCACCGCCCACAGAATGTTGGCGAGGAACATCAGCCAGCAGCTCAGCGGCAGCGATTCGCTCACCGCGGAGAAGGCCATCGGAATCGACCAGCCAAACGCCGCCCCCAGCACCACCTGCGGCAGATGGGTGTAGCGCTTCATGAATGGATAGACCCACGCCAGAGCCAGCGCCGCCACCGACAGCAGAATGGTCATGGTGTTGAGGGTCAGCACCAGCAGGAACGAGAGCAGCACCAGCACGACAAACAGCACCCGGGCCTCTTTCTCCGTCACCTCTCCGCTCGGCAGCGGACGACGCGCGGTGCGCTTGACGTGGCCGTCAAATTTGCGGTCGGCATAATCGTTGACCACGCAGCCGGCGGCGCGCATCAGCCACACTCCGGCGACAAAAACGGCCAGAATCCACAGCGGCGGAACACCCGGCGTCGCCACCCATAGCGCCCACAGCGTCGGCCACAGCAGCAGCAGCGCGCCGATCGGTTTGTCAGTACGCATCAGGCGATGAAACGCCAACAGCTTATTCTGCGTCAGACTCCACTCCATTTTCTCTTCCTCTTAATACAGCGGCGATGCAGGCAGAAACAGTTCTGTCAGCAGCAGCGGTTTACCGCTCAGCCGGAGGCGGGAACGACGCCCCCAAAGCTCTGCATAACGCCCAATTTCAATAAAGTCACGGGTTAACGTCGACGAGGTGAACAAATAGCGGCCCAGCGGCGTCTGCCCAAGCTGCTGCAGCGCCAGTTCGGGACCGCTCAGCGTCGATTCCGGCACGATAGTTCGCCCGGCCAGCCAGGGTTCATCATCGGCGCAGAGAATGATTTCCCGCAGCCAGTAGCGCTCTTCATCTGGCAGCAACGCTTCTTCACCGACCAGCGCTTCGCGTCCGACAAAATCTTCGTTGACCAGCATAACGCTAACCTTTTTCCCTTGTTGCTCAAAGCGTTTGGTCATTGAGTCTTCCAGCAACAGCCAGTCGCGCAGCGAGGGTTCCAGCGGGGGCATAGCGGCAAAATAGCGCAGCGCACGTAGTTGCGTAAGCGCAGGATGTGACATGCCTGATTCTCCGATACATAACGTAAAGGCATTGTATCGCAGAATAGGCCGATCGGGGCGGGCAAACATCAAGATACGATCTTCCGCGCAACAGCCATGCAACAGAAGCCGCGCGCGAGAAAAAAAGGTGCGTCCAGGCGGACGCACCTAAAGGCTGTGCCTAAACATCAGCATTGTGGGGAGACGATCACCCCTTGCCTTTTACACTGCTGATAAAGGTGGAACGGGCAGATTTCGAGCCAAGGCGTTCAGCTTCGTTCATCAATTTGAGGGCTTTGTCGATATCTCCTTTAGCAACCGCCTGCTTAATGCCGTTGTTAAAGTAGGTTTCCGTATCATCCAGCATCGGCTCACTCTTCGCCGCCGGCGCGGCGACCGGAGTAACAGCCGGGGCGGCTGCTGGCGCGCTGTATACCGGAGCGGCCGTATTGCCGACGGTGACCGGACCCGGGCCGGAGGAGCCAAACAGCGGGCCAACCAGCACGCTGGAGCCAGACGATGTTTTCACTTTCAGGCCCAGCGTACCTTCGGTGGTATGTTTGGCAATCGGGTCCGGAATATCCGGGACCGCGTTACCCGTACCTTTGGCGTAGGCCTTCGCCGGATCGATTAATTTGGTGGTTTGCTGCAGATCCTGCGGCGTGGTAAAGACCAGGACGTAAATCTTTTGCTGGCCCAGCGCCGGCGTCAGACGCATCACCCCTTCGAGGCGATCCGAGCTCATCACGCCCGGCTCCAGGTAGGTGAAGTAGCTGCTTGGGAAGTACGCAGATGGCGTCATATTCTGGTCAAGAATCAGCACGTTCGGCGCAAAAACGCTGGTCTGCTTGTTGACTTCGCTGGTCAGCGTAATGGTCAGCTCACCGATATTCGCCGGGACGCTGTAGGCGGCGACCGGCCCGGTGATACCGGAGATATTCAGCGACTGTCCTGCCGTCGCTAAGTTGGTGACCTGGGACTTCGATTGATCGACCGGCGTCCAGGTTAACTGCTGTAACGCGGAGGCGGGGATCGTCGGTGCGGCAGCGGTGTTCTGCGGCACAAAATTCACATCAGCAAAACTGACTGCGGGTACGCTGGCCAGCAGGCCGGCGGACAGGCAGAGGGCAACGAGACTTTTATTCATTTTCATTGTTATCACCTCAATTCCGATGGCCGAGCGGTAGCCAGGCAATAGCTCGCTGGGCCTAAGATATAGAGGGGCTTGCGCCCCTCTTTTGCTCATGACAGGTCAGGTTGGATTACCACCAGATTTCCATCTGGGCGCCGAAGGTCCACTCGTCGTTATCGCCACGGCTGAAGGTCTTCGCGGAGGTGTCGTTATACGCCACGCCGGAGGTGTAGCCAGCACCGGAATCGCCGTTCGCGTAGCCCCATTTCTCATCCCACTTGGCGTAGGTTGCGAATACGCGGATTGCCGGACGGGACCAGATGCTGTCGCCAGCCTGCCACTGCTGTGCCAGGGTGATTTTGTACTGGTTGTTGTTGTCGCCGGTTTTCTGCGACTCGACGTTGTCGTAGCCAACTTCCAGCAGGGTGCTCATGATCGGCGTCCATTTGTACATCGGACGCACGCCGACGGTCCACCATTTGGTGCCGTTGTTGTTGTCCAGGTTGATATCCTGGTACATACCGACGTACATCAGATCCCAGCTATCGCCCAGCGAGATCGCGCCGTGGTCAAGCACGCGCCACAGGGAGCCGTCGTTGTTGATGCTGCCGCCCTGCGGAATGCCTTTACCGTTGGAGGTCATTGCGTCGGTGGCGTACTGCAGAACGAACTTGTTGTAGCCTTTCAGCATGCTCTGGGTGTGTTCAGCGGTCAGCATCCAGCCGTCTTTAGACGCGTCCGGCTGCAGGTAGTAGTTATCCGGAACGTTGGTGTGACCGTAGTCAACGCCGAGCTCCAGGGTACCGCCTGGGTTGATTTCCATCTGCGCTAAACGCACGTCGAAGACGTCGTTCGGCACGATGTTGTCATAAATACGGTTGCCCAGCGCATCGCGGTCAGCGAAGGTGGCAGAACCGCCGGACTCAGAAGAACGGGTTGCCGCCATAGACAGCTTACCGAAGCCCAGATCGATGTTTTCGATACCAGCACCAGGACCTGAAATATCCCAGTAGTAGAAGTCGATCATGTGAACGTCATGACGCTGGTAGAAACGCTTACCGGCCCAGATGGTGGAACCTGGCAGCCAGTCGATCAGGTTTTTACCCTGCACGTTGGCTTCACGGAATGCCGGGCTGGTTGATTCCCAGTCATTCTGCTGCGATACGGAGTACGCGACGTTAGTATCGAAGTAGAAGCTCTTATCACCTTCTTTCCATACTTCCTGGCCCAGTTTTAATTCCGCATAGGTTTCACATTCGTTACCAAGACGGTATTTACTTTGAGCACCGGTTGCCTGGAAGCACTGCTGTTCACCGCCGCTGCCGGTCCAGCCGATACCGGAACGAGCATAGCCGTGGAAATCGACGGCCATCGCCTGAGCAGACATAACGCCTGCTGCGACGGCGACCGCCAGTGGAAGTTTGCGCAGAGTAATCATCATTCTATCTCCTGAGATCATTGCTTTTCTTTGAACACTTCGCCCGTTGTTCTGCCTGCTGCTGCAGCGCTAAGGGGTTCGCGTTTTTTTTTAATGGGAAGCCTTACACGCCCGGCTCTTTATGCAACCGACGACACGCCGTGCCATCCTCACGGAATAAATGGCAACGTTCCGGTGGCAAACCGATAGCGAATGTGGCTCCCTCTTTTACCAACACCACGTCGTTCTGGCGGTAGACCAGGTTCTGACGGATGGCTGGGATCTGGATATGAATTTGCGTTTCGTGGCCAAGCTGCTCAACCACCTGCACTTCCCCTTCAAGGGTCACGTCGGCGATATCGCTGGGCAGCAGATGTTCCGGGCGGATGCCTAAGGACATATTTGCCCCAACCTGAACGCGGGCGCTGTCCACCGGCAGCCAAATTTGCTGGCGGTTTGGCAGCTCCACCTGAACCTGCTCAATGGCGGTTGCGGTGACTTTCACCGGCAGGAAGTTCATCTTCGGCGAGCCAATAAAGCCCGCAACGAAGCGATCGGCCGGGTAGTGATACAGCTCAAGCGGTCTCCCTACCTGCGCTACGCGACCGGCATCCAGCACCACAATCTTGTCGGCCAAAGTCATCGCCTCAACCTGATCGTGGGTCACGTAAATCATCGTGCGTCCCAGCCGCTTGTGCAGACGGGAGATTTCGATACGCATCTGCACGCGCAGCGCGGCATCGAGGTTTGAAAGCGGTTCATCCAGCAGGAATACGCGAGGCTCCGCCACCAGGGTACGACCGATTGCCACGCGCTGACGCTGGCCGCCGGATAGCGCCTTCGGCTTACGCTCAAGCAGGTGCGCCAGCTGCAGCACTTCAGCCACCTGAGTGACGCGCTGGTTGATCACATCTTTTTTGGCGCCGGCCAGCTTCAGGCCGAAAGACATATTTTCCGCGACGGAGAGATGAGGGTAGAGAGCGTAAGACTGGAAGACCATGCCGATGCCGCGTTCTGCGGGGGGGATATCGTTCATCCTGGTTTCGCCGATAAACAAATCACCGCTGGTTATGGTTTCCAGCCCGGCAATCATACGCAGCAGGGTAGATTTGCCGCAGCCCGATGGCCCGACAAACACCACGAACTCCCCTTCCTGGATGTCGAGATTGATATCTTTCGATACCACCACGTCGCCCCAGGCTTTCGTTATATTTCGCAGCTGTACGCTCGCCATGCCCATCTCCCTTCGTTACAACCTGTCACTTAAAGACACATTCAAGATGGGCTGACTATGCGGCATTCATTAACCTGGTGAATCCTCCACCCCCGGCTTTTTTATGGGGGAGGAGACGGGAGGATGAGAGATTGCCTCTCACTGCGGGGGATGGCGCGCCAAAGTCAATTTCGTGACGCAGGTTGCAAAAATAGCCTCCTTTTTATGTGCTCCACGCCCCAATACCGGCGTTTCTGCAAGCCAGATCACACAAACTACGGGTGGGGCGTAGACATAGGGAGGATGGAAAGGGGTTGTTAAAAAAGGAAACTCATCACCGTTAAGCCACCTAAGTGTATCCACGAGCACATCACCAAAAAGGACTGGTATATGAAAATCAAAACCGGCGCCCGCATCCTCGCGCTGTCAGCACTGACCACGATGATGTTTTCCGCCTCTGCCCTCGCCAAAATTGAAGAAGGTAAGCTGGTAATCTGGATTAACGGCGACAAGGGCTATAACGGCCTCGCTGAAGTGGGCAAAAAGTTTGAAAAAGACACCGGGATTAAAGTCTCCATCGAGCACCCGGATAAGCTGGAAGAGAAATTCCCGCAGGTTGCGGCAACCGGCGATGGCCCGGATATTATCTTCTGGGCACACGACCGCTTCGGCGGCTACGCGCAGTCCGGCCTGCTGGCCGAGATCGCTCCGGACAAAGCTTTCCAGGACAAACTCTATCCGTTCACCTGGGACGCGGTACGCTATAACGGCAAGCTGATCGCTTACCCAATCGCGGTTGAAGCGCTGTCGCTGATTTACAACAAAGACCTGGTCCCGAATCCGCCGAAAACCTGGGAAGAGATCCCGGCGCTGGATAAAACGCTGAAGGCGAAAGGTAAGAGCGCGCTGATGTTCAACCTGCAGGAACCGTACTTCACCTGGCCGCTGATCGCCGCCGACGGTGGCTATGCGTTCAAGCTTGAAAACGGCAAATATGATGTGAAAGATGTCGGCGTGGACAGCGCTGGCGCGAAAGCGGGTCTGACCTTCCTGGTCGATCTGATCAAGAACAAACACATGAATGCTGATACCGATTACTCCATCGCTGAAGCGGCGTTCAACAAGGGCGATACCGCGATGACCATCAACGGTCCGTGGGCGTGGGCGAACATCGATAAGAGCAAAATTAACTACGGCGTGACTCTGCTGCCAACCTTCAAAGGCAAGGCGTCTAAACCGTTCGTCGGCGTACTGAGCGCCGGTATCAACGCCGCCAGCCCGAACAAAGAGCTGGCGAAAGAGTTCCTCGAAAACTACCTGCTGACCGATCAGGGTCTGGATGAAGTGAACAAGGATAAACCGCTGGGCGCCGTGGCGCTGAAATCCTTCCAGGAGAAACTGGAAAAAGATCCGCGTATCGCCGCCACTATGGCGAACGCCCAGAAAGGCGAAATCATGCCGAACGTTCCGCAGATGTCCGCCTTCTGGTATGCCGTACGCACCGCGGTTATCAACGCAGCTAGCGGTCGTCAGACCGTCGACGCCGCGCTGAAAGACGCACAGGCTCGTATCACTAAGTAACCCTGCTAGTCCCCTCCCCCTTCTCGGGAGCGGGTCAGGAACCCGGACGGCGAACAGCCGCCCGATCCGGGCCCTCTCTCCTGAGGGGAGAGGGAGAACAAAATACGTTGTAGAGGATGATCCCCATGGATGTCGTTAAAAAGAAACACTGGTGGCAAAGCCCGCAGCTGACATGGTCTGTGATTGGCTTGCTGTGCCTGCTGGTGGGTTACCTTGTTGTTTTGATGTACGCCCAGGGGGAGTACCTGTTTGCCATCCTGACGCTGATTTTAAGCTCGGCTGGCCTGTATATCTTTTCTAACCGCAAGGCCTATGCCTGGCGCTATGTCTATCCGGGTCTCGCCGGGATGGGGCTGTTCGTCCTGTTTCCGCTGATCTGCACCATCGCTATCGCTTTCACCAACTACAGCAGCACCAACCAGCTGACCTTTGAGCGCGCTCAGGAAGTCCTGCTGGATCGCTCCTTCCAGGCCGGCAAATCCTACAACTTCTCGCTGTACCCGGCGGGAGATGAGTGGAAGCTGGCGCTGACCGATGGCGACAGCGGCAAAAATTATGTTTCCGACGCGTTTAAGCTCGGCGGCATGCAGAAGCTGGCCCTGAAAGAAGCCGATGCTCAGCCGGAAGGGGAGCGTGCTAACCTGCGCGTGATTACCCAGAACCGTACCGCGCTGAACCAGCTGACCGCCGTGCTGCCTGACGACAGCAAGGTCATTATGAGTTCACTGCGTCAGTTCTCCGGCACCCAGCCGCTGTATACGCTGGCGGCCGACGGCGAGCTGACCAACAACCAGAGCGGCGTCAAATACCGGCCGAATAATAAAGTCGGCTTCTATCAGTCAATCAATGCCGACGGCAGCTGGAGCGGCGAGAAGCTCAGCCCGGGCTACACCGTGAGCATTGGCTGGGATAACTTCACCCGCGTCTTTACCGATGAAGGTATCCAGAAACCGTTCTTCGCCATCTTCGTCTGGACGGTGGTCTTCTCAATACTGACCGTTATTCTGACCGTCGCGGTCGGCATGATCCTCGCCTGCCTCGTGCAGTGGGAGTCCCTGAAAGGAAAAGCGATTTATCGCGTACTGCTGATTCTGCCTTACGCGGTACCGTCGTTTATCTCGATTCTGATTTTCAAAGGGCTGTTCAACCAGAGCTTTGGTGAGATCAACATGATGCTCAGCGCGCTGTTCGGCATTAAGCCGGCCTGGTTTAGCGACCCGACGACCGCGCGTTCGATGATTGTTATCGTCAACACCTGGCTGGGCTACCCGTACATGATGATCCTGTGCATGGGCCTGCTGAAAGCCATTCCTGACGACCTGTATGAAGCGTCGGCAATGGATGGTGCGGGTCCGTTCCAGAACTTCTTTAAAATTACGCTGCCGCTGCTGATCAAGCCGCTTACGCCGCTGATGATCGCCAGCTTCGCCTTTAACTTTAACAACTTCGTCCTGATTCAGCTGTTAACCAACGGCGGCCCGGATCGCCTCGGCACCACCACGCCGGCCGGCTATACCGACCTGCTGGTGAGCTACACCTACCGTATCGCCTTCGAAGGCGGCGGCGGCCAGGACTTCGGCCTCGCGGCGGCTATCGCTACGCTGATCTTCCTGCTGGTAGGCGTGCTGGCGATTGTTAACCTGAAAGCCACACGAATGAAATTCGACTAACTGGAATGGCCAGGCGTCATTGACGCAGCCAGTTTGGGCCCGGCCAGCGCGCAAGAACCGGAGCGTACACGTAGTACGTGAGGATGATGAGCACTGCCCGGGTTCAAAATGGCAAGTGAGATAGCCTGGAGCGGTATCAAGGGGAATAAAAATATTATGGCTATGGTACAACCCAAATCTCAGAAGCTGCGTCTCTTCACCACGCACCTCCTGCTGCTCATTTTTATCGCGGCGATTATGTTCCCGCTGCTGATGGTTATCGCCATCTCCCTGCGCGAAGGTAACTTCGCCACCGGCAGCCTGATCCCGGATCAGATCTCCTGGGAACACTGGCGTCTGGCGCTCGGCTTTAGCGTTGAGCATGCGGATGGCCGCGTGACGCCGCCGCCGTTCCCGGTGCTGCTGTGGCTGTGGAACTCGGTGAAGGTTGCCGGGATCACCGCCATCGGTATCGTGGCGCTCTCCACCACCTGCGCCTACGCCTTCGCCCGTATGCGCTTCCCTGGCAAGGCCACCCTGTTGAAAGGGATGCTGATTTTCCAGATGTTCCCGGCGGTGCTGTCGCTGGTTGCTCTGTACGCCCTGTTTGACCGCCTCGGCCAGTATCTGCCGTTTGTCGGCCTGAATACCCACGGCGGCGTCATCTTCGCCTATATGGGCGGCATCGCGCTGCACGTCTGGACCATTAAAGGCTACTTCGAAACCATCGACGGTTCGCTGGAAGAAGCGGCCGCGCTGGACGGCGCGACGCCGTGGCAGGCCTTCCGTCTGGTTCTGCTGCCGCTGTCGGTGCCGATTCTGGCGGTGGTCTTTATTCTGTCGTTTATCGCCGCGATTACCGAAGTCCCGGTTGCGTCCCTGCTGCTGCGTGATGTGAACAGCTATACCCTGGCGGTTGGAATGCAGCAGTACCTCAACCCGCAGAACTACCTGTGGGGCGACTTTGCCGCGGCGGCGGTGCTCTCTGCTATCCCGATTACCGTGGTCTTCCTGCTGGCGCAGCGCTGGCTGGTGAACGGCCTGACGGCAGGCGGGGTGAAAGGTTAAGTTTCATCGTTATACCCGCCCCAAATTTCAGAGGAGGGACGGTGACTTAGTTGCTGTACACGAACCCCAACCGGGTACGGCAACTACCGCCCTCAGCTGAAAAAGTAAGGTAAATGCCACTGCTATCCTCAACTGGACCCTACATAAATTAAATTTGTGACTGTTGGTCAGCGGCCCTTAGAGGCCGCTTTTTTTTATTCGCGTTTCAGGCGATTGGAGTTACACAGCCACAGCGTAATCACCAGCAGAAGGATCGCCGCGGAATAGATCAGCACCGCCATCGGCGACTCGTGATCAACGATAATCAGGCGCACAATCGCGGTAATACCGATGTAGACGAAATAGCGCAGCGGGAAATGAAAGCCGGACTCAAAGTACTTCACAATCAGCGCGATAAACTCGAAATAGAGAAAATAGACCACCAGCCCTTCCACCAGCTTGTACTTGCTGACCGGCTCCGGAGTAAACAGCACGTGCGCCAGATGGAAGGTCTCCTTGCCGAGAAAGACCACCAGAATTACGCCCAGGCACAGCAGCGCCAGATTCAGAACGGCCTGCATGGCCGTCGCAACAAAATTAACCAGCGGACGATAGACCGACGGCATACTCACACCTCTTATATTCATTATTCCTGCCGATCTGTATAACGCAAAAACGTGATCCAGATCGATATTATTTGTTAACTTTTTGCGTCTGTTGCGCCAAATGTAACAATCACTTGCCAAACTGGCGGGTTAAAAAGGAGACAGCCATGCTGACAATACGTACGGCGCAACGGCAGGACGTTCCCCTGCTCGGTGAAATGGGCAACGCCAGCTATCGCCACCACTTCACCCACCTCTGGCACAGCGCCAGCGAGCTGGAGCGCTTTATCCAGCAGGAGTATGCCGCCGAGGCCCTGCAGCGCAGCCTGGCCGAGGCAAACTGCCGCTGGCTGATCGCCGAAGCGCAGCGCCCGGTAGGATTCGCCAAATACACACATCGTCAGCAGATTGAGCCCGACGGCCCGCAGGGCACCCTGCTGCATAAGCTCTATCTGCTACCCGGCGAAACGGGGCACCGCTACGGCGAACAGCTTTTTAGCGCCGTCGAAGCGCGGGCCAAAGATGAGGGCGAACGCTGGCTGTGGCTGGAAGTGCTGGCCGCGAATACCGGCGCCCGGCGCTTCTATGAGCGCCAGGGCATGCGGCATATTAAAGACACCGTTTTCCGCTCCGCCACCCAGCAAAGCACCCTGCATATTCTGGCCAAACGGATCGGAGAGGAATAATGATGCACACGCTTCGTGATACCGGCGTTCGCAACGTCGAAAGCGGCGAAAATGTGGTGATCTACCAGCCCGCCAACCTTTACAACTGTCGCCTCGGCGATAACGTCTTCGTCGGGCCGTTCGTCGAGATTCAGGGCAATACGACGGTCGGGGCGGACACCAAAATCCAGTCCCATACCTTTATCTGCGAGTACGTCACCCTCGGCGAGCGCTGTTTTATCGGCCACGGCGTGATGTTTGCCAACGACATGTTCCGCGACGGTAAGCCCAACGCCGATCGCGAGAGCTGGGGAAGAATTGTGATTGGCAACGACGTCTCTATTGGCAGCGGAGCCACCATTCTGGCGGTCAGCATCTGCGATGGCGCGGTGATTGGCGCGGGCAGCGTGGTCACCCGGTCGATTAGCGAAAAAGGCGTGTGGGCGGGGAATCCGGCGAAATTATTGCGCCGTCTCCCATAAAAAATGCCGACCCTGAGGCCGGCATTGAAGCGGATTAACGCTGATTACGCGCGCCAGGATTTATAGCGGTTAATCAGACCGTTGGTCGAGCTATCGTGGCTGCTAACATCAGCGCCATCTTTCAGTTCCGGCAGAATACGGTTAGCCAGCTGTTTACCCAGCTCAACGCCCCACTGGTCGAAAGTGAAGATGTTGAGGATCGCGCCCTGAGTGAAGATCTTATGTTCATACAGCGCGATCAGCGCGCCGAGGCTGAACGGGGTGATTTCACGCAGCAGGATCGAGTTAGTCGGGCGGTTACCTTCGAAGACTTTGAACGGCACCACGTGATCCAGCGTTGCCGGATCTTTACCTTGATCGCGATACTCCTGCTCAACCACGTCACGCGATTTGCCGAACGCCAGCGCTTCGGTCTGCGCGAAGAAGTTGGACAGCAGCTTCGGATGGTGGTCAGAGAGCGGGTTGTGCGTTACCGCTGGCGCGATGAAATCGCACGGCACCATTTTGGTTCCCTGGTGGATCAGCTGGTAGAACGCATGCTGGCCGTTGGTACCCGGCTCACCCCAGATAATCGGGCCGGTCTGGTAGTCCACGGCGTTACCGCTGCGGTCAACGTATTTGCCGTTAGATTCCATGTTGCCCTGCTGGAAGTAGGCAGCAAAGCGGTGCATATACTGGTCGTACGGTAGAATAGCTTCGGTTTCTGCGCCGAAGAAGTTGTTGTACCAGATACCGATCAGCGCCAGCAGCACCGGCAGGTTTTGCTCAGCCGGCGTGGTGGAGAAGTGTTTATCCATCGCGTGCGCGCCGGACAGCAGCTCAACGAAGTTGTCAAAACCAACGGAGAGGATGATCGACAGGCCGATCGCCGACCACAGGGAGTAGCGGCCGCCAACCCAATCCCAGAATTCAAACATGTTGGCGGTGTCGATACCAAACTCGCCCACCGCTTTACCGTTGGTGGAGAGCGCCGCGAAGTGTTTCGCCACGTGTTTGTCATCGCCCGCAGTTGCCAGGAACCAGTCGCGCGCGCTGTGGGCGTTGGTCATCGTTTCCTGGGTGGTAAAGGTTTTTGATGCCACCAGGAACAGCGTCGTTTCCGGATTCACGCCTTTCAGCACTTCCGCAATGTGGGTGCCGTCGACGTTGGAAACAAAGTGCATATTGAGGTGGTTTTTGTACGGACGCAGCGCTTCGGTCACCATAAACGGACCGAGGTCGGAGCCGCCGATACCGATGTTAACCACATCGGTAATCGCCTTGCCGGTATAGCCTTTCCAGCTGCCGGAGATGATCGCTTCAGAGAAGGTTTTCATCTTCTCCAGCACCGCGTTGACTTCCGGCATCACATCTTTGCCGTCAACGATGATTGGGGTATTGCTCCGGTTGCGCAGCGCGACGTGCAGCACGGCACGGTCTTCGGTACGGTTGATTTTCTCGCCGGAGAACATCGATTTGATGGCGCCTGCCAGATCCGTCTCTTTGGCCAGATCCTGCAGTTTCGCCAGCGTCTCTTCGGTAATGCGGTTTTTGGAGAAATCCACCAGCATCAGATCGTCGAACGTTGCGGAAAACTTAGTAAAACGATCGCTATCTTTCGCGAAAAGCTCGCTGATAGTGACGTCTTTCATTTCATCAAAGTGTTTCTGTAGCGCCTGCCAGGCAGATGTCTGCGTTGGGTTGATGTTTTTCATGAGCAATACTCTTCTGATTTGAGAATTGTGACTGCGGTCGATTGTAGCGCCGGAGGCAAAAAATTGTGATGATTTTTGTGTTATGCCGTTGACGCGCGTCAGGAACAGGGTCAGATCAGGGTAAAAAAACACTACCAGTATAGACATAAACCCGGGCAAAGCG
The DNA here is from genome assembly GCF_036561945.1 of Klebsiella scottii. Classification (NCBI taxonomy): domain Bacteria; kingdom Pseudomonadati; phylum Pseudomonadota; class Gammaproteobacteria; order Enterobacterales; family Enterobacteriaceae; genus Klebsiella; species Klebsiella scottii. Next base: position 363,295 of record NZ_JARXNI010000018.1, read on the forward strand.
CCCCGCGCCAGCGTGCGGGGGGACCGTCCCCAGGCGTCGGGCAGAGCGGCGGACTCCCGGCCACCGGGCGGCGGCCCGGCGGAGAGCGGCCGGGCTCATCATAAGGCTTTTTGCTGTTAATCGCCCGCGCATGAAAAATCCGCATAACCGCAGCGTTGACATACCCCCTCCGAAGCCTTTATATAGCTGCACTACCTGCGTATAACCAGGTATGTATTGCTCGCGCATTTCACGCTACAGCGAAAGGGTTTTGCAGGGGCTATCATGACCAGCGCTCCCAGGCAAAGTGAAAGACGTCGGTAATTGCCAGAAGAGGTGCGTTGCCCAGGTAACCGTATTGGAGGAACCAGTCCGGGGAAAATACGTGAGGGGGAGCAACGCCGAGGTGAAAGAGCGTCTGGTACGTTCATCACCGGCCACAGGGGCTGAATCCCCTGGGTTGTCACCAGAAACGTTCGCAGTCGGGCGTTTCATACTCAGGAACTGACGTAAAAGGTCGGGGAACGGGTCTACAAGGTGGAGCACTTCTGGGTGACATCGTAGCTGTTTATCTCTCTGCGCCCACCCTGTTTTTCGCTCTTCCCTTGTGCCATGGCTGAATAATTTGGCCTGGCTTATTAAGACATTTTATTACTGTTAGGTTGTGTCCAGCCCAAACCCAATCAGGAATCGTTTTAATAAGTCAGGCCCCCCTGACACGAGGTTGTTATGACAGATTTAGTTGTAGCCAAATTTGGCGGCACCAGCGTTGCCGATTTCGATGCCATGAATCGCAGCGTTGACGTTGCGTTGATTGATGAAAACACTCGTGTAGTGGTGCTGTCTGCCTCTGCGGGTGTAACCAATCTTCTGGTCGCGTTAGCTGACGGGCTGGAACCCACCGAGCGTTTCGATAAGCTCGAAGCGCTGCGCCAGATTCAGTTCAATATTCTTGAACGCCTGCGCTATCCCAACGTGATTCGCGAAGAGATCGAGCGCCTGCTGGAGAACATCACCACCCTGGCGGAAGCCGCCGCGCTGGCAAGCTCGACGGCGCTGACCGATGAGCTGGTCAGCCACGGCGAACTGATGTCCACCCTGCTGTTCGTCGAAATCCTTCGCGAACGCGGCATTGCCGCCCAGTGGTTTGACGTGCGTAAAGTGATGCGCACCAGCGATCGCTTCGGCCGCGCCGAGCCCGATGTCGCCGCCCTGGCAGAGCTAACCCAGCTGCAGCTGACGCCGCGCCTTGCCGAAGGTCTGGTGGTCACCCAGGGCTTTATCGGCAGCGAAGCGAAAGGCCGCACCACCACCCTCGGCCGCGGAGGCAGTGATTACACCGCCGCCCTGTTGGGTGAAGCCCTCAACGCCAGCCGCGTCGATATCTGGACCGATGTCCCGGGCATCTACACCACCGACCCGCGCGTTGCCCCGGCGGCAAAACGGATCGACGTTATCGCCTTTGCCGAAGCCGCCGAGATGGCGACGTTTGGCGCTAAGGTGCTGCATCCGGCCACGCTGCTTCCCGCAGTGCGTAGCGATATTCCGGTCTTCGTCGGCTCCAGCAAAGAACCGAAAGCCGGCGGCACGCTGGTGTGCAATAAAACCGAACACCCGCCGCTGTTCCGCGCGCTGGCGCTGCGCCGTCGGCAGACGCTGCTGACCCTGCACAGCCTGAATATGCTGCACTCCCGCGGCTTCCTGGCCGAAGTGTTCGGCATTCTGGCGCGCCATAATATCTCCGTGGATCTGATCACCACGTCAGAAGTCAGCGTTGCCCTGACTATGGATACCACCGGCTCAACCTCAGCCACCGATACGCTGCTCACCCAGGCGCTGCTGACCGAGCTCTCCTCCCTGTGCCGCGTAGAAGTGGAGCAGGATCTGGCGCTGGTCGCGCTGATCGGCAACGATCTATCGAGAGCCTGCGGCGTCGGCAAAGAGGTCTTCGGCGTACTGGAGCCGTTCAACATTCGCATGATCTGCTACGGCGCATCCAGCCATAACCTCTGTTTCCTGGTGCCGGGCGTAGATGCTGAGAAGGTCGTGCAGAAGCTGCATCATAATTTGTTTGAATAATATTCCTCCACGCGATAAATATTACCTATAGCCGGGCTCGAACCCGGCTTTTTTATAACTATATCAACACAACCTACTCGCAATCGTTCGGGCAGCAGGCGCAGCCAGCCTGGAAGATGACGAGCCAATTGCAAGGAAACCAACATGCTCGCTATGCTGACACGGCTGTTCCCGCTCTGGGCGCTGCTGCTCTCCGTTCTGGCCTATTACACGCCGGCCACCTTTACCCCCATCGGCCCCTGGGTCACCACCCTGCTGATGCTCATCATGTTCGGGATGGGCGTGCACCTGAAGCTGGAAGATTTTAAGCGCGTGCTGTCGCGCCCGGCACCGGTTGCGGCGGGGATTTTCCTGCATTACCTGGTGATGCCGCTCGCCGCCTGGGCGCTGGCGCTGCTTTTCCGCATGCCGCCGGAGCTGTCGGCCGGGATGGTGCTGGTGGGCAGCGTTGCCAGCGGTACGGCATCTAACGTAATGATCTACCTGGCGAAAGGTGATGTGGCGCTCTCGGTCACCATCTCTTCCGTCTCCACGCTGGTTGGCGTGGTGGCGACGCCGCTGCTGACGCGTCTGTACGTCGATGCGCATATTCAGGTCGACGTCGCGGGCATGCTGCTCAGCATCCTGCAAATCGTGGTTATCCCGATTGCGCTGGGGCTTCTCATTCATCATCTGCTGCCGAAGGTGGTGAAGGCGGTCGAGCCTTTCCTGCCCGCGTTTTCCATGCTCTGCATTCTGGCGATCATCAGCGCCGTGGTGGCCGGCTCCGCTTCGCACATTGCCTCCGTTGGCCTAGTGGTGATTGTTGCGGTGATCCTGCATAACGCCATCGGGCTGCTCGGCGGCTACTGGGGCGGACGGCTGTTTGGTTTTGATGAGTCGACCTGCCGCACGCTGGCCATTGAGGTAGGGATGCAAAACTCCGGACTGGCGGCGGCGCTGGGGAAAATCTACTTCGGTCCTCTTGCCGCCCTGCCCGGCGCGCTGTTTTCGGTCTGGCACAACCTTTCCGGATCGCTGCTGGCCGGCTACTGGTCCGCTAAGCCGACGGAGAAGAAAGAGAAGTAGCGCCACGCCTTCGTCGCCCGGACAGGCCGCTCACCGTGCCTGGCCGGGCGTTTTCCCGCCCTCTCAGCGCTTAGCGCGGTAACCAGACTGTCAGTCGACCCCGTATTGCCGTACACTGAATTATCGGCTGACTGAGGGTTCTACTATGGCACTTCCCCGCATTACGCAACAAGACATGACCGAGCGCGAGCAGCGCGAGCTAAAAACGCTGCTTGACCGGGCGAGAATCGCGCACGGCCGTCTGCTGACCAACGCAGAAACCAACGCCGTAAAAAAAGAGTACATCGATAAGCTGATGGTGCTGCGCGAAGCTGAAGCAAAAAAGGCCCGCCAGTTAAAGAAAAAGCAGGCCTATAAACCCGACAGCGACGCGTCATTCTCCTGGTCGGCAAGCACGCCGACGCGCGGCAGGCGCTAACGCCCTTTCTTTTTACGTCCCGGCTGGTTAAAACGTTTCCCGTTTGCCGCCGGGCGTCCTTTCTCGCTGTTCTTTTCCACGTTCACCACCGGGCGCTTGATGCTCGCCGTTTTCGGCTTCGCTTTCGCCTTCGGTTTGGCCTCAGAGGACGAATTCTCGATCAGCTTAAATAGCGCAACCAGCTCATCATCCGTCAGATCGCGCCACTCGCCGAGGGGTAATCCCGACAGGCCAATATTCATAATCCGCGTGCGCTCAAGCTTAGTCACCTCATAGCCAAAATGTTCGCACATCCGGCGAATCTGCCGGTTAAGCCCCTGAACCAGGGTAATGCGGAAGACGAACGGCGCTTCTTTTTTCACTTTGCACTTCTTCGTCACCGTGCCGAGGATCGGTACGCCCGCCCCCAGCCCGCGCACGAACTCGTCGGTAACCGGCTTATCGACGGTCACCAGGTACTCTTTTTCGTGATCGTTTCCGGCGCGCAGGATCTTATTCACCAGATCGCCATGATTGGTCAGAAAAATCAGCCCCTGAGAGTCCTTATCCAGCCGGCCGATAGGGAAAACGCGTTTGCTATGGTTCACAAAATCGACGATGTTGTCGCGTTCGCTGTCCTCGGTGGTGCTGACGATCCCCACCGGTTTATTCAGCGCGATAAACACCAGGTCCTCCGCTTCACGCGGCTCGATCGACTGACCGTTGACCTTCACCACATCGCCTGGGACGACCCGATCGCCAATGGTGGCGCGCTTGCCGTTGAGGAAAACGTTACCTTGTTCAATGTAGCGATCCGCCTCGCGACGCGAGCAAATTCCGCTTTCACTGATGTATTTATTGAGTCGGGTTGATGAGTCGGGCAGCATAACGTCTCCTGAAACACTTCATCCTTCAAGTTGTCTCCGTGTTGGCTACGCTCACTCATCCCAGCCACATAGATTTCTATGCTGCCGGGAGTTCGTTCTCTTGCCGCCTTGATAAAACTTGAATGCTTGTATGTTTAAAACGAGAAATATACCTCAGCCGGCGAGCAATCGAAAATAATCACGCGCCGGCGCGCTGCCGCTAAATGTGATCTGCCGCGTCTTTCTACACAAAAGTGTCCTACGGAACCGCCTGCAACTTTGCCCAGCGAAAATAAGCAGAATCAAGCGATTAGGCAATCCGGCACAAAGGTGCCAGCCGCCGACGGGCTGATAATCAAATGTGCAATATAAACGCCCGACATATCGTAATGAAATGGGCGAAAATTGCTTTGTGGTCGGCCGTTGATAGGGTTATATCAGATCAAGGCAGCAATAACGTGATTTGCACAAATGTGCAGGAGCCCGCAGATGACCACCGAAAATAGCGACGACATCCGCTTAATCGTGAAAATTGCCCAGCTCTATTATGAGCAGGACATGACCCAGGCGCAGATTGCCCGCGAGCTGGGGATTTACCGCACCACGATTAGCCGTCTGCTAAAACGCGGCCGCGAGCAGGGTATCGTCACTATCGCCATCAACTATGACTACAACGAAAATCTGTGGCTGGAGCAGCAGCTGAAGCAAAAATTTGCCCTTAAAGAAGCGGTGGTGGCTTCCTGTAGCTCGGCGCAGGAAGAGGACCAGCTCAATACCATCGGGCAACACGGCGCTCAGCTGGTCGATCGGCTGCTGGAGCCCGGCGATATCATCGGCTTTTCCTGGGGACGCGCGGTGCGGGCGCTGGTAGAAACGCTGCCGCAGGCCAGCCAGTCGCGGCAGGCGATCTGCGTACCGATTATCGGCGGCCCCTCCGGTAAGCTGGAGAGCCGCTACCACGTCAACACCTTGACCTATAGCGCGGCGGCGAAGCTGAAGGCCGAGTCGCATCTCGCCGACTTCCCGGCGCTGCTGGAAAATACCCTGATCCGTAACGGTATCATGCAGTCCAGGCACTTTCAGACCATCTCGTCCTACTGGGACAATCTGGATATTGCGCTGGTGGGCATCGGTTCACCGGCGATCCGCGACGGCGCTAACTGGCATGCGTTTTACGGCAGCGAAGAGAGCGACGATCTCAACGCCCGTCACGTCGCCGGCGATATTTGCTCGCGTTTTTACGATATCAACGGCGGCGTCGTTGAAACCAATATGAATGAAAAAACCCTCTCTATTGATATCGCCAAACTAAAGCACGCGCGCTATTCCGTGGGCATCGCCATCGGCGAGGAAAAATATAGCGGGATCGTCGGCGCCCTGAACGGCGGCTACATTAATTGCCTGGTCACTAACAGAGAAACGGCTGAGTTATTACTGAAATAAAATAAGAATATCTATTCACGCAGCCTGTGCTGCGCGGACTCCCTTTATCTAAATAACGAGACTACGATGATGAAAACATGGTTAAACCTCAAAGATAAAATAGTTATTGTCACCGGTGGCGCCTCCGGGATCGGGCTGGCCATTGTCGATGAATTAATTAAACAAGGCGCCAACGTGCACATGGCAGATATTCACGGCGGCGACAAATATCATGATAGTGAAAATTATACGTTCTGGCCGACCGATATTTCCAGCGCCAGCGAAGTGAATCACAGCGTCGAGCAGATTATTCAGCGCTGCGGACGTATTGACGGCCTGGTGAATAACGCCGGAGTTAACTTTCCCCGGCTGTTAGTTGATGAAAAGGCGCCCGCCGGCCGCTATGAGCTGAATGAAGCGGCTTTTGAGAAAATGGTCAACATTAACCAAAAAGGCGTCTTTTTAATGTCGCAGGCGGTAGCCCGGCAGATGGTGAAACAGCGCGAGGGGGTGATTGTTAACGTCTCGTCAGAAAGCGGGCTGGAAGGCTCTGAGGGCCAGAGCTGCTATGCGGCCACCAAGGCGGCGCTGAATAGCTTCACCCGTTCATGGTCGAAAGAGCTGGGAAAACACGGTATCCGCGTGGTGGGCGTCGCGCCGGGCATTCTGGAAAAAACCGGGCTGCGCACGCCGGAGTATGAAGAAGCGCTGGCCTGGACGCGCGGCATCACCGTTGAACAGCTGCGCGAGGGCTACAGCAAAAACTCGATTCCCATCGGCCGCTCCGGGCGTCTGAGCGAGGTTGCGGACTACGTTTGCTACCTGCTTTCAGAGCGTGCGAGCTATATAACCGGAGTAACCACTAACATTGCTGGCGGTAAAACCCGCGGTTAAGGAGATCGTATGGTCAACGCTATTTTCTGCGCCCACGGCCAGCTTGCCTGCGCCATGCTGGATTCCGTCCGCATGGTCTATGGCGACGTCAACGTCAGCGCCGTGGAGTTTGTCCCCGGGGAAAATGCCGGCGATATCGCCGCTAAGCTGGAAAAGTTAGTAAGCACCCACAGTACTGATGAGTGGCTGATTGCCGTCGATTTACAATGCGGCAGCCCGTGGAATGCCGCCGCCGGGCTGGCGATGAAAAACCCGCTGCTGCGGGTGATCAGCGGCCTCTCTCTGCCGCTGGCGCTGGAGCTGGTGGATAACCAGCAGACCATGAGCGCCGACGCCCTGTGCGACCATTTGAGCGCAGTTGCCAGCCAGTGCTGCGTGGTCTGGCGGCTCCCACAAACCGTTGAGGAGGATTTCTGATGAACATTACGCTCGCCCGCATCGATGACCGGCTGATCCACGGCCAGGTGACGACCGTCTGGTCCAAAGTGGCCAATGCCCAGCGCATTATTATCTGCAACGACGATGTTTATAACGATGAGGTACGCCGGACCTTACTCCGCCAGGCCGCGCCTCCGGGAATGAAGGTTAACGTCGTTAACCTCGAAAAAGCGGTTGCCGTTTATCATAATCCGCAATATCAAAATGAATCCGTTTTTTATTTATTTACCAATCCGCAAGACGTTTTAACTATGGTGCAGCAGGGGGTCAAAATAGCCACGCTAAATATCGGCGGCATGGCCTGGAGACCGGGGAAGAAACAGCTAACCAAAGCCGTTTCATTAGATCAAACGGATATTGACGCATTTCGCCAGCTGGACCAGCTCGGCGTTATTCTGGATTTACGCGTAGTGGCTTCCGATCCATCAATTAATATTCTCGACAAACTTGCTCAGCAGTCCGTTACAGAATAAGAACGCCTGTTTTAATACCCGGTCATGGCGGAAGCATCGCGGCGAACACTAAATAAATCACCGACAGCATAAATAACGATGTGACTGGTATAAGTGCCGTAACAGGCAGGGTTCCCTACACTTTAAAGGTTATAATTATGGAAATTAGTACCCTACAAATAATAGCCATATTTATTTTCTCCTGTATTGCCGGAATGGGCAGCGTGCTGGATGAATTCCAGACGCACCGCCCGTTAATCGCCTGTACGGTGATTGGTCTGATTCTCGGTGATTTAAAAACCGGAATTATGCTCGGGGGCACGCTGGAGCTGATCGCCCTCGGCTGGATGAACGTCGGCGCGGCGCAGTCTCCGGATTCAGCCTTAGCCAGCATCATTTCGGCCATTTTAGTCATCGTCGGCCATCAAAGCATCGCGACCGGTATCGCCATCGCGCTGCCGGTTGCCGCAGCAGGACAGGTGCTGACCGTCTTTGCCCGCACTATTACGGTGGTCTTCCAGCACGCGGCGGATAAAGCCGCCGAAGAGGCCCGCTTTCGCACCATCGATCTGCTGCACGTCTCGGCGCTTGGCGTTCAGGCATTACGCGTCGCCATTCCGGCGCTGGTGGTGTCGATGTTCGTCAGCGCCGATATGGTTAGCAGCATGCTGAATGCCATTCCAGAGTTCGTTACCCGCGGCCTGCAAATTGCCGGCGGTTTTATCGTCGTGGTCGGCTACGCCATGGTCCTGCGCATGATGGGCGTGAAATATCTGATGCCCTTCTTTTTCCTCGGCTTTCTCGCCGGCGGTTACCTCAACTTTAGCCTGCTGGCCTTCGGCGGCGTGGGGGTCATCATCGCGCTGATCTATATCCAGCTCAATCCGCAGTGGCGCAAGCCTGAACCCCAGGCTACCGCCGCCTCTTCCACCGCCCTTGACCAACTTGACGACTGATGGAGCAGACCATGGAACAGAAAAAACTCACGCAAGGCGACCTGGTTAGCATGTTTCTGCGCTCCAACCTGCAGCAGGCCTCTTTTAACTTCGAACGTATTCATGGCCTGGGATTTTGCTACGACATGATCCCGGCGATCAAACGCCTGTACCCGCTGAAGGAGGATCAGGTTGCGGCCCTCAAGCGTCACCTGGTGTTCTTCAATACCACGCCCGCGGTTTGCGGCCCGGTGCTGGGCGTCACCGCCGCGATGGAAGAGGCGCGCGCCAACGGCGCGGCGATTGACGACGGCGCGATTAACGGCATCAAGGTCGGGCTGATGGGTCCGCTGGCCGGGGTCGGCGATCCGCTGGTCTGGGGAACCCTGCGTCCGATTACCGCCGCGCTCGGCGCCTCGCTGGCGCTCTCCGGCAATATTCTTGGTCCGCTGCTGTTCTTCTTTATTTTCAACGCGGTACGTCTGGCTATGAAGTGGTACGGCCTGCAGCTTGGCTTCCGTAAAGGGGTCAATATCGTCAGCGATATGGGCGGCAACCTGCTGCAAAAACTCACCGAGGGCGCCTCAATCCTCGGCCTGTTTGTAATGGGCGTGCTGGTGACGAAGTGGACCACCATCAACGTGCCGCTGGTGGTTTCCCAAACTCCGGGCGCTGACGGCGCCACCGTCACCATGACCGTACAGAACATCCTCGACCAGCTTTGCCCGGGCCTGCTGGCGCTGGGGCTGACCCTGCTGATGGTGCGCCTGCTCAATAAGAAGGTGAACCCGGTCTGGCTGATCTTCGCCCTGTTTGGCCTGGGGATTATCGGTAACGCGCTGGGCTTCCTGTCCTGATCTTTCGCCCCGGCGCTGCCGTCGGGGCGTCTTCAATAAACTGACCCCGTAAGATAAAGGGGATGAGGTGGTAAATATGAAAACTACGGCTCTACGTCTTTATGGCAAACGCGATCTGCGCCTGGAAACCTTCGAACTCCCGGCCATTGCGGATGATGAAATTCTCGCCCGGGTGGTCACCGACAGCCTGTGTCTCTCCTCATGGAAAGAGGCTAATCAGGGCGAGGACCACAAAAAGGTCCCGGACGATGTTGCGGTCAATCCGATCATCATCGGCCATGAGTTCTGCGGCGAAATCCTCGCGGTCGGCAAAAAGTGGCAGCATAAATTTCACGCCGGCCAGCGCTACGTCATCCAGGCCAACCTGCAGCTGCCGGATCGCCCGGATTGCCCCGGCTACTCCTTCCAGTGGATCGGCGGCGAAGCTACCCACGTGGTGATCCCCGATGAGGTGATGACGCAGGACTGCCTGCTCTCCTGGGAGGGCGATACCTGGTTTGAAGGCTCGCTGGTTGAGCCGCTGTCCTGCGTTATCGGCGCCTTCAACGCCAACTATCACCTGCAGGAAGGCACCTATAACCATACGATGGGCATCCGGCCGCAGGGGCGCACGCTGATCCTCGGCGGCACCGGTCCGATGGGCCTGCTGGCCATTGACTATGCTCTGCACGGCCCGATCAACCCCTCTCTGCTGGTGGTCACCGACACCAATAAACCCAAGCTGAGCTACGCCCGCCGACACTATCCTTCAGAGCCGCAAACCCTGATCCACTACCTGGACGGCCGTGACGCCAGCCGGGAGACGCTGATGGCGCTGACCGGCGGCCACGGGTTTGACGATATTTTCGTTTTCGTGCCGAATGAGCAGCTCATCACTATGGCCTCCTCGCTGCTGGCCCCCGACGGCTGCCTGAACTTCTTCGCCGGCCCGCAGGATAAACAATTTAGCGCGCCGGTTAACTTTTACGACGTCCACTACGCCTTTACCCACTACGTCGGCACCTCGGGAGGCAACACTGACGATATGCGCGCCGCCGTTGCGCTGATGCAGGCGAAAAAGGTGCAGGCCGCGAAAGTGGTGACCCATATTCTTGGGCTCAATGCGGCGGGCGAAACCACCCTCGATTTACCGGCCGTCGGCGGCGGCAAGAAGCTGGTTTATACCGGGAAATCTATTCCGCTGACCCCGCTGGGCAGCATTGCCGATCCGGAGCTGGCGGCAATTATGGAGCGCCATCACGGGATCTGGTCCGGCGAAGCCGAACAGTATCTGCTGGCCCATGCGGAGGATATTACCCATGATTAATCGCGATACTCAGCTCTGCATGTCGCTGGCCAGCCGCCCGGGTAACTTCGGTACCCGTTTTCATAACTATCTGTATGAAAAGCTGGGGCTGAACTACATCTACAAAGCCTTTACGACGCAGGATATTGCGGCGGCGGTAAATGGCGTTCGGGCGTTGGGCATTCGCGGCTGCGCGGTATCCATGCCGTTTAAAGAGAGCTGCATGCCGTTTCTCGACGCTATCGACCCTTCAGCAAAGGTGATTGATTCAGTCAATACCATCGTCAACGATAGCGGCAGGCTGACCGGCCTCAACACCGACTATATCGCGGTGAAAAGCCTGATCGACAGCCACCAGCTGGCGCGCACAGCGAAGGTGATGATTCAGGGCAGCGGCGGCATGGCGAAGGCGGTCATCGCCGCGTTTCGCGATGCTGGCTTCCGCGATGTCATTATCGCTGCCCGCAATCGCGATAGCGGCCTGGCGCTGGCAAAACAGTACGGCTTCCAGTGGCAGCCGCAGCCTGAGGGAATAGCGGCGGATATTCTGGTCAACGTGACCCCTCTCGGCATGGCGGGCGGGGAGTACGGCGAAACGCTGGCCTTCAGCCAGGACATGGTTGAAGGTGCCGACGTGGTATTCGACGTGGTGGCCCTACCGCCGGAAACGCCGCTGATCCGCCTGGCGCAGCGGCTGGAAAAACGCACCATCAGCGGAGCGGAAGTGATCGCCCTGCAGGCGGTCGAGCAGTTTGCGCTGTACACCGGCGTACGCCCGGACGAGGAGCTGGTCAGAGAAGCGGCAGCGTTTGCCCGCGCGGGCTAAACGCCAGCGGCGCCCGGAGATACGCGAGTCGTGATGCGCAGGTTGCGGCGGCGTGGAGTGCCGCAACCTGACAACATCGTGAGCCATGTCAGCGAGCGCGGAGGCAAGCGGTGGTAGGATCGCCAACCGACTTTGTCATTATGGCTATACCAAAGGACTTCAGGCGCAGTGGCGCATTTTGCGGCTCCGCCAATGCGCAAATAGCCTGAATGACGGTGGTTATCACGGAGAAAAGATGGAACTACTGCTACTCAGTAACTCAACGCTACCCGGCAAAGCATGGCTGGAACACGCGCTGCCGGTCATTTCCGGGCAGCTGAACGGCCGCCGTTCGGCGGTGTTTATCCCTTTTGCCGGCGTCACGCAGACCTGGGATGATTACACGGCTAAAACCGCTGCGGTTTTTGCCCCTCTGGGCGTTAGCGTCACGGGTATTCACAGCGTCGCGGATCCTGTCGCGGCGATTGAGACCGCCGACGTGGTCATCGTGGGCGGCGGCAATACCTTCCAGCTGCTCAAAGAGTGCCGCACGCGCGGCCTGCTGGCGCCGGTGGTGGACGTGGTCAAGCGCGGCGCGCTGTATATCGGCTGGAGCGCCGGCGCGAATCTCGCCTGCCCGACCATCCGCACCACTAACGATATGCCGATCGTCGACCCACAGGGGTTTGACGCCCTGGGGCTGTTCCCGCTGCAGATTAACCCCCACTTCACCAACGCCCTGCCGGAAGGACATAAAGGCGAGACCCGCGAACAGCGGATCCGTGAACTGCTGGTCGTGGCGCCAGAGCTGGTGATTATCGGTTTGCCGGAAGGAAACTGGATTCAGGTTGCCGACGGTCACGCCACTCTCGGCGGCCCAAACCCGACGCTGGTGTTTACTGCCGAAAAAGAAGCGGTCCCTGTCGAAGCCGGCCATCGGTTTTAACCGCCCTCCTCCTCTTCCCGCCGGGAAGAGTCGTTAGCCCGGCCGGCCGCAGCGCCTGCGGGATTTTCCCGGGGCGCTGCGGCCGGCGCGGCCTTATCGCTTAATAATCATCCCGCTCGTCATCTTCGTCCGGCTGCTCCATCACGCTGTAGGCGACCGAACAGAACAGCGAGTTGAGACGCTTCATATCGCCCAGCAGCCCCAGATGCAGCGAGCTGGTTTCAATGCTCTGCACGTTCTGCTGGTGCAGGCGATCGACGTGCGCATGCGCGTAGCGGCGGTTCATGATGCGGAAACGATGCTTGTTGCGGCGCAGGCGCCGGGCGCTCGGGACGTCGCTGGAGAAGAAGACCGACATCGCCAGCTGGAGGTTGCTCAGCAGCTGATCGTACAGGCCGTCCAGCTCCTTCAAGCCTTCAATGGAGAACGCCCGCCGCGCGGCCAGCGACTTATCGGCGATTTCGCTGCCCATTCTCTCGACGATATCGGAAGCCTGCTCGAGGTTGAGGGCCATTTCGATAATCTCCGCCCAGCGGCGAGACTCCTCTTCGGCCAGCTCATCTTTCGGCATCCGCGCCAGATAAAGCTTGATGGCGGTATAGAGCACGTTGATATCGTCAGCCATTCTGCGCAGCTCTTTCTCTTCCCGCGGCTCGCCGTGCATTACCTTACGCAGGCCGTCCAGCATCTGCTCCATGGCGTCGCCAATGCGCAGCGTCTCGCGCGCGGCATTGGCCAGCGCCAGGGCCGGCGTATCCAGCGCCGAGGTATCCAGATGCTTCGGTTTCAGGTGCAGATCGTGATCGGGCTCCTCATGAATCAAGCGCCTGCACAGCCGGGCCATCGGCTCCGCGAACGGCACCATCGCCACGCAGCGGATCAGGTTGTAGAAGACGTGGAAGTAAATCACCAGCTCCGCTTCCGGTAACGGTAGCTTGTGCATCGCATCGGCCAGCAGGTGGACAAAAGGCAGGATAATCAGGCTGCCCACCAGCTTAAACAGCAGGCTGCCAAGCGCGACGCGGCGCGCGGCGGCGTTGGCGGCGCTGTTGTTGATCATCGCCAGGATCCCGGAGCCGAGGTTCGCCCCGATGACCAGGCACAGAGCGACCGGAAACGAAATCACGCCGGTGGAGGTAAGCGTTGCGGTTAACAGCACCGCCGCGAGGCTGGAGTAGCTAACGATGGCGAACATGGCGCCAATCAGCGCATCCAGCATGATATCGCCGGTCAGCGAGGCGAAAATAACCTGTACGCCGTTGGCCTGGGTGATGGGATGCACCGCCTGCACGATCAGCTCCAGCGCTAATAAAATCAGCCCCAGCCCGATACCGACCCGCCCCAGCTGTCCCGCGCGGGTTTGCTTGCGGCCAAGGAAGAAAATAACGCCGATAAAAATAAGCAGCGGCGAGAGCCATGAGAGGTCGAAAGTCAGCACCCTCGCCATCAGCGCGGTCCCCACGTCGGCGCCCAGCACAATCACCAGCGCCGGCGCCAGCGCGACCAGATCCTGGGCGACAAACGAGGTGACCAGCATGGTGGTGGCGTTGCTGCTCTGAACCAGAGCCGTTACGCCAATACCGGCGCAAAAGGCGAGCGGTTTTTTCTCGACGCTACTGCTGAGGACGGCGCGCAGGCGTGCGCCATAGACGCGCATCACGCCGGTACGAACAATATGGGTACCCCAAACCAGCAGGGCGACGGCAGAAAGCAGGTGCAGCAGAGTTAACACGGATTCTTGTTCTCCTTATTATCCGACGGATAAATGCAGGTAACCCCATAAGGAATTCCCCCGGCGACGCTGCGCGTAGCCAGGCTACATAGTCCGGGCATTCTGAATCAATACCCCAGTATAAGGGTTTAGCAGCAATAAAGAGACAGGGCGCCCTCGGAGCGCCCTGTAAGTTGTAAGATAAGATGACGGATTTGTGACAGTCTGCGGCTAGTCCGCGTCGTAGCCCAGGTTCGGCGCCAGCCAGCGCTCAACTTCGCCTGGGGTCATTCCTTTGCGCAGCGCGTAGTCCTCCACCTGATCGCGCTGGATCTGCGCCACCGCGTAGTACTTGCTGTCCGGATGGCTGAAGTACCAGCCGGAGACCGAGGCTCCCGGCCACATGGCAAACGATTCGGTCAGCTTCATGCCGGTATGCGTCTCCACGTCCAGCAGCTCCCAGATAACGGCTTTTTCGGTATGCTCCGGGCAGGCCGGATAGCCCGGCGCCGGGCGAATCCCCTGATAGTTCTCGCGGATCAGCTCCTCGTTGCTCAGGTTCTCGTTCGCGGCATAGCCCCAGTAAACTTTACGCACCCGCTCGTGCAGATATTCCGCAAACGCTTCGGCCAGTCGGTCAGCGATCGCTTTGACCATGATTTTATTGTAATCATCATGCTGAGCGTCAAAAGCCTCGGCCAGCGCATCTTCTTCCAGCCCGCCGGTAACCGCAAATGCGCCAAGATAGTCGGCCTTGCCGCTCAGCTTCGGCGCGACAAAATCGGCGAGGCAGTAGTTGGCAAACCCGACTTTCTCCGTCTGCTGACGCAGATGATGGCTGACGGTCAGAACGTGGGTGCGCGTCTCGTCACGGTAGATTTCGATGTCGTCACCGACGCGGTTAGCCGGGAATAATCCCACCACCCCGCGCGGGTTCAGCGACTTCTCCGCGCTCAGCTTATCCAGCAGATCGTTGGCATCTTTAAACAGCCGCTGCGCCTCTTCGCCTACCACTTCATCTTCGAGGATGCGCGGATATTTCCCGGCCAGCGACCAGGTCATAAAGAACGGCGTCCAGTCGATATAGTTACGCAGCGTTTCGATGCTGGCTTCGACCTCCTGCACGCCGAGGCGATGGGCCACCGGCGGCGTATAGCTTTCCCAGTCGAACGCCAGGTCGTTATCCCGGGCGGCCGCCAGGGTGACCGGCGGAGTGCGCGGCTTCTTGCGCCCATGCTGGATACGCACGGTTTCGTACTCTTTGCGCGTGCGGGCGACAAAGTCATCGCGCTGGGTATCGGAGAGCAAGGCTGAGACCACGCCCACGGTACGCGAGGCGTTCTGCACGTAGACCGTCGGTCCGCTGTAGTTCTGCTCGATTTTTACCGCCGTATGCGCTTTGGAAGTGGTCGCGCCGCCAATCAGCAGCGGCACGGTAAAGCCCTGGCGCTCCATCTCCTTCGCCACGTTGACCATTTCATCCAGCGACGGGGTAATCAGCCCGGAGAGGCCAATCAGGTCAGCGTTGACCTCGCGCGCGGTTCTGAGGATTTTTTCTGCCGGAACCATCACGCCAAGATCGATGATTTCGTAGTTATTACACTGCAGCACCACGCCGACGATGTTTTTACCGATGTCGTGCACGTCGCCTTTGACGGTGGCGATCACCATCTTGCCGTTGCTGGAACCTTTTTCTTTGCTGGCTTCAATATACGGCTCAAGGTAGGCCACCGCCTGCTTCATCACGCGGGCCGATTTCACCACCTGCGGGAGGAACATTTTGCCCTCACCGAACAGGTCACCCACCACGTTCATGCCGTCCATCAGCGGGCCTTCAATCACCTCAATTGGGCGGGTCGACTGCTGGCGCGCCTCTTCGGTGTCGAGCTCGATAAATTCGGTGATCCCTTTCACCAGCGAGTATTCAAGACGCTTTTTGACGTCCCAGCTGCGCCATTCCGCCTGCTGGGCGTTGGCGGAGTCGTCCGTTTTACTGCCGCGATATTTTTCCGCCAGCTCCAGCAGGCGATCGGTGCCCTCGTCGTGACGGTTGAGGATCACGTCTTCGACGGCATCGCGCAGCTCGGCAGGCAGGTCGTCATAAATCGCCAGCTGCCCGGCGTTAACAATCCCCATATCCATGCCGTTACGAATGGCGTAGTACAGGAAGACGGCGTGAATCGCCTCGCGTACCGGATCGTTGCCGCGGAATGAGAACGAGACGTTGGAGACGCCGCCGGAAATCAGCGCATGGGGCAGCTCGCGTTTGATATCTTCACAGGCGCCGATAAAGTCCTGCGCATAGTTGTTGTGCTCTTCAATACCGGTCGCCACCGCGAAGATATTGGGGTCGAAGATAATATCTTCCGGCGGGAAGCCCACCTCTTCGGTCAGAATTTTGTACGCCCGGCGGCAAATCTCGATTTTGCGGGCGCGCGTATCGGCCTGGCCCTGTTCGTCGAAGGCCATAACCACCACGGCGGCGCCGTAGCGGCGCACTTTTTTAGCATGATGGATAAACGGCTCGATCCCCTCTTTCATCGAGATAGAGTTGACGATGCCTTTACCCTGAATGCACTTCAGCCCCTTTTCGATGACCTCCCACTTCGAGGAGTCGATCATGATCGGCACGCGGGCAATATCGGGCTCGCCGGCAATCAGGTTGAGGAAACGCACCATCGCCGCTTCCGCGTCGAGCATCCCCTCATCCATGTTGATATCGATAATCTGCGCGCCGCTCTCTACCTGCTGGCGGGCAACGTCCAGCGCTTCATTATATTTTTCTTCTTTAATCAGTCGCTTGAACTTCGCAGAGCCGGTAACGTTAGTCCGTTCGCCGACGTTAACAAACAGGCTGTCGTCACCAATATTCAGCGGTTCGAGACCGGCGAGGCGGCAGGCCACCGGGATTTCCGGCAGCGCGCGCGGCGCCAGCCCCGCAACGGCGCGCGACATGGCCGCGATATGTTCCGGGGTCGTGCCGCAGCAGCCGCCGACGATATTCAGGAATCCGGATTCAGCCCATTCGCGAATTTGCGCGGCCATAGTATCGGCATCAAGATCGTATTCACCAAAGGCGTTCGGCAGGCCCGCATTGGGGTGCGCGGTGACGTAGCATTCGGCAATGCGCGAGAGCTCCTGCACGTACTGGCGCAGCTCGTCCGGACCCAGCGCGCAGTTGAGGCCGAAGGTGAGCGCATCGGCGTGGCGCAGCGAGTTGTAAAAGGCTTCGGTCGTTTGCCCGGAGAGCGTACGGCCGGAGGCATCGGTGATGGTGCCGGAAATCATGATCGGCAGATCGACGCCCAGCACCTCAAGCTCCTCCTTGACCGCAAAGATTGCCGCTTTGGCGTTCAGGGTGTCGAATACCGTCTCAATCATAATCAGGTCGACGCCCCCTTCCACCAGCGCCTTCGTTGACTCACGGTAGGCTTCCACCAGCCCGTCGAAGGTGATGTTGCGGTAGGCAGGGTCGTTGACGTCAGGGGAGATGGAGGCGGTGCGGTTAGTCGGGCCGAGAACGCCCGCGACGTAGCGCGGTTTTTCCGGCGTCCGGGCGGTCCACGCATCGGCGCTGGCGCGCGCCAGCTGTGCCGCGGCAAAGTTGATTTCCGCCGACAGGGATTCCATCTGGTAATCCGCCATCGCGATAGTCGTCGAGTTAAAGGTGTTGGTTTCAATGATATCCGCGCCGGCCTCGAAATAGGCGTCGTGAATGGCGCGGATCACGTCCGGCTTGCTGAGCACCAGCAGGTCGTTATTGCCCTTCAGATCGCAGGGCCAGTCGGCAAAGCGCGCGCCGCGGAACTCCTCTTCACTCAGACGATAGCCCTGGATCATGGTGCCCATGCCCCCATCCAGAACCAAAATACGTTTTTTTAACTGCTGATGCAGTTGCTCAACTTTGCTGCTCACACTCGCTCCCGACAACGCTCAACCAGACCCCAGAAATACACAAAATCATTCAAGCTGGGTCAAGGCGGCACGCGAGCCAGCCCCCAGGCGCTTTTACAAGCAGGTAACCGGGGTGAACCAGAGCAGCCAACGCAGAAGCAGTTTGAAGGATGAAGTGTATGACCATACTGGCATAAACCACAGGGTCGGGAAAGAGAGCGGCGGGCAATATGAGACATGTTCAGCTTCACTCATCCGATCAGTCCGGTTGTGATTGCAAAATGGGCAAATAAAACGAAAACTATTTCCACGATACAGAAAAAAGGAATCTGCGATGGCCACTCCCGTTCCCGCAAAGCGCGGCAGAAAACCCGCGACTCCCGCCGCCCCTCAGGCCAGCGGGCAAGTTCAGTCGCTTACCCGTGGGCTAAAATTACTCGAATGGATTTCTGAATCACACGGCAGCGTCGCGTTAACCGAGCTGGCGCAGCAGGCCGGCCTGCCGAACTCGACAACGCACCGCCTGCTGACGACCATGCAGCAGCTGGGCTTCGTGCGCCAGGTGGGCGAGCTCGGGCACTGGTCCGTAGGCGCTCACGCCTTTGTGGTCGGCAGCAGCTTTCTGCAAAGCCGCAACCTGCTGGCCATCGTGCACCCTATTTTACGCCAGCTGATGGAAGAGTCAGGTGAAACGGTTAATCTCGCGGTGCTGGATCAGAGTGACCACCAGGCGATTATCATCGACCAGGTGCAGTGTACGCAGCTGATGCGCATGTCGGCGCCGATTGGCGGCAAGCTGCCGATGCACGCCTCCGGGGCGGGTAAAGCCTTCCTGTCACAGCTGAGCGAAGAGCAGGTCACCGGCCTTCTGCACCGTAAAGGCCTGCACGCCTACACCCACGCCACGCTGGTATCGCCGGTGCATCTGAAAGAGGACCTGGCCCAGACGCGCAAGCGCGGCTATTCGTTCGATGATGAAGAGCATGCCCTGGGTCTGCGCTGCGTCGCTTCCTGCATTTATGACGAGCACCGCGAGCCGTTTGCGGCGATCTCCATCTCCGGGCCCATCTCGCGGATGACCGACGATCGCGTCACCGAGCTGGGCGCGCTGGTGATTAAAGCCGCGAAAGAGGTGACCCTGGCTTACGGCGGGGTTCGCTAACATGATCGATCTGAAATCCCTTTGGCAGCAGCGCTATCCCGGCGCCTTTTGCTGGTCATTTGGCGATTCCCCCGCGCTGGCCGATGAGCTGGCGGCGCTGGTTATCGCCGGGAAAAAGCGCGGCACCTGCGGGTCTCTTGCCAGCTATCGCCAGGAAGATCCGCCGGTAATCCCTGGCGCCTGGCATATCGTGCTCAACGGGGCGGGCGAGCCGGTCTGCGTCATCCGCACCCTGGTACTCAGAATGATTCGCTTTAATGAGATGACCGCGGAACTTGCCGCGCTGGAGGGTGAAGGCGATTTGAGCCTGGGCTACTGGCAGCAGGCTCACCGGGCGTTCTTCGAGCGTGAAGGGACCTGGTCACCGGAGATGGAGCTGGTTTACGAAGAGTTCGCGCTGATCGAGGTCGCCGATACGCACTCCTCCTGAGCCGCTAACCCGCCTGCTGCATCGCGCCATAGCGCACGCAAAAACGCTGGCGGCGGCGATAGGCATAGACATCCTCCACGTGGCCGTTACGAATGCGCGTCTGCAGCTCCCGCCAGTAATCGGCCCGCAGCAAATCGGCGTGCATCTCCTCAAACAGCGGCCCAATACGCGGGTCCGCGCAGAGCCAGTGGCGGAACTCTTCCGGGAAAACATCCCCCGGCGACACGCTGTACCACGGCTCGCTCGCCAGCTCATCTTCCGGATAGCGCGGCGGCGGGATCTCGCGGAAATTGACCTCCGTCATGTAGCAAATCTCATCGTAATCGTAGAACACCACCCGGCCGTGGCGGGTCACGCCAAAGTTTTTGAACAGCATATCGCCGGGGAATATATTGGCGGCGGCCAGCTGGCGAATGGCATTACCGTACTCCTCGACCGCATCGCGCAGCGCCTGGCCGTCAACCTGCTCCAGCCAGATATTCAGCGGCACCATTCGCCGCTCGATATAGAGATGGCTGATGGCAATCCGATCGCCGAGGTCGGTAATTTTAGCCCCGGCTTCCGACTGCAGCAGCGCCATCAGCTGCGGCGCGATTTGCCGCTTATCCAGCACGAAGTTTTCAAACTCCTGGGTATCGGCCATGCGCCCGACGCGGTCGTGCTCCTTAACCAGCTGATAGCAGGCGCGGACGTGGGCGGCGGTCATCTCCTTTTGCGGCGCAAAGCGGTCCTTGATGATCTTAAATACCCGGTCGAAGCCCGGCAGGGTAAAGACCAGCATCACCATCCCGCGGATGCCCGGCGCCTCGATAAACTGCTCGTCGCTGCGGGCAATGTAGTGCAGATATTCACGGTAGCTTTCCGTTTTTGCGTGCTTCTGGCAGCCAATCGCCATATAGAGCTCGGCGGTGGTTTTCCCCGGCAGGATATCGCGCAGCCACTCAACCAGCGCGCCAGGCAGCGGGGCGTAAACCATAAAATAGGAGCGCGCAAAGCCAAAGACGATGCTCGCTTCAGCATGGGTGGTCAGACAGGCATCAATAAACAGCTCGCCTTCATCGCTGCGATGGACAGGCAGCAAAAAAGGCAGCGTAGCCACCGGCGTAACCAGTTTGCCTACCAGCCAGGCCGCCTTATTGCGATAAAAGAGTTCGTTGGCTATTTGCAGATGGGAGCGGGACAGCATCTCGCTGCCGAGAGCTTCCACCAGGCAGGCCGTGATATAGCCAATATCCCGCGCCTTATTTTGCCACGCCAGCCGCAGGGGGAGATCGGATAACACTTTGCTTAATAACGTTTCCCAGCCGCGCTCGGGGAAAAACGTTTTCGCCAGCGGACGGGGAATTGAGCGGAAGCTGCGCTCCGGCTGCGAACTGAAAATAAAAAGCCGCTCGGGAGTCAGCGAGCGGTGGTCAAACAACCGACAATAGACGGAATTGAAAAAGCTCTCCGCAATTTCGAAGCGAGGGTAATCCGGTAGCAGGTGGGTGTAGTGCTCTTTCACCCGCAGTAAAAAATCGACGTCGGTACTTTTTCCTTCGGTAATACAGCGCAGCTGTTCAACCACCAGGCCGACGTGATGATCGTAGAGGTGGATACGCTGCTTCATCGCCTGCTGAACGGCGTGCCAGTCGGCGTGTTCAAAGCGCTGCTGCGCGCCCGAGGTGACTTCGAGAAAACGGCCATACTGGGCGTCAAAGCCCTGCAAAATAGTCTGTGCAATCAGTAGTTCCAGGCCACGCGTCATACCTTCCCCCTCACCCAGCCCTCTCCCCGGCAGGGAGAGGGGGAAACAATCAGAACTGCTCTTCTTCCGTTGAGCCGGTCAGGGCGGTGACTGATGAAGCGCCGCCCTGAATAATGGTGGTCACCTTATCGAAGTAGCCGGTGCCCACCTCCTGCTGGTGGGAAACGAAGGTGTACCCTTCCGCTGCGGCGGCAAACTCCGGCTGCTGCACCTTCTCAACGTAGTGCTTCATCCCCTCACCCTGCGCATAGGAGCGGGCGAGGTCGAACATGTTGAACCACATGCTGTGAATGCCCGCCAGAGTAATGAACTGATATTTGTAGCCCATATCGGACAGCGCCTGCTGGAAGCGAGCGATGGTGGCGTCATCGAGGTTTTTCTTCCAGTTAAACGACGGCGAGCAGTTATAGGCCAGCAGTTTGCCAGGGAAGCGCGCGTGGATAGCGTCGGCAAAGCGCTTAGCCTGTTCGAGATCCGGCTTAGACGTTTCGCACCACACCAGGTCAGCGTACGGCGCATAGGCCAGGCCGCGGCTAATCGCCTGCTCAATGCCGGCGTGAGTGCGGAAAAAGCCTTCACTGGTGCGATCGCCGGTAATAAATTCACGATCGTACGGATCGCAGTCGGAGGTGATCAGATCCGCAGCATCGGCGTCGGTTCGGGCGATGACCAGCGTCGGTACGCCCATGACGTCTGCCGCCAGGCGAGCGGCCACCAGCTTCTGGATAGCTTCCTGCGTCGGAACCAGCACTTTTCCGCCCATATGGCCGCATTTTTTCACTGACGCCAGCTGATCTTCAAAGTGAACCGCCGCTGCACCGGCCTCAATCATCGATTTCATCAGCTCAAACGCATTCAGCACGCCGCCGAAGCCGGCTTCAGCATCCGCCACGATCGGCAGGAAATAGTCGGTATAGCGCGGATCGTCTGATTCAATGCCGGCAGACCACTGGATCTGATCGGCGCGACGGAAGGTATTGTTGATCCGATCCACCACCGCCGGCACCGAGTTGGCCGGGTACAGCGATTGATCCGGATACATGCTGGAAGCCAGGTTTGCATCCGCCGCCACCTGCCAGCCGGAGAGATAAATCGCCTCGATCCCCGCCTTCGCCTGCTGCAGCGCCTGCCCACCGGTCAGCGCGCCAAGGCTGTTGATATAGCCCTTCTTCGAGCCACCGTGCAGCAGTCGCCACATTTTGGCCGCACCAAGCTGCGCCAGGGTACATTCCGGGTTGACCGAGCCGCGTAATTTCACCACTTCTTCTGCGCTATATGGGCGGGTAATGCCTTCCCAACGCGGCTGTGTCCACTCTTTGTTTAATTCTTCGATTTGCTGAGTACGAGTTTTCATGTGCAGATGCTCCATAGGGTCACGAGTGGGTGAATTACGCCAGCAGGCGGTAGCCAGGCAACGTTAAGAAATCAATCAGTTCGTCTGAGGTAGTGATTTGTTCCATCAGCCGCGCGGCATCGTCAAAGCGGCCGCTGCTGTAGCGGTGCTCGCCCAGCTCGTCCTGAATAACCATCAGCTCCTCGCCCAGCCACTGGCGGAACAGCGCTTTGGTCACCGGCGTCCCGTCGCTTAGCGTCTTTTGATGATGGATCCATTGCCAGATAGAGGTGCGCGAGATTTCGGCCGTGGCCGCATCTTCCATCAGGCCATAAATCGGTACGCAGCCGTTGCCGGAGATCCAGGCTTCGATGTACTGCACCGCCACGCGAATGTTGGCGCGCATCCCGGCTTCGGTGCGCTCGCCGTCGCAGGGCTCCAGCAGCTGCTCGGCGGTAATCGGCGCATCCTGTTCCCGGCTGACGCCCAGCTGATTGGTCCGTTCGCCCAGCACGCGATTGAAAACCTCCATCGCCGTATCCGCGAGGCCCGGGTGGGCAATCCAGGTGCCGTCATGGCCGTTTTTGGCTTCCAGCTCTTTATCGGCGGTGACTTTGCCGAGCACCTGGCGGTTCCGTTCGGCGTCCTTGCTGGGGATAAAGGCCGCCATGCCGCCCATCGCAAACGCGCCGCGCTTGTGACAGGTCTTTATCAGCAGGCGTGAATAGGCGTTGAGGAACGATTTGTCCATCGTCACCACCTGGCGGTCGGGTAAAACACGGTCAGCATGGTTTTTTAAGGTTTTGATGTAGCTGAAAATGTAGTCCCAACGCCCGCAGTTCAGGCCAACGATATGGTCCCGCAGCGCATGGAGAATTTCATCCATCTGGAACACCGCCGGTAGCGTTTCAATCAGCAGCGTCGCCTTGATGGTGCCGCGCGGCAGTTCAAACCGATCTTCGGTGTAGCTGAAAACTTCGCTCCACCAGGCCGCTTCCTGCCAGGCCTGCGTCTTCGGCAGATAGAAATAGGGGCCGCTTCCTTTCGCCAGCAAAGCCCGGTGGTTATGGAAGAAATAGAGCGCGAAATCAAACAGGCTGCCGGGAATCGACTCCCCGCGCCAGGTGACGTGCTTTTCCGGCAGATGCAGGCCGCGCACCCGGCAAACCAGCACCGCAGGATCGGGCTTCAGCTGGTAGATTTTTCCCGCTTCGTTGGTATAGCTGATGGTGCCGTTGACCGCATCACGCAGGTTAATCTGACCATCGATAACTTTGTTCCAGTCAGGCGCCAGCGAATCCTCAAAGTCAGCCATAAATACTTTCACGTTGGCATTCAGAGCGTTAATCACCATTTTGCGTTCAACGGGGCCGGTGATCTCCACCCGGCGATCCTGTAAATCAGCCGGAATACCGCGAATCGTCCAGTCACCGTTACGAATGGAAGCTGTTTCCGAAATAAAATCTGGCAGCTTTCCGTCGTCTATGTCCTGCTGCTGCTGGATACGTGCCGCCAGCAGCCTATTGCGCTCAGGCGTAAAGCGGCTCACCAGTTCCGCCAGGAACTCCACCGCCTCGGGCGTTAAGACCTGCTTTTCCTGCTCGCCATAAGGCTGGCCGAAGGCCAGTTCGTCAGTGATTGTCGCCTGTTGCGTCATTGTGCAGCTCCTCTTGGTTGATCCAGTTGGCGCGAGTGAAAGATCGTTGTCTGGTTTTCGCTCAACACAATTAAGACTACGCATTATTTTTCCAAAATCAAAAACAATTTCCATTTTAATTTTAATATCAATTCAACATATTGATAACATTAAAATTAAAGTTTATTCCGCGTATGAATTGAATTTCGGAAACAAAAAAGGCACCCGAAGGTGCCAGAGGCAAAATGCTGAAACGCTTTAGGATCGCGTTGGCTGGAGGATTAATCCAGAGTCGGATTCATATTCCGCAGATCGTATGGCGTGATTTGGTAGACATAGTAGTTCAGCCAGTTGGCAAACAGCAGGTTTCCGTGACTTCTCCAGCTGGCCCGCGGTTTGTTTTGCGGGTCATCATGCGGGAAATAATTGGTCGGAACTTCCGGGCTGAGTCCCGCTTCCACATCGCGGAAAAACTCGCCCGCCAGGGTACCGGCATCGTATTCCGGATGCCCGGTGACGAAGGCAATGCGCTTATCTTTGCTGGCAAACAGATAGGCATCGCCCTCTTCGGTTTCTGCCAGGATCTCTAAATCGGTATAGTCGCGGATCAATGCGGCCGGAAAATCGGCATAGCGCGAGTGTGGCGCGAGGAAGGTATCGTCGAAACCGCGGGTCAGTAGCGCATGCGGGTGCAAAATATGGTGTTCAAATACGCCGGAGATTTTTTCAGTGCGGGTTTGCTTGGGGATGCCATAAAGGATATTGAGCGCGGCCTGTACGGCCCAACAGACAAAAAGCGTCGAGGTCACATGATCCTTTGCCCACTCCAGCACCTGCTTAATCTGCGGCCAGTAGGCCACATCGTTGAATTCAACCAGCCCCAGCGGTGCGCCGGTGACGATCAGTCCATCAAAGTTCTGGTCGCAGATGTCCTCAAAGTTGCAGTAGAAGTTGTTCAGATGCTCGGTTGGCGTGTTGCGGGATTCACGCGCGTCGATACGCAACAGCTGGATATCAAGCTGGAGCGGAGAATTTGATAGCAGCCGCAGGAACTGATTTTCAGTCTCGATTTTCTTCGGCATCAGGTTGAGGATAAGCACCTTCAGCGGACGAATTTCCTGGGTCGTTGCGCGCGTTGTCGTCATCACAAAGACGTTCTCACTACGCAAGAAATTGACGGCCGGTAGCTCGTCCTGCACCCGAATAGGCATAACTTTATTACCTCATAGCATACGTATAAACGTTTAGACATCCAGACAGCTAACAATAACCAGGAATAAATAAAATGTCGAGTCTGCACGTAGAAGGTGAAAAAGTTTCAACCCCATTCGGTTTAACGTGGCGAAACGTTGTGAGGTTGACGGCCCGAGCCGTGTCTATCCGTTACTGCTTAGCAAAGAATAAAAAAGATAAAAAGGCCATCCCCGCCAGGAGGATGTGAGCAATTCGCGATCCGTATCAAATATTTTAATTAATCTCGCCAGCCGCTGGTGATGTGTAAACCGTTTGACAGCCTTCCCGAAAGACCATTGCTACATTGCGGCAATCCATCAGGTCTTACAGCCACAGGAAGCAAGCATGAAAATCACCAAACTGACGACATTTATTATGCACGTGCCGGTAACCAAAAATATCATCGGCGATTCTACACACAGCATTACACACTGGGGCATGCCCGGCGTCATGATTGAGACGGACAACGGGCTGGTCGGTTACGGTTATACGGGTACCCATGCTGATATCGCTACCGACAGATTGCTCACCACCATTATCAGCGATGTTTTCGGTCCGATGCTACTCGGGGAAGATGCCAATGAAGTTCGTTACCTGCACCGTAAATTATCCCGCAGTTCAACCAATATCTGGGTAGGACGCGGAGGATTGATGCAGATGGCGCTCTCTGCCATTGATATTGCGCTGTGGGATCTGAAAGCCAAGATGGTTGAACAGCCGCTGTGGAAAATTTTTGGCGGCTCACAGCACACTCGCATTTCCGCCTATAACACCGATTGTGGCTGGTTAGTCAGGGAGACCGACGAGTTGGTCGATGACTGTAAGAAGATGATTTTTGAAGAGGGCTTTAATGCCATCAAAATGAAAATCGGCAAGCCAGACCCGCGAGAAGACCTCAGGCGGATTGAAGCCGTCAGAAAAGCGATCGGCGATGACGTCAATCTGATGGTGGATGCGAACGCCAAATGGGATATCAGCACTGCCAAACAGTATGGTTCACGGCTGGCTGATTTTGACATTACCTGGTTTGAAGAGCCGATGTGGCATGACGATGTATCCAGTCACCGCGCGCTGGCCAAGCATATCAGCACACCTCTCGCCCTGGGAGAACTACTATATCATTTTGATTCTTTTAAAGAGTTTGTACTCGCTGGGGCGGTCGATTACCTACAACCAGACGCCACGCGCTGCGGTGGACTGACGGCAGTCTGGGAAATTGCCGACCTCGGGCAGGCATTTAACCTGCCGGTAACACCGCATCACGGTGACATGATGCAGGCTCAGTTGCATCTGGTCATCGCGCACCCGGCCTGCTCGCTGCTGGAATTTATCCCCTGGACGTTGGAGTGTTTCGTCGATCCGGTAGAAGTGAAAGAAGGGTTCTATTCTCTCCCCACGGCGCCAGGCGCAGGCACCACGCTGCGGCGGGAAGCCCTTGAGCGTTTTAGCGTCAGATAACCCTCACAGGTACATCGTCTGGACGACAAAAAATAATGACAAATACCAAGAGGTGAACTATGCCCGCCCCTACCGATCTTGATTTATCACAGGCAATACGTAAATCCATACGACGGATCATCCCGATGGTCACGCTGATGTTTATTCTGGCCTATCTGGATCGTTCAAATATCGGCTTTGCAAAACAAGAATTCCAGCTGGACACAGGGCTAAGCGATGCAGCCTACGCCTTTGGCGCCGGCATCTTTTTTATCGGTTATGCCATTTTTGAAGTCCCAAGTAATATTCTGCTTTACCGCATTGGCGCCCGGGTCTGGCTGGCGAGGATCATGATCACCTGGGGTCTGGTCTCTGCGGCAATGATGTTTGCACATACCGAAACGATGTTTATCTTCTTACGTTTTCTGCTGGGGGTGAGTGAAGCAGGGTTCTTTCCCGGCGTCATTCTCTATCTGACTTTCTGGTTCCCGCAACATATCCGCGCACGTGTTACCGGCTATTTTCTGTTTGGCGCACCGCTGGCCTTTATCATCGGCGGCCCGCTTTCCGGCTCGCTGCTTTCTCTGGAAGGTACGACGCTGGCATTCGGCCTGCATGGCTGGCAGTTGATGTTCGTCGTCGAAGGTTTGTTGGCCTCAGCCGTCGGGATTTGGGTCTTTTTCTATCTGGACGATCGTCCTGACGACGCCAGGTGGTTAACGCAGCAAGAGAAAGCGGCGCTAAGCCAGACACTTAATCATGAAGAGCAGATGAAACTGGCCCATGGTCCAAAAGGCGTGTGGCAGGCCCTACTGGATGTACGCGTGCTCTACCTATGCCTGATTTGGTTCACCGTCCAGGTTTGCGGTTACGGGATCTATTTCTTCCTGCCAACCCAGATCGCCACTCTGATGGGCACGAAAGTCGGTCTGCTGGTTGGCTTTGTCACCGCTATCCCACCATTGTGTGCCGCCATTGCGGTGTATTACGTGCCACGGATCGCCGAAAAACTGCAGGAACGCCGCTACGTTGCAGCTGTCACTTTCATGTGCGGAGCCGTGGGCATCGCGTTATCTGGCTTCGCTGAGAGTATACCGCTCATCGCGATTGTCGCCCTATGCGTTGCGGCTGCGGGACACCTTGCCATGCAGCCACTTTACTGGACATTTCCCTCATCGTACCTGGGCGGAGCAGCCGCAGCTTCGGGGATCGCTCTCATTAACTCAATGGGCAATTTAGGAGGCTTCGTCGCCCCAAATCTACGCGTCTGGGCAGAGCATTCCTTCAACTCACCGCAGGCAGGGCTCTATTTCCTCGCGCTGGTCACGGCATCAGGTAGCCTGATGATTCTGGCATTGCGACGGTTTGGGATTGATAAAGCGCAGACGATACCCTCCCCGGCACACGCCATGAAATCCGGTGAGGCGACATATCTCCGGCACTCTGATTAATCGGAAATGATACAGTGCTGCGACAATAATCAACATCAGGACAGCAACAACGATGGTTAAGATATTGGCCGTAGCACAGGAGTCACATGAATGGAATCTTCAGCAGGATGAGATCCAGGCGATCCTGCTGACCAGTAGCTGGTTCCGGGCGCTACCTGATTATCTTAGTGGGCAGATGTTGTCCCGTGCCAGCTTTTATCAGTATGAAAACGGTGAAGTGATCCACTATCGCGGAGATGAATCACAGGCGCTGTATGCGGTCATTACCGGATCCGTCAAAGTCAGCTCCGTCTCAGCCGATGGCAAAGAGTGTATTTTTCGCTATCTTTCGCCCGGCAACTGGTTTGGTGAAATCGGTATGATCGACAAATCAGTCCGTACCCACGATGCCAGAGCTCTTGGCAAAACAATACTGCTGACGCTGAAGCCGCGCGACGTGGAGTCGCTTTTGCAGCACTATCCCATCCTCCACCATTTTCTGGCACTACTGCTGTGTAAAGTGGTGCGCAACGCCTTCACGATGCTCCATGACAGCGCGCTTTTATCCGTCTCAGCCCGTCTGGCGAAACGTCTGGTGAGCTTGTCGGAAGGCTATGGCGAATGGCATGAGAAAGGCGTATTAATCAACCTTTACTTAACCCAGGACGACCTGGCAACCATTATCAATACCACCCGTCAGACGATTAATAAGCGTCTGGTTGCATGGGAAAAGTTGGGATGGATCGAGGCAAAATACGGCAAGATTTTAATCGTGAATATGAGCGCGCTCAGGCAACTCTATATCGATGAAGATGAATAGCCCAAAACGCAAAAAGCCCATCCTCGCGGATGGGCTTCTTACTGGTTTGATGCCTGGCAGTTCCCTACTCTCACATGGGGAGACCCCACACTACCATCGGCGCTACGGCGTTTCACTTCTGAGTTCGGCATGGGGTCAGGTGGGACCACCGCGCTGTTGCCGCCAGGCAAAT
>NZ_JARXNI010000019.1:0-842031 GCF_036561945.1 Klebsiella scottii
GCTCGTGGAGCTGAAATCAGTCGAAGATACCAGCTGGCTGCAACTGTTTATTAAAAACACAGCACTGTGCAAACACGAAAGTGGACGTATACGGTGTGACGCCTGCCCGGTGCCGGAAGGTTAATTGATGGGGTTATCCGTAAGGAGAAGCTCTTGATCGAAGCCCCGGTAAACGGCGGCCGTAACTATAACGGTCCTAAGGTAGCGAAATTCCTTGTCGGGTAAGTTCCGACCTGCACGAATGGCGTAATGATGGCCAGGCTGTCTCCACCCGAGACTCAGTGAAATTGAACTCGCTGTGAAGATGCAGTGTACCCGCGGCAAGACGGAAAGACCCCGTGAACCTTTACTATAGCTTGACACTGAACATTGAGCCTTGATGTGTAGGATAGGTGGGAGGCTTTGAAGCGTGGACGCCAGTCTGCGTGGAGCCAACCTTGAAATACCACCCTTTAATGTTTGATGTTCTAACGTAGACCCCTAATCGGGGTTGCGGACAGTGTCTGGTGGGTAGTTTGACTGGGGCGGTCTCCTCCCAAAGAGTAACGGAGGAGCACGAAGGTTAGCTAATCCTGGTCGGACATCAGGAGGTTAGTGCAATGGCATAAGCTAGCTTGACTGCGAGCGTGACGGCGCGAGCAGGTGCGAAAGCAGGTCATAGTGATCCGGTGGTTCTGAATGGAAGGGCCATCGCTCAACGGATAAAAGGTACTCCGGGGATAACAGGCTGATACCGCCCAAGAGTTCATATCGACGGCGGTGTTTGGCACCTCGATGTCGGCTCATCACATCCTGGGGCTGAAGTAGGTCCCAAGGGTACGGCTGTTCGCCGTTTAAAGTGGTACGCGAGCTGGGTTTAGAACGTCGTGAGACAGTTCGGTCCCTATCTGCCGTGGGCGCTGGAGAATTGAGGGGGGCTGCTCCTAGTACGAGAGGACCGGAGTGGACGCATCACTGGTGTTCGGGTTGTCATGCCAATGGCATTGCCCGGTAGCTAAATGCGGAAAAGATAAGTGCTGAAAGCATCTAAGCACGAAACTTGCCCCGAGATGAGTTCTCCCTGACTCCTTGAGAGTCCTGAAGGAACGTTGAAGACGACGACGTTGATAGGTCGGGTGTGTAAGCGTAGCGATACGTTGAGCTAACCGATACTAATGAACCGTGAGGCTTAACCTTACAACGCCGAAGCTGTTTTGGCGAAGAGACGAATTATCAGCTTGATGACAGATTAGCTGACAGGCCGAAGTGGCATGTTGGTAAACAGAATTTGCCTGGCGGCAACAGCGCGGTGGTCCCACCTGACCCCATGCCGAACTCAGAAGTGAAACGCCGTAGCGCCGATGGTAGTGTGGGGTCTCCCCATGTGAGAGTAGGGAACTGCCAGGCATCAAATTAGCAGTATGGCACTGACTTTCGAGGTAGTTTGCTATTCGAAAGAGTAGCAGAACAAAAGCGAATGCTTTTGAACGTTGCGAAGCAACGGCCCGAAAAGTTATTGCCCGGTAGCAAATTAAGTGTGCTGATATGGCTCAGTTGGTAGAGCGCACCCTTGGTAAGGGTGAGGTCCCCAGTTCGACTCTGGGTATCAGCACCAGTTTTTAAGTTAGAACACAGTATTTTAAAGAATTTGCCTGGCGACGATAGCGCGGTGGTCCCACCTGACCCCATGCCGAACTCAGAAGTGAAACGCCGTAGCGCCGATGGTAGTGTGGGGTCTCCCCATGTGAGAGTAGGGAATTGCCAGGCATCAAATAAAGCAGAAGGCCCAGTCGAAAGACTGGGCCTTTTTGCTTGCCTGCTATAAACGACTGCATCTCTGTGCTCGTAGAGCGGCCTTTATAACCTGCAGTCTACTAAAAAAGGCCCGGTCTCTCGACCAGGCCCTTTCTTTATATCCGTTCTCTCATTGGGGAATGAACCCTGTCCACCGGGAAGGCAAGGGTTAACGGGTCAGCGCTACAATCCCCAGAGTTAATCCCGCTACCGCCGCCGCGCCGCCGGCAATTGCTCCAGCCGTTTCCCAGTTATCCTGAGTCGTGCCTTTCATGCAGGTATTGGTATGAACTAACCTGCCTTCAGAATCGTATACCGGCACGCAGGGAGAGTCA
Organism: Klebsiella scottii; assembly: GCF_036561945.1. Classification (NCBI taxonomy): domain Bacteria; kingdom Pseudomonadati; phylum Pseudomonadota; class Gammaproteobacteria; order Enterobacterales; family Enterobacteriaceae; genus Klebsiella; species Klebsiella scottii. Next base: position 2,109 of record NZ_JARXNI010000019.1, read on the forward strand.
TGTGCGCAGCCGGCGAGTAAAGTCGCCAGCAGCGTCACTAAAATAAATTTCTTCATAATATTACCTCTGAATAGTCCGTTTTTCTGCATCGGATGAGATACACGACGGAATAGCTTATTTTAGCATCGCGAATACAGAGGCCGGATAGAGGAAATCATCTCAATTTATGAGCTACGTAAATATCATGGAGATAAGCGAAGGATTGCGTAGAAAATATGCAGAATAAAATGATGAAATAAAGCCAGGGACTGCTGATTTTATAATTATTGAATATAACGGATGGCATCCAACTCATTGATTCTTAGAGCACAGGATAAAAAAAGCGCCGGGGTGGCGCCTTTGATGGGATAAGCACTCCTCGCGCCGGGTAAAGCGGCCCCTTACAGCCACGAAGAACACCTCTACGAAGAGGATTGCCGGCAGCGTAGCGGTTAACATTCCGTCCATTAGGCCGGTGTCCACCGCATTTTTCGCCCCTGGTCCTGGTCTGTGGCTAATAATTAAAAGCAGCACCCCGAGAATAAAAGCCAATGATGTCATGAGGATCGGAGGCAGGTGCATACGCGATATCTCGAGCGTCGGCTCGATAATTCTTTTACCTTCTTTACCCATAAGTTCTTTAGCAGACCCGTCGATCGGAATGGTATTTTTTGCCGATAAGCCAATCGCAGTTAATAAGCCGACCTGGAAATCAACATCATTATTTAGCCCGAGAAACGATGCTGCCGGCAACGCTCCAGGAATCCCTAAGAATGACCAAGGTTACAGAGAGCGGGAGATACCCTCTTTCATAGCGCGCAGGCGCCTGGCTTCCGGAGAGCCGTTCCTGAGACGACATTCCAGTCCAGTCATAGCCAGTTCCGTTCGGCAGCCTGCCTCCATCAGGAGCATTGTATCCCCGGTACTTTTTACCCGGCGCGATGTGACGAACGAAGAGAGTGGCGCCATTTCACCGCTGGCGCTACGCGCATACATATTGTTGATAGTATCCGGCAGCGTACGGAAATACGCGCCAGCTGCTCCGGATGCAGCCGGGCAGCTGATTACGCGCCTGGGTTAGCGCGCTGTGGCCGAGGTTGCCCTGATCGATAAGGTCAAAGTCAAAACCCGCTGCGCTACCGAGTTCGACAATGGCCGGCAGATTGCACGGTAAGACCATAGCGTCCTTCTTGCTGAAGGCGCCGGTAGGCACGTTGGATAATCGCCTTTACGCCGTTCTCTGCGTCGCTGCGTTCCTGCCACGGCCTGAGGCTGCGCAAGGCCATGAGCACCATCGCAGTGCCAACGAGGGCTGTCGTGGAAGGCTCTCTTCAACCATCACGCGCACGACGTTTTCCACCGCTACTGTCGATGCTCTGCGTACCGAATCGTCGGACGGCGAGTTAACTCAGATGAGAAGTCAGCTGTCTGCTGCAGGGAGGGAGTAAACGCGAGGCAGTAAAAAGGCGCTTCCCCATGCCGAAGAGCGCCTTTTATTCAAGCAATTAACTGACTAGTATCAGTTCATGCCGTATTTTTTCAATTTTTTACGCAGTGTACCGCGGTTGATGCCCATCATCAGGGCAGCACGGGTCTGGTTACCGCGGGTGTATTGCATCACCATGTCCAACAGGGGCTGTTCTACTTCAGCCAGTACCAGCTCATACAGGTCACTAACGTCTTGACCGTTCAGTTGAGCAAAATAGTTCTTCAGTGCCTGTTTAACCGAGTCACGCAGGGGTTTTTGAGTTACCTGATCCTGAGAGTTAACGGTAGAAACGGTCAGTACGTCAGAATTTACGCGTTGTTCGAACATAGTTCTGTCAGCTCTTTATTTCTGTTTACGCAAAATTTTCGAAGTATGCCTCCAACGCCTCCAGCTGATCGCTGGCATCCTCTATGGCGTTGAATGTGCGCCGAAACTGGTCATTTGGAGCGTGCTCCTGGAGATACCAGGAAACGTGTTTACGCGCAATTCGGTACCCTTTTGCCTGACCGTAAAAGTCATGCAATTCCCGAACGTGAGCGCAAAGCAAGCGCTTAACCTCTGCCAACGGCAGGGGGGGCAGCAGCTCTCCAGTGTCCAGATAATGCTGGATTTCCCGAAAGATCCAGGGTCTTCCCTGAGCCGCGCGGCCTATCATAAGGGCATCAGCCCCCGTATAGTCGAGCACAGCTCTGGCTTTAAGCGGGTCAGTAATGTCGCCATTCGCGATAATCGGAATGGAAACTTTCTGCTTAACTGCCCGAATACTGTCGTATTCAGCGTCTCCGTTAAACAAACAGGCGCGGGTGCGTCCGTGAATAGTCAGAGCCTGAATGCCACACTCTTCAGCCAGTTGGGCAATTTCTACACAGTTACGGTGTTCCGGCTCCCAACCGGTGCGAATCTTGAGCGTCACGGGAACGTCCACTGCCTTGACGACCGCCGTCAGGATTAACTTCACCTGCTCGGGATGCTGCAAGAGGGCTGAACCTGCGAGCTTGCGATTCACCTTTTTCGCCGGGCACCCCATATTAATATCAATAATTTGGGCGCCGCTTTCCACGTTAATACGGGCGGCTGCGGCCATCTCTTCCGGTACGCTACCGGCGATTTGCACGGTACGAATACCGGGCTCATCAACGTGCACCATCCGTAAACGGGACTTGTCGCTCTCCCAAACCTGCGGGTTGGAGGACATCATCTCGGAAACGGTTAAACCTGCTCCCATCTCATAGCACAGCGTCCTGAATGGTCTGTCAGTAATGCCAGCCATAGGTGCTGCGATCAGGCGATTTCTAAGCTGGTAGTGTCCGATGCGCATGAGTTAAGAAATGACCATACTGTGACTGCAAGGCGGCGTATATTACGCATTTTTTGCACGAGATGAAAGGCCAAACTTTGAGCAATCCCCTGTCACAGATCAATGAATCCAGGGGTAACGAAAATGCCATGAATAAATTACTATATTAATCATTGTGTTAATGATGGGTGGGTAATTTGTGTCCATTTATAAAATCGTAAAACTTCTCTATTTTTCTTAGAAAAAGGGGGGCATTAACGGCATAAAACGCTGTTTTTGTAGCCAAAAAAGCGCTTCGTAGTGCGATCTGGCTCCCATTTCTTGACGTCATTTGGCGGTTACTGGAAACAAAAATGCGGCCCGCAGGCCGCATTGGCGCTTACTTCCGCTGGCCGGTAATGCGGCACCACTCTTCTTTTTCTACCACCGGGTCGAGATTAAAACGATCGGCGTAGGCTTCGCAGACGCCGTCAGCCTGGCTGGCAAGGATGCCGGAGAGGCCCAGCAGGCCGCCTGCAACGGGCAGCACGCTGATTAACGGAGCCAGCTCGCGTAACGGGCCGGCCAGAATGTTGGCGACCACGACGTCGGCGCTGAGAGCTTCTGGCTGATCCTGGGGTAAATAGAGTTCCAGACGCTCTGAGACGCCATTGCGTTCGGCGTTATCGCGGCTGGCCTGAATCGCCTGCGGGTCGATATCGATACCGATAGCCTTCGCCGCACCGAGCTTCAGGGCGGCAATCGCCAGGATCCCGGAACCACAGCCGAAATCAATAATCGTTTTACCCGCCAGATCCAGCCCATCCAGCCACTGCAGGCACAGAGAGGTCGTCGGGTGCGTACCGGTACCGAAGGCGAGGCCCGGATCGAGCATCACGTTAACCGCGTTGGCATCCGGTACTTCACGCCAGCTTGGGCAAATCCACAGCCGCTCGCCGAAGCGCATCGGGTGGAAGTTATCCATCCATTCGCGCTCCCAGTCTTTGTCTTCCAGCTGCTCGATTTTATGCGCGAAGCCGACGCCCAGAAGAGGATGCTGCTCAAGGATGGCAACGACTTCGTCCATATCGCTCTCTGCGTCGAACAGGCCGATAACGTCGGTGTCTCCCCACAGGCGGGTTTCCCCCGGCAGCGGTTCGAATACCGGCGTATCGTGGGTATCCTGGAAGGTGATAGAGACGGCACCGGCCTCCATCAGCGCATCGCTTAAATCTTCAGCGTGTGCGCCGGTCGTGTTCAGTTTCAGTTGGATCCATGGCATGGCAAAACTCTTTATTTATCAGTAGTCATAATAGGGGCTGGAGGGACGGGCTGACCGAAACGGTTGCCAATCACAAAAGCCAGCAAGCTTAACAGCAGCGAGGGCACAATCGGATGAAAGCCCAGGTACTGGATATTGAATGTCGCCAGCACGGCGTAGAGCACGCCGCCAACGATCATCGCGCTCAGGGCACCGGTCGCGTTAGCGCGCTCCCAGTACAGGCCCATAACCAGCGGCCATAAGAACACCGCTTCCAGGCCGCCGAAGGCCAGCAGGTTGAGCCAGATGATCATTTCAGGCGGCCGCCAGGCTGCCAGCATCATCAGGATCCCGATAACCAGGGTGGTGGCGGTGGAGATCCTTTTCAGCTTTTGCTCATTATGCCTTTTGGCAGGGCGAGCGCTGAGCCAAAGATCTTTAACGATCGTAGCCGATGCCTGCAATAAATGGGCGTTAACGTTCGACATGATCGCCGCCATTGGCGCCGCTAAAAACAGGCCTGCGGCCCACGGCGGCAGCACCTGGACCATCAGGGTTGGGATCACCCGATCGGGAACGGTGAGATGCGGCAGCACCGCGCGGCCCAGAGCGCCCGCGAGGTGCATACCAAACATCAGCAGAGCGATGACCACGGTACCGATGATGATCCCGCGGTGAACGGCTTTGCTGTCTTTATAGGAAATGCAGCGTACGGCGGTATGCGGCAGGCCGATCACGCCGAAGCAGACCAGCACCCAAAATGAGGTCATAAAGGTCGGGGTAAGGATGCCGTCGACGCCGTGCGGCGATACCAGCTGCGGATCGATCTTTTGTAAGGTATCAACGGCGTGATGCAGACCGCCCGCAGCGTGAACAACCCCGACCAGCAGCACGATAGTGCCAATCAGCATCACCAGGCCCTGCATGGTGTCATTGAGCACGCTGGCGCGAAAGCCGCCGAACGCGGTGTACAGGGCGATAGTGATGCCGAAGATCAGCAGGCCGTGTTCATATTTAATCCCAGCCGCGGTCTCCAGCAGGCGCGCGCCGCCGATAAACTGCACGGCGATCGCTCCGACGAAGGCAACCAGCAGGCTTATGCTGGCGATCCAGACGACGGCGCGGCTTTGGTAGCGAGCCTGCAGCATGTCGTTGAGGGTGATGGCGTTGTAGCGTCGCGCCAGAATGGCGAACTTCTTGCCGAGGATCCCCAGCGAAAGCCAGATCGTCGGCACCTGGATCATCGCCAGCAGCACCCAGCCGAGCCCGTACTTATAGGCGGCCCCAGGCCCGCCGATAAATGAACTGGCGCTGATATAGGTTGCGGTGAGGGTCATGGCCAGCACGAAGCCGCCCATAGAACGGCTGCCGAGGAAATATTCGCTGAGAAAACTGCCGCTGCTGCGTTTGCGCATGGCGTAAAGCGACAGGCCGAAGACCACGAACAGATAGGCAATCAGGATAACGATGATTTCAAGCTGCATCGCTATCCTCCAGCGGAATGTCGCGGAATACAAAACGCACCATCGCCCAGCACAGCAGGATAAATACCAGCGGCACCAGCAGGCAGGCCATTTCGAACCAGTGCGGCAGCCCGGTGATGCCGATTGCGCTGTCCGGGAGATAGGCCGCAGCCAGCCAGGCGGCAAGATAGAGAAGGGTCAGCCACAGCGCCCAGCGCGCTTCTTTGTGGGCCTGAACAAAACGATTGTCCATTTTTTAGTCCCAGGAGGATGAAGAAAGCGGGGATTGTACCGCATGGCAAAGATGAGGGGAGAGAAAAAGAAAAAAGGCCGGATTATCCGGCCTTTTGCTGCGATACAGGATTATTTTTCCTGCATACCGAGCTTTTTCTCCAGATAGTGGATATTGGTACCACCATGCTGGAAGTGCTCGTCGTTCATGATGCGAATCTGCAGATCGACGTTAGTTTTGATGCCGTCGATGATCAGCTCCTGCAGCGCATTTTTCATGCGTGAAATCGCCACATCACGGTTTTCGCCGTAGCAGATAAGCTTGCCGATCATTGAGTCATAGTAAGGCGGCACGGTATAGCCGGCGTAGATATGAGACTCCCAGCGAACGCCGAAACCGCCCGGCGCGTGGAAGCGGGTAATTTTACCCGGGCTCGGCAGGAAGGTATTCGGGTCTTCGGCGTTAATACGGCATTCAACCGCATGGCCACGGACCTGAACTTCTTCCTGCTTGATAGACAGCGGTTGGCCTGCGGCAATGCGCAGCTGCTCTTTAATCAGATCCACGCCGGTGATCATTTCTGTTACCGGGTGTTCAACCTGAATACGGGTGTTCATTTCGATGAAGTAGAACTCGCCGTTTTCGAACAGGAACTCGAAGGTACCCGCCCCGCGATAGCCGATATCAACGCAGGCCTTGGAGCAGCGCTCGCCGATGTAGCGACGCAGTTCCGGAGTAATGCCCGGCGCCGGCGCTTCTTCGACAACTTTCTGGTGACGGCGCTGCATGGAGCAGTCGCGCTCGGCCAGATAGATAGCGTTACCCTGGCCGTCAGCCAGTACCTGGATCTCGATATGACGAGGATTTTCCAGGTATTTTTCCATATACACCATGTCGTTGCTGAAAGCGGCTTTCGCTTCAGCTTTGGTCATGGAGATGGACTGCGCCAGCTCGGCATCGCTGCGCACAACGCGCATGCCGCGGCCGCCGCCGCCGCCGGAGGCTTTGATGATAACCGGGTAGCCGATGCGTTTCGCATGGGCGCGGTTAGCGTCCATGTCGTCGCCCAGCGGGCCATCGGAGCCAGGAACGGTCGGCACGCCGGCTTTCTTCATGGCGGTAATCGCCGACACTTTGTCGCCCATCAGACGAATAGTGTCGGCCTTCGGGCCGATAAAGATAAAGCCGGAACGTTCAACCTGCTCAGCAAAGTTGGCGTTTTCGGAGAGGAAGCCGTAGCCCGGGTGAATCGCTACCGCGCCGGTGATTTCAGCCGCGCTGATGATCGCCGGAATATTCAGGTAGCTTTTAATGGACGGAGCCGGGCCGATACAGACCGTCTCATCCGCTAACAATACGTGCTTTAAATCGCGATCCGCAGTGGAGTGCACAGCAACGGTCTTGATGCCCAGTTCTTTACAGGCACGCAGGATACGCAGTGCAATCTCGCCACGGTTGGCGATAACAATTTTATCCAGCATGTTCGCCTCGTTACTCGATGACTACCAGCGGCTCGTCAAATTCTACCGGTTGGCCGCTTTCGATCAGAATGGCTTTCACCACGCCGGCTTTGTCGGCTTCGATCTGGTTCATCATTTTCATTGCTTCGACGATGCACAGAGTGTCGCCCACGTTGACTTTCTGGCCGATTTCCACAAACGCTTTAGCGTCCGGGCTCGGGGTGCGGTAGAAAGTACCGACCATCGGGGAACGTACGATGTGACCACTGATTTCCGCTTTCGCCGGAGCTTCTGCCTGCGCGGCTGCCGGTGCTGCGGCAACAGGTGCCTGTGCCTGCATCATCGGAGCGGCATAAGCCTGCTGCATCACTGGATAGCCGGTGTTCGGAGCTGAGCGGCTGATGCGCACAGACTCTTCACCTTCAGAAATTTCCAGTTCGTTGATGCCAGACTCTTCGACCAGCTCGATCAGTTTTTTAATCTTACGAATATCCATGAGTGGGTTCCGTACTCTTTGTTTAGTGTGATTGTGACAGGCGTTTTACCGCCGTCTGTAAAGCGTATGAATAACCGTCCGCCCCGAATCCACAGATAACGCCTGCGGCGATATCCGACAGATAAGAGTGATGACGGAATGGTTCGCGGGCATGTACGTTGCTCAGGTGGATCTCGATAAACGGGATGCTCACCGCAAGTAGCGCGTCGCGGATTGCCACGCTGGTGTGCGTAAACGCGGCCGGATTAATCAGGATATAGTCTACAGCGTCTTTAGCCTGATGAATTCGGTCGATTAACGCGTACTCCGCGTTTGATTGCAGGTGATCCAGCGCCACGTTCAGAGCCGCAGCTTCTGATTCCAGACGGTTAACAATCTCAGAAAGCTTAAGGGTGCCATACTTCTCAGGCTCGCGTGTACCAAGCATGTTAAGGTTGGGTCCGTTCAAAAGCAAAATGCGAAACTTGTCAGCCATTGTGCGGCTATCTCCTGCCATTCTCGGGTAAAAAACAAAATATACCTTCGAAACGCGCTTGTCACCTTTTCAGGGTGTTAAAACCCCTCCAGGAAAACCAAAGTCGCACATTATAACGATTTCGTAGCATTTGGCAGCTAAATACTGGTCTTATCAGGGAAGATTATCAACCGCTATCGTTAAAAGAGTCGCGGTTGATAAAAGATCTGCGGGAAACTGCACATATCCGGGGATTAGCGCCACCACTGGCGGAACTTCTTGTAACGCCATGCCAAAAGCACAACCGCCAGTCCGGCATATATCAACGGCTGTGGGGATAATATCTTCACGGACCATAGATAGTGGATGGGCGCAAGGATCGCCACCAGATAGACGAAGTTATGCAACGTTTGCCAGCGTCGGCCTAATTTTCGCTGCAGCGCCTGAGTTGACGTTACCGCCAGCGCCAGCAGGGTAAGCCAGCTGATAAACCCCAGCGTCAGATATGGCCGGCTAACCAGCTCAGAACCCAGCAGCGCCAGATTGTTAATCCCTAGCTCCAGCAGCGTGTAGCTGGTCAGGTGCAGCGTCGCCCAGGCAAAACACCATAATCCCAACAGGCGACGGGTACGAATCAGCAGCGGCTGTTTAGCGTAGCGCGCCAGCGGTGAGACAAGCAAGGTTGCCAGCAGAAATTTAAGAGCCATCCTACCGGTAAAGTGTTGGATATCCTTTGCCGGATCGGCGCTGAAATACCCCTGCTGTGCAGCCCAGAATAGCCAGATAAAGGGGAGAAGCCCGGCCAGATGAAGGATGACCTTCAGCCAGGTAATCTGTTTTATGCTCAAACGCACTAGTAGTTCTCCCGCAAATTCAGGCCCCGATAGAGCGATGCCACCTCATCAGCATAGCCGTTGAACAGCAGCGTCGGCTGGCGCTTAACGTCCAGCACGCCTCCTGAACCGATAAAACGTTCCGTTGCCTGCGACCAGCGCGGATGATCGACGTGCGGATTGACGTTGGCGTAAAAGCCATACTCATTCGGCCCCGCCAGATTCCAGGTGGTCGGCGGCCGCTCGCGGGTGAGTTCGATACTGACAATCGACTTAATCCCTTTGAAGCCATACTTCCACGGGACCGTCAGCCGCACCGGCGCGCCGTTTTGCGGCGGTAGCGCCTTGCCGTAAACGCCGACGCTTAGCAGGGTGAGGGGATGCATCGCCTCATCCAGACGCAGGCCTTCTACATAAGGATAGGCCAGGCCGCCGCCGATAAAGCGATCCTTCTGCCCCGGCATCTGGTCAGGAGCATAGATGGTTTTAAACGCCACGTAGCGGGCGCTGCTGGTGGGCTCAACCAGTGCCAGCAGCTTATGCAGCGGGAAGCCCACCCACGGCACCACCATCGACCAGGCTTCGACACAGCGCATCCGGTAAATGCGCTCTTCGAGCGGAAAACGGGTGGTCAGATCGTGATGATCGAGCGTCAGCGGTTTGGCAACTTCTCCGCCGATGGTCAGCGTCCACGGATCGGTTCGCAGGCTGCCCGCGTTGGCCGCCGGATCGGCTTTATCCAGACCAAATTCATAGAAGTTGTTGTAGCCGGATACCTTATCCTCCGGCGTGAGCGTCAGCGCGTTTTGCCATTCGGCGGGTTTGTTGAACGTCAGCGCTTTGCCCGCCGGCGCGGGAGGGCGGTCGTGACCTTTGAACCAATCGAGAAGATCGGCTTTTGCCGTGGGGGAAAGAGAAAGGGCCGTAGCGGTAATCCCCAGGGTTTTCAGAACCTGACGACGCTGCAGCATAAACACGGATTCTGCCGTGACGTCGGCTTCCGTTAGCTTTTTGTGTTTCATGACATCCTCCGGCATGCTTTTTCCTAAGCATGACGGAGGCGGAGAGTTATCGCGAATATGTCACGAAAAATTGCATATTAGGCGATTTTCACCAGCGTCCGGCCCTGGATTTGGTTAGCCATAATCTTATCGGCAAAGGCCGGCGCTTCGGCGAGCGTAATTTCCGTGGCGCTTTGCGTATAGAAGGATTCAGGCAGATCGCGAACCAGCCGCTGCCAGGCTTCAGCCCGGCGTGCGGGCGGAGTCATTACCGAATCAACTCCCTGCAGACGGACGTTACGGCATAACCGTCGTCGGCAGAGCAAAGCCGCCGGCCAGGCCGCAGGCGGCCACGCAGCCGCCGTAGTTCATTTGCGCCAGCACTTTCGCCAGCACCTTATCGCCGACGGTATCGACCGCGCCGGCCCACAGCTGTTTCTCCAGCGGACGGGTTTCGGCAAACTCCTCGCGCCCAACGATACGCTGCGCCCCCAAAGCTTTCAGGTAGTCATGGGTGCTTTCGCGACCAGAAACGGCGACAACCTGGTAACCCAGGTGATGCAGCAGGGCAACCGCGGTGCTGCCGACGCCGCCGCTGGCGCCGGTGACGACAACCTCGCCGTCCTGTGGACGAATGCCGGCATCTTCCAGCGCCATGACGCACAGCATGGCGGTGAAACCGGCGGTGCCGATAGCCATCGCTTTTCGGCCGTCCAGCCCTTCAGGCATCGCAACCAGCCAGTCGCCTTTCACGCGCGCCTGCTCGGCCAGGCCGCCCCAATGATTTTCGCCAACGCCCCAGCCGGTGAGAAGCACCTGCTGGCCTGCGTGGAAACGCGGATCTTCGCTGGTATGGACGATACCGGCAAAATCGATGCCAGGAATCATCGGAAAGTTGCGGATGATTTTTCCGCTGCCGGTGATAGCCAGCGCATCTTTATAGTTGAGGCTGGACCACTGGATATCGACGGTGACATCGCCCTGCGGTAGCCGGCTGGCGTCGATGGTTTGCACCGAAGAGATTGTTTTGCCATCCTGCTGTTCTAATATTAAAGCCTGCATATGCGGGTCCTTCTTATTGGTACAAAGATTGGAAAAATTTTTCTGCAGACTATACTCGCTATCGGCATTATTACGCCGATACAGCGCAATAAATTGCCAGATACGTCAGCTTTGATAGTATGCCTCGCACTTTAGAAAGTTAGTGCTTACTTTGGGAAAAGCGCCAGTACCGGAGTCCGAATATCTATCGGGCAGTCATTCACACGCGGAGTTAACACAGGGATGCGATTAACGACGAAATTCTCAGCATTTTTCACGCTGCTAACCAGCCTGACTATCTTTGTCACGCTTATCGGCGCGTCGCTGAGTTTTTATAACGGTATTCAGCAAAAAATGGAGAACCGCGTCCAGGCCGTGGCGACCGTGCTGGATAACCGCCTGATCTCTTCATCCTTTGCCCGGCTCGAACCGCAGATGGATGAGCTGATGACGCCGGTAGATGTTGTGCAGGTTGATTTTCTGCTTAACGGCAAATCGGTGTACAGCCACTCGCGTAGCGACAGCTACCGTCCGCTGGGCAGCAATAACCAGTTTCGGGAAATCACGGTCCCGTCGCTAAAACACCCCGGCATGACGCTTCATCTGGTCTATCTGGACCCGATGGTCAACTACTTCCGCTCGCTGCACATAACCGCACCGCTTTCCGTTGCCATTGGCTTTATGGTGCTGATGATCTTTTTTTCCGTTCGCTGGATCCGCCGTCAGCTGTCAGGGCAGGAGCTGCTGGAGCTGCGGGCGACAAGGATCCTTAACGGCGAGCGCGGGCCTCAGGTGCGGGGATCGGTGCACGAGTGGCCGGTGAGCACCAGCAGCGCGCTGGATATGCTGCTATCAGAACTGCAGTTTGCCAGCGATCAGCGAAGCCGTATGGATACGCTTATTCGCTCCTATGCCGCTCAGGACACCAAAACCGGGCTCAATAACCGTCTGTTTTTCGATAACCAGCTCGCCACGCTGCTGGAAGATCAGGAAAAAGTCGGCTCATACGGCATTGTGATGATGATCCGCCTGCCGGAGTTCGATTTGCTGCGCGATAACTGGGGCCGCGCTGCAGCGGAGGAGCATTACTTCACGCTTATCAACCTGCTTTCTACTTTTATTATGCGTTATCCCGGGGCGCTGCTGGCGCGCTATCACCGCAGCGATTTTGCCGTCCTGCTGCCGCACCGCACCCTGAAGGAGGCGGACAGCATCGCCGGGCTGCTGCTGAAGGCTATGGACGCGCTGCCGCCCACGCGCATCCTTGACCGCGATGACATGATGCATATCGGTATTTGCGCCTTCCGCAGCGGGCAGACGACGGCTCAGGTGATGGAGCGCGCGGAAGCCGCAACGCGCAACGCGGTCCTGCAGGGGAGCAATAGCTGGGCGGTTTATGACGATTCGCTGCCGGAGAAAGGGCGCGGCAACGTGCGCTGGCGTACCCTGATTGAACAGATGCTAAGCCGCGGCGGGCCGCGGTTATATCAGAAACCGGCGGTGAATCGCGACGGTCGCGTCCATCACCGTGAGCTGATGTCCCGCCTGTACGACGGCACGGAAGAGGTGATTGCGGCGGAATATATGCCGATGGTGCAGCAGTTTGGCCTGGCGGAAGAGTATGACCGCCTGCAGATCACGCGGCTGCTGCCGTTTTTAGGCTTCTGGCCGGACGAAAACCTCGCTTTACAGGTGACGGTGGAATCGCTGATCCGTCCTCGATTCCAGCGCTGGCTGCGCGATACTTTGATGCAATGTGAAAAATCGCAACGTCAGCGCATTATTTTTGAACTTGCAGAGGCAGATGTTTGTCAATATATCGGCCGCCTGCAGCCGGTTATGCGGCTGGTTAACGCTTTAGGTATACGAGTCGCCGTTGTTCAGGCCGGATTGACGCTGGTTGGAACCAGCTGGATCAAGCAGTTGGACGTCGAAGTTATCAAGCTACACCCGGGACTGTCGCGTAATATTGAAAAACGCAGTGAGAACCAGCTGCTGGTTCAGAGTCTGGTAGAGGCCTGCAAGGGTATGCCGGTCCAGGTTTTTGCAACCGGAGTACGCAGTCGTAGCGAGTGGCAGGTCCTGTCTCAATGCGGTGTTACCGGTGGCCAGGGGGAATTTTTTGCCGCCTCACAGCCACTTGACACAAATGTGAAAAAATATTCGCAAAGATACTCGGTTTGATCTGCCGTTTGGCGTTATTTCACGTAGAATAACGCGCGCCATAGTGAAGGGGGTGTGCTTGTCTACCTGCCGGATTATCGCAATGTAAATGCCAGTAAATGACCTTTGACAGGTTGCAAATTGAAGCGTGGAGCGCTGCTGAAGATTTCAGCACCGAACGGAGGCGGAAAATTTGTAACGAAGGAAATGAACTGCACTAATTTTCACCGTAGCAGATGATTCTTGCGCCTTGTCGCTGCTGCGTGTGGTTGGTAAAGTAAGCGGATTTTGTTTTCCGCCCCAGCTTTCAGGATTATCCCTTAGTATGTTAAAAAAATTTCGTGGCATGTTTTCCAATGACCTGTCCATTGACCTGGGTACCGCGAATACCCTTATCTATGTAAAAGGACAAGGCATCGTATTGAATGAGCCTTCCGTTGTGGCCATTCGTCAGGATCGTGCTGGATCGCCGAAAAGCGTCGCCGCTGTCGGTCATGAAGCGAAGCAGATGCTCGGGCGTACACCGGGCAACATCGCGGCGATTCGCCCGATGAAAGACGGCGTTATCGCCGACTTCTTTGTTACCGAAAAAATGCTGCAACACTTCATCAAACAGGTGCATAGCAACAGCTTCATGCGTCCGAGCCCGCGCGTTCTGGTATGTGTGCCGGTTGGGGCGACCCAGGTTGAACGCCGTGCAATCCGCGAATCCGCTCAGGGCGCTGGCGCCCGTGAAGTCTTCCTGATCGAAGAGCCGATGGCGGCTGCGATCGGCGCAGGCCTGCCGGTTTCTGAAGCAACCGGGTCGATGGTTGTGGATATTGGTGGCGGTACCACGGAAGTGGCGGTTATCTCCCTGAACGGCGTGGTTTACTCCTCTTCCGTACGTATCGGCGGTGACCGTTTCGATGAAGCCGTGATTAATTATGTGCGTCGTAACTACGGCTCCCTGATCGGTGAAGCGACCGCAGAACGTATCAAGCATGAAATCGGCTCCGCTTATCCGGGCGATGAAGTGCGTGAAATCGAAGTGCGCGGTCGTAACCTGGCTGAAGGCGTTCCACGCGGCTTCACCCTGAACTCGAATGAAATTCTCGAAGCGCTGCAGGAACCGCTGACCGGCATCGTTAGCGCGGTGATGGTGGCTCTTGAGCAGTGCCCGCCAGAGCTGGCTTCTGATATCTCCGAGCGCGGTATGGTCCTGACCGGCGGCGGCGCGCTGCTGCGTAACCTCGACCGCCTGCTGATGGAAGAGACAGGGATCCCTGTCGTAGTTGCAGAAGATCCACTGACTTGCGTCGCGCGTGGCGGCGGTAAAGCGCTGGAAATGATCGATATGCACGGCGGCGACTTGTTTAGCGAAGAGTAGTCAGCCGAAGGTCTGGGGCGGCTCAAGGGCTGCCCCCGGTCTTAACTGACACGAGAATACGCATAGCCTATGAAGCCAATTTTTAGCCGTGGCCCGTCGCTACAGATTCGCCTTATTCTGGCGGTTTTGGTGGCGCTTGGCGTGATTATCGCCGACAGCCGCCTGGGTACGTTCAGCCAAATTCGAACGTACATGGATACAGCCGTCAGTCCTTTCTACTTTATTTCTAATGGTCCTCGGGAATTGCTGGATAGCGTATCGCAAACGCTGGCCACCCGCGATCAGCTCGAACTGGAAAACCGCGCGCTGCGTCAGGAACTGTTGCTGAAGAACAGCGACCTGCTGATGCTGGGCCAGTACAAGCAGGAGAACGCGCGTCTGCGTGAACTGCTGGGCTCCCCGCTGCGCCAGGATGAGCAAAAGATGGTGACCCAGGTCATCTCAACGGTTAACGATCCTTACAGCGATCAGGTGGTTATCGATAAAGGCAGCATCAGCGGCGTTTATGAAGGCCAGCCGGTTATCAGCGATAAGGGCGTTGTCGGCCAGGTTGTTGCCGTCGCGAAAATGACCAGCCGCGTGCTGCTTATCTGTGACGCCACCCATGCGCTGCCGATTCAGGTGCTGCGTAACGATATCCGCGTGATTGCCGCCGGTAATGGTTGTACGGACGATCTGCAGCTGGAGCATCTGCCGGCGAATACCGATATTCGCGTCGGCGACGTGCTGGTGACCTCAGGTCTTGGCGGCCGTTTCCCGGAAGGGTATCCGGTGGGAGTGGTCTCTTCCGTCAAGCTGGATACGCAGCGGGCGTATACCGTTATTCAGGCTCGCCCGACCGCAGGCCTGCAGCGTTTGCGCTATCTGCTGCTGCTGTGGGGGGCCGATCGTAACGGCTCCAACCCGATGACCCCGGAAGAGGTTCATCGGGTAGCGAATGAACGTCTGATGCAGATGATGCCGCAGGTTCTGCCTGCGCCGGATTCCGTCGGGCCACAAATGCCGGCTCCAGCTACCGGCCTGACGCCACCCGCGAAACCTCTGCCTGCAGGGGGGCAATAGTGGCAAGCTACCGTAGCCAGGGACGCTGGGTTATCTGGCTCTCGTTTCTTATTGCACTATTGCTACAGATCATGCCCTGGCCGGCGGACATCAGCGTCTTCCGGCCAAACTGGGTATTACTTATCCTGCTGTACTGGATCCTCGCGTTACCGCATCGGGTGAACGTCGGCACGGGCTTCGTGATGGGCGCTATCCTCGATCTCATCAGCGGCTCGACGCTGGGCGTTCGCGCGCTATCGTTAAGTATCATCGCTTATCTGGTCGCTCTGAAATATCAGCTGTTCCGTAATCTGGCGCTCTGGCAGCAGGCGCTGGTGGTGATGATGCTCTCCCTCGCGGTGGACATCGTTGTTTTCTGGGCAGAGTTTTTAGTGATCAACGTCTCTTTCCGTCCGGAAGTGTTCTGGAGTAGTGTAGTAAACGGTGTGCTCTGGCCATGGCTATTCCTGCTGATGCGTAAAGTTCGTCAGCAATTTGCGGTGCAATAAGGTTGATATGACAACTCTGTATCTTGCTTCAGGTTCTCCACGTCGACAGGAGCTGTTGACTCAGATGGGGCTCTCTTTTGAGCGCGTGGTTCCTGGTATTGAGGAGCGACGCCAGCCGCAGGAGAGCGCTCAGCATTACGTGACTCGCCTGGCGCGGGAAAAAGCGCAGGCAGGCGTTGTGCTGGCATCACGCGATCTGCCGGTGCTGGGGGCGGACACCATTGTCATCCTTAACGGCGAAGTGCTGGAAAAACCGCGCGATGCCGGGCACGCCGCAGAGATGCTGCGGATGCTTTCCGGAAAAACGCATCAGGTTATGACGGCGGTTGCCCTGGCGGATAAGCAGCAGGCGCTGGACTGTCTGGTGATAACGGAGGTGACCTTCCGCCTGCTGGGCGAGCAGGATATCGCCGGCTACGTCGCCAGCGGCGAACCTTTAGATAAAGCAGGTGCATACGGTATTCAAGGGCTGGGTGGCTGTTTTGTCAGGAAGATTAATGGCAGCTATCACGCCGTAGTCGGCTTACCGCTGGTAGAAACGTATGAGTTGCTGAGTAACTTTAACTCACTGCGTGAAGAAAAGGGATAAAGATGACGGCTGAATTATTAGTTAACGTAACGCCATCGGAAACGCGCGTCGCGTACATTGATGGCGGTATTCTGCAGGAAATTCATATTGAGCGCGAAGCGCGGCGTGGGATCGTAGGCAATATCTACAAAGGTCGTGTCAGTCGGGTGCTGCCGGGGATGCAGGCGGCTTTTGTAGATATTGGTCTGGACAAGGCCGCATTTCTGCACGCTTCGGACATTATGCCGCACACCGAGTGCGTCGCCGGGGAAGAGCAAAAGCAGTTCACCGTGCGCGATATTTCCGAGCTGGTGCGTCAGGGCCAGGACCTGATGGTACAGGTGGTGAAAGATCCCCTTGGCACGAAGGGCGCCCGTCTGACAACCGATATCACCATCCCTTCCCGCTATCTGGTGTTTATGCCAGGGGCCTCGCACGTTGGGGTTTCCCAGCGTATAGAGAGCGAAGCGGAGCGCGAGCGGCTGAAGAAAGTTGTCGCCGACTACTGCGATGAGCAGGGCGGATTTATCATCCGTACGGCGGCTGAAGGCGTACACGAGCAGGAAATGGCCGCCGATGCCGCCTACCTCAAGCGCGTCTGGACGAAGGTGATGGAGCGTAAGAAACGCCAGCAGACCCGCTATCAGATGTACGGCGAACTGGCGCTGGCTCAGCGCGTGCTGCGTGATTTTGCCGATGCCCATCTTGACCGCATTCGCGTCGACTCTCGCCTGACCTACGAATCGCTGCTGGAGTTCACCGCCGAATATATGCCGGAGATGACCAGCAAGCTCGAGCATTACAGCGGCCGCCAGCCGATCTTCGATCTCTTTGACGTGGAGAACGAAATTCAGCGCGCGCTGGAGCGTAAAGTGGAGCTGAAGTCCGGCGGCTATCTGGTTATCGATCAGACCGAAGCGATGACCACCGTCGATATCAACACCGGGGCCTTCGTCGGCCACCGCAACCTTGACGATACTATCTTCAATACCAACATTGAGGCGACCCAGGCGATTGCCCGCCAGCTGCGGCTGCGTAACCTCGGCGGGATTATTATCATTGATTTCATTGATATGAATAATGAAGATCACCGCCGCCGGGTGCTGCATTCGCTGGAGCAGGCGCTGAATAAGGATCGGGTGAAAACCAGCATCAACGGCTTCTCCCAGCTTGGGCTGGTGGAGATGACCCGTAAGCGCACCCGCGAAAGCGTGGAGCACGTGCTGTGTAAAGACTGCCCGACCTGCCACGGTCGCGGCACGGTAAAATCGGTTGAAACGGTATGTTATGAAATCATGCGCGAGATCGTGCGCGTACATCATGCCTACGACTCGGATCGTTTCCTGGTCTATGCTTCTCCTGCCGTCGCGGAAACCCTGAAAGGGGAAGAGTCGCACGCGCTGGCGGAAGTCGAAATCTTTGTCGGTAAACAGGTCAAAGTGCAAATTGAACCGCTCTATAATCAAGAGCAGTTTGATGTGGTGATGATGTAATCATCTGGGTTGCCCTCGTTCAGCCTTTCGGGCGCGGTGATGCATTGGCCGGCCGGCACGAATGAACGCAGCGCTGAGGGGCAGCTGAAGGATGAGGTGTAATAGTTTGACAAGGAGAGATGCGTGAGGCGACTGCCCGGGATATTACTGCTCACCGTGGCGACATTGATTGTTGTCATCGCACTGCTGGTGAGCGGTCTGCGTCTCGTGTTGCCGCAGCTTGACGCATGGCGTCCCCAGCTGCTGGAGAAAATCTCCGCGATCTCCGGCTCTCCGGTCGATGCTTCACGGCTGAGCGCCAGCTGGCAGAATTTTGGCCCCACGCTGGACGTCCGCGATGTCAAAGCCGGCCTCAAAGATGGCGGCGAGCTGTCGGTTAAACGCGTCACCCTCGCGCTGGACGTATGGCAAAGCCTGCTTCACATGCGCTGGCAGTTTCGCGATCTCACCTTCTGGCAGTTAAAAATCCACACCAACACGCCGATCCAGACCAACGATGGCGGCGAGAGCCTGAAAACCGACCATATCGGCGATCTGTTCCTGCGCCAGTTCGATCACTTCATTCTCCGCGACAGCCACCTGAGCTTCGTGACCCTCTCCGGCCAGCGCGCCGAGCTGGCCATTCCGCAGCTTACCTGGCTGAACGGTAAAAATCGCCATCGCGCGGAAGGCGAGCTGAGCCTTTCCAGCCTGAACGGCCAGCACGGGGTGATGAAGGTGCGGATGGATCTGCGCGATGAAAACGGCCTGTTGAACCAGGGGCGCGTATGGCTGCAGGCGGATGATATTGACGTGAAGCCGTGGCTGGGCCGCTGGATGCAGGACAATATCGCCCTGCAAAGCGCGCGTTTTAGCCTTGAAGGCTGGATGAGTATCGACAAAGGCGATATCGCCGGCGGCGACGTGTGGCTGAAAAAAGGCGGCGCCAGCTGGCAGGGGGATACGCAGCCCCATCGGCTGGCGGTGGATAACCTGACGGCGCACATCTTCCGCGATAAGCAGAGCTGGGGCTTCCACATCCCCGATACGCGAATCTCTATTGATGGCAAGTCCTGGCCTCGCGGGGCGCTGGCGATGGCGTGGATCCCGGCGCAGGACGTTGGCGGGGACGGCCATTCCCGGAGCGACGAGCTGCGTATCCGCGCGAGCAACCTTGAGCTGAACGGTCTGACCGGGCTACAGCCTTTTGCCGATAAGCTGGCGCCTGCGCTCGGCGAAATCTGGCGTACCACCCAGCCAAACGGCAAAATTAATCTTCTGGCGCTGGATATCCCGCTGCAGGCGGCGGAAGAATCCCGCTTCCAGGCCAGCTGGAGCGATTTCTCGTGGAAGCAGTGGAAGCTGCTGCCCGGCGTGGAGCATTTCTCCGGCAGCGTCGCCGGGAGCGTAGAGAACGGCTCCCTGCATGCCAGCATGACGCAGGCGAAAATGCCCTATGAAACGGTATTTCGCGCGCCGCTGGAAATCGCTCAGGGCGACGCGACCCTTAGCTGGGTGAAAAATGAAAAGGGCTTTATGCTCGACGGGCGCAATATTGACGTCCAGGCAACCGGCGTGCGTGCCCGGGGCGGTTTCCGCTATTTACAGCCGCAGGGTGATGAACCGTGGCTGGGCATTCTGGCAGGGATCAGCACCAATGACGGCGGTCAGGCGTGGCGCTATTTCCCGGAAAACCTGATGGGCAAAGAGCTGGTGGACTACCTCAGCGGCGCGATTCAAGGCGGCCAGTCCACCGATGCCACGCTGGTTTACGGCGGCAACCCGCACCTGTTCCCCTATCTGCACAACGAAGGCCAGTTCCAGGTTTCCGTACCGCTGACCAATGCCACCTTCGCTTTCCAGCCGGACTGGCCGGCGCTGACCGGTCTGGACATCAACCTCGACTTTATCAACAACGGGCTGTGGATGAAGGCCGATAAGGTCATGCTC
Organism: Klebsiella scottii; assembly: GCF_036561945.1. NCBI lineage: Bacteria > Pseudomonadati > Pseudomonadota > Gammaproteobacteria > Enterobacterales > Enterobacteriaceae > Klebsiella > Klebsiella scottii. Next base: position 22,166 of record NZ_JARXNI010000019.1, read on the forward strand.
GGCAAGGTGGCCGCCAGCAACCTTGATGCGGCGATCCCTGACTATTCGCGGGAAAAGCTGCTGATCGACGCGGATATCAACGGTGCGGGCAAAGAGGTTGGCCCTTATTTCAAAGAGACGCCGCTCAAGGAGACGCTGGGCGCCGCGCTGGATGAGCTGCAGCTGGATGGTGGTGTGAGTGCTCGCTTACATCTCGACATTCCGCTGGACGGTGAGCTGACGACCGCCAAAGGCGACGTGAATCTCAAGAATAACAGCCTGTTTATCAAGCCCATCGATGCGACGCTAAACAACCTGAGCGGTAAGTTCAGCTTTGTGAACGGCGATCTGAAAAGCGAGGAGATGAGCGCCAGCTGGTTTAATCAGCCGCTGAATCTTAATTTTTCCACCACCGAGGGGCCGAAAGCCTTCCTGGTTGATGTGGGAATGAACGCCAGCTGGCAGCCGTCGCGAACCGGCCTGCTGCCGAAAGCTATCGATGGAGCGCTGAGCGGCAGCTTGCCGTGGGACGGCAAGGTGGCGATTGAGCTGCCGTATCGCGGCAGCGCAAGCTATAAGGTCGATATCAACGGCGATCTGAAAAATGTGAGCAGTCACTTACCTACACCCGTAGACAAGCCGGCAGGCGAAGCGCTGCCGGTGAAAATCAACGTCGCGGGCGGGCTAAACAGCTTTGATTTGACCGGCTCCATCGGCGCCAAAAACCACATCAACAGCCGCTGGCTGCTGAACCGCAAGCTGACGCTGGATCGGGCGATTTTAACCTCCGACAGCAAGGCCGTTTCTCCGCTCCCCGAGCAGGCTGGCGTAGAGCTCAATATGCCGCCGATGGATGGGGCGCAGTGGCTGGCTCTGTTCCAGGGCGGTGCGGCCAATGAGGTCAGCAGCAATATCATCTTCCCCGAGCGAATTACCCTGCGAACGCCGTCGCTGACCTTTGCCGGGCAGAGCTGGAATAACGTTAGCCTGGTCTCGCGTCCGGAGGCCGGTGGTTCGAAGGTTGAAGCACAGGGGCGGGAAATTAACGCTTCCCTGACGATGCGTCAAAACGCCCCGTGGCTGGCGGCCATTCGCTACCTCTACTACAACCCGGCCGCCGCTCAGAAGAGCGATGCGGCGCCGGGCGGCAGCAATCCTTTAGCCGATAGCCGCATCGATTTTCGCGGCTGGCCGGATCTTCAGCTCCGCTGCGCGGAGTGCTGGCTGTGGGGGCAAAAATACGGGCGTATCGACGGCGACTTTGCGATTAGCGGCGATAAGCTAACCCTTGCAAACGGGCTGGTGGATACCGGCTTCGGCCGTCTGACCGCCGATGGCGTGTGGGTCAATGCGGCAAACGGCGTACGCACGTCGTTGAAAGGTAAGCTCCACGGCAATAAAACGGACTCTTTCGTCGGCTTCTTTGGCGTATCAACGCCGGTGAAAGGCTCGTCGTTTGATGTCGACTACGATCTGCACTGGCGCGCGCCGCCGTGGCAGCCGGATGTGGCCTCGCTTAACGGGGTTCTGAAAAGCCATCTTGGAAAAGGCGAGTTTACCGACATTAGCACCGGTCACGCCGGGCAGCTGCTGCGCCTGCTAAGCGTGGACGCGCTGCTGCGTAAACTGCGTTTCGACTTCAGCGATACCTTCAGCGAAGGGTTCTATTTCGATTCGATCCGCAGCACGGCATGGATTAAAGATGGCGTAATGAATACCGATGATACGCTGGTGGATGGCCTGGAGGCGGATATCGCGATGAAAGGCTCGGTGGACCTCGTGCGCCGCCAGCTGGATCTGCAGGCCGTTGTCGCGCCGGAAATCTCGGCGACCGTCGGCGTGGCGACGGCCTTTGTGATTAACCCGATCGTCGGCGCCGCCGTTTTTGCGGCCAGTAAGGTGCTGGGGCCGCTGTGGAACAAAGTGTCTATCCTGCGCTATCGCATCACTGGTCCTATCGATCAGCCGCAAATCAATGAAGTGCTGCGTCAGGCGCGTAGCGACAAAAAGCAATGATTTGACGATTGCGGGGAATTATCGCACTCTCAATATATAGCGTTCTATACCCGTTATATTTCAAGCTACAGATGCGTTGGCTACGCTTGTTCGCCCCGGTCGCATGGTTATTCTGTGCTGCCGGAGGACTCTCAGCTGGCGCCTTTCTGCAACCTGAACTATTTAGGGTACCTATTTCCGCCTGACAGGCGGCAACAAATGAGTAGCAAACGATGAGTCTGAACCTGGTAAGTGAACAATTACTGTCGGCAAACGGCCTGAACCATCAGGACCTTTTTGCCATTCTTGGCCAGCTGGCCGAGCGCCGTCTTGATTACGGCGATCTCTATTTTCAGTCGAGCTATCACGAATCCTGGGTTCTGGAAGACAGCATCATCAAAGATGGTTCGTATAATATCGATCAGGGCGTCGGCGTTCGCGCGGTAAGCGGCGAAAAGACCGGCTTCGCCTATGCTGACCAAATCAGCCTGCTGGCGCTGGAACAAAGCGCGCAGGCAGCGCGTACCATCGTACGCGACAGAGGCGACGGTAAGGTTCGTACTCTTGGGGCGGTGGAGTATAGCCCGCTGTATGCCAGCATCGATCCGCTGCAAAGCATGAGCCGTGAAGAGAAGCTGGACATTCTGCGTCGCGTAGACAAAGCGGCGCGGGCCGCCGATAAGCGCGTGCAGGAAGTTTCTGCCAGCCTCAGCGGCGTGTATGAACTGATCCTGGTTGCGGCGACCGACGGTACGCTGGCGGCGGACGTTCGACCGCTGGTACGCCTTTCCGTCAGCGTGCTGGTGGAAGATGATGGCAAACGCGAGCGCGGCTCCAGCGGCGGCGGCGGACGTTTTGGCTACGACTATTTTCTCGGCAGTGAAGAAGGCGAGGTTCGTGCTGACGCCTGGGCAAGAGAAGCCGTGCGCATGGCGCTGGTTAATCTGTCCGCCGTTGCGGCCCCGGCCGGCATGCTGCCGGTGGTATTAGGCGCGGGCTGGCCCGGGGTATTGCTGCATGAAGCGGTAGGCCACGGCCTGGAAGGCGACTTTAACCGTCGCGGGACCTCGGTATTCAGCGGCCATATGGGCGAACTGGTGGCATCAGAGCTCTGTACCGTGGTAGATGACGGCACCATTGCCGATCGCCGCGGTTCGCTGGCGGTTGACGATGAGGGAACGCCGGGTCAATACAACGTATTGATTGAGAACGGTATTCTCAAAGGCTATATGCAGGACAAGCTCAACGCCCGCCTGATGGGCGTTGCGCCTACCGGTAACGGCCGTCGCGAGTCCTACGCGCATCTGCCGATGCCGCGTATGACCAACACCTACATGCTGGCGGGTAAATCGACGCCGCAGGAGATTATCGAATCGGTTGATTACGGTATCTTTGCGCCAAACTTCGGCGGTGGTCAGGTTGATATCACCTCCGGTAAGTTTGTTTTCTCCACCTCTGAAGCCTATCTGATTGAAAAAGGTAAGGTGACCAGGGCGGTGAAAGGCGCGACGCTTATCGGCTCCGGGATTGAAGCCATGCAGCAGATTTCAATGGTGGGGAACGATCTGAAGCTGGATAGCGGCGTTGGCGTTTGCGGTAAAGAGGGCCAGAGCGTGCCGGTTGGCGTCGGCCAGCCGACGCTGAAGGTCGATAAGCTCACCGTCGGCGGCACTGCCTGAGTCTCTTCAATACGCCTTCGCATTCGTCGAAGGCGTAACCTTTCCTGTACTTACCCCGCAGCGCGTTATCTCCAGCGGCCACCGGCTAATGGTCAAGCCCGCGGCCGTGCATTCCCTGATAAATTTTCGCCACCTCGACAAAATATTCGGTCAGGTAGTTAATGCACACTTGTACCTTCAGCGGCAGCTTGTCCTTTTCGGTGTACAGCGCGTACACCGGGCGGGGATCCGACTGGTAGCTTGGCAGCAGGATCTCCAGCTCCCCGCGGTTGATCTCTTCGATCGCCCACATTAGCGGAACGTAAGCGACGCCGACGCCGGCGGTCAGCCAGCGCACCAGGGTCATCGGATCGTTAGTGACGAAGCGCCCCTGGGGGATCAGCTTCGTCGAGATCCCTTCCGGGGCGATGATTTCGAATTCGTTATCCGGACGCACGCTGTATTCAAGCCAGGAGTGGCTGGCGAGATCCGCCGGCTTTTCCGGGATCCCCGCCTGCTGAAGGTAGCTCTTTGCCGCACAGAGCAGCATCGGCATCGACCCCAGACGACGTGAGAAGAGGCTGGAATCCTGCAGCGCGCCGACGCGAATAACCACGTCCAGACCGTCGGCAATCAGGTCCGGCGCCGGGATCCCGGTGACCAGATTGACCGACAGTCCGGGGTACTCTTTGAGCATGCCTGCGGTAATATGGGCCAGGACATTCTGTGCCATAGTTGAAGAGCAGCCGACGCGCAGCGTGCCGATGGGCGTGTTGTTAAACGCGTAAAGCTGCTCATGCACGTCCTGGGCTTCAAGCAGCATTCGGCGGCAGCCCTGGTAATAAATTTTCCCGGCTTCCGTTAAGGCAAGGCTACGGGTGCTGCGGTTGAGCAGCTTTACCTGCAGCTCATCTTCCAGCCTGGATACGATCTGGCTGATTGAAGAAACGCTCATCTGGAGCTGGCGGGCCGCGGCGGTAAATGAACCCAGTTCTACCACTTTGGCAAAAACGGACATGCGTTTTAGTCGTTCCATTGTTCACTCTGACTTAAAAGTGATTTAGATCACATAATATAGATCATGCTGCAATTGTTACGTTACTATATTGTTAGCTACATAATAAATGCTTCACGCTTACCACCTGCACGCTTCTTATCAAGGTCATCATGAGTCTGTTTCCTGTCATCGTGATTTTCGGCTTGTCGTTTCCGCCGATCTTCTTTGAGCTGTTAATATCGCTGGCCATTTTCTGGCTGGTGCACCGATTGCTGGTTCCTACCGGTATCTATGACTTCGTCTGGCACCCTGCACTGTTTAATACCGCGTTATATTGCTGCCTTTTTTATCTGATATCGCGTTTGTTCGTTTGAGGTTGATGTGAAAACACTAACAAGAAATATCTTCCGTACCGCAATCACTGTGATACTGGTTATCCTGGCATTTGTCGCAATTTTTCGCGCGTGGGTATACTACACCGCATCGCCGTGGACGCGCGACGCGCGCTTTAGCGCCGACATCGTGGCCATCGCTCCCGACGTCTCGGGGCTGATTTCGCAGGTTAATATCAAGGATAACCAGCTGGTTAAGCAAGGTCAGGTTTTATTCGTGATTGACCAACCGCGTTACCAGAAGGCGCTTGAAGAGGCCGAGGCCGACGTCTCCTATTATCAAACTTTGGCCCAGGAAAAACGCGTTGAAGCCGGGCGTCGTAATCGGCTCGGCGTTCAGGCAATGTCCCGGGAAGAGATAGATCAGGCCAATAACGTCCTGCAAACGGTGGAACACCAGCTGGCGAAATCGGTAGCCAGTCGCGATCTGGCGAAGCTCGATCTTCAGCGGACGGTTATCCGCGCGCCGGCCGACGGCTGGGTGACCAACCTCAACGTCTACGGCGGTGAATTTATTACCCGCGGCTCTACGGCGGTGGCGCTGGTGAAACAGGATACCTTCTACGTGATGGCCTATCTCGAAGAGACCAAGCTGGAAGGCGTGCGTCCGGGCTTCCGGGCGGAGATTACCCCGCTGGGCAGCAGCCGCACGATCAAGGGAACGGTTGACAGTATTGCCGCCGGGGTGACCAACGCCAGCAGTAGCAGCGATGCAAAAGGCATGGCCTCCGTGGACTCGAACCTTGAGTGGGTGCGCCTGGCGCAGCGCGTACCGGTGCGAATTCGCCTCGATCGGCAGCAGGGGAATATCTGGCCGGCGGGGACCACCGCAACGGTGGTGATCACCGGCAAAGAGGACCGCGACGCCCGGCAGGCGAATTTCTTCCAGAAACTGGCCATGCGCCTGCGTGAGTTTGGTTAATCGTCATGGGGATCTTCACTATTGCCCCCCGGCATCTCCGTTTCGCCGTTAAGCTCGCCTGCGCAGTGGTGCTGGCGCTCTTTGTTGGCTTCCACTTTCAGCTGGAAACCCCGCGCTGGGCGGTGCTGACGGCGGCGATCGTTGCCGCGGGTCCGGCATTCGCGGCCGGAGGGGAGCCCTATTCGGGCGCCATCCGCTATCGTGGGATGCTGCGTATTGTCGGTACCTTTATCGGCTGTATTGCGGCGCTGGCCATTATCATCCTGATGATTCGCGCCCCGCTGCTGATGATGCTGGTGTGCTGCCTGTGGGCCGGATTCTGCACCTGGATCTCTTCTCTGGTGCGGGTTGAAAACTCCTACGCCTGGGGGCTGGCGGGCTATACCGCGCTGATCATTGTTATCACCATTCATACCGATCCGATGCTGGCGCCGCAGTTTGCCGTCGAGCGCTGCAGCGAGATTGTGGTCGGTATTGTCAGCGCCATTGTGGCGGACCTGCTGTTTTCGCCGCGGTCGATCAAAAAAGAGATCGACCTGGAGCTGGATAACCTGCTGGTTGAACACTATCGCCTGATGCAGCTCTGCGTGGCGCATGGCGACAGCGAAATCGTGGATAAAGCCTGGGGAGCATTGGTACGCCGGACCAGCGCGCTGGAAGGTATGCGCGGAAACCTGATTATGGAATCCTCGCGCTGGGCGAAGGTCAACCAGCGCCTGAAGGCGATTAATACCCTCTCCCTGACGCTGATTACCCAGGCCTGCGAGACCTACTTAATCCAGAATTCACGCCCGGAAATGGTGACGGATGATTACCGCGAGCTTTTCGCCGAGCCGGTTGAGAACGTGCAGGATGTACATCGACAGCTGAAGAGAATGCGCCGTTTTCTGACCTGGAAAGGGGAGCATAATACGCCGGTAACGATCTATAGCTGGGTCGGGGCCGCCACGCGCTATCTGTTGTTAAAAAGGGGCGTTGTCGGCAATACCAAAATTAGCCGTATTGAAGATGAAGTGCTGCAGGGCGAAGTGGTGATGAAAGCCGAGTCGGCCGAGCGCCATCATGCGATGGTGAACTTCTGGCGCACCTCCATTTCGTGCATTCTCGGCACGCTGTTCTGGCTCTGGACCGGCTGGACCTCCGGCAGCGGGGCAATGGTGATGATCGCGGTGGTCACGGCGCTGGCGATGCGCCTGCCGAACCCGCGCATGGTGGCACTGGACTTCCTCTACGGGATGCTGGCGGCTCTACCGCTGGGGGCGTTTTTCTTCCTCGTGATTATGCCCGCGACCCAGCAAAGCATGCTGCTGCTGTGTATTAGCCTGGCGGTGATGGCATTCTTCATTGGGATTGAAGTACAGAAGCGGCGGCTGGGATCGATGGGGGCGCTGGCCGGCACCATCAATATCCTGGTGCTGGATAACCCGATGCAGTTCCAGTTCAGCCAGTTCCTTGACAGCGCGTTAGGTCAGATAGTTGGCTGTTTCCTCGCGCTGATGGTTATCCTGCTGGTGCGAGATAATTCGCGGGCGCGCACCGGGCGCGTTCTGCTCAATCAGTTTGTCTCGGCAGCGGTCTCATCGCTGACCACCAATACCGCCAGGCGCAAAGAGAACCATCTGCCGGCCCTCTATCAACAGCTCTTCTTATTGTTGAACAAGTTCCCGGACGATATTGCCCGTTTCCGCTTAGCGCTGACGCTGATTATTGCCCATCAGCGCCTGCGGGATGCGCCGGTGCCGGTTAATGACGATCTGTCGGCATACCATCGCCAGCTGCGTCGTACTGCGGATCACGTAATCTCCGCAGGCAATGATGACAAGCGTCGGCGCTATTTCTCCCGCCTGCTCGACGAGCTGGATATTTATCAGGAGAAGCTGCGGCTCTGGGAAGCGTCGCCGCAGGTGACGGAGCCGGTCCGACGGCTGGTGGAGATGCTGCGCAAGTATCAGCATGTGCTGACGAATAGCTAAAGACCAAAACCGACGCCTGAAGCGTCGGTTTTTTTATCGCTATACTTACTCATCAACGGGACCCCTTCGATTCAGAAATATAAGGATGGCAAAGCGACCGTCCGGCGGTATGGTATTTAGCGGGGAATGGCGGCGGGTTTAAGCGGGGGCGGGCGATGACGGTCTACACGTTTGATTTCGATGATATAGCGGAACAGCAGGATTTCTATCGTGAGTTTTCCCGCGTCTTTGAGCTGAGCCGGGAGAGGGTAAACAACCTGGACTCGCTCTGGGAAGTGACCACCGGCGGCCTGCTGCCGCTGCCGTTAGAGATTGAGTTTATTCATTTGAGCGATAAGCAGCGTCGGCGCTTTGGCGCTTTGATTTTGCTGTTTGATGAAGCGGAAGAAGAGCTGGAAGGGGAATTACGTTTTAATGCCAGACAGGCATAAAAAAGCCCCCGACGGGCGGGGGCAAGTCGTCGGATAAGACGACGAGGGTTTATTTGTACAACTCAGCCGTAGCGTGCCAGGTATCGCCGGTACGGGCTTCAATAATACGGTAGCTGCTGGCGCCTTCTTTAGCGGCCTTAGCCGCCAGTTCCTGGCGCATATCCATCGGCGCGCTGCCTACCTGCGAGACAGAAACGGTGCCCATAGACTGTAGGTTTTGAGCCTGTTCGGCGTTGACCTGCTGTACGGCGGCGCTTGCGCCGAAAGAGAGTACGGAGGCCAGGCCCAGGGATGCGATGATCATTGCAGTTTTCATAATTTTTACTCCAACCATGTTGATTGCAGCGGCGGGAGGTTTGTTATGTACCTGGGCCGCTGGAGATATTCTGTATTCAGTGAATAACCGATAAGCGTTAAAACTTATTTATAAAGTTCTGCCGTCGCGTGCCAGTGGTCGCCGGTGCGCGCTTCGATGATGCGATAGGAAGAAGCTCCTTCCTCCTGCGCTTTTTTGTTCAGCATTTCATGCATATCCATCGGGGAAGCACTTACCGCGCCGACGGAAACGGTGCCGATTGGCTGACGGCTTTGAGCCTGATCGCTGTTGATTGAATCAGCGGCGAAAGCGCCAAAAGAGAGTACGGACAGGATACTGAGTGCAGCTACGGTTGTTTTGATTTTCATGATGTTCACCTCGTCGAATCTTATTACTGAGAGCTCTTTGTTTCGTGACCCTCATCACAAAATCAAGTATACACTAATCACCAAAAATATTAATACCGTGCTAATTGTTTTGCGTGTAAATAATTACATAGAAATGTCTTTTTTATAACGTATAAGAATTAGAAATGTCATTTATTAGCCACGGGTTCCCGCTATTTCTAATAAAATCATAAGGATGGATGTATTTGATATTTTGTGCGTTTTCGGCCCTTTCATTCAGTAAAGGAATGTATAGGAGTGAAAAACCACACTAAATGTTAAAGAAATGCTGCATTTTTTGAAGGGCCCTCCGGCGTCAGCCAGAGGGAGAGGGCTTAGAGTTCTTGTTCAAACAGGACCAGAATCGCGTCGTGCAGATCTTTGACGGTAAATCCTCTGGCCGGGGTGGTAAAGATGGTGTCATCACCCGCGATACTGCCAAGGATGCCTTCCGCTTTACCCAGGGAGTCGAGAAGACGCGCGATGAGCTGCGCTGCGCCTGGGCTGGTATGGATAACCACGACGGCATCGTTATAGTCGATGTCCAGGACCAGGTTTTTCAGCGGGCTGGAGGTTGTCGGAACGCCAAGCTCGGCAGGCAGACAGTAGACCATTTCCATTTTGGCATTACGGGTTCGTACCGCGCCAAATTTTGTGAGCATGCGAGAAACTTTCGATTGGTTGATATTATCGAAACCTTCTTCCTGCAGCGCCTGGACGATTTCACCTTGAGAGCTGAATTTTTCTTCTTTAAGCAGCAGTTTAAATGCTTTAACCAGTTCTTCTTGTTTTGCCGAACTTCGCATAAGTCACCCAGATTATGGTGGTAAAAACAACATCATTATGCATAATCATGAATTTTTATGCAAATAATCCGCAAGGGGATAAAGTAAATAATGTTATGAAGGGGGCATATTTTAGCAAATAACCCTGATAAGGAACATGCCTTCATCACAGCGCGTAAATAGCTGTAAAAGTAAATTAAATGTTATGAGATTGGTGTTGTTTTGCCGAACAGGCTGGGTGTATTGTAACCACTAGTCGGTCCGGTACTACGTTTTGCTGGATGGCCAGTCTCAGGGATGAAAATGCGAAGCGGATGCATCGCTGCGCACCAGAACGCATTCTTCAACCATACTTATTGTAATTGTTCATCTTGTGAATTAAGGTCCAGGCGACGGAGTAACGAAAGACGATATTAACCATAATAAGGAGTTTAGGATGAAAGTTGCAGTCCTCGGCGCCGCTGGTGGAATAGGCCAGGCGCTTGCCCTACTACTTAAGACCCAACTGCCTTCAGGTTCAGAACTCTCGTTGTACGACATCGCTCCGGTAACTCCGGGCGTGGCGGTTGATCTTAGCCATATCCCTACCGATGTAAAAATCAAAGGTTTCTCCGGTGAAGACGCGACCCCGGCGCTCGAAGGCGCTGATGTGGTGCTGATTTCCGCTGGCGTTGCGCGTAAGCCAGGCATGGATCGCTCCGATTTATTTAACGTTAACGCCGGTATCGTGAAAAATCTGGTTCAGCAGATTGCCAAAACCAGCCCGCAGGCCTGCATCGGTATTATTACCAACCCGGTGAACACAACGGTGGCTATTGCGGCGGAAGTGCTGAAAAAAGCCGGCGTTTACGATAAGAACAAGCTGTTTGGCGTGACCACGCTGGACATTATCCGCTCTAATACCTTTGTCGCTGAGCTGAAAGGTAAATCCTCATCCGATGTCGAAGTGCCGGTTATTGGCGGCCACTCGGGCGTCACTATTCTGCCATTACTGTCACAGATTGCTGGCGTAAGCTTCAGCGAACAAGAGGTGGCAGACCTCACTAAACGCATTCAAAACGCCGGCACTGAAGTCGTTGAAGCTAAAGCCGGTGGCGGATCGGCAACGCTCTCTATGGGTCAGGCGGCAGCCCGTTTTGGCCTCTCCCTGGTCCGCGCGATGCAGGGTGAGAAGGGCGTGGTGGAATGCGCCTATGTTGAAGGCGATGGTCAGTACGCTCGCTTCTTCTCACAGCCGCTGCTGTTAGGCAAAAATGGTGTGGAAGAGCGCCATTCGATAGGCACGCTCAGCGCCTTTGAACAGCAGGCGCTGGAAGGCATGCTCGATACGCTGAAGAAAGATATCGCCCTGGGCGAAGATTTCGTTAATAAGTGATCGTTCTGATTTGCGAATGATGTAAACGAGCGGGCAGCCTTGCCCGCTCGCTGTTTTTAAAGCCTCCGCCGTTTCGCCCCGCTGTTGATTGTTATCAAAATGTGATCGCCTCTGCAACTTCGGCAATCCCTTCCTGATTCTTGATTTTTTGGTCACGCCCCGCCCGAATTTCCACCCGGCTCTTAAGGCGGCCCGGCTTTTGGCTGGCTTATATTGATTCCACCTTGCCGCCATCACCGGGAAAAACATGACCTCCTTAATGCTCAAGCGCAGTGATTACTTCACTAGTGCCGCCCATCCGGTGGCGGTGGAGCACCGCTGCCCGCAGGATATCTTTCCTCTGCATCGCCATGATTTTGACGAAATCGTTATTGTCTGGCGCGGGAACGGATTACACATCTGGAACGGACTGCCGTACCGCATTACCTACGGTGACGTGCTGTATGTGACCCAGCAGGATAGCCATTACTATCAGTCGGTCGATAACCTCGAGCTGGGCAACATTCTGTTTTGCCGCGACCGCCTGCGCCTGGGCACCGACTGGCACAATCTGCTGCCCGGCACGGAAACCCACCAGCAAAGCCGTAGCTGGCGATTAACCCGGGAGTCGCTGGCGTTGATCCGCCAGCACGTTGAGCGTCTGGCCGGCGAGTGCGGCAGGCGGGACCCCGTTTCTTTACGCCTGAGCGAGTCGATATTTCTCGAACTGGTGCTTCTGCTGATGCGCCACCGCTACGCGCCGGACAAGCTGGCCTCTCACGCCCGCCAGGATATCGATCTGGTCATCGCCAGCCTCGGCTCGCGGCTGAATGAGAAATTTGAGCTGGAATCCCTCTGCGCGCAGCATCAGCTCTCTCCGCGTTCGGTGCGCGACGCCTTCAAACAGATAACCGGTATGACCATCAGCCGCTACCAGATGCAGCGCCGCCTGTGCCGCGCCATAACGCTGCTCGGCACCAGCGAACTCTCCATTGCAGAAGTGGCGGCGGTGAGCGGCTTTAGCGACAGCAACTACTTCTCGGTCATCTTTCAGAAAAGCTTTAACCAGTCCCCCAGCCACTGTCGACGAGCGCTTCAGGCGCGGGGGCTGGGACGCGGACATTTTCCTTTCTCAGACGATTTATCCTCATCAGGAGACAACCTATGAACGCACCCGCCACGCTTAATACCGCGCTGTTTGGTATCGGGCTCAACACCTACTGGCCGCAGTTCAGCGGCCTCGAACAGCGCCTGCTGGGCTATCTGCAGGAGATTGAAGAGCAGCTCTCTGCGCCGTCGCTGACTGTGCTGAACGGCGGGCTGGTGGATTCGCTGGAGAAAAGCGATGCGCTGGCCCTGCGCCTCAGGCAGTTTTCGCCGGACGTCATCGTGATCGCCATCAGCACCTATGCCCTGAGCTCCACGGTGCTGCCGCTGGTGCAGCAGTTCAGCGTGCCGGTGCTGATCCTTGCCCTCCAGCCGGAGCGCACGTTGCCGTACAGCGTGATTCGCGATCTGCCCGATCGCGGGGCGCGCACCGGCGAGTGGCTGGCGCATTGCCAGGCGTGCAGCGCGCCGGAGCTGGCGAACGTCTTTAATCGCGCCGGGATTAGCTGGGAAATGATCGTCGGAGCTTTGCACAACGATCCCCACGTCTGGCGGGAAACCCGCGCCTGGCTGACGGCGCTGACTCTGAAAAAGCAGCTGGCGCAGACGCAGATTGGCGTGCTCGGCCATTACTACAACGGCATGTACGACGTCTATTCCAACATGACGAACCTCTCGGCGAAGCTGGGCGTTCGCTTCCAGCCGCTGGAGATGTGCGAGCTGCTGAGCTGGCGCGAGCAGGTTTCCGACAGGCAAATAGAAGAGAAGCGGCGGGAAATAAGGGAAAAGCTGGTCATCGATGACAGCTGTGATGAGCAGGAACTGCTGCGGGCAACGCACACCGCCGTCGCCCTCGACGACCTGGTCCGGGAAAACAAACTGCACGCGCTGGCGTACTACTACGAAGGCACGCCGGGCAGCGCCCATGAAAATATCGTCACCTCGCTGATTCTGGGCAATACGCTGCTTACCGGTCGGGATATTCCGGTCGCCGGAGAGTACGAAGTTAAAAACGTTATCGCGATGAAAATTCTCTCTTTACTCGGGGCCGGAGGCTCATTTGCCGAACCTTACGGCATTGATTTCGATGATGACGTCGTGCTGTGGGGGCATGACGGCCCGGCTCATCCGGCGATGGCCGAGGGTGAAGTGCGCCTCGTGCCTTTGCCGGTTTATCACGGTAAGCCCGGCAAAGGGATCTCGATCCAGATGAGCGTACGCAACGGGCCGGTCACCTTCCTGTCGGTGGTGGAGGACGTTAACAACCGGGTGATTTTGCAGTACGCCGAAGGAGAATCACTGGCGGGAGAAGTGCTGGATATCGGCAATACCAACAGTCGCTACCGCTTCGCCTGCGGCGCCCGGGCCTTCACCGAAAGCTGGTCGCGCGGCGGGGCGGCTCATCACTGCGCCATCGGTATCGGGCACCACGGTGCGACGCTTGAAAAGCTTGCCAGCCTGCTCGGCGTGACGGCTACCCGGATTGTATAACCGCAAAGGAGAACCTTTATGAGTGCAAAAATTGGTATTTTCGCCATCGGCCTTGAAGCGTACTGGTCGCAGTTTTCGGGCATGAAAGAGCGGCTGATGGAGCATCATCAGCGGCTGCTGGAGAAATTCTCGCCGCGCGACGTCGTTGCCGCAGGCATGGTGGACAATCCGGCAAGGGCGCGGGAGGCGGGGCTGCGCTTTCAGGCGGAAGACGTGGATATTATTTTCTGCCACCTGACAACCTACGCCTCGTCCGAGTCCCTGCTGCCGGTAGTGCGCGCGCTGGGCAACGTGACGCTGGTGCTGCTGAACGTGCAGTCGGTTCCCGCGCTGGATCTGGACCAAACGCAGACGATAGACGACTGGCTGGGCAAAGGCTGTACCTGCGCCGGGCTGCCCGAAATGACCGCCGTGCTGCGCCGTTTCGAGCATCCTTTTGCGGTGGTTTCCGGCTACCTTGAAGGAGATACCATCCTTGATGAGAAGATTAGCCAGTGGTGCGACGCGGCCAACGCCTGCCGTCGCCTGAAGTCGGGGAACATCGGCATTCTTGGCCGTCCGTATCCGGGGATGATGGATCTCAACGTCGATGAGACGCAGATTTTCCGCACCTTCGGCAGCTACGTGAAGCATCTGAACTGGGAAGATATCGCAGCCAATATCGCCCACGGCTTTAACCAGGACGACATCGAGCGGGCGGGCCGGGAAGTGAAAGAGGTTTTCCGTCTGCCGGAGGATCTGGATGAGCAGCATCTGACCTCAATGATTGAGGTCTATCTGGCCACCCGCAGGCTGGTTGATGAGCACCGGCTGATTGCGCTGTCGAACCACTTCGAGGTGCAGCCCAGCGGCTATATGCACCAGATTATCTCCGCGTCGAATCCGGTCTTCTCCATGCTGACCCGGCAAGGGATCGCCTGCCCGGTTGAGGCCGACGTCAAAACGGCGATCGCGCTGACGCTGATGAAATCCCTGGCCGGCAGCGCAACGCTGACCGAGCTGTATTCGATGGATTTCAATCAGGATCTTTGCATCGTCGGGCACAGCGGGGCAGGCGATCCGGACATCGCCGATGAAAAATCCCTGCTCAAAATGAGCTCCGTCTTCCACGGCAAGCCGGGTAGCGGTTTTCTGACCCAGTTTACCCCGGCCACCGGGCCGGTAACCCTGGCTTCCGTTACTCAGGGGGCCGACGGTCAGTACATGCTGGTGCTGGCCGAGGGCGAGCTTGTGGAAGGCAAAACGCTGCAGCTTGGGGATACGAACGCCCTGTTCCGCTTCCGCAAAGGGCTGCGCGCTTTTGTGGATGACTGGTCCGCCTGCGGCCCGACCCATCACTGCGCGATGGGACGGGGATACCACGCCCAGGCGTTTCATAAACTTGGGCAGCTGTTGAAGATCCCTGTCCACGAGGTGTGATCTTCAGGCGCACGATCGTCCTGATCCAATTGCTGTCGCGCGCCGTACGACCTGTGGGAAGCCCGCTTTCTCCCATTTAATCCTTACTTTTTTGTGATACCCGCTATCGCCTGGCCTCCCTTTGCCGAAATTTGGCCCGGGGAGCCTGACTATTCTCTTGTGAGGTTAATATGAACACGTTATCGACCCCTCCCACGGCCGTCGCCCACGGCAGACGCTACAGCTTTCTGGTCGCCATCGGGGCAAGCATCGGCGGCCTGCTGTACGGCTACGACACGGGCATTATTGCCAGCGCCTTGCTCTTTCTGCGCGAGGATTTCGCCATCGCGGACAACGCCTTTATGCAGTCGGTGGTCACCTCCGCCACGCTTCTCGGCGCGATATTTGGCGCGCTGCTGACCGGCCCGCTCTCGGATCGTCTGGGTCGGCGCAGAACCGTCATCGTCATCTCAATACTGTTTGCTTTATTCGCTCTCGGCTGCGCTTTAGCGACCTCCCTCAATATGCTGATTGTCATGCGTTTTTTGCTTGGTCTGGGCGTCGGAGGCTCCTCGCAAATTGTTCCTATGTATATCGCCGAGCTGGCGCCTGCCCATCGGCGGGGCGCTCAGGGCGTGCTGTTCCAGATGATGATCTGCGTCGGCACGCTGCTGGCCTACGCCGTGGGCTATCTGCTTGGTCCATCCGGGGCCTGGGAGTGGATGCTCGGGCTGGCGGTTATCCCGGCGGTGATTTTTATCGTGATGATGCTGTATCTGCCGGAAAGCCCGCGCTGGCTGGTGGGCAAGCAGCAGGCTAAACGGGCGGAGGAAATCCTCGTCCGCGTAGGGCGCACCGGGCACGAAGCCGCTCAGGAAGTAAAGGAGATAGAGCGGCTGCATCAGGACCAGCAGTCGAGCTGGAGAGAACTGTTCCAGCCCTGGGTGCGGCCCGCGCTGGTCGCCGGTCTGGGCATCGCTATTTTCTCTCAGGCTACCGGCATCAGCGCCATCATCTATTACGCCCCTTCCTTGCTGGTGATGGCGCAGTTTGGCAAGTCGGTGGCGATCCTCGGCTCCGTCGGGATCGGCGTGGTGCTCACGGTATTCACCCTGTTAGGGATTTGGCTGCTGGACGTGCTCGGGCGGCGGCGCCTGATGCTGATTGGCCTGCCCGGCGCGGTGGTGGTGCTGGCGGTGATGTCGATGCTGCTGCCCTGGTCCGCCCACGCGCAGGAGCTGCTGAGCGACGGCCATAAAATTATCGTGCTGGCCTGCCTGCTGGGATATTTCGCCTTCAACGGCGGCAGCCTGTCGGTTGTGACCTGGCTGTACTGCGCCGAAATCTTCCCCCTTGGCGTGCGGGGAAAAGGCACAGCTTTGTGTTCGTTTGCGCTGTGGGTCGTCAATTTCCTCGTCACCCTGCTGCTCTATTTCACGGCGGATGCGCTTGGCATCGGCCTGGTGTTCGGCGCGCTGGCGGTGGTCAATGCGCTCGCCTGGGTCTTTGTGTGGCGCTACGCCCCGGAGACGCGGGGGAGAACGCTGGAGGATATCGAACAGAGCCTGCTTAACGGGCAGTTCAATTCGCGCAATGCCGCTTCTTCGGGCGTTTTGCTCAATAAAATCAACTCAGACTGAGAGGTCGTTATGGAATTAAAAACGGAGATTCCGGACAGCCAGCGCGCGCTGTTCCTGATGGCGAAAGAAACCCTTGAGCTACGGACTACCGCCGTGCCGCAGCCGCAGGCCGGGGAAGTGCTGCTGAAAATCGGCTCGGTCGGCGTGTGCGGTTCAGATAAGCATTTTTACTTCGACGGGCGCTGCGGCAGCGAAATGATTACCGCGCCGATGATTATGGGACACGAGTTTGGCGGTGCGATTGTGGCGGTGGGGCAGGGAATTTCGCCGCACCGCGTCGGGCAGCGCGTATCGGTGGATCCGCTGGTACCCTGCGGCCGCTGCCGGCACTGTGTGCAGGGCAATTATAATATCTGTCCGACGCAGAAGTTTTTCGGCGTGCCGGGCACCTACGGCGCCATGCAGCAGTATTTGTGCGTCCCTTCAGGCAACGCGCACGCTATCAGCGACGCCATTAGCGACGGCGCGGCGGCGATGGTCGAAACGATTTCAGTCGCTCTGGCAGGGGCGCAAAAAGGACGGATTGGCCTGGGTTCCCGGGTGTTAGTTACCGGCGGCGGCCCGGTGGGGTTATTCGCCGTTCAGGTTGCTAAAACGCTGGGCGCCACGGAAGTGGTGCTGGTTGAGCCTCAGGAGGGGCGGCGCAAAATTGCCCATGAGCTGGGGGCTGAAACGCTGAGCACTCTGGCCGATAACGACAGGCAGTACGACGTGCTGCTGGAATGCACGGGCGTACAGTCCGTGCGCCACGACGCCTGTCTGAGCGTACTTTCCGGCGGGCGGGCAATCATAATCGGCGTGGGTGAACAGGTGGGCGGCTTTCCCATGTCGGCAGTGATAGAACGTGAAGTCACCATTCATGGGGTTATGCGCTATAAATTCACCTGGCCTGCGGTTATCGCGGCGCTGGAGGAGCAGAGGCTGAACGCCGATATTTTGATAAGCAGACGTTTGCCGCTGGCGCGCGCCCAGGAAGCATGGACGCTCCCGATGACGAATGAAATTAAGACGATGATCGACGTTAACGCCTGATTGACGTTAACGTCAGTATCAAAAGCTAAAGCCCGGCCTGTCGGGCTTTAGTTGGTTGCCGGGTATTCCTGCACGGCGATATGCAGCGTGATTTTCTTATCTTCGCGCATGATCACCACCGGAATTTCTGAACCCGGACGGATCTCAGCAACCTGATCCATAGTTTCGAGGGCGGAAACCGCGGGCTTGTCATTTACCGAGATGATCACGTCGTTAGCGCGGATCCCGGCCTGAGCCGCAGGACCGTCCGGCGCAACGTCGTTAACCACGATCCCCTGCAGCTGATCGATCCCGCCGCCCTGCGCGTGTAACGGCGCGATCTCACGGCCGCTAATGCCGATGTAGCCGCGGATCACGCGGCCGTCGCGGATCAGCTTATCCATGATCTTCGTTGCCAGCTGGAAGGGGATCGCAAAACCGATCCCTTCCGGCGTTTCGCCATCGTTGCTTTTATCAAATGACAGCGTGTTAATGCCCATCAGTTCGCCCAGCGAATTGACCAGCGCGCCGCCGGAGTTACCGTGGTTGATAGAGGCATCGGTTTGCAGGAAGTTTTGTCGACCCGTCGGGTTAAGGCCGATACGACCGGTGGCGCTGATAATCCCCTGGGTAATGGTTTGCCCGAGGTTATAAGGGTTACCAATCGCCAGAACCACATCGCCAATATGCGGCACGCGTTTCGGATTAATCGGGATAACCGGCAGACCGCCGTTGGCGTTGATTTTTAATACCGCCAGATCGGTGAGGGTATCCGAACCGACCAGCAGGGCTTCAAAGACGCGGCCGTCCTGCAGCGCGATGATGATCTGGTCAGCGTCGTTAATGACGTGCTTATTGGTCAGAATATACCCGCGCTGGTCCATGATGACGCCGGAACCAAGAGTCAGCTGATTGTGGCTGGTGCCGTTGAGGGCGCGGTTATAGACGTTGACCACCGCAGGCGCAGCCCGGCGGACGGCAGGATTATAGCTGACGGGCGATTCATCCGCGCTATCGTACTGGGTCGTCGTCGTCAGATGCCATTGACGCAGCGAGGGCATCGCGGCCAGCAGCAGACCCCCGACGATCAAACCAATGAGTACTGAACGTAAAAGCTTTCCAGGCATGATGCAGGTATCGTTGATTAATGGACAGGCGCAGCATAGCACGACTTACAGGCGTCGTCTTTCACGTTACCGGTGCGCAGGCTGCGTCCCGTCGCCCGATATTCCGGACATCGCGGCGATCGCGATGTCCGGATCTGAGCATTAGCGCAGCAGGAGATAAATGCTTTCGTTACCGCGCATCACGTTAAGTGCGATGACCGCCGGTTTACTCTCCAGCACCTTGCGCAGCTCGGCGATAGAGCTAATGCGCTCGCGGTTAAGGCCGATGATAATATCGTCTTTATGCAGGCCGACCTGTGCCGCCGGGCTGGCTTTATCGACGTTATCAACAACCACGCCTTTGGTGCCGTCCTTCATCTGGCCATCGCTCAGCGATGCGCCCTGCAGGGCGGGGATGATCAGCTCGGCGCTGGCGCTGGAAGAGGTACTCTTATCCAGCGTGACGTCAACATTCAATGGCTTACCGTCGCGCAGAAGCCCCAGCTTCACTTTCGTTCCCGGCTCGGTGGTGGCGATACGCGACCGCAGTTCGGCAAAGCTGTTGAGCGGCTTGTCGTTCATGCTGACAATCACGTCCCCGGATTTAATCCCCGCTTTAGCTGAACCGGAGTTCGGCAACACCTCGCTGACGAAAGCGCCGCGCTGAACGTCGATATTCATCGCCTTGGCGATATCGGCGCTCATTTCAGTACCTTTAATTCCCAGCAGGCCGCGTTTGATTTCGCCAAACTGAATCAGCTGCTGAGCGAGTGTTTTCGCCATGTTGCTGGGAATGGCGAAGCCGATGCCGACGCTGCCGCCGCCCGGCGCCAGAATCGCCGTATTGATACCAATAAGTTCGCCATTCAGGTTCAGCAGCGCGCCGCCGGAGTTACCGCGGTTAATAGAGGCATCGGTCTGGATGAAGTTCTCCAGCCCTTCCAGGTTCAGGCCGCTGCGGCCGAGGGCGGAGATAATGCCTGAGGTGGCGGTCTGCCCGAGACCGAAGGGGTTGCCGACGGCGACGGCAAAATCACCCACGCGCAGCTTATCGGAATCGGCGATAGCGATTTGCGTCAGATGGGTCGGTTTTAGCAGCTGCAGCAGGGCGATATCGCTTTGATCATCGCTGCCGACCAGCTTCGCATCAAACTCGCGGCCATCGTTTAGCTGAACGCTTATCTTTTGTGCTTGGCTGATGACGTGATTATTCGTCAGCACATAGCCTTTTTCCGCGTCGATGATAACGCCAGAGCCAAGACCCTCAAAAGGCTGAGCCTGCTCCTGCGGCGCATTGTCGCCAAAGTATTTTTTCAGCTCTTCCGGCATGTTTTGCGCAGGGGAGGCGGTGCCTTCAACCTGGACGCTTACCACCGCAGGCAGCACTTTTTCCAGCATCGGCGCAAGGCTCGGTAGCGCCCCCTGGCCCGGTACCTGCGTGGGGATCGACGCCGTAGCCGTAGGTAAAACGGACAACGATAACCCTATGCTTAACGCTAACGCACTCAACAGCAAAGTCTGTTTCTTCATTAGATGCTGGCTCTCGTAACCTGAGGTGTGTGGAAAATCGTCCCGAATGGCCTGATGTTATTGAATTTTCGACCAGGTAACAACGTGGTCAATGTTTTAAATTGTAGCTGGGATGTAGGGGGGAAGACGGGCGCAAAGAGTGCGCCCGGAAAATATTTTTACGCTAACCTTAGGATTAGTCGCGTTTTGCACCGCCGCGCAGCAGGCCGGATGCGCCTTCAGAATAGTCGCGCGGCATCTGGACCGGCGCCTGATCGTTACCGGCTTCTGATTCCGCCAGGCGGTTGCGGAACGGATTGGCCTCCGCCATGGTATCCGGCAGCAGGTTGCTGGAGCTTTTTGCCATATGCTGGTACAGCTGGCGATAGTCATCGGCCATGTTATCCAGCAGTTCAGCGCTGCGAGCAAAATGGCTGACCAGCTCTTCACGATACTCTTCAAGCTCTGTTTTATTCTTTTCGAGTTCGAACTGCAGCGCCTGTTGTTGACGTAATTTGCGGTTGCCAAAACGCATGGCGACGGCACCGATGATGATACCGACAACTAGCCCAATTAGCGCATATTCCCAGGTCATGTACATCTCCCGTTGTTTTGTGGTTCCGTAGGGTGGCTATGAGGCTCTCCGCCTGCGCCCGATAGTGCCACTATAACCGCTAATTCCACAGAAGTGGAATCCTGGCGTATCATCGCGTAGTGTAGAACGGCCTTTTTTTCGACAATCGTGAGCTTTGACGTTACGATTTTCAAGGAATAACAATTAGATCATGCAAAGCCTGTCCCCAACATCGCGTTACCTTTTAGCTCTTAAAGAGGGCTCTCATCAGCCCGACGACGTCCAGCAAGAAGCGGTAAGCCGCCTCGATACTATCTATCATGAACTGCAGGCAAAACCCGCGCCGACGCCGCAAAGCGGCGGCCTGCGGGCGAAATTAGGCAAACTGCTTGGCAAGCGTGAGCCTGCGCCTGAAACGGGCTCCGCCCGCGGCCTGTACATGTGGGGTGGCGTGGGGCGCGGTAAAACCTGGCTGATGGACCTCTTTTATCAGAGCCTGCCCGGCGAGCGTAAGCAGCGCCTGCACTTTCACCGCTTTATGCTGCGCGTTCATGAAGAGCTGATTGCGCTGCAGGGGCACAGCGACCCGCTGGAGATCCTTGCCGACCGCTTTAAGGCGGAAACCGATGTGCTGTGCTTTGATGAGTTTTTTGTTTCAGACATTACCGATGCCATGCTGTTGGGCGGGTTAATGAAGGCGCTGTTTGCGCGCGGCATCACGCTGGTGGCGACCTCGAATATTCCTCCGGACGATCTGTACCGTAACGGCCTGCAGCGCGCCCGTTTCCTGCCGGCTATCGAGGCGATCAAGCAGCATTGCGATATCATGAACGTCGATGCGGGCATTGATTACCGTTTACGTACGCTCACTCAGGCCCACCTCTGGCTATCGCCGCTCAACGCTCAGACCCAGCAGCAGATGGATAAGCTGTGGCTGGCGCTGGCCGGCGCTAAGCGCGAGCAGATGCCTACGCTGGAGATTAACCACCGCTCCCTGCCCACGCTCGGCGTGGAGAACCAGACCCTGGCGGCGTCGTTCACTACGCTATGCGTAGATGCGAGGAGCCAGCATGACTACATTGCGCTGTCTCGCCTGTTTCATACCGTTATGCTCTTTGATGTTCCGGTTATGACGACGCAGCTGGAGAGCGAGGCGCGGCGTTTCATTGCGCTGGTTGATGAATTCTACGAGCGCCACGTTAAGCTGGCGGTCAGCGCGGCGGTGCCGCTGCACGAAATCTACCAGGGAGAACGCCTGAAATTTGAGTTCCAGCGCTGCCTGTCACGCCTGCAGGAAATGCAGAGCGAGGAGTATTTAAAGCGCCCTCATATGCCGTAACGCGCCTTTCTCCCTCTCCCGGCGGGAGAGGGTTGACGTGGATGCGCCAGGGCGCGCTCCGGTCGCGAAAAAACCAGGCCAAATCACATAAAGGGGTCGATCTTTACTCGTGACTTCTCTATAATCTTGCGACCCCACGTTACGAGAAGGTTTTTTTCCCAAAACTTTCTATGTGCCGGCATAGGCTATTCGAAGGGGTAGGTTTGCTGGACAATGTCGTGTGAACCTCAACTGACTAAACGTTTGGGTGTTCACCAACGTGTAACTTATTATTTGGGTAAGCTTTTAATGAAAACTTTTACAGCTAAACCAGAAACCGTAAAACGCGACTGGTATGTTGTTGACGCGACCGGTAAAACTCTGGGCCGTCTGGCTTCTGAACTGGCTCGTCGCCTGCGCGGTAAGCATAAAGCGGAATACACTCCGCACGTAGATACTGGTGATTACATCATCGTTCTGAACGCAGAAAAAGTTGCTGTAACCGGCAACAAGCGCGAAGACAAAATGTATTACCACCACACCGGCCACATCGGTGGTATCAAAGAAGCGACCTTTGAAGAGATGATTGCCCGCCGTCCTGAGCGTGTGATTGAAATCGCGGTTAAAGGCATGCTGCCAAAAGGCCCGCTGGGTCGTGCTATGTACCGTAAACTGAAAGTTTACGCGGGTAACGAGCACAACCACGCGGCACAGCAACCGCAAGTTCTTGACATCTAATCGGGATTATAGGCAATGGCTGAAAATCAATACTACGGCACTGGTCGCCGCAAAAGTTCCGCAGCTCGCGTTTTCATCAAACCGGGCAACGGCAAAATCGTTATCAACCAACGTTCTCTGGAACAGTACTTCGGTCGTGAAACTGCCCGCATGGTAGTTCGTCAGCCGCTGGAACTGGTCGACATGGTTGAGAAACTGGATCTGTACATCACCGTTAAAGGTGGTGGTATCTCTGGTCAGGCTGGTGCGATCCGTCACGGTATCACCCGCGCTCTGATGGAGTATGATGAGTCCCTGCGTGGCGAACTGCGTAAAGCTGGTTTCGTTACTCGTGATGCTCGTCAGGTTGAACGTAAGAAAGTCGGTCTGCGTAAAGCACGTCGTCGTCCTCAGTTCTCCAAACGTTAATTGTTTTCTGCTCACGCAGAACAATTTGCGAAAAAACCCGCTTCGGCGGGTTTTTTTATGGATAAAACGGTCGCTTTCCATGCCGAAGTCACCCATTCTTACCACTTTTTCAGCATTTCCAGAATCCCCTCACCACAACGTCGTCAAGATCTGGTAAACTATCATCCAATTTTCTGCCCAAATGCTGGTGATTGTTCGTTTTTTGTTTCTTTCATAAACGAGAATGTCTTCCCGCGAATGGGGTTTTTACATCTGGCTAGCCATGCGTGGCTGGTAGCAGTACAAAATTCTGAATATACCTGGAGGTTTTCATGGCTGTCGCTGCCAACAAACGTTCGGTAATGACGCTGTTTTCTGGTCCTACTGACATCTATAGCCACCAAGTCCGCATCGTGCTGGCAGAAAAAGGTGTTAGTTTTGAGATAGAACACGTGGAGAAGGATAACCCACCTCAGGATCTGATTGACCTCAACCCAAATCAAAGCGTACCGACGCTGGTGGATCGTGAGCTCACTCTGTGGGAATCCCGCATCATTATGGAATATCTGGATGAGCGTTTCCCACATCCGCCGTTAATGCCGGTTTATCCGGTGGCGCGTGGTGAAAGCCGTCTGTACATGCAACGTATCGAAAAAGACTGGTATTCGCTGATGAATACCATTCAGACCGGCACCGCCGCACAGGCTGATAACGCGCGTAAGCAGCTGCGTGAAGAGCTGCAGGCGATTGCGCCAGTCTTCACCCAGAAGCCATATTTCCTGAGCGACGAGTTCAGCCTGGTCGATTGCTACCTTGCACCGCTGCTGTGGCGTTTACCGGTACTCGGCGTAGAAGTGATTGGTGCCGGTGCGAAGGAGCTCAAGGGCTATATGACCCGCGTATTTGAACGTGACTCCTTCCTGGCTTCCTTAACTGAACCCGAGCGTGAAATGCGACTCGGTCGAGGCTAACCGATGGATGTATCGCAGCTAACGCCGCGTCGCCCGTACCTGCTACGGGCGTTCTATGAGTGGCTGCTGGATAACCAGCTGACTCCGCATCTGGTCGTCGATGTAACTCTGCCGAACGTTATGGTTCCGATGGAGTATGCACGCGACGGACAAATTGTTCTCAACATTGCTCCGCGCGCCGTCGGTAATCTGGAGCTGGCTAACGATGAAGTGCGATTCAACGCCCGCTTTGGCGGCGTACCGCGCAATGTCTCCGTTCCGCTGGCTGCCGTACTGGCTATCTACGCGCGTGAAAACGGCGCGGGAACCATGTTCGAGCCGGAAGCGGCTTATGATGGGGACGCCATCAGCCTGAATGATGACGAAGCATCGTTAAGCAACGAGAACGAAACGGTAATGTCGGTGATTGACGGCGATAAGCCGGATAATCATGAGGACGACCCTGATGATACGCCGCCGCCTCGCGGTGGGCGACCGGCGCTACGCGTCGTGAAGTAATCCCATCTCGTCGATCGCAGATGACAGACCCTTCGGGGTCTGTTCTGTTTTTGACGCCGCTGCGGCGGTCATTGACTGCTCACGTAATAAAAAGCCCGCTGGCTCTCGCCTGCGGGCTTTGTCGTTTACTGAGCCCGGATGGATTGTTCATCCGGGCCCTGGCGTTACACTTCCAGGTAGTTCAGGATCCCGTCAGCCGCTTTGCGGCCTTCGGCAATCGCCGTAACCACCAGGTCAGAACCGCGCACGATATCGCCGCCGGCGAAGATCTTCGGGTTGCTGGTCTGGAACGCGTTTTCGTTACCTTCAGGGGCAATAATACGGCCCTGTGAGTCGAGCTCAACGCTGTGTTTCGCCAGCCATTCCATGCTGTGCGGACGGAAGCCAAACGCCATAACCACCGCATCTACCGGGATGACGTGCTCGGAACCGGCAACGATTTCGGCCCGACGGCGGCCCTTCGCATCCGGCTGGCCCATCTCGGTGCGCGCCATCTTCACGCCGCACACTTTACCGTTGGCATTCACTTCAACACCCAGCGGCTGAACGTTGAACTGGAACTCAACGCCCTCTTCACGCGCGTTTTTCACTTCGCGTTTGGAGCCCGGCATGTTCTCTTCGTCACGACGGTAGGCGCAGATAACGTGAGTTGCCCCCTGACGTATGGAGGTACGCACGCAGTCCATTGCGGTGTCGCCGCCGCCGAGAACCACGACGCGTTTGCCTTCCATGCTGACGTACGGCTCCTCCGGCGTTTCGCCAAAGCCCATCGTCTGCTTGGTGTTGGCAATCAGGAACGGCAGGGCATCATATACGCCGTTTGCATCTTCGTTTTCCAGTCCGCCGCGCATCGACTGGTAGGTACCTACGCCGAGGAACACGGCATCGTACTCTTTCAGCAGATCGTCGAGCTGTACGTCACGGCCCACTTCAACGTTGAGTTTGAATTCAATCCCCATGCCGGTGAAAATTTCCCGGCGACGGGTCATGACCTCTTTTTCCAGCTTAAATGCCGGAATGCCGAAGGTCAGCAGGCCGCCGATTTCCGGATGGCGGTCGAATACCACGGCCTTCACGCCGTTGCGGGTCAGGACGTCAGCACAGGCGAGGCCCGCCGGGCCCGCACCAATGATGGCGACCGTTTTGCCGACCGGCTTGACGCCGGAAAGGTCGGGACGCCAGCCCATCTCGAACGCTTTATCGTTGATATAGCGCTCGATGTTGCCGATGGTCACGGCGCCAAACTCATCGTTCAGCGTACAGGAACCTTCACACAGGCGATCCTGTGGGCACACGCGGCCGCACACTTCCGGAAGGGTGTTGGTCTGATGCGACAGCTCTGCCGCTTCAAAAATACGACCCTCATTGGCAAGCTTCAGCCAGTTAGGGATGTAGTTGTGAACCGGGCATTTCCATTCACAGTACGGGTTGCCGCAGGACAGGCAGCGGTCTGCCTGCGCCTTAGCCTGGCCCTCTGAAAACGGCTCGTAAATCTCGACAAATTCAATTTTACGGATCTTCAGCGGCTTTTTTGGCGGATCAACGCGCTGTAAGTCGATAAACTGGTATACGTTCTGGCTCATCTGAATTCCTTACTGCGCCTGCACACGCAGCTCTGCTGCGCTACGACTACGGTGACCCAACAGTGCTTTAACATCGCTGGACTTTGGTTTAACCAGCGCGAACTTCGCCGAGAAGGCCGGCCAGTTAGCCAGGATCTCTTCCCCGCGCGACGAGCCGGTCAGATGCACGTGTTCGGTAATCAAACCACGCAGATGCTCTTCGTGGATAGCAAGAGAGTCAACGTCCAGTACTTCCACCAGCTCCTGATTCACGCGTTTGCGGAAGTCGCCGGCTTCATCCAGCACGTAGGCGAAGCCGCCGGTCATCCCTGCGCCAAAGTTGACGCCGGTTTTACCGATCACGCAGACGATGCCGCCGGTCATGTATTCACAGCCGTTATCGCCGATGCCTTCAACGACGGTGATTGCGCCGGAGTTACGTACCGCAAAACGTTCACCTGCGCGCCCTGCTGCGTACAGGCGACCGCCGGTCGCGCCGTACAGGCAGGTATTGCCAATGATGCTCGCTTCATGGCTGCGGAAGGCTGAGCCTACCGGAGGACGAATGGCGAGCAGGCCGCCGGCCATACCTTTACCCACGTAGTCGTTCGCATCGCCGGTCAGGTGCAGCTCCACGCCGCCGGCGTTCCACACGCCGAAGCTCTGGCCCGCGGTACCGCTGAAGTGGGCGGTGATCGGGTCGGCAGCCAGCCCCTGGTCGCCGTGAGTCTGGGCAATGTAGCCAGACAGCGAAGCGCCAACGGAGCGGTCGGTATTGCGGATATCAAACCAGAACGTTTTGCTCTGCTTGCCGTCAACAAACGGTTTTGCCTGCTGCAGCAGCTGCGCGTTCAGCACGCCGTTATCAAACGGCGGGTTGTTCTCGGTGCAGTACAGCGCTTTGCCCGCATGCGGCTCGGCGGTCTCCAGCAGTTTTGACAGATCCAGCTTCTGCTGCTTCGCGGTAAAGCCGTCCAGCACCTTCAGCAGATCGGTACGACCGATCAGATCCACCAGACGCTTCACGCCCAGCTGGGCCATCAGCTCGCGGGTTTCGCGGGCGATGAATTCAAAGTAGTTGGTCACTTTGAACGGCAGGCCGTGGTAGTGGTTCTTACGCAGTTTGTCATCCTGGGTCGCTACGCCGGTTGCGCAGTTGTTCAGATGGCAAATACGCAGATATTTGCAGCCCAACGCCACCATCGGCCCGGTACCGAAGCCGAAGCTTTCCGCACCGAGAATCGCCGCTTTGATGATGTCGAGGCCGGTTTTCAGGCCGCCGTCCACCTGCAGGCGAATCTTATGCCGCAGGCCGTTGGCAACCAGCGCCTGCTGGGTTTCCACCAGGCCCAGCTCCCACGGACATCCCGCATACTTCACTGAAGAGAGCGGGCTGGCGCCGGTACCGCCGTCATAGCCGGCGATGGTGATAAGGTCGGCATAGGCTTTCGCCACGCCGGTCGCGATGGTGCCAACGCCCGGCTCGGAGACCAGCTTCACGGAAATCATCGCTTTCGGATTGACCTGTTTCAGGTCAAAAATCAGCTGCGCCAGATCTTCGATCGAGTAGATATCGTGATGCGGCGGCGGAGAAATCAGCGTGACGCCCGGTACCGAGTAGCGCAGTTTGGCAATGTACGGGGTGACTTTATCACCCGGCAGCTGGCCACCTTCGCCCGGTTTTGCGCCCTGAGCGACTTTAATCTGAATAACGTCGGCGTTAACCAGGTAAGCCGGCGTGACGCCGAAGCGGCCGGAAGCAACCTGCTTGATGCGCGACACTTTGTTGGTGCCGTAGCGCGCCGGATCTTCACCGCCTTCGCCGGAGTTGGAGAAGCCGCCGATGCTGTTCATCGCTTCCGCCAGCGATTCATGCGCTTCCGGGCTTAATGCGCCGATAGACATGGCTGCGGTATCGAAGCGTTTGTACAGCTCTTTTGCCGACTCAACGTGCGCGATATCGATCGCTTCATCGCCAGGATTCAGCGCCAGCAGATCGCGCAGGGTTGCGGCCGGGCGCTCGTTGACCAGCTGCGAATACTGCAGGTAATCGTGGTATTCACCGCTCTGAACCGCCTGCTGCAGCGTGCGTACGACGTCCGGGTTATAGGCGTGGTATTCGCCGCCGTGAACGTATTTCAGCAGACCGCCCTGGCCCAGCGGTTTGCGTACCAGCCAGGCGCGTTTCGACAGATTCAGCAGGTCCTGCTGGAAGTCGTCGAAGCCTGCGCCGCCGATACGGCTGACTACGCCGAGGAAGCAGAGATCGGAAACTTCGCGATGCAGGCCAACGGCTTCAAACAGCTTCGAGCAGCGATAGGACGCGATGGTCGAAATACCCATCTTCGACATGATCTTGTACAGACCTTTGTTGATGCCGTTACGGTAGTTCAGCATCACCGTGCGGTAATCTTTATCGATGGCTTTGCTATCGACCAGTCTTGCCAGCGTTTCATAGGCCAGATACGGATAGATAGCCGTTGCGCCGAAGCCCAACAGTACCGCGAAGTGGTGCGGGTCGCGGGCGCTGGCGGTTTCAACAATGATGTTGGCATCGCAGCGCAGGCTCTTATCGACCAGACGAGTCTGGATGGCGCCGACCGCCATTGGCGCCGGTACCGGCAGGCGATCTTTGGCAATGTTACGATCCGAAAGCACCAGCAGTACGGTACCGTTGCGTACCATCTGTTCCGCTTTGTCGCACAGCGCCTTCACCGTCTCGGCCAGGGTGGTTTCCGCGGCGTTAAAGGTGATATCCAGGGTATCGGCGCGATAGTGCTCCTCTTTCATGGTCGTGAGCTGTTTGAAATCAGAGTACAGCAGGATTGGCGATTTGAAGCTTAGGCGGTGCGCCTGGCCTTCCGCTTCGCAGAAGACGTTCATTTCGCGGCCAATGCTGGTGGCCAGAGACATCACGTGCGCTTCACGCAGCGGGTCGATCGGCGGGTTAGTCACCTGCGCGAACTGCTGGCGGAAGTAGTCGTAAATAATACGCGGCTGGCTTGAGAGCACGGCGAACGGCGTGTCGTCGCCCATGGAGCCGACGGCTTCCTGGCCGTTCTCGCCCAGCACGCGCAGCACGGAATCCAGCTCTTCAGCGCTGTAGTTAAACTGTTTTTGATAGCTGGCGAGCGTATCGTCATCCAGCTGGCGGCTGCCAACGTCTTCGTCAGGCAGGTCTTCGAACGGCACGAGGCGACGAACGTTTTTCTCCATCCACTCTTTGTAAGGGTGGCGGCTTTTCAGGTCGTCGTCGGTTTCCGCCGAGTGCAGAATACGGCCACCGCGGGTATCGATAACCATCAGTTCGCCAGGGCCAACGCGGCCTTTCTCAACCACTTCGTCAGGCTGATAATCCCAGATGCCCACTTCGGAAGCGCAGGTGATCAGCTTATCTTTGGTGATGACGTAGCGCGCCGGGCGCAGACCGTTACGGTCGAGGTTACAGGCAGCGTAGCGCCCATCGGACATGACGATGCCCGCCGGGCCGTCCCACGGCTCCATATGCATGGAGTTAAAGTCGAAGAACGCGCGCAGTTCCGGATCCATATCCGGGTTGTTCTGCCAGGCCGGCGGAACGAGCAGGCGCATCGCGCGAACGATATCCATCCCGCCTGCCAGCAGCAGTTCCAGCATGTTATCCATCGAGCTGGAGTCCGAGCCCGTTTCGTTGACGAACGGTGCGGCATCGTGCAGATCGGGGATCAGCGGGGTCTGGAACTTATAGGTACGCGCGCGTGCCCACTGGCGGTTGCCGGTGATGGTGTTGATTTCGCCGTTGTGCGCCAGGTAGCGGAACGGCTGCGCCAGCGGCCAGCGCGGCACGGTGTTGGTGGAAAAGCGCTGGTGGAACAGGCAGATTGCCGATTCCAGACGCAGGTCCGCAAGGTCCAGATAGAAGCGCGGCAAATCCGCCGGCATACACAGACCTTTATAGATATTCACCAGGTTCGACAGGCTGCAAACGTAAAAATCTTTATCATCCTGCAGGCGTTTTTCAAGGCGACGACGCGCGATGAACAGGCGACGTTCCATATCACGCGGGCGCCAGCCTGCCGGTGCGTTAACAAAAATTTGTTCGATACGGGGCAGCGAGGAGAGGGCGATTTCACCGAGAACCCCTTCGTTGGTTGGCACTTCGCGCCAGCCGACGATAGACAGGGTTTCACGTTGCAGTTCTTCTTCTACGATGCGGCGCGAGGCAGCAGCCAGTTCAGGATCTTTATTAAGGAACAGCATCCCAACGGCGTAATTTTTGGCTAAACGCCAGCCGCGTTCTTCCGCAACGATACGGAAGAAACGATCGGGTTTTTGCAGCAGCAAGCCACAACCGTCGCCGGTTTTACCATCGGCAAGAATCGCGCCGCGGTGCTGCATTCGGGCCAGTGCGTGTATAGCGGTACGCACTACCTTGTGGCTAGGTTCGCCTTCTATGTGGGCGATCAGGCCGAAACCACAGTTATCCCTCTCAAGGGATTTATCGTACAACATATCAGTG
Organism: Klebsiella scottii; assembly: GCF_036561945.1. NCBI lineage: Bacteria > Pseudomonadati > Pseudomonadota > Gammaproteobacteria > Enterobacterales > Enterobacteriaceae > Klebsiella > Klebsiella scottii. The sequence goes on from NZ_JARXNI010000019.1 coordinate 53,162, forward strand.
AACCTCCCCAGGCTCTACGGGACACCCTCCGATACCGATTGCGCACGGGCACAGAAAGAGCATGGCGACGGGGTTTGCACCTCGCATTCGCCCTCTTTAAATCCTTTTCGCATCGGTACGCAAGTTTGAGGACTTGCTGTAAGAGGGAATCTCAATTACTGCATAAATATGATGAGCAGAGAGCTCATCCAGAAAGCTTCCAGCGGATTCCCAACTTATCGGGAATCCACACTTACGTCAAATGGCAATCTTATTTATACAAAAATGTGCTATGAGGTGTTTAATGATATGATTATTAAAGATATTAACGGGTTTTTAACGCTATTGAAACGTACCGGGAAGCGTAATCTAGTGTGATCTGTCTCACTATATCGATAGCGGAACATTGTCGATCTGTGCTGAAGTGTCTTTTTATTGCAGAATATTTATCTGCTTATTATCTCTGGAGCCAGAAATAACACTGTTTTTAACCCCGGCGAAGATAATGGCAAACCAGAGGTTAAGTATAAGCAAAAGTCATCATAGAAATCGTGAATGAAATTGCAGTTATATTGAGTGTTTATGCAATGAGGTGAGCGGCCACTCTGACGATTGATCCAGGTCATCGCCGTAGGTGACTAAAAATGGCAGGCTTGGCCCCTTTCTTCAGGCCGGTCTATCAGATTATGCAGTTACAAAAATTAGTCAATATGTTTGGTGGGGATCTTATGCGCCGCTATGGCGAAAAGGTTCATAAACTGACGCTGCATGGTGGATTTAGCTGCCCAAATCGCGATGGCACCATCGGCAGAGGGGGCTGTACGTTCTGCAATGTCGCCTCTTTTGCCGACGAAGAGCAGCAGCACCGCTCGATTGCCGAGCAGCTGGCGCTTCAGGCGCAGCGGGTTAACCGCGCGAAGCGCTATCTGGCTTATTTTCAGGCCTACACCAGCACCTTTGCTGAAGTGCAGGTGCTGCGCGGGATGTATCAGCAGGCGGTGAGCCGGGCCAATATTGTCGGGCTCTGCGTTGGCACCCGTCCGGATTGTGTCCCCGCAGCGGTACTGGACCTGCTGACGGAGTACCGGGAGCAGGGCTACGAGGTATGGCTGGAGCTGGGCCTGCAAACGGCGCACGACAAAACGCTGCGGCGGATTAACCGCGGCCATGATTTTGCCTGCTATCAGCGCACGACCCGACTGGCGAGAGCGCGCGGGCTAAAGGTGTGTTCACATTTGATTGTCGGGCTTCCGGGCGAAGGGCAGAGCCACTGCCTGCAAACGCTGGAGCAGGTTGTCGGAACCGGCGTGGATGGCATCAAGCTGCATCCTCTGCATATTGTCACCGGCAGCATTATGGCGAAAGCCTGGCAGGCCGGGCGTCTTAACGGCATTGCGCTGGATGACTATACCGTGACCGCCGGAGAGATGATTCGCCATACGCCGCCGGAGGTGATTTATCACCGAATCTCCGCCAGCGCCCGCCGTCCAACCCTGCTGGCGCCGCTGTGGTGCGAAAATCGCTGGACCGGGATGGTCGAACTGGATCGCTATCTGAACCAACACGGCGTGCAGGGTTCGGCGCTGGGACGCGCGTGGAACCCGCCCGCGGTGTAAGCCAGAACATGGCGCGGCGCCGGGGATAATTCAGCCGGCAGCCCGCGCCGCTGCGGCCTGAAGTATGAAGAGGATCGGCATTTTTCGCACAACTTACGGCGCCTCGCTTAGAATTGGGTATTATTGTGCACAGTTGTGGCGAAGGAATCCCTTATGAAGCAAATCCGTATGCTGGCGCAGTACTATGTTGACCTGATGATGAAGCTAGGTCTGGTGCGTTTTTCCATGCTGTTAGCCCTGGCCCTGGTGGTGCTGGCGATTGTGGTACAGATGGCCGTTACGATGGTGCTGCACGGTCAGGTTGAAAGTATCGATGTGATCCGCTCTATCTTCTTTGGCCTGCTGATTACCCCGTGGGCGGTCTACTTTCTGTCGGTGGTGGTTGAGCAGCTGGAGGAGTCGCGACAGCGCCTCTCGAGGCTGGTGGAGAAGCTGGAGGAGATGCGCGAGCGGGATCTGAAGCTCACCGTGCAGCTCAAAGACAACATCGCGCAGCTCAATCAGGAGATTGGCGAGCGCGAGAAGGCGGAAGCGGAACGCGAAACGACGCTGGAACAGCTGAAGATCGAAATGAAAGAGCGTGAAGAGACGCAAATTCAGCTCGAACAGCAGTCCTCCTTCCTGCGCTCATTCCTCGACGCCTCGCCGGACCTTGTTTTTTATCGCAATGAAGATAAAGAATTTTCCGGATGTAACCGGGCGATGGAGCTGCTGACAGGTAAAAGCGAGAAGCAGCTTATTCACCTCAAGCCGCAGGATGTCTATAACGAGGAAGCGGCGGAGAAAGTGCTGGAAACGGATGAAAAGGTATTCCGACATAACGTCTCTCTGACCTATGAACAGTGGCTGGATTACCCGGACGGGCGCAAGGCCTGCTTCGAAATCCGCAAGGTTCCTTACTACGATCGCGTCGGCAAACGCCGTGGCCTGATGGGCTTCGGTCGCGATATTACCGAACGTAAGCGCTACCAGGACGCTCTGGAGCGCGCCAGCCGCGACAAGACGACCTTTATCTCAACCATCAGCCACGAGCTGCGTACGCCGCTTAACGGCATCGTGGGGCTCAGCCGCATCCTGCTGGATACCGAACTTACCGGCGAGCAGGAAAAATATCTGAAAACGATCCATGTATCGGCGGTGACGCTGGGCAATATCTTCAACGATATTATCGATATGGATAAGATGGAGCGGCGTAAGGTCCAGCTCGATAATCAGCCGGTCGACTTCACCAGCTTCCTCGCCGACCTCGAAAACCTCTCCGGCCTGCAGGCGCAGCAGAAAGGCCTGCGCTTTGTGATGGACCCGACGCTTCCGCTACCGCATAAGGTGGTAACCGACGGTACCCGCCTGCGGCAGATCCTGTGGAACCTCATCAGTAACGCGGTCAAATTTACCCCTCAGGGCGGCAACGTGACCGTACGTATTCGCTACGATGAGGGCGATATTCTGCACTTTGAGGTTGAGGATTCCGGTATCGGCATCCCGCAAGCGGAGCAGGATAAAATCTTCGCGATGTACTACCAGGTTAAGGATAGCCACGGCGGGAAACCTGCCACCGGCACCGGGATTGGCCTGGCGGTGTCGCGCCGGCTGGCGCGCAATATGGGCGGCGACATCAACGTCACCAGCCAGCCGGGGCAGGGCGCAACCTTTACCTTAACCGTGCATGCGCCTGCGGTAGCGGAGGAAGTTGAAGACACGCTGGCGGACGATGAAATGCCGCTCCCGGCGCTGAACGTGCTGCTGGTTGAGGATATTGAACTTAACGTGATTGTCGCCCGCTCGGTGCTGGAAAAGCTGGGCAACAGCGTCGATGTGGCGATGACCGGCAAAGCCGCGCTGGAGATGTTCGAACCCGGTGAATATGACCTGGTGCTGCTGGATATTCAGCTACCGGACATGACCGGCCTCGATATTTCGCGCCACCTGAAGCAGCGCTTTGCCGCCGACGAGCTGCCGCCGCTGGTGGCGCTCACGGCCAACGTCCTGAAGGACAAGAAAGAGTACCTGGATGCCGGCATGGATGATGTGCTGAGTAAACCGCTGTCGGTCCCGGCGCTAACCGCAATTATCAAAAAGTTCTGGGATTCGCCGGACGATGACCAGGATGAGGCGCCGGCCGCTGATATCGCGAAATCGGCGTCGGTGCTGGATATTCCGATGCTGGAGCAGTATATCGAGCTGGTGGGGCCGAAGCTTATCAACGACGGTCTGGCGGTTTTCGAGAAGATGATGCCGGGCTATCTGGCGGTGCTGGAGTCCAACCTCACCGCCCGCGACCAGAAAGGGATTGTCGATGAAGGCCATAAGATTAAGGGCGCCGCGGGCTCTATCGGCCTGCGCCACATTCAGCAGCTTGGACAGCAGATTCAGACGCCGGATCTGCCCGCGTGGTCAGATAACGTTGGTGAATGGGTTGAAGAGATGAAATCGGAGTGGCAGAACGATGTGGCCGTGCTGAAGGCGTGGGTTGCGGCGGCAGATAAAAAATGACCCCGGATAAACCGGGGTGCGCGAACACTGCGCCAACACCAGGGAACTGGTCGTTGCGCCACAATTTTTAGAGATATTTTTTACAGGGCGCAACCCGAGGATTTGGTTTGCTCGCTGATTAAGATAGCAAACCTTAAATTATTTGTTACATGAATCAGTCAAATATGTGAAGCAATGCGGGTAAATCAAAATTTTTGACTGGTTTCAGCAAGTTTGCACTAAGGAGCTGGGGTGATGAAAAAGATTGGTGTCGTATTAAGCGGTTGCGGTGTCTATGACGGCACGGAAATTCATGAGGCGGTTATTACCCTGCTGGCGATTGCTCGCGGCGGCGCCCAGGCGGTGTGCTTTGCTCCTGATAAAGCGCAAACGGATGTTATCAACCATCTGACCGGCGAGCTCCAGTCCGAAAGCCGCAACGTGCTGGTTGAAGCGGCGCGTATCGCCCGCGGTGAGATCCAGCCGCTGTCCGACGCCCGGGCCGATGATCTCGATGCGCTGATTGTTCCCGGCGGATTTGGCGCCGCGAAAAACCTCAGCAGCTTCGCCTCGCAGGGCGGTGAATGTACCGTGGACGACGAGCTGAAGGCGCTGACGCAGGCTATGCATCGGGCCGGTAAACCGCTGGGCTTTATCTGCATCGCGCCGGCGCTGCTGCCAAAAATCCTGCCCGCTCCGCTGCGGGTAACCATTGGCACCGATCTGGATACCGCCGAAGCGCTGGAAGATATGGGGGCCGAGCATGTGCCCTGTCCGGTAGATGACATTGTGGTTGATGAAGAGAATAAAGTCGTGACCACGCCGGCCTATATGCTGGCGCAGAATATAGCCGAAGCGGCGAGCGGGATTGAGAAACTGGTGGCGCGCGTGCTGGTTCTTACGGCATGAAGACCCGCTTTTCACCGCTGCGGATGGTAAAGCGTGGGCTGCTGCGCGTGCTGCTGGTTGCCGCCGCCTTTTGGGGCGGCGGTATAGCGCTGTTTAGCGTGCTGCCGGTGCCTTTCTCGGCGGTAATGCTGGAGCGGCAGGTCGGCGCCTGGCTGAGCGGCAATTTTCACTATGTCGCCCACTCCGATTGGGTGGGGATGGATGAGATATCGCCGTGGATGGGGCTGGCGGTGATGGCGGCTGAGGACCAAAAATTCCCCGACCACTGGGGCTTTGACGTTCCGGCGATAGAAAAAGCGCTGGCGCATAATGAACGTAATGAAAACCGCGTGCGCGGCGCGTCGACCCTGTCGCAGCAGACGGCCAAAAACCTGTTTTTATGGGATGGCCGCAGCTGGCTGCGCAAGGGGCTGGAGGCCGGTCTGACGGTAGGGATAGAAACGGTATGGAGTAAAAAACGCATCCTCACCGTTTATCTGAATATCGCGGAGTTTGGCGAGGGGACGTTTGGTGTTGAAGCCGCGTCACAGCGCTACTTCCATAAGCCGGCAAGCAGGTTGACGCCTGCGGAAGCGGCGCTGCTGGCTGCCGTATTGCCTAATCCGATCCGCTTTCGCGCGGATGCGCCGTCGGGCTATGTTCGCAGTCGACAGGCGTGGATCTTACGTCAGATGCGTCAGCTCGGCGGAGAAGGGTTTATGCGGGAGAACAGGCTGTACTGATGCTGTCGGCAGTTGTTTTTCCCCGGTAAGCATCGCGCGACCGGGGGAATAACGCCAGCGTTAGTCTTCGTCAAAACCGGCGTTAAACAGCGCAATAACCGCGGCCAGCGCTTCGACTTCCTGCGGACCGTTGGCCTCAATCTCAATTTGCCGACCCTTCGCAGAGTCGAGCATCAGCAGAGCAATCACGCTATTGGCTTCCGCCTCCGTGCCCTCATCGTTGCGCAGCAGCACTTCAGCATCGAAATTTTGCATCAGCTCGAACAGCTTCATCGCCGGGCGAGCGTGCATGCCCAGCTTATTGGTGATCTCAACGCTCTGCTTTACGGTCATGATTTGCGTTTTTCCAGAGTCCGGTGACGCGACTGCACGTTTTTACCGCGCGAGCGGAAGTAGTCGGCCAGTTGTTCGGCGATATAGACCGAACGATGTTTACCGCCGGTACAACCGATAGCGACCGTCAGATAGCTGCGGTTATTGGTCTCCAGCATGGGTAACCATAGCTCAAGATAGCTGCGGGTCTGATAAATAAAGTTGTGAACTTCCGTGTGCCGGTCGAGGAAGGCGGCAACGGGCTTATCGAGGCCGGTCATCGGACGCAGCTTGGGGTCCCAGTGCGGGTTAGGCAGGAAGCGCACGTCGAAGACGTAATCGGCATCGATCGGAATACCGTGCTTAAAGCCAAAGGATTCAAAGACCATGGTGAGCTCGCGCTCGCGTTTGCCCAACAGGCGCGTGCGCAGCATTTCTGCCAGCTCATGTACCGACATTTCTGAGGTGTCGACGATCAGGTCGGCGCGGGAGCGCAGCGGCTCCAGCAGCGCGCTCTCTTCATCGATGGCGCTCTCAAGCGACAGGTTTTTACTCGAAAGCGGATGCAGGCGACGCGTGTCGCTGTAGCGACGAATCAGCGTGTTGCGATCGGCATCAAGGAACAGCAGCTGAGGAGAAAACGCCTCAGGCAGGTTCTTCATCGCCTGCTCAAAGATTTCTGGCGACTCCGGCATGTTGCGCACGTCAATGCTGACGGCGGCGGAAATGTTTCTGTCGGCCAGCGATCTCGCCAGTTCGGGCAGCAGCACTACCGGCAGGTTATCTACGCAGTAGAAGCCCATATCTTCCAGCGCCCGCAGGGCGACGGATTTCCCCGATCCTGAGCGGCCGCTGACGATCATCAGTACCATGTACCGTTTCTCCTCAGTACGATAAAGGGGAGGCTATGGCTCCCGTTATGCGTCATCGCTGCTTCCTGCTTCGGTGATAATCTCATACAGCTCTTCGTCGCTTTGCGCGGCGCGCAGGCGGCGGCAAATCGTTTTGTCCGCCAGCCGTTTTGCTACCAGCGACAGCGTATGCAAATGGGTTTTTGTCTGATCGGCCGGCACCAGAAGCGCAAACAGCAGATCGACGGGCTGATTGTCGATCGCATCAAAGGCGATCGGCGTTTCCAGCTGCACAAAAACGCCAACGGCGCGCAGCGTATCCTCTTCAAGCTTACCGTGCGGAATAGCGATGCCGTTGCCAATTCCGGTACTGCCCATTTTCTCGCGGGTGAGGATCGCTTCGAATACCACCTGGGACGGCAGACCTAGCTGCTTTGCCGCCAGCTCGCTGATGATCTCCAGCGCGCGTTTCTTGCTCTGGCAGTGCACCTGGCTACGGGTACATTCCTGGTTAAGGACATTGCTCAGTTGTAGAGCTGAATCGTTGTTCATCATAATTTCACCTGAGCTCGCTCCCTGCCAGCTGCCGACAACAGACGACGGCCGGCAGGGAGGATCGCCCGGACAATTAGTGTTGTTTTAGTTTATCTTTATGTTTTGTTAGCTGTCGTGCCAGCTTATCGATGAGACCATCGATAGCGGCATACATATCCTGCCCTTCCGCACTGGCATGGATTTCGCCACCGTTGACATGCAGATTGGCGTCCGCAATTTGCGTCACCTTCTCTACTTTTAACACAATATAGACCTGATTGATCCTGTCGAAAAACTGCTCCAGTTTGCTGAACTTCGCGTTGACGAACTCGCGCAGTGCCGGGGTTATTTCGACGTTGTGTCCTGTAATGTTGAGCTGCATAGTGTCTTCCTTATCGGTTGGGTCACACCAGCTGTTTACGCTGGTTAGACGGCGGAATGGATAAAGACTCTCGGTACTTAGCGACGGTGCGGCGCGCCACCATGATACCCTGTTCAGACAGAATGGTGGTGAGCTTACTGTCACTCAACGGCTTCGCGGGGTTCTCCGCGGCGATTAACTTCTTCACCAATGCGCGAATTGCGGTCGACGATGCCTCGCCTCCGCCTTCGGTGTTCACGTGGCTGGAGAAGAAATACTTCAGTTCAAAAATACCGCGCGGACTGTGCAGGTACTTTTGCGTGGTAACGCGTGAAATCGTCGATTCATGCATCTCGACGGCCTGAGCGATGTCCGCCAGCACCATCGGTTTCATAAACTCTTCGCCCTGTTCAAAGAAGGCCTGCTGCTGTTCGACGATGCAGCGGCTGACGCGCAGCAGCGTATCGTTGCGGCTTTCCAGGCTTTTTATCAGCCAGCGGGCTTCCTGCAGGTTGCTGCGGATAAACTGGCTATCGGCATCGTTGCGCGTGCTGTTACCCATTGCGGCGTAGTGCTGGTTGATTTTCAGGCGCGGGATGCTATCGGAATTCAGCTCTACCACCCAGCGATCGCTGACCTTGCGCACCAGCACATCGGGAATCACGTATTCCGGTTCGCTGGTTTGGATCGACTGACCCGGACGCGGATCTAACGACTGGATCAGATTAACCGCTTCTTTCAGAACGTCCTCTTTCAGCCGCGTGACGCGCATCAGGGAACGGAAGTCGTGGTTGGCGAGCAGATCGAGATGATCGCTGATGATGAGCCGGGCTTCTTCCAGCCACGGCGTCTCTTTGGCGTATTGTGATAGCTGAACCAGCAGGCAGTCGCGCAGATCTTTTGCCGCCACGCCAACCGGGTCGAAACGCTGGATGCGCTTGAGTACCGCTTCCACTTCTTCGAGGCCGATTTCGTCATCGTCGATGCTCTCGACAATATCTTCCAGGCGAATAGTGAGGTAACCGGTGTCATCAACGGCATCGACGATCGAGGTGGCGATCGCGCGGTCGGTATCGGTGAACGGCGTCAGCTCCACCTGCCACATCAGGTAATCCTGCAGGCTTTGGGTCGTTTCGCCTTGATAAATTGGCAGCTCGTCGTCCTGATAATCGACGCCGTTGCCCGACGGCGTGCCGGCGGTGTAGATTTCATCCCAGCTGGCGTCGAGCGGCAGCTCCTCCGGCATATCTTTTTGTTCAAGAGCGTCTACGCTATCCAGCGATTCGCGGTCCTCGACCTCTTTGGTTTCTACCTCATCGTGAAGATCGGTTTGCTCAAGCAACGGATTACTCTCCAGCGCCTGCTGGAGTTCCTGCTGGAGTTCTAACGTGGACAGCTGCAGCAAACGTATGGCCTGCTGCAGTTGTGGCGTCATGGCAAGCTGTTGGCTTAGCCTTAATTGCAAACCTTGCTTCATATTCAGGGCTAATATCTCCGGCTAAAACGTCTGTAACCTCTACCCTATCAGAGTCTGAAGTCTTCCCCAAGATACACGCGCTTAACCTGCTCGTCTTCAAGGATTTGCTGCGGTGTACCGTGGGCGATCAGGTGGCCCTGGCTGACGATATACGCGCGTTCGCAGACGGCCAGCGTTTCCCTGACGTTATGGTCGGTGATCAGCACGCCAAGACCGCTGTCGCGCAGGTGCTCGATGATGCGTTTGATATCGATAACCGAAATGGGGTCAACGCCGGCAAACGGTTCATCCAGAAGGATAAATTTAGGGTTCGCGGCCAGCGCGCGGGCAATTTCAACGCGGCGACGTTCGCCGCCGGAAAGCGCCTGACCGAGGCTATCGCGCAGATGCTCGATATGGAACTCTTCCATCAGCTCTTTCGCGCGATCGTCACGCTGTTCGCTGCTCAGATCGTCACGGATCTGCAGCACCGCCATCAGGTTGTCGTAGACGCTCAGGCGACGGAAAATCGAGGCTTCCTGCGGCAGGTAGCCAATGCCCCGGCGCGCGCGGGCGTGAAGCGGCAGCAGGCTGATATCTTCATCATCGATGATAATATTACCGGCGTCGCGCGGCACGATCCCGACGACCATGTAGAAGGTGGTGGTTTTGCCGGCGCCGTTCGGGCCGAGCAGGCCGACAATCTCACCGGAGTTGACGGTCAGACTGACGTCTTCCACCACGCGGCGGCCTTTATAAGCTTTGGCGAGATTCTTTGCAGTTAATGTTGCCATAACGAATTACTTACCTTTCTTTGGCTGATCGGTGCCTTTGTCCTGCAGCTGCGAAGGAACCAGAACCGTAGTCACGCGCCCGCCTTTGTTGCTGAACGCCTGCATTTTCTGCTCTTTCACCAGATAGGTGATTTTGTCGCCCTGGATATTGCTATCGATCTGTTCCAGATGCGCATTGCCGGTCAGGACGACGAAATCATTTTGCAGTTCATAATGCATTTTTGACGCGCGGCCTTTAACCGGCTTGCCGTTATCCTGCATCTGGAAGAAGGTTGCCGGATTACCGTATCCGTCGATCACCTCTTTACCCCTCTCGCCGCCGGGACGAGTGACCACGACCTTATCGGCATTGATCTTGATGGTGCCCTGGGTCACGACGACATTACCGGTAAAGGTGACAACATTGCCCTGCATATCCAGCGACTGCTGATCGGATTCGATATGAATCGGCTGATCGGTGTCGCCAGTCTTTGCCAGTGCCGGCAGGCTGACGGCCAGTATGGCGCTGGCGAGCGCAATCTTAAGGCTGAGTTTGTTTGTTCTGAATTTCATAAGAGGTTCTAACCTTTTCAATCAGCTCGGCATTTTTGCTGCGCAGGTTCCCGCGCATTTTTAGGCCACTGGAATTAAATGTTGTCCCGTACAACGTCACCATGTCATCGGAGGTAACATCCTGCGTCACCAGGTTTATCTGGGCGTTATCCGTCGTAATTTTGCGCAGTTGAGAGTCTGGGTTTAGCGCATTTACCTCAACGTGCCCATAAAGATACAGCATACGATCGTTGGTCAGCTTGGCTTTATCCGCTTTGATTGACCAGCTCGGGGCTTTGTTGGTATCAAAGGTGGTCATCACCGGCTGAGTGAACCACGACAGCTCCTGCGCAGAAAAATACGCGACATGCTCGGCGATAAGGCGATAGTTAAGCGCCCCTTCCGGACTGTAAACGACGGTATCGGTATGCTCGCTGGTATAGGTTGGGTCATCAGGATTGACCTCCGGCTGAGCGGTATCGTCGGTACCCGCCAGGTTAAGGCCGATCAGGATCAGCGCGACCAGCGACAGTAAAATGATAACCCAACGTCTGGTTTTACTCATATTGATTGCCCTTTGGCCTCATCCAGCTTGCCCTGCGCCAATAGTAACAAATCGCAGACTTCGCGTACCGCTCCGCGCCCGCCGTTGATGCGGGTAACATAGTCTGCGCGTGGAAGCAGCAGCGGGTGCGCATCCGCCACTGCAACGCTTAAGCCTGTTTCTGCCATTACCGGCCAGTCGATCAGGTCGTCGCCAATATAGGCCACCTCGTCCGGACGGACGGCCAGCTTGCTTAATAAGTCACGGAAGGCCAGCAGCTTATCGGACTGCCCTTGATACAGATGCGTAATGCCTAACGTCTTACAGCGATCTTCTACCAGTTTAGCGTTTCGCCCGGTAATAATCGCCACTTCAATGCCTGAAGTCAGCGCGCAGCGGATCCCGTAGCCATCGCGTACGTTGAACGCTTTCAGCTCTTCGCCGTTGTTGCCCATATAGATAAGACCGTCGGAAAGCACGCCGTCAACGTCGAGGATCAGTAAACGGATCTTCGCCGCGCGTTCGAGAAATTCGGGGCTTACCGGTCCGTAGCAGGTCGCTAGCGGAGCATCAGCATTATTCATTATTTTATCCTTACTTACACTACGCCTGCGCGCAGGAGATCGTGCATATGTACCACACCCAACAGACGGTCGCCATCGGCAACTAATACGCAGGTGATATGACGGGCTTGCATCAGGTTCAGCGCATCGACCGCCAGAATGCCGGGACGGATGCGAATTCCACCCGGCGTCATGACCTCGGCGATGCCGGCATTACGCATATCGACCCCGGAATCGAACACCCGACGCAGGTCGCCGTCGGTGAAAATACCGATGATGTTCATGTCATCATCGCAGATAGCGGTCATGCCTAAATTTTTACGCGTGATTTCCAGCAGCGCGTCGCGCAGCGTGGCCTGCAGAGTAACGTGCGGGATTTCATCTCCGGTGTGCATGATATCATTGACCCGCAGCAGCAGCTTACGGCCCAGCGCGCCGCCGGGGTGGGAGAGCGCGAAATCTTCGGCGGTAAAGCCGCGGGCTTCCAGCAGCGCGACCGCCAGAGCGTCGCCCATCACCAGCGCCGCGGTAGTGCTTGACGTCGGGGCCAGGCCTAGCGGACAGGCTTCTTTTAGCACCTTCACGCACAGGTGGATATCCGCCGCGCGCGCCATGCTGCTTTCCGCACGGCTGGTCATGCAGATAAGCGGCACCCGCTGTCGCTTAAGTACGGGGATCAGCGCTAAAATTTCGTTCGACTCGCCGGAGTTCGACAGGGCGATAACAACGTCCTGCGGCGTGACCATGCCTAAATCGCCGTGGGCCGCTTCGCCGGGATGTACGAAGAACGACGGCGTACCGGTGCTGGCGAAGGTGGCTGCCATTTTACGCGCGATGTGGCCGGACTTGCCCATCCCCATGACCACCACTTTGCCGGCGCAGCGGAAAATCGTTTCGCAGGCGCGCGTAAAATCTTCATTAATGTATTGATCGAGCTGAGCCAGACCTTCACGTTCAATTTCCAGGACCTTGCGGCCTGCCTGTTGAAAGTCAAAATCCGTTGGCAAATCTATTTGCGACATAATGGTATCCCGATTCATTCACCAAAGAGCGGTGCTGCCCAGTACAGCATCGCCAACCAAACCACAAAACCGCCGACCAGCAGCGCCCCGGCGAGCCGGCTGGGCTGCCGTTTTCGGCGCCAGCACAGCAGGGCGAAAATTACGCTGACCAGCATCATGACGGCATAGTCGCGCGTAAACGCTTCGGGGGCGAAGGAGCCCGGCGCGATCAGCGCCGGCAGCCCGAGAACCAGGACGATATTAAGGATATTGGCGCCAATGATATTCCCGATGGCAATATCATCTTCCCCTTTACGTGCGCCAGCAATCGCGGTCGCCAGTTCCGGCAGGCTGGTGCCGATGGCGACCACCGTGAGGCCGACGGTCAGTTCGCTGATGGCGAAGTAGTTCGCCAGCACGGTGGCATTATCCACCACCATGCGGGTCGCCATCGGCATGACAATCATCGCCACCCCCAGCCACAGCAGGGCTACGGGAAGCGAACCTTCTCGCGGCAGCTCCGCTATCTGTTCCCGGGTCAGGCTATCGTTACCCTGACGTTCGGCGATGCGCGCTATTTTTACCGTGAACAGCAGCCATAGTATGGCTAACGCCAGTAAAAAAAGACCGTCCATGCGGGAGAGCTGACCGTCATACAGGACAAAGCTCGCGAGCACGCTGACCAGCAACATTAGCGGCAGTTCGCGGCGCAGGATATCAGAATGTACGGTAAATGGATGAAGTAAGGCGGCGAGGCCAAGAATTAATAAGATATTGGTGATGTTCGATCCGATCGCCGTGCCGATGGCCAGATCGGTCTGTCCGTGCAGGGAGGCGGCCGCGGAGACGATGATCTCGGGCAGGCTGGTACCGATGCTCACCACCGTCATACCAATGATAAGCGGCGGGATCCCTATCATGCGGCACAATATTGAAGCGGCGTAGACCAGACGATCGGCGCTGTAGACCACCAGCAGTAAACCAATTATTAACAGAGCCGTCGCTAAGAGCATCTAAAGTCCTTTCTTCAGGTATAATCGTCGCCTCGCTGACCGTCCGTACGCAGCGTAACGAATTCTTAATTTTGACTTTATGTTTGTCAAAAGTAAAACAAATGCCAGCTTTCGCTAACCCGGGCAGGTAAGATTCTGTAAAAATGTTGGGTTTATGGTGGAAGAAAGCACCATGCTTAGCCTGAGGGATGTTTTGTAAGGATGATTTTATGAGCCAAACTCTGGCGAATTTAGTCGAAGTACGCGGTATCAGCTTCTCCCGAGGCGATCGCGCGATCTTTGATGATATCTCGCTGTCAGTGCCGCGCGGTAAGATCACGGCGATCATGGGGCCATCGGGAATCGGTAAAACGACCCTGCTGCGCCTGATCGGCGGTCAAATCCCGCCGGATAGCGGCGAGATCCTGTTTGATGGCGAAAACGTGCCGCAGATGTCGCGTTCGCGCCTGTATACCGTGCGTAAGCGCATGAGCATGCTGTTTCAGTCAGGCGCGCTGTTCACCGATATGAACGTCTTTAATAACGTGGCCTATCCGCTGCGTGAGCACACTCATCTGCCCGAAGCGCTGCTGCATACTACCGTGATGATGAAGCTTGAGGCCGTTGGCCTGCGCGGAGCGGCAATGCTGATGCCTTCTGAGCTATCCGGTGGCATGGCGCGCCGCGCGGCGCTGGCAAGAGCTATTGCGCTGGAGCCGGATCTCATCATGTTCGACGAACCGTTTGTCGGGCAGGACCCCATCACTATGGGCGTGCTGGTTAAGCTGATTTCCGAACTCAATAGCACCCTGGGCGTTACGTGTATCGTGGTATCGCACGACGTACCGGAAGTGCTCAGTATTGCGGATTACGCCTATATCGTGGCCGACAAGAAAATTGTCGCCCACGGCAGCGCCCGCTCGCTGCGGGAAAATGCCGACCCTCGGGTTCGCCAGTTTATTGATGGTATCGCCGACGGCCCGGTGCCGTTCCGCTATCCGGCAGGCGACTATCAGCATGATTTATTAGGCATAGGGAGTTAAACGACTGATGCTGCTAAATATGCTGGCATCGCTCGGGCATCGGGGGATTAAAACCACCGCGGCTTTTGGGCGTGCCGGATTAATGCTTTTCAACGCCGTAGTGGGCAAGCCGGAGTTTCGTAAGCACGCGCCGCTGCTGGTGCGCCAGCTGTACAACGTTGGCGTGCTGTCGATGCTGATCATCATCGTGTCGGGGCTGTTCATCGGCATGGTGCTGGGCCTGCAGGGCTATCTGGTGTTGACCACCTACAGCGCGGAAACCAGTCTTGGTATGCTGGTGGCGCTCTCTCTGCTGCGCGAGCTGGGGCCGGTGGTTGCCGCGCTGCTGTTCGCCGGGCGTGCCGGCTCGGCGTTGACCGCCGAAATAGGGCTGATGCGCGCGACCGAACAGCTCTCGAGCATGGAGATGATGGCCGTCGATCCGCTGCGTCGCGTAATATCGCCGCGCTTCTGGGCCGGGGTGATCTCACTGCCGCTGCTGACGGTTATTTTTGTCGCGGTGGGGATCTGGGGCGGTTCGCTGGTTGGTGTTAACTGGAAAGGTATCGACAGCGGGTTCTTCTGGACCGCGATGCAAAATGCCGTCGACTGGCGAATGGATCTGGTTAACTGCCTGATTAAGAGTCTGGTTTTCGCCATTACGGTGACATGGGTAGCGTTATTTAACGGTTATGATGCTATCCCCACTTCCGCAGGGATTAGCCGGGCAACGACGCGCACCGTGGTGCATTCGTCGCTGGCGGTTCTGGGGCTGGATTTTGTGCTGACTGCGCTGATGTTTGGGAATTGAGTTCATGCAAACGAAAAAAAGTGAAATCTGGGTAGGCGTATTTTTACTGGTGGCGCTGCTGGCGGCACTGTTTGTATGCCTGAAAGCAGCGAACGTGACCTCTCTGCGGACCGAGCCGACGTATCGTCTTTACGCGACGTTCGACAATATCGGTGGCCTGAAGGCGCGGTCGCCGGTACGCATTGGCGGCGTGGTCGTGGGCCGGGTGGCGGATATCACGCTCGATACAAAAACCTATCTGCCGCGGGTGGCCATCGATATCGATGAGAGCTACAACCATATTCCTGACTCCAGTTCGCTGGCCATTCGTACTTCGGGCCTGCTGGGCGAGCAGTACCTGGCTCTGAACATGGGTTTTGAAGACCCGGAGCTGGGGACATCTATCCTTAAAGACGGCGGGACGATTCAGGACACGAAATCGGCCATGGTTCTGGAAGATCTGATTGGCCAGTTCCTTTACAACAGTAAAGGCAGCGACAATAAGAATTCTGGCGATGATCCGACGGCCCAGGAAAGTCATACTGACGCAGCGCAGCCTGCCGCCACGACGCACTAATTTCAGGAGAGACCCGATATGTTTAAACGCTTACTGATGATCGCCATGCTGGCGATTGCGCCATTGACTGCTGCGACCGCAGCGGATCAGTCCAATCCGTACAAGCTGATGGATGAAGCCGCGCAGAAAACCTTCGACCGCCTGAAAAACGAGCAGCCGAAGATTCAGGCTAACCCGAACTATCTGCGCGAGATCGTCGACCAGGAGCTGATGCCGTATGTGCAGGTGAAGTACGCTGGCGCGCTGGTGCTGGGCCGTTATTACAAAGATGCGACCCCGGCGCAGCGTGAGGCCTACTTTACCGCCTTCCGCGAATATCTGAAGCAGGCATACGGTCAGGCGCTGGCGATGTATCACGGTCAGACCTATCAAATCGCGCCGGAACAGGCGCTGGGCGATGCGACCATCGTCCCTATCCGCGTGACGATCCTCGATCCTAACGGCCGTCCGCCGGTGCGCCTGGACTTCCAGTGGCGTAAAAACACCCAGACCGGCAACTGGCAGGCTTACGACATGATTGCTGAGGGGGTGAGCATGATCACCACCAAGCAGAACGAGTGGAGCGATCTGCTGCGTACTAAAGGCGTTGACGGCCTGACCGCGCAGCTGAAATCGATCTCCGCGCAGCCGATTACGCTGGAACAGAAAAAATAATGACCGGGCAGCTGAGCTGGACTCGCCGCGGCGACTGCCTGGCGCTGCAGGGGGAGCTGGACCAGGATCTGCTGGTCCCGCTCTGGGACGACCGTGCGCAGGCGACTGAAGGCGTATCGGCTATCGACCTGAGCGCGGTAACCCGGGTCGATACCGCCGGCCTTGCGCTGCTGGTGCATTTCGTGGCGCTGATTCGTCGTCAGGGCAGGGAGGCGCGGCTGATCGGCAAGAGCGATAATTTGCAAACGCTGGTCGGTCTTTACAACCTTCCTGCCGATATGATCCCATAGTTTTTCAGAGTGTTACTGCTGACGCTATCCGCAAAGCCTCATCAATATTTTCGATGGGGCTTTTTGCTTGTTTAAGACCGCGTCACTTTCCTCTAAGATGTTGGGCTATTTTCACTACCAGATAAAATTTGAACCCATGGAAAATCATGAAATTCAGACCGTGCTGATGAACGCACTCTCCCTCCAGGAAGTCCACGTCTCTGGCGATGGCAGTCACTTTCAGGTTATTGCTGTGGGCGAGCTGTTCGACGGCATAAGCCGGGTGAAGAAGCAGCAGACTATCTACGCCCCGCTGATGGAATATATTGCCGACAACCGCATCCATGCTCTGTCGATCAAGGCGTATACCCCGCAGGAATGGGCCCGCGATCGCAAACTAAATGGCTTTTAAGCTGTAGGGATGCTCCCTGCAGCGTATATGAATTCTTAACAGAGAACAGAATCAATGGATAAATTCCGTGTTCAGGGTCCGACTCGTCTCCAGGGCGAAGTCACCATCTCCGGTGCGAAAAACGCAGCTCTGCCGATCCTCTTTGCCGCACTGCTGGCAGACGAGCCGATTGAAATCCAGAATGTACCGAAGCTGAAAGACATCGATACCACGATGAAACTGCTGAGCCAGCTAGGTGCCAAAGTTGAGCGTAACGGTTCCGTATGGATTGATGCGGGCCCGGTTGACGTCTTCTGTGCTCCGTACGATTTAGTCAAAACCATGCGCGCCTCTATCTGGGCGCTGGGGCCGCTGGTGGCGCGTTTTGGCCAGGGCCAGGTTTCGCTGCCGGGCGGCTGTGCGATCGGCGCCCGTCCGGTTGACCTGCATATTACCGGCCTGGAGCAGCTGGGTGCCGAGATCAAGCTGGAAGAGGGCTACGTCAAGGCATCGGTCAATGGACGTCTCAAGGGCGCGCATATCGTTATGGATAAGGTCAGCGTTGGCGCGACCGTCACCATTATGAGCGCCGCGACGCTGGCTGAAGGCACAACCATCATCGAAAACGCCGCGCGTGAGCCGGAAATCGTCGATACGGCCAACTTCCTCGTTGCGCTGGGTGCGAAAATTAAGGGCCAGGGTTCTGACCGTATTACCATTGAAGGCGTAGAGCGTCTGGGCGGCGGCGTATATCGCGTGCTGCCGGACCGTATCGAAACCGGGACCTTCCTGGTCGCTGCGGCAATCTCCGGCGGTAAAATCGTCTGCCGCAATGCGCAGCCTGATACCCTCGACGTCGTACTGGCCAAGCTGCGCGATGCGGGTGCCGATATTGAGACCGGCGAAGACTGGATTAGCCTTGATATGCACGGTAATCGTCCTAAAGCCGTCAACGTACGCACCGCGCCGCACCCGGGATTCCCGACCGACATGCAGGCGCAGTTTACGCTGCTAAACCTGGTGGCGGAAGGCACCGGCGTGATTACCGAAACCATTTTCGAAAACCGCTTTATGCACATTCCGGAGCTGATCCGTATGGGCGCGCACGCGGAAATCGAAAGCAATACGGCGATCTGCCACGGCGTGGCCCAGCTCTCCGGCGCTCAGGTCATGGCAACCGACCTGCGTGCATCGGCAAGCCTGGTGCTGGCGGGTTGTATTGCAGAAGGCACCACGATTGTCGATCGTATTTATCACATCGATCGTGGATACGAGCGTATTGAAGATAAGCTGCAGGCGCTGGGCGCGAATATCGAACGCGTAAAAGGCGAGTAAACCTGTTGTAGCAGCCCTCTGACGTCTGTCCGGGGGCTGTAGTACCCTCTATTACCTCGACTCACTTCTCACTTTTCTTTTGGCGTATCATCTGCGTTCTGTCGATAAACTGATGGGTAATCGGGTCGTGGTAGCGTGACGGCCAAATAGCCCAGGGTGTGGTTTCCAGCGCATTAGCAATAATCAGTTCGCCTTTGGGCCACGGCCGGGTTAGTGCATTGGCCAGGGTAGAGGAGCTCAATCCGTTGCGTCGTGATTCCGCCGCCAGCGACGTTCCTTTTTTGCGTAATCCGGCGATAATATCGGCCGGGTGCCAATCGATGAACTTATCCATAAATTCTCCTGCTGATAAGGTTCCAGATCGCCCCAAGCGGACGACTGAATAACTATACCCCTGGTTTATTAAAGTTCTAACAAGTTCCAGTAAATGGATCGAATATTCAGAATTCATCAAGGTTAAAGGCGGGGTTTAGCGGGGAAGGTTTTTTTTTGGAACTTTCCCGCGCCGGGCGCGGGAAGGGCGAAAGGGTCGTTAACGATCGCGCTGCACGGCGATGTGCGCAAGGCCGATGAGCGCTTCGCGCCACGGCGAGTCGGGTAAAACCTGAAGCGCGACAATCGCCTTATCGGCTTCTTCCTCCGCGCGTTTTTGCGTCCATTCCAGCGAACCGCAGGCTGCCATTGCCTCGAGGACTGCCGCCAGCAGGTGACGTCCGTTACCCTGTTCGATTGCGCCTCGAATCATTGCGGACTGCTCTGGGGTGCCATGACGCATCGCATGCAGCAGCGGTAGCGTAGGTTTACCTTCGTTCAGGTCATCGCCCACGTTTTTACCAAGACGTTCGCCGTCGGAGCTATAGTCCAGCAAATCATCGATCAGCTGGAAAGCGGTGCCCAAATAGCGGCCGTAATCCTGTAATGCCCGCTCCTGTTCCTCGGTACAGCCGGCGAGAATCCCGGAACATTGTGCGGCCGCTTCGAACAGTCGGGCTGTTTTGCTGTAAATCACCCGCATGT
This sequence comes from Klebsiella scottii, assembly GCF_036561945.1. Lineage (NCBI taxonomy): Bacteria > Pseudomonadati > Pseudomonadota > Gammaproteobacteria > Enterobacterales > Enterobacteriaceae > Klebsiella > Klebsiella scottii. The sequence goes on from NZ_JARXNI010000019.1 coordinate 72,854, forward strand.
AGTTTTCTTCCGTGATGTCCGGGTCGTTAACGTTCATCAGCTGCAGGACTTCACCTTCGGCAATCACGTTAACGGCTTTCGACATAACTTCCAGCACCTTCAGCGAACCGAGGCTGGTCATCATCTGGAAAGAGCGAGTATAGATAAAATCACCAACCAGCACGCTGGCTGCATTGCCAAAAGCCGCATTGGCCGTGGCTTTGCCACGACGCATATCCGACTCATCAACAACATCATCATGAAGCAGGGTCGCGGTATGGATAAATTCGATCAGCGCGGCAATGGTGACGTGCGCATTCCCCTGGTAACCGACGGCGCGCGCCGCGAGGACCGCAATCATCGGACGAATACGTTTACCGCCTCCGCTGACGATGTAATAGCCTAACTGATTGATAAGCTGAACATCTGAGTCGAGTTGCTCAAGGATTGTCGCATTGACACCCGCCATATCTTGCGCGGTTAACTCATTGATTTTTTCTAAATTCATCGCAAAAGCCGGGCCACATGTCCTGTAACCGCGAATCCAGGTGGGTTCACAGCAGGATTAAGATAGAATTAAAAGAAGATACGATTGTACTGAAAAAATGGCATAGATAAACGTTAGCGTGAAAGTTGTGTTTTTTTTCTGCGTTGAGCGACGATCGCTCTTGTCAAAGGCTCGCCTTTTGCGTAATATTCGCGCCCTATTGTGAATATTTATAGCGCACTCTAAATCACATTAAGAGGTGCGCGGAAGCGGAGTTTTATATGTACGCGGTTTTCCAAAGTGGTGGTAAACAACACCGAGTAAGCGAAGGTCAGACCATTCGCCTGGAAAAGCTGGACATCGCAACTGGCGAAGCTGTTGAGTTCGCTGAAGTGCTGATGGTCGCAAACGGTGAAGAAATCAAGATCGGCGTTCCTTTCGTTGAGGGCGGCGTAATCAAAGCTGAAGTTGTTGCTCACGGTCGTGGCGAGAAAGTTAAAATCGTTAAGTTTCGTCGTCGTAAACACTACCGTAAGCAGCAGGGCCATCGTCAGTGGTTCACTGATGTGAAAATTACTGGCATCAGCGCCTAAGACCTGAGGAGAGATTTAAATGGCACATAAAAAGGCTGGCGGCTCAACTCGTAACGGTCGCGACTCAGAAGCTAAACGCCTGGGCGTTAAGCGTTTCGGTGGCGAAACCGTTCTGGCGGGTAGCATCATCGTTCGTCAACGTGGCACTAAATTCCACGCTGGTAACAACGTAGGTTGCGGTCGTGACCACACTCTGTTTGCTAAAGCAGACGGTAAAGTGAAATTTGAAGTTAAAGGCCCGAACAACCGTAAATATATCAGCATCGTTGCTGAGTAAGGTTTTCGAGGTCCGGTAACGGATTAAAGCCCCGCAACGTGTTGCGGGGCTTTTTACATTAGAAGTCCGGAAAATTTTCCGCAGGTAAAACGGGCATGAAGCAGCAGGCCGGCATAGGTATTGTTTTGGCGCTCACCACCGCAATGTGCTGGGGTGCGCTGCCCATCGCAATGAAGCAGGTTCTGGAAGTGATGGAACCGCCAACGGTGGTGTTCTATCGCTTTTTAATGGCGAGTATTGGCCTCGGGTTGATCCTGGCGATTAAAGGTAAGCTGCCGCCGCTGCGTATTTTCCGTAAACCTCGCTGGCTAATTTTACTGGCTATCGCGACGGGCGGCCTGTTCGGTAACTTCATTCTGTTCAGCTCGTCCTTGCAATATTTAAGCCCGACGGCCTCGCAGGTGATTGGTCAGCTGTCCCCGGTTGGCATGATGGTCGCCAGCGTCTTTATCCTCAAGGAGAAGATGCGCGGGACGCAGGTTATCGGCGCGATAATGCTGCTCTGCGGGCTGGTGATGTTCTTCAACACCAGCCTGATCGAGATTTTTACCCGCCTGACGGATTACACCTGGGGTGTGATTTTTGGCGTGGCTGCAGCGACGGTGTGGGTGAGCTATGGCGTCGCGCAAAAGGTGTTATTGCGTCGTCTGGCATCACAGCAAATCCTGTTTTTGCTGTACACTTTATGTACTATCGCATTATTGCCGCTGGCAAAGCCGGGCGTGATATCCCAGCTAAGCGACTGGCAGCTGGCGTGCCTGATCTTTTGTGGTTTGAACACGCTGGTAGGTTATGGCGCACTCGCGGAAGCGATGGCGCGTTGGCAGGCAGCGCAGGTGAGCGCATTAATTACGCTAACTCCGCTGTTTACGCTGTTATTTTCAGATTTATTATCAATGGCCTGGCCCGATTTCTTCGTCAAACCGATGTTAAACCTGTTGGGTTATCTCGGTGCGTTTGTCGTGGTTGCGGGCGCGATGTTTTCCGCCATTGGTCATCGTCTTTGGGGACGCTGGCGTAAAAATGAAGCGGTAGTATATCCAAAATAATTCGGGTTGCAGGAAGGCGGCAAGAGAGCGAATTCCCGGGAACATAGATAGCTATGTCTCTGGAGTGAGCGAGCTCCGCCAACGCGCGTGCAGCTTGAAGTATGAAGGATATTTGTCCCCCGCTCAGGCGAATGATTTACGGAGAGTAAAATGAAGTTTGTTGATGAAGCAACGATCCTGGTCGTAGCAGGTGATGGCGGCAATGGTTGCGTGAGCTTCCGCCGTGAAAAATATATCCCGAGAGGCGGCCCGGACGGCGGCGACGGCGGTGATGGCGGCGACGTTTGGCTGGAAGCGGACGAGAACCTCAACACCCTGATCGACTACCGTTTTGAGAAAGCTTTCCGCGCTGAACGTGGGCAGAACGGGCAAAGCCGTGACTGTACCGGTAAGCGTGGTAAAGACGTATCGGTTAAGGTGCCCGTAGGGACCCGTGTTATCGATCAGGGGACCGGCGAGACCATGGGCGATATGACCAAACACGGTCAGCGTCTGATGGTCGCTAAAGGCGGCTGGCACGGCCTGGGTAACACCCGCTTTAAATCGTCCGTCAACCGTACCCCGCGTCAGAAGACGATGGGTACGCCGGGCGATAAGCGCGACCTGCAGCTTGAGCTGATGCTGCTGGCAGACGTTGGGATGCTGGGGATGCCGAATGCCGGTAAATCCACCTTCATTCGCGCCGTTTCTGCTGCGAAGCCGAAAGTCGCGGATTATCCGTTTACCACGCTGGTACCTAGTCTCGGCGTTGTGCGTATGGATAACGAGAAGAGCTTCGTCGTGGCGGATATCCCTGGGCTGATTGAGGGCGCTGCTGAAGGCGCAGGCCTCGGTATTCGCTTCCTCAAGCACCTTGAGCGCTGCCGCGTGCTGCTGCATCTCATCGATATTGAGCCGATCGACGGTTCCGATCCGGTAGAGAATGCGCGCATTATCATCGGTGAGCTGGAAAAATACAGCGAAGATCTGGCGTCGAAACCACGCTGGCTGGTCTTCAACAAGATCGACCTGATGGATAAAGCGGAAGCCGAAGCGAAGGCGAAAGCCATTGCCGAGGCGCTGGGTTGGGAAGAGAAGTTCTACCTGATTTCTGCGGCGAGCCAGCAGGGCGTGAAAGACCTGTGCTGGGATGTGATGACCTTTATCATCGAAAACCCAATCGTGCATGCGCAGGAAGATAAGCCGGCTGAAAAAGTCGAGTTTATGTGGGATGACTACCATCGCGAGCAGCTCGAAAGCGCTGAGATCGAAGTGGAAGATGACGAAGACTGGGATGACGACTGGGACGAAGACGACGAAGAAGGCGTTGAGTTCATCTACAAGCGTTAATTCTGGTTTGCATCCGTTCCCCGCGGCGTAATGCTAAGCGGGAAACGTCGCCGGATAGAACGAAAAGGGCCGCATCTGATGCGGCCCTTTTGTATTAGTTGTTTTGGTACAAATCCTTATACAGCCGGCTCTCGAAGCGCACCAGCGGAATTCGACGATTGCGCTGATCGGCTGGCGGTACCGCATAGCCTGACAGGTACTGCACGAAGGCGATTTTCTGCCCGCTGGCGCCGGTGATGAAGCCCGCCAGATTATAAACCCCCTGCAGGGAACCGGTCTTCGCGGAAACTTTACCATCAACGCCCGCCTGATGCAGCCCGGCACGGTACTGCAGCGACCCGTCATGACCGGCGAGCGGAAGCATCGAGATGAAGTTGAGTTCATTATCGTGCTGGGCAATATATTGCAGCACCTGCATCATCGTGGCGGGGGCAATCAGGTTATGGCGCGACAGGCCGGAACCGTCGGCAATAATCGTATTGCCCAAATCGACGCCGGCCTGCTGGCGCAGGATTTGGCGTACCGCATCGGAACCCGCGCGCCAGGTGCCCGGCACGCCGAGACGCGCGTGACCAATGGTGCGGAATACGGTATCGGCAATCATGTTGTCTGATTTTTTCAGCATGATGCGCAGGAGATCGTGCAGCGGAGCCGACTGGGTGGTCGCCAGCACGGTACCGGGATCGTTGGCCAGGGTTTGGCGTAGCAGGGTGCCGCTGTAGGTGATGCCGGCCTGGGTCAGTTCAGACTTAAGAATTACGCCGGCATAGCTGGCGCCGTCCTGAATGGCAAAGGCCAGCGGCAGCGGCTCGCTACGCTGCGGCAGACAGCCGGTCAGGGTGTAGCGGTTAAGATCGCCGGGAACCACGTCGAGCTCGCAGTACTGGGCTTCCGCAGAGCCGCGGGCCAGCGTGCGGACCTGGCTGAACATGGTGACCGGGTAATACGAGGCGACGCGAATAAATGCCAGGTCGCCGGGTTTCTGCGCGCTGTACAGCGAGATCGAGAAACAGTTGCGATCGACGATCGCGGCCGCCGGCGGGGCGCTAAAGCACTGCGTCATATCGTTCCACGGCCAGCCCGGCGCTTTGTCATGGCTGGCGAAGACCGAGGTATCGATCAGGACGTTCCCTTCGATCCGCTGGACGCCGGCCTTTTTGAGCGTGGCCACCATATTGCGAATATCCTGACGCCTGAGCGTAGGATCGCCGCCAAACCGGGCAATCAGGTCACCTTTCAGCACGCCGCCGTCGAGACTGCCTTTGGTTTCCAGGGTGGTGGTGAAACGGAAGTCTGGACCCAGCTGGAGAAGGGCAGCCAGGGCGGTGATCACCTTCTGAGTACTAGCCGGTAGCGCCATTTGCTGGCTGTGAAAGTCTATCTCCGGCGTCGGGGAGCCAACCTTTTGCGCCATAAAGGCGAGGTTAGCACCCGCAGGAAGCTGGTTGATGTACTCGTCAATGTTCGCCGCCTGAGCGCTAAACGCAATGCCGGCAGTCAATCCGATGATAAATCTGGAAAATCGCATAATCTCGCGCTAACAACCTGAAACCGAGCCGTCATACTACGGTGCAACACCCTGTAAAGTAAACGATGACCCATAGTGAACTTCAGGGTAAAATACGTATCAAATTGAAAATTGCTGCTGACCTGGGGAATGTTTCCCGGGTTGGTTTTCTTTTTGCTCCTGTCCTGCTTTTTGCCTGGCAGGTTGCGGAACGGGGATATCCGTTCCATGAAGGAATGATAAAGAGGTATAACAAATGCAAGCTATTCCGATGACCTTACGTGGCGCTGAAAAACTGCGCGAAGAGCTGGATTTTCTGAAATCCGTTCGTCGCCCTGAAATCATTGCAGCCATCGCCGATGCCCGCGAACATGGCGATCTCAAAGAGAACGCTGAGTACCATGCGGCCCGCGAACAGCAGGGTTTCTGTGAAGGACGTATCAAAGATATTGAGGCCAAGCTGTCCAATGCGCAGGTTATCGATATCACCAAAATGCCGAATAACGGCCGCGTGATTTTTGGTTCGACGGTGAACGTTCTGAACCTTGATACCGACGAAGAACAGATTTATCGCATCGTGGGCGACGACGAAGCTGATTTTAAGCAGAATCTTATCTCCGTGAACTCCCCGATCGCTCGCGGGCTGATCGGTAAAGAGCAGGATGATGTTGTGACAATCCGCACGCCAGGTGGCGAGGTCGAATACGAAATTATCAAGGTTGAGTACCTTTAATTCGCATTTCCCGCTACGCTGTTGATGGATTGTAAAGAAAGGAAAAAGGCCGCATAGCGGCCTTTTATCAACGTCCAGAGCATGGCATTTTGCTCGTCTACCTGCAGAAATCCCTCGTTTTACACAATGTTGTGTCGAGATTCAGGATATTCTTAGCGTGGCAGCGAGATTTTACGCTCTTTAGATGGGCGGTACAGGACCAGCGTTTTACCGATGACCTGTACGTTACAGGCGCCGGTTTCGCGTACGATAGCTTCCACGATCAGGGTTTTAGTCTCGCGGTCTTCCGAGGCAATTTTCACCTTGATGAGCTCATGGTGCTCTAACGCTTGTTCGATCTCGGCCAGTACCCCTTCGGTCAAACCATTATTGCCAAGCATAACTACCGGCTTGAGCGGATGTGCCAGACCTTTCAGGTGCTGTTTTTGTTTAGTACTCAGATTCATCGTATTTTTTTGCTTACGTTGGGATTGAAAACGGTTCATTCTACCGCCATCTCCCATATATCGCCAAACTACAGTGTCGATTTTTACGTCGCAAAGTATGATGAACCCGAAATGGGAATGTTAAATGACAGGTAAAAAGCGTTCTGCCAGTTCCAGCCGCTGGCTTCAGGAACACTTTAGCGATAAATATGTTCTCCAGGCACAGAAAAAGGGGTTACGTTCCCGAGCCTGGTTTAAACTTGATGAAATACAGCAGAGTGACAAGATTTTTAAGCCGGGGATGACGATTGTTGACCTCGGTGCTGCACCCGGAGGCTGGTCGCAATATGCGGTCACGCAGATCGGAAACAGCGGCCGCATCATCGCTTGCGATCTTTTACCGATGGATCCAATCGTTGGTGTGGACTTCCTTCAGGGCGACTTTCGTGATGAATTAGTCCTGAAAGCGTTACTTGAGCGCGTAGGTGACAGTAAAGTACAAGTTGTCATGTCCGATATGGCGCCAAACATGTGCGGAACACCGGCGGTGGATATCCCCCGGGCCATGTATTTGGTGGAACTGGCGCTTGGAATGGCTCGTGATGTATTAGCGCCAGGTGGTAGTTTTGTAGTTAAGGTGTTCCAGGGCGAAGGCTTCGATGAGTATCTAAGAGAAATTCGCTCCCTGTTTACGAAGGTCAAAGTTCGTAAGCCGGACTCTTCCCGTGCTCGTTCGCGTGAAGTGTACATTGTAGCGACCGGGCGAAAACCATAACCGGTAGATTTCAAACGAAAGTTTGAAAGAAACTGGATATAGAGTATCCTGACGCTGTTTTTAACACAGTTGTAATAAGAGGTTAATCCCTTGAGTGACATGGCGAAAAACCTAATACTCTGGCTGGTCATTGCCGTCGTGCTGATGTCAGTATTCCAGAGCTTTGGGCCCAGCGAGTCTAATGGCCGTAAGGTGGATTATTCAACCTTCCTGCAAGAGGTCAATCAGGACCAGGTTCGCGAAGCGCGTATCAACGGACGTGAGATCAACGTTACCAAGAAAGATAGTAACCGTTACACGACTTACATTCCGGTTAACGATCCGAAGCTGCTCGATAACCTGTTGACGAAAAACGTCAAAGTGGTTGGCGAACCGCCGGAAGAGCCGAGCCTGCTGGCTTCCATCTTTATTTCCTGGTTCCCGATGCTGTTGCTGATCGGCGTCTGGATCTTCTTTATGCGGCAAATGCAGGGCGGCGGCGGAAAGGGCGCGATGTCCTTCGGCAAAAGCAAAGCCCGTATGCTGACGGAAGACCAGATCAAAACCACTTTTGCTGATGTCGCGGGCTGCGATGAAGCGAAAGATGAAGTGGCCGAACTGGTGGAGTATCTGCGTGAGCCGAGCCGTTTCCAGAAGCTGGGCGGTAAAATCCCGAAAGGCGTCCTGATGGTCGGCCCTCCGGGTACGGGTAAAACGCTGCTGGCGAAAGCGATCGCCGGTGAAGCGAAAGTGCCGTTCTTTACAATTTCCGGTTCTGACTTCGTAGAAATGTTCGTCGGTGTTGGTGCATCTCGCGTGCGCGACATGTTTGAACAGGCTAAGAAAGCGGCTCCGTGCATTATCTTCATCGATGAAATCGACGCCGTCGGTCGCCAGCGTGGCGCTGGTCTGGGCGGTGGTCACGATGAGCGTGAGCAGACGCTGAACCAGATGCTGGTTGAGATGGATGGTTTCGAAGGTAACGAAGGTATTATCGTTATCGCCGCAACAAACCGTCCGGACGTTCTGGACCCTGCGCTGCTGCGTCCGGGCCGCTTCGACCGTCAGGTCGTCGTTGGTCTGCCGGATGTCCGCGGCCGTGAGCAGATCCTGAAAGTTCATATGCGTCGCGTTCCGCTGTCGCCTGATATCGATGCGGCAATCATCGCGCGTGGTACCCCGGGCTTCTCTGGTGCTGACCTGGCGAACCTGGTGAACGAAGCCGCTCTGTTTGCTGCCCGTGGCAACAAGCGTGTGGTATCGATGGTTGAGTTCGAAAAGGCAAAAGACAAAATCATGATGGGTGCGGAACGTCGCTCCATGGTGATGACGGAAGCACAGAAAGAGTCGACCGCTTACCACGAAGCAGGCCATGCGATTATCGGTCGCCTGGTGCCGGAACACGATCCGGTGCATAAGGTCACTATTATTCCGCGCGGCCGTGCGCTGGGCGTCACGTTCTTCCTGCCGGAAGGCGATGCAATCAGCGCCAGCCGTCAGAAGCTGGAGAGCCAGATTTCGACCCTGTACGGCGGCCGTCTGGCAGAAGAGATTATCTACGGCGTAGAGCATGTTTCTACCGGCGCGTCGAACGACATCAAAGTCGCGACCAACCTGGCACGTAACATGGTGACTCAGTGGGGCTTCTCCGACAAACTCGGTCCGCTGCTGTATGCGGAAGAAGAGGGTGAAGTATTCCTGGGACGTAGCGTAGCGAAAGCGAAGCATATGTCCGATGAGACCGCGCGTATCATCGACCAGGAAGTGAAATCACTGGTTGAGCGTAACTACAACCGCGCCCGTCAGATCCTCAATGACAATCTGGATATTCTGCATTCGATGAAAGATGCGCTCATGAAATATGAGACCATCGATGCACCGCAGATTGATGACCTGATGGCACGTCGTGACGTTCGTCCGCCAGCTGGTTGGGAAGATCCTGGCACCAACAATTCTGGCAATAACGGCACCCCGAGTGCGCCGCGTCCGGTCGACGAACCGCGTACGCCAAACCCGGGTAACACGATGTCAGAGCAGTTAGGCGACAAATAAGTTAGCCGCTGTTGATGTGGTTGTGCATATCTAAACCCTGGGGCGTCCGCTCTGGGGTTTTTCTTTTTATTAATCTCTCCTGATTCAGGGATCTCGTGATGAAACTTGTAGCCCAGGGCTCAACCCTCGATCTCACCCACCCGCACGTGATGGGTATCCTTAACGTTACGCCAGACTCCTTCTCCGACGGCGGGACGCACAATTCGCTGGTAGACGCGGTGAAGCACGCCAATCTGATGATTAATGCCGGCGCGACTATCATTGATATCGGCGGCGAATCGACGCGTCCGGGAGCTCTGGATGTCAGCGTTGAGGAAGAGCTGGCGCGAGTGATCCCGGTTGTGGAAGCCATTGCTCAGCGTTTTGAGGTGTGGATTTCGGTCGATACGTCGAAGCCTGAAGTGATCCGTGAGGCCGCACGGGTAGGGGCGCATATCATCAACGATATCCGTTCGTTAACGGAGCCAGGCGCGCTGGAGGCGGCGGCAGAGACCGGGCTACCGGTGTGTCTGATGCATATGCAGGGGCAGCCGAAAACCATGCAGGCTGCGCCAAAGTACGAAGACGTCTTCGCCGATGTGACGCGTTTTTTCACGGAGCATATCGTGCGCTGCGAGCGGGCTGGGATCGCAAAAGATAAATTGTTGCTCGACCCAGGATTCGGTTTCGGTAAAAATCTTTCCCATAATTATGAGCTGCTTGCTCGACTCGGTGAGTTCCATCATTTTGGTCTCCCGCTGTTGGTAGGCATGTCGCGTAAGTCGATGGTCGGCCAGTTACTGAACGTTGGGCCGACGGAGCGCCTCAGCGGTAGCCTGGCTTGCGCAGTAATTGCGGCGATGCAGGGCGCGCAGATAGTTCGCGTCCATGACGTCAAAGAAACGGTAGAAGCGCTGCGCGTGGTGGAAGCCACACTGGCCACAAAGGAAAATAAACGTTATGAGTAACCGTAAGTATTTTGGCACCGATGGTATCCGTGGCCGCGTTGGCGATGCGCCAATTACGCCGGAATTTGTGCTTAAACTGGGCTGGGCTGCAGGAAAAGTTCTCGCGCGTCACGGTTCGCGTAAAATCATTATCGGTAAAGATACCCGCATCTCTGGCTATATGCTGGAGTCGGCCCTCGAAGCAGGCCTGGCCGCTGCCGGTCTCTCCGCCTCATTTACTGGCCCAATGCCAACGCCGGCGGTGGCTTATCTGACCCGTGCTTTCCGCGCGGAGGCCGGGATCGTCATTTCAGCGTCGCATAACCCTTTCTACGATAACGGTATCAAGTTCTTTTCTATTGAAGGCACTAAGCTGCCGGATAACGTCGAAGAAGCGATTGAAGCCGAGATGGAGAAAGAGCTGACCTGCGTCGATTCCGCTGAACTAGGCAAAGCCAGCCGGATTGTCGATGCGGCCGGCCGCTACATCGAGTTCTGCAAAGGCACTTTCCCGAATGAGCTGAGCCTGAACGAGCTGAAGGTGGTTGTCGACTGCGCCCACGGCGCGACCTACCACATTGCGCCTAACGTCTTCCGCGAGCTCGGGGCACAGGTTATTGCCATGGGCTGTGAGCCCAACGGCCTTAATATCAACGAAGAGGTCGGAGCCACCGATGTTCGGGCCCTACAGGCTCGGGTGCTGGCGGAAAAGGCCGATTTGGGCATTGCCTACGACGGCGATGGCGACCGCGTCATTATGGTCGACCATGAAGGCAATAAGGTCGATGGCGACCAGATTCTCTACATCATTGCCCGCGAAGGCCTGCGTCAGGGCCAGCTGCGCGGCGGCGCCGTGGGCACGCTAATGAGTAATATGGGACTGGAGCTGGCGCTCAAACAGCTGGGCATCCCGTTTGCTCGCGCAAAAGTGGGCGACCGCTATGTGCTGGAGAAAATGCAGGAGAAAGGCTGGCGTATTGGCGCCGAAAACTCCGGCCACGTTATCCTGCTGGATAAGACGACGACCGGCGACGGCATTGTTGCAAGCCTGCAGGTCGTTGCCGCGATGGTACGTAACCATATGAGCCTGCACGATCTGTGTAGCGGCGTGAAGATGTTCCCGCAGATTCTGGTCAACGTGCGCTTTACCGATAGCAGCAGCAATCCGCTTGAGCATGAGAACGTAAAAGCGGTCACCGCAGAGGTTGAGGCGGCGTTGGGTAAACGCGGCCGGGTGCTGCTACGTAAATCCGGCACCGAGCCGTTGATTCGCGTGATGGTTGAAGGCGAGCACGAAGAGCAGGTGCACGAATTCGCTCACCGCATCGCTGATGCGGTTAAAAACGCATAGCTTGTGGCGCTAAGTGATTAAAAAGGCGGCGCTTGCCGCTTTTTTAATTGCCAATAAACGGTTTTTTGCTGTTTTTTTCTGCAGTTGATACAATGCGTCGAAATTGCCCTTGCGAAGGTCATTCGCTTTGGTTAGTATTCACACCCGCTTCAGTGGGAAACGTTAATGCGTCCCGCTTTATTGGTCGAAGCAATTGGTATGCGGCGAATCCGCAAGGAACAGGTTGATTATGCAAGAAGCTCTTTTAGTTGTTTTCCTTATTGTGGCGATTGGCCTTGTTGGTCTGATCATGCTGCAGCAAGGTAAAGGCGCTGATATGGGAGCCTCGTTCGGAGCAGGCGCTTCCGGCACGTTGTTCGGTTCCAGCGGTTCTGGTAACTTCATGACCCGCATGACCGGTATTCTGGCTGCGTTGTTCTTCATCATTAGTTTGGTGCTGGGCAATATCAACAGCAACAAGACCAGTAAAGGAAGTGAGTGGGATAATCTGAGCGCGCCGAAATCCGAGCAGACTCAGCCAGCAGCGCCGGCGCAGCCGAGCAGCGATATCCCGCACTGATAAGTAGTATCTGTACCGAGGTGGTGGAATTGGTAGACACGCTACCTTGAGGTGGTAGTGCCCTAACGGGCTTGTGGGTTCGAGTCCCATCCTCGGTACCAATATTCCAAAAAAAAGACGCTGAAAAGCGTCTTTTTTTTGCCTTAAATCGACGGCTGTTTGTTTATAAATAACTCTCCGCTGGCCTTGATCCCATCCAGGTCGCTAAAGTCGCGCTCATCTATTTATAAGAGATGGGTAACGCCATGCAGCATTGCAGGCTGTTAACCGTTGCCGGGTTAATGAAGAGATCGATAAGGTACTGAAGGCCGTCCGTTTGGTAGCGTAAGGTTCAAGCGTCGCCAGCAGGCGATCAATCTCCCGCGGTGGTCTGACATAGGCAATGATTATTAGATACTGCGGCCGGTAAAATTATGGGCCCCAGGTTTTATGGCGCAATTCTGGGGAAAGAAAAAAGCCGACGGATTAGCGTCGGCTGAAAGAGGAGATGAAGATAGATTATTTGTCTCTATTTTCCAGATTCTCAACCTGCGGAAGACCGGTAGTTGAAGAGGCGCTGAGCAGGCCGGATTGCGCGTAACCGAACAGCTTATCGCGGGTATCGGTAATATCCAGATTGCGCATGGTCAGCTGGCCAATACGGTCCTCTGCGGAGAACATGGAGTCGCCTTTTTCCATCGTCAGACGTTCTGCTTTATAGGTCAGGTTGTCGGAGACGGTGTTCAGAATGGAGTAATCATTACCGCGACGCAGCTCCAGCGTGACCTCACCGGTAATCGCGCTCGCCACCCAACGTTGCAGCGCGTCACGCAGCATCAGCGCCTGAGAATCAAACCAGCGTCCCTGGTACAGCAGACGACCCAGCTGACGACCGTGGGCATGGTACTGCTCAATGGTATCTTCGTTATGGATACCGGTCAGCAGACGCTCATAGGCAATATGCAGCAGCGCCATCCCCGGTGCTTCATAGATGCCGCGGCTTTTTGCTTCGATAATGCGGTTTTCAATCTGGTCACTCATGCCCAGCCCGTGACGACCGCCGATGCGGTTTGCTTCCAGCATCAGTTCCACATCATCGCTGAAGGTTTGGCCGTTGAGCGCGACCGGATGACCCTGCTCAAAGCGAATGGTCACTTCTTCCGCCGGGATCTTAACGCTCTCATCCCAGAACTTAACCCCCATGATCGGGTTGACGATTTTGACGCTGGAGTTAAGGAATTCCAGGTCCTTCGCTTCGTGGGTTGCGCCCAGCATGTTGGAGTCAGTAGAGTAGGCTTTCTCGACGGACATTTTGTAGTCAAAGCCGCAGGCAATCATAAACTCGGACATTTCCTGACGTCCGCCGAGCTCATCGATAAAGTCACTATCCAGCCACGGTTTGTAAATTTTCAGCTCAGCGTTGGTCAGCAGGCCGTAACGATAGAAGCGCTCGATATCGTTGCCTTTATAAGTGCTGCCGTCACCCCAGATGTTAACGCCATCTTCTTTCATCGCGGCAACCAGCATGGTGCCGGTAACGGCACGACCGAGCGGGGTGGTGTTAAAATAGGTCAGACCGCCGGTGGTGTTATGGAATGCGCCGCACTGGATCGCGGCAATGCCTTCGGCAACCAGCTGTTTGCGGCAGTCGATCAGACGAGCGCCCTCGGCACCGTACTCTTTGGCGCGGCGAGGAATAGCATCGTAATCCTCTTCGTCCGGCTGGCCCAGGTTAGCGGTATAGGCGTACGGCACCGCGCCTTTTTTACGCATCCACAGCAGGGCGGCGCTGGTATCCAGTCCACCAGAGAAAGCGATACCAATACGTTGACCAATCGGGAGATGCTTAAGAATCGTCGTCATAAAATAAAACCCTGCTAGATAGACTGTTGTGAGTTCGGTTTACCAGGTCCAGAACCTGTCCCATTTGACTATTCCGTTTGCCATTGAGGTTCAGGGTCATGCTTAAAAACCTTTATGTATAACCATACACGCCGGTCTTCTCGCGCTCTCCATGCCAAGGTGGCGTAAAAATTACGTCAAATGGGATATGTCCCTGTTGCATGTTTATGCATTAATTGTGAGTTTTCATTTAATCATCTTTTATGGATGACAGGAAGTGATTCATTACTTTTTTGCTAAAAAAGGGCGAAATGCCAGCACAAACGGGAAGCGGGCAATGTGAAATACATGTTGACAAAATATAGGGTTTATCAATACACTTTACCACGATTTTATGTCCCGTCCTCGGTACCAAATCCCAGCAGTATTTGCGTCTTTTGCTCAATAAGAGTAAAATATGCCACGTTTCAGGCGCGGGGTGGAGCAGCCTGGTAGCTCGTCGGGCTCATAACCCGAAGGTCGTCGGTTCAAATCCGGCCCCCGCAACCACTTTCCCTTTGAGTACTTTTTCAAATATACTGTGAGGACCTGGTCCTTCGTAGCCGAATTTGAAAGAATTCTCCTGGAAGTGTTCCAGATCGCAGTTGCGATCGCAGGGTTCAGTTATCTAAAACCCCGATTTATCGGGGTTTTTTGTTATCTGACTTCAGAATAACTGGGCTATACGCCCTTTTTTTATGTCTTGGGGGTGGGTTTGTCCACATTAGAGCAAAAATTAACAGAGATGCTCACTGCGCCGGTTGAAGCGCTTGGCTTTGAGCTGGTCGGCATCGAATTCGTTCGTGGTCGCACTTCCACACTGCGCATCTATATTGATAGTGATAATGGCATCAATGTTGATGATTGTGCTGATGTTAGCCACCAGGTCAGTGCTGTCATGGACGTCGAAGATCCGATCACCGTTGCTTATAACCTGGAAGTGTCTTCACCTGGTCTCGATCGCCCGATGTTTACCGCCGAACACTATGCGCGTTTTTCCGGTGAGGAAGTTTCGCTGGTACTGCGTATGGCGGTTCAAAATCGCCGCAAATGGCAGGGCATTATCAAAGCGGTCGATGGTGAAATGATCACGGTAACCGTCGAAGGCAAAGATGAAGTGTTCGCGCTGAGTAACATCCAGAAGGCGAACCTGGTTCCCCACTTTTAACAGTCTGGATTGAGGTGAAAGGCCCCGATGAACAAAGAAATTTTGGCTGTTGTTGAAGCCGTTTCCAACGAAAAGGCGCTGCCGCGCGAGAAGATTTTCGAAGCGCTGGAAAGCGCTCTGGCAACGGCTACAAAGAAAAAATACGAACAAGAGATCGACGTGCGTGTGAGCATCGATCGTCGTAGCGGTGATTTTGATACCTTCCGTCGCTGGTTGGTCGTTGAAGAAGTTACCCAGCCGACTCGCGAAATTACGCTTGAAGCGGCGCGTTACGAAGACGAAAGCATGAATCCTGGTGACTTTGTCGAAGACCAGATTGAATCCGTCACCTTCGACCGCATCACCACGCAAACGGCAAAACAGGTTATCGTACAGAAAGTACGTGAAGCCGAACGTGCAATGGTTGTCGATCAGTTCCGCGAGCACGAAGGTGAAATCATCACCGGCGTGGTGAAAAAAGTGAACCGCGATAACATCACTCTGGATCTGGGCAGCAATGCTGAAGCCGTGATCCTGCGTGAAGATATGCTGCCGCGTGAAAACTTCCGTCCAGGCGACCGTATTCGCGGCGTTCTGTACGCGGTACGTCCGGAAGCGCGCGGCGCTCAGCTGTTCGTTACCCGTTCTAAGCCGGAAATGCTGATCGAACTGTTCCGCATTGAGGTGCCGGAAATCGGTGAAGAAGTCCTCGAGATTAAAGCCGCCGCTCGCGATCCGGGTTCCCGTGCGAAAATCGCGGTGAAAACCAACGATAAGCGTATCGATCCAGTTGGCGCCTGCGTCGGCATGCGCGGTGCGCGCGTTCAGGCGGTTTCTACCGAACTGGGCGGCGAGCGTATCGATATCGTCCTGTGGGATGATAACCCGGCGCAGTTCGTGATTAACGCGATGGCTCCGGCTGACGTGGCGTCTATCGTGGTGGATGAAGACAAACACACCATGGATATCGCCGTTGAAGCGGGCAATCTGGCGCAGGCGATCGGCCGTAACGGTCAGAACGTGCGTCTGGCATCGCAGCTGAGCGGCTGGGAACTCAACGTGATGACCGTTGATGACCTGCAGGCTAAGCATCAGGCTGAAGCCCATGCGGCGATTGATACTTTCACCAAGTATCTCGATATTGATGAAGATTTCGCTACGATGTTGGTTGAAGAAGGTTTCGCCACTCTGGAAGAACTGGCCTATGTGCCGGTGAAAGAACTGCTGGAAATCGACGGTCTGGATGAAGCCACCGTTGAAGCACTTCGTGAGCGTGCGAAAAATGCGCTGACCACGTTGGCGCTGGCTCAGGAAGAAAGCCTGGGAGACACTAAACCTGCCGATGATTTACTGAATCTGGAAGGTCTGGAACGTCTGATGGCTTTCAAACTGGCTGCCCGTGGCGTTTGTACGCTGGAAGATCTCGCCGAGCAGGGCATTGATGATCTGGCTGATATCGAAGGGTTGACCGACGAAAAAGCCGGAGAGCTCATCATGGCCGCCCGTAATATTTGTTGGTTCGGCGACGAAGCGTAATAAACTGTAGCAGGAAGGAACAGCATGACAGATGTGACCATTAAAGCGCTGGCCTCAGAGATTCAGACCTCTGTGGATCGCCTGATACAGCAATTTGCTGATGCAGGGATCCGCAAATCGGTCGATGACTCTGTGACCGCGCAAGAGAAGCAAACCTTGTTGACGCACCTGAACCGTGAACACGGCTCGGCGCCCGACAAGCTGACGCTGCAGCGCAAAACGCGCAGCACGTTAAATATTCCAGGTACCGGTGGAAAGAGCAAATCGGTACAAATCGAAGTCCGCAAGAAACGCACCTTTGTGAAACGCGATCCGCAAGAGGCAGAACGCCTTGCCGCGGAAGAGCAGGCGCAGCGTGAAGCGGAAGAGCAGGCCCATCGTGAAGCTGAAGAAACGGCTAAGCGAGAGGCGCAATTAAAAGCTGAACGTGAGGCCGCAGAACAAGCTAAACGTGAAGTCGCTGATAAAGCGAAACGTGAAGCTGCGGAAAAAGACAAAGTGAGCAATCAACAAACCGACGACATGACTAAAACCGCCCAGGCTGAAAAGAGCCGCCGTGAAAACGAAGCTGCAGAGCTGAAGCGTAAATCGGAAGAAGAAGCACGTCGCAAGCTTGAAGAAGAAGCGCGCCGCGTGGCGGACGATGCACGCCGTATGGCTGCCGAAAATGAAAAGAACTGGACCGAAACGCCAGAAACGCCTCCTGAAGAAACCTCTGACTATCACGTGACCACGTCTCAGCATGCCCGTCAGGCAGAAGACGACAACGACCGTGAAGTTGAAGGCGGTCGCGGCCGTGGCCGTAACGCCAAAGCAGCACGCCCTCAGAAGAAAGGCAACAAGCACGCTGAATCCAAAGCCGATCGCGAAGAAGCCCGTGCGGCCGTACGCGGTGGTAAAGGCGGCAAGCGTAAAGGTTCTTCCCTGCAGCAGGGCTTCCAGAAGCCGGCTCAGGCCGTGAACCGTGACGTCATCATTGGCGAAACCATCACCGTTGGCGATCTGGCTAACAAGATGGCGGTCAAAGGCTCTCAGGTCATCAAAGCGATGATGAAGCTGGGCGCAATGGCGACCATCAACCAGGTCATCGACCAGGAAACCGCACAGCTGGTTGCCGAAGAGATGGGCCACAAAGTTATCCTGCGTCGTGAGAACGAGCTGGAAGAAGCGGTAATGAGCGACCGTGATACCGGCGCCGCGGCAGAAGCCCGTGCACCGGTTGTGACCATCATGGGTCACGTTGACCACGGTAAAACCTCTCTGCTCGACTATATCCGTTCAACGAAAGTTGCCTCCGGCGAAGCGGGTGGTATTACCCAGCACATTGGTGCGTACCACGTTGAAACTGAAAACGGCATGATCACCTTCCTGGATACCCCAGGCCACGCCGCGTTCACCTCAATGCGTGCTCGTGGTGCTCAGGCAACGGATATCGTTGTTCTGGTTGTTGCCGCGGACGATGGCGTGATGCCGCAGACTATCGAAGCTATCCAGCATGCGAAAGCAGCGCAGGTGCCGGTCGTCGTTGCGGTCAACAAAATCGATAAGCCAGAAGCTGATATGGACCGTGTTAAAACCGAACTGTCTCAGTACGGCGTTATGCCGGAAGAGTGGGGCGGCGAGTCTCAGTTCATCCCTGTTTCTGCGAAAGCCGGTACCGGTATTGACGATCTGCTGAACGCCATCCTGCTGCAGGCTGAAGTTCTGGAGCTGAAAGCCGTTCGCAACGGTATGGCAAGCGGCGCGGTCATCG
This sequence comes from Klebsiella scottii, assembly GCF_036561945.1. NCBI lineage: Bacteria > Pseudomonadati > Pseudomonadota > Gammaproteobacteria > Enterobacterales > Enterobacteriaceae > Klebsiella > Klebsiella scottii. The sequence continues at coordinate 91,171 of NZ_JARXNI010000019.1, forward strand.
AATCCTTCCTGGATAAAGGTCGTGGTCCGGTAGCTACCGTTCTGGTACGTGAAGGTACTCTGAACAAGGGCGATATCGTTCTGTGTGGCTTCGAATACGGCCGCGTTCGTGCAATGCGTAACGAACTGGGTCAGGAAGTGCTGGAAGCAGGTCCGTCCATTCCGGTTGAAATCCTCGGCCTGTCCGGCGTTCCGGCTGCGGGCGACGAAGTGACCGTTGTTCGTGACGAGAAAAAAGCGCGTGAAGTTGCGCTGTATCGTCAGGGCAAATTCCGCGAAGTCAAACTGGCGCGTCAGCAGAAGTCTAAGCTTGAGAACATGTTCGCTAACATGACCGAAGGCGAAGTTCACGAAGTGAACGTGGTACTGAAAGCGGACGTTCAGGGCTCTGTAGAAGCTATCTCTGACTCTTTACTGAAACTGTCCACCGACGAAGTTAAAGTGAAGATCATTGGTTCTGGCGTAGGTGGTATCACCGAAACCGACGCGACCCTGGCTGCGGCATCCAACGCTATCCTGGTTGGCTTCAACGTGCGTGCTGATGCATCTGCTCGCAAAGTGATTGAATCTGAAAGCCTGGATCTGCGCTACTACTCCGTCATCTATAACCTGATCGACGAAGTTAAAGCAGCAATGAGCGGCATGCTGTCTCCGGAACTGAAACAGCAGATCATTGGTCTGGCTGAAGTGCGTGATGTGTTCAAATCGCCGAAATTTGGCGCCATCGCGGGCTGTATGGTTACCGAAGGCACGATTAAGCGTCACAACCCAATCCGCGTACTGCGTGACAACGTGGTTATCTATGAAGGCGAGCTGGAATCCCTGCGCCGCTTCAAAGATGACGTTAACGAAGTCCGTAACGGTATGGAATGTGGTATCGGCGTTAAGAACTACAACGACGTTCGCGTTGGCGATATGATCGAAGTGTTCGAAATCATCGAAATCCAACGTACCATCGCGTAATCTTGGTCGACTATTGGGCCGCAGCGCCTTGTGCTGCAGCTCAAAATTGACGGAAGATCGCCGAGGGTAAGCCGGGTCAGCGAAGCGCCACCCGGCAATCATTTTAAAAAGGGGCTTATAGCCCCTTTTTTGTCTTTATTCTGGAGAATTTATTATGGCGAAAGAATTTGGTCGCCCGCAGCGCGTAGCTCAGGAGATGCAAAAAGAGATTGCTATCATCCTGCAGCGCGAAATTAAAGATCCGCGCCTGGGCATGATGACTACCGTCTCTGGTGTAGAAATGTCCCGCGATCTGGCCTATGCCAAAGTGTTTGTGACGTTCCTGAACGACAAAGATGAAGCCGCTGTTAAAGCGGGCATTAAAGCGCTGCAGGAAGCATCCGGATTTATCCGCTCGCTGCTGGGTAAAGCGATGCGTCTGCGTATCGTGCCGGAACTGACCTTCTTCTACGACAACTCGCTGGTCGAAGGGATGCGCATGTCTAACCTGGTGACCAGCGTGGTGAAGCATGACGATGAGCGTCGTGTGAATCCGGACGACGTCAAGGAGGACTAATGAGTCGTCCTCGTCGTCGCGGCCGAGATGTGCACGGCGTACTTTTGCTGGATAAACCCCAGGGGGCTTCCAGCAATGACGTACTGCAAAAAGTAAAACGTATTTATAACGCTAACCGGGCAGGACATACCGGTGCGCTGGATCCGCTGGCAACCGGCATGCTGCCGATTTGCCTCGGAGAAGCGACCAAGTTTTCCCAGTACCTGCTCGATTCTGACAAGCGTTACCGCGTAATTGCCAAACTGGGTCAACGCACCGATACCTCTGATGCCGATGGTCAGGTGGTGGAAGAGCGTCCGCTGGCCTTCAGCGACGCTCAGCTGGCCTCCGCGCTGGAAGGCTTTCGCGGCGAGACTCAGCAGGTGCCGTCAATGTATTCGGCGCTGAAGTACCAGGGTAAAAAGCTGTACGAATATGCCCGCCAGGGGATTGACGTCCCGCGCGAAGCCCGGCCGATTACCGTCTACGAGCTGCTGTTTATTCGCCATGAAGGCGATGAGCTTGAGCTGGAAATCCACTGTTCAAAAGGGACGTATATTCGTACGATTATCGACGATTTAGGCGAAAAGCTGGGCTGTGGCGCGCACGTGATTTTCCTGCGCCGCCTGGCCGTCAGCAAATATCCTGTTGAACGTATGGTGACGCTCGAACAGCTGCAGGCGCTGGTTGAACAGGCGCAAGAGCAGGATATTCCTGCCGCGCAGCTGCTCGACCCGCTGCTGATGCCGATGGACAGCCCGGCGTCGGATTATCCGCTGGTTAATATTCCAGAAACGTCGGCGGTATACTTTAAAAACGGTAATCCGGTCCGCACTTCGGGAGCGCCGAAGCAGGGGCTGGTACGCGTAACGGAAGGCGAAGACGAGAAGTTTCTCGGGATGGGTGAAATTGATGACGAGGGCCGCGTGGCGCCGCGTCGTCTGGTCGTTGAATACCCTGCCTGAGGGCTGTTCTTGCGATAAAAGCTGGCTGCGAGTAGAATATCGCCGCCTGACGTCCGCAAAAGTGTTTTAACATTTTCGGGCGTCGCATCAGGGGTCGCTGAATTAGAGATCGGCACCCTTTCTTTCTTTTAATTTTTGGAGTTTTAAAATGTCTCTAAGCGTTGAAGCTAAAGCAAAAATCGTTTCTGAGTTTGGTCGTGGCGAAAACGACAGCGGTTCTACCGAAGTTCAGGTTGCACTGCTGACTGCCCAGATTAACCATCTGCAGGGTCACTTTTCCGAGCATAAAAAAGATCACCACAGCCGTCGTGGTCTGCTGCGCATGGTTTCCCAGCGTCGTAAACTGCTCGACTACCTGAAACGTAAAGATGTTGCACGTTACTCTTCGCTGATCGAGCGTCTGGGTCTGCGTCGCTAATTCTGCGAGTTTCAGAAAAAGGGGCCTCAGGGCCCCTTTTTTCGACCAGGCGGCAGCAATTAGCTAAAAACTCATGTATTGTTGCTATTAATGATCTTCGTGCAGAGGTTCGCGCGGCTAATGAGAGGCTTCATCCGCAGGGGCGGGTAAAGGTTGTCATTAGTCGCGAGGATGCAGAAGATCGGGTCATCTGACGCTATATCCTCGATATAGCGTCACTTTTTGATAAAAGGATAGAATTTTGCTAAATCCGATCGTTCGTAAATTCCAGTACGGCCAACACACCGTCACTCTGGAAACCGGCATGATGGCACGTCAGGCCACTGCCGCCGTCATGGTAAGCATGGATGACACTGCGGTATTCGTTACCGTTGTCGGCCAGAAGAAAGCGAAGCCAGGCCAGGACTTCTTCCCGCTGACCGTAAACTATCAAGAACGTACCTACGCAGCAGGTAAAATCCCGGGTGGTTTCTTCCGTCGCGAAGGCCGTCCAAGCGAAGGCGAAACCCTGATTGCGCGTCTGATTGACCGCCCGGTTCGTCCGCTGTTCCCGGAAGGTTTCGTTAATGAAGTTCAGGTTATTGCCACCGTTGTTTCCGTTAACCCGCAGGTTAACCCGGACATCGTTGCGATGATCGGTGCTTCCGCTGCGCTGTCTCTGTCCGGTATTCCGTTTAACGGTCCTATCGGCTCCGCGCGCGTGGGCTACATTAACGACCAGTACGTACTGAACCCGACTCAGGATGAGCTGAAAGAAAGTAAGCTGGACCTGGTTGTTGCCGGTACCGAAGCTGCGGTCCTGATGGTTGAATCCGAAGCAGAACTGCTGAGCGAAGACCAGATGCTGGGCGCGGTGGTATTCGGCCACGAGCAGCAGCAGATTGTTATTCAGACCATCAATGACCTGGTGAAAGAAGCGGGTAAACCGCGCTGGGAATGGCAGCCGGAAGTCGTAGACGCCGCGCTGAATGCCCGCGTTGCAGCCCTGGCTGAAGCTCGCCTGAGCGATGCTTACCGCATCACTGACAAACAAGAGCGCTATGCTCAGATTGGTGTGATCAAAGCTGAAACAATCGCCACGCTGACTGCTGAAGATGAAGCCCTGGACGCTAACGAACTGGGTGAAATTCTGCACGCTATCGAGAAAAATGCCGTTCGTAGCCGCGTACTGGCAGGCGAGCCGCGCATCGATGGTCGTGAAAAAGATATGATTCGTGGTCTGGACGTTCGTACCGGCGTACTGCCGCGTACCCACGGTTCCGCACTGTTCACCCGTGGTGAAACTCAGGCGCTGGTTACCGCGACCCTGGGCACCGCGCGTGACGCGCAGAACATCGATGAGCTGATGGGCGATCGTACCGACTCCTTCCTGTTCCACTACAACTTCCCTCCGTACTCCGTAGGCGAGACCGGAATGGTAGGTTCACCGAAGCGTCGTGAAATTGGTCACGGTCGTCTGGCTAAGCGCGGCGTGCTGGCCGTAATGCCGACCACCGAAGAATTCCCGTACACCGTCCGCGTGGTTTCTGAAATCACCGAATCTAACGGTTCTTCTTCCATGGCTTCCGTTTGTGGTGCCTCTCTGGCGCTGATGGACGCTGGCGTGCCGATTAAAGCCTCCGTTGCGGGTATCGCAATGGGTCTGGTGAAAGAAGGCGACAACTATGTCGTTCTCTCCGATATTCTCGGCGACGAAGATCACCTGGGCGATATGGACTTCAAAGTTGCGGGTTCCCGCGACGGTATCTCTGCGCTGCAGATGGATATCAAAATTGAAGGTATCACCAAAGAGATCATGCAGGTTGCGCTGAACCAGGCTAAAGGTGCGCGTCTGCACATCCTGGGCGTAATGGAGCAGGCGATTAACGCGCCGCGCGGCGACATCTCCGAATTCGCACCGCGTATCCACACCATCAAGATCAGCCCGGACAAGATCAAAGACGTGATCGGTAAGGGTGGTTCCGTCATCCGTGCGCTGACTGAAGAAACCGGCACCACCATCGAAATCGAAGATGACGGTACCGTGAAAATCGCAGCGACCGACGGCGACAAAGCGTTGCACGCTATTCGTCGTATCGAAGAGATTACCGCTGAGATCGAAGTTGGTCGTATCTACAATGGTAAAGTGACCCGTATCGTTGACTTTGGCGCATTCGTTGCCATCGGCGGCGGTAAAGAAGGTCTGGTGCATATTTCTCAGATCGCCGACAAGCGCGTTGAGAAAGTGACCGATTACCTGCAGATGGGTCAGGAAGTGCCGGTTAAGGTTCTGGAAGTTGACCGTCAGGGCCGCGTCCGTCTGAGCATCAAAGAAGCAACTGAGCAGACTCAGCCTGTAAGCGCACCGGAAGCTCCGGTCGCTGAGCAGGGCGAGTAAGGTTGCCGTTTGCCCTCCGCGTTTGCGGAGGGTGTATTACGGGCAGGACGCCTTGTTTGCAGCCGGGGAACTGGACGTTCATCCAATCGTTGTCTTCGGGAGTGGGAAATGAAGCCTTTTTTGCGCTGGTGTTTCGTGGCGACAGCTCTCACGCTGGCAGGATGCAGCAACTCTGCCTGGCGTAAGGACGCAGTCCTCGCGGTGCCATTGCAACCGACTTTGCAGCAAGAAGTGATTCTGGCGCGCATGGAACAAATTCTTGCCAGTCGGGCTTTAACCGATGATGAACGCGCACAGCTTTTATATGAGCGCGGAGTGTTGTATGATAGTCTCGGTCTGAGGGCATTAGCGCGAAACGATTTTTCACAAGCGCTGGCAATCCGACCTGATATGCCCGAAGTATTCAACTACTTAGGCATATATTTAACGCAGGCAGGTAATTTTGATGCTGCCTATGAAGCGTTTGATTCTGTACTTGAGCTTGATCCAACTTATAACTACGCGCACTTAAATCGCGGCATCGCCCTGTATTACGGGGGTCGTGCTAAGTTAGCGCAAGATGATCTGCTGGCGTTTTATCAAGACGATCCCAATGATCCTTTCCGTAGCCTGTGGCTTTACCTCGCTGAGCGCAAACTCGACGAGAAGCAGGCGCTTGAAGCACTGAAACAGCGCTTCGAGAAATCGGACAAAGAGCAATGGGGATGGAACATTGTCGAGTTCTACCTTAACGATATTAGCGAAAAAACGCTGATGGATCGTTTGAAGGCAGACGCAACGGATAACACCTCGCTCGCTGAGCATCTCAGTGAAACCAACTTCTATTTAGGTAAGTACTACCTAAGTCTGGGGGACAAGGACAGCGCTACGGCACTGTTCAAACTGGCGGTCGCAAACAACGTTCATAACTACGTTGAGCACCGATACGCATTGTTGGAATTATCGCTCTTGGGCCAGGAGCAAGATGACCTGGCAGAATCGGACCAGCAATAGCTGACGAACAAACATCAGCCCTTTTTTTTATTGCCATCACCTTCGCGGGTGAGGGCGTTGTTGTTCGTTAATACACCTACTTTGAGCCGGTTCACACTTTTCAATGAAAATTACTGTAAATTTTCACGTTGAGTTATGTAGACTGGCCGCCATTAATTTTGAGGCACACGTACTACATGGCTGAATTCGAAACCACTTTTGCAGATCTGGGCCTGAAGGCTCCTATCCTTGAAGCCCTTAACGATCTGGGTTACGAAAAACCATCTCCGATCCAGGCTGAGTGCATTCCGCACCTGCTGGGCGGCCGCGACGTTCTGGGTATGGCCCAGACGGGTAGCGGTAAAACCGCAGCGTTCTCTTTACCGCTGTTGAACAATCTTGATCCTGAGCTCAAAGCACCGCAAATTCTGGTGCTGGCGCCGACCCGCGAACTGGCGGTACAGGTTGCTGAAGCGATGACGGACTTCTCTAAACATATGCGCGGCGTAAACGTGGTAGCCCTTTACGGCGGCCAGCGTTATGACGTGCAGCTGCGTGCTCTGCGCCAGGGACCACAAATTGTTGTGGGTACCCCGGGTCGTCTGCTTGACCACCTGAAGCGCGGTACTCTGGATCTCTCTAAGCTGAGCGGTCTGGTGCTGGATGAAGCTGACGAAATGCTGCGCATGGGCTTCATCGAAGACGTAGAAACGATTATGGCTCAGATCCCGGAAGGTCATCAGACCGCTCTGTTCTCTGCCACTATGCCGGAAGCGATCCGTCGTATTACCCGCCGCTTTATGAAAGAGCCGCAGGAAGTGCGCATCCAGTCCAGCGTAACCACTCGCCCGGACATCAGCCAGAGCTACTGGACTGCTTACGGTATGCGTAAAAACGAAGCGCTGGTGCGTTTCCTGGAAGCGGAAGATTTTGATGCGGCGATTATCTTCGTGCGTACCAAAAACGCGACTCTGGAAGTGGCCGAAGCGCTGGAGCGTAGCGGCTATAACAGCGCCGCGCTGAACGGTGATATGAACCAGTCCCTGCGTGAGCAGACTCTGGAACGTCTGAAAGACGGTCGTCTGGACATCCTGATTGCTACCGACGTTGCGGCCCGCGGCCTTGACGTAGAGCGTATCAGCCTGGTTGTTAACTACGACATCCCAATGGACTCCGAATCTTACGTTCACCGTATCGGCCGTACCGGTCGTGCAGGTCGTGCAGGTCGTGCGCTGCTGTTCGTTGAGAACCGCGAACGCCGTCTGCTGCGTAACATCGAACGCACCATGAAGCTGACCATTCCGGAAGTCGAGCTGCCGAACGCAGAGCTGCTGGGCAAACGCCGTCTGGAAAAATTCGCCGCTAAGGTTCAGCAGCAGCTGGAAAGCAGCGATCTGGATCAGTACCGTGCGCTGCTGGCGAACATCAAACCGTCCGCTGAAGGTGAAGAGCTGGATATCGAAACTCTGGCCGCAGCTCTGCTGAAAATGGCTCAGGGCGAACGTCCTCTGATCCTGCCGCCGGATGCGCCGATGCGTCCTAAACGCGAATTCCGCGATCGCGACGATCGTTTTGAACGTCGTAATGACCGTAACGATCGCAATGACCGTGGCCCGCGCGGCGACCGTCCTGAGCGTAGCGGTGAAGATCGTCCTAAACGCGAGCGTCGCGATGTTGGCGATATGGAACTGTATCGTATTGAAGTGGGCCGCGACGATGGTGTTGAAGTTCGTCACATTGTTGGCGCTATCGCTAACGAAGGCGACATCAGCAGCCGTTACATCGGTAACATCAAGCTGTTTGGCACCCACTCCACGATCGAGCTGCCGAAAGGCATGCCGGGCGAAGTGCTGCAGCACTTTACTCGTACCCGTATCCTGAACAAACCGATGAACATGCAGCTGATGGGCGATGCCCAGCCGCGCCCTGAGCGTAGCGGTGAACGTCGTGGCGGCGGTGAGCGTCGTGAAGGCGGCCGTGCCTTCGGTGGCGAACGTCGTGAAGGCGGTCGTGCTTTCGGCGGTGAACGTCGCGAAGGCGGTCGTGGTGATGGTCGTCGTTTCAGCGGCGAACGTCGTGAAGGCCATGCTCCTCGTCGTGAAGGTCATGCTCCGCGCCGTGATGATTCAGCGCCGCGTCGCGAAGATTCCGCCCCGCGTCGTGATGACTCATCAAGCCGTCGTCGTTTCGGTGGCGATGCGTAATTAGCGCTCGCTAGCGTAAAGTAAATGATACAGCCCCGATCTTAACGATTGGGGCTTTTTTTATTTCAATCGTACTCGTGTACTGGTACAGTGCTGCACGCTAACGATGAGCAAAGTATTATTGACTGGAGATTACGCTAAATGGCGACACTAACCACTACGGCATCGCGCCCGTCCTTATTCGGCGGCGTGGTGATTATCGGCGGAACCATTATTGGCGCGGGCATGTTCTCGCTGCCGGTAGTTATGTCCGGCGCGTGGTTCTTCTGGTCGCTGGCGGCTCTGGTTTTCACCTGGTTCTGCATGCTGCATTCCGGGCTGATGATTCTGGAAGCCAACCTGAATTACCGCATTGGGTCCAGCTTCGATACCATCACCAAAGATCTGCTCGGCAAGGGCTGGAACCTGATTAACGGCGTGTCGATTGCCTTTGTGCTCTATATTCTGACCTACGCCTACATCTCGGCTAGCGGCTCAATTCTGCATCATACCTTTTCCGAGATGTCGCTCAACGTTCCGGCGCGAGCGGCAGGATTTGGCTTTGCCCTGCTGGTGGCGTTTGTCGTGTGGCTGAGTACCAAAGCGGTAAGCCGAATGACGGCGATTGTTCTGGGGGCGAAGGTCATTACGTTCTTTCTGACCTTCGGGAGCCTGCTGGGGCACGTACAGCCGACGACGTTGTTCAACGTTGCCGAACAAAACGCATCCTATATGCCGTACCTGCTGATGACCCTGCCGTTCTGCCTGGCATCCTTCGGCTATCACGGCAACGTCCCAAGCCTGATGAAGTACTACGGCAAAGATCCCCGCACCATTACCCGCTGTCTGGTCTACGGCACGCTGCTGGCGCTGGGGCTGTACGTAATCTGGCTGCTGGTGACCATGGGCAATATCCCGCGCGCGGAGTTTATCGGCATCGCGCAGAAGGGCGGTAACATTGATGTGCTGGTACAGGCGCTGAGTGGCGTGCTGAACAGCCGCAGCCTGGATCTGCTGCTGGTGGTGTTCTCAAACTTTGCGGTGGCCAGCTCGTTCCTCGGAGTTACGCTGGGACTGTTTGACTATCTGGCTGACCTGTTCGGTTTTGATGACTCTGCGCTGGGGCGCTTTAAGACCGCGATCCTGACCTTCGTACCGCCGGTTATCGGCGGCCTGCTGTGGCCGAACGGCTTCCTGTATGCCATCGGCTATGCGGGACTGGCGGCAACGATCTGGGCGGCAATCGTCCCGGCTCTGCTGGCCCGCGCATCGCGTAAACGCTTCGGTAGCCCACAATTCCGCGTTTGGGGTGGAAAGCCGATGATTGCGCTGATCCTGTTATTCGGCGTCGGCAACGTTATCGTGCACTTCTTATCGAGCTTTAACCTACTGCCGGTTTATCAATAAATTCGTCAGCTTCCCGGCTGGGGCTACGCTCAGCCGGGAAGCTGCGACAGATGTTAACCCAATAATTCCTCTTTCACCTGCATCGCCAGCTCAAACGAGTGCAGGCGCGCCTGATGATCGAAAATCTGGCCGTTAACCATCAGCTCGTCGGCCTGCGTTTCGCGCAATATCGACTCCAGACCGTGACGTACCTTCGCTTTATCCCCAACCAGAGACATGCTCAGCGCCTGCTGTACGCCGTATTGCTCGGAGGCGGACCACAGCTGGTGCATATTCTCCACCGGCGGCGGCAACTGGCCGGTTTCACCGCGGCGTAGCTTAGCGAAAGCCTGCTGCATTGAGGTGAACAGGAACTCCGCATCGCGGTTGCTGTCGGCGGCAATAATATTGATGCAGACCATCGCGTACGGTTTTTCCAGCCGCGCGGAGGGCTTGAAATGAGTACGGTAGAGGTGCAGGGCCTGGAACAGCATCTCCGGCGCAAAGTGCGAAGCGAAGGCAAACGGCAGGCCGAGCTGCGCTGCCAGCTGGGCGCCGTAGAGGCTGGAGCCAAGCAGCCACACCGGGATCTGCTCGCCATAGCCGGGCACCGGGCGCACGTGCGGATTCGGGTCGCGGGCATCGAACCAGTCAACCAGCTCCGCAACATCGCGCGGGAAGTTATCGACGTCACCGCTCATATGGCGGCGCAGCGCGCGCATGGTGGGCTGATCGCTACCCGGGGCGCGCCCGAGACCGAGGTCGATACGGCCGGGGTAGAGGGTATTCAGCGTGCCAAACTGTTCGGCAATCACCAGCGGCGAGTGGTTGGGCAGCATCACGCCGCCGGAACCGAGGCGCAGGGTGCGGGTGTTGGCCGCCAGATAGCCGATAAGCACCGAGGTCGCGGCGCTGGCAATACCGACCATATTATGGTGCTCTGCCAGCCAGTAGCGGTGATAGCCGCGTTTTTCAGCCAGCTGCGCCAGGTCTAACGAGTGGGAGAAGGCTTCTTTTGCCGAAGAACCCTGCGGGATCGGCGCCAGATCGAGCACCGAGAACGGAACAGATTTGTCAGTCATAAAGGCTCACTTTGCTACAGCATAGTCATCAGATTGAAGGTCTTCTTCCAGCCTGGCGCATCCGGGACGCGCTGGCCAGAAAAGCTGCGACTTCAATAGTGCATTAAAAAGTGATGATAGCTATTAACAAAGTGAGCGGTTTATCAGCTCTGTAATTCCAGTCCTGCCAGCCGCTTCCAGTAACCATTGCACTCGCTGTTGGCGGTGAGCGGCAGCGGCGAGGCGCCGTTTTCGTTTGCCCGGAAGGCGTCAAGCATGGCAAAGACGTTGTTATCCAGCGCCGACAGGCGAACCATATCGACCAGGCCGCGCATCGACGCCAGCTCGTTACCAAGGTTATAGACGTATCCGCTCATGGTCTGAATGCCGTTGAGCACGAACACCTGCTGGTTTTCCTGCGAAAGCACGTCGCGCCCGTTGGGGTATTTGATGCAGCAGGTTTCACACTCATCCTTCGGTTTGTCTTCAGAGCGGGCGGTAAAGCAACGCGCAGAGTAGGCCAGCGGCAGATGGCCATAACTCAGCACTTCAACCTCGAACTGCTTGCGGATCCCCAGCTCTTCACACTGCGTCAGCAGGTTCATCAGCCAGTCGCGGGAAAGCTCGACCGGCATGCACCAGCGCACCATTCCCTGCCTGAGCAGCAGGCGCAGGGTCACGGCGTTATAGCAGTTGAGCGCATGGCCGGCGACAAACGGCAGCTTACGCTCAGCGCACATATTGACGACGCCCAGATCGCTGGCCTCAATCAAAAACTCGCCGTTCTCGACGTAGCGTTTTAGCTCCCCCAGCTCAGAGGAGGCCTGAACCAGGGCTAGGGTCGAGAGGACCACCTGCTTACCGCTGGCCGCCAGCATTTTCGCCATATCGATCCAGTCGCCGACCTTGGTCGCGCGGCGCTTGCTGCACACCGCTTCGCCGAGATAAATCGTGTCGGCGCTACAGCCTGCCGCCTGCTGATAAAAATCTTCCAGCGTCTCTTTTGGCCAGTAATACAGCACCGGCCCTAACGAATATTTCATCACGTTTCTCACTGCCATTTACGGTGATATGCGCCAAGGGTGGTTTGCGTCCCCTCGGACATTGAGCCGAGAGTCTCCATCCATGCGGATTGTGGGACAAAATCTTGTGGGGAGGCCTTGCAGCGATCGATTGCCTGACGCCAGACTTTCGCCACCTGGGTGACATAGGCCGGGCTGCGCTGTCGGCCCTCAATTTTCACCGAGGCAATATTCGCCGCCATCAGCTCCGGCAGCAGCTCAAGGGTATTCAGGCTGGTTGGCTCTTCCAGCGCGTGATAGCGCTCGCCGTCCACCAGATAGCGGCCTTTACATAGGGTGGGGTAGCCGGCATTTTCGCCGTCCTGATAACGGTCAATCAGGACTTCGTTAAGGCGTGACTCCAGGCCCTGCGGAGTCTGCTGCCAGCGAACGAAGCGCGCGGGCGAACAGGCGCCGACGGTATTCGGCGACTCGCCGGTCAGATACGAGGAGAGATAGCAGCGGCCTTCCGCCATAATGCACAGGCTGCCGAAGGCGAAGACCTCCAGCGGAACCGGGGTGACGCGCGCCAGCTGCTTGACCTGGTGGATGGAGAGCACGCGCGGCAGCACCACGCGGGCGACGTCGAAATTGCGGTGATAGAAGCGCACCGCCTCTTCGTTGGTCGCAGACGCCTGAACCGAAACGTGACGCTCAATATGCGGATAGCGCTCGGCGGCATATTCCAGCATGGCGATATCGGCGAGGATCAGGGCATCGGCTCCCAGCTGGGCGGCCATATCCACCGCGCGCTGCCAGCGGGCGTAGCCGTCCGGGTGGGCGAAGGTGTTGATCGCAATATGCAGCTTGCGGCGATGCTGATGGACGAAGCTGACGGCTTCCTGCAGCTTCTTTTCGGTGAAATTAAGACCGGCAAAGTGGCGGGCGTTGGTGTCATCTTTCAGCCCGATATACACGGCATCGGCACCGTTTTCGATGGCCGCCTTAAGCGCCGGGAGGTTACCGGCTGGGCAGAGCAGCTCCATAATTTTTCCTGAAAAACGCGGCCTGTCGGCGACGCTGAATGGTTAATGAGCAGGGATTTTAGTTAACCTTCTGGTGACAATTTTTGATTTGAGGCAGTTAAAAGCGTATTGGCGGCGCCAATAATAGGTACCCGTCATGGTGATTTTGTTGATTTACGCCGCTATGTTGTTTATTTGATATGGCACAATAGCGGAACTGTCGCTTTCATGGAGTAAAGCTTGTGTTGGATAAATTGCGTTCCCGGCTGGTCCACTTTGGCCCGTCTTTGATGAGCGTGCCGGTTAAGCTGGCGCCTTTTGCCCTCAAGCGTCAGGTGCTGGAACAGGTGCTCAGCTGGCAGTTTCGTCAGGCGCTGGCGGATGGAGAGCTGGATTTTCTCGAGGGTCGCTGGTTAAGTATAAATGTGCGCGATATTGGCCTGCTGTGGTATACCTCAGTAAACGAGGGTCGGCTGGTGGTTAGCCCAACGGCAGAGGCGGACGTCAGCTTTAGCGCTGATGCCAGCGATCTGCTGATGATTGCGGCGCGTAAGCAGGACCCGGATACGCTATTCTTCCAGCGTCGGCTGGTTATCGAAGGCGATACAGAGCTGGGGCTGTATGTAAAAAACCTGATGGATGCCATTGAGCTGGAGCAGATGCCGAAAGCGCTGCGCATAATGCTGCTGCAACTGGCGGATTTTGTTGAAGCAGGCTTAAACAGCCCGCGGAAACCTGAACAGACATCGGTAGGTGAGGCATGCTGATTCGAGTTGAAATTGGAATTGATGCACCGGGAATCGACGCTCTGCTGCGCCGAACCTTCGGCGGCGATGCCGAAGCGCAACTGGTGCACGATTTACGGGAAGACGGCCTGATCACGCTAGGCGTGGTGGCAACGGACGATGAAGGTCAGGTTATTGGCTACGTGGCCTTCAGCCCGGTCTCCGTAGAAGGCGAAGAGCTGCAGTGGGTTGGCATGGCGCCGCTGGCGGTAGAAGAGAGCTACCGTGGTCAGGGGATCGGTCGCCAGCTGGTCTATGAAGGGCTGGATTCGCTGAATGAATTTAGCTACGCCGCGGTCGTTACGCTCGGCGAACCGGCGCTGTATGGCCGCCTGGGCTTTGAACCGGCCGCGCGTTTTGATCTGCGCTGCCGCTGGCCGGACACCGCTGAGGCGTTTCAGGTACATCCTCTGGCCGACGACGCGCTGGAAGGGGTACACGGACTGGTTGAGTACAGCGACCACTTCAATCGCTTCTAAGGCTCTCCAGCAGGGTTTCAAACGAGCCATCTCCGGCAACGAGGCGCTCTTTCTGGCGCTTCGTTAGCTGCTTGATGCGATACTCCAGCCGTAGTGCTAGTGAGTGTTCACCAACTTCCTGACTAAAGGCCAGCTGCAGCACGCCTTTCCCACGTAAAGCTTTCGCTCCTTTGCCATCCTGATGCTGGCAAAAGCGACGAGAGACGTCGGTGGTAATCCCGGTATAGAGGCGATTATCGGCGGTACGAATCAGATAGAGAAACCAGCGCACGGTCCAAAGGTCGGTATGTTAAGGTGTGTGCACCATAGCATACTGGAGAAAAAAGATGGATACGCTTGCCGCGATCGGCCGCTGGCTGAGCAAACAGCACGTCATCACCTGGTGCGTCGCCAGCGAGGGCGAGCTCTGGTGTGCCAATGCTTTCTATATTTATGATCCTGAAAACGTAGCATTTTATCTCCTTAGCGATGAAAAAACTCGCCACGGGCAAATGACCGGCGAGCGCGCTAAGGTTGCCGGGACGGTGAATGGTCAGCCGAAAACCGTGGCGCTGATCCGCGGAGTTCAGTTTAAAGGTGAAATCCGCCGGCTCCACGGAGAAGAGGAGGCAGAGATGCGTCAGCGCTACGTGAGGCGCTTTCCGGTTGCCCGCGCGCTACCGGCAGCGGTGTGGGAAATCCGCCCCGACGAGCTCAAGTTTACCGACAATACCCTCGGCTTCGGCAAGAAGCTGCACTGGCAGCGCGACGCTGCGATAGAGTAATTCCCCCTGCAAACGTGCAAATCCTTCCTTTTCTTGCATACTTTTTCTCAGGCTATCCGCCGCCTGTCGCGGCGGGACTTCAGGAGACATCATGAGCCAGGTGCTGATAACAGGCGCGACCGGTTTGGTTGGCGGGCACTTACTTCGAATGCTGGTGAGCGAACCGACTATTTCGGCGATAACCGCGCCCACTCGCCGCCCGCTGGCGGATACGCAAGGCGTATTTAATCCCCATGACCCTCAGCTGAGCGACGCGTTGGCCCAGGTCGTTGACCCGATAGACACCGTCTTTTGCTGCCTGGGCACGACCCTGCGCGATGCGGGGAGCAAAGCGGCCTTTATCCATGCTGACTATACGCTGGTGGTGGATACGGCGCTGACCGGGCTACGGCTGGGGGCAAAGCATATGCTGGTCGTCAGCGCCATGGGCGCCGACCCGCATTCGCTGTTTTTCTACAACCGCGTCAAAGGGGAAATGGAGCAGGCGCTGCGCGCCCAGGCGTGGCGGAATCTGACGATCCTTCGCCCCTCTATGCTGCTGGGCGAGCGTGATAAAAAACGCGCGAATGAAGTGCTGATGGCGCCGCTGTTTCGCCTGCTGCCGGGGAACTGGAAGTCTATCGATGCCCGCGACGTCGCGCGGGGGATGCTCAGTGAAGCGCTCGCGCCCTCCCAGGAAGGCGTCACCGTTCTGCCATCGGCAAAATTGCGTGAAATCGCCGCCGGCGAGGCGTAGTATTCAGCGCTTCGCTTTATAACCATATTTCTTGCTGGGGAATGCTATGGCCGATCGGTCTTCATCTCAGGCGGCATCATCTTTTCAATGGTGGAAGCCCGCGCTCTTTTTCCTCGTTGTCATCGTCGGCCTGTGGTTTGTCAAATGGCAGCCATATTACGGTAAGGCCTTCACTGCCGCAGAAACGCACAGCATTGGAAAATCTATTCTGGCCCAGGCCGATAGCAATCCGCTAAAAGCCGCGTGGGATTACGCGCTGGTCTACTTCCTGGCGGTCTGGAAAGCGGCGGTGCTGGGCGTGCTGCTGGGTTCGCTGATTCAGGTGCTGATCCCGCGTAACTGGCTGCTGCGCACCCTCGGGCAATCGCGTTTTCGCGGTACGTTGCTGGGGGCGATTTTCTCTCTGCCCGGCATGATGTGCACCTGCTGCGCCGCGCCGGTGGCGGCAGGCATGCGTAAACAGCAGGTGTCGATGGGCGGCGCGCTGGCGTTCTGGATGGGTAATCCGCTGCTGAACCCGGCGACGCTGGTGTTTATGGGATTTGTGCTCGGCTGGCAGTTTGCCTTGATTCGCCTGGTGGCTGGCCTCGCGACCGTGCTGGTGGTGGCGACGCTGGTACAAAAATGGGTTCAGGAAGCCGCTACTCAGCCGGCAGTCGTGCCCGACCTTTCCCCACAAATTGCTGAGGGCGGTTTTTTCAGCCGCTGGCTGCGGGCGCTGTGGACGCTGTTCTGGAACACGATCCCGGTCTATATTCTGGCGGTGCTGGCGCTGGGGGCCGCGCGCGTCTGGCTGTTCCCGCACGCCGACGGCGTGGTCGGTAACACGCTGTTCTGGGTCATTGCGATGGCGATAGCCGGCTGCCTGTTCGTTATCCCGACGGCGGCGGAGATCCCTATCGTACAGACCATGATGCTGGCGGGAATGGGGTTTGCGCCAGCGCTGGCTCTGCTGATCACGCTGCCTGCGGTCAGCGTACCGTCGCTGATTATGCTGCATAAGGCGTTTCCGGCGAAGGCCCTTTGGCTGACCGGCGGGCTGGTGGCGCTGTGCGGCGCGGTTGTTGGCGGGCTGGCGTTAATCTGATGATTTTACCGGGCTACAAAGCACAAGGTTTGTAGCCCGGTAAGCGGTGCTTATTTGATATAGGTAAACGCGGTTGTTACGCGAGAAACGCCGCTTACCCGGCTGGCGATATCCGCCGCCGCGCGACCTTCGCGGTCGGTAACCAGCCCCATCAGGAACACTTCTCCGTTCTCGGTTGTCACCTTCACGTTTGATGATTTAACCTGGTCAGTGCCCAGCAGCTGGGAGCGCACCTTGGTGGTAATCCAGGTATCCGAAGAGGCGGTCCCTAAGCCTATCGGCTGACCCTGACGCACTTCATTAAAGACTTCCGTGGTTCCTTCGACGCCCATCGCAATTTGCTTCGCGCGCGCGGAGAGATCGGCCACCGGAGATTGACCGGTCAGCAGCACTTTGCCCTGGTAGGCGGTGACGTTAATGCGGGCCTGCTTCTTAATTTGTTCATCTTTCGACAACGCGCTGTTGACGCGTAGCTCAAGCGTACTGTCATCGACCTGTGTGCCGACCGTCCGCGGGTCCGTTGCGGCTTTGGTGCCGACTGCTGCCGTTCCGACTACTGCTGCGGCAACGCATCCCTGAAGCAGTAGCGCAGAAAGAAGGATGGCGAGGGGCGAGAGAGCCTTCATGTGTTCTCCTTATTCGTCCTGGTGTGGAAAAAGCGTGTTATCAATCAAATCACACAGACAGTTGACGGTAAGCATATGCATTTCCTGAATACGCGCGCTGCGATGTGAGGGAATGCGAATTTCGACGTCCTGCTGACCCAGCAGGCCAGCCAGCTCACCGCCGTCATAGCCGGTTAACGCAACGATGGTCATATCGCGAGTGACGGCCGCTTCAACGGCTTTCACGATATCCCGACTATTGCCGCGGGTGGAGATCGCCAGCAGTACGTCGCCGGCGTGCCCAAGCGCGCGCACCTGCTTGGCGTAAACCTCGTCATGCAGGCGATCGTTGGCTATTGCCGTTAAGACCACATTATCGGTATTTAGTGCAATGGCAGGTAAACCAGGGCGCTCCGTTTCGAAACGATTGATCATGCTGGCAGCAAAATGCTGTGCGTTGGCGGCAGAGGTGCCATTGCCACAACAGAGGATTTTGTTGCCGTTGAGAAGTGACTGCACGAGGGTCATCGCCGCGCGGGAGATGGCGTCCGGGAGTGCTTCCGCTGCTGCAATTTGGGTTTGAATGCTTTCAGTGAAGCAGGCTTTAATTCTATCGAGCACGGGATCCCTTAAATTCGTTTACGCTATTCGCCAAAGGCGTTTTTCAGCCATTGGATGTCGTTTCCGGTGAAGGCTACCACATCGAAACGGCAATCCACAGTATCAAAGCTCCCATTATGTCGGGAGAGCCACAGACGCGCGGCATGGAGGAGTCGTTGTTGCTTTTTCAGCGTGACGCTGGAGGCGGCATCACCGTAGCTTGCGCTACGACGATAGCGCACTTCAACAAATACGGTAACCGCCCCGTCGCGCATAATAAGGTCAATCTCGCCGCCCCGTTCGCGAACGTTGGCGGCGGTAAAACGCAGTCCCTGACTTTCCAGCCAGCGGCGGGCCTGGGCTTCCCAGGCGTCGCCGGTTTGTTTGGTTAGTTGGCTGCGACGATCTGTCCGCGCTGGTACTTGAGCCATGACAGTTTCCTGTTGATCACGCAGTCCTGCGTGGCCGTCAGATCGCCGGTGTTACCGTTCAGCTCAAAGCCCGGTACCTGACGTATTTGCGAGAAATGGTTGGCCAGTGACCAGGCATCGGCGCCCATCGCATACAGGCGAGCCAGCGAGTAGTCGTTACGCACGGCGGACAGCGCCTGCTGCATCAGCGCCGGGTTGCTGCCTGCCAGCATTGGGATTTCGCTGTACTGCAAGCCGTCCATTTCCAGACGGAAATCCGGGCCTGCTGTGCCCTGAGCGCTGCGGGAGCTGGCGTACAGCGTCACGTTGCTTTGGCTACCGTTGCGCAGGGCGATCATCGGTTTGATGTAGCCAATTTGTTCCGGCGTCGCCAGGATCCATGCGGCATCGACGCTGCCGCCGCTGCTGACCGGCACGTCGCTCGGGCTACCCAGCGCGCTGTCCTGGGCGGAAGGCAGGGTCGACACCGGGCTACCGGTTAACGAGATGCCGCTGTTGACGCTGGACTTCAGCTCAGAGGTTGAGCCAAAACGCTGCTCTAAAACCGTGCCGCCGCCGATCTTAAGCCACTCGTTGGCAAAGGCGCTGACCACGCGATCGCCCAGCGATCCGCGTGGAACCAGCAGCAGCGGAGTCTGTTTGCCCTGATCGTGAATATGGTGTGCCGCATCGCGCGCTTCGTCTTCCGGAGAGAGGGCGAAATAGCAGATATTGGCGCGGTTCTCGACTTTTTCCGGCTGGTTCAGCGCAAGGACGTTCAGCGAGGTGTTGCTTTTAATGACCTCTTCCACGTTGTTTTTGAGCAACGGCCCAACGACGATGGTAGCGCCGTCCTGCTGCACCTGGGCCAGCAGCTGGCTCATCGGCTGGCTGGTTGTGTCATAGATTTTCAGTTCGGCGGCAGGGTTCGCCGGGGTTGAGGCAACCGGCTGGGTCTGCGGCGCCGTAACCGGCGGCTGAGCGGCGTCGGCAGGCGCGGCGCTGGTGGCGGCCGGCGTAGCGCCCTGTGCGGCCGCCGGATCGGCGGTGGGTGCCGCGGTCGGCGCCGTCGCCTGGTCCGCTGCCGGAGTCTGTACCGGCGCCTGAGCGGCGTTTGCGGAGGTGAGATCGCTGATTTCCGCCTGCGACGGGCTGACTACTTCGCTACCGGCGGCGTTTGCCGCCTGTGCGACCTGCGCAGGCACCGCGCTTCCGGCAACCGCCGGGGCGCCGTTTTTCGCCGCTTCAAATCCCTGCTGGATCGTGCGGCCAAATACAGCGGCCTGGCCGTTTAGCGGCAGCAGCAGGGCGATTTTATTGGTTGATGCCGGCTTATAATTTTGCATATTCACCAGCGCCGTCGGCAGCATTTTAGCGCCCGGGTTCTGCGGGTAGCGGGTCTGCCAGTCTTTCACCCCGGCTTTGAGCAGGGTCGGATCGTTACGATTATCAAACCACATGCGCTGCAGATCCAGCCAGCCCTGCAGGACGTTCTCGTCGGCATTGATAACCAGCGCGTTGGCCTGATCCTGGGTCATCGAAGTCAGCGCTTTCCAGGTCTCGTCGATATTCTTCTGCTGCTGTTTCGGCTGGCTTAGCAGCGGCTGCTGGGCGATAAGTGCGCGCAGCAGGGTAATCGACGGGCGTCCCTGGCTGGCATCGATTTGCGCCTGCCAGTAGCGGGGCTGCTGATTCGTCTCGAAGCTTGCCGGATCGAGCTTGCTCAGCAGCGCCTGAGCGCCCGGGAAATCGTTCTGAGCCAGCTTAACTTCGACCGCCAGAAGCGACTGCTCGCGGGCCTGAGTTTTATCGAGGTTAGCCGGCAGCTGGTTGAACAGATCGATGGCCTGCTGCTTTTTGCCCTCCTGCAGCAGTGCACGAATGGCGAGTAATTGCCAGTTGGTCTTGCTATCATTCGAGCTTTGCTGCATTTGCTGCAGGTAGTAACTGGAGTTTGCCTGTGCCGTACCCTGTAAAAACGCCGTGCTTTGATCCGGGGTATGGGTGCCGCAGCCAGCGAAGATCAGAGCAGCCAGCAGTACGGGCAGACAACGCGCGGGTTTAGAACGAAGAAATGTTGACGGTACCATATGTATCCAGTGATATTTTTTTGGCTCAATGCTCAATATTAATTCGGCAATACGGACGAGACAATGAAACAACACGAATCAGCAGATAATTCTCAGGGGCAGCTCTATATTGTGCCCACGCCGATAGGTAATCTGTCTGATATCACGCAGCGTGCGCTGGAGGTGTTGCAAGCCGTTGATTTAATTGCTGCAGAAGATACCCGCCATACCGGTTTACTGCTCCAGCATTTTGGAATTAACGCCCGATTATTTGCCCTGCACGACCATAATGAACAGCAAAAAGCTGAAACACTTCTGGCAAAATTGCAGGACGGGCAAAACATCGCGCTGGTATCTGATGCCGGTACCCCGCTGATCAACGATCCCGGCTATCATCTGGTGCGCACCTGCCGCGAAGCCAATATCCGCGTGGTGCCGCTGCCGGGGCCGTGCGCAGCGATTGCCGCTCTGAGCGCGGCGGGCCTGCCGTCCGACCGCTTCTGCTATGAAGGCTTTCTGCCGGCAAAGTCGAAGGGGCGTCGCGATACGCTGAAGGCGCTGGAAGAAGAGCCGCGGACGATTATTTTCTATGAATCCACCCACCGCCTGCTGGAGAGCCTGGAAGATATCTGCACGGTGCTGGGAGAGTCCCGCTACGTGGTGCTGGCGCGCGAACTGACTAAAACCTGGGAATCTATCCACGGCGCGCCAATCGGCGAGCTGCTGGCGTGGGTGAAGGAAGATGAGAACCGTCGTAAAGGCGAAATGGTGCTGATCGTCGAAGGATTCAAAGCCCAGGAAGAGGCCCTGCCAGCGGACGCGCTGCGTACGCTGGCCTTGCTGCAGGCGGAGCTGCCGCTGAAAAAAGCCGCCGCGCTGGCCGCTGAAATTCACGGCGTGAAGAAAAACGCGCTGTACAAGCACGCGCTGGAGCAGCAGGGCGAGTAGATTGCCCTGTATTCAATAAGCCGGGCGGGAGCAGCTCCGCCCGGCTGCTCCTACATTGCGTAGTACAAACAGGTTGCCTGCGAGTGTAGCCACAGGAACGATGCCGGAACGCGAGTTGATACTTTCCCTTCTCTGAACGCGGCGAACGCCTGCTGTTTTCCCTCACCTGCAACCAGCAGTAACACCTCTTTTGCCGCCAGAATATCCCTAAGACCGAGGGTGATCCCCTGCTCGACGGGCGCTGACGCCTGTTTCAGCATATCGTGCAGGCGGGTACGCTCATCGAGATAGGTAATATGGCAGGCGGGTTCCAGGACGTCATCCGGTTCGTTAAGCCCTAAATGGCCGTTCTTACCTATCCCCAACAGGCAAAGGTCTAAACCGCCACACCGTGCAATCTGTTCAACAACCCGTTGGCATTCCTGTTCGTCAGCCTTATCGGAAGCAAACGCAATATAGCGATCGGGCGTGACGGCGAGCGGCAGGATAATCTGCTGCTGCAAAAACGCTTCGCAGGTCGCCGGGTTATCGGCTGACAGGCCAACCCATTCGTCGAGCTTCACGAAGATGACCCGACTGGTATCCGCTTTTTGTGCCAGCGCCTTTTCAACAAACATTTGATAGGCCAGCAGCGGCGTCGCGCCCGTCGCCAGACAAATCACCGCGTCGGGCTTACGCTTAATGAGCGCCAGCAATCGCTCGCTGACCTCCTCGCTCAGCGCACGGTAATCGCTCAGTTCCTGAAACGTCATCCTGCTCATTTACAAAATCCCCAGCGCGGAACCCAGAATCGCCAGCACGAAGGTGACGGCAATCAGCAATACAGGGTGCGCTTTTTTCACCCGCAGCAGGTAATACATCAGCAGGGTATAGCCCATTGGTAAGATGTTTGGGAACACCTTGTCGAAAAAGTCCTGCTGCAGCGCAACGTTATGCGTGGCGTCGATGGCAAAGGTGGTGACGACGTTAATATGCACGTAGGACGCAATCAGGCCGCCAATTACCGTGATACCAAGTATCGTCGCCGAACGGGCGATCATCTGCGAGTTTTCCCGTACCTTATCGATCGCTTTTATCCCCACCGAATAGCCGACATGCGTCCAGCCCACGCGCAGGAAGAAGATGGCAAGATAGACCGCGAAGAACAAAATAGGCCCCAGCAGGTTGCCCTGGCTGGCGAAGGAGGAGCAGATCCCGGCCATAATCGGCAACAGGGTGAACCAGAATATTGCGTCGCCGATGCCGGCGATAGGTCCGAAAAGCGCGACTTTCAGCCCTTTGATGGTGCTGCGGTCTTCGCCTTTTTCTTCCATTGAAATCAGCAGACCCATCAGGAAGCCTACCAGGTTCGGGTGCGTGTTAATGAATTCCAGATGATCCTTCATGGCGGCGCTGAGGCCTTCTTTGTCGCCTTTGTAGATCTTCTTCAGGATCGGCAGCATTGCCCACGTAAACCCACCGGCCTGCATACGCTCATAGTTAAAGCTGGCCTGAAGCAGAGAGGAGCGAAACCCCAGGCGAGTAATGTCTTTTTTACTAATTTCAGATCCCATTGCTGTAATCCTCTGCATCGTTTTTCTGGGTTGTCGCCTGCGCCTGGGCGGCATTTTTAGCTTTGGCATTAAAGAATTCATAGACCGCAAACCCGGCGCCTAATACCGCAACCGGCAGCAGGTTACTGACCTGGATATAGCATACGAACAGGAAGCCGGCGATGAGGTAAGGGATGTATTGGGCTTTGAACATGACGCGCAGCAGCAGGCCAAAACCTACCGCGGGCAGTATGCCGCCAGCGACTTCAAAACCATGCGTCAGCCAGGCCGGCATGGCTTTTACCAGCGCCTGCATCGCGCCCTGCGCAAGATAGGTACAGAGAAAGGCGATAACCGCATAGGAGCAGGCGACAATGAGCGTTGTGGTCCAGTTAAGACGGGAGAATGCCGCCGTATTAGCTTCTTTCGCGCACTTATCGGCTTTTGACATAAAGAGTGAAAATGCCGAGTAGAAAAACAGAATGATGTACTGCATCAGCAGGCTAAACGGCAGACCTAAACCAATTGCGGTTTTCGCGTCCACCCCGGTTGTCCAGGCGATGACGGTCGTCATTACGCCTGCCATAATAGGGTTCGGCGGCTGCACGCCTCCGGCAGGCGTCAGGCCTGCAAAAGCCAGCTCGGTGAGGCCGCCGGTGATCAAACCAATATGGATATCGCCAAGAATCGCTCCGGTAAGGGTACAGACAATAATCGGACGAAAAAGGAACAGTGCTTCCAGCCAAAAATCTATCCCAAGAACAAAAACTAACGCGGCCAGGGATATTCCCTGAAGGAGTGTAATTTCGTGCATTTTGTTGCCTCGTAATGGTGACTTTAGCTATTAGAATACCGAGACTCTGCAATTAATCAGGAATGCCCTCTTTCGCATCACCAGGAACGTCCTGAATAAATAGATTAACGCCGCTGCGCTTGATAAATCGTAGATCGTCTAAATCACGATCATCGACATATACCTTGCTGCTGATCTGTTTTTTCCCCTCAGAGAAATGCATATTTCCTACGTTGACATCTTTTAACGACAGGCCGCCTTCGATCAGCTTTCTGACAATGGCCGGAGTGCGGCAGATTAGAAAAATCTTTTGATGAGGGGCTGCCTTTGAAATGATCGCGACTGTTTTCTCGATAGAGAAAAAACGAATGCCGAAGCCATAGGTATCAGCGGTAATGCCCATTAGCTTTTGCTGTATATCGTCATTTGCGACTTCATCATCCACGACAATCAGTAAGTTAGCGCCAATGGTTGATGTCCATGTGACGCCAACCTGTCCATGTACCAGGCGGTTATCAATACGGGTTAATAAAATATTTGGAGTACTCATATTAGTAATTCCTGCCGATATAGGCTGCGAGTTACGCGTTGTTGAAATAATATAATTATGTTTAATTTACGAAAGGGATGGCGAACAGGTCACTAATTTATTCGCTGAGCCGCAGACGTTGATTTTGCTTTTTACCACTTCTTTCATGGCGTCCATCCCGACACGCATGTAATAGCGTGGGTCATTGCCATCAGGATGTTCGCCAAACCATTGTTTTACGGCACCGGAAAACGCGATTTTCAGCTCGGTTGCCACATTGACTTTGCAGACCCCGAGTTCGATGGCGCGACGCACATACTCATCAGGCACATCGCTGGCACCGTGGAGTACCAGAGGAACGTCGACCACCTGACGAATTTCGCCTAAGCGCTGGAAGTCGATTTTTGGACGTTTGGTATAGAGCCCATGTGCGGTACCGATAGCTACGGCGAGACTATCAACACCCGTCAGCTCAACAAAGCGTTTTGCTTCCTGCGGATCGGTCAAAAACGCGCTTTCAGCATCAACGCTCATATCATCTTCCACCCCGCCCAGGCGACCGAGTTCAGCCTCTACGCTGCAATCGCGCGCGTGGCAAAAATCCACGACCGATTTCACCAGCTTCACGTTCTCATCGAAAGGGAAGTGGCTACCGTCGATCATCGCGCTACGCACACCGGCGTTAACCTTGCGGCGGATATCGTCCAGAGTTTCATGGTGATCGAGATGCAGCGCCAGAGGCATCTCATAGCTGGTGGAGTAAGCGCTGCACAGCGCGTAGATCTCCTCCAGCGCGATATGTTTGAAGGTACCCGGCGTACCGGCGAGGATCACCGGCGATCGCATCTCGCTGCAGACTTCGAGGATCGCCTGGATCGTCTCGGCGTTATGAATGTTAAATGCAGGTATCGCATAGCCTTTTGCCTGGGCATCCAGCAGAAGATATTTCGTAGAAATAATGCTCATGATGCGCTCCTCTCAAGCATTCCAGGGGTGAATGACGACGCCTTGCACCACGCGGTTAACCGTACCGCTGGCGGAAGGGGTATCCGGGGTATTGCCAACGCTGATGGACTGCGCGAGCGCGAACGCCTGGGCATACATCAGGAAGCAGAAAGCCTGCTCGACATCGATAAAAGCGCGGGAAGGCGGCAGCAGGATGTGCGGACCCGCAGTGACAGGGGCTGCGGCTTCGGCGGCAATCGCCACCACGCGCATTGCCTGTTTGTCGCGACGCAGTTCAGCCAGCAGGTCGAGGTCGTACTGGCGCGTGTACGGGTGGCTGGAGACAAACACCACCACCAGCGTTTCGTTATCCACCAGTGATTTCGGCCCGTGACGAAAGCCGGTTGGGGAGTCATAAAACGCCGCCAGTTTACCGGCGGTCAGCTCGAGGACCTTGAGGGCCGATTCGCGCGCCGCACCCTGTAATCCGCCGCTGCCGAGATAGACGATCCGTCGCCACGGCTCATTGCCAAATACGCTGCCGCTAAATTCGCCGAGCGAGGTGAGGATCGTCTGACAACGATCCGCCACGTCGCGGAAGGTCCTGCTGTTGATCGCTTCGGGCGCGAACACCGCAAGGCAGCTCGCCATCATGGTGGTAATACTGCTGGTCATCGCGAAGCCGCGGTCGTGCGTTTCTGTCGGCATCAGTAGCGCAAAGGCGTTGTCGCTGTTTACCGCGTTTTGATACAGGCTGCCGGCTTCATTACAGGTAATCGACAGGTGGTAACAGTTCGGGACGAACTGATTGGCCAGCTCTACGGCGGCGACGCTCTCCGGGCTATTGCCGGAGCGGGCGAAGGAGACCAGCAGCAGAGGGTGCGCGGCGTTCAGGTAGTCCATAGGATTGGTTACCAGATCGGTCGTTGGCACCGCGCTGATGTTTTTTCCGGTGTGACGCGATAGCCAGGGCGAAACGATCTCACCGATAAAGGCGGAGGTTCCTGCCCCCGTCAGAACAATTCGCAAATCGTCTTTACGCAGCAATGGCGCGAGGAAGTCGTCGATCGCCGAACGGAGATTGTCGATGTTGGTCAGCGAGCGGAGCCAGCTGGCGGGCTGTTGACGGATTTCGGCTTCTGTCCAGGTGCCGGTCGCGGCGGAGGTTGCGGTATAGGTTTCAGGCATAACTCAGTCCTTAGTCGTGTGAATTCCACATCAGACGCTGGCAAAATTGTCGCTATCTTTCGTTTCGTTTCACTTATTCATGTAATCAGTTAAATAAAATTTATAGCAAAGAAATCGAAAGTTCAATCAAAGAAACAAGAAATAAAATGAAAACTGTGATCAAAAAGCAATGAATTTATATATCTATATGATAAATATATTTTTTTAATTAAATAATCGCGGGGATTGACGCTATTTTCGCAAGAAAAAGAAAGGCCTTGCGCGCAGAGGGCGAAGGCCAACATGACACATAATGAAAGGGCTAAAGGGGGAGAGCCTGGCCCTGAATCCAGATTTGCTGAAGGTGTAGCCTGTCGTTTAGCGCAATAACATTCGCGCATTTCCCCGTGCGTAACGATCCCAATCGGTCGTCGATACCCAGCAGGCGGGCGGGGTGCAGCGAAGCCATATGGATGGCATCTTCCGGCGCAGCACCCGCCAGCTCGACCATGTTGCGAACGGCCGCATCAAGCGAGAGCGTACTGCCTGCGAGGCTACCGGAGGCCGTTCGTACGATACCGCCGCGCATCTCCACCGCTTCGCCGCAGAGCGAATAGCGGCCATCGGGCATACCGGCTGCCTGCATCGCATCGGTGATCAGGACAATGCGTTGCCCGGCGCAGCAGCAACACAGACGCATGGCGGCGGGATGGACATGATGCCCGTCGGCAATAAGCTCCAGCCACGCCTGCGGCGTGGTGAACCCGGCGCCGACCATGCCCGGTTCCCGGTGATGTAATCCGCTCATCCCGTTGTAGCAGTGCACCAGCCCGTCGGCGCCGGCAGCGAAGGCGGCACGGGTCTGGTCATAGGTGGCGGCGCTATGGCCCAGCATCACCCGCACGCCCTGCCGTTTAAGATGATGAATCGCCGCTATTGCCCCCGGCTTTTCCGGCGCCAGCGCCACCACCCGCAGGGTTCGTCGCGAGCAGGTAATCAAGGAGTCCAGCTCGGCGACGTCCAGCTCGCGGAACAGCTCAGGCGGATGGGCGCCTTTATTCTGCGGAGTGAAGTAGGGTCCTTCCAGATAGCTGCCCAGCACCTGCGCGCCGGGGCCACCGGAAAGCACTCGCCGGGCGATGCGTTCCAGCGCGCCGTGGATGGCCGGCAGCGGTGCGGTGACGGTGGTCGGCAGCCAGGCGCCGACCCCCTCGCGCGCTTTATATATTGCCAGCCTGTCGAGCGCGTCCGGCGTTTCGTCCATCACATCAATACCCGCGCCGCCGTGGACGTGAATATCGATGTAAGCCGGGCAAAGCAGATCGGCGTCGCGAGCGGTCACGCCGGCGGGAACCGGCTCGACTGCGGTGATGACGCCAGCTTCTATACGCAACTGATGATCGGCAAGCCAGCCCTGCTCGGTCAGCAGGCGTCTGGCGCGCAGAATCTGCGTCATATCCCTTCCTCTACCGGTTTCTCTTCGCGACAGCGCGCGAGCTCGTCGACCAGGCTGGTTAACCCGCGGTGCCCGCACTCCAGCGCCTGCAGACGAAACGCCTCGCCGTTCAGGCCCTCACGTTCCAGCACCATTTCCAGCAGCAGCTGCAGATTGGTGCCGGTGATCACTTCCCTCCCTGGTTTTTGCATCGCCAGCGTTGAGGCCACGCGAAACGGCGTCCCGCCCAGCAGGTCCGTCAGAAAAACGATATCGTCTTCAGCGTCCAGCTGGCTCACCGCCTGCTCAAGCTGTGAGGTGAGCAGTGCGGTCGTTGAGGTTTCCGGAAAATCGATAGCGATAAACTGCGACTGCTCGCCCAGTATCTGTTTCATCGCCATTGCCATACCGCTGGCAAAGCCGCCATGACCCGTCAAAATAATACCTAACATCGCATACCTCTTTGTATTTACAGAAAGTGGCAGAATTTACCCACGACACCCAGTACGACGGTGAGCGCGATGAGTCGCAGCGGGCTCCAGCCGCGGCGCACCAGCCAGAACATGGTCAGGGTATAAACCAGCGGTAGAAACGCCGGCATCAGCTTATCGATAACATCCGTTTGCAGTTTCACCACCGCATCACCTGCGGTGATCTCCAGCGTGGTGCTGAGGCGAACATAGGTTGCCACCAGCGCGCCAATCACCGTCATCCCGACGATTGACGCCGCGTGCCCGACCTTTTTGGTATTGGCTTTAATTAACGGTATCGCCGCCACGCCCATACGATAAGCATAGTGCGCAAGGCCAAAGCGCAACCCGAGATGCACCACGTTAAACAGCACAATAAACACCACCGCGCCGAGGATAGAACCTTGCAGCGCGAGGCTGGCGCCAATGCCGCCGCAAATCGGCAGCAGCGTCAGCCAGAACATCGCATCGCCAATCCCGCCCAGCGGGGCGCCGACGGCGATTTTAGTGCTCTGGATGCTGTTGACGTCCTGCTTGGAGCGCTCCATCGCAAGGATGATGCCGATGACAAAGGTCACCAGGAACGGGTGGGTGTTGAAGAACCCCATATGACCTTTCATGGCGCGTGCCAGGTCGCGTTTGTTGGTGTGGATCTTTTTCAGCGCCGGCAGCAGGCCGTACAGCCAGCCGGACGCCTGCATACGTTCGTAGTTGAACGAGGCCTGCAGAAGCATAGAGCGCCAGGCGACGCGGTTAATATCTTTTTTCGTCAGCTCCGCACCGAGGGTCTGCTCTTCGTAGACGTTTTCATTTACGCCGGAAAGCAGCGTCTCTTCGGAGGTGGAGGCGCCTGGCAGAGTGGTTTGATTAGATGCCATCTTCGAATTCCTCTTTCTGTGCCGCCGGCGCAGCCGGTTCCGGAGATTTGCGCAGCAGGTCAATGAGCGCCATCGCCAGCGCCGCGGCGGCAATCGCCAGCACCGGTAGCTTCAGCCATGCTGCGGCGACAAAGCCGATGATAAAGTAGGGGATATAGACGTTTTTCATCATGATTTTCAGCAGTACGGCGAAGCCGATAGCCGGCATGATGCCGCCCGCCACGCCGAGGCCGTCAATCAGGCGCTCCGGTAGCACATCGATGGCGGTTTTCGCATGTTCCGCCCCGAAAAAGATAGGCAGGAAGGCGCAGAGAAAATAGAAGATCCCTAACGCCAGCAGGGCCAGATAGTTCACTCGCTCAATACCCCTGGTATCGGCGTTTGCCGCCATGCGGTCGCAGCGGGACATCACGCCGGACATCACCGAGAACAGGAAGGTGATCCCCATCTGTACCGCGACGGCGAAGGGGACGGCGACGCCGACGGCGACATCAGGCTTCACGCCTGTGGTAATGGCAAAGGTGGTACCGACGATAGTGCCGATAATCACGTTTGGCGGCTGGGCGCCCGCCAGCGGGGCCAGCCCCATCCAGACCAGCTCCAGCGTGCCGCCGGTTAAAATACCGGTATGCAGATCGCCCAGAATCAGGCCCACCAGCGGGCCGAGGACCACCGGACGGTGCATATGGGTTAACCCGTTGAACATATCCAGGCCGGCAATAAAGGCAAGAATACCTAATGCAAAAGCCTGCAACAGACTGATTTCCATTATGAATCCCTCAGAGTAGTTTAAAGAGATCCAAAGCGGGTTCTGTTGGAACGCCCTGAACGAAGCATTCCACCCCGGCGGCCTTGAGGCCGTTAAACGCGGCAATATCGTTCGCGTCTACAGAAACCGTTTTGGCAATATGCTGTTTGCCATTGGCGTAGTGCATATTTCCTACGTTGATACGCGTGACGGGAACTCCGCCCTCCACCAGCCTGAGGAAGTCAGCCGGTGTTTTACAGACCAGCAGAATTTTTTGCCTGTCGGCGGCGCGGTGGATATTTTCAATCACTTTTTGCAGCGACCAGAAGCGTACGGCGATCCCCTCCGCCAGCACCATCTCCATCAGATTTTGCTGTACCGAATCTTCAGCAACCTCATCGTTGGCCACCAGCACCAGGTTCGCTCCCGCAAACCCGACCCACTGGACGCCCACCTGACCGTGGATCAAACGTTCATCGATACGACTTAAGACAATGTTTGGCATCGCGTTTTCCTCTTCGTTGTTATGCGTTATGGGACGTAACGCCCTTACAGGCAGCGTGGTACTGCTGCAGTATGTCCTGAATGTGGTCGATGATGAGCTCCCGCGGTGCCGCCTTGAGATCGCCCTCGCGAACTTTGGTGTACTGCAACGGCATATACTGGCTGATGAGCGGCAGCGGAATCGTCCAGTCGGCAAGATTGCGCACCAGGCGTGCAAACGCCTCATCGATCTGGCTGTCCGGCCAGTAGTAGCGGACGCGGTCGGAGTAGCTGTATCCGCGCGCCAGGCGCCGCGCGTTGCCGTCGCCGTGATAGTGGTTTTGCCAATATTCCGGGCGATCGAGCATCACGTTTTCCAGCACCTGACGCAGGCCGGAGCACGCTTTCGCGGGCAGGAGTTCTTCCTCTATTGCCGCCAGCGAGAACAGCGCTTCACGCAGGGCGAAGGTGAGCGCCGGGCCGACCTTCAGAATGGCAAAATGATCTTTCACCAGCTGACGAAGCGCCTGCGGCGTCTGATAGTCCGTGGAGTGGGCTTCAAATATCAGCGTGTCATAAGCTTCCACCATTGCGCTCAGCGCTACGGCTTTCTGCGGCTGATAGTCGATAACGTTGATATGATCGAATTCGACGCCGGGCTGGACCACCAGCCCGATAATGCGCGGCCAGATATTGGTCAACCCGCGCTGCGCAAAGGCATGGCGATGCGCTTCCAGCGTCGCGCGCGCCGCGTCAGGAGTGGTGACCTGCAGTTCGGTAAGCGTTTCATGGGCGCCGCCTGGGACGGGCACTTCGGTGCCTATCACGTAGACCAGGTCGGATTCGCCAAAGTGCTTACGGCAGGTCTCTTCGGCTATCTTTGCCAGTCGGGCGGCGCGATCTGCAACGATCTCATCGGTTAACGGCAGCGGATCGCCCTCGCAGGACATGCTGCAATCGAGATGGATTTTCTTAAAGCCTGCTGCGACGTAGCTTTTAATGAGATCGTCGGCATTGGCCATCGCCTGGGCTGCGGGCAGATTTTGCCAGCGGTTAGGGCCGAGATGATCGCCGCCGAGGATCAGCTGCGACTGGGGAAAATCGAGCGAGCTGGCGAGCTGGCAGACAAAGCCGCGGAAATCAGTGGGCGTCATGCCGGTATAGCCACCGAACTGATCCACCTGATTGGAGGTGGCTTCGATCAGCAGCGGAGCCTGCTGGGCCCGGGCGTAACGAATGGCCGCTTCAAGTACCAGCGGATGCGCGGAACAGACGGCATAAATTCCGCTTGTACTCCCTCGTTTATGCTGTGCCACCATTTCTGTAAGATGTTTCACTTTCCTCTCCATTTCGGATGGTAATGACATTAATCTTTCGTTTTGTTTCATTTAATACTGCGTCATGGTGCTGTAAAAATAAAACGAAAGATAATAGTTTTCCGATCTATTTCACAAAAGAAACATAATGAAAGGTTTCAGCGTCAGGATGTGGACCGCCGTAGCGCGTTGCGGGGCTTGCATTCCGCTAAAAGAAAGGTGTTAATAGGCAAAACGAAATGAAACGAAAGATTTAGCTAAAGGAATACTTATGAGCAGTACCGACTCTTCTGCAGATAAGCGCATCAGCGGCACCAGTGAGAGGCGCGAGCAAATTATCCAGCGGCTGCGGCAGCAGGGAAGCGTGCAGGTGAACGACCTTGCTCTGCTATATGGCGTCTCGACGGTGACGATTCGCAACGATCTGGCCTTTCTGGAAAAGCAGGGCATCGCCGTTCGCGCCTATGGCGGGGCGCTGATCTGTGACGGTACAACGCCCGCTGCGGAGCCGTCAGTGGAAGATAAAAGCGCGCTCAATACCGCGGTGAAGCGCAGCATCGCGCAGGCGGCGGTAGAACTGATTCAACCGGGGCACCGGATTATTCTCGACTCCGGCACCACAACGTATGAAATTGCCCGTATGCTGCGTCAGCATACCGATTTGATAGTCATGACTAACGGGATGAACGTGGCGAATGCGCTGCTGGATGCCGAAGGGGTGGAGCTGCTGATGACCGGGGGACACCTGCGCCGCCAGTCGCAGTCGTTCTATGGCGACCAGGCGGAGCAGTCTCTACAGAATTACCACTTTGACATGCTTTTTCTTGGCGTCGATGCCATCGATCTCGATCGCGGCGTGAGTACCCATAATGAAGATGAAGCGCGTCTGAATCGCCGGATGTGCGAAGTGGCGGAGCGGATCGTTGTCGTGACCGATTCAACGAAATTTAATCGTTCGAGCCTGCATAAGATTATCGACACTCAGCGGATTGATATGATTATCGTTGATGAAGGCATCCCGACCGAAAGCCTTGAAGGGCTGCGCAAGAGCGGCATTGATGTGCGACTGGTGAAGGGCTAAACGTGGCCCCTCTCCTCGCAGGAGAGAGGCTCAACGCTGCGCCGTCCGGCGGTAAATCAGGTTACCGGCGCCGGGTTAAACACCGCCAGCTGGTTATGCAGCCCCCACTGATCTGAGAAGGTTTTCTTCCGGCCGCTGGCGACGTCAAGAATAAACTCAAACAGCTTCAGGCCAACCTCTTCGATACTCTCTTCGCCGGTGGCGATTGTGCCAGCGTTAATATCCATCAGGTCATACCAGCGGTTCGCAAGCTCGGTGCGGGTTGCCATTTTTATGACCGGCACCGCGACGAGGCCGTATGGCGTACCGCGGCCGGTGGTGAATACCTGAACCGTAATGCCTGATGCGACCTGCTGGGTTCCGCAAACAAAATCGCTGGCGGGCGTGGCGGCAAATATCAGCCCGCGTTTCGTCGGGCGCTGGCCCGGCGACAGCACCTCGACAATCGCACTTTTCCCCGATTTGGCGATAGAGCCCAGCGCCTTTTCCACCACGTTGGCGAGGCCGCCCTTTTTATTCCCCGGAGAGGGGTTGGCGCTGCGATCGGTTTGACCGAGGTCGAGATAGTTATCGTACCAGGCCATCTCTTCGAGCAGGCGTTTACCGACCTCCTCGTTCACCGCGCGTGGCGTTAGCAGATGAATGGCGTCACGGACTTCGGTGACCTCTGAGAACATCACCGTCGCGCCGCAGCGTACCAGCAGGTCGGAGGCATAGCCCACCGCCGGGTTGGCGGTGACGCCGGAAAACGCGTCGCTGCCGCCGCACTGCATGCCGACCACCAGCTCGGAAGCCGGACAGGTTTCGCGCTGGCGCTGGTTGAGCTTCGCCAGGTGACGCTCCGCAACCTGCAGAATATCGTCGACCATTGATTTAAAGCCAACGTGATGTTCATCCTGCAGCCGCACGATGCTGGCGCTGTCCACGGCGACAGGCTGGACATCTTCTGTCCCCTGCAGCAGGCGCTCCGGCTGCAGCTTTTCACAGCCCAGGCCAACCACCATCACCTCGCCGCCAAAATTCGGGTTCAACGAGATATTGTGGATGGTGCGGATAGGCACGACGGCCGCCGGCGCGTTGATGGCTACGCCGCAGCCGTAGAGGTGATTCAGGCCCACGACGCCATCGACGTTCGGATACTTCGGCAGCAGGTCGCGTTCGATGATTTTGACCACGTAATCGACAACCCCAGCCACGCAGTGCACGCTGGTGGTGATGCCGAGCAGATTCTTGCTCCCGACGCTGCCGTCGGCATTGCGATAGCCTTCAAAGGTATACCCTTCCAGTGCGGGCAGCGCCTGCGGGACTTTGGTGGCCAGCGGCAGGGTATTCAGCGGCGGCGCGCTGGGCAGTTCTACCGTGGATTCGTCAATCCAGCTGCCGCGCGCGATATCGCGAACGGCGTAGCCGATGACTTCGCCATAGCGGATGATTTCGCCGTGAACGGGAATATCCACCAGCGCCACCTTATGGCCCTGAGGAATATGTTCAATCAGCTCCAGTCCGTCCGGGAAACGACTCCCGGCTTTCAGACCATTATCATTAACAATAATTGCCACATTATCGGTGTCATGTACTTTTATATAAAACGCGCTGGGCGATTCTTGTCTAATTTCGATGTCGGCCATTGTCCAGTATTCTCCAGCCAGGTGGGGATAATAAAATAATAAACTCTATATATTTTGAATCTAATTGAGGATGTTCTCAGTATTGTGGAATTAGAATGTCAGGAGTTCGCCATCAAGAATGTGACCGCGATCACTCATTATCGTGATAGCCGCGCCAGCAGCGGCATCAAAGCGTAAATATGTGCATCAGCGCCCATTATTATATGCATATGTTTAAAGTAATATTTATATTAACCTAATTAATTGTGCGTTTGCACAATGCACGGCGGATGCCTGCTGTTTATACTGAATGACGATTTCATTACGCCAGATTTGCTATTTGATGTTTGTTTTTATTTGAAGGGCATCTTTAGTGTAACGCTCAAATAATAATAAAATAACTTCTCGAGTACCTGAGGTAAATAAAATGATGCTTGATACGGTTGAAGCAACAAAAAAGGGATTCCCCACCCGATATTTAATTTTACTGATAATATTTATCGTCACCGCCGTTAACTATGCCGACCGCGCAACGCTCTCCATTGCCGGAACCGAAGTAGCAAAAGAGCTTCAGCTCAGCGCCGTGTCGATGGGATACATTTTCTCCGCCTTTGGCTGGGCCTATTTGCTGATGCAAATCCCCGGCGGCTGGCTGCTTGATAAGTTTGGCTCGAAGAAAGTCTACACCTACAGTCTGTTCTTCTGGTCGCTGTTTACCTTTCTGCAGGGCTTTGTTGACGTCTTTCCGCTTGCCTGGGCCGGGATCTCGATGTTCATTATGCGGTTTATGCTGGGCTTTTCGGAAGCGCCATCATTTCCGGCTAACGCCCGTATCGTCGCGGCCTGGTTCCCGACGAAAGAGCGCGGTACCGCCTCCGCTATCTTTAACTCTGCACAATATTTTTCACTGGCGCTGTTCTCGCCTCTGCTCGGCTGGTTAACCTTCGCCTGGGGCTGGGAGCACGTGTTTACCGTTATGGGGGTCATTGGTTTTATCCTCACCGGCCTGTGGGCAAAGCTGATTCATAACCCGACCGACCATCCGCGGATGTCAAAAGAAGAGCTGAAGTTTATCTCTGACAACGGCGCGGTAGTGGATATGGACCATAAAAAGCCCGGCGGCAATGCGGCCAGCGGGCCTAAACTCCACTATATCAAGCAGCTGTTAACCAACCGCATGATGCTGGGCGTATTCTTTGGCCAATATTTTATCAACACCATCACCTGGTTCTTCCTCACCTGGTTCCCGATTTACCTGGTGCAGGAAAAGGGGATGTCGATTCTGAAAGTGGGGCTGGTGGCATCCATCCCGGCGCTGTGCGGTTTCGCCGGCGGCGTACTGGGCGGCGTGTTCTCCGACTATCTGATTAAGCGCGGTTTTTCTATCACTCTGGCTCGTAAGCTGCCCATCGTTCTCGGCATGCTGCTGGCCTCAACCATTATTCTGTGTAACTACACCGATAACACCGCGCTGGTGGTGACCCTGATGGCGCTGGCGTTCTTCGGTAAAGGCTTTGGTGCCCTCGGTTGGCCGGTGATTTCCGATACCGCTCCGAAAGAGATTGTTGGTCTGTGCGGCGGGGTCTTCAACGTATTCGGTAACGTGGCGTCCATTGTTACTCCGCTGGTCATCGGCTATCTGGTCAGCGAACTGCATTCATTTAACGCAGCGCTGGTGTTTGTCGGTTGTTCAGCTCTGATGGCGATGGTTTGCTACCTCTTCATTGTTGGCGATATCAAACGTATGGAATTGCAAAAATAATTCACGGTTAAGTGACAAGGTATAAGCGATGAATAACGATATCTTCCCGAACAAATTCAAGGCGGCGCTGGCTGCTCATCAGGTTCAGATTGGCTGCTGGTCCGCGCTGGCCAGCCCCGTTAGCACCGAAGTATTAGGCCTGGC
Source organism: Klebsiella scottii (assembly GCF_036561945.1). Lineage (NCBI taxonomy): Bacteria > Pseudomonadati > Pseudomonadota > Gammaproteobacteria > Enterobacterales > Enterobacteriaceae > Klebsiella > Klebsiella scottii. The sequence continues at coordinate 127,429 of NZ_JARXNI010000019.1, forward strand.
GGGCTTTGACTGGCTGGTGCTGGATGGCGAGCATGCGCCAAACGATATTACGACCTTTATTCCACAGCTGATGGCCCTGAAGGGCAGCTCCAGCGCTGCGGTTGTCCGGGTCCCGACCAACGAGCCGGTTATCATTAAGCGCCTGCTGGATATCGGTTTTTATAACTTCCTGATCCCTTTTGTTGAAAGTAAAGAAGAGGCGGTTAACGCCGTGGCCTCCACCCGCTATCCGCCGGAAGGCATCCGCGGGGTGTCCGTTTCTCACCGCGCCAACATGTTTGGCACCGTGCCGGATTACTTCGCGCAATCAAACAAAAACATCACCATTCTTGTACAGATTGAAAGCCAGCAGGGCGTAGATAACGTCGATGCCATCGCGGCAACCGAAGGCGTTGACGGCATTTTTGTCGGCCCAAGCGACCTCGCCGCGGCGTTAGGCCATCTGGGCAATGCCTCACACCCTGAGGTTCAGCGCGCTATTCAGCAAATTTTTGCGAGTGCGAAAAAGCACGGTAAGCCGAGCGGAATTCTGGCGCCGGTAGAGGCCGATGCGCGTCGCTATCTGGAATGGGGCGCAACCTTTGTTGCCGTCGGCAGCGATTTGGGCGCATTCCGCTCCGCCACGCAGAAGCTTGCGGATTCTTTTAAAAAATAACCCTCGGGATCAAAAGAGAGAGAACGTTATGACGATGAAAGTTGGTTTTATTGGCCTGGGCATCATGGGCAAGCCTATGAGCAAAAACTTGCTGAAAGCCGGTTACTCGCTGGTGGTCTCCGACCGTAATCCTGAAGCGGTTGCCGAAGCGATTGCTGCCGGGGCAGAAACAGCGGCAACGGCGAAGGCTATTGCCGAACAGTGCGATGTGATTATCACGATGCTGCCGAACTCCCCGCATGTGAAAGAAGTGGCGCTGGGTGAAAACGGCATTATTGACGGCGCGAAGCCGGGTACCGTACTGATTGATATGAGCTCCATCGCGCCGCTGGCCAGCCGCGAAATCAGCGAAGCGCTGAAAGCGAAGGGCGTGGATATGCTCGACGCGCCGGTAAGCGGCGGCGAGCCGAAGGCGATCGACGGCACGCTGTCGGTGATGGTCGGCGGTGATAAGGCTATCTTCGATAAATACTACGACCTGATGAAGACGATGGCCGGTTCGGTCGTGCACACCGGAGAAGTAGGGGCAGGCAACGTGACGAAGCTGGCCAACCAGGTGATCGTCGCGCTGAATATTGCCGCGATGTCTGAAGCCCTGACCCTGGCCACCAAAGCGGGCGTCAATCCGGATCTGGTGTATCAGGCTATCCGCGGCGGCCTGGCGGGGAGCACCGTGCTGGATGCGAAAGCGCCGATGGTCATGGATCGTAACTTCAAGCCGGGTTTCCGCATCGACCTGCATATTAAGGATCTGGCCAATGCGCTGGATACGTCCCACGGCGTGGGCGCTCAGCTGCCGCTGACGGCGGCGGTGATGGAAATGATGCAGGCGCTGCGTGCCGACGGTCTGGGTACCGCCGACCACAGCGCGCTGGCATGCTATTACGAAAAACTGGCGAAAGTGGAAGTCACTCGCTAACAAGAAGGGCGCGAAACGCGCCCTGTAATTCTTGCCTTGCGCGGCACTGTCAGGCTACATAACTATGAAAATCGTAATCGCCCCAGACTCTTATAAAGAAAGCCTTTCTGCCATTGAGGTAGCTCAGGCGATAGAAAAAGGATTTCGGGAAATTTTCCCCGATGCAGAGTATGTTTCCGTTCCGGTTGCCGACGGTGGTGAAGGCACCGTTGAGGCCATGATTGCCGCCACGCAGGGTTATGAATATACCGCTCTGGTTACGGGGCCGTTAGGTGAAAAGGTGAATGCCAGCTGGGGAATGTCCGGCGACGGTAAAACGGCGTTTATCGAGATGGCGGCCGCCAGCGGACTGGGTCTGGTTCCGCCGGCGCTGCGCAACCCGCTGCTGACGACATCGCGCGGGACCGGCGAGCTGATTCTCCAGGCGCTGGATCATGGGGCGAAAAATATCATTATCGGCATCGGCGGCAGCGCCACTAACGATGGCGGCGCTGGCATGGTGCAGGCGCTAGGAGCCAGCCTCCGCGATGCTAATGGCAGCGAGATTGGCAACGGCGGCGGGAGCCTCGCCAGCCTGAATGCTATCGATCTCCGCGGTCTGGACGCCCGGCTTCAGGAGTGTGCGATCCGCGTAGCCTGCGACGTGACCAATCCGCTGACTGGTGATGTGGGCGCCTCGCGTATTTTTGGCCCGCAGAAGGGAGCGACCGAAGCGATGATCCTTGAGCTGGATCGCAATCTTGAACACTATGCCGATGTGATAAAAACGGATTTGCGCGTGGACGTGAAACAGGTGGCGGGAGCCGGCGCCGCCGGAGGTATGGGGGCCGCGCTGATGGCGTTCCTGAATGCCGAACTGCGCAGCGGGGTCGAGATTGTCACCCAGGCGCTGAATCTGGAAGAGCATATTCTCGACTGCTCGCTGGTGGTGACCGGCGAAGGGCGGCTTGATAGCCAAAGTATTCATGGCAAGGTGCCGGTCGGCGTGGCGAGCGTGGCGAAAAAATACCATAAGCCGGTGATTGGTATTGCCGGTAGCCTGACCCGCGACGTTGGCGTGGTGCATCAGTTTGGCATCGATGCGGTATTCAGCGTGCTGACCAACATTACAACGCTGGAAGAGGCGTTTCGCGGGGCATCGGACAATATTTATCGCGCGTCGCGCAATATCGCCGCGACATTGCGGGCCGGGATGGCGATGGAGGGATGACAACCGGCGGCAAACCCTCTATACTTCGCGCCGAAGCTGACCAGACAGTCGCCGCTTCGTCGTCGTCCTCCTTCGGGGGAGACGGGCGGAGGGGAGGAAAGTCCGGGCTCCATAGGGCAGGGTGCCAGGTAACGCCTGGGGGGGAAACCCACGACCAGTGCAACAGAGAGCAAACCGCCGATGGCCCGCGCAAGCGGGATCAGGTAAGGGTGAAAGGGTGCGGTAAGAGCGCACCGCGCGGCTGGTAACAGTTCGCGGCACGGTAAACTCCACCCGGAGCAAGGCCAAATAGGGGTTCATAAGGTACGGCCCGTACTGAACCCGGGTAGGCTGCTTGAGCCAGTGAGCGATTGCTGGCCTAGATGAATGACTGTCCACGACAGAACCCGGCTTATCGGTCAGCTTCAACTCATTCGACACCAAACCCGCTCCGGCGGGTTTTGTGCTTTCTGCGCGGATGAATGACTGTCCACGACGCTTTCCATGAAAAGAACGCGGCTTATCGGTCAGCTTCAACTTTATTCAGGAACCCCGCTTCGGCGGGGTTTTGTGCTTTCTGCACGGATGAATGACTGTCCACGATGCTCTTTATGAAAACAAAGCCGCACGGCGGAGGTCAAAATGGCCTGGTCAGGCGGGATGACGCGGCATCGGCCCCGGCAGGAGCCGATTTTGGGTATCAGGCGACTTTTTCTTCATCCTGAAGTCGTATCTCCGCATCGGCGACGATAGCCTCCAGCTCGCTTAGCATCTCTTCGTAGCCAAAGCTGACGACGTTTGTTGTTTCCGGCAAGGTCGGCTGAATCGGCGATGCGCTCTTCTTCGATTTCTTCTTACTCACTGATAAGCTCCATGACTCCCGTTTTTACACCGGTAAATCTATCAGTAAAGCGCGCAAAGGCGTATCGGCAACGAGGGTAATGTTAGCTTCATCACGAATAAATGCGCCGTCGCCGCAGGTCAGCGCCTGCTTTTCCTCTTCATGCGCCACGGCGTGCACGGTCCCGTGAATCGACTGCAGATAGGCGCGTGGTCCGTGAAGCTGCACGTTAATCCGATCGCCTTTAGCGAGATCGAGATGATGGATCCAGACCTGCTGGCGTAGCTGCAAACTATTCTGCGCGCCGTCGGGTGAAGCCAGCAGCTGCCGGGGACCTTCGGTGATACTCATCTTCTGTACCAGCGGATTTTCACGCTCCGGGCAGGCGTCCAGCCACAGCTGCATCCGCGTTAGCGAACGATCTTTACTCAGATTATGCTCGCTGTAGCTGACGCCCGGCTGGGTCGAAATCAGCAGCGCTTCGCCGGCTTTGGCGTGCATGTGGTTGCCGTCGCTATCGCGGTACTCCGCTTCACCTTCCAGGATCAGATTCAGGATATCGACTTTCGGATAGGTACGCGGCTGGAACGATGCGCCCGGTGCCAGAACTTCCTGGTTGAGCACGCGCAGGGAGGCGTAGCCTAACAGTTTAGGGTCGAAGTAGTGTCCAAAGGAAAAGGTGTAGCGGGCCTGCAGCCAGCCGAAATCTGCTTGTCCGCATTGTTTGGCTGTTCGGGTAGTAATCATTGTCTTGACCTCTCTTTACACTAAATCAATGGTAAAGGTATGGACGCTGTATTGTTAGCCAGATATTCTGCCCGGTATATTCAAATTTCCTGAATGAGAGCGCTATGGCTAAAGAGAGAGCATTAACGCTGGAGGCGTTGCGCGTAATGGATGCGATCGACAGGCGCGGGAGCTTTGCCGCCGCGGCTGACGAGCTCGGACGCGTCCCTTCGGCGCTTAGCTACACGATGCAAAAACTGGAAGAGGAGCTGGACGTGGTGCTGTTTGACCGCTCCGGTCATCGAACAAAATTCACCAACGTTGGCCGCATGCTGCTGGAGCGTGGACGCGTCCTGCTGGAGGCGGCGGATAAGCTCACTACCGATGCTGAAGCGCTGTCCCGCGGTTGGGAAACGCACCTGACTATCGTCACCGAAGCGCTGGTACCGACCACCGACTTTTTCCCGCTGATTGAAAAGCTGGCGACCAAATCGAACACGCAGCTCTCCGTCATTACGGAAGTGCTTGCCGGCGCATGGGAGCGCCTTGAGCAGGGCCGGGCGGATATCGTCGTCGCGCCGGATATGCATTTTCGCTCTTCGTCGGAAATTAACTCGCGTAAGCTCTACTCGGTGCTGAACGTCTATGTTGCGGCGCCGAATCACCCTATTCATCAGGAGCCGGAGCCGCTTTCCGAAGTCACGCGGGTGAAATATCGCGGCGTGGCGGTGGCGGATACCGCGCGTGAACGTCCGGTACTGACGGTGCAGCTGCTCGACAAGCAGCCGCGTTTAACGGTCAGTACGATTGAAGATAAGCGCCAGGCGCTGCTGGCAGGGCTGGGGGTGGCGACAATGCCTTACCCGCTGGTTGAGCAGGATATTGCCGAAGGGCGCTTACGGGTTGTCAGCCCGGAATATACCAATGAGATTGACATTATTATGGCCTGGCGCCGCGATAGCATGGGCGAGGCTAAATCCTGGTGCCTGCGGGAAATTCCGCGACTGTTTACCGGGAAGTAAATCAGCGCCGCGTGCCGCCCGAAGGCGGCGCGCGTTGTTCACGATGAAAGGGGTTTTGGATCGGGCCCGAAGCGGTTATTTCCGGGCGTTCCGCTTTGGCAATTGAACACCAGAATCACCAGCCAGCCAATCACCGGGATCAGCAGCAGCAGTAGCCACCACGCCGAGCGGTCCGTGTCATGCAAACGCCGAAACTGTACCGCCCACCACGGCAAAAAGATCAGCACGCCGTAAATCGTCGTCAGGATGCCTTCACCTCCCGCCCGCTGCCAGCCCAGCATTTTATCGATAATGCTGAGCACGCCGGTCAGGATGATATTGACCAGAATAAACATCCAGTACTCTTTACGGCGGGCGCGGCCGCCAAAGCCAATATAGTTTCTTATTACCCGTAGATACCAGTCCATTCTCATGCCTCGATTAGCCGTCAATCACTTGTTTTTAAAGAGATCGTAATAAGAATAGACGTGAATGAAAGGCGGGTAAATATCGCGGCTCTGAAATTTCAGGCGCCGCAAAGGGCGCCCGATACATCAGCGAAAAAGAAGATCGCGGCCGTGCGGCTCGTTGAGATCCTGCTGCGGACCGACGGAGATAATTCCGGTCGGGTTGATGGTTTTATGGCTGCGGTAGTAGTGGTTGCGAATATGGCCAAAATCAACGGTCTCCGCAATGCCCGGCATCTGGTAGATGTCGCGCAGGAAGCCGTACAAATTAGGATAATCGCTGATGCGCCGCTGGTCGCATTTAAAGTGGGTCACATACACCGGGTCGAAGCGCACGAGGGTCGTCCACAGACGAATGTCGGCTTCGGTCAGCTGGTCGCCCGTCAGGTAACGGTGCCGGGCAAGGATCTGCTCCAGGCGTTCCAGCGAAGCAAATACGCCATCAACGGCTTCATCATAAGCCTGCTGGCTGGTGGCGAACCCGGCTTTATAAACGCCGTTGTTCACGCTGTCGTAAATCCAGCCGTTCAGCTCATCGATGTTCTCGCGTAGCGCAGGCGGATAGTAATCTCCGGCCGTCGCCCCAAGCCCGTCGAAGGCGGTATTGAACATACGAATAATTTCAGCTGATTCGTTGCTGACGATAGTTTGCTGCTTTTTATCCCACAGTACCGGCACCGTCACTCTCCCGGTATATTGCGGGTCGGCATGCAGATAGAGCTGATAAAGGAACTGGTGCTGATACAGCGTATCGCCGGTAGCGTCAGGGAAGCTGCTATCGAACGTCCAGCCGTTCTCGAACATCAAGGGATTCACCACCGAGACGGAGATAAACGGCTCCAGGCCTTTTAGCTTGCGCAGAATAAGGGTGCGATGCGCCCAAGGGCAGGCGAGAGAAACGTACAGGTGATAGCGATCTTTTTCGGCAGCGAAGCCGCCATCGCCGCTCGGCCCCGGAGCGCCATCGGCGGTCAGCCAGTTACGGAAGGCCGAAACGGAACGCTTGAATCGTCCTCCGGTGGATTTGGTGTCATACCAGGTATCGTGCCAGACGCCGTCGACTAATTGGCCCATTTTTTCCTCCTTCAGACTGTAGATAGCAAAAGCGAGGAGATATCTCCTCGCTTTTCGATTCAGTATAGTGCGCTTACCACTTTTTATTCAGCACGCGGTCGATGCTAAATGCGCCCGGACCGGTGATAGCCAGCAGCAGGAAGCCGCCTGCGATGGTCAGGTTTTTCATGAACATCAGGGAGTTCATGCCTTCAGCAAAGTTGCTGTGGAACAGGAACGCGGTCAGCAGGGTAAAGCCGGCGGTGAACAGCGCGGTAGTACGGGTCAGGAAACCGAACAGGATTGCCAGGCCGCCGCCGAACTCAAGCAGAATGGTTAACGGCAGTAATGCACCCGGTACGCCCATGGCTTCCATGTATTGTTGAGTGCCGGCATATCCGGTGATTTTTCCCCAGCCTGCGGTGATAAACAGGATTGGCATCAGGATACGTGCTACCAGTACACCAACATCTTCTAATTTTTTCATTTCTTACTCCAGAAAACCCAAAGGGCGGCGATTTTGTTTTTTGGCGCAAACCTGCGTAATTACGCGGGGTTGCTGTCGATGGAGAGAATATTAGCGAGAGGTTGAAGTAATTGTTAGCAAGGAAAACTGTAGATCTTCTTCAAGAATTCTGAGTAATTGCTTATGCGACAGGCAAATAAAAGGACCGGTTAAGGTCCTGAGAGCAGAGCGGGGGAAAAACTCAGCGCGATGATTGCTGGCGCAGCAGGCCTCTGACCATGCGCCAGGTACTCCAGGCGCCGACGCCGCGCCGGGTCCAGCGCAGAAGAAAGCGAGGATGGCGAACTGACCAGATTGCCATGATACCGCTGCCGACCATCGCCCACGAGCGAAGGTTTTGCAGCGTCAGCCAGCCTCGGTCGAGCGGCGCGGTGGCCGTCAGCCAGTCGCGGCGGCCGGCGGTTAAATCCAGCCGCTGCTGCTGGATCTGCCGCAGCAGAAGGGCCTTACGCCGCTCACGTTCCTGTTGACTGCTCACGGTTGATCATCCTCCAGCAGCGCTCTGTCGTTAGCCAGCTCTGTGCGGGTGTGACGCAGGAATGTGGAACGCCGGGCCTTACGTAGCGTCCAGATACCGCCGATCAGCGAAGCGAGCAGCAGCACGACGGTGGTCGCTATCATGACGTTCAGGCGGTACTGCGGATCGACGGCCCAGATAATGAGCACCAGCAGGCTCATCAACCCGAACGCGGCGAACAGCAGGGTCAGCCCCAGAATCAGAAACAGCTGGAAGAGGTTAGACTTCTCTTCTTCCAGCTCCACGACCACCAGACGCAGACGCGTTTCCACCATTTCAACCAGCAGCGAGACGATGCGCTGGCCAATGCCGAAAACGCTCTGACCTGGTCCTTGCGTGCGTTGAGAGTCCGCCATAATTAGCGACGCGTCAGCAGGACACCCAGCACCAGCCCAACGGCTGCGCCAATACCTACGCCGGTCCACGGATTTTCGCGAACGTATTCGTCGGCGCGAGCGGCGCTTTCACGGGTCTGCCTGACGATGGCATCGCCGGTTTCACCCAGGCGCACGCGGCTTTCTTTCAGCGCGCTTTCCGCTTTGCTGCGCAGCTTGCCTATCTCTTCCTTCGATTTATCCGTGGAGGAGTTCAGCACTTCTTCCAGGGTATCAGCCAGAGTCTTCAGTTCTGCACGCAGGTCGTCTGCAACGTTATCTTTAGGCATCTTTCTCTCCTGTAAAGTGATCCATATACATACTAGTACTCACGTGACTCAAGCGCTTTCAGCTCTTGCTGCGCTTCATCAAGTTTACGCTGACGCTTGCTGATTTTCTCAGCATCGCCTTTCTGTTTGGCTTCGCGCAGATCGCGCTGACGTTCGCTAATTTCTTCCCGCTGTTTAGCGATTTTTTGCTGGTGATCGGCTTTAAGCTTGCTGTCGCTACAGTGTGCCTTAACTTCACTCAGCGCCTTGTTGAGGCCATCAATACGGTTCTGATTATGATGTTTCTCGGCATAGCTAATCTCCCGCTGGATATCCTGCTCTTTTTCCTGACAGGGGGAGAGGGCAAAAGCGCTGGTGCTAAGCGAAGTTAAAACCAGGAGCAAAGCGATGCGGTGTTTCATGGATGCTACCTTCCATTGTGTGAGGGCATATTCATAAGATATACCCGATCCAGTTGATTAACGTCAGCCCGGTGGCTCCCGCAGTCTTAAGCATAGTAAGGAAAACAGGAAACCACCAAACTGCGTGAAAATATTCAGAATTTTGGCAATTATCCAAACCTGTGTGGCGTATCGCGCAGGCGGGAGAGCCATGCTGTTGGCGTGTTATCTTCCTCCAGCAAAGCAATAATATAGCCGTGTGGCAGGGCGCGTCCCAGCACTTCTTTCGCCGCTATTCCCTGGGCGCTGGAATCGAATTTGATCAGCAGGCCATCTTTTTGCGGCGTGATGCTTTTAAAACGAATGCCGTTGGCATCAAGATGGTGCCAGACGGAAAAGCCGTCCGGCATGCCAACATCCTGACTTACAGGGTGGATAGCGAGAGTGGCTTCGTGGTGTTGCGCCGCCAGCCAAAGCCAGAACAGGGCGCACAGCAAAAGAGAACCGCCCAGCATCCAGCCTGTCTGACGCAGAGAAGGGCGTTTTTTAACCATCATCAGCCCCGACTTCTGTGTTTTTTCTTCCACATCACAATGAGCGAGCCGATTAAGCCAAACACCAGCAGCACCACCGGCAGCAGCATCAGGCAGGACATGAGCTGATCTTCATATTTCAGGAATACTGGCGTTTTGCCCAGCAGGTAGCCCAGTGAAGTCAGAATCAGTACCCACAGCAGGCCGCTCATCCAGTTAAAGAACTGGAAGCGCGCATTATTCAGCCCCGAGATGCCGGCAATCGTCGGCAGCAGGGTGCGAACGAAAGCGATAAAGCGGCCAATCAGCAGCGCGGAAAGCCCGTGCTTATGGAAAAGATGGTGCGCGCGCTGGTGGTAGTGGGACGGCAGATGCGAAAGCCAGTTTTGCACAATTCGCGTATTGCCCAGCCAGCGGCCCTGAATATAGCTCAGCCAGCAGCCGAGGCTGGCGGCGGCGGTGAGCAGCAGCAGCGTTTCGGGAAAGCCCATTGCGCCCTTAGCAATCAGGACGCCAACCAGAACTAACAGGCTATCGCCCGGTAAAAAAGCGGCCGGAAGCAGGCCGTTTTCGAGAAATAAGATCATAAATAAGACGAAATAGAGCATGCCAATCATGGAGGGATTGGCGAGAGTTTCGTAATCCTGGCTCCACAGAGCATTTAACAATTGGGTTAATAGTTCCATTCACGATTCCTGGTACATCGGTTAACGGTACGTCTGAACGCAGTGTAAATATAGCGACATAGGTTGTTATAGGATTATGGTCGCTGCTGATGCGATCTGAACGGATCCCTGTCTGACATCATCTTCTTCAGGTCGTTCCAGGCTACTTTGCGCGGAAAAACCAGCCCCACGTTGCCGGGTTTTTCTTTCTTTGCCCTCTGAACGCACCCTGAACTGTTTTGTGCATCAGATAAACATAAGCAAATGCGGGCTACAGAACGACGAAATGCATCTAATTGTAACAAAACCGCTGACTTTACGGCAGATAAATTGCAGTTTGTTGCATGTTGATTTTGCTGATTGCGGCGGCGGGTGGCGAGTGTCTTTACACAGGCTGACACTATAGATGTTTGCTTACCTGGTCAGGACTGCGGGCAGACGCTGGGTGCCGGCCCGGAATGAGGATAATCGCTTATTTTACGCCGTTGGCGGCGGTATCAAGGTGAACAACCGGATTTTCCGCAAACAGGTAGCGATCGGCGTTGAATTCAAAATCATCGCTGGTTTCGTTGAACAGCATCAGCTTGGTATTTTCCAGATGCTGCCACATCGCCAGCTTCGCGGCGTGCGGATCTTTACGAATCAGCGCTTTAAGGATCTGGTCGTGATCGTCGCACCAGCTATCGACGGTGCGCATGTCGATATGGTCGTGCAGTTTTTTCCAGTAGGGGTTGTGTACGCGCTGGGTCCACATTTTTTCGACAATAGCCGCGAGCGCGGTGTTCTGGGTCGCCAGCGCAACCTGAACGTGAAACTGGAGGTCCCACTCGGAATCGCGGAAGCACTTCTCTTTCCGCGCCTTCTCCTGGATCTCCATAAGCTTCATGATGTCCTGCTTGGTCACCTGGGTGGCGGCAAACTCGGCGATATTGCTCTCAATCAGCTGGCGGGCCTGCAGCAGCTCAAACGGACCGTAGTTCGCGAACTCCAGGCTTTCGTCGATCGGCTGCTGGTGCTTTGGATGATTGGAGATAACGTGAATGCCTGAGCCTTTGCGCACTTCAACATAGCCTTCGACTTCCAGCATGATAATGGCTTCGCGAACCACGGTACGGCTAACGCTTTTCTCGTCGGCAATGAACCGCTCTGCGGGCAGCTTATCGCCCACCAGGTAGACACCTTGTTCAATACGTGCCTTCAACTCTGCGGCAAGCTGTTGATACAAACGACGTGGTTCTGTGATTTCCATATTCGCTCCCGGAAGATGGCGACAATATTGGATTTGTTATACCACTTTTACGCGCATCCCACCACTGCCAGGCATGAAAAAGCCGCCTTTATAGAGGCGGCTTTAGCGGGTCAATCGAGCGGGGCAGGCGCTAGCTTTGCGTCACCGGTTTACTCGCGCTGAGCGGAGTGGGGTCATCATCGTTCGCCGATTTGTTCTTCAGTACGGTCCAGATGACGACGGCGCCCAGCAGGTCGAAGACTGCCAGCACGGCGAACAGCGGGCTAAAGCCGATGGTATCCGCCAGCGCGCCGACCACCAGAGCAAACATGGTGCTCGCCATCCAGGCCGCCATCCCGGTCAGGCCGTTGGCGGTCGCTACCTCATTACGGCCAAATACGTCGGAAGAGAGCGTAATCAGCGCACCGGACAGCGCCTGGTGAGCAAAGCCACCGATGCACAGCAGAGCGATAGCCACGAACGGGCTGGTGAACAGACCAATCATACCCGGGCCAATCATCAGTACGGCGCCCATGGTGACGACCATTTTACGCGAGACGATCAGGTTGACGCCAAACCAGCGCTGGAACAGCGGCGGCAGGTAGCCGCCAACGATACAGCCGAGGTCAGCGAACAGCATTGGCATCCATGCGAACATGGCGATCTCTTTCAGGTTAAAGCCATACACTTTAAACATGAACAGCGGGATCCACGCGTTGAAGGTCCCCCAGGCCGGCTCTGCAAGGAAGCGCGGCAGGGCGATACCCCAGAACTGACGGTTGCGCAGAATCTGCCACGGCGACATTTTCTTACCGTTGTTGGTCTGATGCTGAGACTCCTGGCCGCCGATGATGTAGTCGCGCTCTTCGGTGGTTAATTTTTTCTGGTCACGCGGATGTTTATAGAACACCAGCCACGCCATTGCCCATGCGAAGCTCAGAACGCCGGAAATAATGAACGCCATCTGCCAGCTGTGCATCACAATCGCCCACACCACCAGCGGCGGCGCGATCATCGCCCCGATCGAGGAGCCAACGTTGAAGTAGCCAACGGCAATAGAGCGCTCCTTTGCCGGGAACCATTCAGAGCTGGCCTTCAGCCCTGCAGGGATCATGGCGGCCTCAGCGGCGCCGACGGCGCCACGAGCCAGCGCTAATCCGCCCCAGCTGCCTGCCAGCGCCGTTGAGCCACAAAAAATAGCCCAGGCGACAGCGAAGAAGGCGTAGCCGATTTTGGTACCCAGAATATCCAGCACGTAGCCCGCAACAGGCTGCATAACGGTATAAGCAGCCGAGTAGGCCGCGATGATATAGGAATACTGTTGGGTGGAGATGTGTAACTCTTCCATCAGAGTTGGCGCAGCCGCAGCCACAGTGTTACGCGTCAGGTACCCCAGCACGGTGCCCAATGTCACCAGCGCGATCATATACCAACGTAACCCTTTAATTTTACGCATGTAAAACCTCATCGTTTATTTTATATCCGCAGCGTGTGCGGCCATCTTCAGTTCTGTAACAGAGATGAAGAGGGAGAACGGAGGGCTCAGGGTGGGAAACCCGTATGGCCCGAACCTTGCCATCAATCGTTATGTTTAAGCCGGCATCCATACCGTTCAATCCGATGCGTGTTGTCATCGGTAATGCATTCCGTCGGTTCATATGTTTCGACGAAAGCAAGATAACTTGTCATACAACTTCAAAGGTTGAGTGCCGTCACAAAAGTGGGAAAGTTTATGGGGGTATTATTCTCTGCGAGCAAAGCCAGTGCTGGCGCGGCCTGGCGAAGCTTTTACTCCTTTGGCGGTAATTTTTTTGTCAGCGTTTATTGATCTAACTCACGAAAAAGATTTCAGCCTCTGGAAATTGGTGTGATAACTTTGTCAGCATTATAGTCAATCATCTGAAGGGCTCCCCAAAGGGGCGAAGAGGAAAAGAAAATGACACCGTTTATGACTGAAGATTTTCTGCTTGATACCGAGTTTTCCCGCCGTCTGTACCATGACTATGCCAAAGACCAGCCGATTTTCGACTATCACTGCCACCTGCCTCCGCAGCAGATTGCCGAAAATTATCGTTTTAAAAATCTGTATGACATCTGGCTGAAAGGCGATCATTACAAATGGCGCGCGATGCGCACTAACGGCGTTGCTGAACGCCTGTGTACCGGCGATGCGTCGGATCGCGAGAAGTTTGCCGCCTGGGCCGCCACCGTACCGCATACTATTGGCAACCCGTTATACCACTGGACGCATCTTGAGCTGCGTCGTCCTTTTGGTATTACAGGTACGGTGCTATCTCCGGCTACCGCCGATGAAATCTGGGATCGATGTAACGAGCTGCTGGCGCAGGAGCGTTTTTCTGCCCGCGGCATCATGCAGCAGATGAACGTGAAAATGGTCGGTACGACCGACGATCCGGTTGATTCGCTGGAACACCACGCGGCGGTGGCAAAAGACGGTAGCTTCACCACCAAAGTTCTGCCGAGCTGGCGTCCGGATAAGGCGTTTAATATCGAACAGGCGACCTTTGGTGACTACATGGCGACGCTTGGCGAAGTATCCGATACCGATATTCGTCGCTTTGCCGACCTGCAGTCTGCGTTAACGAAGCGTCTCGATCACTTCGCGGCTCACGGCTGTAAAGTCTCTGACCACGCGCTGGATGTGGTGCTGTTTGCCGAAGCCAGCGAGGCCGAGCTGGATAGCATCCTCGCACGCCGCCTGACCGGCGCCGTCCTCAGCGAGCGCGAGGTCGCGCAGTTCAAAACCGCCGTGCTGGTCTTCCTCGGCGCAGAGTACGCCCGCCGCGGCTGGGTACAGCAGTACCACATCGGCGCGCTGCGTAACAATAACCAGCGTCAGTTCAAGCTGTTAGGGCCAGACGTTGGCTTCGACTCCATCAACGATCGGCCGATGGCGGAAGAGCTGTCGAAGCTGCTGAGCAAGCAGAATGAAGAGAATCTGCTGCCGAAAACCATCCTCTACTGCCTGAACCCGCGCGACAACGAAGTGCTGGGGACCATGATCGGTAACTTCCAGGGCGAGGGGATGCCGGGCAAGATGCAGTTCGGCTCCGGCTGGTGGTTCAACGATCAGAAAGATGGCATGGAGCGCCAGATGACCCAGCTGGCTCAGCTTGGCCTGCTGAGCCGCTTCGTCGGCATGTTGACCGATAGCCGCAGCTTCCTGTCCTACACGCGTCATGAATATTTCCGCCGCATCCTGTGCCAGATGATCGGTCGCTGGGTCGAAGCGGGCGAAGCGCCGGCGGATATTCAGCTGCTGGGCGAGATGGTGCAAAACATCTGCTTTAACAATGCGCGTGATTACTTCGCCATTGAACTGAACTAAGACCAGAGGTCGGTTGATATGCAATACATTAAAATCCATTCGCAGGATAACGTCGCGGTTGCGTTGGCTGATATGGCTGCAGGTACTACGGTCACTATCGACGATGCGGTGGTGACGCTAAGCCAGGATATCGTCCGCGGGCACAAGTTCGCGCTATGCGGCATTGCGAAGGGAAAAAACGTCATTAAGTATGGTTTGCCTATTGGTCATGCGCTGGCGGATATCGCGCCAGGGGAGCATATTCACGCCCATAATACGCGGACCAACCTGAGCGACCTTGACGAGTATAGCTATCAACCGGATCTCGCCGAGCCGTCGGCGCAGCCCGCCGATCGCGAGGTACAGATTTATCGTCGGGCTAACGGCGACGTCGGGGTGCGCAACGAGCTGTGGATCCTGCCGACCGTTGGCTGCGTCAACGGCATCGCGCGTCAGATCCAGAATCGCTTCCTGAAAGAGACCCAGGATGCGGAAGGCACCGACGGCGTTTTCCTCTTCAGCCATACCTACGGCTGTTCGCAGCTGGGGGATGACCATATCAACACCCGCACCATGCTGCAAAACATGGTGCGTCATCCAAACGCCGGCGCGGTGCTGGTGATTGGCCTCGGCTGTGAAAATAATCAGGTCGACGCCTTCCGGGAGACGCTGGGCGATTTCGATCCGCAACGCGTGCATTTTATGGTCTGCCAGTCTCAGGAAGATGAAGTGGAAGCGGGGATCGAACATCTCCACCAGCTTTATCACGTGATGCGCCAGGACAAGCGCGAGCCGGGTAAGCTCAGCGAGCTGAAGTTTGGCCTCGAATGCGGCGGCTCGGACGGGCTGTCGGGGATCACCGCCAACCCGATGCTGGGGCGTTTTTCTGACTACCTGATTGCTAACGGCGGCACAACCGTACTCACGGAGGTGCCGGAAATGTTCGGCGCCGAGCAGCTGCTGATGAGCCACTGCCGCGATGAAGCGACCTTCGACAAGCTGGTCACCATGGTGAATGACTTCAAACAGTATTTTATTGCGCACAACCAGCCGATTTACGAGAACCCGTCGCCGGGCAACAAAGCGGGCGGGATCACCACGTTGGAAGATAAGTCGCTGGGCTGCACGCAGAAAGCGGGCTCCAGCCAGGTGGTGGACGTCCTGCGCTACGGCGAGCGCCTGAAGGTGCACGGCCTGAACCTGCTGAGCGCGCCGGGCAATGATGCGGTCGCGACCAGCGCGCTGGCCGGCGCCGGTTGCCACATGGTGTTATTCAGCACCGGTCGCGGCACGCCTTACGGCGGCTTTGTGCCGACGGTAAAAATCTCCACCAACAGCGAGCTGGCGGCGAAAAAGAAACACTGGATTGATTTTGATGCCGGCCAGCTGATTCACGGTAAAGCCATGCCGCAGCTGCTGGAAGAGTTTGTGGATACTATCGCCGAGATTGCCAGCGGCAGGCAGACCTGTAACGAACGCAATGACTTCCGCGAGCTGGCGATCTTCAAAAGCGGCGTCACCCTCTGATTACCCGTTATCTTTCACGTCCCTGCCGCGTTTATTCGCCCCGGTCGCTGACTTCAGTAAGCTCCCGGGGTGTCTGAACTTGCCGCCTTGCCGTGGCGTGAAATCTTTTGAGTAATAAAGGGGAGGCGGTTCAAAATCGGCGTTGCAGATAATGCCGCGCCGTTTTGTTTTATAAGGATTTTTCATGACTGCGTATTGGCTGGCCCAGGGCGTAGGTGTCATTGCCTTTCTGATCGGTATTACCACTTTTTTCAACCGCGATGAGCGCCGGTTCAAGCTGCAGCTTGCCGTCTATAGCGCAACCATTGGCGTACATTTCTTTTTGATGGGGGCATACCCGGCGGGAATGAGCGCCGAGCTTAATACCGTTCGAACTCTTATCTCAATGCGCACCCGCAGGCTGTGGGTGATGGCCGTTTTCATTGTGCTTACGCTGGTGCTGGGATTGGCAAAACTTCAGCATGCGATGGAGCTATTGCCGATTATCGGCACGCTCGCCAGCACCTGGGCGCTGTTTCGCTGTACGGGGCTGACCGTTCGCGGCGTGATGTGGTGCGCGACCGCCTGCTGGGTGGTACATAATTTCTGGCTGGGGTCGATCGGTGGCACGTTGATTGAAGGCAGTTTTCTGGTGATGAATGGGCTGAATATCGTTCGTTTCCGACGGATGCAAAAGCGGGGTATCGATCCGTTCAAGGTGGCGACAGCGCAGGTGAAAGAGAGCCCCTCCGCGCGCTAGCGGAGGGGGGCGGATTAGCCACGCAGGGCGTTTTTCGCTAAACGCGCATCTTCCGCCTGGCATACCGCAGCGGTAAACATCACGTCGGTGGAGGAGTTAACGGCGGTTTCGCAGGAATCCTGCAGGACGCCGATGATAAAGCCGACGGCCACGACCTGCATGGCGATCTCGTTGGGAATACCGAACATGTTGCAGGCCAGAGGGATCAGCAGCAGCGAACCGCCCGCGACGCCGGACGCGCCGCAGGCGCACAGCGAGGCGACGACGCTCAGCAGCAGCGCCGTGGGCAGATCAACCGGAATGCCCAGCGTATGTACCGCCGCCAGCGTCAGCACGGTAATGGTGATGGCCGCCCCGGCCATGTTCACCGTTGCGCCCAGCGGAATAGAGACGGAGTAGGTGTCGCGGTCGAGATTCAGCTTTTCGCACAGCGACATATTCACCGGGATGTTGGCCGCCGAGCTGCGGGTGAAGAATGCCGTCACGCCGCTTTCGCGCAGGCACATCAGGACCAGCGGATAGGGATTCCTGCGGGTCTGCGCGAAAACCAGCAGCGGGTTAACCACCAGCGCGACGACCGCCATGCAGCCAATCAACACCAGCAGCAGCTGGGCGTAACCCCACAGCGCGGAAAAACCGGTGGTCGCCAGCGTGGATGACACGAGCCCAAAAATGCCGATCGGCGCAAAGCGGATCACCAGCCTGACGATAAAGGTCACCGCATCGGAGACGTCATTGACAAGGTTTTTGGTGCTCTGGTTGCCGTGACGCAGGGCAAAGCCGAGGCCAACCGCCCAGACCAGAATCCCGATATAGTTGGCGTTGATAAGAGCATGAACCGGGTTCGCCACAATGCTCATCAGCAGGCCGTGGATAACCTCGACGATACCCGACGGCGGGGTAATATCCGTGGCCCCTGTCGTCAGCTGTAGCGTTGAAGGGAAGATAAAGCTGAACAGCACCGCGATCAGCGCGGCGCTGAAGGTGCCCAGCAGATAAAGGAATAAAATGGGGCGAATATTGGTCTTTTGTCCCTGCTGGTGGTTGGCGATAGAAGCCATAACCAGCATCAGAACCAGCACCGGAGCGACGGCTTTCAGCGCGCCGACAAACAGCGTGCCCAGCAGGCCAACGGCGATGGCGGCAGGTTTTGACACCAGCGCCAGCAGCACGCCGAGAACCAGACCCAGTAAAATTTGTTTGACCAGGCTACCCTGGGACAGGCGCTTTAGCAGGCCCGATGGGGGAGTATGAGTCGTCATTATTCATTCCTTCCTGTGATGTTGCGTCCGTTCCGGGGCGTATTCTTTGCTACGTTTATGTCCGGATGTAAGTAAATGTTTGCCCGGTTGAGTATACGGAAACAGCGGCGAGGAGAAAGCGTAAAATGCTGCTTATTGCGTCAGGATGTGATTTTTTAACTGTATTTTAACGGTTTTGTGACATTGGTAGGGATAACGCGCGGTAAACGCGAAGGACCGGGGGAAATGGCGCTCCACCCGGTCCGCAAAGGGCCTACTGCAGCCGTTTTTTCTTATCGTGCTGCTGATTGACCCAGGCGTTAATCAGCAGCGTCAGCGTCAGAATACCGCCTACCGCCCCGAGCGAAACGCCGATCGGGATATGATAGAAATCGACGATCAGCATCTTGATACCGATAAAGACCAGGATGACCGACAGGCCGTATTTCAGCATCGAGAAACGCTCCGCAACGCCCGCCAGCAGGAAGTACATCGCGCGCAGGCCGAGGATCGCGAACAGGTTCGAGGTCAGGACGATAAACGGATCGGTGGTGACGGCGAAAATAGCCGGAATGCTATCGACGGCGAAAATGACGTCGCTTATCTCCACGAGGATCAGCACCAGCAGCAGCGGCGTGGCGAACAGCACGCCGTTTTGCCGGGTAAAGAAGTGCTCACCCTCAATTTTGTCGGTCATCCGCAGGTGGCTGCGGATCCAGCGTACCAGCGGCTTATCGCCGATGCCGGAATCATCCTCTTTCGCCAGCGCCATCTTCACCCCGGTAAACAGCAGGAACGCGCCGAAGATGTAGAGCAGCCACTCAAACTGGGAGATAAGCCAGCTGCCGGCGAAAATCATCACCGTACGCAGCACGATCGCCCCAAGAACGCCGTATACCAGCACCCGACGCTGTAGCGCAGGCGGTACCGCGAAGTAGCTAAACAGCATCAGCCAGACAAAGACGTTATCGACGGCCAGCGCTTTTTCGATCAGGTAGCCGGTGAGGAAGGCCAGCGCCTGCGGATCGGCGACCGCGCGCCCTTCGGTTTGCACCAGATACCACCAGAAAGCGGCGTTAAAGAGAAGGGAGAGAGTGACCCACAGAATTGACCAGCCCGCAGCCTGCTTCATGGTCATGCTATGCGCACCGCGACGTCCCTGAAGCAGCAGGTCGATAGCCAGCATGATCGCTACGACCACAGCGAATCCGCCCCATAACAACGGTGTGCCGACACTATTCATTACGATATTCCTTACATAAAAACAAAACGGCTGACGTCGGAAGACGGCAGCCGCTGCGTGTTTATGCATAGACCTCGCCTTCCGGCAAGGTCTCACTTACAACTCTAAAAGTACCCGCCCACAGGACGCGGCCTTTTATCGTTGCCCGGCGACCGGATGCGCGTTTGACGCACATCGTAATGACGATCCACCGGCAAGGAAGTTACTCCCCTTTGCACGTAACAAAGTATTACAACTCATAAATGGCGTCAATGGTCGCTGACGGCCCCTTTACACTCTTTTACGCCGCCGGCAGGCTATCCGCCGGGAAAACGACTCCGGTCTGACGGCGAATCTCGCTCAGCAGCTGCGCCGTAATGCGGCTAACCTCCAGCCCCGGGTGAGTCACCTGATTGGCTTCAACCAGCCGGGCAAACTCTTCCGCTTCATACAGCATCGTATTGATATGCTGCGGCTGCGTCAGGTCCTGGGCTTTCCCGCCGCGCGGAATAAAGCACACTTTCTGGCATTCGGAGATTTTCTCGATCACCAGCGAGCCGGCTTCCCCCTGGATTTCACTCGGCAGCGTAGAGTCGCTCACTTTTGAATGGTGCAGGGTGACGTCGAAATCAGGATAGCTCAGCACCACCGTGCCCTGGGCATCGACGCCGCTCTCCAGCAGGCTGGCGCTGGCGTGGACGGCTCGCGGCTCGCCCCACAGCGCGACCGCCGAGGCCAGGCAGTAAAAGCCGATATCCATGATCGAGCCGTTAGAGAAGGCCGGATTGAAGGTGTTCGGGTTCTCGCCGTCGAGATAGCGCTGATAGCGCGAAGAGTACTGGCAGTAGTTGATAAAGGCTTTGTGGAGGCGGCCAATTTTGCTAAGCGACTGCTGCAGCAGCTGGAAGTTTGGCAGGCTGGCGGTTTTAAAGGCTTCGAACAGCACCACCTGGTTTTCCCTGGCGGCGGCGATCGCGGCCTCGGCTTCGCGGATATTGGAGGCCAGCGGCTTTTCGCAAATTACGTGCTTTTTATGCGTCAAAAACAGATGCGTTTGCGGGAAGTGCAGGGAGTTCGGGCTGGCGATATACACCGCGTCAACGGCATCGCTCTGCGCCAGATCGTCCAGCGAGGTGAACAGGTGTTCCACCGGATAATCGTTAGCGAAAGCCTGCGCTTGTTCAAGGCTGCGGGAGTAGATGGCGGTGAGCTTATACTTGCCGGTTTCATGGGCGGCATCGACAAACTGGCGGGTTATCCAGTTTGTGCCAACAACTGCGAAACGTATCATAAACGTTGACGAACTCCGTGAAAGGGAACCTTTCGTCACTCTAGCATGCCATCATGACAAAACCAGTGCGCTACTGCGCAGAACGATTTAGCGAAAGGTGCGTTAGCCACAGGCGGGTATCGAACTCCAGCTGGTGATACTGCGGCTCCATATAGCAGCAGAGCTGATAGAACGCTTTGTTGTGGTCCTTTTCTTTCAGATGCGCCAGCTCGTGAACCACAATCATCCGCAGAAAGGCTTCCGGCGCGTCGCGGAACACCGTCGCGACGCGAATTTCAGCCTTCGCCTTCAGCTTGCCGCCCTGCACGCGTGAAATGGCGGTATGCAGGCCGAGCGCGTTGTTCAGCACGTGGATCTTGCTGTCATACATCACTTTATTCACCGGAGCCGCGCCGCGCAAAAAGCGGGTTTTCAGATCCTGGGTATATTGATACAACGCCTTATCGCTGTTGACGTCGTGGCTCTGTGGATAGCGTTTTTCCAGCACCGCGCCAAGGCGCTGCTCGGCAATTAATGTGCGCACCTGAGAGAGTAAACTCTCCGGATAGCCCTGCAGGTAAGTTAGTTGACTCATCAAAGCCCCAAATAAAAAATAAAAAGGGTATACTCACGCACCCTTTTCAGGGATAACGCCAAAATTTTACCACTCAGGAGGGCCGATGAGCCACTTAGACAACGGTTTCCGTTCACTGACACTGAAACGTTTCCCGGAAACGGACGACGTTAACCCGCTGCTGGCGTGGGAAGCGGCGGATGAATACCTGCTGCAGCAGTTGGACGATACGGAGATTAACGGCCCGGTCCTGATTCTGAACGACACCTTCGGCGCATTGAGCTGCGCGCTGGCCGAACATACGCCTTACAGCATCGGCGACTCTTACCTCACCGAGCTCGCCACCCGCGAGAACCTGCGCCATAACGATATTGCGGAATCCAGCGTCAAGTTTCTCGACAGCACCGCCGAATATCCGCAGGCGCCGGGCGTGGTGCTGATAAAAGTGCCGAAAACGATGGCGCTGCTGGAGCAGCAGCTGCGCGCGCTGCGCCTGGCGGTGACGCCGCAAACCCGCATTATTGCGGGGGCTAAGGCGCGGGATATCCATACCTCGACGCTGGAGCTGTTTGAAAAGGTGCTGGGCCCGACCACCACCACTCTGGCCTGGAAGAAAGCGCGCCTGATCAACTGCACCTTCAGCGCGCCCGCGCTGGCCGATGCGCCGGAGACCCTGAGCTGGAAGCTGGAAGGAACGGAGTGGACGATCCACAACCACGCGAACGTCTTCTCCCGTACCGGGCTGGATATTGGCGCGCGCTTCTTTATTGAACATCTTCCTGCAAACCTCGAAGGCGAGATTGTCGATCTCGGCTGCGGCAACGGCGTGATTGGCCTGACGCTGCTGGAGAAAAACCCGCAGGCCAGCGTGGTGTTTGTGGATGAATCACCGATGGCCGTTGCCTCCAGCCGCCTGAACGTTGAAACCAACATGCCCGAAGCGCTGGACCGCTGCGAATTTATGATTAACAACGCGCTGTCGGGCGTGGAGCCTTTCCGCTTCAACGCCGTGCTGTGCAACCCGCCGTTCCACCAGAAGCATGCGCTGACGGATAATATCGCCTGGGAGATGTTCCACCACGCGCGCCGCTGCCTGAAGATCAACGGCGAGCTGTATATTGTGGCAAACCGTCACCTGGACTATTTCCATAAGCTGAAGAAAATTTTCGGCAACTGCACCACCATCGCCACTAACAATAAGTTCGTGGTATTGAAAGCGGTGAAGGCGCGTAAGCTGCGCTGATTGACGAACTTGCCAGCGGCGGTTGCCCGGACGGACGCAGCGCCGCCGGGCAGGCGCGGCTAAATCTCCAGCGCCAGCCGGGTTCCCTGGGCAATTGCGCGGCGGGCGTCGAGCTCCGTCGCCACGTCGCAACCGCCTATCAGATGCACCGTTTTCCCCGCCGCCCGCAGCGGGTCCGCCAGCTCGCGCTTCGGCTCCTGGCCGGCGCAGATAATCACCCGATCGACGCTGAACAGCTGCGCTTCGCCGCCGATGGTTACGTGTAGCCCCTCATCGTCGATCTTCTGATAGCTCACCGCCGGGATCATTTTCACGCCGCGAGCCAGCAGGGTGGCGCGGTGGATCCAGCCGGTGGTTTTGCCTAAGCCGTCGCCGGGTTTACCGGCTTTACGCTGGAGCATGACGATCCTGCGCGGGCTTTTCGGCTGCCGGGCGCCTTCTGCCCGCAGTCCGCCCGCGGTCTGCAGGCTGGTATCAATTCCCCACTCCTCGCAGAACCCGGCAATATCCTGGCTGGTGGCGGGCCCCGGCTGGCTGAGGTACATCGCGGTATCAAAGCCGATGCCGCCGCAGCCGATAATCGCCACGCTATCGCCCACCGGCACTTTATCGCGCAGCACGTCGAGATAGCTCAGCACCTTCGGATGAGTAATGCCGTCGATATCCGGCATCCGCGGGGCGATACCGGTGGCGAGGATCGTTTCATCAAACTCCATCAGCCGATCGGCGTCGATCGGCGTATTCAGCCGCAGATCGACGCCGGTCAGATCCAGCATTCGCCGGTAGTAGCGTAGGGTTTCATAGAACTCCTCTTTGCCGGGGATCTGCTTCGCGATATTAAACTGGCCGCCGATCTCTTTTTGCGCGTCGAACAGCGTCACGTGGTGCCCGCGCGAGGCGGCGTTGACGGCAAAGGCCAGCCCGGCGGGGCCTGCGCCAACCACCGCCAGCCGTTTCGGCGCGGCGGCGGGGGTGACCGGCATCAGGGTTTCGTGGCAGGCGCGGGGGTTAACCAGGCAGGAGGTCACTTTACCGACGAAGATCCGATCGAGGCAGGCCTGGTTGCAGCCGATACAGGTATTGATCTCATCCGCACGGCCGCTTTGCGCTTTCGCCAGGAATTCACCGTCGGCGAGGAAGGGGCGGGCCATCGACACCATATCGGCGTCGCCGCGGGCGAGGATCTCCTCCGCCACCTGCGGATCGTTAATTCGGTTGGTGGTGATGAGCGGAATCGACACCGCGCCTTTCAGCTTGCGGGTCACCCAACTGAAGGCGCCGCGCGGCACAGGGGTGGCGATGGTCGGAATGCGCGCCTCGTGCCAGCCGATGCCGGTATTGATAATCGTCGCTCCCGCCGCCTCAACGGCTTTTGCCAGCGTAATCACTTCCGGAAGGGTGCTGCCATCGTGCACCAGATCGAGCATCGACAGGCGATAAATAATAATAAAGTCGTCCCCCGCGCGCTGGCGCACGGCCCGCACGACCTCGACGGCAAAGCGCATGCGCTGGTTGTAGTCGCCGCCCCACCGATCGTCGCGCTGGTTGGTGCGCGCGGCGAGGAATTCGTTGATCAGGTAGCCTTCCGAGCCCATCACTTCGACGCCGTCGTAGCCCGCTTCCCGCGCCAGCTGGGCGCAGAGGGCAAAATCGTCGATCAGCCGCAGAATCTCATCGTGGCTCAGGGCGTGCGGGGTAAAGCGGTTAATAGGGGCCTGCAGCGCCGAAGGAGCCACCAGCTGCGGCTGGTAGCTGTAGCGGCCGGTATGCAGGATCTGCAGGGCGATTTTGCCGCCTTCCCGATGCACCGCGTCGGTAATGTGCCGGTGATGCGCGAGGTGGCTGGCGTCGTTGAGCACCGCCCCGCCCGCCATCGTAACGCCGGAGGCGGCAGGCGCCACGCCGCCGGTCACAATCAGCGCGACCCCGTGGCGAGCGCGCTCGGCGTAAAAGGCCGCCAGCCGCTCCGCGCCGTCGGCGTGTTCCTCCAGCCCGGTATGCATCGACCCCATCAGCACGCGGTTTTTAAGCTGGGTAAAGCCCAGATCGAGCGGAGCGAATAACGACGGATAGTGGCTCATAATGGCTTCCAGTAGCTAATATGTAACATTATTGTTATGTGGTCGGATGAGTTACTAATTTAGCCGTCGCGGGAGAAAAGGGAAAAGGGGAGTGCGGCGATTGTGATGGGATTCAAAGAATGATGCGCGGCGCCGCGCCATCGGCTCTCAGCGATGGCGCGGTAGCCGGTGGGCTACGTCCGGTGGCGAGGCGCTGTCGGAGAGAGTCCCGGCGCCTGCCACATGGAGGTGGTCAGCCCGCTGTCCACCAGCCCGAGCTGGTCGGCGTAGACCGACTGCCATTTGCTCATCATCTCCTGATAGAGCTCGCGATGCGCCGGGTCAGGGGTAAACACCCGATGCCAGCCCACCAGCTTTTCACCCGTCGCCGCCATATCGTCGTACAGCCCGGCGCCGGTCCCGGCGGCGATGGCGCAGCCGAGCGCGGTGGCCTCGCGCACCACCGGTACGCGCACCGGCAGGCCGGTGACGTCGCTGAGGATCTGGCTCCACAGCGCGCCTTTCGAACCGCCGCCGGCGAAGACCAGGCTATCGAACGTGACCCCCGAGAAGCGGGAGATTTGCGCGAGATTGCAGGCGGAGACAATCGCCGCATTCTCTTCCAGCGCGCGGAACAGGGTCGCCTTATTGCACTTTTCCGGGTCGATGGAGAGGTTAATAAACGACGGCGCGGCGTGGTACCACTGCTTAAAATGCATCGCATCGGAGAAGATCGGCATCACCCCGTGGGAGCCGGCGGGCACCCGGCTGGCCATCTCCTCCAGCAGGGAATAGGCGTCAACGCCGAGGCGCTCGGCCACCAGCTTCTCTTCGGCGCAAAAGGCGTCGCGGAACCAGCGCATGGTGAGGCCGGTAAAGAAGCTAATCGACTCCGCCTGGGCCATGCCGGGAATGACGTGGGGATTGACGCGAATATTCATCTCCGGGTCGGTGCGCGGCTGCGGCAGGTTGACCACCTGCTGCCAGAAGGTGCCCCCCAGCACGGCGGTCTGCCCCGCGCGCACCACCCCGAGGCCGAGGCAGCCCAGCTGCACGTCGCCGCCGCCCATCACCACCGGCGTGCCAGCCCGCAGCCCGCACTGCTGCGCCGCGGCGTCGGTGACCGCTCCCAGCAGCGTGCCGGTCTCTTTCACCGGCGAGAGCATATCGGCGCGCAGCCCGGCCATATCCAGCAGCGCCGGACGCCAGTCGCGGCTGAACAGATCGAGCATCCCGGTGGTGCCGGCGTTGGACGGGTCGACGGCCAGCTCGCCGGAGAGTTTTGCCGCCAGCCAGTCGCTAATCATGGTGATGGTTGCCGCCTGGCGGTAGATATCCGGGCGATGGTGGGCGAGCCACAGCAGGCGCGGCATGGCGCTGAGCGCCAGGGTTTGGCCGGAGACCTCATACACTTCGGACTCAAAGCGGAAATCGTGGATCTCTTTGAGCTCCGCCACCTCGCGGCTGGCGCGCGCGTCGACGTTGGCGCAGGCCCAGATGGCCTCGCCGCTGCGGTCGTACAGGACGATGCCTTCGCGCATCGAGCAGCAGGCGACGGACTGAATATCCGCCGCGCCGAGGTGAGCGGCGGCCAGCGCCTGGCGGATGCACTGGCAGGCCAGCTGCCAGTTGGTGCTAAGGTCGAACTCCATCGAGCCGGGAACATTTTCCACGCTTAGGTGTTTCCATTCGGCCTGGCCGACCGCCACCTGGCGCCCCGCAAGATCGAAAACCACCGCCCGAATGCTGCCGGTCCCGGCATCTAACGCTAACAGGTAACTCATGACATGCGCCTCGCTGGTATTGCGCGGCGCATGGCCATCAGGAGGCCAGCGTAAGAACCGCGCGTGCTGTTGTCTCTTCCGTTACCAGGCCATTAATCCGCTTGCCGATCAGGGCCGCGTAAATCGCCTGCGCTTTTTCCGTTCCTCCGGCAACGCCGACAATGGTCGGCAGCTGCGCCAGTTCGTCAAGGGTAACGCCGAGCAGTTCCCGGTGAATTTCCAGCCCCTCAACCCGCCTGCCGTCGGCCTGCAGGAAATAACCCAAAATGTCGCCTATTGCCCCTTTACGGGCGTACATCAGCTGTTCGCCTTCGCTGATATAGCCGGAGCGCAGGATGGTGGCGTCGCGGCGCTGGTCGATAGCCCCGATGCCCACCACCGCCGCATCCGCCGCGGTGGCGGCGAGGATCACGTCGCGCACGCTCGACTCCCGACGCAGGATCTCGGCGACGTCGGCGGAAGAGACCCGCAGCGGCGCCGGAATAATGCTGACGCTACAGGCGGCGTCCAGCTGGCCGATGCCGGTCATGTAAGGACCCACGCCGCCGGAAAGGGTCACCAGCCGCACCTGCTGAGAGCTGATAAAGCCGCTCAGATGCTGCAGGCAGCTCATGGTGGCCTCGCCAAAACCGACCGCCAGCAGCTGCCCCGGCGCCAGCACGCCCATCAGCGACTGCGCCGCGCCGATCCCCAGGCGGGTGTTCATCGGCGGGGTATTCAGCGCCGGAAGAACGCGCGCAATCTTCAGATCGAAACGCCGCTGCAGCTCGGTCTCCAGTGCCAGGCAGCCTTCGTAGCGGGAGTTGATCTGCACGCGGATCACGCCGGACTGACGGCCTTTCTCCAGCAGCCGGGAGATCTTCAGCCGCGGCAGCCCCAGGCGTTCGCCAATGTCATTCTGCGTCAGGCCATCGTGGTAGTAGCACCAGGCAACCCGAGCCACCAGCTCTTCCTCGGCTAACGCCAGCCCGGCGTAGCGGCTCTCTTCCGTAATGCGTTTTTCGCTCATAAATTGAACTCTTATAAAAATTTAGATCATATGTTCGCTATTGCACGGTCGGAAAATGTGAGCCGGCCGGCAAAACCGATCTTTGGCTGTTCGCTGGTTTTATTCAAACGATCTAAAGCATAAAACTGTGATCATCGCACGGTTGTAAATATAGTTCACGGTCTACGCTTTTGAACATTATTAAATTAAAAAATCATTTGTTCAAACCGAGGCGTGATAATGAAGCCACTGCTTGAAGCCCGCCAAATCTACAAACAGTTCTCCGGCATTAGCGTGCTGAAGGCGATTGATTTCACGCTATTTTCCGGCCAGGTACACGCCCTGATGGGCGGCAACGGCGCCGGGAAATCGACGCTGATGAAGATTGTCGCCGGAGTGGAAACCCCCGACGGCGGCGAGCTCACCCTCGGCGGCAGCACCTTTGCGCGCCTGACTCCCGCGCTGGCTCATCAGCAGGGCGTTTATCTGGTGCCGCAGGAGCCGATGCTGTTTCCCAACCTGACGGTGCGGGAAAACATCATGTTCCGTCTGCCGAAGCGCGCCGATAGCGCCGCGCAGCTGCAGGAAAAGCTGCGGCAGCTCAGCTGCCAGCTGAATCTCGACGCGGCGGCCAGCACCCTGGAGGTGGCGGATCAGCAAATGGTCGAGATCCTGCGCGGCCTGATGCGCAAAGCGCAGATCCTGATCCTCGACGAGCCCACCGCCTCCTTAACGCCGGGCGAAACGGCGCGTCTGTTTTGCCAGATCCGCGCGCTGCAGGATCTCGGCGTCGGCATCGTCTTTATCTCGCACAAGCTGCCGGAGATCCGCCAGATCGCCAGCCACGTCTCGGTCATGCGCGACGGCGCGGTGGTGCTGAGCGGGCATACCGCCGACTACAGCGACAATCAGCTGGTGAGCGCCATGACGCCCGTCGACCGGGAGCACGCCCTCAGCGATACGCAGAAGCTGTGGCTGGCGCTGCCGGGCAACCGACGCACCCAGCCGCAGGACTTCCCGGTGCTGCGGGTGGAAGATCTCACCGGCGAGGGGTTTATCGATCTTAGCCTCGAGATCTACGCCGGGGAGATCGTCGGCCTCGCCGGGCTGGTGGGGTCCGGGCGCACCGAATTTGCCGAAACCCTCTACGGCCTGCGGCCGCTGCGCGCGGGGCGGGTCTGGCTGGAGAACCGCGATATCAGCGGTGCCAGCACCCGGGCGCGGCTGGCCGGCGGGCTGGTCTATCTGCCGGAAGATCGTCAGGTTTCCGGACTGTTTCTCGATGCGCCGGTGCGCTGGAACACGGTGATGTTTAACCAGCCGTCGCTGTGGCAGCAGGATAAACGCGAGGCGGCGGCGGTGGAGCGCTATCACCGGGCGCTGGGGATCAAATTTGCCGATAGCGACCAGCCGGTGCGCACGCTCTCCGGCGGTAACCAACAGAAGGTGCTGCTGGCGCGCTGCCTCGAGGCCAACCCGCTGCTGCTGATCGTCGACGAGCCGACGCGCGGCGTGGACGTCTCCGCCCGCGCCGATATCTACCAGCTGCTGAAAAGCGTCGCCGCGCAGAACGTCGCGGTGCTGATGATTTCCAGCGATCTGGATGAATTTGTTGGCCTGGCCGACCGGGTGCTGGTGATGCATCAGGGCAGACACAGCGGCGAGCTGGCGCAGCAGGCGGTGACCGTCGAACGCATGATGGCGCTGGCATTTGGAGGAGCGGCATGAAAACGTTATTGAAAAATCGCGAACTGAGCGCCTTTCTCGCCATCGTGGTGCTGTTCGCCGGGCTGGTGGCGCTCAATCCGGCCTACTTCAGCCTGCAGACCCTGGGCATGATCTTCGCCAGCTCGCAAATCCTCTGCCTGCTGGCGCTGGGGGCAACCCTGGTGATGCTGACCCGCAATATCGATGTTTCCGTCGGTTCCACCGTCGGCCTGTGCGCCATTGCGGTGGGCGTGGCGCTCAACGGCGGCTATGGCCTGACGGAAGCCATTGCTTTTGCGCTGGCGATTGGCGCCCTGGCGGGGGCCTTTAACGGCCTGCTGGTGGTGGGTCTGCGCATTCCGGCGATTGTCGCCACTCTTGGCACCCTCGGGCTGTATCGCGGGGTGATGCTGCTGTGGACCGGCGGTAAATGGATTGAAGGCCTGCCGGATAGCCTCAAGTCGCTCTCGGAACCGGCGTTTATCGGCGTCTCGCCGCTGGGCTGGCTGGTGCTGGTTCTGCTGCTGGCCGGGGCCTGGATGCTGTCGCGGACCGCCGCCGGCCGCGATTTCTACGCCGTCGGCGATAATCTGACCGCCGCGCGCCAGCTGGGAGTGGCGGTAAACCGCACGCGGATGCTCGCCTTCACCCTTAACGGCATGCTGGCAGCCTGTGCGGGCGTTGTTTTTGCCGCCCAGATTGGCTTCGTGCCCAACCAGACCGGCAGCGGACTGGAGATGAAGGCCATTGCCGCCTGCGTGCTCGGCGGTATTTCCCTGCTTGGCGGCACCGGGACGCTCATCGGCGCGTTTCTCGGCGCCTTCTTCCTCACTCAGATTGATACCGTGCTGGTGCTGCTCAGGCTCCCGGCGTGGTGGAACGACTTTATCGCCGGGCTGGTGCTGCTCGGCGTGCTGGTGCTCGACGGGCGGCTGCGCCAGGCGCTGAGCCGCCACCAGCGAGCGCTGAAATATGCCCGCTTTCAGCCTGGTAATAAGGGGGGAAAGCGCGTAGCCCCGTTTACAAAGCGTAAAAACAAAGAGGTGGCGTGATGAAGCTCAGCTGGGAAAGCGCGCTGCTGGCGCTGCTGGTGGTGGAAATTCTGCTGTTCGGGGCCATTAACCCGCGGAT
Organism: Klebsiella scottii; assembly: GCF_036561945.1. Taxonomy (NCBI): domain Bacteria; kingdom Pseudomonadati; phylum Pseudomonadota; class Gammaproteobacteria; order Enterobacterales; family Enterobacteriaceae; genus Klebsiella; species Klebsiella scottii. The sequence continues at coordinate 157,607 of NZ_JARXNI010000019.1, forward strand.
GCTGGATATCAATATGCTGCTGTTCAGCACCAGCGATTTTATCTGTATCGGCATCGTGGCCCTGCCGCTCACTCTGGTGATCATTAGCGGCGGGATCGATATTTCGCTCGGCTCGACCATTGGCCTGTGCGCCATCGCGCTGGGAGTGATGATGCAAGCGGGCTGGCCGATGGGGCTGGCAATCCCGCTAACGCTGCTGCTTGGCCTGCTGTGCGGGCTGATTAACGCGGCGCTGATCCACTACACCGGTATCAGCCCGCTGGTGATTACCCTCGGCACCCTGTACCTCTACGGCGGCGGAGCGCTGCTGCTCTCCGGCATGGCGGGCGCGACCGGCTATGAAGGGATAGGCGGCTTCCCCGACGCCTTCACCGCCTTCGCCAACCTGACGCTGTTCGGCCTGCCGCTGCCGCTGGTGTTGTTTATCGTCATCACCTTTTTCTTCTGGCTGCTGGCCCACCGCGGGCGCTTTGGCCGCCACCTCTTTCTGCTCGGGCAGAACCCGCGCGCCGCGCGCTATGCCGCGCTATCGGTTAACGGCATACCGTACGTGCTGTATGGCCTGGTGGGCGTGGCGTCGGCGGTAGCCGCGCTGGTGATGGTCTCCTATTTCGGCTCGGCGCGTTCGGATTTAGGCCGCGACCTGCTGATGCCGGCGCTGACCGCCGCGGTGCTTGGCGGGGCGAATATCTACGGCGGGTCAGGTTCGGTTATCGGTACGGCGCTGGCGGCGCTGCTGGTGGGATATTTACAACAAGGTTTACAGATGGTCGGCATCCCCAACCAGGTGTCGAGCGCGCTGTCAGGGGCGCTGTTGGTTGTGGTGGTGATGGGGCGCTCGCTGAGCCTGCACCGTGAATGGGTGCGAATGACCTGGCGACGCCTTTCTCGCGCATAAAACAATCGGAGCACACATACGATGAAAACCAAACGAATCCTGCAAATGAGCGCCCTGGCGCTGGCAATGAGCGTGGTGACCGCTCAGGCCGCAGACCGCATTGCCTTTATTCCTAAACTCGTTGGCGTTGGCTTCTTTACCAGCGGCGGCAACGGCGCCAAAGAGGCGGGCAAGGCGCTGGGCGTCGACGTCACCTACGACGGTCCGACCGAACCGAGCGTCTCCGGCCAGGTGCAGCTGATCAACAACTTCGTCAACCAGGGCTACAACGCGATTATCGTCTCCGCCGTGTCGCCGGACGGCCTGTGTCCGGCGCTCAAGCGCGCGATGCAGCGCGGCGTGAAGGTGCTGACCTGGGACTCCGATACCAAACCCGAATGCCGCAGCATCTATATCAACCAGGGCACCCCGCAGCAGCTCGGCGGACTGCTGGTGGATATGACCTCGCAGCAGGTGAGCAAACCGGCCGCTAAGGTGGCGTTCTTCTACTCCAGCCCGACGGTGACCGACCAGAACCAGTGGGTCAAAGAGGCCAAAGCGAAGATTGCCAAAGAGCATCCGCAGTGGCAGGTGGTGACCACCCAGTTCGGCTATAACGACGCCACCAAATCGCTGCAAACCGCCGAGGGAATATTAAAAGCCTATCCGGATCTCGACGCCATTATCGCCCCGGACGCCAACGCGCTTCCGGCGGCGGCGCAGGCGGCGGAGAACCTCAAGCGTCAGGGGGTGGCGATTGTCGGCTTTAGCACCCCGAACGTTATGCGCCCGTACGTCGAGCGCGGGACGGTGAAGGCTTTCGGCCTGTGGGATGTGGTCCAGCAGGGCAAAATTGCGGTTAACGTCGCCGATCGTCTGCTGAAAAAAGGCGATCTTAACGTTGGCGACAGCGTGGAGGTAAAAGATATCGGGACGCTGAAGGTCGAGCCGAACAGCGTTCAGGGCTATCAGTATGAGGCGAAAGGCAACGGCATCGTGCTGCTGCCGGAGCGCGTGGTGTTCACCAAAGAGAACATCAACAACTACGACTTCTGACGGGGGATGAAATGGCAGATTTAGACGATATCAAAGAGGGGAAAAACTTTGGCCTGGACCGACCGCAGCAGAACGCGCTCTACGGGCTGAAGGGCTGCGGATCGCTGGAGTGGGGGATGCAGTCCCGGCTGGCGCGCATCTTTAACCCACACAGCAACCGCACGGTGATGCTGGCCTTCGATCACGGCTATTTTCAGGGGCCGACCACCGGGCTTGAGCGGATCGATCTCTCCATCGCCCCGCTGTTTGATGAGACCGACGTGCTGATGTGTACTCGCGGGATCTTAAGAAGCACGGTACCGGCGGCCACCAATAAGCCGGTGGTTTTGCGCGCCTCCGGCGGTAACTCAATCCTCAGCGAGCTTTCCAACGAATGCGTGGCGGTAACGATGGAGGACGCGCTGCGCCTTAACGTCTGCGCGGTCGCGGCGCAGGTCTATATCGGCAGCGAATATGAGCATCAGTCGATCGGCAACATTATTAAACTGGTGGATGCCGGGAACCGCTACGGCATGCCGGTGCTGGCGGTCACCGGGGTTGGTAAAGAGATGGCCCGCGACGCGCGCTATTTCTCGCTGGCCAGCCGGATCGCCGCCGAGATGGGGGCGCAGTTCGTAAAAACCTATTTTGTTGAAGAAGGTTTTGAAAAAGTGACCGCCAGCTGCCCGGTGCCGATCGTGATTGCCGGCGGCAAAAAGCTGCCGGAGCAGGAGGCGCTGGAGATGTGCTGGCGGGCGATTGACCAGGGCGCGTCCGGCGTCGATATGGGGCGCAATATTTTCCAGTCCAGCGCGCCGCGCGCGATGCTGAAGGCGGTGAAGAAAGTGGTGCACGAGAATATGAGCGCCCGCGAGGCGTATCAGTTCTGGCAGGAGGAGAAGCAGGGGGAGCTGAAATGAACGTGACGCTGGTCGAAATCAATATCAAGCCGGAGCGGGTGCACGAGTTTCTCGACGTCTTTCGCGCGAACCATGAAGGGGCGCTGCAGGAGCCGGGTAACCTGCGCTTCGACGTTCTGCAGGACCCGGAGGTGAAGACGCGGTTTTTTATCTACGAGGCCTATAGGGATGACGAAGCCGTGCTGGCGCACAAAAAAACGCCGCACTATCTGGCCTGCGTCGAGAAGCTGGATGAGATGATGTCGCAGCCGCGGCAGAAGCGCAGCTTTATAGGCCTGCTGCCGGAATAGCATTGGAAACTGGCCTGCGGGCTCGTCCGGCGAACGGATTACCGCAGGCTAAGTCCCGGCTGGAGGGGGGCAAGGGACTTTTCCCTGGATACGGGGATGTACCACTTCAGGAGCCGGGTCATTGGTGGCGATTTTAACGCCGTGGTGAAGATAGATTTTATTGCTCAGTAAACCAAAGGGTGGTTCACAGTATGGGCCTTATCCATTAATTGATCTGGAAAATATAACTTTCTTCGGGAATTTAAATTTTCAATTGAGAGCCTCCTTCCATAAATAACCCTTCCGTACAACAGAATGAATTTATTCTCACGTCGCTTCTGCAATATTAGGTTTTACATGTATCATCCTTCACTATTCTTACCGCAGCGCACGGCGAGCTTTTTGTATTGTTGATATCGTGTGTATGGTTATGTCTCAATACCTATAGCAGCCTCAATGAATCCCACTCTTGATATATTCAGCATGTTTATATATACAGAAATGAACTGCTAACTAAATTATTAATTAACACTCTACGAATGAACAGTTCGAGAGTTTAAGGTGTTTTTTGTGATTTTCATTTGAGTTGTTTGTTTTTTCGGCATATATTTCCATTTAACAATATTAAAAGTAAGGACACTTTATGAAGGCCTCCAGCTATTTAAAGATGAAGTTACAAAGTGACAGGCAGTTAGCTGTTTATGGACAACAGGGCGTGACCTCCACATGGAAAGCAATGAAGGGTATTGGTTCTGATATTTACTCTGGAGTTGAGCGGGTAAGCTGGTATTCTTCTTGTCTTATCCCCCGCTATCATGATGTTTGTAATAAATTAGTTTCTGAAGAACAGCGCATGTATAAGTCGATTCTTTCTGTTTTTCGTTATCACGACGTAATTGGTCATATGTTCTACCTCTATTTTGAAATGATCATTAACGATAGCAAAAATGACAATCAGCAAGGCAGTGTACGATATGTTGACTCCAAAATTACACAAATGGCTACGAAAGTACCCGTTGGTAGAGCAACTCGCTTTGCATTGGCTCTGACTCTTTCGAAAGCTCTTTCTGCATCCGATTTAGTATCTGACGCCGTAATTAAGCGCCTGTCAAAGCGCACACCGGCAATCGTCATGGCTCTTCAGCTTTTTGGTTCTGAGCAAAAATGCGCTATTGCCGCACGACAACTTAAAACACTCGATCCATCGTATTACGCAATCCTTTATAATGCAGAAGTTGAAATGTTGTATTATTTTATTGATCCCATTCTTTCAGATGTTATCAAGCAATATCAAATGCGATTCTATAATAACTACGATGAATTTTATGCTTATCTAAAGAGCCACTACCATGTTTAAAAGCTTGCTATCAATACTCTTTACGGAAATACTTTTCCTCGTTTGGATATTTGCAAGTGGATTAATTTTTATGTATTTAGTCCCTGAATACTGGTTTGTATTGACTGTGGTTTCAGTCATATTGTTAATTATTGTCCATCCTGTTTTATTCGGGCGATTTGATAAGTACGATAAATAATTACTACGAAAAGGATCTTTTATGTCAAACCCAGCTTATTTATGGTTGACGGATGAAAATGGTTCACCAATGGTTGGCCCATCGCTTGTATTGGGTCGTGAAGGTGCTATCGAGTTGAAATCATTCACCCATAATGTCAATATTCCAGTTGACGGCAATACCGGAAAACTGACAGGTACGCGTATTCATATGCCGATTATGTTCCAAAAAGAATTTGATCGTGTAACCCCCATGCTCTATCGCGCGCTGAGTACCGGGAAAACCCTACAATCTGCGATATTCAAAATGTACCAGATTATTGAGGCCGGATTAGAGCAGGAGTACTTCAATATTATTCTCGAAAACGTAAAGCTGACATCAATTACACCGGATTTATACCCAGGAGCAAATACAGGAACGCATCTTGAAACGATTCTTATGCGCTATGAAAAAATTACCTGGAAGCATTGCGATGGCAATATTATCTATACTGACTCATGGAATGAGTGGGCGACATATTAACTTTATGGGCAAACGGCGCATTGCATAAGGATGAAAGCCGGGCGATAACGCGTCTCCCGGGTCAGTATGGCGGAACGGCAGGCGTAAAAAAGCCCGGTGAATATCGCTTCCACCGGGCTTTTTGTTGGCTATCGTCAGGCTTCTTCCACTGAAACCCGCAGCTCGGCCAGCGCGTTCCGCGCCGCCTTCAGCACCAGCTCGCACTGCTCAAGGGTCAGGGTCAGCGGTGGTTCGATGCGGATCGTCCTCGCGTTGTTCAGGGTGCCGGCCACCAGCACCCGCTGGCGGAACATCAGGCTGGCAAAGTCATAGCCGATTTCGTTATCCACGAACTCAATGGCCATCAGCATCCCTTTACCGCGGACTTCGTTCACCAGCTCCGGATACTCGCGAGCCAGCAGGCGGAAGCCGTCCAGCAGCAGATCGCCTTTCTGCTCGGCCTGCGCCGGCAGATTCTCCGTCAGCAGAACATTGATCGTCGCCAGCGCCGCGGCGCAGGCCAGCGGGTTACCGCCGAAGGTGGTGGTGTGCAGGAACGGATTGTCGAACAGCACCGAGAAGACCTCTTCGGTGGCAACCGTCGCCCCAATCGGCATCACGCCGCCGCCGAGCGCCTTGGCAAGGCACAGAATATCCGGATGAACGTTTTCATGCTCGCAGGCAAACATTTTGCCGGTGCGGCCCATGCCGGTCTGCACTTCGTCGAAGATCAGCAGCGCGCCAAACTCGTCGCACAGCTTACGCACCGCGGGGAGATAGCCCTGCGGCGGCAGGATCACCCCACCTTCGCCCTGGATCGGCTCAAGGATCACTGCCGCGACGTCATCGCCGGTTTTTTTACACTCGCTGAGCAGCGTGCGCATGGCGTTGATGTCGCCAAACGGCACGTGACGGAATCCCGGCAGCAGCGGCATAAAAGGCTTACGGAACGTCGATTTGGCGGTAGCAGACAGCGCGCCCAGCGATTTGCCATGAAAGGCGCCGCTGGTGGCCACAAAGGTAAACTTGCCGCGCGGGGACTGGTAGGCTTTAGCGAGCTTCAGCGCCGCTTCGACCGACTCGGTGCCGCTATTGGAAAAGAAGCTGTATTTCAGTTTGCCCGGCGTCAGGGCCGCCAGCGTTTTGGCCAGCATGGCCCGCAGCGGATCGAGCAGTTCCTGACTATGAAGAGGTTGCTTAGCGAGCTGATGCTCTACGGCGGAAACAACGACTGGATTACGGTGCCCTACATTAAAAATCCCAAAGCCACCCAGACAATCAATAAACTCTTGTCCCTGAGTGTCGACAAGCGTATTTAAACTTCCCGCCTGCCACTCTACGGCTCCGTAATCCCCGCCAGCGGTAACAGATTTTCGATACGCTAAAAAACCCGGATTTACGTGCTCTTTAAAGTACTCTCTGACCTCCTGGTTAAGTGCTTTCATCTCCTCATGATCGAGCGTTTGCTTTTCAATGAGATTCAGTGCGTGTGCGCTACAGGCCAGAGCCGATGCGCTGGAAGGTAACCTGTTCAAAGTGGGCTCCTGGGATGGGCGTATCACATGATACTGAATTAAGTATTGCAGGGATTACGCCACTTCGGTGGAGGAGCTGAAAATCGGGATAAACGCAGCGTGAAAGCGCAATTGCGCAATATTTAATCTTCCGGCGATATTTTTGGCATGCTTTACTCCTGAGCGGGCGCGGCATGCGCTCTGCGGGCTCTATGCCGCATGCTTCGCCGCGGTGCGCTTTGCCCAACGCTGGGGCAGAAGAGGGCCGGCTGGCGGGCGGCACGCGGCGATAGCTTAATCGAGCTGGGAGATTTCCATCGCCGCGCGGTCGATGACGGCAATAATCTGCTTTAGCTGCGCTTCGCTGATGGCCTGCTGATTAACTTTTAAATCCAGCACGGCTTTAAAATTTTCCAGCGCCCGCTTCATCTGCGGATTTTTGCGAAGTTCGCAGCCGACCATCCGCGCCTGAAGACGCTCCTGAATGTCGGCCAGGGACTGCAGATTCTCCGCGTGCAGGCGGCGACCGTCTTCGCTAATCGAGATTTTTTTACGCCCGTTTTCCTCCTCAACGCCGATCAGCCCCTGATCCTGCAGCAGGTCGAGGGTGGGGTAGATAACGCCGGGGCTCGGGCTGTAGTTGCCCTGAGTCAGGCTCTCGATCTCTTTAATCAGCTCGTAGCCGTGGCTGGCGCTGCGGGTGAGGATATCGAGGATAACCAGCCGCAGTTCGCCGTGGCCGAAGAAACGCTGGCGCCGCCCGCCGCCTCTCCGCCCGCGATCGCCACGTTCACCGTGATGCTCGCGCGAGTCGTGCTCTTCTTCATGATGGTTGCGCATCGTTTTCTCCTGTCTGTTTTGATATATCTAATTTATATCTAAATGTAATATCATGGCAAGTTTGATTGCTTTGTTTTTATTAAGTAATTGATAGTTATTATCTTTATTTTGTTTTTTGGATTTTCATGTCTTTTGGTTTGACTATATCAAAAAAGAGCTTGCATTCTTTTTTAATGGCAATCATTATCATTTGCAAAGTATTTAGATATATCTGTTTAATTTCACGAAGGCCGCTGATGATGACAACAATGAAAAAAACGCAGTATCCGCAACGCGTACAAAACGAACTCCGTTTCCGCGAGCTCACCGTGCTGCGCGTTGAGCGCGTGGGCGCTGGCTTCCAGCGTATCGTGCTGGGCGGCGAAGCGCTGGATGGTTTCGTTTCGCAGGGTTTTGATGACCATACCAAGCTCTTTTTCCCGCAGGAGGGCGCGACCTTTACGCCGCCGCAGGTGACGGATGAAGGCATTAACTGGGGCGAGGGCGTGCGCCCGGCGAGCCGCGACTACACGCCGCTGTACGATGCCGAACGCCACGAGCTGGCCTATGATTTCTTTATTCATGACGGCGGTATCGCCAGCCGCTGGGCGCTGGCGGCAAGCGTCGGCGATAAGCTGGTGATTGGCGGGCCGCGCGGTTCGCTGGTGGTGCCGGAAGACTACGCCTGGCAGCTGTATGTCGGCGATGAGTCCGGGATGCCCGCGCTGCTTCGTCGCCTGCAGGCATTAAGCCAGCTGCCGGTTCAACCGCAGGTTACGGCGATCGTCACCATTGGCGATGAGTCTTATAAAGACTATCTGGCGGATTTTGATGGCTTCAATATCGAGTGGGTGGTGGGCCATAACCCCGCCGCGGTGGCCGAACGTCTGGCGCAGGTGAGCGTCCCGGCTGAGGATTACTTTATCTGGGTGACCGGCGAAGGCGCGGTGGTGAAATCGCTGCTTGAGCGCTTTAAAGGGGAAGAGATCGACCCGCAACTGGTGCGCTCGCAGGCCTACTGGCACAGTAAATAAGCGGATGCCATGAAGTCCCGGGCCGCGGCTAACGTCCTGTCCGGGCCGCATTGCCAAAATGCCCTGTATTCCCACAGGCGCCGTGCGCCTGCGGGAATGTTTGACTAATCCTGCCTCTCTGCCAGCGCCTTAAACACCATCGCCACCGCGTGAGCGCCCGGGTCCATATTGCCCAGCAGGCTATCGCTGTTCAGATACGATGCGCGCCCGGCGTTGGCTTTGCTGGCGTGAAGGGTGCTTTCTGCGCCGGCCTGAGCCGCAGCGAACGCCGCCTGCAGATTTTCAGGCGCGGCCAGCAGCGACGCCAGCGCCGGCTGCAGCGCGTCAATCATGGTGCGATCGCCTTCGTCCGCCCCGCCGTAAAACTTCATCTGCGCCAGGCCGGCGTTCAGCGCTTCGGCGACGCCTGCGCCCTGTTCCAGCTTCTGCCCGGCGGCGGTAAAGAAAATAGACATCAGCACGCCGCTGGAACCCCCCATCACCACGGTCAGGCGTTCGCCGATCAGCGCAAACAGGGTGGCTAGGTCGGCGAGCGGCAGCTGCTGGCGATGCAGCAGGTCAGCAACGTCGCGCGCGCCCGCGGCGAAGGTCGAGCCGGTGTCGCCGTCGCCGACTTTGGCATCCAGCGCGTTCAGGTGGGCCTCAAGGTCGGACAGCGTTGCGGTCACCTTCCCGACATAGCCCGCAACGAGGCTATTGTCTGAAGGCTGGAACTCCACGCGGCTACTGCGCAGCGAGCAGGGCATGACGCCGACGGCGCGCGGCTGAACCGGCTTCTGCCAGCTGGCGGTTTCCACCTCGGACAGCAGTGCTTTCTCAATGCTCTCTTCCAGCACGATCGCGGTAATCGAGAAGCCTTTCATATCCAGGGCGGTGACCAGCGAAGCCGGGCCAATCAGCCAGTCAATGCGCTGATGGAGCGGGGTATTGGCCAGCTCGCGGGTGAGGATCGCCATCTCCGCGACCGACACGCCGCCGAGATTATTGAGCATTACCGCCAGGCGGCCGGTTGCCGGCAGGGCCGCGGTCAGCTTCTCCGCCATCAGCTGCATAATCTGCCCGCTGTTCTGGGTAGCGATAACCGAAGCGCCGGGCTCGCCGTGAATGCCCATCCCCAGCTCGGCCCGATCCGGATGATGGCGCGGGGCCGTTTCGGCCTCCTGCGGCAGGTGGCAGCTGGAGAGCGCGAGGCCGAGGCTGCAGGTGTTGTTCGCCGCGTACTGCGCCTCGCGCAGCACGGTCGCCAGGTTATAGCCGCGTTCGGCGAAGTAGCCCGCCACTTTGTGTACCAGGATGGTCCCGGCAATGCCGCGCGGATGCTTGTTATCCGGCAGCGAAATATCGTCGCCGACAATCAGCATCTCGACGCTATAGCCCAGACGACGCGCTTTCTCCGCCGCGAGGCCAAAGTTAAGGCGATCGCCGGTGTAGTTCTTGACGATCAGCAGGCAGCCCGCTTCGCCGGTGACGGCCTGGATGGCCGTCAGCACCGCATCGACGCTCGGTGAAGCAAAAATATCGCCGCAGACGGCGGCGGTGAGCATGCCTTTACCAATAAAGCCCACGTGGGCCGGTTCGTGACCTGAGCCGCCGCCGGAGATCACCGCGACGTTGCTCTTATTCAGATCGCTGCGCACGACTACGCGGATCGCCGGATCGCTCTCCAGCCGCGCCAGGTTATTCCACGGGCTGGCGATAATCGCCCCTTCAATAACGTCGCTGACGAGGCTGGTGCGCTGATTAAAAAAGAATTGAGACATAACGGTTCCTGGAGGTTGAGCGAAAACAGAGTCCCCGGAGGCAGTGCCTCCGGCGTAAGGTCAGTGGGGCAGGCAACGGCTTACCCGCGGATAATGCGCTTTTCGGCGATATCAAGGGTGATGGCATCGCCGCCGTGCAGCGTTTTCAACGCGTCGCCCTGCTGGCACAGGCAGGCGATCCCGGCCTGGCGCGCGATAATCGCGCCGTGGGAGACGTCGCTTCCGCCCTGCAGGCAGATCCCTTTGACCTGCCGGGCGTCGAGCTGCAGTACGGTAGAGGGGAAGATATCATCGGCGATGATAATCACCGGTTCATTCACCGCCAGCGGCACCTCGCTGCGGCCCTGAAGATGGCGCAGCGTACGGTGAAGAAGATCTTCGATATCAATATAGCGCGCCTGCAGATAGGCATCGCTCAGCTGGCGATACTGCTGGCTGAGATCGACCAGCACCTGATACCACGCCCACTCGGCGCAGCACTGCTCCTTGCTCAGGATGGCGCAGGCGGCGTCATAGAGGTCCGGGTCGTCGAGCAGGGTATGGTGGCCGGAAAAAATGGCTGCGATATCGGCGGAATAGCGCTCCTCCGCCAGGCGGGTCAGCGCGTTGAGATCCGCCAGCGTCTGGTCAATGGCCTGCTTCAGGCGCCGCTGCTCTTTGGCGCTATTGGCGCTGTTTCGCCGTCTCGGCTCGGCATGCGGCAGGGGATAAAACAGCGCCTTCCCCTGGACACGGGCGGTGGAGGGGGCGGAAGCCGCCGGGGCGGCGTCCGGCTGCTCGCCAAAGTTCTCCGCCGCCAGCGCCTGGAATGCGGCCAGCGCCGCCTCGGCATCCGGCCCGCGGGCCAGCAGCCTTAGCCGGTCGTCGCGGCGCACCTGCAGCAGCGCGATTTTATTGATGCTGTCCGGCGCCACGCACTTCCCGCCTTTCTCCAGCAGCAGATCGGCGTTGAAACCGGCCAGCGCCGCCACCAGGCGCGAGGCCGGACGAACGTGCAGGCCGTTGTGGTTGCTAATCACCACCGAAACCGACCGCGCGCCGTCATCCTCGGCAAAGGGGGTCGCCTCAGGGGCGGCCTGAGCGGGCGACGGTAACCCCAGCTGAACGCGCTTAGCCTCCAGCGCATTCATGGCGTCCTCAATAACCTTGTCGATCGTTGAACCGGTCGCCGCGCTGACCGTGGCCGCCAGCGTACCTTCGACCAGCGGGGCCGCGCAGAGGCGAACCTTAGCGGCGATAGCGGGATCGAGAAGATCCAGCGCCGTCTCGGCGCTCAGCAGGGCGCTGCCGATATCCATCATCACCAGCACGTGATCGGCGTCGGCAACGGATTCAATCGCCTCCATCACCTTAATGGGATCGGTGCCGATCGGGTTCTCAGGATCGTCAATCCCGGCGGCGATCGCCAGACGGCAGCCGTCGCCGATTAACATCTGCCGGGCCAGTTCTCCGACACCTTCGCCCAGCCGGGCGCTATGAGAAACAATCACCAGGTTTACCATCGCTTTTTCCTTACTCTTTGGCTGCCGCAGCCAGCTCCTGAATCATAAACATCACCGAGGTCGCGCCCGGATCCTGATGTCCGATGCTGCGCTCGCCGAGATAGCTGGCGCGGCCTTTGCGCGCCTGCATGGTGATGGTGGAGCGGGTGGCGATTTCCGCCTGCTTGCAGGCGGCATCCAGCGCGGCGTGCATCGATAGATGCTGTTCGCTGGAGTGGCGCAGCGATTCAACGACCGGTAGCCAGACGTCGCACATCGTTTTATCCCCCGGCTCCGCCTTGCCGCGGTTGACCACGCCGTCCGCGCCTTCGCGCATCATCTGATACAGCTCGTCGAGGCTGAGGCTCTGGTGCGCCTGGGTTACCTGGGCCGCGCGGATAAAGAAGGTGCCGAACAGCGGGCCGCTGGCGCCGCCAACGTTGGAAAGCAGCGTCATCCCGGTATTTTTAAGGATAAAACCGATGTCCTTATCGGCAATAGAAGGCAGCTTTTCCACCACCTTGCTGAAGCCGCGATGCATGTTCAGGCCGTGGTCAGCATCGCCAATCTCTTTATCCAGCCCGGTAAGAAAATCCCGCTCTTTGGTAAAGATCTCGCCGCAGCGATAGAGCCAGTTAACGATCTGCGTTCTGTTTAGTGACATGTTGTGCTCCTTAATGGCCCCAGTTCAGCGCCGGGGTATGGACGGGGGCATCCCACAGGGCCAGCGTATCGTCGTCGGCTTTCAGCAGGGTGATGGAAAAGCCCACCATATCCAGAGATGTGCAGTAGCTACCGATAAGGCTGCGGGCGATAGCGATCCCGCTCTCCTCGCAGCGTTCGGCGAGGCGGTTGTAGACGCCGTACAGTTCCGATAGCGGCGTGGCGCCGAGGTTATTGACCAGCGCGATAACGCGGTCGCCGCTCTGTAGCGCCTGTTTACTCTGCTGGACGTCCTGCCAGCTGCCTTTGGCCGGGTCCCACTGGCGCAGGGTGCGGCTGTAGGTACCGTTTTCCAGCAGGGTGGCGAACATTTCGTCCACGGTCTGGTCGAGGGAGCTGAAGGCGCGGCGGTCAATCCCCGGCTCGCCGTGGATGCCGACGCCGAACTCCATTTCATTATCCTGCAGCTCAAAAGAGGGCTGCCCGGCGGCCGGAACGGTGCAGGCCGCGAGGGCGATGCCGATGGAGTGGCCGAGGTTGTTGAGCCTGCGGCCCAGCTCGGCGCAGGCTTCCAGCGAGTCGCCGCGCTCGGCGGCGGCGCCCACCAGCTTTTCAACCAGCACGGTGTTGGCTACGCCCCGGCGACCGGCGGTATAGAGGCTGTCCTTCACCGCCACGTCATCATCGATAACCACGGTGGTGACCTTGACGCCGCTCTCATGCAGCAGCTCGGCGGCGGTTTCGAAATTCAAAATATCGCCGGTGTAGTTTTTGATAATCAGCAGCACGCCTTCGCCGCCGTCGATATTCATCGCGCATTCAAACATTTTATCCGGCGTCGGCGAGGTGAAGATCTCCCCGGGACAGGCGCCGGAGAGCATGCCCTGGCCGATGTAGCCGCAGTGCATTGGCTCATGTCCGCTGCCGCCGCCGGAGAGCAGCGCCACTTTTCCGGCAACCGGCGCATCGGCGCGGGTGACGTACACCGGGTCCTGATGCAGCGTTAATTCGGGATGGGCCTTCGCCAGGCCCGCCAGCTGTTCGCTCAGGACATCTTCGACACGGTTAATCAGTTTTTTCATCTTTATGCTCCGTCGCAGTGGTTCGATGCAGCCTCTCTGCTGGCGGAGGCGGTCATCGTGTAGGGGTTCGCCAGCCGATAAGCGCTGTCCGGCGATGTAGTGATTCTGGCTGAGTTAGCGAAAAAAAAAATCTGCCCGAAGAGGGTTTCATTACGGAACGTGATTGCTGATAAATGTTCCGTAATGAAACGTTTATTGCGAAGAAAAAAGCAAAATGCGACCCAGAGCGGTTTTTTTCATACCGCCGCGAGGCGGATAAGCGGCGATGGCGAAGCGGGTTTTTAGTTTTTTTTCGCGGCCAGGGGCCGATTTCCCGGTGAGCTATGCTGTTTGCCGGGCAAATTTACGCCGCACGGGCGGATCGGGATCGCAATCCCGGCGTTTCATGATGATTAATGTTTCAATATGAAACGCAAAAAAATTTTCTCTGTTCCATATCAGAACAAAATTACGAAAGATTTTTTTGTTCTCCGCTCGCCCTACAGTGGTTGCATCGCTCCGGTAGCGCTCCCGTTCCCCTCATTAGCAGAAGGCGGAGCGGAGTGGCGCCAGGGCTCATTATGTAAAAACATGCACTTAGAGCCTATCCCATTAGGGCTATTTTACTTGCCATTTGGAACCTGGGCAGTGCTCGAAATCCTCACGTACTACGTGTACGCTCCGGTTTCTCCCGCTGTCCGTGTTCAAACTGGCTACGCCAATTACGCCTGGTGGGATAGGCTCTTATTTGAGGATGAAAGGAATGCTAAAAGTTATTCAATCTCCAGCCAAATATCTCCAGGGACCCGATGCATCCACGCTGTTTGGCGAGTACGCCAAAAACCTGGCGGACAGCTTTTTCGTGATTGCCGACGACTTCGTCATGAAGCTGGCGGGAGACAAGGTGCTTAACGGCCTGCATAGCCACAATATTAGCTGCCATGCCGAGCGCTTTAACGGTGAATGCAGCCATGCGGAAATCAACCGCCTGATCGCGATTCTGCAGCAGCACGGCTGCCGCGGCGTGGTGGGGATTGGCGGCGGCAAGACCCTCGATACGGCGAAAGCCATCGGTTTTTACCAGAAGCTGCCGGTGGTGGTTATCCCCACCATCGCCTCGACCGATGCGCCAACCAGCGCGCTGTCGGTTATCTACAGCGAAGCGGGCGAGTTTGAAGAGTATCTGATCTATCCGAAAAACCCGGATATGGTGGTGATGGATACGGCGATTATCGCCAAAGCGCCGGTGCGCCTGCTGGTGGCCGGGATGGGCGATGCGCTCTCCACCTGGTTTGAAGCGAAGGCCTGTTTTGATGCCAGGGCAACCAGCATGGCGGGCGGGCAGTCCACGGCGGCGGCCTTGAGCCTGGCGCGCCTGTGCTATGATACGCTGCTGGCCGAGGGTGAAAAGGCGCGTCTTGCCGCCCAGGCGGGGGTGGTGACCGATGCCCTGGAACGCATCGTGGAAGCCAATACCTACCTCAGCGGTATCGGCTTTGAAAGCAGCGGCCTCGCCGGCGCGCATGCGATCCATAACGGCTTTACCATTCTGGAAGAGTGTCACCATCTGTACCACGGCGAAAAAGTGGCGTTTGGTACCCTGACCCAGCTGGTGCTGCAAAACAGCCCGCTGGAAGAGATTGAAACGGTGCTGAACTTCTGCCAGAAAGTGGGCCTGCCGGTGACCCTTGCGCAAATGGGCGTGAAGGAGGGCATTGAAGGGAAAATTGCGGCCGTGGCGCAGGCGACCTGCGCGCCGGGCGAAACCATCCACAATATGCCGTTCCCGGTTACCGCCAGCAGCGTCTACGCCGCGATTCTGACCGCCGACCTGCTGGGGCAGCAGTGGCTGGCGCGGTGATAGCGTGCCGGTAAGTCTCTTCTCTGGAGAGTAAAGAGACCTCTTCTCCCCTTCGGCAGCTTCTGCCGGAGGGGTTGTCGTTTTTAACACAGCGGAAATGGATATGACTGCGCAGACTCAGAGCTTTTCTTCGGTGATAACCCAGTCATGGCATCGTTGCAGCAAGTTTATGCAGCGGGAAACCTGGCAGGCGCCGCACCAGGCGCAGGGGCTGACGTTTGAATCCATCTGTCGGCGCAAGACCGCGCTGCTGACGATTGGCCAGGCCGCGCTGGAGGATGCCTGGGAGTTTATGGATAACCGCCCCTGCGGGCTGTTTATCCTCGATGAGTCCGCCTGTATTCTCAGCCGCTGCGGCGATCCGCAAACCCTTGACCAGCTTGCTGAGCTGGGCTTTCGTGACGGCAGCTACTGCGCGGAAAGCATTATCGGCAGCTGCGCGCTCTCTTTGGCCTCCATGCTCGGACAGCCGGTGAAAACCGCCGGCGACAGCCACTTTAAGCAGGCGCTGCGGCCGTGGTCGTTCAGCTCGACGCCGGTGTTTGATAACCACGGCCGGCTGTTTGGCTCTATCTCGCTGTGCTGCCTGACGGAACAGCAGGCGACGTCGGATTTATCGCTGACCCTCGCGATTGCCCGCGAGGTGGGGAACTCTCTGCTGACCGACAGCCTGCTGGCCGAGTCCAATCGGCACCTTAATCAGATGTACGGCCTGCTGGAAAGCATGGATGACGGGGTGATGGCGTGGAACGAGCAGGGGGTTCTGCAGTTTCTCAACGCGCGGGCCGCGACGCTGCTGCATCTCGATGTGCAGGCCAGCCAGGGACGCAATATTAACGAGCTGGTGACGCTGCCGGCGCTGCTGCGCAGGGCGATTAAGCACGCGCGCGGGCTGAATCATGTGGAAGTCACCTTCGAAAGCCAGCACCAGTTTGTCGATGCCGTGATCACGCTGAAGCCGATTGTCGAAGAGCAGGGCAACAGCTTTATTCTGCTGCTGCACCCGGTGGAACAGATGCGCCAGCTGATGACCAGCCAGCTGGGCAAGGTGAGCCACACCTTTGAGCAGATGTCGGCGGACGATCCGGAAACCCGGCGCCTGATTCATTTTGGCCGCCAGGCGGCGAGAGGCGCTTTTCCTGTGCTGCTGTGCGGGGAAGAGGGCGTCGGCAAAGAGCTGCTCAGCCAGGCCATCCATAATGAAAGCGAGCGGGCGGGCGGCCCCTATATTGCGGTGAACTGCCAGCTGTACGCCGACGGCGCGCTCGGGCAGGATTTTATGGGCAGCGCGCCGACCGACGACGAAAACGGCCGCCTGAGCCGGCTGGAGCTGGCCAACGGCGGCACCCTGTTTCTGGAAAAAATCGAGTACCTGGCGCCGGAGCTGCAGTCGGCGCTGCTGCAGGTCATTAAGCAGGGCGTATTAACCCGCCTCGACGCCCGGCGCCTGATCCCGGTGGACGTGAAGGTGATCGCGACGACCACCGTCGACCTCGCCAACCTGGTGGAGCAGAACCGCTTTAGCCGCCAGCTGTACTACGCGCTGCACTCGTTTGAGATCGTGATTCCCCCGCTGCGGGCGCGGCGCAACAGCATCACCTCGCTGGTGCATAACCGTCTGCGGAGCCTGGAAAAGCGCTTCTCGTCGCGCCTGAAGGTGGACGATGACGCCCTGGCGCAGCTGGTGAACTACTCCTGGCCGGGAAATGATTTTGAACTGAACAGCATTATTGAAAACGTCGCGATCAGCAGCGACAACGGGCACGTTCGCCTGAGCAACCTGCCGGAGTACCTGTTTACCGAACGTACCGGCACCGACACTTCCTCTTCGCTGCTCCCCGCCAGCCTGACGTTTAGCGCCATTGAAAAAGAGGCGATTATCCACGCCGCCCGCGTGACCAGCGGCCGGGTCCAGGAGATGTCGCAGCTGCTGAATATCGGGCGTACCACGCTGTGGCGCAAGATGAAGCAGTATGACATCGACGCCGGCCAGTTTAAGCGTAAACATCTGGAGTAGACGCCTACTCGCCGTACGGCGTCAGGGCAACGGCGGCGTCGCGGCACAGCCATTGCGTCCGGCGCTGGGCCAGCCCCGTCCGCTGCTGCGCCGTCGGGGGACGCTCGCTGACGACATAGTCAAAATCGCCGACGTGGCCGTTGCGGCACAGCGCCGTGCGGCCAAACTTGGTGCTGTCGATTGCCAGCACCGTGACGTCCGCGCCGGCGGTTAACGCCCGCCGCGCCACCACTTCATCATCGTTAAAATCGTACAGCTCGCCGGCTTCGTCGATGCCGCCGACGGACACCACGCCAATATCAACCCGGTAGCGGCTAAAGAACGCCAGGGCGTCGCCGCCGATAATATCCAGATCGCGCTTGCGGATACGTCCGCCGGCTATCGTCAGCGCACAGTCGGGAAGCTGGCTGAGGGGCTGCGCCGCGTGCAGGTTATTGGTGAAGACGGCGAGAGAAACGCTCTTCGGCAGGGCGTGCGCCACCATCTCCACCGTGGTGCCGGTGCCGAGGAAGCAGCTTTGCGCCCCGCAGAGCAGCTGCGCAACCTGCTCGCCAATCCAGCGTTTGCCGTTGATATTGACGATCTCCCGCTGCTGATAAGCGATGTTTTCGCGCGCGAAAGGCGCGACCAGGCCGTGGCGGCGCAGCAGCAGCCCCTGCGCCGTTAAGTCACGCAGATCGCTGCGTATGGTCTGCAGCGATACGCCAAAGTGTCTGGAGAGCGCTTCAATGCTGATTTCGCCGCGTTCTGTCGCCAGCGCGACAATGGCGCTGCGACGGGTTTCCGGTGTCATATTCCCTTCCTGCCACGCTATTTTCGGCCATGCTAGCGCGGCAATGTGAAGCTATGACTACGAAAGAAGGTGGTCATATTTTTGTCAGATTCCCCTGTTTTAATCGTCGCAACGAAAACACCGGGGACGGAACGATGAATAAAAAAAACGCGCTGGCGGCGATGCTGCTGACCATCATGAGCGCATCGGCTTTTGCCAAATCGACGCTGACGCTCTATACCAGCCAGCCCAACGAAGACGCGCAGACTACCGTCAGCGCCTTTGAAAAAGCGCATCCCGATATTGAAGTGAAATGGATCCGTGACGGAACCACCAAGCTGACCGCCCGCCTGCAGGCCGAGCTCGCCGCCGGCGCCGCCGCGCCGGACGTGCTGCTGATCGCCGATAGCGTCACCATGGAGGCCCTGAAGCAGCAGAACTTACTGGCCGGCTATCGCTCGCCGCAGGCCGCCCGCTTTGACGCTCAGCTGTACGATAAAGACGGCTACTACTACGGCACTAAGCTGATCACCACCGGCATCGCCTGGAATACCAGAGCGCCGGTTAAACCGACCTCCTGGCTGGATCTCCTGAAGCCGGAGCTGAAGAATATGACCACGCTGCCCAGCCCGCTTTACTCCGGCGCGGCGCAGATCCATCAGGCCACGCTGATGAACGCTCCCGATCTCGGCTGGCAATACTACGAGAAGCTAAAAGCGAACGGCGCGATGCCGCAAAGCGGCAACGGCGCGGTGATGAACGCCATCGCTTCCGGCAGTAAGGCCTACGGCGTGCTGGTGGACTACATGGCCATTCGCGAAAAGGCCAAGGGCGCGCCCATCGAATTTACCTTCCCGAAAGAGGGGGTCAGCATCGTGACCGAGCCGGTGGCGATGCTGAAGAACGCCAAAAACCCGCAGGCCGCGAAGGCGTTTATCGACTTCTTACTCTCGACGGAGGGGCAGAGGCTGGTGCTGCAGCAGGGCTACCTGCCGGCCGATGCTTCTCTGCCGGTGCCGAAGGGCTTCCCGCCGCGCGACAGCATTAAGCTGATGCCGTTCGACGCCGCCAAAGCGCTGGCCGATACCGAGGCTAACAAAAAGCGCTTTGCCGACCTGTTCGGCAGCCGTTAATTGATGAGCGATATGACTCTGCGGCAAAACGCCGGCGGCAGCTCGCTGAAGGGGCTGCTGTGGCTATTATTATGCCTCGTGGCGCTGGTCAGCCTGCTGCCCAGCCTGCGCCTGCTTATCGCGGCGCTGATCGACTGGCGGCAGGGCAGCGACAGCAGCCTGTGGCGCGTGCTGAGCAATCCCGCCACCTGGACCGCGCTGTATAACAGCCTGTATACCAGCGGGCTGGGAACGCTGATCTCGCTGCTGCTTGGCAGCCTGTTCGCCTTTTGCCTGGCGCTGACCAATATCCGCTTTAAGCCGGTGTGGGTGTTCCTGTTTATGCTGCCGATGATGATCCCGCCGCAGGTCACCGCCCTGAGCTGGCTGCAGCTCTTCGGGCCGAGCAGCATTCTGCTCAACAGCATCGGCCTGGCGCCGGGATTTGGCAGCGCTAATCCGCTCTACTCCGCCGAGGGCATCGCCCTGCTGCTCGGCATTCAGCATGCGCCGCTGGTGTTTCTGGCCCTGCGCACGCAGCTGCAGTGCCTGCCGAAGGAGCATATCGAAGCGGCCAGGCTCAACGGCGCCTCGCTGTGGCGGGTCTTTTTCGATATCGTGCTGCCGCTGTGCCGCACGGCGTTATGGGGCGGGGCGGCGATTGCTTTTGTTTCCGCGCTCGGCAACTTCGGTATTCCGGCGATGCTGGGGATCCCGATCTCTTTGTTTGTGCTGCCGGTCTATATCTACCAGACGCTCTCCAGCTTCGGCCCGTCGATGCTTAATGAGGTGGCGGCGCTGTCGGTGCTGATGGGCGTGCTGGCGATCGGGATTGTTATCGTCCAGGGCCATATGCAGCGCCGCTACGCGCTGCCGCTGATTGGGATGGCGGGGCGCGCGCTGGGGTTCTCGCTGGGTAAGTGGCGGCTGGCGACGGAGGCGCTGCTGGGCGTCGTGCTGTTCGCTATTCTGGTCGCGCCGCTGCTGGCGCTGATCGCCACCTCGCTGGTGCCGACGCTCGGCGTGCCGCTCAACGGCGAGACGCTGACCTTTGCCGCCTGGCGCGGAGTCGTTGATGCGCAGAGCGCCACCTGGCGGGCGCTGAGCAATAGCATGCTGCTCTCGATTAGCGCCGCGGCGGTGCTGATGCTGCTCAGCCTGCCGCTGGCGTGGCTGCTGGTGCGCCATCCTTCCCGGCCGCTGCGCTGGCTGCACAACCTTATCGATATTCCCTACACCCTGCCCGGCGTGGTGCTGGCAATTGCCTGCATTCTGCTGTTTGCCCGCCCGCTGCCGCTGCTGAATATCAGCCTCATCGGCACGCTGACGATTATCTTTTTCGCCTATCTTGCCCGTTTTCTCACCGTCTGCCTGAAGCCGGTACACAACAGCATGCTGCAGCTGGACCCGGCGATG
This sequence comes from Klebsiella scottii, assembly GCF_036561945.1. NCBI lineage: Bacteria > Pseudomonadati > Pseudomonadota > Gammaproteobacteria > Enterobacterales > Enterobacteriaceae > Klebsiella > Klebsiella scottii. The sequence goes on from NZ_JARXNI010000019.1 coordinate 178,233, forward strand.
GAGGAGGCCGCCAGCCTCGCCGGAGCGAACGTTTCGCAGCGCCTGCGCCACATCGTACTGCCGCTGATGGCGCCGGCGGCGTTTGCCGGCGCGCTGCTGGTGTTCCTCTCCGCCGTCAACGAGCTGACGGTATCGGCGCTGCTGTGGAGCGCCGGGAAAGAGACGCTGGGGGTGATGATTTTCAATCTTGATGAGAGCGGAGATAAGGTGCTGGCGTCGGCGGTTTCGGTACTGGTGGTGGCGCTGGTGGCGGTGGTGATGCTGCTGCTCAGCGCGCTCGGCAGATATTTACCCAAAGGAGTGATTCCATGGCAGAACTGAGGCTGGAGCGGCTCAGTAAAGTATTTGGCAACCAGACCGTGGTACGGGATCTCAATCTGACCATCCCGCAGGGCGCCTTCACCGCGCTGCTGGGGCCGAGCGGCTGCGGCAAAACCACCACGCTGCGCATTCTTGCCGGCCTTGAGCAGCTTAGCGATGGACGCCTGCTGCTGGGCGATCGCCTGCTGGCGGATACTGCCGTCCATTTGCCGCCGGAGCAGCGCGATATGGGGATGGTGTTTCAGTCCTACGCCCTGTGGCCGCACATGACCGTGGCGGAGAACGTCGGCTATCCGCTCAGGCTGCGTAAAGTTAACGGCGCCGCCCGGCAGAAGCGGGTGATGGAGGCGCTGGAGGTGGTCGAGCTCGGGGCCTATGCCGGGCGTTCGCCGCAGGAGCTGAGCGGCGGCCAGCGTCAGCGGGTGGCGCTGGCGCGCTGTCTGGTCTCCGAACCGCAGGTGGTGCTGCTGGATGAGCCGCTGGCGAACCTCGATCGGCACCTGCGCGCGACGATGGAGCAGACGTTCCGGGAATTTCACCGCCGTACCGGCGCCACCTTTGTCTACGTGACGCACGATCAGGCGGAAGCGATGGCGCTGGCCAGCCACATCGCGGTGATGCATCAGGGCGCGTTAATGCAGTGGGGCGCGCCGCAGGAGCTCTATCAGCAGCCGCAAAACGCCTGGGTGGCGCGCTTTATCGGTAAGGGGCAGGTGCTGTCGCTGGCGATACCCGGCCAGCAGCGCCAGCTGGACTGCGCTCTGCTGCATGAGGGATTTTCCGCGGGCCAGCATGCGGCAGCGCAGCCGGTGCTGGTGCGCCCGGAACACGTGCAGCTCGCGGAGAGCGGGCTGAGCGCGGAGGTAGAAAACTGTATCTATCAGGGAGAGCGTTATCTGGTGGATTTGCGCCTCGCTGACGGGCAGTCGCTGAGCGCCTTCCACCACTCGCCGCTGCAGGCGCAGCAGAGCGTCCGCGTACGGCTGACCCAGGGCTGGCGTCTGGAGGCGGCGTGAAGGGCGTGAAGATCGAAATCATTAGCGGCTTAAACCGCAAGGCTCCGGCGGCTATTTTGCTGAGCACGCAGCGCCAGCGCATCCTGCTGGATGCCGGCGGCGCGCTGGAGCCGGATGAGGCGCCGTGGCCGGTCCCGGCGGATATCGACGCGATTCTGTTAAGCCACGATCATGTGGATCATATTGCCGGGCTGAGCCGTCTGCCGGCGGAAATTCCCATCTACTGCAGCGCCGTCACCGGCCAGGCGCTGCCTGCGGGGCGCAACGTCCACCCGGTAGCGGTGCGCGGTCAGTTTTCCCTCGGCGAGATAACCGTGACCACCGGCAGCTGCGGCCACGCCTGGGGCGGGATGTGGTTCCATCTGAACGTGGCGGGCGGCCTGTTTTACAGCGGTGATATCAGTATGGAATCCCTGCTGTTCCGCTTTGATGTTCCGCCGCCCGCGCGCCTGGCGCTGGTGGATGCCTCCTACGGTTTATACGATGTGCCGCAAAGCCGGCAGCGGGAAAAGCTGCGCGCGCATCTGCTGCAGCCGACCCTATGCCCGGTGCCGCCTTCCGGACGCGCCGCCGAGCTGGCGCTGTTTATGGCCCGCGAGCGGCGGCCGAACGTCGCCATGGACGCCGCCTGCCTGAGCATGCTGGCGCAGATGGCGGAGCATGACGATGGCAGCCTGCAGCATGGCGTCGCCGCAGAGCTGCGGGCGCTGGCCGCGGCGCTTCCGGTCTTTTCGCCCCACGCGCCGCTGGTATTGGCCGCCGACCCCGACGGCATGAGCGGCATGGCGGGCGCGCTGCGGGCACGGGAGGATTTTCAGCATCGAACCCTGTTTACCGGCCACCTGAATCAGCTCGCTCACCAGCAGTGGCTGGCAGGCGACGTCGATTTTTGCCGCTGGAATGTGCACCCCACCGTCAGCTGTCTGCAAACGCTGATCTCTCAGCTCTCCTGCCGCTATTTCGCGCCGCTGTTTACCGCCATTGACAACCCGCTTCTGTGGCAGCAGGCGTTGAGCTGCCAAATTATGACTCATCCGACGATCGAGATGGAACTATGCCAATAATCTGTAAGCCTTTTGTCTTCGTTCGCCACGGCGAAACGGCCCTTAACCGGGATAAATTAATCGGCGGAAGCACGGACGTACCGCTCACCGAAGAGGGCGAGCTGCAGGCGCAGGAGGTTCGTCCGCTGCTGGGGCGCTATCGCTGGAACGGCATCGCCGTCAGCCCGCTGCTGCGCGCGCGACAAACGGCCGAGCTGGCGCTCCCCGACGTGCCCTATACGGTGTTCGACGATCTGCGCGAGCGGGACTGGGGGGAGTTAGAACGGCGTCCGTGGAGCGAACAGCCGCCGTATGAAGAGACGCCGCCGGGCGGGGAAAGCTGGGAAGCGTTTTGCCACCGCGTGACCGGCGCGCTAAATACGATCCTGACGCAGTACGAGCGCCCGTTGATTATCGCCCATTCCGGCGTGTTTCGGGTGCTGCGCCGCCATGCGCTCGGTACGCCCTACGGCATCCGGCTTGGTAACGTGGTGCCGATGTGGATTTCACCCGGACAGCAGCCGAATGAGTGGCGCATCGTTCCGCTGGAGGAAGCCGACGAGCGCTAAGCTCGCGAGAGCGGGGATGATGCTGGCGGGATCGCCAATAAACTCGGTCCGGAACCGCCGCTCCCGTTAACGCCGCGCGCAGCCTCGATTCACCGCTTTACCCGCCCGCCTGACCTCGAAAATAGGCCATGATTGATAAAGCTGGCGCCGGCCGGTTGCCGGCGCCAGCCTCCCTCCGAACTCTTCCGACGCAGATGCGGCTAAAAAGCTTATTGAAAATGAGAATCATTTATGTGATTTATAGTGGCTTTGATGCAGGCTCTTCAGGGAAAAGTTAATGTCCAATATTGAGCTGCAGGTGCTGTTTGAGCGTCATGCCCAGCCGCTGTTGGCGTATCTGAAAAGCCAACTGCACGATGCGCAGCTGGCTGACGATTTGATGCAGGAGAGTTTTGCCCGCCTCTCCGAACATTATCCACAGGGAAAAATTCAGGACAGTGAATCCTATCTGTTCCGTACGGCGAGGAATCTGCTGTTCGATCATTACCGCCAGCAGCAGCGGCGGCAAACCATGGCGTTCAGCGATGATGAGATGGCCCACTTTCCCAGCGACGATCCGGGCGCTGAACAGCGCGCGATTGACCAGCAGCAGGTTGAGAGGATTATCGGCCAGCTGCTGAATCTGCCGGAACGGACGCAGGCTATTTTTCGTCTTAGCCGGCTTGAGGGGCTGCCGCAGGCGGAAATTGCGACGCGGCTGGGCGTATCGCTCAGCACCGTAGAAAAACATCTGGCGCAGGCGCTGGCAACCCTGATGTGCGGAATACAGAAATAATGGCATTTTTTTTACGGGTTTTACCTGGTTCAAACGTCTTAATGATTAACCCGGATAGTCAGGAAGCAGTGAAATGAGTCAGTTGAGTGAGGCAATACGTCAGCAGGCCGCGCTATGGGCTGTGAAAATGGCCGAGCGGTCGCTGACGGATGATGAGGAGCGGGCGATGGTCGCGTGGCGGGATGCAGATCCGCAGCATGCCGACGCGCTGATTCAGGCGCAGCAGCTGTGGCTTATGCTCGGAACATTGCCGCGATCGGCCCCGGCCGCCTGCGGAGCGGATACGCTATCTCCCACGGTGGTTCCTTTGCCTTTGCCCGTTCCGCCGGCGGCGATCGCTCGTCCCCGCTGGCGCCACTGGGCGACGGCCGCCGTCGTCGTGCTGGCGTCCCTGCCGGTACTGTTGATGCTTCCCGACGCCTGGCTGCGCTGGCAGGCCGATTATTACACCGCCGCCGGCGAAATTCGCCAGGTGACGCTGCCGGACGGCAGCCGGGTCGATCTCGATAGCCGCAGCGCCATCGAGCTGCATTTCAATGCAAAGGAGCGGCGCGTTACGCTCCTCTCCGGACACGCCTGGTTTACCGTGGCCCCGGTCGGCGCCAGCGAGATGCGCCCCTTTCGCGTAGAGGCGAACGGCGGCATTACGCAGGCATTAGGGACGCAGTTCAGCGTCGATATTGACGGCAGCGGAGCGGACGTGGCGGTGCATGAGCACAGCGTGCGGGTCAGCTATAAAGGGCAATCGCTGGTGCTGGCTGAACGGCAGGGCGCGCGCTATGCCGATAATAGCCTGACGCGGCGGCCGGTTTCGCCGGCGCAGTTCGCCTGGCGGCGCGGCTGGCTGATTATCGACAAGCAGCCGGTAAGCGAGGCGGTGGCGCAGATAAATCGCTACCAGAACCAAACGGTTATCGTCGTCAACCCGACGCTGAGAAAGCGGACCGTCAGCGGCGCTTTTGCGCTCAAGCAGCCTGAACGCGCCGTTGAAACCCTGCGCCAGACGCTGGGGGCGAAGCAGGTGACGCTGCCGGGAATGACGCTCCTGTACTAGGTCCTGCGGGGGTTTTTGTGGCCCCATTTTTATATTTTTACTTTTTCTAAAAAATTTTTACGGGTTTGTGTACGTCGTTCGTCTTTATTGTTGAATGAGATTGATTACCATTATCAACGATAATCGAGTACACACATGCACCCATTACAGCCCCAATTTTGCAAAAGCCGTCGTCGCCTTGCTTTTGCCATATCGCTGACGTTAGCGCTGACCGCGCCTGCGCTAAGCCAGGCCGCGTCGGCGGCAACGGAAGCGGTAAAACAGAGCAAAACTTTCGCTATTCCCCCGCAATCCCTGCAAAGCGCGCTGCTACGATTTGGCGAGCAGTCCGGCGTGCAGATCTTTTTTGAAGACCGCACGGTGCAGGGGATGAAGTCGCAGTCGCTTAACGGCACGATGCCGATCGCCGCCGCGCTACGTCAGCTGATTGGCAACAACGCCGTGGCGCCGGAATTTACCGCCGACGGGCAGATTATTCTCCGCACGAAGCGCGCCGATGAAACCCGCATCGGCGGGCCGGTGAATGACGATACCTTGACCGTTACCGCCACCTTAAATTATTCCGCGGATGACTGGGTCTACGAACAGCCTCGCTCCGTCAGCGTGATCGACCGCAAGAAGATGGACGACCGGCCGGCTCGGCACGCGGCGGATATCCTCGAACAGACCGCCGGCGTTTACTCCAGCGTGAGCCAGCAGGATCCGGCCCTGTCGGTGAATATTCGCGGGATGCAGGACTATGGCCGGGTCAACATGAACATCGACGGGATGCGGCAGAATTTCCAGAAAAGCGGCCACGGTCAGCGTAATGGCACCATGTATATCGATCCGGAGCTGCTGAGCGGGGTCACCGTCGAAAAAGGCACCACCGGCGGCATGGGCAGCGCCGGCACGCTGGGCGGCATCGCCACCTTTAACACCCTGAATGCCAGCGATTTTATCTATGACGGCAAAGAGCTGGGCGGCAAGCTGCACGCCAGCACCGGCGATAACGGCACCCGCTTTATCGGCAGCGGCGCGCTGGCGTGGGGCAATGAGACGGGAGATATTCTGCTGGCCGCCAGCGAGCGCCACCTGAGCGACTACTGGCCGGGTAATAAAGGCGATATCGGCGACATTCGCGTCAACAACGACACCGGCAACTACGATCGCTATGCCAGCGCCTTAAAAAACAATCAGATTACCGATAGCCGCTACAAGATGCTGTCGCGTATGGCGAAGGTGGGCTGGAATCTGCCCGCTAACCAGCGTCTGCAGCTAAGCTATCTGCAAACCCAGGTGAGCTCGCCGACGGCCAGCACCCTGACCGCCGTCGGCGAAGGCGATGACCGGACGCTGGGCTGGAAGCAGAGCGGCTACGACGTGGTGATGGCGCGCAACGTCGCCCTCGACTACAGCCTCGCGCCCTACGATCGCGACTGGCTCGATCTGCACGCCAAGCTCTACTACGTCGATACCGACTCGAACAGCGATACTTACGGCAGCGGGACGACGGACGATTACTGGACGCAAACCCGCCTGCGCACCTACGGCGCCCAGCTGCAAAACACCTCGCACTTCTCGCTGGCCGCGGAGCATACGCTGAAGGCGAACTACGGCGCCGAGTTTTACTATGACAAAGCCACCAGCCGCTCAACGTCTGAGGATATGGAGGGCGTGACGCCCGGCGGAAATCGGTCGATATTCAGCCTGTTCTCCACGCTGACCTACGAGTACGACGACTGGCTCACCGTCGAAGGCGGGCTGCGCTATGACCGCTATCGTCTGCGCGGCACCACCGGCATGAACTACCCCGAAGCGACTTACACCATTGATAACCCCTGCACCTCGCGTCGTCTGAGCGGCTGCCTCATTTCCAGCTCTTACCATGAATGGCTGGTGGATCGCGAAGAGTCCCGCGTCTCGCCGACGCTGGCGCTGGCGGTGAAGCCGGGCGTCGACTGGCTGGAGCTGTATACCACCTACGGCCGCTCCTGGCGTCCGCCGGCCATCACTGAAACCCTGACCAGCGGCAGCGCCCACGGCGACTCCACGCAGTACCCCAACCCGTTCCTGCAGGCGGAACGCTCCCGCGCCTGGGAAGTGGGGGTGAACCTGCTGAAAGGCGGTCTGCTGCAGGAGGAGGATCGCCTGGCGGTCAAAGTGGCCTACTTCGATACCAAGGTGTCGAACTATATCAGCATGGCGATTAACCGCGAAAAGCCGGGCATCACGCAGCCGGGGCTGGGCAACACCGCGTACGTCAATAACCTCAACAGCACCCGTTTCCGCGGGATCGAGTATCAGCTGAATTACGATGCGGGCTTTGTTTATACCGATTTCACCTACACGCACATGATCGGTAAAAACGAGTTTTGCTCGCGGAAAGCGTGGCTGGGCGGGAAGCAGCAGGGCGCCGGCAGCGCCAATAACTGGTACTGGGAAGATAATGATGAGGCGAACAACTTCGTGACCTGCGACGGCGGCAGCCAGTTCAGCTCCGCCGCGTTCCTCCCCGGCGATCGCGGCTCGTTTACCCTCGGCGGACGCGCCTTTGACCGCAAGCTCGACGCCGGCGTCACGGTGCGTTTTGCGCCGGGCTATCAGGATCACAGCGTCCCGAGCAACTACCCCTATCTGGCCGACTGGCCGCGCTACACCCTGTTTGACCTTTACGCCAGCTACCGCGTGACTGACAACCTGACGCTGCGCGGCTCCGTGGAGAACGTCTCCAACCGCGCCTACGTGGTCAGCTACGGCGAAACCCTGGGCAATACCTTAGGCCGCGGCCGCACCGTGCAGGGTGGCATCGAATACCGCTTTTAACCCCCGTATGACGCGGCGCAGTTCGGGCGTGCTCTGCACGTAAAAAGGCCGCGATATCTGTAATATCAGGAGACCAATATGGCATTTTCAGTGGATTACGACAGCTCTGTAGGCAGCTATAGCATTCATGATTATCTGGCTGAATGGTCAGCCACGTTTGGTGACGTTAACCATACCAACGGTAACGTGGACGATAGCAACTCTGGCGGCTTCTACGGCGGTGCGCTGTCAGGAAGCCAGTACGCTATCACCAGTACCGCGAATAACATCACCTCATTCGTGGCGGAAGGAAACTTAACCTATACCCTGTTTGCCGACCCGGCGCACACGCTGTACGGCTCCCTTGACGGCCTGTCGTTCGGCGACGGCCTGCAGGGCGGCAGCTCTTCGCCGTACAACATCCAGGCGCTGGACGTTAGCTTCAGCGGACTGGGCCTGAGCAGCGCGCAGTCCGAAGGTCATGACGGCATCGTGCATGAGGTGGTTTATGGCCTGATGTCCGGCGATACCAGCGCGCTGGAAACCGCGCTGAACGGCATCCTCGACCAGTACAACCTGAGCATCGATTCGACCTTCGATCAGATCGCGGCGGTCGTGGGCTCATCGGCAACCGCAGACCATACGGACCTGCTGGCGGCATAACCCTACCGTTTCCCCGCTGCGGCGGGGAAACGGTTCAGGCAGGAGAAAGAATGAGCGAAACTCAGGTGCCTCAGGCGGGACGGCAGGAGATCCTGGCGGCGTTAGCGACCTGCCGGCGCGGCTTCTGGTGCGTGGCGCTGTTCACCGCCGCGATCAATATTCTGATGCTTTCCCCGGCGCTGTATATGCTGCAGGTCTACGATCGCGTTCTGCCGTCCGGCAACCTTATGACGCTGACGATGCTGACCTTGATGATCGTCGGGCTGCTGCTGTTTCTTGGCCTGATGGAATGGGTGCGCAGCGGGCTGGTCATCCGCCTCGGCGCGCAGCTGGATATGCGTCTCAACGCGCGGGTTTTTGACGCCGCGTTTGGCACCAACCTGAAAACGGGTAATGTTCTGGCAGGCCAGGCGTTAAACGATCTCACCAGTTTACGGCAGTTCGCGACCGGCAGCGCGCTGTTCGCCTTTTTTGACGCCCCCTGGTTTCCCCTCTATCTGCTGGTGGTTTATCTGCTGCATCCGTGGCTTGGCGTTCTGGCGACCCTCGGCGCGGCGCTGCTGTTGGCGCTGGCCTGGCTCAATCTGCGCTTAAGCCAGCCGCTGCTGGAGCGGGCGGGAAAGGTAGCGCTCCACGCCAGCCAGCGGGCCAACGGCCAGCTGCGGCAGGCCGAAGCGATAGAAGCGATGGGGATGCTGCAAACCCTGCGTCAGCGCTGGCGCTGCCAGCACGCAGAGTTTTTACATTTGCAAAGTCGCGGTAGCGAGAGAATGGCGCTGATCACCTCCCTGACGCGTACGCTGCGGCTGGCTCTGCAGTCGCTGATGCTCGGCTGCGGCGCGCTGCTGGCGGTCAACGGCGATATCACCTCCGGCATGATGATCGCCGGCTCGATCCTGATTGGCCGCGTGCTGGGGCCTATCGATCAGCTGATCGGCAGCTGGAAGCAGTGGCTGGCGGCCCGCGAAGCCTGGCAGCGGCTGCAGGTGCTGCTGGCCGCGAATCCGCCGCAGCCCGAGCGTTTACCGCTGCCCGCGCCGCAGGGACATTTACGCGTTGAGCAGCTGACGATTACGGCGCCGGGAGGCCGTCAGCCCATATTGATGCAGCTGCAGTTTTCGCTGGCTGCCGGCACCGTTCTGGGGGTGATTGGCGCATCCGGTTCGGGTAAAACGCAGCTGATGAAGCAGCTGGTCGGCGTGCAGAAACCGCTATCCGGCAGCGTGCGGCTGGACGATGCTGAAATCCATCAGTGGGATAAAACGGCGCTGGGTCCGCATATCGGCTATCTGCCGCAGGATATCCAGCTGTTTGCCGGAACGCTGGCGGAAAACATCGCCCGTTTTGGCGAGGTGGATGCCGATAGCGTGGTGCTGGCCGCGCAGATGGCCGGTATCCACGCGCTGATTTTACGCCTGCCGCAGGGCTATGACACGGTGCTTGGCGAAGGCGGCAGCGGTCTGTCGGGCGGTCAGCGTCAGCGGGTGGCGCTCGCCCGCGCGCTCTATGGTTTACCGGCCCTGGTGGTGCTGGACGAGCCGAACGCCAACCTTGATAAAGAGGGCGAAGCGGCGCTGCAGCAGGCGATTCTGACCCTGAAAGAGAAAGGGAAAAGCGTGGTTCTGGTGACGCACAAACCGGCTATTCTGGCGATTACCGATCGTCTGCTGGTGCTGGCCGCCGGCAGAATGCAGCACGAAGGCCCGAGCGCCGAGGTGTTGAAAAAGCTGCCGGGCATGGCCGGCGCGCCGACCTCCGGCGCGGTGACGCCGATCGGCGCGGGCCGGCACGGCGGTTTTAACGTGGGCTATACCGCGGTGCAGCCGCGGGTACGCGCTGAGGGTAAATTATGAGAGCGCTGACGCAGCCCGAACAGCTGGCCTGGTATGAAGGGTCGTTCAGCGAACGCGCCTATTTACGCTGGGGATTATGGCTGGTGATCGTCGGATTCGGCGGGTTTCTCTGCTGGGCCAGCTTCGCGCCGCTCGACCGCGGCGTGCCGGTTTCCGGCAGCGTGGTGGTGACGGGAAACCGTAAAGCGGTACAGCATCCCGGCGGCGGGGTGATTGCGCAGCTGCGCGTTCACGACGGCGAGAAGGTGCAGGCAGGTCAGGTGCTGGTGGTGATGAATACCGTGACTACGCAAACCCGACGCGACGCGCTGCAAAGCCAGCTGCGCAGCCTGCAGCTGCAAATGGCGCGCTGGGCGGCGGAACGAACGGGTGAGAGCGAAATCGTGCTGCTGCCCGATCTGGCGGCGGTCAGGGATGAACCGGAGGTGGTGGAGCAGCTGGCGCTGCAGCGTCAGCTGTTAATCAACCGCCGCGCCGCCCTGCGCAGCGAGCTGGCGGCCATTGATGAAGGCGTGGCCGGTACCCAGGCGCTGCTCAGCGGCATGCAGTCTTTACTGAGCAGCAAGCAGCAGCAAAAGCGTCTGCTCAACGAGCAGCTCTCCGGCATCCGGGGGCTGGCCGCGAAGGGCTACGTGGCGCGTAATCAGCTGCTGTCGATGGAGGGGGAGCTTGCCAGCGTGGAGGGGGAGATTTCACAAACCCACGGCAGCATCGGGCGGCTGCAGCGGCAGGCTATCGAGCTGCGGCTGCAGGCGCAGCAGCGTCGGGATGAGTACAGTAAAGAGGTGAATACCCAGCTGGCGGACGGCCAGGCGCAGATCGCCGCGCTGAAAAACCAGCTGGAGAAAGCGCAGGCCGATCTGCAGGATACGCAGATTAAGGCACCGGTGGCGGGAACGGTGGTCGGCATGGCGGTATTTACCGAGGGCGGCGTTATTCAGGCCGGGCAGCAGCTGATGGAGATCGTGCCGGAGGATTCGCCGATGGAGGTCGAAGCCCGCGTGCCGGTCGAGCTGATCGATAAGGTGCATCAGGCCCTGCCGGTGGAGCTGCTATTTTCAGCCTTCGATCAAAGCACCACGCCGCGCGTGGCGGGGGAGGTCACGATGGTCGGCGCGGACCGCCTGGTCGATGAACAAACCGGGAAGCCCTATTACGCGCTCCGCGTTAAGGTCACGCAGGAGGGGATGGACAAGCTGCAGGGATTAACGATTCGACCCGGCATGCCGGTTGAAGGGTTTATCCGCACCGGCGAGCGTTCGCTGATGAACTATCTGCTGAAGCCGCTGACCGACCGCCTGCATCTGGCGCTGACCGAATCCTGACGGCGCCCGTCGGCGTAAACGGCCCGACGTTGGGAAAGCGGAAGAGGGGACTTGCGATGCACAAGTGGACTGCATCGTCGGCTCTAGCTGAAGCTTTACGCAACCCCCTGCCCGGCAGGGGGCTACAGGCGAAAGGGCTTAGCCAACTAGTTGAATACGCGCCATGATATCGGGAGTGTCGGTAACCTCGGCAAATTCATAGGCCATAGCGCTCAGGGAGATACGCTGAACCTCTGCTGCGCTCACTTCACCAAACCCCATATCAGGATAGGGCATTGCAGCATTTGCATCGCTCAGGGCTATCATTTTGTATTCCCGATGCACGCCATCGCGAATGGTGGTTTCGCAGCAGACGTTGGTCACCGTGCCGCAGACAATCAGGGTGTCGATATCCTTCATTCGTAAAATCGCATCCAGGTCAGTGTTGTGAAAACCGCTGTAAAAAAGCTTATCAACCACAATGTCGCCTGGCCTGGGGGTGAGCGCATCAATGATTTCAACCGCCGGATTACCGCGTCCCAATAGTTCATTAACGTTAGGGTAGAAATCAAGCATCCGCCCGGTATCTTCGCCGTCTCCCCGTACCACATGGCGCAGATAGATCACCGGCATTTTGCGCTGCCGCATCAGGCTGCTGAGGGCCTGAATGTTTTCGATAATATTCGCGGTCTCAGGAACATATAGCCCTTCGCCTTCGACGCAAAACACCTTTTGCATATCCACCACAATCAGCGCGGTACGAGCAGGATCAATAGCCCACGTCACTTTTCCCATCATTAAAGCGTCTCCTCTTCAAGCGCGGGCTTGCGTAAGCCGCGCACAAATACATTGATAATGAGGTTGAGGAAAATCAGCAGGATGATGCCAACAATCATCGGCTGCGCCACAATGCCCTTCAGGGCGTCGGGAAGCAGATTCAGCACCTCTGGCGGTAGATACATACTCCCCATGGAGAGAATGAAGGCTGGTGCTGCCACTGCGAGGTTCAGTTCATCCCAGTGAATTCGCGCCATTATCTGGATCCCGCTCAGGGTTATGATGCCAAACAGAATGGAGGAGGCGGCAGAAAGTACGGGTTGAGGAAGCGACGCCAGCAATAAGCCAACCGGCGGCAGTAACCCGATAAGCAGCGAGAGAACCCCGGCAGCCAATGTGACAAAACGGCTGGCAACGCCCGAGACGCGGATAATGCCAACATTTTCCGGGTACGACGTCGTGCCCAAACCGCCTGCCGCCGCGCCAATGGCGCAGCCGATAAACTCGGTAAACAGCCCGCGATTAATTCGCTGGGTCGTCAGCGTTTGACCGCCCCAGTCGGCCAGCAGTGAATACATGCCCATCGCTTCCGCTGAGGCCTGCAGAAAAGCCAGCATCATTAGCAAAACCACCGGCAGCGACACGCCGAATCCGAAAGCGAAGAAGTGCGGTAACGCGACAAGCGGCGCGTTGGCGAGATCGGGTAGATGCCACGTCGTCAGCAGCTTAAACACCACCACGCCAACGACGATCCCCCACAGCAGCGCACCGCGTTTTATCAGATCATGGCGGCCAAACACCATGCAGCCAATAATCGCGAGAACCGTCGCCAGAGCGGCGATAAAGCTGGTGCCCAGAGTTCCGCCGCTGGCGGTGCTGAACCAGCCAGCAGGACCGATGCTGGCGAGCTGCGCGCCAATAATCACCAGAAGGGAGCCAAAAACGATAGGAGGAGATATATAGCGAATCAGCAGGCCGGTGATCCCTAGCCGCTTCAGCGGCATGGAGAGTACTGCGAAGATTAAAGCCGCCACAAACATCGATCCAAAAGCGGTGCCCAGCCCAACGCTATGCGCCGATCCCAACACGGCGACCATAAAGGCGGCCGTCGGGCCCTGCACGACCGGAAGGCGCAGAAAACGGCCCGATTGCAAAATGGTGACGATACCGGTCGTAAAAAAGCAGGCCTGTACGATGGTGCCGGTCTGCTGGTTGCTGAGATTCAGCGAGGCGCCAATGATGACCGGGAAGACCCATATCCCGGTCAACGCCAGCAGGTGCTGTAGAGCAAACATCAACGTGCGGGTGGGCGACACCTTGTCTTCGATTCCTACCGACAGTACTACCGATGTGTTGAGCATGCTGATACCTGTAAAAGAATGCGATGTTTATTGGCCCATGGCTTAATCAGGCAATAACCGTGCCTCTTGCGAATAAGCTTCCGTCAAGATAATGATATGCAATGGATTATTTTAAAGTCAGCCTGCCAGGACGCTCGGGAATGGCGTCGCTTCGCACCGCCATCGTGCCAAAAAAGGCGATTCTGAGCAGGCCGATGCCTGCCCAGCTCAGCGGTTAAACGCCAATTTTATAGCTGTGCAGCCAGGAGAAATGCTGTTGCAGGCTATTGAGTACCGCATTACGCCTGGTGCGATCCTGTCCGGCCGGAAGGTGAAGGCAATCATTAAGCCGCCTGGAGGATTGCTGAATTTTCTCGCCACGCCCTTTGCGCTCTTGCTCATAGCGTTCAAGCCCGCCAGCAATCGATGTCGTGGCGCTATCATTGAGGATATGCGCCAGGGCTACCGCATCCTCAAAAGAGGAGATCGCGCCCTGTCCGTGGTGCGGCATCATTCCGTGAGCCGCATCGCCAATCAGCACCGCCCGCCCGCGATACCAGGAGGACATCTGGCTAACCTGAAACATGCCCCAGCGCTCTGCCAGATTAACGTGTTCCAGCAGCTGGCCGACGGCAGGGTGCCAGCCGGTAAAATGGCTGCGAACACTCTTCGCATCTGCCGGGACACGCCACGATTCGTCCTGCCATTTTTCCGGCCCATCCATAAACACCACAATGGTCTGGTATTCGAAATTTTTGCCAACAGGAAAATTCAGCACGTGCATGCCGTTACCCATCCAGTCGGTAAAGGAGCGCGGCTCCGGCAGCAGATCGAGATCGGCTGTTTTCGCCAGCCCGCGAAACGCGCTGTTGCCGGTAAACACCGGTGACGCGTCGGGGCTGACATACTGCCGTACGACCGACTTAATGCCGTCTGCGCCCACCACTAAATCGGCGCTGTCCCTTGAGCCATCCGCCCAATGTAATATGATTTCATCGTCTGCCTCTTCCAGCCGTACCAGCTGTTTGTTCAGCCGAATGGTCTGTTTGCCAATCACATCGAGCAACGCCGACTGAAGATGGGTGCGGAATGCCCCGTAATAGGGATAGCCATACTCATTCCGATACCAGTTCTCCCGCGCCAACGGTTGAGATCCGGCCACGCTGCCGTCCTCATTTCTGAAGAACGCCATCTCCGTTTCACAGGATCGTGCCGCCATCTGCGCGGCGATGCCCATCTCTTCAAACAAGCGCGTGCCGTTAGCCCATAAGGAGATACCCGCACCCAGCTCGGCCAGTTCACTGGCCTGTTCATATATAGTCACCTGGTGCTGACCGTTTCTCATGACCGAAGCAAAGGCCAGACCACCCATGCCGGCGCCTACAATTGCGATTCTTGCCATCACGCTTCCTCTTATTTCTGGCCTGGATAGGTCAGATAGCTCATGCCGGTGATCCACTCCGGTACCGATTCATAGGCAACATAGTCCGGACGGGCCCCTTTCATTGCTCCCATTAGCGCCACCCAGTTCAGGGCCTCATGGCCACCGTGGCCGCCGCGATCTTCCACTTCGTCGTAGGTCAGCGCGCGCATGTAGCTGACGTCACCGGCTTCGAAATGTTCCAGCATTTCGCGGTCCCACTCTTCGTTGACCAACGGGTGGCTGTTACCCAGCGGCCATTCCATTTTGCTCATCATTTCAATTTCATACTGAGCGAAATCGGTATAGAGCGTCGGGTCGTTTATCAGGGCCTCTTTGCCGATGGTCTGGTAGACCTTCATACGCTGCAGCAGCTCATCGCCTTCCGGCGCACCTTCCGTCCAGACCGGAGGCCAGTGCGACAGTCCCCCGGTGGCGAGAAAGTGCACGCGGAACTCATCCGGCAGAGCGTCGATGATTTCACGCACTTTCAGACCGAGATCGTAGGCGCGTGAATAGGGCATTAGCGGTGGAGAGAAGACGTTGATATATACCGGAACGACCGGGATATTGAATTCCGGATTAATAAATACCAGCGGCATCATAAGGTTATTACCGTATTCAATCGGCCCCATCCGGGTGGCTTCAAATCCGCCGTGGATCAGCTTTTCCAGGAGCAGTTGTGCAATTTCAGCGTTGCTGGCAATACTGTGCTGTTTATCAAATTTCAGCGCTTCCATCATATATTCGGCTGGGCCGATATTCGCATCACTGACGGGTACGCCTAATGTCGGCATTAAATTACGAAAATTGTTCTCAAAGTGATCGTCTAAAAAGGCAATGATCAGATTGGGCTTAGTTTCATCGATACACTGTTTTAATCTGGCATGAATTTCCGCCAGCCGCTGGCGTTGTTCAGGGGAAGGCGCATCGGCCCAGCCTAATGCACCGGGAACGTGGGACATGCTGATTGCACTGACAATCTTAGCCATAAGGACTTCCTTCTTTTTATCAGATAATGGTATTGGTTAACTGCCCAATTTCATTCATGGAAACCGTCACGCTATCGCCGCGGACAAGATAACGGGGCGGCGTAAATCCTAGACCCACGCCTGCGGGAGTCCCGGTGGCGATGACGTCCCCGGGCAGCAGGGTAATATTCTGACCGATGGTTTTAATTAATCGCGGGATATCAAAAATCAGATCGGAAACGGACGCTTGCTGGCGCAGTTCACCATTCACATGGCAGGAGATCGTCTGGCTACCGGGGAGGCCAAACTCATCGGCGGTGACCAGAACCGGCCCCATCGGGCAAAACCCATCAATTCCTTTTCCCAGCAGCCACTGGCTGTGCAGTTTCTGCAAGTGGCGAGAAGTGACGTCATTCACCAGGGTATAGCCGAAGACGAAGGACATGGGGTCCTCGTCCTGCGCAATCCGTCCCTTTTTACCCAGCACCACTGCCAGCTCTGCTTCATAATCGATGGTGTTGTACGGATCCAGCGTGCTGTCGATGGCGTCATCAGGGCCACAGATGGAAGTGGTCGGTTTGCTGAAGATGATAGGATTCGCCGGTACGTTGCCCGCCGCCGCGCTGGAGTCATAGCCGCTGTTACCGAACTCCTCAGCGTGCGCATAGTAGTTTTTGCCCACACAGAAAATATTTCGCCGCGTGGCCGGGATTGGCGCCAGCAGACGCACGGCGTCAATGGGCACCGCGTTTTTGCCTGCGCCTTCACAGCATAATTTTAAGCTGTTCTCTATTTCCGAAAAATGCTCGATAAGCACATTCATATCATTGGAGTTTACAATGTCGCTGACGTCGATAATATTTCCAGCGTGATTAATAACGCCAATTCTCTTACTGTCTGAATAGACATAAGTTACTAGCTTCATAATTAACCTTTCCTGCAGTCCTGTAATTAATCGCGTGCGCGGGCGACGGCTTCCACTTCAATCAGAAACTCTTCTTTCACCAGACGGTCGACCACCAGCAGGGTATTGGGCGCATAGTCGGAGGTTGCGAACAGGCTGGGAAAAAGCGCTTCACGATTTTTCATGAAGTTTTCGATGTGCTGCGACGCCACCAGATAGGTATTGAACTTTACCACATCATTAAAATCGCAATTGACGGCGCTGAGCACATCTCCGAGATTTTTAAATACCTGTGAAAACTGCGCATCGAAATCGCCTTTCCCGACCACGTTGCCGTCATAACCGACCGCAAGCTGTCCTGAGATATAATAGAGATCGCCTGCGCGGACTTTGGTCAGGTTAGAGTAGAGCCCCTGCGCCGGGCTGGCATTTTCAGGATTGATATATATAACGTTTTTAGACATAGCAACACTCCTTATAGCAGGATAAATAACGGTAAGAATGCTCAACCTATTTCTAATAAATACTGGCGATGAATATCAGTACGATTCGCGACGGCGAAATCGGTCAAGGACTACCGCCAGAATAATGACCACGCCGACAGCAAGCGTCTGGTAATATGCCGATACGCCGACCATGTTCATGACGTTGGAAAGCAGCGTCAGGACCACCACGCCGGTAATCACCTGGCGCAAATTTCCGGCTCCGCCGGTGAGCGCTACGCCGCCAAGTACTACGGCTGCCAGCGATTGCAGCGTCAGATTCGCTGCCGCAATCGGCTGGGCGGAACTGGTCCAGGCGGTGAGGATAATGGCGCCGATACCCGCGCAGAAGCCGCTGACCATATAAACCAGCACCGTATTAAGGCGGACATTAATGCCGGATTTGGACGCGGCGGAGACGTTAGAACCCATGGCGTAAACGTAGCGGCCAAACAGGGTGTATTTCAGGAGTACGCCAATAGCTGCTGTCAGCGCAACGGCAATCCATACCATCACCGGTATCCCCAGCAGCGTGCCGTAACCTACCGCGTCAATATAAACGGCGGGAACGTCATATATTGGCACCCCGCCGGAAAGGATCAGCGCAAACGCCTGAGCGACTGAGAGCATACCCAGCGTGATCACCAGAGGCGAAGTATTAAAAAAGGAGATCAGCACGCCTGACGCCGCGCCGGTTAGGGAACCCACCAGCACCATCACCAGCAGTCCGGCGGGAATGCCGGCGTGATTCATCACCATGACCCCGGCCACTCCTGCCAGCGACATGGCGGAAGAGAGCGAAAGATCGAGTCCTCCTCGTATCACCGCCACAGCCTGTCCCAGAGAGAGTATTAACAACGGCGCGAGCTGGCAGGCCAGGTTAATGCCGTTACTCAGCGATAAAAACCGCGGTTGAATAATCCCCGTAACAATCGCAACAACGACCACCAGCAGCGGCAGCATCCAGTCGGACATCGAGAATTTACGTTTTATCGCCGGTTTCTGTGGGCCTGTCAGGCTGACATCTCTGCTTGTATTCATCACATCCACTCCTGCTTCAGGCTAACGCTTGATTCATTGGGGCCATCATCGGATGCTTCTTGCCCCACCACATCGGCAATAATTGATGCCTTGTCGTGCTCGTCCGGCGTGCGATAAGTGTTCACCACGCAGCCGTGAAACAGAGTCCAGACCGTATCGCACAGGGACATTGTTTCGGCTAAATCACTGGAAAGCAGGATCACCGAGACACCGCTGTTCGCCAGCGCCCGAATGCGTTGATGGATTTCGTATTTGGCATCGATATCCACCCCAGCAGTGGGTTCCTCCAGCACCAGCACTTTCTTTGCGCTTGCCATCGCCCTCGCCAGCAATACCTTCTGCTGATTGCCGCCGCTCAGGCTGGTCAGTAAATCGTGCTTGTCGGCGAACTTAACCCCGCAGGCTTTGAGAATCTTATCGGCGCTGGCATCAGCCTGACGGGAGCGGATGAATCCCGCTATGCTGAAGGCCTTCAACTGCGTCATCATCAGATTTTCAGCAATCGACAGCGTGGGATAAACGCCATTACTGGCCCGACCCGCAGGTAGCCACGCCACGCCGTTTTTCAGCGCATCCACCACGTTTTTGGGACGCCATTCATAGCCATCCAGCCGGAAACGAGACGAGGCGTCATGCGGTGTGGGGATAAAGCCCACCAGGTTTTGCACCAGCACGTCGCCACCGCAACCGACGACGCCGTAGATCCCCAGTATTTCGCCTTTCCCTAAGCTGAAGACCCTGTTACCGCCGCCGCTGACCGGCAGATTTTCAAAGTCGAGCAGGGGAAGGAAATTCTGCTCCCTCTTGTTCTCCACGCGGTGGCTACCCGGCGCTTTGCCCGTCAGCCGCGAGACGATGAAATCTGCCGTTACCTCCGGGCTTACCTGAAAGGCATCCACCACCTGGCCGTTGCGCATAATGGTGACGCGGTCGCTGACGGCGAGTACATCATCGATATGATGCGTGACCAGTATCGACGCGATGCCGGTTTCACGCAGTCGTCGCAGGACGCTGAAGAACATCTCTTTTTCAACGGCGCCGAGCATGGCGGTCGGCTCATCAAAAATAATGACCCGAGGTTGCGACATCAGCGATTTGCCGATTTCAATCAGTTGCTGAATCGCGACCGGAAAATGGCCAACCGCGCTTTCCATATCGATGTCGTCCAGACCAAGCTGGGTCAGGACTTCTATTACCCTGGTCTTCTCCTGAGCGCGACGAGTGAGCGAGAGGAGCGTTTTTCCTTGCTCCGCTCCCAGCCACAGGTTGGCGCGTACGGATAGACTCGGTGCCAGAGACAGCTCCTGATAAACCATGACGATACCTGCGTGCCGTGCTTCCCGGGAGCTGTTGAAGGCTACCCGCTGTTCGTCATACCAGATACTTCCCTCATCAGCGGGATAGAGCCCGCTGATGATTTTTCCGATGGTTGATTTTCCGGCGCCGTTTTCACCCAATAAGCAGTGGATTTCTCCGGCGGCAAACTGAACCGAGACATTGTTCAGCGCCTGGGTTGCGCCAAATCGCCTGGACAATCCGCTGATACGCAACAGGGGATAATTCGGACTCGTGGTGGTCTCTACATTGTGCATCCGTACTTCCCTCTGGTCGCGTTACTGCATCGCCGGGACTTTCCAGTCCGCCGGTGCAATTTCATAGGTTTCAAAGGGATGTGTCGCTACGTTGCTCTTGTCCAACACTTTATTCGGCACGTTATAGTGGGCGTAGCTCAGACCGTCGGCGCCAGCAGGGGCCAGATTGGGCAGGGGTTTATTTTCCATTTCGCGAATGGCGTACTGCACGATCAGGCGACCCATGATGATTCCCGGTTCGGAAACCACCGCCAGCATTTTGCCATCCTCAATCATTGGCACCGCCCGTTTCACCATTGCGGAGCTGACCACGGCAGCATCGCGATGCTGCTGGCGTATCGCCTGAACGGCCCCCATGCCAAGGGTAATCTGCGGGGTATAAATGAAGTTAATATCCGGGTTACGCAGCATCAGGTCGGACGCTTTGGCCAGCCCTTCCTGCAAATCAATGCCGCCGCCGAATGCCGAATCAATCACTGAAACCGGGCTGGTGCATTTCTGCGCTTCAGCTTTAAAGCCCTCGTAGCGTAGACGCACCCACTCGGCACCGGCCGGGCCCGGGATCATCGCCACTTTTTTCGGTTTTGCAGCGGCTTTACACACCGCATCGGCCATCAGTTTTCCAATATAGGTGTCATCCTGAAGCACACCAAAATCGATGTTCTTGCTGTCAACCGGGATACCGACCGAAGCGACCTTAATGCCCGCGTCTTTAAGGGATTTGATTATGGGATCGAAACCGTTATAGGCGGCTGGGGCCAATACGGCGACGTCGGCGCCAATGCTTTTAAAGGCTTCAAGCTGAGCAAACTGTTCACGGACGTTGCCGTAAGCACCGGCTACGGAAACCTGCACGACATTCACCCCAGTCCGTTTGGCTTCATCGGTAATGCCGTAAATGATACCTTTATAAAAGTCATCATTAAGGTGTACTACCGTCACCGCCAGTTTAAATGGCTTTGCTGCTGTTATTGCGGGGATAAGCCCCACCAGGCGATCCTCTTCCGCTCTGGCTGGCGAGGTCATTAATACTGAAAATATTATCGATGTAATAAAACAGGTTAAACGTAAAGATGCAGGTGTATTTTTATATTGAGACAGCCAGTTCATTATTGTTTCCTCGTTTCACAAAACACAGGGACAGATGTATCCCCCCAGATTTAATGGCGTTTTCGAAATAAAAGGCGGCATGTTTCCAGATGTAGTATTAACCCGTAATAATATAATCCGTGATAGCGACCTCGGGTAAAAGAAAAAGGATTAACTAAAAAGCTGATTTACCGCTGACAAAAAGGAGCGGCTTCGTTCAAACGCTACCGAATGCGAGCATCCATGAAGAATATAAAGATCGGCCTGTTTTATCTTTTTTGCCAGCACTTCAGAAGTTTCCGGCGGGAATGGAACATCTTCGCGGCCATGCAGCATGATTACCGGACAATTAATTGCCGACAATGTTTGTTCACTCAGCGTCGTTTGTTCTACATATTGCCGTGGATCGCCGGAAAACATGCTGTTAAAGTAATCGGCATAGCCTTGGGCAAAAACAACCGGCTCACGTGCAGCAATATAGTCATCGTCAATAATGGATGTATCATGAATTAATGTGCTAAGTGCCGCCACTAATTCGACTCGATTTTCCGGGCAGCGCCATATACGTCTGGTTGCGTCGGATACGGAAAAAGGGGCACCAATGGCGCCGGTGGTTAACACTGCGGAAATTCGCCGATCGGCTGATGCCAGCTGCAGGGCGATTGCCGCCGACAGAGAATGACCAATAACGCCGATTTGCGGTGCGTCGATTAAATCGAGCATCGCTTTAGCCTGGCGAACCCACATTCCGAAATCGAAATAGGGCGGCGCAGGTTTGCGGCTGCTGATGCCAAAGCCAATCAGATCCATCGCATAGATGCGGTAACGCTGGCTCAGGTCATCCAGTACCCGGCTCCAGTTTCCCTGACTGGATGCGCCCGGGCCGGAGCCGTGAATCATCATGAGCGGTTCTCCCTCTCCGCCGCTGTAATAACCTACCTCCATACCTTCAAACTCAAAAAATGACCTCTTCAGTGTATGAGACATATCAACTCCTGCGTCGGATGGGGTGTAAGGCTGATAATACCCGGCGAAAAACTTTTTTAAAGTAAAAAATGGATTTTTTTGTTAATTATAAGTTTTTGGTATTAATGTCTTCTTAACATCTTTTGTGCTACTATTAACACAATGATGGACTTTTAAAATTAACTTATTGAAAATTAAACAGAGGTTGCAATGAAAACGCTCAAGGAAGGAAGGTCGCTGAATCAGACGATCTATGCTCGTATCAGGGAACTGATTCTGACCGGACAACTGATACCGGGGAACAAGCTGAAGATTTCTGAGCTGGCCCATCGCTTTGATGTCAGCCTCAACGTTATCAGGGAAGCACTGAATCGTCTGGCGGGTGAATTGCTTGTAGAAGTGGCCCCTCAGCAGGGTTTTAGCGTTCGTGGGCTGGATGCTGATGACCTTCGGGATCTCACCGAGCAGCGAATTCTTTTTGAAAGTATCGCCCTGCGTAAATCAATTGCAACGCGAGATGTGGAGTGGCAGGCACGGCTGGTGGCAGCGAACCATCGGCTGGTGCATACGCCACAAACGCTGGCAGAAGAGCCAGGAAAGCTCAATCCAGGATGGCACTCTCGCCATGAGGATTTCAACTTTATCATGATGGAAAATTGTGGGAGTGACTGGCTGTTTCTGATGATAAAACAGCTGGCTGAGGCTTTTTCTATCTATCAGCGCGTTTTATTACCCGTCACAGCCGAAGAAGGGGAGCGCAACGCCGACCACAATGAGCTTTTGGAGGCGATCCTTGCCAATGATGCCGATCGGGCGACTGCCATACTGACGGAACATCTTAATCAAACCCGGGACGTCATGCTGAGTGCGCTCAATGCGGTTTCTCCCGGGAAGAAGGCATCTTTTATCCCTTGAGTCAGAGGAGCGGTACGTGTGGATAAGCATGAAAGTCGCCTGTTACGCCCGGCCTGCATTCGCCAGATCGCCGACATCAACCCACGAATGACGCGTGTGGTGCTGTCTGGTGAGGCGGTGGCCCATTTTGCTGATGCTCTGCCCGGCGCCTGGGTGAAGCTATTTTTTACCCCGCCCGGCGAGGCTGAGGGCCCTGGCCGGGCCTACACGATCAGCAGCCTGAATCAGGAGGCGCAGACGCTTAGCCTTGATATTGTTCGGCATGGCAGCGGCCCCGCCATGAGCTGGATAAAAAGCGCACGCCCCGGAGAGATTGTTCGCCTTGCCGGCCCCAGAGAAGGGCTGGCCGTCGAGGGGGTCGGCTCCCTGCTGCTGTTCGGCGACGAAACGGCTATTCCTGCCATATTTGCTATTATTCCGACGCTGGCAGCGAATGCCACCGCGCACGTTATTTTGGCTCTTGATGACAAACAAGATTATCCGCCGCCGCCGGTCTGCTGCACGCTTAGCGTAACCCGATTGTCCCCCCGGTCTGATGATTTTTGCACGCACGTGATTAATACAATCCAGCGCCTTGCCCCTGAAAAGGTATGGGGGGCCGGAGAGCATGGCGATGTCATTCAAATTCGTCAGGCGCTATTCAAATCAGGACGTAGCCGGAAAAACGCGGATATCACCGCCTACTGGAAGCTGGGGGAAGCCGATCACCGGGATTGCTGATCTCCTCCCCGTTGATGCGGTTCTTCGTCGGAGAGCTTGTTTCACATTGATGCATCAGCGCGATTTCGTACCGGGCGCTGGCCCTGCAACTTTCTTGATTGCCACACCAGGGACGATAGTCGCCCCTCGGTAAGCGGCCCGCTGTCCCTATGATAAACGCCCACCAGATATGGTCTTTTTTACGCCAGTAATAACATCGTGTAACAAAAAAGCCACTCTTTCGAGTGGCTTAATTATATGATTTTAAATCTAAAATTTGGTGGCCCCTGCTGGACTTGAACCAGCGACCAAGCGATTATGAGTCGCCTGCTCTAACCACTGAGCTAAGGGGCCGTGGCGAGGGATTATAAAGTAACTGGCAGACGCAATCCAGCCTAAAACGCGCGGCTGCTGTTTTTATAAACAACGCATTTTCAATCCTTTATAATCAGCTTTTAGCTATTGAGCAGGGGGCACGATGATTAACGATATTCTGGCACCGAACCTGCGGGTGGTCTTCTGCGGGATCAATCCGGGAAAATCCTCCGCCCATACCGGCTTTCATTTCGCGCATGCGGGGAATCGCTTCTGGAAGGTGATTCATCAGGCGGGCTTCACCGACCGGCAGCTGAAGCCGGAAGAGGAGCTGCAGCTGCTCGACACCCGCTGCGGGATCACCATGCTGGTGGAGCGTCCGACGGTGCAGGCCAGCGAAGTGGCGCTGCAGGAGCTGCGTAACGGGGGGCGAGAGTTGGTGCAGAAAATAGAGCAGTATCAGCCGCGGGCGCTGGCGGTTCTTGGCAAGCAGGCCTTTGAGAAGGCGTTTCAGGCCCGCAGCGTGCAGTGGGGCAGGCAGCAGGAGACTATCGGGGCGACCGAGCTATGGGTGCTGCCGAATCCCAGCGGACTGAACCGGGCGACGCTGGATAAGCTGGTGGAAGCGTATCGGGAGCTTGACGACGCGCTGGCGTCGCGCGGTCTATAGCTTCCGTTCCGGAGGCAAACGCCGGGCAAAAAAAAGCTCCCCGTAGGGAGCTTTTTGCATTTACTGCCTGACGATTAATCGTCCAGGAAGCTACGCAGAACCTCAGAGCGGCTCGGATGGCGCAGCTTGCGCAGCGCTTTCGCTTCGATCTGACGAATACGTTCGCGGGTAACGTCGAACTGTTTACCCACTTCTTCCAGCGTGTGGTCGGTATTCATGTCGATACCGAAACGCATACGCAGGACCTTCGCTTCACGAGCGGTCAGGCCAGCCAGAACGTCGTGGGTGGCAGCGCGCAGGCTTTCCGTGGTAGCGGAGTCCAGCGGCAGCTCGAGGGTGGTATCCTCGATGAAATCACCCAGATGCGAATCTTCATCGTCGCCGATCGGCGTTTCCATGGAGATAGGCTCTTTGGCGATTTTCAGCACCTTACGAATTTTATCTTCCGGCATCAGCATGCGCTCGGCCAGCTCTTCCGGCGTCGGCTCGCGGCCCATTTCCTGCAGCATCTGGCGGGAGATACGGTTGAGCTTGTTGATGGTCTCAATCATATGCACCGGAATACGGATGGTGCGCGCCTGATCCGCGATGGAGCGGGTGATCGCCTGACGGATCCACCAGGTTGCGTAGGTGGAGAACTTGTAGCCGCGACGGTATTCGAACTTATCTACTGCCTTCATCAGACCGATGTTACCTTCCTGAATCAGATCCAGGAACTGCAGGCCGCGGTTGGTGTATTTCTTGGCGATAGAAATAACCAGACGCAAGTTTGCTTCAACCATCTCTTTCTTCGCACGGCGGGCTTTCGCTTCACCGATGGACATACGACGGTTGATATCCTTAACCTGCTCGATGGTCAGGCCGGTTTCTTCTTCAATCTGCTGCAGCTTCATCAGGCCGCGCTGAACGTCTTCTTTGACGTCGTGCAGCTTTTCAGACCACGGTTTGTTCATGGCGACAGCCGCGTTGAACCAGGTTTCGCTGGTTTCATTGCCGGTGAACAGCGTAATGAAGTTTTTCTTCGGCATTTTGCACTGTTCGACGCACAGCTTCATGATGATGCGTTCCTGAGTACGCACTCTGTCCATCATGCTACGCATGCTGCCGACCAGGTAATCGAACTGTTTCGGTACCAGGCGGAACTGTTTAAAGACTTCAGACAGCTTGAGAATTTCTTCCTGTGCTGCGGCGTGGCTACGGCCTTTTGCTTTGATGGTATCGCGGGTCAGTTCGTATTGCGTACGCAGCTCACCGAATTTCTCGCGCGCCAGCTCAGGGTCGATGCTGTTGTCGTCATCGCTGCTGTCGTCGTCTTCTTCTTCTTCATCTTCTTCGTCGTCATCCATCTCTTCCTGAGACAGTTCGGAGCCGACGTGCGTGGCGGTTGGCGCCATGTCTTCTTCGGCGTTCGGATCGACGAATCCGGTGATCAGGTCTGACAGACGCGCTTCTTCAGCTTCAACGCGATCGTACTGTTCCAGCAGGTAGGTAATGGCTTCCGGATATTCGGCAACGGAGCACTGGACCTGATTGATCCCGTCCTCGATGCGCTTAGCGATGTCAATTTCGCCTTCGCGGGTCAGCAGTTCCACGGTACCCATTTCGCGCATATACATGCGCACCGGGTCGGTCGTGCGTCCGATCTCTGATTCAACACTGGACAGAACCTGTGCAGCTGCTTCTTCTGCATCTTCGTCGGTGTTGTTGCTGTTTTCAGCCAGCAGCAGATCGTCGGCATCCGGTGCTTCTTCCATCACCTGAATGCCCATATCATTGATCATTTGGATGATGTCTTCGATCTGATCGGAGTCGACGATATCTTCCGGCAGATGGTCATTGACCTCGGCATAGGTCAGATAGCCTTGCTCTTTACCTCGTTGGACAAGAAGCTTAAGCTGTGACTGCGGGTTTTGCTCCATAAGACGGTATCCACACTTAATTCGTTTGATTGGTGTTGACAGACAAACTGCCAGCATTTAAAGCGAGGGCGTACTTATATTATTGCCGCTGCGCCTCAGCGCGGCTGTCGGGGGCTTCCCGAACGATATTCGGCACTTAAGCCGTGCAATTCATTTTTTTGCCAGCTCCTGGCTGATAGTCCAGAGCTCCCGGCGTTCCTCACTGCTTAAGCCGTGCGTGCGATCGCGAGCTATCAACTCTTCCTGTCGCAGTTCAAGCAGTGAATCAAACATATGGTTGAGCGAGTCGGTGAAGGTTTTTTCTGCGATATCTTTATCTGCTATATCGTCCCACATCGACAGTTTTTCAAGGGTCGTGGCCTCATTTGTGCCGCGATACTGCTCTAAAAGTTGCCCGGTGGTCAGACCCGGCTGAGACAGACAGGTGTTAACCAGTTCGCTGAACAAGCCCAGTCCCGGCATTTTGCGCTGATCCAGGCCTGCCAGAGGCGGTACCAGCGGCGCCAGATCCGGATTTTGCACCAGCAGTCCTATCAGTATACGCATGGTCGTGCGTTTTAGCTGCGGCGCAGGGCGCGGTGCGCCACTTTCTGTCAGTTTCGGCATTAAACGTTCAAGCTGGGCGTCATCTAAAATCCCCAGCTTATTGCCCAGCTCCTGGCGCAAATAAATGCGCAGCGTCTCGCCCGGAACCTGAGTGATCAGCGGCAGCGCCAGCGTGCTTAGCTGCGCGCGCCCGTCCGGGGTGCTCAAATCAACCTGCGGCAGCAGGCTGTTAAACAAAAACGTGGAGAGCGGCTGAGCCTGCTCCATCCGCGCTTCAAACGCGGCCTTACCCTCTTTACGCACCAGCGTATCCGGGTCTTCGCCGTCGGGCAGAAACATAAAGCGTAGCTGACGGCCGTCGGACATATACGGTAGCGCCGTCTCCAGCGCTCGCCATGCGGCCTCGCGGCCCGCCCGGTCGCCGTCGTAACAGCAGATGACCTGATTGGTCGCCCGGAACAGCAGCTGAATATGGTCGGCGGTGGTCGACGTGCCAAGCGACGCGACGGCATAGTTAATGTCGTACTGCGCCAGTGCGACGACGTCCATATAGCCTTCGACAACTAACAAACGCGGCGGTTCGGCGTTGTTCTGCTGCGCTTCATACAGGCCGTACAGCTGACGACCTTTATGGAAAATATCGGTTTCCGGGGAGTTAAGGTACTTCGGCAGGGCATCACCCAGCACGCGACCACCAAAACCAATTACCCGGCCTCGCTTATCGCGGATCGGGAACATCACCCGTTCGCGGAAGCGGTCGTAACTGCGTCCCTTATCGTTAGTCACCAGCATGCCGGCATCGATAAGCGACTGGCGGTTTTCCTGATTGCCGCCAAAACGTTTTAAAACGTTGTCCCAACCGGGGGGCGCGTAGCCAATCGCAAAGCGCGCAATGACCTCGCTGCTTAAACCACGCTTCTCCAGATACTGGCGCGCGGGGTCGGCGGCGGGCTGCTTCAAAGACTGCTGATAAAACGCATTCAGACCATCCATCAGCTGATAGAGACTTTGCCGTTGATGGCGTTCTATCTGACTGGGTCCGTTGCCCGCTTCGTACGGCACTTCAAGGTTGTGCATGGCGGCCAGCTCTTCGACCGTCTCCACGAACTCGAGCTTGTCGTAGTTCATCAGGAAGTCGACGGCGTTGCCGTGCGCACCGCAGCCAAAGCAGTGGTAAAACTGTTTTTCACCGTTGACGGTAAAAGAGGGGGTTTTTTCGTTATGAAATGGACAGCACGCGTGGTAGTTCTTGCCCTGCTTTTTGAGCTTTACCCGCGCGTCGATAAGATCGACGATGTCGGTTCGCGCCAGCAGGTCATTGATAAATACGCGTGGGATTCGTCCAGCCATAGGCCCCGTAAATTATACACCTTATCCATCAAGCTGCTTCAGCGCCGATGCGCCCCTGCCACTGACGTCAGCCAGCTCCTGGGATTCGCTCTTTTGCTGCTTTGGTGCATCCTGAAGGGTGGGGCGTATATGCTAATGCATAAACGAAAATAAGCCGCGCATTCCTTCCGGAAGCACGGCCTTACAACTTACAACTCAGCCTGAATTGAGGGCTTTAGCCCTCAACAGATTAGTACAGACGAGTGCGGCGTGCGTTTTCGCGAGCCAGTTTCTTCGCGTGACGTTTCACTGCAGAAGCTTTAGCGCGCTTACGTTCGGTAGTCGGTTTTTCATAGAACTCACGACGACGAACTTCCGCCAGAACACCTGCTTTTTCACAGGAACGCTTGAAGCGACGCAGAGCTACGTCGAACGGCTCGTTTTCACGTACTTTAATTACCGGCATGTGCCTCTCACCTTTGATTAATTCGGTTTGCTGCTGGCATCAGCGCCAGCTTATTTCAAAATGGTGCGGAATTTTACTGCAACTACTGCTGCTTTGTAAAGCACCTGCGCCCTTTTTGAAAGGACTTTTATAAGGGTGAGGAGTATACACGAGGGTTCTTCCTGGGGCGAACAAAGTTTTATGTCCGCTGCCCCGGAGTCCGTCCCGGGGCCGGCTTTTCTCGCCCGCCCCGCCCGCGTACCCCTTGTGGGCTCCGGGCCGTGTCGCGCTGCTGCCTGGAATTCTTAGGGTATACATCAACCCGCATTGGTCCTAAACTGCGCGGTATTAGAGCGAGGTAAAACAAGACATGCGTGTACTGGGTATTGAAACATCCTGCGATGAAACCGGCATCGCCATTTACGACGATAAGCAAGGCCTGCTGGCCAACCAATTGTATAGTCAGGTGAAACTACACGCTGACTACGGCGGCGTGGTTCCTGAGCTGGCTTCGCGCGATCACGTGCGTAAAACGGTGCCGCTGATCCAGGCGGCGCTGAAAGAGGCTGGGCTGACGGCAAAAGATATTGATGCGGTTGCCTACACCGCCGGGCCGGGGCTGGTCGGCGCGCTGCTGGTTGGCGCAACGGTAGGCCGTTCGCTGGCGTTCGCCTGGAACGTACCGGCGATCCCGGTACACCATATGGAAGGGCATCTGCTGGCGCCGATGCTGGAAGATAATCCGCCGGACTATCCTTTTGTGGCGCTACTGGTTTCCGGTGGCCATACCCAGCTGATTAGCGTGACCGGTATTGGTCAGTATGAACTGCTGGGTGAATCGATAGATGATGCGGCAGGGGAAGCGTTCGATAAGACCGCGAAGCTGCTGGGCCTCGATTACCCCGGCGGCCCGATGCTCTCTAAAATGGCCTCCCAGGGGAGC
Source organism: Klebsiella scottii (assembly GCF_036561945.1). NCBI lineage: Bacteria > Pseudomonadati > Pseudomonadota > Gammaproteobacteria > Enterobacterales > Enterobacteriaceae > Klebsiella > Klebsiella scottii. Next base: position 207,978 of record NZ_JARXNI010000019.1, read on the forward strand.
GAAGGCCGTTTCGTCTTCCCGCGCCCGATGACCGATCGTCCGGGGCTGGATTTTAGCTTCTCTGGCCTGAAGACGTTTGCCGCCAACACCATCCGCAATAATGAAAATGACGAGCAGACCCGGGCGGATATTGCGCGGGCGTTTGAAGATGCGGTGGTGGATACGCTGATGATTAAGTGCCGTCGGGCGCTGGAGCAGACCGGCTTTAAGCGCCTGGTGATGGCGGGCGGCGTGAGCGCCAACCGCACGCTGCGCGCGAAGCTGGCCGAGATGATGAAAAAGCGCGGCGGCGAAGTGTTCTACGCTCGCCCCGAGTTCTGTACCGATAACGGCGCGATGATCGCCTATGCCGGAATGGTGCGCCTGCGGAGCGGAGCGAAGCCCGACCTCGGCGTCACCGTGCGCCCGCGCTGGCCGCTCGCCGAGCTGCCGGCGGCCTGATCCTGCTAACAGGCCGACCTCGCGTCGGCCTGCCTTTCTGAGCTATTCCATACTCTTACACAGCGAGCAAATCGCCCCCTGATGTTTTGCCGAGTGCATCACGTCCGGACGTTCGTACTCTTCCCGGCAGGTAATGCAGCGATACACGGTGGTGGAGGCGTTCCCCTGAGCGTCGTAGCGCGGTTCGGCAATGCCGTCATCGTGCTGTTTGATGTAGTAGCGGCCGCGGGTCAGAATGCCCATCAGCGGCGTCATCACCAGGGCGACAGCCAGCGCAATCAGCGGTGAGAACGGGGCCAGGGTGGTGCCGAGCAGGCCGAAGAATGCGCAGATAGAGAGCCCGGCGGCGAGAGCAAAGGCAACCACGCCCACCGGGTTAACGTTATGGATCATCCCCCGGCGATATTCCGGCTGGGCCGGCGCCAGCTTCAGCAGGCCTTTATTGACGGTAATATCGGTGGCGACCACCACAACCCAGGCAATGGCGAAGTTGGAGTAAAAGCCGAGGATCCACGACAGCGCGCTGAACATATCGCCTTCCATCAGCGCCAGTGCAATGGCGAGGTTGACGACAACGAAGACGATCCGCCCCGGATAGCTGCGGGTGGTGCGCGTCCAGGCGCTGGTCCAGGCCAGCGAGCCGGAGTAGGCGTTGGTGACGTTAATTTTAATCTGCGAGATAACCACCAGCACTACGGCCAGGGTCAGCGCCAGCCAGCCGGGCACCAGATTGTCAAAGACGCTGACGAACTGCTGAACCGGCTCGGTGTTATGTACCGCCGGGAAGCGGGTCAGCAGGTAGAAGCCGAGGAAGGCGCCAATAATCTGTTTAATCGCCCCCAGCACCACCCAGCCCGGACCGGCGGAAAAGACCGCCAGCCACCAGCTTTTGCTGTTCTCCGCCGTTTTCGGCGGCATAAAGCGCAGATAGTCAATCTGCTCGCCGATCTGCATGATCAGCGACAGGCATACCCCGGCGCCCAGCATAATGGCGGTTAAATCCACGCGCGAGGCGTCGTTCTTACCGGCGAAGTTCATAAAGCCATCCACCAGCTGAGGATCTTTAGCGATAAGCCAGGCCACCGGCACGACCATCAGCACCAGCCACAGCGGCGAGGTCCAGACCTGCAGACGGGTCAGGGCCTTCATGCCGTAAACGACCAGCGGCAGTACCATCAGGGTCGCGATGAGGTAGCCCATCCACAGCGGGATCCCGAGGCCGACCAGCAGCCCCTGCGCCATAATCGAGCCTTCAAGGGCGAAGAAGATAAAGGTAAATCCGGCAAAAATGATGCTGGTAATGACCGAACCAAAATAGCCGAACCCGGCGCTGCGGGTGATTAAATCGAGGTCGATGTTATAGCGGGCGGCGGTGATCGCCAGCGGAATGCCGGTCAGGAAAATCACCAGCGCGGCCAGCAGAATCGAGTAAATGGCGTTGGTGGTGCCCCACGCCATGCCAATGCTGGCGCCGATAGAAAAGTCGGCCAGATAGGCAATGCCGCCCAGCGCGGTGACGGCGACGACGCCCGGCCCCCAGCGGCGAAAGCTCAGCGGAGCGTAGCGCAGGGTGTAATCTTCCAATGTTTCACGGGAGCCGGATGTGCCGGTTTGTGCAGGTAGCTCAGTTTTAATATCCAGTGATGACATAGTCATTCCTTAATGGTCAGGTATGACTGTAATTAGCAAACCTTATGCCACTTCGTAGAGCAGGCGCCGCAGGGGGCTGTGGGGGAGGGGAGGATAAAAAGAGGGCGTCGAATGCACCATCCGGGCGCGGGCGCGTCCGGATGGTGCACGGGCCTAGCGGCGCAGCATGCCTTTGTCTTCGAGGAAGGCAATGATGCTCTGCAGGCCGTCGCCGCTCTTGAGGTTAGTAAAGGCCCACGGACGCTCGCCGCGCATCCGCATGGTGTCGCGCTCCATCACTTCCAGCGAGGCGCCCACATACGGTGCAAGGTCGGTTTTGTTGATCACCAGGAAGTCCGATTTGGTGATCCCCGGGCCGCCTTTGCGCGGGATTTTCTCCCCTTCCGCCACGTCGATGACGTAGATGGTCAGATCGGCCAGCTCTGGGCTAAAGGTCGCGCTGAGGTTATCGCCGCCGCTTTCGACGAAGATAAGTTCGAGGTTACCGAATTTTTCGCTCAGCGCTTCCACCGCCGCCAGGTTCATGGACGCGTCTTCGCGGATGGCGGTATGCGGGCAGCCGCCGGTTTCGACGCCGACGATACGTTCCGGCTCAAGCGCGCCGGCTTCGGTGAGGATGCGCTGATCTTCTTTGGTGTAGATATCGTTGGTGACGACGGCCAGCTGATACGTGTTGCGCATGGCTTTACACAGCGCTTCCAGCAGCGCGGTTTTCCCGGAACCGACCGGGCCGCCGACGCCCACGCGCAGCGGATGTTTGTAGTTGTTCATGCTTTCTCCTAAGAACGGAATAATCGGGAATACTGCGTTTCATGCCGGGCGGAGGCGATGGCGGCCAGCGGCGTGGAGGAGCCGATCGCGCCGTCCGGGGCGGCAAGCGCGCTGGCCATATCCGCCGCATAGCGATCGCACAGGCGGATGATCAGCTGCTGCGCGGCCTGTTGCCCAAAAGGCACCAGCTTAACGCCGGCCATCACCGCGCCCTCAATCCAGCTGTAGCCGAGGCTCAGCGCCAGATCGGCAAGGGGGATTTGCCAGCGCACGCCAAGCCAGGCCATCCCGGCAAGCTGGCTTTGCTGGCACAGCGTCCGCCACTCTTTGGGGCACTCCGGCTGCCAGTCGGCAAGCAGTCGGGTGAATGCCGCCCCGCGATTACGCTCCTCTTCGCGCAGCTCGCGGGTTTCTCTGCAGGCGAGCAGATACGCCGCCCAGCGCTGCGCCTCGGGCAGGTTGTTATCTTCGCAGGCGCGATAGAGGCGGGCGAACAGCGGCAGATCGACGGTAAAAAAGCTCTGCTCCATCTGCTGCAGCTGCCAGCGTTCGAAGGCCTGAGTATCGGCCACCCAGCCCGCTTCCACCGCCCACTCCAGCCCCTGCGACCAGCTATAGCCTCCGACCGGCAGATTGCTGCTGGCCAGCTGCATCAGCCGCAGGCGTTTTTCCAGCGACGACATTCAGTGGCTGTGCTCATGGTGGTCATCGTGGCTATGGCCATGATGATGCCCGTGTCCATGCCCGTGGCTCTCGCTGGCGTAGGCGCCGGCTTCCGGTTCGAACGGCAGCCGGGCGAAGCTTACCTGCAGGCCGAACTGGCGCAGCATATCGTCCAACACGTGGTCGTGGTGGTAGCGCAGCTCGCCGGGCATAATCTGCAGCGGAACGTGGCGGTTGCCGAGGTGATAGCAGGCTTTCGCCAGCGTAAACGGGTCCTCGCAGCGCACGACGGAGACGCCCTCATCGGCGGCAATGACTGCGACAAACTCGCTGCCCTCTTCATTACTCAGAACGTCACCGCCACGCAGCAGCAGGCCGCGCGGCAGCAGCAGGCCCGCTTCGCGCCCATCGTTAAGGGTGACTTTGATTCGGCTTTTTACCCGCACATCAATCGGCAGCGTGACGCTGGCCGTTGCCTGCGCCGGCGTCTCCACGCGTTGGGTCAGATACAGCATCCGGACTCCTTAAAACAGAAAGTAACGTTGCGCCATCGGCAGCACTTCTGCCGGTTCGCTGGTTATTAGCTCCCCGTCAATGCGCACCTCGTAGGTTTGCGCATCAACGGTAATATTGGGCTGCAGGCCGTTATGGATCATGTCGGCCTTCTGCAGCGTTCGGCAGCCCTTCGCCGTGGCCGTGGCGCTGTGCAGATTGAGGCGCTGCGCCACGCCGCTGTCTATCGCCGCCTGCGGCAGGAAGGTCAGCCGACAGCGATGGCGGGCGCTGCCCAGCGCCCCGAACATCGGCCGATAGTGCACCGGCTGCGGGGTAGGAATAGAGGCGTTAATATCGCCCATCGGCGCGATGGCAATCATCCCGCCCTTCACCACGCACGCCGGCTTCACGCCGAAGAACGCCGGGGACCACAGCACCAGATCGGCCAGCTTGCCGGCCTCAATCGAGCCGACCTCATGGGCGATACCGTGGGTCAGCGCCGGGTTAATGGTGTATTTAGCGATATAGCGCTTAACGCGAAAATTGTCGTTGTCGCCGCGCTCTTCCGCCAGCGGGCCGCGCTGGACCTTCATGCGGTGGGCGACCTGCCAGGTGCGCAGCACCACCTCGCCGACGCGGCCCATGGCCTGCGAATCGGAAGAGGTCAGCGAGAAAGCGCCGATATCGTGCAGGACGTCCTCCGCGGCGATGGTTTCCCGCCGAATGCGCGATTCGGCGAACGCCACGTCCTCCGCGATGTCCGGGTCGAGGTGATGGCAAACCATCAGCATATCGAGGTGTTCATCGATGGTATTGACGGTGTAGGGCAGCGTCGGGTTGGTGGAGGAGGGCAGAATGTTGGGGTGCGCGCAGGCGGTAATAATATCCGGCGCGTGGCCGCCGCCGGCGCCTTCGGTATGGAAGGTGTGGATGGTACGCCCGCCAATCGCCGCCAGGGTATCTTCGACAAACCCGGACTCGTTGAGGGTATCGCTATGCAGCGCCACCTGAACGTCCATCTCATCGGCGACGGTCAGGGCGCAGTTGATGGCCGCGGGCGTCGCGCCCCAGTCTTCATGGATTTTCAGGCCAATCACCCCTGCCGCCACCTGCTCGCGCAGCGCGTCCGGATTGGAGCCGTTGCCTTTACCCAGCAGGCCGATGTTGACCGGCAGGCTATCCGCCGCCTGCAGCATCCGCGAGATATACCACGGACCGGGGGTGCAGGTGGTGGCGTGGGTGCCCGCCGCCGGTCCGGTGCCGCCGCCGACCATCGTGGTGACGCCGGAGACCAGCGCTTCTTCCGCCTGCTGCGGGCAGATCCAGTGGATGTGCGTATCGACGCCGCCGGCGGTGACTATCTTACCTTCGGCGGCAATGATTTCCGTCGCCGCGCCGATAGGGATGGTGACGTCAGGCTGGATATCCGGGTTGCCCGCTTTGCCGATGGCGAAGATGCGCCCCTCTTTGACGCCGATATCCGCCTTCACGATCCCCCAGTGATCGACGATCAGCGCATTGGTCAGCACCAGATCGACGCACTCCGCTGAGAGCATTTGGCCCTGGCCCATGCCGTCGCGAATCACCTTTCCGCCGCCGAACTTCACCTCTTCGCCGTAGGTGGTGAGATCGTCTTCGACCTCTATCCACAGCTCGGTGTCCGCAAGGCGGACCTTATCGCCGGTGGTGGGGCCAAACATATCGGCATAGGCCTGGCGTGAAATTTCACTCATCGTTTGCCTCCAGTTTTCCCATAACCGCGCCGCGAAAGCCGTACACCGCGCGGGAGCCGGCAAGAGCAACCAGCTCCACTTCTCGCTTTTGCCCGGGTTCAAAACGGACCGCGGTACCGGCGGCGATATTCAGGCGATAGCCCGTCGCCTGCTCGCGGTCGAACTTCAGCGCCGGATTCACTTCGGCGAAGTGATAGTGCGATCCCACCTGGATCGGCCGGTCGCCGTGATTTTCAACGATTATGCTGCGGGTCATGCGGCCAACGTTAAGGGCTATCTGGCCGGGTTTCACTTGGTACTCACCTGGGATCATCGCGGAACCTCAGATTATTGGATTGTGGACGGTGACCAGCTTCGAGCCGTCCGGAAAGGTGGCTTCGACCTGGATGTCGGGGATCATTTCGGGCACGCCCTCCATGACCTGACTGCGGGTCAGGACGTGGCGGCCCTCTTCCATCAGCGCCGCCACGCTATTGCCGTCGCGGGCGCCCTCCATAATAAAGGCGCTAATTAACGCCACCGCTTCCGGGTAGTTCAGCTTCAGCCCACGGGCCAGGCGGCGCTCAGCCACCAGCGCGGCGGTAAACAGCAGCAGCTTATCTTTCTCTCTGGGTGTCAGTTCCATAGCGCTCTCTCAGGTCAGCCAGATTCGGGGAGGAACCGGGGGTTTCCCGGTCAGATGCGGGCGCATAAACTGCCATATATCGCGCATCGCCCGCTGGCACAGCAAATTATCATCACTTAAAAATCGGACCGTCAGCAGGCCGTCGGTCAGGCTGGCGCCGGCGTAGCTGGCGAGCCCGGCGAGCCGTTCGCGCACGCCGTCGAGCAGGGTCTCATTAGCCGGATAGAACAGCAGCGTCCCCACCCACGGCCGCTGCGCGATGCAGGCCAGCTGGCCATCGGCGAGGCACAGCCGTTCCACCAGCAGCGGCGTCTCATCAACCCACACTTCCAGGCGGTTCGCGAGAGTGCCGTGGCTAAACGTTTCGCCAATCACCGGGCGGCCGAGGCACAGCAGATCCCAGGCTAAAAGGGTGCTGGTGGCGCAAAGATGGAAGGTGGTATGCAGATTAGCCCGCGCGCCGGGGAAAAAAATAGCGTCCTGCGGCAGCCATTCAAGAATAGCGTGCGCCGCGACGGTGAAGCGCTGGTGCAGATGCGCCTGCGCGCCGCTGCTGCGGTAAAACTTGCTGGCGCCGGGCATGGTCATCAGCGCGTGGCTGCCGCCGTCGAGGGCGGCCGTAATCGTCAGCTCATCGCCGCCAACGATGCCGCCCGGCGGATGTAATAAATAGAGGTGGCAGGTTTCTTCTTCGGGATAAAAAGGGCGCTGGACGGTTAACGGGCCAACGTGACGGGAAGAGGTCAGGACCGTTTTATCGCCGGTAGATTGAAAGCGGAGATCCAGCGTAGCCTGCCAGCCTTTTTTTGTCTGTGGTAACACGGTGCTGTGCAATGTTGCGCCCCTGCAAACTCAAGATAAAACAGCAGCGATGAGTATTGATCGGCCGCAAAGCATCCCGATCATATGAAAAGCTTATGGCTGTTGCCCCGTAAACCGCCCGGCGGCTGCGGATAGAGTCCGTCCCTGGACCTTCCCCCGCAGGCGGGATAGCTACATGTTGAAAGGTGAGGGGCGGTAAAGGGCGCTCAGCGCGAGCGCCCGGTGGTAACGCTATTTATCCTGATAATCCTCGGCGTCGATATCGTAGCCCGAAGGTTCCCAGCGGATGGCAAGCAGCGACAGCAGGCCGATAAGCGGCGCCGCGGCGATAACCCAAAAGACGCGCGTATCCAGCGCCGCGACCAGCAGCGGGAAGAGGAACAGCGATAGCGTTGAGCTGCTGCGCATCAGGGTTTGGTTCAGGCCGACGCCGACGCCGCGCAGTGAAGTCGGGTAGCTCAGCGAGGCAAAGGTCATGGTGTGCGCGCCGGGGCCAAAGCCCTGGCCGAAGAGGAACAGCGCCAGCATGGCAACCGCGGCGATCCCTTCGGCGGCGCCTTCCGGGCGGCCAATCAGCGCCAGCCCCAGCAGCGCCGCCAGCTGGCAGGCGTATCCCGCCAGCGACATTTTCCATGCCCCAAGGCGCGGCACCAGCCGTACGGCCAGCAGCCCGCCGACGAAGGCGAAGAGCAGGTTCAGCGCCAGCGAGATCAGAATCGTGGTCAGCATCGACTGGACGAAGAAGCTGGAGATAATCACCGGCAGGCCGAAGGCGACGGCGTTATAGGCAAATGATGAGACTACGGAGAGCAGCGTTGCCAGGGTCGTCCGCCGCAGGTAAACCCCCTGGAACAGGCGTAAGTAGTTGCTCCATTGCGCTTTTTTCACCACCGGCGCCGGTTTATCCAGCGCATCCTGCGCCACGTGGGCGTTGATGTTGTAGGCCTGGCGCAGAATGGAGGCCGCTTCACGCAGGTTGCCCTGATTGGCGGCCCAAACCGGCGACTCGCTCATATAGCAGCTGCGAATGGCGATAATCACCAGCGCGGGGATCGCGCCGAAGCCGAGAATCAGCCGCCACAGCCAGTCGCTGTGGCTTTCCGGCAGCGCGGCGTAGAAAAATAGCACCAGCAGATATGAGACGCTGATGGCGGCGTACCAGGTCGGGCACCACATGGCGACGCTGGCGGCTTTGTTGCCCGGCCCTTTGAGTTTAGAAAATTCGCTCAGGAAGGCCATCGCCACCGGCAGGTCGATACCCACGCCGAGCCCCATGACGAACCGGGCGCCGGTGAGGACGTATTCGTTGGGCGCCAGCGCGCAGGCGATAGCGGCAACCACGAAGAACAGCATATCCGCCATAAAGACGCGGTAGCGGCCGATTTTATCCGTCAGATAGCCGCCCAGCAGCGCGCCGACGATGGCGCCGAAGGTGATGGCTGAGGCCACCATGCCGGTGCCGGCGGGCGTCAGGTTGAATTCACGGGTAATGTCTTTCAGGCCAAAGGCCAGGGAGCCAAGATCGTAGGCATCGAGAAAAATCCCGCCTAGCGCGATGCCCATGACGATGCGCGCGTTGCTGCGCCCGCTGCTGCCCTCGTTAATCAGGCGCGAAACGTCCGCCGCGCCGCGTATCCATCGAACTTCCCCGTCAGGCGACCCTGCCGCTGCAATCGGCGCCGCATTGATTACGTCTGTCATATTATTGTTCTGTTGTGTCTTATCAGGAGATTCAGAGTAAACATCGCGGGGCGGGCGAATAAATCATTTTTGGTTATAAGACATAACTAAGTGATTGTAGCGAAAGGATTATCTTTTAAACGGCGGCGCGGTGGAATGATTGGCTGTAAGGCCGGGGGATCAAAAGATATTGTCGGGGAAAATCGTGCCCGGCAGCGCCGGGCGCGGAGATTATTTCTGTTCCGGCTTTTTCTTGTTCTTCTTCAGCCGGGCCCAGATTTTGGTTTCCTGACGGCGCCACAGGCGCTGGATATTGTCATGATGGCGCAGGAGGATCAGGCAGGAGAGCATCGATACCGGAAAGGTGTACTGCGGTTTGAACCACCAGACGTAGAACGGCGCAATAAGCGCGCTGACGATGGCGCCGAGCGAAGAGTAGCCGCTGAGCAGGATGGTCAGTAGCCAGGTTCCGGCCATGACGCCGGTGAGATCCCAGCCGATGGGCGCGATGGCGCCGAAAGCGGTCGCAACGCCCTTGCCGCCGCGAAAATTGAAGAACACCGGCCAGATATGACCAATGCAGGCGGCAATCGCCACCAGGCCCAGCCAGAAAGGGGTCAGACCGAGTGCCCATGCGCCCCAGACCGGCAGCATGCCTTTGAGCACATCGAAAATAAGCACCGTTACGGCCGCTCCCTTGCCGCCAATTCGTAGGACGTTGGTCGCCCCAGGGTTGCCTGAGCCGCTATCGCGAGGGTCGGGCAGGCCAGCGAGGCGGCAAACCAGAATGGCGCTGGAAATTGAGCCGCAGAGGTAGGCAAGGATAACGAGTCCAGGCGCGATTGCACTCATCAGCTGTTCCATTTTGAAAGTGTCGTTTTATCCCCGTCATCCTTGGCGCAGCCGGTGCGTGGGCTCTCCTCGCGCGCCCGGATACATAGTGACGCTATGCTCCCGGAAGCTCGCTGCGCCGCCGCCTTCCTGCAACGCAAATTATTTAGGGGATGTCTTTGCATCTGTGGATAATACGCATAATTCGCCGGAAGTGGTATCCGGTTTAGCCAAAAAGCAGGCAGGTCGTGATGGATATTGTATTTATAGAGCAACTTTCGGTAATCACCACTATTGGTGTTTATGACTGGGAACAAACCATTGAGCAGAAGCTGGTGTTCGATATCGAAATGGCGTGGGATAACCGTAAAGCGGCGTCCAGCGATGACGTGAGCGATTGCCTTAGCTATGCCGATATTAGCGAGCTGGTTATCAACCACGTTGAAGGGGGGCGTTTTGCGCTGGTCGAACGCGTGGCCGAAGAAATTGCCGATCTGCTGCTGGCAAAATTCTCCTCACCGTGGGTGCGAATTAAAGTCAGTAAACCGGGCGCGGTTGCCCGCGCGGCCAACGTCGGCGTCATCATTGAGCGTGGCCTTAATCTGAAACAAAACTTTTAAGGTCATATTGATTAAACAATTTGGGCTTATACAGGTCTTAGTGCCGGCCGTCAGGTTATTTTATTTGCCATATTCTCCTCGAACGGGGCTCGAAATCCTCACGTACTCCGTGTACGCTCCGGAATTGACGCGCCGTCCGAGGCCAAACTGGCTGCACCAATGACGCCTGATGGCATGGCTCGTAGTGCCTGGTTTTTTCATTTTACTTTTAAAGGGTTTATTGGATGAGCGATATACACTCGCTGCTGGTGGCGGCAATATTGGGTGTGGTTGAGGGTTTGACAGAGTTTTTACCTGTTTCCAGTACTGGTCATATGATTATTGTTGGTCATCTGCTGGGATTTGAAGGTGATACTGCAAATACATTTGAGGTGGTCATTCAGTTAGGTTCTATTCTTGCCGTTGTCGTTATGTTCTGGCGTCGTTTGTTTGGCCTGATCGGTATCCATTTCGGTAAACCACCTGCGCATGAAGGGCAGGGCAGCGGTCGCTTATCGCTTATCCATATTCTGTTAGGGATGATTCCGGCGGTGGTGCTGGGCCTGATATTCCACGACACCATTAAGTCGCTATTTAACCCGGTCAACGTGATGTATGCGCTGGTGGTCGGCGGCGTGCTGCTGATTGCCGCTGAGGTGCTGAAGCCGAAGGAGCCGCGCGCGGTAGGCGTTGACGATATGACCTATCGTCAGGCGTTCGTGATTGGCTGCTTCCAGTGCCTGGCGCTGTGGCCGGGCTTTTCTCGCTCCGGCGCGACGATTTCCGGCGGCATGCTCATGGGCGTCAGCCGCTATGCGGCCTCGGAGTTCTCGTTCCTGCTGGCAGTACCGATGATGATGGGCGCCACCGTGCTGGACGTTTATAAAAGCATCGGCTTCCTGAACGCCAGCGATATTCCGATGTTTGCCGTCGGCTTTATTATGGCGTTTATCGTGGCGCTGATTGCGATTAAGACCTTCCTGCAGCTGATTAAACGTATTTCGTTTATTCCGTTCGCTATCTACCGCTTTATCGTGGCGGCGGTCGTTTACGTAGTCTTCTTCTAAGACCCTGGCCCTCAGTCTTGCGGCTGAGGGCAGCGTTCTTCCTTCCACTGCGCGAGCGCCAGAATACGCCGCCGCGTTAACTCCTCGCGAATCTCCGGTCCTTTAAAACCTTCCGCCACCACCTCTTTCGTCGAGACCGACCGGGCGATATGCCACGCTTCCAGCAGCAGGCGCCCCTGCGGATAGTCGCAGGCTTCGAAGCCGGTGCGGCCGCGAACGTCGGCCTCGCTGGTGAGGGCAATTTTTTCCACCCGCTGCGGCTTGCGCCAGGCGTCGATGCTGTCGAACAGCTTGACCAGGGTTTTGGGCTGCAGTATCGGCAGGGTATGAATCAGATCGTGGAATTCGGCGACCAGCTTCGCCAGGTCGCGGATCTCATTCGGGACGCGCAGGCGAGCGCAAAGCTGCTCGACCAGCTTGACGCCGGCCGGCCCGTGGCCGTGATGACGAGGCCAGAGCGCTTTCGGCGTCAGCCCTTTGCCCAAATCGTGGCACAGGGTTGCGAAACGCACGTCGATTTCCGGCGACAGCATTGCCGCCATGGTCAGGGTCATCAGGGTATGCAGGCCGGTGTCGATTTCCGGATGCCATTTGGCCGGTGCGGGTACGCCGTATAGCGCCTCGATTTCCGGGAACAGCACGCCGAGCGCGCGGCAGTCGCGCAGGGTCTGGAAAAAGACCTGCGGGTTGCGGGTGCCCAGCGCGCTCTCGGTCTCTTTCCACACCCGCTCCGGCGTCAGATGCGCCAGCTCGCCGGCATCGGCCATCGCGCGCATCAGCGTCATGGTGTCATCCGCAATGCGGAACCCGAGATGGGCGTAGCGGGCGGCAAAGCGCGCTACGCGCAGAACGCGCAGCGGATCTTCGCTAAAAGCCGGTGAAACGTGGCGCAGCAGGCGCTGGCGCAGATCGGACTGGCCGCCGTAGGGGTCGATAATCTGGCCGTCTGAATCCTGGGCGAGGGCGTTAACCGTCAGGTCGCGGCGGAGTAAATCCTGTTCGAGGGTGACGTCGGGCGCGGCGTAGCAGGTGAAGCCGGTATAGCCGGCACCGGATTTACGCTCGGTTCGCGCCAGGGCGTACTCCTCCCGGCTTTGCGGGTGCAGGAACACGGGAAAATCGCGGCCTACCTGCTGGTAGCCCGCGTCAAGCAGCTCTGAGGGCGCGGCGCCCACCACCACCCAGTCTCTGTCTTTGACCGGTAGTCCGAGTAATGCATCCCGGACGGCACCGCCGACCAAATAAATCTTCACGCCTGATTCTCCCGTATCTACTTTGCGCTGGATGATACGTAAGTCTGGCAGAGAAGACGAATTAGTTCATCCACCGGTCTTTACGCTTGCGGCTCGGGATCAGATGCGGCAGCACCAGCCCAAGCAGCAGGCCAACGCCCAGCACGCCGCCGCCGTACATAAACCACTGCATAATGATGGTGCGCTGCTTATCATCAAGCTGCAGATTCGCGGCATTGACCTTTTTCTGCGCGACAACCAGCTCATTTTTCAGCTTCTGGTTCTCATCTTTCAGGGCGTTAATAGCGTTATCGCTCCCGGCGACCTTCTTCTGCATGTCCGCCGTGCGCTGGTTCCAGGTGGTGTCGATGTTGTTAAGCTTGTCGGTCAGGGTCTTAACCTGATTCTCGAGATCCGGTACGCGGGTGCGCAGGCTGGGCTCATTGCTCAGCTCTTTCAGCGGGATCCAGGCGGTGCGGCCGTTGCTGTCGCGGATCTGGGCGTAATTCGTGCTGTCGTTGGTCTGCAGCAGAGAGACCTGCTCCCCGGCATTAATGGTTCCCTGGAGACGATAATTATCGCCAGGACCGGTGCGAACCCAGGTGTTCAGCTCATCAGAAACATAGCGTTTTTCTTCTGCATGAACCGCCGTAGCGGCGCTAAGCGCCAGCAAAGTTATCGTAATCAGGCGTAATTTTGGCATCAGGTCATCGTTTGGTCATAAAAAGTTGAACGATAGTAGTGGCATCACCATAGCGACGCAAAGTTTTCCGCCACAATCGGAAACATCCAGGAGGTGGCCCGGCAAAATGCGCATTGCATGGCGATTCGCCGCAAAATATTATCTACTGACAAGAAATATCGGCGTTAGTTCGCCGTATTTTCCCTGCAGAGCACAGAAGCGGAAAAATTCAGTCATGGCGCAAGAAATCGAATTAAAATTTATCGTCTCCGATAGCGGTGTGGAAACACTGCGTCAGCACCTTAATACGCTCAATGCGCAGCACACGCCCGCAGGACAGCTGCTCAATATTTACTATGAAACGGCGGATAACTGGCTGCGCCGTCATGATATGGGGCTGCGTATTCGCGGCGATCGCGGTCGTTACGAAATGACCCTGAAAATTGCCGGCCGGGTGGTGGGCGGGCTGCATCAGCGCCCGGAATACAACATCCCGCTGGAAAAACCGGAGCTGGCGCTGGGCCTGCTGCCGGCGGAAGTGTGGCCGCAGGGTGAACTGCCGGCCGAGCTGGCGCAAAGCGTACAGCCGCTCTTCAGCACTGATTTCGAACGTGAAAAATGGGTGGTGAGCGAAGGAGACAGCCAGATTGAAATCGCCCTCGATCGCGGTGAGGTTAAGGCCGGTGAGCATCAGGAAGCCATTTGTGAACTGGAGCTGGAGCTTTTGTCCGGCAATACCGCAGATGTCCTGATCCTCGCCCGTCGTCTGCTGGATACCGGCGCGCTGTGTCAGGGGAGTCTGAGCAAGGCGGCGCGAGGCTACCATCTGGCTCAGGGCGACGGCGAACGTCCGCTGACCGCGCTGGATATTCTGCCGGCTGTAGCGAAGGCCAGCGTTGAGCAGGGAATGGAGGCGGCGCTGGAGAGCGCCCTGGCCCACTGGCTTTATCATGATGAAGTCTGGAGCCGCGGCAACCCGGCGGCAAAAGGCGAAATTCTGCGGGCGATTGCCCGCCTGCGTCATACGCTGGCGCTGTTCGGCGGCATCGTGCCGCGTAAAGCCACCGCGGCGCTGCGCGAGCAGCTAAGCGAAGCGGAGGCGGCGCTGTCAGCGGCTGAAAATGCGCAGGCGGCGCTGTTCAGCATCGCCACCGTCAGCGCGAAGCTGATGCTGACGGAATGGCTGGTAAGCCGCGGCTGGCGCGAGTTTCTCAACGAGAACGCGCAGAAGAAAATTGCCGGGTCTTTTAAACGCTTTGCCGATATTCAGCTTTCGCGGGCGGCGGCTGAATTGAAAAACGCGTTCCTGCAGTCGCTGGGCGATGAGTATGAGGGCCAGCTGCCGCGCCTGGCGCGCGAAATCGACACTATTCAGCTGTTAGCCGGCGCTTACGCCGACGCCGCATCGTCATGGCTGGAAAACTGGAAAGAGCTTCGTCGGGCCGTTGAGCACCGGGACAGCAGCGTCATTGAATATTTCCGTCGTCAGGCGCTGGCCGCGGAACCGTTCTGGCTGCATAGTGGAAAACGATAATTTCAGGCCAGGGAGACCCCTATAATGCCGCTTTCTTCGCAGTTACAGCAGCACTGGCAGACGGTTGTAGACCGGCTACCAGCGGATTTTCCATTACAAACGTTAAGTCCGCAGGCGCAGTCGGTTATGGCGTTCAGCGATTTTGTCGAGCAGAGCCTGGTTGCCCAGCCGCAGTGGCTGGTAGAGCTGGAGAGCTCGGCGCCGGAAGCGGATGAGTGGCGCCACTATGCCGACTGGCTACGGACGGCGCTGGCGGAGGTCAATGACGAAGCGGCGCTGATGCGCGAGCTGCGCCTCTTTCGCCGCCGGATTATGGTGCGCATCGCCTGGGCCCAGGCGCTGTCGCTGGTCAGCGAAGAGAGTAGTTTGCAGCAGCTCAGCGTGCTGGCGGAGACGCTGATTGTCGCCGCCCGGGACTGGCTATATGCCGCCAGCTGCCAGGAGTGGGGCACGCCCTGCAGCGCCGAAGGCAAGCCGCAGCCGCTGCTGATCCTCGGGATGGGTAAACTTGGCGGAGGAGAGCTTAACTTCTCCTCCGATATCGACCTGATTTTTGCCTGGCCGGAGCACGGCGCAACCCGCGGCGGGCGCCGCGAGCTGGATAACGCCCAGTTCTTTACCCGCCTCGGCCAGCGTTTAATTAAGGCCCTCGATCAGGCCACCCAGGACGGTTTTGTCTACCGCGTGGATATGCGCCTGCGCCCGTTTGGCGACAGCGGCCCGCTGGTGCTGAGCTTCGCCGCGCTGGAGGATTACTACCAGGAGCAGGGGCGAGACTGGGAGCGCTATGCGATGGTTAAGGCGCGGATCATGGGCGATAACGAAGGAATCTATGCCAGCGAGCTGCGCGCCATGCTGCGGCCGTTCGTCTTCCGTCGCTACATTGACTTCAGCGTGATCCAGTCGCTGCGTAATATGAAAGGGATGATTGCCCGCGAGGTTCGCCGCCGCGGGCTGAAGGACAATATCAAGCTCGGCGCCGGCGGGATCCGCGAAATTGAATTTATCGTTCAGGTATTTCAGCTGATCCGCGGCGGCCGCGAGCCCGCGCTGCAACTGCGGGCGCTACTCCCAACCCTGGCGGCTATCGACGAACTGCATCTGCTGCCGGAAGGCGATGCTTCCCGGCTGCGCGAGTCTTACCTGTTTTTACGTCGCCTCGAAAACCTGCTGCAAAGCATCAACGATGAGCAGACGCAAACCCTGCCGCAGGATGAGCTCAACCGCGCTCGCCTGGCGTGGGGGATGCAGGTTGCCGACTGGGAGACGCTGAGCGCGCAGCTGGAAGAGAAAATGGCCAGCGTACGGCGGGTGTTCAACGAGCTGATTGGCGATGATGAAGCGCAGTCGCCGGATGAACAGCTCGCCGAGTACTGGCGCGAGCTGTGGCAGGACGCGCTGGAGGAGGATGATACCAGCCCGGCGCTGACGCATCTCGATGATGCCGATCGGCGCAGCGTGCTGGCGCTGATCGCTGATTTCCGTAAAGAGCTGGACAGGCGCACCATTGGCCCGCGCGGGCGGCAGGTGCTGGATCAGCTTATGCCGCACCTGCTCAGCGAAGTGTGCGCGCGCGCGGACGCGCCGGTGCCGCTGGCGCGCATTACGCCGCTGCTGACCGGCATCGTGACCCGCACGACCTATCTTGAGCTGCTCAGCGAGTACCCCGGCGCGCTCAAGCACCTGATATCCCTGTGCGCCGCCTCGCCGATGGTCGCCAGCCAGCTGGCGCGCCACCCGCTGCTGCTGGACGAGCTGCTGGACCCGAATACGCTCTATCAGCCGACGGCGACCGACGCCTATCGCGATGAGCTGCGCCAGTATTTACTGCGCGTACCGGAAGAGGACGAAGAGCAGCAGCTGGAGGCGCTGCGTCAGTTCAAGCAGGCGCAGCTGCTGCATATTGCCGCCGCGGATATCGCCGGCACGCTGCCGGTGATGAGAGTGAGCGATCACTTAACCTGGCTGGCCGAGGCGATGATCGATGCGGTTGTCCAGCAGGCGTGGATGCAGATGGTGGCGCGCTATGGCCAGCCGACGCACCTGCGCGACCGTCAGGGGCGCGGCTTTGCCGTCGTGGGCTACGGCAAGCTGGGCGGCTGGGAGCTGGGCTACAGCTCCGATTTGGATCTGGTATTCCTCCACGACTGCCCGCCGGAGGCCATGACCGACGGCGAACGCGAGATTGACGGCCGCCAGTTCTATCTGCGTCTGGCGCAACGCATTATGCATCTCTTCAGCACCCGCACCTCTTCCGGGATCCTGTATGAAGTGGATGCGCGCTTACGTCCGTCAGGCGCCGCGGGCATGCTGGTCACCACCGCCGATTCATTCGCCGACTATCAGCAAAATGAAGCCTGGACCTGGGAACATCAGGCGCTGGTCCGCGCGCGCGTGGTCTACGGCGATCCTGAGCTGCAGATCCGCTTTGATGAGATTCGTCGCGCTATCCTCACCCGCCAGCGCGAGGGGGCGACGCTGCAGACGGAGGTGCGGGAAATGCGTGAGAAAATGCGCGCCCATCTTGGCAATAAGCAGCGCGATCGCTTTGATATTAAAGCCGATGCCGGCGGGATCACCGATATTGAATTTATCACCCAGTACCTGGTCTTACGCTATGCCCACGACAAGCCGAAGCTGACGCGCTGGTCTGATAATGTGCGCATTCTGGAGCTGCTGGCGCAGAACGACATTATGGATGAAGAAGAGGCCCGGGCGTTGACTCATGCTTACACCACGCTGCGCGATGCGCTGCACCATCTGGCGCTGCAGGAGCAGCCGGGAAACGTCGCGCCGGAGGCCTTTGCTCATGAACGTGAGCAGGTCAGCGCCAGCTGGCAGAAGTGGTTGATGGCTTAACTAAAAAACCGGGTGTGCTATTATCGCGCGCAAAGTTTGCATCTCGCAGGAGAGAGTAATGAAAGTAACGCTGCCGGAATTTGAACGAGCAGGAGTGTTGGTGGTTGGCGATGTGATGCTGGACCGCTACTGGTATGGTCCCACCAGCCGTATTTCCCCTGAAGCCCCGGTGCCGGTGGTGAAAGTGGAAAATATCGAAGAACGTCCCGGCGGCGCGGCAAACGTTGCGATGAATATCGCGTCGCTCGGTGCGACCTCGCGGCTGGTTGGCCTGACCGGGATTGACGATGCCGCCAGGGCGCTGAGTAAAGCGCTGGCCGACGTCAACGTGAAGTGCGACTTCGTTTCGGTGCCGACGCACCCGACCATCACCAAGCTGCGCGTGCTGTCACGCAACCAGCAGCTGATCCGTCTTGATTTTGAAGAGGGCTTTTCCGGCGTCGATCCGCAGCCCATGCACGAACGTATTCAGCAGGCGCTGGGTTCTATCGGGGCGCTGGTCCTGTCTGACTATGCGAAAGGCGCTCTGGCCAGCGTGCAGACGATGATTAAGCTGGCGCGGGATGCGGGCGTCCCGGTGCTGATCGACCCGAAAGGCACCGATTTCGAGCGCTATCGCGGCGCCACGCTGCTGACCCCGAACCTCTCTGAGTTTGAAGCGGTGGCGGGGAAATGTAAGGACGAAGCGGAAATCGTTGAGCGCGGCCTGAAGATTATTGCTGATTTTGAACTGTCCGCGCTGCTGGTGACCCGCTCCGAGCAGGGCATGACGCTGCTGCAGCCGGGCAGACCGCCGCTGCATATGCCAACCCAGGCGCAGGAAGTGTATGACGTCACCGGCGCCGGTGATACGGTTATTGGCGTACTGGCGGCGACGCTTGCCTCAGGCAATACGCTGGAAGAGGCGTGCTATTTCGCCAACGCGGCGGCCGGCGTGGTCGTCGGCAAGCTGGGCACCTCAACCGTTTCACCGATCGAGCTGGAAAACGCGGTCCGCGGGCGCGCGGAGACCGGTTTTGGCGTGATGAATGAAGAAGAGCTCAAGCAGGCGGTTGCCGCGGCGCGTAAGCGCGGTGAGAAAGTGGTGATGACCAACGGCGTGTTTGACATTTTGCACGCTGGCCACGTTTCGTATCTGGCAAACGCGCGCAAGCTGGGCGATCGCCTGATTGTTGCGGTTAACAGCGATGCGTCGACAAAACGTCTGAAAGGAGAGTCCCGTCCGGTGAACCCGCTTGAGCAGCGGATGATCGTCCTGGGCGCGCTGGAGGCCGTTGACTGGGTGGTCTCTTTCGAAGAGGACACGCCGCAGCGCCTGATCGCCGGGATCCTGCCGGATCTGCTGGTGAAAGGCGGTGACTATAAGCCAGAACAGATTGCCGGAAGCGAAGAGGTCTGGGCAAACGGCGGTGAGGTACTGGTGCTGAATTTTGAAGATGGCTGTTCGACCACTAACATCATCAAAAAGATCCAGAAAGATAGCGGGAAGTAATGTTTTACTGCTAAGCGGCGGCTCGATCATCGTCCCGGTAAGCACGACGCGGTCGGGAAGGTAGCGAGAAAGTCATGCTGGAGAGGCCTGCGATCGTCCGATCGCGGGCTTTTTTTATTTAATTGATGACGGAAATGATTCAGCGCAATAATTGTTCTTATTTTGCGCATTTTTCGCGCAAAAAAAGTTAACGTAAGGATAAATACTGAAGTCAGTAAAGCATATGACCAATCAGAACACCAACGGCTGAAGGAGTATGCGGATGAACCATAACGACCTGTATTCAATGAATAATTTCGATTTTCTGGCACTGAGCTTTGCCAGAATGCGCGCGCAAGGCCACGTCGTTGATCTTGAGGCAATTGTCGGCAATATGGATGAGGATCATCGTGAATGGTTTTGCCAGCGGTATGAGCTCTACTGTCGTCAGGTCAGCCAGGCAGAGGCGCCGACGCGAGAGCTGGAGCACTGATACAACAACGGGCCTGATGGCCCGTTATTTTTTACTGCTTCTCTTCGACGATCGGCGCGGCCGAACGGCTTTCCAGATCGCTAATGCGCTGTTCGAGTAAAGCCAGC
Organism: Klebsiella scottii; assembly: GCF_036561945.1. Lineage (NCBI taxonomy): Bacteria > Pseudomonadati > Pseudomonadota > Gammaproteobacteria > Enterobacterales > Enterobacteriaceae > Klebsiella > Klebsiella scottii. The sequence goes on from NZ_JARXNI010000019.1 coordinate 227,733, forward strand.
TTTTCGCGGGTGCGCAGCAGCACCTGAGTCTGCACGTCAAACTCTTCACGGCCTACCAGATCCAGGCGGGTCAGCTGCGACTGGAGCACCTGACGGATCTTTTTCTCCACGTCTTCCCCAAGATCACGAAGGCCTTTCGGCATCGATTCATGGACCTGGCGGGCGATCTGTTCAATTTTTTTCGGGTCAATCATGGTGGTTTCCTGCTCTGGTCGATTTACCGTCCATTGTAGTGCGATCGGCGCCGCCTATAAACCAGAAATGTTTGAAGCTTATGCATTGCCGAGGATAATCAATAGCGTTATAGTTATCTCGCTTATTCTCAGGGCGGGGCGAAATTCCCCACCGGCGGTAAATCAACCATAGCGTTGAAAGCCCGCGAGCGCTTTTTGCGAAAGCAGAAAGGTCAGCAGATCCGGTGTAATTCCGGGGCCGACGGTTAGAGTCCGGATGGGAGAGAGTAACGGCTCAGTCGGATTGCATCCGCTTGCGTTGACTTTTGCCGCTTAACCGGCACTCCTAAGACTGCCCTGATTCTGGTAACCATAATTTTAATGAGGTTTTTTTACCATGAATCAGACGCTCCTTTCCTCTTTTGGTACCGCTTTTGAACGTGTGGAACACGCTTTAAATGCACTGCGCGAAGGCCGCGGTGTGATGGTGCTGGATGATGAAGATCGTGAAAATGAAGGCGATATGATTTTCGCCGCCGAAACCATGACCGTTGAGCAGATGGCGCTGACCATTCGCCACGGCAGCGGTATTGTTTGCCTGTGCCTGACCGATGAACGCCGCAAGCAGCTTGACCTGCCGATGATGGTGGAAAATAACACCAGCGCCTACGGCACCGGCTTCACCGTGACCATCGAAGCCGCCGCTGGCGTCACTACGGGCGTCTCTGCGGCCGACCGCGTCACCACCGTACGTGCTGCGATTGCCGATGGCGCAAAACCATCCGACCTGAATCGTCCTGGCCACGTATTCCCGCTGCGCGCTCAGGCGGGCGGCGTGTTGACCCGCGGCGGCCACACCGAAGCCACTATCGATCTGGTGACTCTCGCAGGCTTCAAGCCGGCTGGGGTTCTGTGTGAGCTGACTAACGACGATGGCTCTATGGCCCGCGCGCCGCAGTGCATCGAATTTGCTCAGCAGCACAATATGGCCGTGGTCACCATTGAAGATCTGGTGGCCTATCGCCGCGAGCACGAGCGTAAAGCCAGCTGATCCGGCTTCGCTGCATCCCAAAGCCCACGTAATCGTGGGCTTTGTTGTTTTTGGCGTTAGCCAATCCCCATCGCCTGCAAAGCCACGAGGCTAAATCCCATCACCGACATACCGCACAGCACGCCATAGCTTGGGTTGCTTTGCGGATCGATCTCTTTTGCCAGCGGCATGAGCTCATCAACCGACAGCGCCACCATAATCCCGGCGACGGCCGCCATAATGGCGCCCATCACCACCGGCGATACCAGACTGCCGAGGATCAGCCAGGCCAGCAGGCCGCCGAGGATCTCGGCCATTCCGGATAGCCCGGCCCAGAATACCGCCTTGCGGCGTGAGCCCGTCGCGGCATACACCGGGCCCGCCACCGCCAGCCCTTCGGGAATGTTATGCAGCGCGACGGCCAGCGCGACGCCTATGCCCAGCTCCAGGTTGTTGCTGGCCGTCACGAAGGTGGCGATGCCTTCCGGGAAGTTGTGCAGGCTGATACCGAGCGTCAGCAGAATTGCGGCGCGGCGCAGATTGCGCGGGCGGGGGACGCCGGGCGACATCAGATCCTGCGGATGGGCGTGCGGCAGCATATGGTCCAGCGCAAAGTAGCCCAGCAGGCCGATAACAAACATGCCGTAACCGAGCAGCGCCGACATTCCCTCGGCGTTCAGCGCGGCGGGCAGCATCTCCATCAGCGAGATAAGCAGCATGATCCCGGCGGCGAAACCCAGAGAAAAACCCAGCAGGCGGTTGGAAGGTTTCTGGCCCAATACGCCGAAAATCGCGCCGATAAAGGTCGCGCTGCCGGCCAGCAGGGTCAATATTAGGGGGGATGACATCACTCAGCTCCTTTGATAATGATTATCATTCATAATATCCATATTGTCTGACGGCAGCGAGAGGGAAATGAGTCCTTTACCGCGACTTACATTCAAATTTTCTGATGATGATCATCACGCTTATCTGAGTTTATCCTGATGCAAAAACGCGTAATGTGAAGGCATCAAATCTCCTCTACTCAAGGATATCATCATGTCCCTTACCCGAATGCCAGCGTTGTTTTTAGGCCACGGCAGCCCGATGAACGTGCTGGAAGATAACATCTATACTCGCGCCTGGCGGCATCTGGGCGAAACGCTGCCGCGTCCGCGGGCGATTGTGGTGGTCTCCGCACACTGGTTTACGCGCGGTACCGGCGTCACGGCGATGGAAGCTCCGAAAACGATCCACGATTTTGGCGGCTTCCCGCAGGCGCTGTACGATACGCACTATCCGGCCCCCGGTTCCCCTGAGCTGGCGCAGCGTCTGGTTGAGCTGCTGGCACCCGTACCGGTGACGCTGGATAAAGAAGCCTGGGGCTTCGACCACGGTTCGTGGGGTGTGCTAATCAAAATGTACCCTGATGCCGATATTCCGATGGTGCAGCTGAGCATCGACAGCAGCAAGCCGGCGGTCTGGCATCTGGAGATGGGGCGCAGGCTGGCGGCGCTTCGCGATGAAGGCATTATGCTGATAGCGAGCGGTAACGTGGTGCATAACCTGCGCACGGCGCGCTGGCATGGCGAAAGCACGCCGTATCCCTGGGCGGAGTCGTTTAATGAGTATGTGAAAACGAATCTGACCTGGAAAGGGCCGGCTGAGGAACATCCGCTGGTGAACTATCTGGCGCATGAGGGCGGGTCGCTCTCAAACCCGACGGCGGAACACTTCCTGCCGTTGCTGTACGTGCTGGGCGCCTGGGACGGCGAAGAGCCGATTTCCGTGCCGGTAGAAGGAATGGAAATGGGGTCGTTAAGCATGCTGTCAGTGCTTGTCGGCGCGTAGCGGGGAAATGGAGATGCCCCGGCAGGCGCAGTGCTGCCGGGGCGGGATACTACTCGACGAAAATGTGCGGATAGAAACGTGAAAGATCCTGGGTGATCAGCGCCCGATCTTCACGAACGCCGATCCCGGCTGGCTTATCGTTGATCAGCCAGCTGCCGATCAGCGTATAGCTATCGCCAAACTTCGGCAGCGGATAGAACTCCTGCACGATGGTACCTTCTTCGCCGTACGGGCCTTCTACCGCTTCCACCACCTTGCCGTTTTCAACAATCGACACGTTTGCGCCTTCGCGGGAGAAAATCGGCTTGATGACGTACTTCTCCATTTCGGGATGCGCGTCTTCGCTGAACCAGGATGCCAGCAGGTTAGGGTGGTTCGGGAACATCTTCCACAGCAGCGGCAGCAGCGCCTTGTTGGAGATAATGCTCTTCCATGCCGGCTCAAGCCAGCGTACGCCGGCGTCTTCCAGCTTGGTGGAGAACACCTCGCGCAGCATATACTCCCACGGATAAAGCTTGAACAGATTGCCGATAACCTGATCCTGAACATCGGTAAACTGGCCTTTTTCGCCCAGACCGATATCTTCGATATAGAGGAATTCAGTGGCGACACCGGCTTCGGCAGCGCAGTCCTGCAGATACTGTACGGTACCGCGATCCTCTTCGGTATCGCGGCAGCACGCCATGTGCAGCAGCTGGAAGCCAAACTGTTCGCGAAGCTCGGTAAAGCGCTCAATCAGCTTTTCCTGCAGGCTGTTGAACTGGTCGCTGCCTGCCGGCAGCTGGCCGGCGTTGAGCTGATCTTCCAGCCAAATCCACTGAAAGAAGGCCGCCTCATACAGCGAGGTTGGCGTATCGGCGTTGTTCTCCAGCAGCTTTGGTTCCCCAACGCCGTCCCACGCCAGGTCGAGGCGCGAATAGAGCGACGGCTGGTTGGTTTTCCACGACTGGCGCACGAAGCCCCAGGTGTGTTTGGGGATACGGAATTTGGCCATCAGCTCATCGCTGCCGATCACGGTTTCTACCGCCTGCAGGCACATCTGATGCAGCTCGGCGGTAACGTCCTCCAGCTTCTCAACCTGCGCCAGGGTCAGCTTGTAATAGGCCTCTTCGCTCCAGTACGGCTCGCCGTACATGGTATGAAAGCTAAAGCCATATTCATTCGCCTTTTCGCGCCAGTCCGGGCGCTCCGTGATGCTGATTCTTTCCATGAGTGTTAGCCGCCCATTGAGCGTTTGGATGAGGTGGTACCAGCGGCGCTACGCTGCATGGCGGACTGTTTCGCCACCGACTCGCCGAAGCCGCCGCGGGTCACGGTGCTGGTGGTCGCTGGTTTTGGCGCCATCGCCGTCTTCGGTACGTTCATAGAACGACCCGGCTGCGCGGCGCCGTAGCTCTTGCCGCCGGCATCGGTGTACTGACCATAGGCCGGGCTGGCCGGGTTTTTCGAGCTGAACAGCGGCTGCTGCGCGCCCATGCCGCCGCCCATCATGCGGCCCATCATGTAGCCGGCCATCAGCGGCATCCAGAAGCTGCCGCTGCTTTGTGCCTGAGCCTGATTTTCCGGCGCTACGCCTGCCTGAGCCGGCGTTTGCTGGCACTGGCCTTCACCAAACTCCGCCACGCAATCTTCACGCGTGGCGTATTTTGGCGCGGTACGTTCGGCTTCTTTGGTCGCGTTATTAAAGGCGGTTGTGCACTCTGCGCCTTTGCCAGGGTTGGCTGCAGAGCAGTCATCGGCATTTTGATACAGAGAAACCGTCTCGTCGGTTTTTTCGCAGCCGGCGAGCATAAAGACGGCCGTCACGGCAAGAGCGACCGGCGTCAGATGGCGTGCGCTCCAGCTTTTGCGGAACGAGGCATGATTAATATTTTTTGTCCGTTTCATTTTTGTCTTCCTGGACCCAGTGGTATGGCGGTTTGTTAACGCTCAGGATAGAGGATGAGTGGTGGAAAATGAAGCGAATAGGGGCGGAAAGGAGGGGATCTTTACGTTGCCTTACGTTTAGCGCTCCGCTTAACGCAATCCGTTAAGCGAAGCGCTATGACGCAACGAAGATTATTGGCGGAAAGGATTCGCGCCGCTGGTTTTCGTGGTGTGAGCTGCCGCCGGTTTAGCCGCTGGCGCTGCGCTGTTGCCGTAGCCGTCGGCGCTGGCGTCCTGCTGCGGGGTTTCCGGCGCAACGCTATCCGGTGAGGTCGCGACAGGTTTGCCCAGCGTATTGTTCAACGCAACCAGATCCTGCTCATTCAGGGTACCGAGCGCGGACTTGATGTTCAGCTGGTTAATCAGGTAGTTATAACGCGCGCTGGAGAGCTGCTGCTTGGCGTTATACAGCGTAGTTGTCGCATCCAGCACATCAACGATGGTACGCGTACCAACGGAATAGCCAGCTTCCATCGCATCAAGGGAGCTCTGGGCAGAGACCACGGCCTGTTTGTAGGCATTGATGCTGCTGATTGAGGCGTTGATGTTATTAAAGGAAGAACGAACGGTCTGCACCACGGTGCGGTGCGAGCTTTCCAGCTGCTCGCTGGCGCCGACGAAGTTGTACTGCGCCTGTTTCACCTGCGAGTTAACCATCCCGCCCTGATACAGCGGCAGCGAGAAGCTCAGGCCGATTTTGTTCTGGCCCGCGTCGTTGTCGTTATACTGGTTGCTGTTATGGGTTTTTGAACCGCTATAAGAGGTGTTGGAGACACCTGTGGAGGCGGTTAAATCCAGAGTCGGCATGTGGCCGTCCTGCGCCTGGCGAATTTGCTCACGCGCCAGATCCTGGTTCAGACGGGCCTGCAGCAGCGACAGGTTGCGGTTTTCCGCTTCCTTCAGCAGCGCGTTAACCGTTTCCGGCTTGTTGGTTTTGAAGCCGTCAACGTTCAGCGACGACAGCTGCGGATAGTAGTTGCCGGTCACCTGACGCAGCGCTTCAACCGCATTATCGAGGTTGTTACGTGCGGTGACTTCGTTCGCCAGCACGGAGTCGTACTGGGAACGGGCGTTCTGCACGTCGGTAATGGCAACCAGGCCCACGTTAAAACGCTGAGTGGTCTGATCCAACTGACGATAGATCGCCTGTTTCTGCGCTTCGGTATAGGAGAGCGTATCGATGGCGCTCAGCACGTTAAAGTAGGCCGTAGCGGTGTTCAGGATCAGCGTCTGCTGGTCAGTCTGATAGGTGACGTCCTGAATACCGGCCGTTTTTTCCTGCAGCGTCAGGGCGCGCCATTTCGACATATCGAACAGCGTTTGCGTTAACTGCAGCGACCCGCTGGTGACGTTAGAGTTAATGCCGTTGCTGTCGCGATAGCCGTTGGTATAAGTATAATCTGCACCCAGACCGAGCTGAGGCAGTAACGGGCTACGTGCTTCGTTGATCTTTTCGAATGCAGCATCACGATCGGCTGCTGATTTACGCAGGTCAGGGTTGCTGATGCGCGCCTGCTGATAAACCTGCATCAGGTTTTCTGCCTGGCTTATGGCGCTGAAGCCAGTCAGGCCCAGGCCGATAAGGATGGGGAAAAATTTCTTCATTTGCATTCCTTGTTGTGAAGCATAAAGCGCTGCCCAAAATCTAAATATATCTGCTGATTGTATAGAGTCTGTCGCCGTAAAAAGTTGGCGTTACGTGCCATCCGGCGGTAATTTGCACCAATCTAACATACGGACTGTAAAACGGTAGCCAAACGGCTTATAAATCCCTACTTTCGAATTCGCAGGACACCGACAATGAGCAAGCCCAACAAGCAGGGAATTACCTTCGCTAAAAACGATGTAGAAATTATTGCACGCGAAACGCTTTATCGTGGTTTTTTTTCGCTGGATTTATACCGCTTTCGCCACCGTCTGTTTAACGGCGGGATGAGCGGCGAAGTGACGCGCGAAATTTTTGAGCGCGGGCATGCCGCCGTCTTGCTACCCTTTGACCCGATACGTGATGAAGTTGTGCTGATCGAGCAGATTCGCATTGCCGCATATGATACCAGCGAGAGCCCGTGGCTGCTCGAAATGGTTGCCGGCATGATTGAAGAAGGCGAAACGCCTGAGGACGTCGCCCGGCGTGAAGCGGTAGAAGAGGCGGGCCTTGAAGTCGGACGGACAAAGCCGGTGCTGAGCTATCTGGCGAGCCCCGGCGGCACCAGCGAGAGGCTGTCGATTCTGGTGGGGGAGGTCGATGCGACGACGGCAAAAGGCATCCACGGCCTGGCGGATGAAAATGAGGATATTCGGGTTCATGTGGTAAGCAGGGAGCAGGCTTATCAGTGGGTAGAAGAAGGGAAGATCGACAACGCAGCTTCTGTCATCGCGCTGCAATGGCTGCAGCTGCACTATCAAAATTTACGTAATGAGTGGCTAAAATGAAGCGTTATACACCTGACTTCCCGGAAATGATGCGCCTGTGTGAAACCAATTTTGCCCAGTTGCGCCGCCTGCTGCCTCGAACCGATGCAGTGGGCGATATGGCGGGCTACCAGGTGGGCAGTGCGCAATACCGGCTAACTATCGTTGAATCGACCCGCTACACTACACTGGTGTCGATTGAGCAAACGGCTCCGGCGGTAAGCTACTGGAGTTTACCGTCCATGACGGTACGCCTGTATCATGACGCGATGGTGGCCGAAGTGTGTTCGAGTCAGCAGATTTTTCGCTTCAAAGCGCGGTATGATTATCCTAATAAAAAGTTGCATCAACGCGACGAAAAGCATCAAATTAACCAGTTCTTAGCCGACTGGCTGAGATACTGTTTAGCACATGGAGCGATGGCGATTCCGGTTTGTTAGCGTCGTGAAACCTAAGGACACCATTTGGAAAGCCTGTTAAACCTTCCTTTGGCTGGTGAGGCCAGAGTCAGGATATTACAAATTACTGATACTCACCTGTTTGCTGAAAAACATGAAACGCTGTTAGGCATCAATACCTGGGAAAGCTATCAGGCTGTGCTGGATGCCATCCACGCCTCACAGCGCCAGTGCGATCTGATTGTCGCGACAGGCGATCTGGCACAGGACCACTCGGCCGCGGCCTATCAGCACTTCGCTGAGGGTATCGCGAGTTTTTCTGCGCCCTGCGTCTGGCTGCCGGGGAATCATGATTTTCAGCCGGCAATGTACAGCACGCTGCAGGAATCAGGCATTTCCCCCGCCAAACGCGTTCTGCTCGGCGACCACTGGCAAGTACTGCTGCTGGACAGCCAGGTATTCGGCGTTCCCCACGGTGAGTTGAGCGATTTTCAGCTGGAGTGGCTTGAGCAGAAGCTCGCGGCAGAACCTGAACGCTATACGCTGCTGCTGTTACACCATCATCCTCTCGCCTCGGGCTGTAGCTGGCTGGATCAGCATAGCCTGCGCAATGCCGGGGCGCTCGATCGCGCGTTAGCCGCTTTTCCCCGGGTCAGGCATCTGCTGTGCGGTCATATTCACCAGGAGCTGGATCTCAACTGGAGCGGGCGACGCATGATGGCCACGCCATCGACCTGCGTGCAGTTTAAGCCGCACTGCGACAACTTTACGCTGGATACCGTTTCTCCCGGCTGGCGCTGGCTGGATCTGTATCCCGACGGCACCCTGACGACCGAGGTCTGCCGCCTTAGCGGCGTGAAATTTCACCCGGATATCGCTTCTGAAGGATACTGATGGCTACGCTCCTCTATCTGCACGGATTTAACAGCTCTCCGCGATCGGCTAAAGCGACGGCGCTGAAGGCGTGGCTGGCGCAAAATTATCCTGAAATTAACATGGTGGTGCCGGAGCTGCCGGTTTACCCTGCTGAAGCGGCGGAGCTGCTGGAAGCGATTGTTCTCGAACATGGCGGAGAACCGCTGGGCGTCGTGGGCTCCTCGCTGGGAGGCTACTACGCAACCTGGCTATCGCAGTGTTTTATGCTGCCGACAGTGGTTGTAAACCCGGCTGTGCGCCCGTTTGAGCTGCTGAACAATTTCCTCGGCCTCAATGAGAATCCGTACACGGGGCAGCAATATGTGCTAGAGTCTCGCCATATTTACGATCTCAAAGTCATGCAAATCGACCCGCTGGAATCGCCTGATTTACTCTGGCTGTTACAGCAAACGGGCGATGAAGTGCTGGATTATCGCCAGGCCGTTGGCTACTACGCCTCATGTCGGCAGACGGTAGAGGAGGGCGGCAATCATGCATTTGTCGGCTTTGAAGATCATTTCACTCAGATTATCGATTTTCTGGGCCTGCGCTAAGCATTCCTGGACTACCTACGAATACACACCATGACGCAATCTTCATACAACGCTGATGCCATTGAGGTACTCACCGGGCTAGAGCCGGTTCGCCGCCGCCCGGGGATGTACACCGACACGACACGTCCTAACCATCTTGGTCAGGAAGTTATTGATAACAGTGTGGATGAAGCACTGGGCGGCCACGCTAAACGCGTGGAAGTCATTCTTCATGCCGATCAATCGCTGGAAGTTATCGACGACGGGCGAGGAATGCCGGTCGATATCCATCCTGAAGAAGGGGTTCCGGCGGTTGAGCTGATCATGTGTCGGCTGCACGCGGGCGGCAAATTTTCAGGCAAGAACTACCAGTTCTCCGGTGGCCTGCATGGGGTGGGGATTTCGGTGGTTAACGCCCTGTCGAAGCGCGTTGAGGTTAACGTACGTCGCGACGGCCAGGTCTACAGCATTGCGTTTGAGAATGGCGATAAGGTTGAAGAGCTGCACGTCACCGGCACCTGCGGTAAGCGTAACACCGGTACCAGTGTGCATTTCTGGCCGGATGAAAGCTTCTTCGATAGCCCGCGCTTCTCCGTATCGCGCCTGACCCATTTGCTCAAGGCCAAAGCCGTACTGTGCCCCGGCGTGGAGATCGTCTTCCGTGACCTGGTGAACAACAGCGAGCAGCGCTGGTGCTATGAAGATGGCCTGACGGACTATCTGCGCGAAGCGGTGAACGGCCTGCCGCTGCTGCCGGAACAGCCGTTTGTCGGCAACTTCTCCGGTGAAACCGAAGCGGTCGACTGGGCGCTGCTGTGGCTGCCGGAAGGCGGCGAGCTGTTAACCGAAAGCTACGTTAACCTGATCCCGACCATGCAGGGCGGGACGCACGTTAACGGCCTGCGCCAGGGTCTGCTGGAGGCCATGCGCGAGTTCTGCGAATATCGCAATATTCTGCCGCGCGGCGTCAAGCTCTCGGCGGAGGATATCTGGGATCGCTGCGCCTACGTGCTGTCGGTAAAAATGCAGGATCCGCAGTTCGCCGGCCAGACCAAAGAGCGCCTCTCCTCGCGCCAGTGCGCGGCCTTCGTTTCCGGCGTGGTAAAAGACGCCTTCAGCCTGTGGCTGAACCAGAACGTCCAGGCCGCAGAGCTGCTGGCCGAAATGGCGATTTCCAGCGCCCAGCGCCGGATGCGCGCCGCCAAGAAGGTGGTGCGTAAGAAGCTGACCAGCGGCCCTGCGCTGCCGGGTAAGCTGGCGGACTGTACCGCTCAGGACCTCAACCGTACCGAGCTGTTCCTCGTGGAAGGGGACTCGGCGGGCGGTTCTGCCAAGCAGGCGCGCGACCGTGAGTATCAGGCGATCATGCCGCTGAAGGGCAAGATCCTCAATACCTGGGAGGTCTCTTCGGATGAAGTGCTGGCCTCGCAGGAGGTGCACGATATTTCGGTGGCGATCGGTATCGATCCGGATAGCGATGATTTGAGCCAGCTGCGCTATGGCAAGATCTGTATCCTCGCGGATGCGGACTCCGATGGCCTGCACATCGCCACGCTGCTCTGCGCGCTGTTCGTTAAGCACTTCCGCGCGCTGGTTAAACATGGGCACGTCCACGTGGCGTTGCCGCCTCTGTACCGTATTGACCTCGGCAAAGAGGTTTACTACGCGCTGACTGAAGAAGAGAAAGCCGGAGTGCTTGAGCAGCTCAAGCGCAAGAAGGGTAAGCCGAACGTTCAGCGCTTTAAAGGGCTGGGTGAAATGAACCCGATGCAGCTGCGTGAAACCACGCTTGACCCCAATACCCGCCGTCTGGTTCAGCTGATTATCAGCGATGAGGACGAGCAGCAGACCAACGCGATGATGGATATGCTGTTAGCCAAGAAGCGCTCGGAAGATCGCCGCAACTGGCTGCAGGAAAAAGGCGACATGGCGGATATTGAAGCCTGAGCCGACCGACCGGGACAAAAAAGGGAGCCATTGGCTCCCTTTTTGCTGGCCTGATACCGCAGGCCCGCTCGTTTACGTATTTGCTTAAACGCCCGGCTGCAGGATGCGAATGCTGGTTTCCAGCACGTCGCCCTTCACCGCTTCGCCATACGCTTTCATATGCGGGGTTTGCAGGTGCGCTTCGAGATGCGCCACGCTTTCCCACTGCTCAACCATGACGATAGAGTCAGGCGAGGTAGTCTGAAAACTTACGCCAGCGGCGTGGTCGACCAGCGGGGCATAGCCGTGGCAGCCCTCTTCTTGTAAAACCGTCGGAATAATTTTCGCGAACTGATCGAGCACGGCCTGGCGATGGCGCTGGCCAGGGCGGGTGCGAATTTCGGCAATCACTGTCAACATGATGTACTCAACTCCTTCTGTATGTAGACCTTTAGTTAACCAAAAATCTGCGCCAGATGCTTGCGATATTCTGCGATGTAATGCGGAACATCAGGCATTTTAATCACGTCGTTAGCGATAAACGTCGGCAGGGCGGTCATGCCGAGGAACTGATTGGCCTTGTGGAACGGCAGGTAAACGCCGTCAACGCCGACGCCGTGGAAGAACTGTTCCTCATCGGTAAAGGCGTCCATCGGGGCGTTCCAGGTCAGGGAGAGCATGTAGCGCTTGCCCTGAATTAAACCGCCTGAGCCATATTTTTTGCTGGCATCGGAGCGGGTGCGGCCGTCGCTGGCGTACAGCGAGCCGTGGCCTTCGGTGAAAACATCATCGATATACTTTTTCACGGTCCAGGGCGCGCCCATCCACCAGCCCGGCATTTGCCAGATAATAACGTCGGCCCAGAGGAAATTTTGTACTTCTGCTTTAACGTCGTATTCGCTTTCGGCGCGGACGATTTTAACATCATGCCCGGCGTCGCGCAGATAACCATCCGCGACCTCGGTCAGGGTGTCGTTCAGCTGGCCGTTAGAGTGGGCGAATTTTTTCGCCCCGTTGACAATCAGAATTTTGCTCATTTTTTACCCTTGGGGTTTCAATTTTGTCGACTATTTTACCCCGCATGGCGGGGCGGTAAAATGAGCAAAATGTGCAAAGTCTTTTGCTTTTTTCGCAATAATCCCGCTACCAGCTGACCCGCGCTTCAAAGCCGCCGTCTGGGGCGTTACGGAAGGTGACGGTCATGCCGTGCAGGGCGGCAATGCGCCGGACGATAGACAGCCCCAGCCCGCTGCCCGGCTCATCCTGGCCGGGAGGGCGATAAAAGCGCTCGCCGATACGCGCCAGCGCTTCGGGGCTGATACCCGGACCATTATCGCAAACGCGAAACCCGCGGGCGTCGAGGATGATATCCACCCGGCTTCCGCGCGGGCTGTAGCGTACGGCGTTATCCAGCAGATTGCGTACCAGCAGGCCAAGCAGCAGCGGCTGACCAACGCGCGTCACCTTAGCGGCATGCGGATGCAGACGGAGCTCGATGCCCGCCTGCTGCGCCGCATGGTACATCTCCATCACCGCTGACTGCAGCAGCTCGTCGATGGCGATGCTATCCACGTCTTCGAGCGCGGCCAGGGAGTCGAGGCGCGACAGCGTCAGCAGCTGATCGACCAGCCGGGTTGCGCGATCGATCCCGACGTGCAGTTGCGCCAGCGCCTTTTCACGTCCCTGCGGGTCGTCCATCGACAGCTGGGCCACCTCGGTTTGCACCTTCAGCGCCGCCAGCGGGCTACGCAGCTCGTGGGCGGCGTCGGAGGTAAAGCGGCGCTCGCGGATCATGGCGTCGTGGGTGCGAGCAAACAGCTGATTCAGCGCATCGACCAGCGGACGAACTTCGCTGGGGATACTATCGACGTTAAGTGATTCCGCTGAATCCGGCGCGCGCAGGCGCAGGGTGCGGGCGAGCCGTTTGAGCGGCGCCAGCTCCCGGCTGAGCAGGACAATCAGCAGCAGAAACATCAGCGGCAGCGCAACCAGCCAGGGGGTGAGCTGCGAGGTGACGATATCCAGCGCCATCTCCCGGCGATAGTCCCACTCCTGGCCGACGACAATGCGGTAGCGGCCGTCGGCGGTGGTGAGCTGAAGAAAGCGCCACTCATCATCATCGTTATGCAGGTAGCCGTCGCTGAAGCCTTCTCGTCGGTTATCCCACGGAATATCCTGCCCGTTTTCGCTATCGTGCAGCACCATGTTGCCGTCGGTGGTGAAAATGGCGAATGCCAGTGCGTCGTCGTCAAGGTGGCCATGCCTGACCTTCTTTTTCGCCCGCACCTGCGGGGGAGAGGTATGCAGCTCGTCGAAATTCATCGCGCTCAGACGGCGGGCAAACAGCAGCTGCTGAGTATCAAACAGCTTATCCAGCTTGTGGGTGGTCTGCTGCCAGGCAATAAACGAGGCGCTTCCCCAGGCCAGGCTGGTGAGCAGGAAAAAAAGCAGCGTCAGGCGAACGCGCAGGCTTAGCCGACCCAGCCGCTTCATGCGTCCCCCAGGGTGTAGCCAATGCCGTGGACGGTGCGGATAAACTCGCTGCCGAGCTTGCGGCGCAGATGGTGTACGTGGACCTCCACGGCGTTGCTGGAGACATCGTCGTCCCAGCTATAGAGCTTTTCTTCAATGAGCTTGCGCGGCAGCACGCGCCCGGCGTTACGCATCAGCAGTTCGAGCAGGGCGAACTCTTTGGGCTTCAGCGCCAGAGGCTCCCCAGCCAGAGTGACCGTCAGGCGGCCGGGGTCGAGGGTGACGTTTCCGTGGCGCAGCTCGCTGCTGCTCTGGCCGTGGGCGCGACGCATCAGCGCCTCCAGGCGGGCGGCAACCTCAATAAGCGCGAAAGGCTTACACAGATAGTCATCGGCGCCGAGCCGAAGCCCCTCAACCCGCTGGCTGAGCGCATCGCGCGCGGTGAGGATCAGCACCGGCTCGTGGCGACCTTTATCGCGCCATTCGCGCAGGATATCGAGACCGTCGATGCCGGGCAGCGTCAGATCGAGGATGACCGCGTCATAGGGGGCGGCGTAGAGCGCGGCTTTTCCCTCTTCGCCGCGCGTGAACCAGTCGATGCTGAAGCCCATTTTACTCAGCCCGGCCTTGATGCCGTCGCCGATGAGTTTGTCGTCTTCCACCAGTAAAATACGCATTGGCCTGCTCCTGTGGCTCGCGGATATACGCGCAGTAAAACGCGTTGCTGCGCCCTCTGTACAGCAATAAAATTTCTTTTTTCCGCTTAAGAAGTTGTTAAGTTTTGCCAGCTTTAATGGTGGCGATATCAACATAAAGGGAGAACACATCATGAAGAAAATCGCCGCAATTACCGCGATCGTTGCTTTAGTTTCTATGCCGGTACTGGCTGCCGAACAGGGTGGTTTCTCCGGCCCTGGCGCAACGCAAACCAGCCAGACAGCCGCGCAAAAAGGTGGCTTTATTGGCCCGAACGGCAGCGTGACGACGGTAGCGAATGCGAAATCCCTGCGTGACGACACCTGGGTGACCCTGCGCGGTAAAATCGTTGAGCGTATTTCCGACGATCTTTATAAATTTCAGGATGCCTCCGGCACGGTGAATGTCGATATTGACCACAAGCGCTGGAATGGCGTAACCGTGACGCCGAAGGATACGGTGGAAATTCAGGGTGAGGTCGATAAAGACTGGAACTCGGTGGAAATCGACGTGAAACAGATAAGCAAAGTCGGCCCGTAAAGCCTCTGAGCGGGCCGCCGTCGCCGCTCTCCATTGCAGAATCCTCAACCGGTCTAACGCCCTGTGACTCAGGGCGTTAGATAGGGTATTATCGCGGGTAGTTTTGCCGTCCGAACGGTCGGTACGCAGATTGAGGATTCACGATTAATGAGCGATATGGCAGAGCGCCTTGCGCTGCATGAATTTACGGAAAACGCCTACCTGAATTATTCCATGTACGTCATCATGGACAGGGCGTTGCCGTTCATTGGCGATGGCCTGAAACCGGTCCAGCGGCGCATCGTTTATGCGATGTCCGAGCTGGGTCTGAACGCCACCGCTAAATTCAAAAAATCCGCCCGCACCGTCGGTGACGTGCTGGGTAAATATCACCCGCACGGCGACAGCGCCTGCTATGAGGCGATGGTGCTGATGGCGCAGCCGTTCTCTTACCGCTACCCGCTGGTGGACGGTCAGGGCAACTGGGGCGCCCCGGACGATCCCAAATCCTTCGCCGCGATGCGCTATACCGAATCCCGCCTGTCAAAGTATGCGGAGCTGCTGCTGGGCGAGCTGGGACAGGGAACCGTTGACTGGGTGCCTAACTTTGACGGTACGATGCAGGAGCCGAAAATGCTGCCTGCGCGTTTACCGAATATTCTGCTCAACGGCACCACCGGTATCGCCGTGGGGATGGCAACCGATATTCCGCCGCACAACCTGCGCGAAGTTGCCAAAGCGGCCATCACCCTGATTGAAAAGCCGCAGACTTCGCTCGACGAGCTGCTGGATATCGTTCACGGACCGGATTACCCCACCGAAGCTGAAATCATTACCCCGCGCGCCGAGATCCGCAAAATCTATCAGAACGGCCGCGGCTCGGTACGCATGCGCGCGGTCTGGAAAAAAGAGGACGGCGCGGTGGTGATTAGCGCGCTGCCGCACCAGGTTTCCGGCGCCCGCGTGCTGGAGCAAATCGCCGCGCAGATGCGCAATAAAAAGCTGCCGATGGTTGACGATCTGCGCGACGAGTCGGATCACGAAAACCCGACCCGGCTGGTGATCGTTCCGCGCTCCAATCGCGTGGATATGGATCAGGTCATGAACCATCTGTTCGCGACCACCGATCTTGAAAAAAGCTACCGCATCAACCTGAATATGATTGGCCTGGACAATCGTCCGGCGGTCAAAAACCTGCTGGAGATCCTGACGGAGTGGCTCACCTTCCGTCGCGATACCGTCCGTCGCCGCCTGAACTATCGTCTGGAGAAGGTGCTCAAGCGCCTGCACATCCTTGAGGGTTTGCTGGTTGCGTTCCTGAACATCGATGAAGTGATCGAAATCATCCGCCACGAAGATGAGCCCAAGCCGGCCCTGATGTCGCGCTTTGGCATCAGCGAAACGCAGGCGGAAGCCATCCTCGAACTGAAGCTGCGTCATCTCGCCAAACTGGAAGAGATGAAAATCCGCGGCGAGCAGGGCGAGCTGGAAAAAGAGCGCGATCATCTGCAGGCTATTCTGGCGTCCGAGCGCAAGATGAATAACCTGCTGAAGAAAGAGCTGCAGACCGATGCCGACACGTTTGGCGATGACCGCCGTTCGCCGCTGCGCGAGCGTGAAGAAGCTAAGGCGATGAGCGAACACGATATGCTGCCGTCTGAACCGGTGACGATTGTGCTGTCGCAAATGGGCTGGGTACGCAGCGCCAAAGGTCATGACATTGACGCTCAGGGGCTAAGCTATAAAGCCGGCGACAGCTGGAAAGCATCGTCGAAGGGCAAGAGCAATCAGCCGGTGGTGTTTATTGATACCACCGGGCGCAGCTACGCAATCGATCCGATTACGCTGCCGTCGGCCCGCGGCCAGGGCGAGCCGATTACCGGCAAGCTTACGCTGCCGCCGGGCGCCAGCGTCGAACATATGCTGATGGAAGGCGACGACCAGAAGCTGCTGATGGCCTCCGACGCCGGCTACGGCTTTGTCTGCACCTTCAACGACCTCGTCGCGCGCAACCGTGCCGGTAAGGCGCTAATCTCGCTGCCGGAAAATGCGCGGGTGATGCCGCCGCTGGTGATTGAAGACGAGTCCGACATGCTGCTGGCTATCACCTCTGCCGGACGCATGCTGATGTTCCCGGTCAGCGATCTGCCGCAGCTGTCGAAAGGCAAAGGCAATAAAATTATCAATATTCCGTCTGCGGATGCCGCTTCCGGGCAGGATGGCCTGGCGCATCTGTTTGTGCTGCCGCCGCAGAGTACGCTGACGATCCACGTCGGCAAACGGAAGATCAAGCTGCGTCCGGAAGAGCTGCAAAAAGTCACCGGCGAGCGCGGTCGCCGCGGTTCGCTGATGCGTGGACTGCAGAAAATCGATCGTGTGGACATTGATTCGCCTCATCGCGCCTCGGCGGGCGATAGCGAAGAGTAATATGGGCATCCTCCTCCGCAGGGAAGAGGATGTTAACATTTGCCGCCAAACCGTTGTTTATTCGGCCGTTGCGATTAACAATAGACGCAAAATCATTCAAGATAGCCCGGGGGCGTCAGTCGCTCCCGGCGTCTTCAACGGGCGAACAGCGAATCTGTATCCTGATTAATACCAGCGGCGGCCCGTAAGGGTCGGACAGTGCAGCCTGCGCGCGAGCAGCCTGCGGTATAACGGGTATTATTCTCTGCGGTTTGGGTTTTAGAGGTAGCTATGCTATTTATTTTTCGACTAATTATCGTTGTTATTTACTGTATTTTTGTCTGCATATTTGGCTGTATTTACTGCTTATTCAGCCCGCGTAACCCGAAACACGTGGCGACCTTTGGCCATCTTTTTGGTCGGCTCTCTCCGGTATTCGGTCTGAAGGTGGAAACGCGCAAGCCCGCCGATGCGGAAAGCTATGGCAACGCGATATACATCGCTAATCACCAGAACAACTATGATATGGTGACGGCAGCAAACATCGTGCAGCCGCCAACCGTCACCGTGGGTAAAAAGAGCCTGATGTGGGTTCCGTTTTTTGGCCTGCTGTACTGGCTGACGGGGAACCTGCTGATCGATCGTAATAACCGGGCGAAGGCGCACGGGACGATCGCTCAGGTGGTGAATACGTTTAAAAAACGCAAAATATCTTTTTGGATGTTCCCGGAAGGAACGCGCAGCCGTGGCCGTGGCCTGCTGCCGTTTAAAACCGGTGCTTTTCACGCGGCTATCGCCGCTGGTGTGCCGATTATTCCGGTATGCGTTTCCAATACATCGAATAAAATTAATCTCAATCGCCTGAAAAACGGTCTGGTGATTGTTGAAATGCTGCCGCCGGTTGATACCAGCGAGTTTGGTAAAGACGGCGTTCGCGCGCTGGCGAAACACTGCCGCGAGCTGATGGCTGCGAAGATTGAAGAGCTGGATCGCGAAGTAGCGGAACGTGAAGCCGCAGGTATGAAATAAACAGGAAACGCCGGGCTAACGCGAGCCTGGTGCTAGCGGGAAACGAATTCCCTTTTTGATTTATCAGTATTTCATGGAGTTAATATGTCACTCAGTCGGCGTCAGTTTATTAAGGCTTCAGGCGTAGCGCTGTGCGCGGGAGCCGCGCCGCTGAACGCACATGCCGCCGGCCAACAGCCAGCACTGCCCGTTCCTCCGCTGCTCGAATCCCGCCGCGGCCAGCCGCTGTTTTTGACCCTGCAGCGCGCGCACTGGTCATTTACGCCGGGCACCCGCGCGTCGGTGTGGGGCGTAAACGGTCGCTATCTTGGGCCGACTATTCGCGTGTGGAACGGCGATGACGTTAAGCTGATTTACAGCAACCGCCTGGCTGAAAACGTCGCCATGACCATTCGCGGCCTGCAGGTTCCCGGCCCGCTGATTGGCGGCGCGGCGCGGATGATGTCGCCGAACGCCGACTGGGCGCCGGTGCTGCCTATCCGCCAGAGCGCCTCCACCCTGTGGTATCAGGCGAATACGCCAAACCATATGGCCAAACAGGTCTACAACGGCCTGGCGGGGATGTGGCTGGTGGAAGACGAGGTCAGCAAAAATCTGCCCATTCCTAACCACTACGGCGTGGATGATTTTCCGGTCATTATTCAGGACAAGCGGCTGGATAATTTCGGCACGCCGGAATACAGCGAGCCCGGCAGCGGCGGCTTCGTCGGCGATACGCTGCTGGTTAATGGCGTACAGGGCCCGTACGTAGAGGTCTCGCGCGGCTGGGTGCGTCTGCGCCTGCTGAACGCCTCTAACTCCCGCCGCTATCAGCTGCAGATGAGCGATGGCCGACTGCTGCACGTTATCTCCGGCGATCAGGGGTTTCTGCCGGCGCCGGTTTCGCTGAAACAGCTCTCTCTGGCTCCCGGCGAGCGGCGTGAGATCCTGGTGGACATGACCAACGGCGATGAGGTGTCGATTACCTGCGGCGAAGCGGCGAGCATCGTCGATCGCATTCGCGGTTTCTTCGAGCCCTCGAGCATTCTGATTTCGACGCTGCTGTTAACCCTGCGCCCAACGGGCCTGCTGCCGCTGGTCACCGACAGCCTGCCGGTACGCCTGCTGCCGACGGATATTTTGACCGGGACGCCGACCCGCAGCCGCGATATCTCGCTCGGCGACGATCCGGGGATTAACGGTCAGCTCTGGGATCCGCAGCGCATCGATATTACCGCCCAGCAGGGAACCTGGGAGCGCTGGACGGTACGCGCCGACAGACCGCAGTCGTTCCATATCGAAGGGGTGATGTTCCAGGTGCGCAACGTCAACGGTTCCACGCCGTTCCCGGAAGACCGCGGCTGGAAAGATACCGTCTGGATCGACGGGCAGGTGGAGCTGCTGGTGTACTACGCCCAGCCCTCCTGGTCACACTTCCCATTCCAGTTCCTTAGCCAGACGCTGGAGCTCGCCGACCGCGGCTCGATTGGCCAGATCCTGGTTAACCCGGCGCCGTAATACCCGCTACCCTAACCGGCTAACGGTTAGGGTAAGAGAAAAACTCCCTTCATTTCCTGTGGCAATCCGGCTTATAATCGCCGCCCTTTGGTTATTTTTTTATCATTTTTTCCCCCGGAAGCAATATGAGCGCAATATCCCTGATCCAACCGGATCGTGACCTTTTTTCCTGGCCGCAATACTGGGCCGCCTGTTTTGGCCCCGCGCCGTTTTTACCCATGTCACGCGAAGAGATGGATCAACTTGGCTGGGATAGCTGCGACATCATTCTGGTAACCGGCGATGCGTATGTCGATCACCCAAGCTTCGGCATGGCTATCTGCGGCCGCATGCTGGAGGCGCAGGGGTTCCGCGTCGGGATTATTTCCCAACCGGACTGGAATAATAAAGATGACTTTATGCGCCTGGGTAAACCGAACCTGTTCTTCGGCGTAACCGCCGGCAACATGGACTCGATGATCAACCGCTACACCGCCGACCGCAAGCTGCGCCATGACGACGCCTATACCGCGGGCAACGTCGCCGGCAAGCGGCCGGATCGCGCGACTCTGGTCTATACCCAGCGCTGTAAAGAGGCGTGGAAAGACGTCCCGGTTATTCTCGGCGGCATTGAGGCCAGCCTGCGCCGTACCGCGCACTATGACTACTGGTCCGATACCGTGCGTCGCTCGGTGCTGGTTGATTCGAAGGCCGATATGCTGATGTTCGGCAACGGTGAACGCCCGCTGGTAGAAGTGGCGCACCGCCTGGCCGCGGGCGAGCCGATTACGCAGATTCGCGACGTGCGCAATACCGCAATCATGGTGAAAGAAGCGCTGCCGGGCTGGAGCGGCGTCGATTCCACCCGTCTCGACACTCCGGGCAAAATTGATCCGATCCCGCATCCGTACGGCGAAGATCTGCCGTGTGCGGACAACAAAACCGTTCAGCCGGCAAAACAAGAGGTTAAACCGGTCACCGTTCAGCCGCCGCGCCCGAAACCGTGGGAAAAAACCTACGTCCTGCTGCCGTCCTTTGAGAAGGTCAAAGGGGATAAGGTCCTGTACGCCCACGCGTCGCGTATTCTCCATCATGAAACCAACCCGGGCTGCGCGCGCGCGCTGATGCAAAAGCACGGCGAGCGCTATATTTGGGTTAACCCGCCGGCCATTCCGCTGTCGACGGAAGAGATGGATAGCGTGTTTGCGCTGCCGTATCAGCGCATTCCGCACCCGGCGTACGGCGATAGCCGCATCCCGGCATATGAGATGATCCGCTTCTCTATCAATATTATGCGCGGCTGCTTTGGCGGCTGTTCCTTCTGTTCGATAACCGAGCATGAAGGGCGCATTATTCAGAGCCGTTCCGAAGATTCGATCATTAACGAAATCGAGGCGATTCGTGACACGGTTCCCGGCTTCACCGGGGTGATTTCCGACCTCGGCGGCCCAACGGCCAATATGTATATGCTGCGCTGCAAGTCGCCGCGTGCGGAGCAGACCTGCCGTCGCCTGTCGTGCGTATATCCGGACATCTGCCCGCATATGGATACCAACCACGAGCCGACGATTAATCTTTATCGCCGCGCCCGCGATCTGAAGGGGATCAAGAAAATCCTCATTGCTTCCGGGGTGCGCTATGACATTGCCGTGGAGGATCCGCGCTATATCAAAGAGCTGGCGACCCACCACGTCGGCGGCTATCTGAAGATCGCCCCTGAGCATACCGAAGAAGGGCCGCTGTCGAAGATGATGAAGCCGGGGATGGGCAGCTACGATCGCTTCAAAGAGCTGTTCGATAGCTACTCAAAACAGGCGGGGAAAGAGCAGTATCTGATCCCGTACTTTATCTCCGCGCACCCGGGCACCCGCGATGAAGATATGGTGAACCTGGCGCTGTGGCTGAAGAAAAACCGTTTCCGTCTGGATCAGGTGCAGAACTTCTATCCGTCGCCGCTGGCGAACTCAACCACCATGTATTACACCGGCAAAAACCCGCTGAGCAAAATTGGTTATAAAAGCGAAGACGTGGTGGTACCGAAAGGGGATAAGCAGCGCCGCCTGCATAAAGCGCTGCTGCGCTACCACGATCCGGCAAACTGGGTCCTGATCCGCCAGGCGCTGGAGGCGATGGGTAAAAAGCACCTGATCGGCTCACGCCGCGACTGCCTGGTGCCTGCGCCGACGCTGGACGAGATGCGTGAAGCGCGTCGCCAGAATCGCCATACTCGCCCGGCCTTGACAAAGCATACGCCGGTTGAGCATCAGCGGCAGACGCCTGCCGGCGGAGCGAAAAAACGCGTTCGCTCAGCGTCCCGCTAAGGCGAAGTGCCCCGGCAGCACAGGGCTTGCCGGGGTGATGGAGTAAAGGGATGAGGTTGCCCGGAGAGGGCGGCCGCTGCGCCACCGTCCGGGATAACCGAAAAACCGCCCTGCGGTCAGGAAGGAAGGTTAACCGCCAAACTGGTCAGGGTCTGGCCCGAGGCGCTTGTTAATATCCAGCTTCGCCATTGCTCCCAGTTCGTCTTTATCGAGACGGAAGTCCCAGACGTTAAAGTTCTCCACGATACGCGAAGGGGTCACCGATTTAGGGATCACCACCAGGCCGTTATCGAGATGCCAACGGATCACAATCTGCGCCGGCGTCTTGCCGTACTTATCGGCCAGCTCGCGGACGATTTTCTGATCGAATACGCCTTCGCCCCCCTGAGCCAGCGGGCTCCAGGATTCGGTCTGGATTTTGTGCGTCGCGTTCCAGGCGTGCAGCTGGCGCTGTTGCAGCAGGGGATGGAGTTCGACCTGATTAATAACCGGTACCACGCCGGTTTCATCGAGCAGCCGCTGCAGATGGTGGACCTGGAAATTACAGACGCCAATGCTTTTTGCCAGCCCCTGTTTTTGGAGCTCAATCATGCCCTTCCAGGCTTCAACAAAATGGTCGATCGCCGGAACCGGCCAGTGCATTAAATACAAATCGACGTAGTCGAGCTGCAGCTTGTTCAGGCTCTCCTGCAGCGCTTCGTGCGGGCGTTTTTGATCGTCGTTCCATAGCTTGGTGGTGATAAACAGCTCATCGCGAGGGACGTCAGCCTGGCTCAGCGCGCTGCCGACGCCGGCTTCGTTTTGGTACGCGGCGGCGGTGTCAAAAGAGCGATAACCGACTTCCAGCGCCTTGTGAATGGCGGAGACGACCTCCTCGTTGCCTGCTTTCCACACGCCGAGGCCCAGCTGTGGCATCAGGTTGCCGTCGTGCAGTTTTATCACGGTTGGATGTGTCATGCCTTCCTCCTGTTAATGAAACTTAGCGGGGTACATTTCGCTAAGGGGTAGCATTAAGTCTGGACGAAATAGCTAAAAACGGTAGTTAAACTCCTCTCCTTCGCGTCCGATGACCCGAAGGAGAGGGCGTATCAGCAGGGGAGAATTAGCGTGCAGCCTCGTAAATACGGCGGCTGACGTCGAGAGTGATATCCTGGTTTTCACCGAGCTGAGTCATACCGTGCTCTTCCAGTTTAGCCAACAGCGCCGGGATGGAGCTACCGTCAAGACCGTAGCCGCTCAGGCGAGTCGGTACGCCGAGCTGCTCGAAGAAATTGCGCGTTGCGGCGATAGCCGCGTCGATACGCTCATCTTCAGGACCTTCGGTGATATTCCACACGCGGGCGGCGTATTGCAGCAGCTTAGCGCGTTTGGTATCGCGTTTTTCATTCCACAGCACCGGCAGAACAATGGCCAGAGTCTGGGCATGGTCAAGGCCGTGCATGGCGGTGAGCTCATGTCCCAGCATATGCGTTGCCCAGTCCTGCGGAACGCCGGCGCCGATCAGGCCGTTTAACGCCTGGGTCGCGGCCCACATAATGTTGGCGCGCACGTCGTAGTTTTCCGGCTCTTTCAGCGCTTTCGGGCCATCTTCGATCAGGGTCAGCAGGATGCCTTCGGCAAAGCGGTCCTGGATTTTGCCATCAACCGGATAGGTTACGTACTGCTCAACGGTATGGACAAATGCGTCAACCACGCCGTTGGCAACCTGACGCGGAGGCAGGGTGTAGGTGTAGACCGGATCGAGAATCGCAAACACCGGCTGCACGTGGGAAGACATAAAGGCGCGCTTGTCCCCGGTGGTTTTACGTGAAACTACGGCACCTTTATTGGACTCGGAGCCGGTCGCCGGCAGCGTCAGCACGGAACCCATCGGGATGGCGCTTTTGACATTTTTACCGTAGGTTTCGAGGATTTCCCACGGATCGACGCTTTCATCATAATGCGCGGCGGCCGCGATAAATTTCGTCCCGTCGAGCACGGAACCGCCGCCAACCGCCAGCAGGAAGGTGATCTGCTGTTCACGGGCAATTTTGACCGCGTTCATCAGCGTTTCGTAGGATGGGTTCGGTTCAATACCGCCGAATTCCAGCACCTCAAAATCGCTGAGCGCGCTCAGGGCCTGATCCAGCACGCCGGTTTTTTTCACGCTGCCGCCGCCGTAGGTGACCAGAATACGGGCTCCCGCCGGGATTTGATCGCGCAGGTTTTCGATGGCACCTTTACCAAAGAGGATACGGGTTGGGGTATACAGATCGAAATTGTTCATTGCTCATCACCTCAATAAGAGAAAACTGCCGGCAGAGAAGATATCCCGGCCAGATGACGGACATTGTGGTCCCCTCATCCGTTCCCCTCAATGCACATTCCTGCCGATGTCTTGCCCATTTCTCCGTGGGGCTGGAGAAAAAGCTGCGGAATGCGCACAATGAAGTCGTGAAAAAACGACTGGAGAGTCACCGTAAATGAAGCGTTCCCAGATATGTCAGCTGCTAACTGAAAAGGTTAACAATCTGAAAAATAACGAAGAAAAACTCAGCGAACTCCTGCCTGATATTCGGTTATTGTACGGCACGCAGCCGGGAACGCGCACGCCGGTGATGTATCAGCCAGGCATCGTTTTTCTCTTTTCGGGTCATAAAATTGGTTACATAAATGAGCGGACTTTTCGTTACGACACCAATGAATATCTGCTGCTGACGGTACCGCTGCCGTTTGAGTGCGAGACCTTCGCGACGCCGGAGGTTCCGCTGGCGGGGCTACGGCTGAACGTTGATATTCTGCAGCTGCAGGAGCTGCTGATGGATATTGGCGAGGATGAGCGCTTCCAGCCCGCGGTGGCATCGAGCGGAATCAACTCGGCGGCGCTCTCTGAGGAGATTTTGTGCGCCGCTGAACGGCTGCTGGACGTGATGGAGCGGCCGCTGGATGCGCGCATTCTGGGCAAACAGATTATTCGCGAGATGCTTTACTACGTGCTGACCGGGCCGTGCGGCGGGGCGCTGCTGGCGCTGGTGAGCCGGCAAACCCACTTCAGCCTGATCAGCCGCGTCCTCAAGCGCATTGAAAGCCAGTACACCGAGAACCTGAGCGTCGATCAGCTGGCGGCAGAGGCCAACATGAGCGTCTCGGCGTTTCATCACAATTTTAAATCGGTCACCAGCACATCACCGCTGCAGTATCTGAAAAGCTATCGCCTGCATAAAGCGCGGATGCTGATGATCCACGACGGGATGAAGGCCAGCGCGGCGGCGATGCGCGTAGGCTACGAAAGCGCGTCGCAGTTCAGCCGGGAGTTTAAGCGCTATTTTGGCATGACGCCGGGCGAAGATGCGGCGCGGATCAGAACGATTCAGGGGATGTGACAGGAAGCGTACGCTCCGGGGAAGGCGCGCCGGCGCCCTCCCGGGAAGGTCAATCAGGCGCTGCAGAACTTTTTCTTAATGACCACCACCAGCGTACCCAGCAGGCCGGCAACCAGCAGAGCGATAGGCAGGATCATCAGGCAGGTCATCACCTGATCTTCGTGGCGCTTGACGAAAGGGATCATGCTCAGCGCATATCCGAGTCCGGTAACCACGCCGACCCACAGCAGCGCGCTGAGCCAGTTGAAGAACTGGAAGCGGCGGTTGGAGAGCCCGGAAATACCGGCCATTGTTGGCAGCAGGGTGCGCACAAAGGCCAGGAAACGCCCGGCCAGCAGGGCCAGCAGCCCATGCTTATCAAACATGCAGGTCGCACGCTGATGATATTTTTGCGGCAGATGGGAAAGCCAGCCCTTAACGGTCTCGGTATTGCCGAGCCAGCGCCCCTGGACATAGCTCAGCCAGCAGCCGAGGCTGGCCGCCGTCGTCAGAATGGCGAGGGTGGGCACAAAGTCCATGACGCCTTTAGCAATCAGCGCGCCGGCGAGCAGCAGCAGGCTGTCACCGGGTAAAAATGAGGCCGGCAGCAGACCGTTCTCGAGAAACAGGGTCGCGAACATGACCAGATATACAACGCCCACAACGTGAGGGTTCGCCAATGCGGCAAAATCATGTTGCCAGAGCGCGGCGACAATCTCTTGAATAACAACCATGGACTTTCCTAAGTGGTACCGTATTTTTGACTAGTGTACTCCTGAAGAGGCCCGAACACCTTGATCCCGGGCGCAACAAAAGCGGCCGCCTCTAACAGAACGTCCGCAATTATTGCCACTGGCTGTCACTTTACACGATACGCGCGAAGCCCGCCGCTAAATCCGCCAACAGATCGTCAACATTTTCTAAACCGATATGGACGCGGATCAGCGTGCCGCTGAAATCGACTTCAGCCTCAGGACGGATGGCGGCGATGTGCTCCGGCTGGTTAGCCAGGATCAGCGATTCAAACCCGCCCCAGGAGTAGGCCATGCTGAACAGGCTGAAGTTGTCCAGATAAGCGGACAGCTCGGCATCGTTCAGCCGCTTATTGAGAATAAACGAGAACAGACCGCTGCTGCCGGTAAAGTCGCGCTTCCAGAACTCATGCCCTTTGCTGCCCGGCAGCGCTGGATGGTTGACCCGCGCCACCTGCGGGTGCTGCGCCAGCCATTCGGCGATGCGCAGGCTGCTCTCGTGGTGCTGACGCAGGCGCACGCCGAGGGTGCGCAGGCCGCGGCTGGTCATATAGGCGGTATCCGCGTCGAGCATCTGCCCCATCAGATAGGCGTTCTCACGCAGCTGGTCCCAGCAGCGCGCGTTGGCGACCGCGGTGCCGACCATCGCATCGGAGTGGCCAATCAGGTATTTGGTGCCGGCCTGAATAGAGATATCGACGCCGAAATCCAGCGCCCTGAACAGCACGCCTGCCGCCCAGGTGTTGTCGATCATGATGATCGCTTCCGGGGCAACGCTGCGCACGGCCGCGACGATCGCCGGAACATCGTGGACCTCCATAGTTATCGACCCCGGAGATTCGAGAAATACCACGCGGGTATTCGGCTGGACCAGACGGGCGATATCGGCGCCAATCAGCGGATCGAACCAGCCGGTGCTCACGCCGAGTCTGGCAAGCACTTTGGTACTAAAATCCTGGCTCGGCTCATAGGCGGTATTGGTCATCAGAACGTGGTCGCCCTGCTCAACAAACGCCAGAATCGTATTGGCCACCGCCGCCGCGCCGCAGGGGAACAGGGCGCAGCCGGCGCCGCCTTCCAGCTCGCACATGGCTTCCTGCAGCGAGAAGTGGGTCAGCGTGCCGCGGCGGCCGTAAAACAGCTCGCCTTTCGCCCGGTTGCGGGTGGCATGTTTCTTATCTTCGACGGTATCGAATACCAGCGATGAAGCGCGCTGAATCACGCTGTTTACCGATCCTAAGGTATATTTTTTACTGCGCCCGGCGTGGACCAGAGCGGTATCAAGATGTTTGTCAGCCATGTTTTTGCCTGTTTTTATACGTCTGGACGTCTAAACTAGCATGAATACCCGGATGTGTACCGGCTAACGGCGGATACAGGCAAAAATTTTACCAAATCCCCGGCGGCCACTTTTTTACTGCGTAAGCGCAAGGAAAATAAACGTGATTTGCTGCACAGTGTAAATACTAATGAGAACCACTATCAATTCGATGCCGTTTTGATATTATTATGCTCAGATTTTGTGATTTACGTCCTGGAGACTCAGAGTGGGTAATAATTTGATGCAGGCGGATCTTTCCGTTTGGGGTATGTATCATCATGCCGATATTGTCGTTAAGGTCGTGATGATCGGCCTGATTCTGGCGTCGATAGTCACATGGGCTATCTTCTTCGGCAAGGGTGCGGAAATCCTCTCCAGCAAGCGCCGCCTCAAGCGCGAACAGCAGTTACTTGGCGAAGCACGCTCCCTCGATCAGGCCAGTGATATCGCCAACGCTTTCCATCCTAAAAGCCTGAGCACGCAGCTTATCAATGAAGCGCAAAACGAGCTGGAGCTTTCGGCCGGCGTCGAAGATAACGAAGGCATTAAAGAACGTACCGGTTTCCGCCTTGAGCGCCGCGTGGCGTTTGTGGGTCGTTATATGGGCCGCGGTAACGGCTATCTGGCGACCATTGGCGCCATCTCCCCGTTCGTCGGCCTGTTTGGTACCGTCTGGGGCATCATGAACAGCTTCATCGGCATTGCCCAGACTCAGACCACCAACCTCGCGGTTGTCGCGCCTGGCATCGCGGAAGCGCTGCTGGCAACGGCAATTGGCCTGTTCGCCGCTATCCCGGCGGTGGTTATCTATAACATCTTCGCCCGTATGATCGGCAGCTACAAAGCCACCCTCGGCGACGTTGCCGCCCAGGTATTGCTGCTGCAAAGCCGCGATCTGGACCTTAGCGCCAGCGGCACTTCCCCGGTACGTACCGCGCAGAAATTACGAGTAGGTTGATGCTTTATGGCAATGCATTTTAACGAAAACCTCGATGATAACGGCGAAATGCACGATATTAACGTGACGCCGTTTATCGACGTCATGCTCGTGCTGCTGATTATCTTTATGGTGGCGGCTCCGCTGGCGACGGTTGATGTGAAGGTGAACCTGCCCGCGTCCTCCAGCCAGCCGCAGCCGCGTCCGGAAAAGCCGATCTATCTGTCGGTGAAAGCGGATAAAGCCATGTTCCTCGGCAACGATCCGGTCACCGAAGAGAACATGATCGGCGCGCTGGATACGCTGACTGAAGGTAAGAAAGACACCACCGTCTTCTTCCGCGCGGATAAAACCGTGGACTATGAGACGATGATGAAGGTCATGGATACCCTGCATCAGGCGGGTTATCTGAAGATTGGTCTGGTGGGCGAAGAGACCGTTAAAGCGCAGTAGCCCTCACCGACATCTCTCCCCAGGCTGGCCTTGTGCCAGCCTTTTTTATGTCTGCCGATCCGCGCGCTGACGGGATGTTGCATTCACGCTGGCAGGTTGCGATATAATGCCGGTCGTTTTTTTTAACTTACAGGGTCTTATGGAACGTTTTCTGGAAAATGCCATGTACGCCTCACGCTGGCTGCTGGCACCGGTTTATTTTGGCCTCTCTCTGGGGCTGGTGGCGCTATCGATCAAATTTTTTCAGGAGATTCTCCACATCCTGCCGCATATCTTCAGCGTGGGGGAGTCGGACCTGATTCTTACCCTGCTGTCGCTGGTGGATATGACGCTGGTCGGCGGTCTGCTGGTGATGGTGATGTTCTCGGGTTATGAAAACTTTGTCTCTCAGCTGGATATCAACGAGGGTAAAGAGAAGCTCAGCTGGCTGGGGAAAATGGACGCCACCTCGCTGAAAAATAAGGTGGCGGCCTCCATCGTCGCTATCTCCTCGATCCACCTGCTGCGGGTGTTTATGGATGCGAAGAACGTGCCGGACAACAAGCTGATGTGGTACGTCATTATCCACCTGACATTCGTGCTGTCGGCGTTTGTGATGGGCTATCTCGATCGCCTGACCAAAGTTAAGCACTGATCCCTGCTTGCCCGGCAGCGTTTGGCTACCGGGCCAGCGATTTACTTATCCGACGAAGCCTGCCACAAATTCAGCTCACCATCCGCCACGTGCTGGTCGATCTGCGTCAGCTCTTCGGCGCTGAAAGTCAGGTTTTCCAGCGCCTTTACGTTCTCTTCTAGCTGCTGCGGACGGCTGGCACCAATCAGTACCGACGTCACCCGGCTGTCTTTCAGCAGCCAGCTCAGCGCCATTTGCGCCATGCTCTGACCGCGGCCGTGCGCCATCTCCTGCAGCAGGCGCAGGCTCCGGACGTTTGGCTCGCTGAGCATATTTTCCGTCAGGCCACGATCTCTCTTCCCTTCATAAAACATTCGCGAACCTTCCGGGATCTGCTGGAGATACTTGCCGGTCAGCAGGCCCTGTGCCAGCGGCGTAAAGGCGATGCAGCCTACGCCGTGCTCCTCCAGCGTATCCAACAATCCGCTGCTGTCGACCCAGCGGTTAAGCAGGTTATAGGAGGGTTGATGGATCAGCAGCGGAATTTTCCACTCGCGCAGAAGCGCGGCCATCTGCTGCGTGCGTTCCGGCGAATAGGAGGAGATGCCGACGTACAGGGCCTTACCGCTCTGCACCGCCTGCGCCAGCGCTGCGGCGGTCTCCTCCATCGGCGTGTTCTCATCAACGCGATGAGAATAGAAAATATCGACGTAATCCAGCCCCATGCGCTGCAGGCTCTGGTCGAGGCTGGCCAGCAGATATTTTCGTGAACTGCCGGAACCATAGGGCCCCGGCCACATGGAATAGCCGGCTTTGGTCGAGATAATGAGTTCGTCACGGTGGGCGGCAAACTCTTCCCGCAGCAGGCGACCAAAGTTTTCCTCGGCGCTGCCGGGCGGCGGCCCGTAGTTATTGGCCAGGTCAAAATGGGTAATGCCCAGATCGAAGGCCTTGCGAAGCAGGGCTCGCTGGTCATCCAGCGCGTTACCGTGGCTAAAGTTATGCCACAGGCCCAGCGACAGCGCGGGCAGCTGTAGGCCGCTTTTGCCGCAGTAGCGATACTGCATCCGATCGTAGCGGCCAGGGTTAGCGAACCAGGACATGATCTCTCCTTTTTAATTTAAAACGACGTTCTACTTTAGACGCTAAGTCGCCGATGAGGCGTTTGCTGGATCACACTGCGCGAGATTTCTGGCATCCCGGCGAGCTTATGCTTTGCTTAAAGGGCCTTCACTTACGGAGAACATGCGATGACGCGACTGACGGCCAAAGATTTTCCACAACAGCTGCTCGAGTACTATGACTACTATGCCCACGGAAAAATCAGCAAACGCGAGTTTCTCCAGCTGGCGGGGAAATATGCCGTGGGCGGAATGACCGCGCTGGCGCTGTTTAACCTGCTGAAACCGAACTATGCCCTGGCGGAACAGGTGGCGTTTACCGACCCGGATATCCGCGCGGAATATATTCACTATCCCTCTCCGGACGGTCATGGCGAAGTGCGCGCTTACCTGGTGACGCCGACGAAGATGGCCGGCAAAGCCGCGGCGGTGGTGGTGGTACATGAGAACCGCGGCCTCAATCCCTATATTGAAGACGTTGCCCGGCGGGTAGCGAAGGCGGGCTATATCGCCCTGGCGCCGGATGGCCTGAGCTCCGTCGGCGGCTATCCCGGCAATGATGATGAGGGGCGAGAGCTGCAGCAGAAAGTCGATCCCGTGAAGCTGATGAACGACTTTTTTGCCGCGGTGGCGTTTATGGCGAAGCATCCGCAGGCGACGGGAAAAGTCGGCATCACCGGTTTTTGCTACGGCGGGGGCGTTTGCAACGCCGCCGCGGTGGCGATCCCTGAACTGGCCTGCGCGGTGCCGTTCTACGGCCGACAGCCGCCGCTCAATGAAGTCGACAAGATTCAGGCGCCGCTGCTGCTGCACTACGCCGGCCTCGATAGCGGAATCAATCAGGGCTGGCCGTCCTATGAAGAGGCGCTCAAAGCGCAGCATAAGGTCTATGAGGCTTATATTTACCAGGGGGTTAATCACGGATTTCATAATGACTCCACGCCGCGCTATGACCGGGCCGCTGCGGAGCTGGCGTGGCAGAGAACCCTGGACTGGTTCGGGAAGTATTTACGCTAGCGCGATCGGCTGAAATAGCGCTACCCATTGCTTAAAAAATCGCTATATAATTTTGTATATAACGATTGAGGGGAAAGCGATGGATAACCATTTTGGTAAAGGTTTAATGGCCGGGCTGCAGGCGGCTCAGGCTGACAGCGCCAGCAGCGCCGCGAATTTCTGTGCCGACTATAAGCGCGGGTTTGTACTCGGCTATTCTCAGCGGATGTTTGAAAAAACCGGCGATCGCCAGCTTAGCGCGTGGGAGGCCGGGATTCTCACCCGTCGCTATGGCCTGGACCGGAACATGATTATGGATTTCTTTAAGGAGGGGAGTTCCTGCACTGCGATGCGCTACTTTATGGCGGGATATCGCCTGGAGCGCTAATAGCCGAAGGCCGAAACCTTCGGCTGGCGTGGCCTTATGCCTGGCGCTTGTCTTCCGTTTGGCTGTCGAAGTCGCTGGCGCTATGGCGCTCGTGAAGCTGTTCGTCGAGCGGGCCGTTGGTGCGGTTAACGATCCGCCCGCGCTGAACCGCCGGACGGCTGCCTACGTCCTGCGCCCAGCGCAGGACGTTTTTATAGCTCCCGGCGTCGAGGAATTCAGCGGCGTTATAGACGCCACCGAGTACCACGTTGCCGTACCACGGCCAGATAGCCATATCGGCGATGGTGTACTCTTCTCCGGCAACGTAGCGGTTATCGGCGAGCCGTTTATCCAGCACGTCGAGCTGGCGCTTGGCTTCCATCGTGAAGCGGTCGATTGCGTACTCGATTTTCACCGGCGCGTAGTTGAAGAAGTGGCCAAAACCGCCGCCGAGGAACGGCGCCGCGCCCTGTAGCCAGAACAGCCAGTTCAGCGTTTCGGTGCGCCCGGCCGGATCTTTGGGCAGGAAGAAACCGAACTTCTCCGCGAGATAAAGCAGAATGCTGCCGGATTCAAACACGCGCGTTGGCGGCGTGGTTGAGCGATCGCTCAGCGCAGGGATTTTTGAGTTCGGGTTCACCGCAACAAAGCCGCTTGAGAACTGATCGCCTTCGCCGATCCGGATCAGCCAGGCGTCATATTCCGCATCGCTTACTCCCAGCGCCAGCAGCTCTTCCAGCAGGATCGTCACCTTCTGGCCGTTAGGCGTTCCCAGGGAGTAGAGCTGAAGCGGATGTGAGCCGACCGGCAGCTCTTGTTCATGAGTTGCGCCGGAGACAGGACGGTTGATGTTGGCGAACGCGCCGCCGTTGTTCTGCTTCCATTCCCACACTTTCGGGGGTTGGTAGTTATTCTCTGACATGCTGGTCTGCCTTTGTAGTGAGGTGTTCAGGGAGTGTAGCAGGTGGAATATTAAGGATTTAACAGTGTGAGGCTTATTCACCCGCTGCCGATATTCCCGGACGGCTTCCCCGGCCGCGTTACGCTCGCCGGGGCAGCGCCCTAAATCAGGCCATTATCCGCGCGGCCCAGACGCTGATATCGTCGCCGCTGCCGAGATCCGCCTGCACCAGCCCGTTGACCATAAAGGTCGGCGACACGTGGATACCGTTCTGGCGCGCATATTTGCTATGCCATTTGATCTCCGTCTGCAGCTCCGGGCGGGCGAACGCGGCGGAAAGCAGAACGTGGCTGTAGCGCTCGATACGCTCAACAATTTGCTGCGGGGTGGCGTTCATATTCGGCCCGCTGCAGTGGTCGGTAAATTCGAATTCTTCGCGATGGTCGGCAACCGCTTTCAGCACCTTATGCGCCTGCTCTCTGCCGTGCGGCAGGGTGGAGGCCGCCAGAATACAGCGCACGATGACCCCCGAGAACATATGCCAGGGCTGGGACTGCAGGCGAACTTTGATGGTCACGTTATCCGCGCCGACCTCGTCGAGCAGGTCGTCGAGCTTGTTGAATGCGCGTACCGAATACGGGCAGGTTGGCTCCAGGAAAACCTCAAAAGTACGCGGACCATGTCCCCAGACCAGCGGTTGTGCTTGCAGATGTGGTTGTGTGCTCATAATCAACTCCTGACGTTAATTCGCGATTTGTTGTTATATCTCAGATAAACGATATCACTTTTGCCCTGCGGCGCAGGGTTATTTTCCGTAAGGGCACAATTAGCGAATCGAATGAGTGGTATCATTATTCCACCTCTGTCTGGTAAGTGCCTGCGGCAGGATAAGAAGAGGGAGTTTTGTTCCGCCAACTGCCCGGGCTGCATTAATTTGAGGTCAGGCTAATGAGTAAAGGATCGACAAGCAGTGATGCCCCTTTTGGTACATTGTTAGGCTACGCGCCGGGCGGCGTGGCAATCTATTCATCGAACTACAGCAGCTTAAATCCGCAAGACTATCCGGATGACGCCACGTTCCGCAGCTATATCAATAATGAGTATATGGGGCACAAATGGCAGTGCGTTGAGTTCGCGCGCCGCTTCCTGTTTCTCACCTACGGTTTTGTCTTCACCGACGTCGGCATGGCGTATGAAATCTTCTCCCTGCGCTTTCTGCGCGAGGTGGTTAACGACAACATTCTGCCGCTGCAGGCCTTTGCTAACGGCTCGCGTCGTCCGCCGATGGTGGGTTCCCTGCTGATCTGGCAGAAGGGCGGCGAGTTTAAGCATACGGGCCACGTGGCGGTGATTACGCAGCTGGTGGGTAATAAGGTCAGGATCGCCGAGCAAAACGTTATCCACACGCCGCTGCCGCAGGGCCAGCAGTGGACGCGTGAATTAACCCTCGACGTGAAGGACGGCATCTACACCCTCAAAGATACCTTTACGGACACTCAGATCCTCGGCTGGATGATCCAGACCGCCGATACCGAGCACAGCCTGCCGCAGCCGGTGCTGCCGGGCGAGGCGATGGCCATTCGGGGCGCCCGGCTGCCGAATAACGGGCAGTTTCGCGGTAAGTGGCTGAATGAGAAAGATACGCTGCAGAAAGCCTACGTTGACGCCAACGGCCACTTTATTAATGCCGATCCCTACCAGTATTTCACCATTACCGAAAGCGCCGAGCAGGAGCTGATCAAAGCGACCAACGAGCTGCATTTGATGTACCTGCACGCCACCGATAAGGTGATGAAAGACGACAGCCTGCTGGCGCTGTTCGATATCCCCAAAATTCTCTGGCCGCGTCTGCGCCTCTCATGGCAGCGACGTCGCCACCATATGATTACCGGCCGCATGGATTTCTGTATGGATGAGCGCGGGCTGAAGGTCTATGAATACAATGCCGACTCCGCTTCCTGCCATACCGAAGGCGGGCTGATCCTCGAACAGTGGCTGAAACAGGGCTACTACGGCAGCGGGCATAACCCGGCGGAAGATCTGCTGGATGAGCTGGCGGGCGCGTGGAAGCACAGCCGGGCGCGGCCTTTTGTGCACATCATGCAGGATAAGGATCTGGAGGAGAACTACCACGCGCTGTTTATCCAGCGTTCGCTCACCCAGGCCGGATTCGACAGCAAAATCCTCTTTGGTCTTGATGAGCTGCGCTGGGATGCCGCCGGGCAGCTGATTGACGGCGACGGGCGCCTGGTTAACTGCGTCTGGAAAACCTGGG
The DNA here is from genome assembly GCF_036561945.1 of Klebsiella scottii. Classification (NCBI taxonomy): domain Bacteria; kingdom Pseudomonadati; phylum Pseudomonadota; class Gammaproteobacteria; order Enterobacterales; family Enterobacteriaceae; genus Klebsiella; species Klebsiella scottii. The sequence goes on from NZ_JARXNI010000019.1 coordinate 262,875, forward strand.
CATGGGAAACCGCCATCGAGCAGGTGCGTGAGGTCAGCGCTGACGAGTACGCCGCCGTGCCGATCCGCACCGGACATCCGCAAAATGAGGTGCGGCTGATTGACGTCCTGCTGCGCCCCGAGGTACTGGTATTCGAACCGCTGTGGACGGTGATCCCCGGCAACAAGGCGATTCTGCCGGTGCTGTGGTCGCTGTTCCCGAATCATCGCTATCTGCTGGATACCGATTTCGTCGTCAACGACGATCTGGCGAAAACCGGCTATGCGGTTAAGCCTATCTCCGGGCGCTGCGGGAACAATATCGATCTGATAAGTCCTGACGACGAGGTGCTGGATAAGACCAGCGGGAAGTTTGTCGATCGCAAAAATATTTACCAGCAGCTGTGGTGCCTGCCGAAAGTGGATGGTAAATACATCCAGGTATGCACCTTTACCGTTGGCGGTAACTATGGCGGCACCTGTCTGCGCGGCGATGATTCGCTGGTCGTCAAAAAAGAGAGCGATATTGAACCGTTAATTGTGCTGAAAGACAGCGATAGACGATAATTCTGGCGGCGCCGAATCGCACGGGCCGCAAAAGCCCCGGTAAGCGTAGCGCTGCCGGGGCTTTTGCGGTAAAAATTGGTACCAAATAGTTAACAAACCACAACAACAAGACAGACAAAAAAGGAACATAATATGCACGATCGGCGACTCGCCGCCCGCGCGGGTGAACTCAAACCCTCCGCCGTCCGCGAACTTCTCAAGCACAGCAAACTGCCCGGCGTTATCTCTCTGGGTGGTGGGATCCCGGCTCCGGAGCTGTTTGATACCGAAGGTCTGAATCTGGCGGTGCAGCAGGTGATGAGCGGGCGTTTCAACGATGCGTTCCAGTACGGTTTGACCGAAGGCTATCCGCCGCTGCGTCAGGCCGTTAGCGAACTGTGTCAGGCGCGCGGCGTTGCCTGCCCGGCAAGCCATGTCTATATCACCTCAGGTTCGCAGCAGTCTTTGGATATTGTCGCGCGTACGCTGCTCGATCCGGGCGATGCGATCGTTGTCGAGCGCCCGACCTACCTGGCCGCGCTGCAGGTGTTCCAGCTGGCTCAGGCTAATATCCTCAGCGTCGATACCGACGACGACGGCATGCTGGTGGAGCAGCTGGCGGATCTGCTGGAGACCACCAGGGTGAAGGCCGTGTATCTGGTGCCAACCTTCGGCAACCCGGGCGGCAAAACCCTGAGCGCCGATCGCCGCCGTCGGGTGGTTGAGCTGGCGAAGCAGCATGATTTCGTGATTATCGAAGACGATCCCTACGGTGAAATCAGCTTTACCGACGAAGTCCGCCGCCCGCTGTATCAGTATGCGCAGGAGCTCGGCTGCGAGGAGCAGGTGGTGTACACCTCGACGTTCTCCAAGATCCTCGCCCCAGGCATGCGTATTGGCTGGATTGTGATGCCGGACTGGCTGGCGCAGCAAACGGTGATCGTTAAGCAGGCGGCGGATCTCCACACCAACATGCTGTCGCAGGTGATTACCGCGGAATATCTGGCGATGAATCGTCTGGAGAACCAGATAGCCCTGATCCGCGAAGACTATCGCAGGAAGTGCGTCGCGCTGGCCGATGCCCTTGAGAGCCAGCTTGGCGAGCATCTGGAGTTCAGCCGGCCAAAAGGCGGCATGTTCCTGTGGGCCCGTTTCCGCTATCCGTTCGATACTATGGAATGGATGAAAAAGACTCTCGAAAACGGCGTGGTCTACGTGCCGGGTGAAGCGTTCTATAACGACAATCCGGACACCCGCACGCTGCGCCTCTCCTACTCAACGGTGTCGGAAGCGGGTCTGCTGACCGCCGTCGAGCGCCTGGCGAAATCGCTGTAACGACCGCGCTTTCACTCCGCGTCGCGAAACGGCGCGGAGCCTTCACGCTTTCCCGCAGAACGGTGAGTTTATCGGGTGCAGCTGGAACAGCCCGTAGCGCTGCACGACGAGCGCATACGGGCATGTAAAATAAGAGAAGGGAACTGCGCGCCGGGGTTTAGTCCTGCTCGCTGATGCGATCGTCGAGCCAGATCAGCATTAATGAAGAGAGAAAAGCAACTGCCGCTGTGCCAATAAATAGCAACATAAGAAATACCTCAGAGGTTTTTAATTATTTTTCTAATTTTACCGGTGAGTGGGTGTTTTTGTCGGAGATGGTGATTTTGGTTGCGTGTTGGGATGTCGCGAGGGTGAAGAAATCATCGGCATCAATATCAAAATTAAGAACTATTTCCTTATATTTCCCGCAGTTAACTAACTCTTTAGCTTCTTTCATACTACCAGCTGTAATAGTAGGCATCGTTTTATCTCGTTTGAAAAACTGATAAGCAAAATAAGAGCTTGTGCGTATCAGATCAACTACTTTTTATGGTAACAGCAGCCATTGCCAACGGTGATGATGGCGAACTATCTGATTTTTTGAAACATAATTTTTGTTTTGCCTTTACGCATGGCGTAACGTTTTGCCGATCCGCCTGCATTCTGCGCAAATAATCGGCGGCGACGAAATTAATGACGAAATAGTTACAGCGTCGGCATCCGGCGAACGCCCGCAGGGTCGCGGGCGTTCGGGTCATCAGGTTGGCGGGCCTTCGGCAAGGGTAATCATCGCTTCGCCAACGGGCAGGGTGTTACAGCAGGCCGGCTTCCTTCGCCGTACGGTCGATAGCGCGTTTGGTCTTTTCGACCAGCTCATCCAGTTCGCTACGTCCGGCGATCAGCGCCGGCGCCATAATCATGCGCCCCAGCGTCGAGCGAATAATCACCCCCTCCTCAAAACCGATTGTCCGGCAGCGCCAGGCCAGCTCGTTCTCATTGGCGAAGCGGCGACGGGTGCTTTTATCTTCCGCGAACTGCAGGGCCGCGACGAGGCCTGCGCCCTGAACTTCGCCGATCAGCGGATGATTGTCGAACACCTCCCGCAGGGTTTTTTGCAGATACGGGCCGGTGTTATCGCGTACGTTGGTGACGTGATTTTCATCACGCAGCGCCTTCAGGTTGGCAATCGCCACGGCGGCGGCAACGGGGTGGCCGGAGTAGGTCAGACCGTGGGCGAAGACGCCGCCTTTTTCAACCAGCACTTCCGCCATGCGCTTGCTCAGCACCAGGCCGCCCATCGGCACGTACCCGGAGGTCAGCCCTTTGGCGATGGACAGCGTATCCGGCTCGAAGCCGAAGTACTGATGCGCGAACCACTCGCCGGTTCTGCCAAAGCCGCCAATGACCTCATCGGCGCACAGCAGGACATCGTACTTCCGGCAAATACGCTGGATCTCAGGCCAGTAGCTTTCCGGCGGGAAAATCATCCCGCCCGCGCCCTGGAACGGCTCGGCGATAAAACCGGCCACGTTTTCCGCGCCCAGCTCGAGGATTTTCTCCTCAAGCTGACCGGCGCAGCGCAGGCCAAACTCATGCGGCGTCAGGCTGCCGCCGTGCATGTACCAGTAGGGCTCGTCGATATGGGCCACGTCGGGGATCATGCCGCCCATGGCGTGCATCGCCTTCATCCCGCCGAGCGCGGTGGCGGCCAGAGTTGAGCCGTGATAGCCGTTCCAGCGGCCAATCATCACCTTCTTCTGCGGCTTGTCGAGGATCTGCCAGTAGCGGCGAACGGTGCGGATCAGCACTTCGTTCGATTCAGAGCCTGAGTTGGTGTAAATCGCATGGCTGTAGTGCGGCGGCAGCAGGCTGAACAGCAGCTCGGAGAGCTCGATCACCGTCGGGTGGGTGGTATGGAAGAACATATTGTAATACGGCAGCTTTGCGAACTGCGCCGCTGCCGCATCCGCCAGATCCTGGCGGCTGTAGCCGAGCTGGGTGCACCACAGGCCGGACATCCCGTCGAGATACTTGTTGCCGTCGTTATCCCAAAGGTACAGACCCTCCCCGCGTACCATCACGCGGGGCCCTTCGGCATTCAGCGCCTTTTGGTCGAGAAAGGCGTGGATATGGTGTGCTGCATCCGCGCTTTGATAATCCGGGGTGCTGCGCTGCGGGTTATTCGGGGTAGTCATCTTCTTCTCTCCTGTAAGCGGAATCTAAAAATGCGAAAGCTGCCGGGTGCTAGCGAAACTGGAACCAGGTCGTTTTGAGACTGGTGAACTTGTCGAAGGCGTGCAGCGACAAGTCGCGACCAAAACCAGACTGTTTATTGCCGCCAAACGGCACGGTGACGTCCAGCGCGTCGACGGTATTCACCGATACGGTCCCGGCGTTGAGCATTCCGGCAACGCGATGGGCGCGGCGGAGATCGTCGGTCCAGAGCGAAGCGGCGAGGGCGTAAATGTGCTGATTGGCCAGGGTGACGGCCTGCTGTTCGTCGTCAAAAGGCATCACGGCAAGCACCGGGCCGAAAATCTCCTCCTGCCACAGCGAGGTATCGGTATTTGCGACTTCGATCAGCGTCGGTTCAACGTAGTTAGCGACGCCGTCGATCTCAATCTCGCGACCGCCGATAAGGACGCGGGCGCCGGCGCGCTCGGCTGCGCGGATGGCGCTCATAACCTTTTGCGTATGCGCCGCGCTGACCATCGCGCCCATTTTGGCTTCAGGATCGAAGGGATGAGACGGCGCCCACGCCTGCATTTTTTCCCGCAGCTTAGGGATAAATTCGGCGTAAATTGTCCGCTCGACCAGCAGGCGAGAGTTAGCCGAGCAGACCTCGCCCTGGTTGAAGCAGATGCCGAAAGCCGCTTTTTCGGCGGCCAGATCGAGATCCCGGCAGTCGGCGAAGATGATATTGGCGCTTTTGCCGCCGCACTCCAGCCAGACCTGCTTCAGGTTGGACTGCGCGGAGTAGGCCATAAAGGCTTTACCGACGGCGGTAGAGCCGGTGAAGGTGATGGTATCGACGTCGTTATGCAGGCCTAAGGCGCTGCCGGCTTCAGTACCCAGCCCGGTGACGACGTTCAGCACGCCCGCCGGGAGACCCGCTTCCAGCGCCAGCTCCGCCAGGCGCAGCGCCGAAAACGGCGAGTTCTCGGAAGGCTTGAGGATCACGCTATTGCCGGCCGCCAGCGCCGGGCCGAGCTTCCATGAGGCGAGGTCGAGCGGGAAGTTCCACGGCACGATGGCCGCCACGACGCCAATGGCTTCGCGGGTGATGGTCGCCAGAGAGTCCTTCCTGGCGGGCGCTACCTCGTCGTAAATCTTATCCACGCTTTCAGCGTACCACCTGAAAACGTGCGCCGCGCCGGGAACGTCAACGTTCAGCGCATCGTTGACCGGTTTACCCATGCTCGCGCTCTCCAGCAGCGCCAGCTCTTCGCGATGTTCGAGGATCAGCCCCGATAGCCGCAGCAGAACGGCTTTGCGCTCCTGCGCGGATAGCCCTGACCAGATGCCTGAGTTAAAGGCCCTACGGGAAGATTGTACTGCGATAGCAATATCTTCTGCCTGAAGCGCCGTGACCTCGGCGAGCACCGCATTGGACGCGGGGTTGATGACCGGGAAAACGCGGCGGCTTTTGGCGATGTAGGGTTGGCCATCGACGATGGCATGGCCGATCAAGCGCTGCTCCTGCAGCCTGCTCTGCCAAAAGGTTCTGTCAGTCATAAGCCTCTCCGTTTTCGTGTTGCGTAATTGTTATTTATTTGTTGCCGTTAATTCATGATGCCGGAGGGGGGAGAAGTGAGAAAGGACTAAAAATCTAGGTAACCTCCATAAAAAACTTTGTTAGCCCGGCAAAGCGCTGCGGGCCGATGTTTTTGCCGAGGAAAATTTGTGTGACGCCGCTCAAAGGAGTTCGTCAGCCTTGATTTTAATATTATGTAATTAAAGAGTTTTTATTTTATCTGCGGATTTTTAATACCGGCTCGCTATGCTGTCTCTGACAATGTTTAATATTCTCAGGCGCCTACTTAAGGAATTAAAAAAATATAGGCGGCTTTTTTATCTTCAGCCGTCACGCCGCCGTCCCGTGACGGGGCCGCCGTTTTTTCAGCGCCTGCATGTTAATTTTCTGTAAAAACCTGACCGATGTCGGATTGTTGATCTTTATTTGCTGGCGGGGTTGCGCATGAGGGGGAGCATAGTTTAATCCTGTTTAATCCGTCTCTTTGCCAACAAAAAATAAGGTATCGTATGCCCCATTTCACTCTGAAACAGCTCAAATACTTTGTTGCCGTTGTCGAAGCGGAGAGCATTGCCGAAGCCTCCCGGCAGCTCCATATCGCGCAGCCCTCCATCTCTATTGCGGTTAAAACCCTGGAAGATATGTTTGAGCAGCAGTTTTTTATTCGCCACCATGCGCAGGGGGTTTCCATGACCTCCAGCGGGCAGCGCTTTTATGAAAAAGCGAAGGAGCTGCTCCGGCTCTCATACCAGTTCGAGCAAAACTCCAGGGCGGATAATGAGCTGGTGTCAGGGGTGGTTTCTGTCGGCTGCTTCGAGACCGCGGCGCCGCTCTATTTACCCTCACTCATCGCCGGGTTTAAGACCATTTATCCGGATATCACCATTAAAATTTACGATGGCGAGCAGCATGAAATTGCCCACGGCCTGCACCGCGGCCGCTTCGACCTGGCGTTTATGTACGATCTCGAGCTGGATATTTCGATTCACACCGAGAGCCTGAACGCCCCGCAAAAGCCTTACGCGCTGCTGCCGGCAAATCACCCGCTGGCGCAGCGGGCGTCGGTCAAACTATCGGAGCTGAGCCACCTGCCGATGGTGCTGCTGGACGTCGTCCCCAGTCGTAACTATTTTATCAGTATTTTCAAAGACAAAGGCTACAACCCGCAGGTTGCCTATAGTTCGCCGTCGATTGAGATGGTGCGCTGTATGGTCGGCCAGGGGCTGGGCTTTTCGGTTCTGGTGACCCGCCCGGTTTCTGATATCACCTACGACGGGCAGCAGGTACGCTGCGTCGATATTCAGGATGAGATGGCCAACTCGACGCTGGTAATGGCCCATCTGCGCAGCAGCGAGCCCACTAATCCCGCCAAACTGTTTATGGAATATTGCCGCAACGCGGTACTCAGCCCGCCGCAGCAGGAGGCGCGGGTGGCCTGACCCTGGTTTTATTCATCACAGCGGCTCGCGTTAGCGGCGGGTCGTTTTTATATTTAGCGGATCATTTACTGAATATAAAAAAACGATTCTCTGAATATATTTTTTATATCCCCTCGGGGGCGCTCCCGTGCCGTCGCTAAATAATCGCTAAGCGCAAAATTATCTGGCGAGTTATTTTGCGATAAATCTACTTTTATCTTTTAGATTCAATATGCTGCGTTCTGCATCACTATTTTATTCTCAGGATCTAAATTTATAATAATTTACCTGTTTGTTACTGTTTATTAACCTCGGTCCTGCGCAGTGGTTTATTCCTGGCGATTGAACTCCATTCGAAGGACACATGTATGACCGTAGAAAAAACACAAATTGATACGCTGATTGTTGGCGGTGGTCAGGCCGGTATTGCCATGAGTGAGCATCTGACTCAGCAGGGGATCTCGCATCTGGTTATCGAGAAAAACCGTATCGCGGAGGCCTGGCGTACCGGGCGCTGGGATTCGCTGGTGGCGAACGGCCCGGCGTGGCACGACCGTTTCCCGGGAATGGAGTTTAAAGGCGCCCAGCCGGATAGCTTTATTCCCAAGGACGACGTTGCGCAATACTTTGAAGATTACGTCAGGAAATTCTCCCTGCCGGTGCGTACCGGCGTGGAGGTAAAAAGCGTGGTTCGCAACAGCGGGTGCCCAGGATTTACCGTTGAAACGACGGATGGGGTGATCGAAGCGCAGCGTATCGTTGCCGCGACCGGGCCGTTCCAGCAGCCGGTTATTCCGCCGATTGCGCCGAAAGAGGGTAACATTCATCAGATCCATTCCGCCAAATACTACAACCCGGAGCAGCTGCCTGCCGGCGCGGTGCTGGTGGTTGGCGCGGGTTCTTCCGGCGTGCAGATCGCCGATGAGCTCCAGCGCGCGGGCCGCCAGGTCTATCTCTCCGTCGGCGCCCACGATCGGCCGCCGCGCGCCTACCGCAACCGGGATTTCTGCTGGTGGCTGGGGGTGCTGGGCCTGTGGGATGCCCCCGCCAGCGAGCCGGGGAAAGAGCACGTCACCATCGCGGTGAGCGGCGCCCACGGCGGGCGGACGGTGGATTTTCGCGAGCTGGCGCAGCGCGGCATCACCCTGGTCGGGCTGACGAAGGCGTTTGCATCCGGCGTCGCGACCTTCCAGCCGGACCTGGGCGACAACATCCGCCGCGGCGATGAAAACTACCTCTCGCTGCTGGACGCCGCTGACGCCTACGTTGCGGCCAACGGCCTCGATTTGCCGCCGGAGCCCGCGGCGCGCGAATTCTTAGCCGACCCGGCGTGCATGACGTCGCCGATCCTCTCTCTGGACCTGGCGCAGGCAGGCGTGACGAGCATCATCTGGGCGACCGGCTACGCCGTAGACTACGGTTGGCTCAACGTTAACGCCTTTAACGCGCAGAATCGCCCTCAGCACCAGCGCGGCGTCTCCAGCGAACCGGGGGTCTATTTCCTCGGTCTGCCGTGGCTGTCGCGCCGGGGTTCGACCTTTATCTGGGGCGTTTGGCACGACGCGAAGCACATTGCCGACCATATCGCCACCCAGCGGAAATACAGCCAGTACCGGGATGCCGGTCAGCGCTGAACTGTAGCTATTAATCAGGATAAAAATGATGCCGACACATACGCGTATTCGCATGTTTAACACCAAAGAGACCTATCCTAATCAGACCCTGGACAACGATTTGTGCCAGGCCGTGCGCGCCGGTAACACCGTCTACGTGCGTGGCCAGGTGGGCACGGACTTTGAAGGCAATCTGGTGGGGCTGGGCGACCCGCAGGCGCAGGCCGAACAGGCGATGAAGAACGTCAAGCAGCTGCTGGAAGAGGCCGGAAGCGACCTGTCGCATATTGTGAAAACCACCACCTATATTATCGACCCGCGCTACCGTGAGCCGGTCTATCAGGAAGTCGGCAGGTGGCTGAAGGGCGTATTTCCTATCTCCACCGGGCTGGTTATTTCCGCCCTGGCGCAGCCGCAGTGGCTGATGGAAATTGACGTGATCGCCGTGATCCCCGATGACTTTGTGAAATAAGGAGCAGCCATGACGTTTTCTATCGCGGCATTCTGCCCGGAAACCGGGCAGTTTGGCATTGCAATAAGCTCCTCCAGCATTGCCGTCGGCGCCCGCTGTCCGTGGCTGCAGGCGGGAGTCGGCGCGGTATCCAGCCAAAATATCACCCTGCCTGCCCTCGGCCAGCTGACGCTCGCGCAGCTGGAGCAGGGGCTGGCGCCGGAAAAGGCGCTACGCAAGGCGCTGGCGGAGGATGATTTTAGCCGCTATCGTCAAATTATCGCCATCAACGCCAGCGGGGAAACGGCCTCGTTTAGCGGCGATAAAACCCTCGGCATCTATCACGTCGCCGAAGGGGTGAACTGTATCGCCGGCGGCAATATGCTGGCCAGCCCCGCGGTGGTTGAGGCGATGGTTGCCGAATTCCAGCAGGCCGAAGGGGAGATGGCGACGCGCCTGCTGGCCGCCCTTCAGGCAGGGCTGGACTGCGGCGGCGAGGCCGGGCCGGTGCACTCTGCGGCGGTGAAAGTGGTGGATGATTACTCCTGGCCGCTGGTCGACCTGCGCGTTGACTGGCATGAGCAGGATCCGATTGGCGAACTTAGCGCATTGTGGCTGGCGTACGAGCCGCAGATGCAGGCCTATATTACGCGCGCGCTCGACCCGCGGGAGGCCCCCAGTTACGGAGTACCCGGTGATGAATAGCGACCTGAAACGGATCCTGGCAACGCTGCTGGCATTCGACACCACCAGCCGCGAATCGAATCTGCAGCTGATTAACTATATCGATGAGTATCTCCGCGGTTATGGCATAACCACGCGGCTTTTCTTTGATGAGGAAGGCAAAAAAGCCAACCTCTACGCCCGCTTTGGCCCGCAGGGGCCGGGGGGCGTGATGCTGTCGGGGCACACCGATGTGGTCCCGGTTGACGGGCAGCGCTGGACGGTGCCCCCGTTTGAACTCACCCTGCGCGACGACCGGTGCTACGGCCGCGGCAGCACCGATATGAAAGGCTTTATCGCCTGCGTGCTGGCCGCCGTTCCCGACTTTCTCTCCCAATCTTTACGCATGCCGCTGCATCTGGCTTTTTCCTACGATGAGGAGGTCGGATGCCTTGGCGTACGTAGCCTGGTGGACCACCTTAAAGCCTCAAAGGACAAGCCGGCGCTATGCATCATCGGCGAGCCCACCGAGATGCGTCCGGTCTACGGCCATAAAGGCAAGCTGGCCATGCGCTGTACGGTGCAGGGCAAGGCCTGCCATTCGGCCTACGCCCCCCACGGCGTAAATGCCATCGAGTATGCGGCAAAGCTGATCACCCGTTTAGGTTCGCTCGGCGAAAAGCTGGCGCAAAGCCAGGATACCCGCTTTGATCCGCCTTACAGCACGCTGCAGGTTGGGGTGATTAACGGCGGGGCGGCGCTCAATATTGTGCCGGAAAGCTGCCAGTTTGATTTTGAAATTCGCCATCTGCCGGACGTCTCGCTTGAGCCGACGCTCGCCGAGCTGCGCGGCTATGCCGCCGGCGAGCTGCTGACCTCGATGCGGGCGGTTGCGGCGCAGGCGGATATTACCTTTCGCCCGCTCAGCCGCTATCCGGGCCTGCTAAGCGACCCGCAGTCGGAATTTGCCGGCTGGCTGGCGCAGTGGGCGCAAAGCGAGGCGTTTTCCACCGTGGCCTTCGGTACCGAGGGCGGTCTGTTTGATGAAGCGGGCGTAGCCACGCTTATCTGCGGGCCTGGAAGTATGGAGCAAGGACATAAAGCGGATGAGTTTATCGCCCTGGATCAGCTGGAGAAGTGCCTGACGATGCTGGGTAATTTGCGCCGCTGGATGGCTCTGTCTTAACGTTTACGCGCCTGAATTAAGGCGCGTTTTTTACCCCCCGACCTGTGCCTGTCCCTCCTTCCTTCTGTGTTTCAGCCTTGCTCTGTAGCCGTATATGGATAAAAAAACTCCGGATGGTTTATCCGGAGTCAGTAAAACGTACTGAATATACCCGCTATACCTCAAGCTGCCGCCTTCCTGATGTTCGGGTTATTTCGGGTATAGAAAGCGAAGCGCTAAACTTTCTCTTTCACCAGGGCGATATTCTTCACCGCCTTCGCTTTAGAGAGGGTGTAATAGACCGGTGAAACCACCAGCAGGCCAATAATCCATGATAAATCAGCCCCGCCAAATGCGGTTGCAACAGGGCCGGTATAGATCGCCGTCGACATAAACGGCACCTCAACTAATATCCCCAACAGGTAGCAGAAGATGGCGGTAGCATTAAAGTAGCCATATATTCCGCCGTCACGCTTAAAGAAGGACTCAACATCATATTCACCGTGCGCGACCAGGTAATAATCCACCAGGTTAATTGCCGTCCACGGCACCAGAACATATAGCAGGATGGTAATAAAGTTGGTATAGATTAATAAGAAGTTTTCCTGTCCATAGATCGCCAGCGCTATTTCGAGGAGCATCGTGAGGATGGCGGTGATTATCCTGGCGCGAGCCATCGGCGACCAGCCGTCAATAAAGGTCTGACCCAGAGTCAGCGTACAGAGCACGCCGCAGTACAGCATCATGGAGTTAGTGGCGGCAATCCCCAACGCCAGCACCACGATGACCACCGCGCCGAAGCCGCCGGTGAGGTCAATAATGCCTTGAATAATATCATCGCTACCAATACTGGTCGCCACCAGCACCCCGAGAACCATCGGCAGATAAGAGCCTAAGATGCAGCCAAAGTAGCTGGCGTAAAAGACGCTTTTATCGTTGGTGCTGTAAGGCATATAGCGCGAGTAGTCAGAGACATAGGGGGCGTAGGCCAATTGCCACAGTGCGGCAATAGAGACCGCGCCGAGGAAGCCGACTTTGTTGAAGCCGCCGCGATCGAGAAAATCGACCGGCAGCCCGTGGATAAAGACGATCCACAGAAAGGTTGCGGCCAGCACAATACCGGATATCCACGACATAATTCTGGCGTAGGAGTGAATGATCTTATAGCCGAAAATTGTGGCAAACAGGCTCAGGGCGCCGACGATAATAATCCCCACATCGGAGTTCATCGGCTTATAGATGGCGTGCATGGACTGCCCGCCTAATACCAGACTGGAGGCAGTAAATCCGATATACATTAATACGACGATGGACACCACCAGCACCGAACCATAGGAACCAAACTGGCCCTTGGTTTGCACCATTTGCGGCACCCCCAGCCTGGGACCCTGTGCGGAATGCAGGGCCATAAACAGCCCGCCGACCAGGCTGCCGATAAACAGCGCAACGACTGACCAGAAAAAAGAAAGATGGAAAATGGTTACCGACATCGCCCCGGTGATAACGGTTAACAGCATGATGTTAGAGCCAAACCAGATGGTAAACAGATCGCCCGGTTTGCCGTGTCGCATATTCAGAGGGATAGGTCTGATGGTATTGCTTTCGAGATTTTCAACGTTGACAGGTTGATGTTTAGTCATGGTGCTCTCTCATCACTGCGGGTCTATACCGTGAATGATTCGGGCAACAGCAGGCCGCTAGCTGAGCGAACGCAGCCAACAACGATGGCGCCTGAAGCATCATGGGTATAAATCAGCGTTAGATTGATATTCCAATGAGGAGTACAGCTAATCTACTCATCATAACATTTCGTTTACTATTCTCACAATCTCGTATCATTTTGGAAATTATTAAAAATGTCGAACGTCGATATAAAAAAAGTGCTTTACCCGGGACCCGTGGCCTGATTGTCGTTTCCGGACGGCCATCTTCCGCTTTTTTTTAGAAGTTTATGCTGCGGCCTTGCTTGTTTTATATTTAACAATCTGGGCGGGTATTTTAAGCGAGATAATTATTCGAGCAGGAAGATGCGGTGTGGAATGATTGATTGTCTGAAATAAAACCAAAGGCCTGTTTATTGTAGGGAATATAAAAGGCGCTTTAATTCGGCAACCCATGACCATAAATCAGAGAAATGGTAAATCTAATCTGAGGTAAATCATCGCGTTGCTGAGCGGCATCTGCGGAGATCAGCTGCTGCGCATAAATAAAATATGCGAGGTTCTTCACAATAAAATTGATTTATTCATAGTGTGCGATGGATCAATATTTAAAACACGTCGCGTCGGCTTTTATCTGATTCACGGGGAAGAGATGGCCTCTGCATATATAAATAATAACCCGCCAGCATCACGGGTTATTATCATCGGGCGGAGTATCAGTAGCCGACGGTGTATATCCGACCGCTCTGGATCCCCTCCACGCTGCGGCGATACGCCTGGGCCACCGCAGCGGCCGGGACGCTGGCAAAGCCCGGGAAGAACCCGTCATAGGTGGCGGCTGATTCGGTCAGCACCGTAGGGCTGATCAGATTGATGCGGATCCCGCGCGGCAGTTCGCAGGCGGCGGCGCGGACGAAGCCCTCCAGTCCGGCGTTAACCGTTGTGGCGTTGACGCCCTGGGCAATCGGCTCATGCGCGACAATTCCGCTAATCAGGGTAATGGAGCCGCCGTCGTTCAAATAGCGCTGGCCGGTTAGCGCCAGGCGAATTTGCCCCAGCAGCTTGTCCTGCAGACCCTGGTTGAAATCCTCGTCGGTCATGGTGGCCAGCGGGCCAAAGAACAGGTTTCCGCTCGCCGAGACAATCGCATCAACCTGACCAGTTTTCTCAAACAGCGCCTGCACGCTGTGCTGGGAGGTGATATCAACCTGATGGTCGCCCTGAGTACGACCGACGCGAATGACTTCATGCTGACGACTAAGTTCTGCGGTGACCGCACGGCCCACGGTACCGCTGGCGCCGATAACGACGATTTTCATGGCTGACTCCTGATAAGTTGTGAGCCTCTATTCTTTAATGAAATGGATATCGGATAAACTGGCAAAAAGTTAGATGATTACTAACCAGAGGTTTGGAATATGGATAAGCTGCGCGGAATGGAAACGTTTATCGCCGTGGTGGAGTACGGCAGTTTTACCGAAGCGGCATCGCACCTGGAGATGTCGGCGGTGATGGTGGGCAAATATATCGCCCTCATCGAACGTCAGCTGGCGACCCGCCTGCTTGAGCGTAATACCCGTCGTCAGAGCCTGACCGACGCCGGGCGGGTCTACTATGAAGAGGCGAAACGCGTTCTGGAGCAGGTCTCGATCGCCGAAAGTTCGGTTGAACGACTGCGGCTGGCGCCCGCGGGGACGCTGCGCATCAGCGCGCCGACCTCATTTGGCGCCTGCGTCATGGCGCCGCTGACCGCCACTTTCCTCCAGCAGTGGCCGGACGTGCGCGTGGAGCTCGATCTGACCAACCGGCTGGTCGATCTGGTGGATGAAGGGTTCGATCTGGCGGTCCGCATTGGCGATATTCACCAAACAGACCTGGTGGCGAAATATCTCTGCGCCTACCGGATGGTGATCTGTGCCGCTCCCGCCTATCTCAACCGGCACGGCACGCCGCTCACGCCTGCCGATCTTGCCGGCCATCTCTGCCTCTCCCATACGGTGTGGACCGCGCGCAACGAGTGGAAGCTGCCGGGAATAACGGAAGAGGTGCGCTGGAGGCGCGATGCGATCCTCCGCTGCAACGACGGCTACGGCCTGAGGATGGCGGCCATCGCCGGAGCCGGCCTGCTGCTGCAGCCGGAAGTGCTGCTGGCGGAGGATCTTGCCAGCGGAAAACTCGTCCGCATACTTGAGGCCTATACCCCCGAACCGCGCCCGGTACATCTGCTCTGGCGTCAGGATCTTCGTCCGTTGCCGAAGCTGACCCGGTTTGTCGAGCACGCGCTGAACGAGGGCGGGCGCTATTTATGAACTATTATTATCTGGTCTGGTCTGATGAACGTTCTTCATAGATCACTTCTGCTAAAAGGAGATTGGTATGAGTTTATTGAGTTTTGTGAAAGAAGCGGGCGAGAAAATCTGGGATGCCGTTTCGGGCGGGGACAAAGAGAGCCAGGCCGATAAGCTGAAAAAGCATATCGATGCGCTTAATCTTCCCGGCGCGGATAAGGTCAGCATCACCGTGGCCGAAGACGGCACCGCGACGGTCAGCGGCGACGTCGGCTCGCAGGAGGATAAAGAAAAAATTATGGTGGCGGTGGGTAACGTCACCGGCATTGCCCAGGTCAGCGACAACGTTAGCGTGACGCAGAGCGGCGCCGAGAGTCGCTACTACACCGTGAAATCCGGCGATACGCTGAGCGCTATTTCTAAAACCGTGTATGGCTCGGCGAACGACTATCAGCGGATCTTTGAAGCCAACAAGCCGATGTTGAAGCATCCCGACAAGATTTATCCGGGACAGGTGCTGATTATCCCGAATAAGTAAGGCGGGAAAAGCGGCGTTTATGCACGATCTATTGTTACGGAGTCGGTAATGGGACTACTTGATCAAATTGGCGGCATGCTCGGCGGCCAGGCCGGTAAAGCGGAGCAGCTGCAGGCAATCATGGCCTGGGTCCAGCAGCAGGGGGGCGTTCAAGGGATCCTTGAAAAATTCCGCAGCGGCGGCCTGGGCGAGATAGTTGAATCCTGGATCGGCCAGCAGGGCAATATCCCGGTCTCCAGCGACCAGGTCACCTCGGTTTTCGGATCGCCAGCGCTGCAGGATCTTGCGGCAAGGCTCGGGATCGACCCGCAGACCGCCTCGTCGCTCATCTCCGAGTATCTGCCGAAAATTGTCGACGGTTTATCCCCTGAAGGCGAGGCTCCTGCGCAGCAGGATCTGCTGTCTGAAGGCGTGAACCTGCTTAAAGGCAAGCTGTTTGGCTGAGCGCGGTTACGCGCAGCCGATACGCCAAAAGTAAAACCCGCCGGCCGGCGGGTTTGTTGTTTAGTCCCGCAGCGCCTGCTGCCAGTCGGCAATCAGATCCTGCGCGTCCTCAATGCCGACGGAGAGGCGAATGAGCTGGGGCGTAATGCCGTTTGCCAGCCTCTGCTCCAGAGGAATGGAAGCGTGGGTCATGCTAAACGGCTGGCTGACCAGGCTTTCCACGCCGCCGAGACTCTCCGCCAGCGTAAACAGGCGCAGCCTGCCGATAACCTGCTCCGCATAGCGATCGTCGCCTTTCACCACCAGCGAAATCATACCGCCAGGCAGCGCCATCTGCTTATGCGCCAGCTGATGATGCGGGTGCGACGCCAGCCACGGGAACCACACCTTTTCCACCTGCGGCTGCTGTTCCAGCCATTCGGCGAGCGCAAGCGCGTTGCTGCTGTGGCGCTCCATACGCAGAGCGAGGGTGCGAATACCGCGCAGTGTCAAAAAGCTGCTGAAGGGGTCGAGCACGCCGCCCACCGCATTTTGCAGATACCCGAGCCGGTCCGCCAGCTCGGGGTTGTCGCCGACCACCGCGAGGCCCGCCACCACGTCGGAATGGCCATTCAGATATTTTGTCGCCGAGTGCACGACGATATCAAACCCCAGTTCGAGGGGACGATGAATGACCGGTGAGGCGAAAGTGTTATCGGTGACGCTGATGAGATTGTGCCGCCGGGCAATCGCCGCGATGGCGCCGAGGTCCGCCAGCTTGAGCAGCGGGTTGGTCGGCGTTTCAACCCAAATCATTCGCGTGTCCGGCCTGATGGCCGCCTCAATCGCCGCCAGGTCGTCGGGTTTGACCCAGCTTACCCGCAGGCCGGCGCTGCGGCGACGGACGTTTTCGATCAGCCGCCAGGTTCCGCCGTACACGTCGTCGACGGCGACCAGATGGCTGTCTTTATCCAGCAGCTCAAGCACCGTGGAAATCGCCGCCAGCCCGGAAGCAAAGGCGTAGCCGCGGGAGCCGCTCTCCAGTTCGGCAATGGCCGTTTCCAGCGCATGGCGGGTAGGGTTGCCGCTGCGCGAGTACTCATAGCCCGTATGCTGCCCGGGTGCCGGTTGTGCGAAGGTGGAGGTGGCATAAATGGGCGGCATGACAGCGCCGTGCGCATCATTAAAGGTGCCGCCGTGGACGCTCAATGTATTTAAGTTTTTCATGGACGATCCTTAGTGTTCAAGTCGGTTACGCCAGGTGGTCAGCACGTCGCTGCGGGTGATCAGGCCGAGAAAACGATCGTTATCGGCGATGACGGCCACCAGGCCGCGATCGAAAATGGCTTTTAGCGCGCTTTCCGGCGCGCGTTTATCGAGGGTTTCGACGTTGCGGGTCATGGCCTCTCTGACCGGCAGCGCAAAGCGCTGGCTGTCGCCCTCGACGTGGCTAATCAAATCCCACTCATCGACGATCCCAACGACGCGGCCATTTTCCAGTACCGGCAGCTGGGAGATGTCGTACAGGCGCATGCGCGCAAGAATGGTGGCCAACGTGTCGTCCGGCGCGGCGGTGACGGTGGCGTCTTCGTCATGGCGCAGGGCGATAAAATCGGTTAAATCGCCGCGCGAGGGGCGGGTCAGCAGCCCCTGCTGGCGCATCCAGTCATCGTTGAACATTTTCGACAGATACTTGTTGCCGCTGTCGCAGGCAAAGGTCACCACGCGCCTGGCGCTTGTCTGCGCCTGACAGTAGCGCAGGGCGGCGTGCAGCAGCGTTCCTGTTGAAGAGCCGGCAAGAATGCCTTCGGCCTGCAGCAGCTCACGCGCGGTAGCAAACGCCTCCCTGTCGGTGACGCGATAGGCGGTATGAACGCCGTCAAGATGGGCCAGCGGCGGAACAAAGTCTTCGCCAATCCCCTCGACCAGCCACGATCCCGCCTCGCCGGAGCGGCCGGTTTCTACCCGATCGGCGAGGATCGATCCCGCCGGATCGGCAAGAATAAATTCCGTTTTCGGCGAGTGTTCGGCAAACCACGCCTGCAGCCCGCCGAGGGTACCGCCGGAGCCGACGCCAACGACAATGGCGTCGATATCGCCATCCAACTGGGCGAAGATTTCTGGCGCGGTGGTGCTGATATGCGCCAGCGGGTTGGCCTCGTTATTAAACTGATCGATATAGAATGCCCCCGGCGTCTCCTCCGCCAGGCGACGGGCGTAATCCTGATAGTAGGCCGGGTGGCCTTTATTAACATCGGAGCGGGTGAGCAGCACCGTTGCCCCCAGCGCCCGCAGATGGAATATCTTCTCGCGGCTCATTTTGTCGGGGACGACGAGGAGCAGGCGGTAGTTCTTTTGCGCCGCAATGAGCGCCAGGCCGAGCCCGGTATTGCCCGCGGTGGCTTCAATAATCGTGCCGCCTGGCTTTAGCTTACCGAGGCGTTCAGCCTCGTTAATCATCGACAGCGCGACGCGATCCTTAATAGAACCGCCGGGATTTTGGTTTTCCAGCTTCAGGAACAGGCTACAGGGGCCGGTCTCCAGCTTGTGCAACTGAAGCAGGGGCGTGTGGCCGATAAGTTCGCTAACAGAATGAAAGAGTGACATGACTATTTACCCATTCGTATCGAGATGACGAATGGTAGGTCTGTGAATTTGGCAAATTAAAGAATATTTAACCGCTCATAAGAGCAAAATGGAATATAAGATTCTATTTAGCCATCCGGAGGGAAAGGTTGTTAGCCGCCTGGGTGTATTGATATCTGAAAATTACTATTTTTGGCGTAATTTTCAGCGATTAATGCATTTTTGCGGCGACGCAAATGCGTTTTTCAGAAAAGGATGGCTAAAAAAATCATAGCGACAAATATCCAGGGGGAGGTGCCTGAATCAGGCTGCTGGAGCATAGCTTTTTATCGAAAACAAATAACAAAGCCAGATATTCAATACCGTTTTTGATAGATACGTGAGAGCCCGGGCGCATGATAACCTTTATTAAATTAGAACGATTTGCTATTGCGTCCGGGCTTATTCAGCAAGCGCCGGAAGAAAAGGTGAGATGTGCCTGAATTTATATCATTAGCGATAAGTTCATTCTGGCCGATGCTTTATGCCGGGCTGGTTTTTACTATCCCTATTACGTTAATTTCGTTTGCTCTCGGCCTCGGGCTGGGGTTTGTCGCGGCGCTTATCAGGCTGTACGGGCCGCGGCCGCTACGGCTGCTGGTGCGTTTTTATGTCTGGGTTATTCGCGGCACTCCGCTGCTGGTGCAGCTGTTTCTGATTTTTTACGCGCTGCCGGGTATCGGAATTACTCTCGACGCTTTTCCTGCCGCGGTTATTGGCTTTACGCTGAACGTCGGGGCCTTCACTTCTGAGGTTATCCGGGCGACGCTGCTTTCCGTCGCCAGGGGACAGTGGGAGGCCGCGCACTCGATCGGCATGAACTGGTGGCAGTCGCTGCGCCATATTATTTTGCCGCAGGCCGCGCGGGTGGCCGTACCGCCGTTATCGAATACCTTTATTTCGTTAGTGAAAGATACTTCACTGGCGTCAGTGATTACCGTGCCGGAGCTTTTTTTAGCTGCTCAGAGAATTGCCGCCGTGACCTATCAGCCATTAATACTGTATACCGAAGCCGCTATTATCTATTTATTAATCAGCTCGGTGCTGTCGTACCTGCAATCCAGGCTAGAGGCCCGGTTAGAAAAAAATACCTCAGGCAAGGAACATAATAATGATAACCCTGTCCGGGCTTGAGAAAAGTTTCGCTGGGCAAAAGGTCCTGCACGATATTTCGTTAAATATTGCCGAGGGGAGCGTTACCGCGCTTATTGGGCCATCGGGAAGCGGCAAAAGTACGCTATTACGCTGCATTAACCTACTTGAGCTGCCGCAGGCCGGGAAATTAACTATTGGCCAGGAAAATATTGTGTTCTCCGCCGATGCGGCGCCGAAGAGAAAGGATATCAGGCGTATTTGCCAGCAAACCGGGATGGTTTTCCAGAATTTTCAGCTGTTCCCTCATTTGTCGGTACTTGAAAACATTATGACGGGGCTGATTGTGGTGCAGAAATGGCCTGTCGAACGCGCGAGGGCCCGCGCCGAGGAACTGCTGGCGAAGGTGGGTCTGCTGCATAAGCGTCATGCCTGGCCGGCGATGCTGTCCGGTGGCCAGCAGCAGCGCGTGGCTATTGCCCGCGCGCTGGCGCCTTCACCTAAGGTGCTGCTCTGCGATGAGCCAACTTCGGCGCTCGATCCTGAGCTGTCGCTGGAGGTGATTTCTGTTTTGCGTCAGCTGGCGCAGGAGGGGACAACCATGCTGATGGCCACTCACGATCTGCGGCTGGCTGCCAGTATAGCCAGTCAGGTCGTGTTTCTTGAGTCCGGACAGATTATCGAGAGCGGTAGCTCGCGGGATATTTTTACCCATGCGAGGAAAACGCGGACGCAAATTTTTATTTCCACATTGACCGAAACGTTTCCTGATTCCTGGGAAATTTAAAACAACAACACGGCATAGCAGACTAAGGAGTTAATGATGAAAGTACTGATGACGGCATTACTGGCTACCGCGATCCAACTGGGCGTGGCGCATGCGGCGGCTGCGCAGGACGACCTGGCAAAGATAAAAACAGCGGGCGTGTTTAAAGTCGGCACCGAAGGGACCTTCCCGCCGTTTACCTACCACAATACGGCGGGAAAGCTGGTGGGTTTTGATGTTGATATCGCGCGTGAAATTGCCAAACGGATTGGCGTAAAGGCCGAGTTCGTTGAAGGTAAGTGGGATGGCCTGGTGGCCGGTCTGGATGCTAATCGCTACGATGCGGTGATAAACCAGGTATCCATTACGCCCGAGAGGGAGGCGAAGTATGACTTCTCCGATCCCTACATTTCCCCTAAAGCCGTACTGATCGTGAATGAGAAAAACACCGACATTCATACCTTTGCTGATTTAAAAGGCAAGAAATCGGCGCATACCTTGACCAGTAACTATGCGCAAATTGCCCGCGAAAATGGCGCTGAAGTGGTGGGAACCGATGGCTTCGATCAGTCTATCGCGCTGGTGTCGCAGGGACGCGCGGATGCGACTATTAACAGCAACCTCTCGTTCCTCGATTTCAAAAAGCATAAGCCCGACGCCCCGGTAAAAATTGTGGCGGAAAGGGCCGATGCCGAGCGGGAGGCGGTATTAATCCGCAAGGGGAATCCGGATCTGCGTCAGGCTATCAATACGGCGCTGGCGGGAATCAAATCCGATGGCACCTACCAGCGGATCTCCAACGAGTATTTCGCCGCAGACGTATCAAAATAAGACGCCGGCGGCGGCGCTCGTTACTGGTAGGAAAACGTAATGCTCGCGAGGGCGTTTGCGCTGCCCGGCACCAGCTCCCCGGTGCGGACGTACTGCGCCTGGAACGGTAGCGACACTATTTGGGTCGTCGCCGTGGTCTGGATAAAGAACTGGTTTACGGTACCCGCTGCGGAGCTGTCCGGCCCCATCATCAGCGGGCCGCTGCCGTTATAGAAGAACTGTACGCCGATGCCGGAGGCGGTAGAATCGTTGGTCAGCGTAACGACAGAGGAAGTGTTGTCTGGCGTGGTCTGGTCCGTCATTACCGCATAGAGCGCCACCTGTTCGTCGCAGGTCAGGCTGACGTTAAATGAGCCCGATAGCGAGGTGCTGCCCACGTTGGGCAACGTATGAATATCCGGAGCGCCGAGATCGATGCTGGCGCTTTTGGTGCTCACCGTACAGCCGCTGGCCGTCACCGTAATGGTCGTCGGGTTGATGATCACCTGTGCCGTTTTGGTTTCGTTATTATAAGCCGTCAGGATTGCGGCGTTGATGGCTGGGATCTGGTATACGCCTGACTTCAGCGCGCTGTCCGTTTTAATGTACGTTAATTTTGCCGACCAACCTAAATCGAAAGCCATGCCGTTGGTGCCATCGGCGGGGTAGCTTTGGGTCACGCCGGTTTGTAGCGGCACGTAGGTTGTGCCGTTAAAATCCTTCAGGCCGATGATATAGCCGATGCCGGGGATGCCGGTTTCAAAAACGCTATAGCTTACGCCATCGACGTTGACGGCGATCCCCGCAGACACGGCGCTGCTGCCGGGTTCGAGAGTTCCTTTGGTACAGACGAACAGGTATCCGCACCAGAACACCCGCTGCACGCTGGCCGTGGCGCTCCACGCTGAGCCGATAATATTTCCCGGCATAACGGAGTCCGCGGGGCCGGTGTAGGTCATCGGCTGGGGCGAGAGCGTAATGTCGGATACCCAATCCAATGCCAAAACCCTGGCGCTGACGCACAGCCAGCAGACAAGCAGTAAGAAACGCATTATTGATACTCCGTAGTCCAGGTCGCGATGGCCGAAACGTCACCGGCGCTGACGGCGGCGCCGTTGGCCGCCAGCCGGGCATAAAATGTCATCTGCACGCGTTCGTCTCCCGACGCCCCGTAGGCCGCCGTTTGGGCTTCCAGCGGGATCGGTACCCCGTCTTTATCGAGGATTTGTACCGCCACGCCGCTCGCTCCGCCGTCGTCTACCTTAATCAGCTGTGGGTTGAGGTCATCCGGCGTGCCGCTAAAGCGGATCTTCACTCCGATAAAGGTTGGGCCGCACTCTTCCAGCGTGAGCGTGAAGGCCCGTTTGATATTGCTTACCGCTCCCGGCGAGTGAAACTGCTTCATGCCGATGGTGCCCAGCGGGACGGTTTGTTCTGCTGAATCGGCGGAAACCACGCAGGTATTGCCGATCAGGTTTCCGGTTACGGAGACCAGCACGTCGTAGCCGCAAGCCGGGGCGGCGAGGGCAATAAGCAGCGCTATGCCTGATATCCGGGCTGCTACTGACATACCGCCTCCTGCGTATAAAGGCCCGTGCGGGCGCTGTAATCCTCCGGGTTCAGACGATATTTAACGACGCACCTTTTGTCGCTGTCTTGTCCCCAAACGGCGCTGAGCGTGCCTTCAGCCGGCAGGCCGGCGAGATAAAGGCTGCCGCCATCCCCCACGATGCCGCTGGTCTGCTCATCGGCGAGCGATACGATGGCGCCAAACGGCAGCGCCTCGTTGCGGTAGCCGATCGTGAACAGGGCCTTCGCGCCCCGGCGGGTGACGATGGTTGCGCGCACCAGCGCGCCATCGGTCGGCGTTTTGCTCACGATGGCGTTCTCCAGCTCAACGTTGTTTCCGGCGGTAGTGACATCCAGCGCGACCTGGTTGATGCGATACGGCGTGGCGTAAGGAATGACGGCATAGCCGCGGCTATCGGTTTTGACTCCTTTATGATTAAGCACCGCCACGCTACCGGCCCCCGGCGCTTTGATCAGGATGTTAGTATTCCCCAGCGGCTGGCTGAGCGTCAGGCCATCTTCATGCAGCACCGCGCCGCCGCTCATGCCGTAGCTGAGGCTGCGGGAATCGCTGGAGTAGCTGTAGCCCAGGCTGTAATCGCCGCGCTGGCCTTCGTACTGCAACGCGGCATCGCCGCCGTACCGCAGCTGCGCGCCGTAGCGCTGATTAACGTTATAGAACAGGCTCTCCTGCCCGGGAACGTAGCCGCTTACGCCGGCGCTGCTGGTGGCTCCCGTTGAGTCCGCATGGGTGGTGGTAAAACGCGCCCTGGTGGCCAGCTGCGGGTTGCCGAACGGCACGGAAAGCGACATCGCCACAACGTTATCTTTATGGTTATCGAACAGGCTGGTGCTGCGCTGAAAGCTCACGCCAACCGAGACGTTGCGAACCATAGCGTTCCACGCAAACTGCATGCTTTGCGTTTTGCTGGCGGTGCGCCAGTAGGTTTGCCGATCCCATGACAGAGAAAGCGAGCCAAACCTGCCCATTGGCTGCGACAGCAGCAGCTGATTTTTCGCTTTGCGCGACATATGCAGGTTATACACGTTCTCATAGCTGGTGGTGACGGTGCCGTCTGCCTCCGTGACCTGCTTCGTCATACCGCCCGTCATCCCCTTATAGGCGGTATCGCTGAGGGTGTAGAACCCCTGCGTTGAGTAGCGCAGCGAGTAGAAGTTAAAGCGCGTGCCGAAATTGTTCAGCAGCTTGCTGTAGCGCAGGCGCACGGAATCCCCGGTGTAGGGCCGATCGTCGGCCAGTATGCTGCGCGCGTGGGTCACATCGACGGAATACGCGCCAAAGCGCCCGAGATTTTGTCCAATGCCCAGCGCGAGCCCGCTGTAGCGCTCTGCAAGCTGGGCGCCGCCGTAAAAGGTGAGGCCGTATTCCCAGCCGAAAAACAGCTCTCCCTGGGCAAACGTCGGTGTGTTCTGATTGCCGACGGCGCGAAGTTTCCCGGCGCCGAAGGCATATTTTATCTGCCCGCTGCGCACGAGGTTCGGCACGCTGGCAAACGGAACGGTATATTGCGTTTTGCTGCCGTCGCTCTCCTGAATCGTCACCAGTAAATCTCCGCCGGACGATGTGGGGTAGAGATCTTTCAGCATAAACTCCCCGGAGGGGACGCTGGTCTGATAAATGGTGTTGCCGTTCTGCTGGACGGTAACGGTCGCGCTGCTGCGGGCGATGCCGCGAACCTCCGGCGCATAGCCGTTCAGGCTGGCCGGCAGCATGTTATCGTCGGTTTTCAAGGCGATACCGCGTAGGCCTACGGAGTCAAAGACCTGAGCGGAAGTGTAGGTTTCCCCAGCGTACGCCTGCGCCCGTAGGGCGGGTATATCCCGCTGCAGCCAGGTTTGTACGTGGGTAAGCGTATTCGCATCTTTGGTCCACGTCGTGTAGTCGCGCAGCCGCCACGCGCCCAGGTTCACACCGCTGTTCAGGCTAACGAACAGCTGCCGGGTGCGGGTGCGCTTATTGCCCCGGTACTCATTGTTGGCGCCGTTAACGACATAGTTCAGCCACGCAGCAGGGATCCCGGACTCCCAGCTCTCAGGGCTGACGTATCCACGCGGAAGATTACGCATATAGCTCTGCGGCAGGCTGAGATTGAGCGTCAGCGTCTTCTGGTCGAAGTCAAAGCTGGCGCCGGGGAACGCGTGATTTAAAAAATAGCATTGCCGGGTCAGCGGCAGCCGCTCTTCTGCGGCCTGGCGGCTATCAATGCCCAGGGCGGCAATCTGCTGCGCCGTGACGCAGGGCTGGGCGTCGTCCTGCGCTGTATTTTTATCAACGCTGAATGCCACGTTTCCGGTGAAGGCGTAATTTTTATTGATATATACGTTAATGTTGTATTCGCCCGGCGGTAAGGCGCTCCCCGCATTGACCCATGAGAGGTCGACAATATTTCCACTTTCACCGTTGAGGAACGCAGGATTAAATTGCAAATCGTTCTCTGCGGCAGAGACATACCGAATGGCATGGCAGATCATCAGGGCACAGACGATTTTTGCTTTCACGCGATCGCACCTTTTTTATTTTATTTCCGGTTCAACGACAGGCTGACGGTGGGCGTCCATGCGCCGTAATCATTGATGGTCTGATAGCTAAAAGCGCTTGCCTGACTGAATGAGCCCGCCAGCGTGACGCTTGCTTTTGGTGGGACCATCGCCGGCTGCACCGGCTTACCATCGACTTTTAAATTGATGGTGGTGAGGTAATAAGGCGTTGGGTTATTGAGCGTAATTTTGCCCGCGCGGTAGTCGCCGGTTATTTTTTTCCACCCCTCGCTGGCGCCGCTTTGCAGCCCTTCCGGGCGGTAAAAAACTTTTATGCGGTTTGCTGAGGCAAACTGCAGAGAATTGCTGGAGGCGCTTTTGGATTGCTGCGGAATGGCTTTGACCGTAATCCAGTACAGCGTTTCCCGGTCCTGCGGCAGAGATTTACCGCTAAACATAATTTTCACCACGCTCTCGGTTGCCGGTTTTAAGACATACAGAGGCGGCGTAATGACGAAATCGTTGGAGCGCCGATCTTGCTCATTTTCAACCCATGACTGGATGAGGAATGAGGCGTCGGGATGCGTATTTCTGACCTGCAGCATCGACTGGTTCGCGCTGCCGAGGTAGACCATTCGCGTTGCGCCCAGGCCCACGCCGCCGGCACAGGCTGCGGATGAGCACAGCGAGCCGAGCAGACAAATCCATGTTAATGAGCGCATAGCGTCTCTCCTGAAAGTTGAGCCTGGCCCGGCGACCCGCCCGGGCCAGAGGATTACGAATAGGTTACGGTGTAGGTGGCTACAGCGCTGGCATCGCCAGCCGTGGCGTTGCCCTGCGGAGAGTAGTATTTGGCGCTGAAGTTCAGGGTGTTCGAGCCGCTACGCAGCTCGACGGGCGCGGCGGACTCGCCAAGCCTCACGACGTTGCCCTGTTCGTCATACAGGCGAATAGCGACGTTTTGCGCCGAGCTGCTGCTGCCGTTTGAGCCGACGGCCAGGCCGTCAGCATCGGTGCTATCCGGGATGCCGGTGAAGGTTACGGAAACCGTAGTCGCCGGGATTGGGTTTTCCTCGGTGCCGGCGGAGGTATCGGCGATTTCACAATCTTCAAGGGTGATGGCGAACGCTTTTGCCGTGTTGGCTTCACTGCCCGCCGCGGCCAGCGTGGCGGTACGAACTTCACCCAGATCGACGTCAATGTTGCCACTGTTGGCGCTGATGGCGCAGGCTGAGGTCACGACGCTGCCGCTGAAATTTACGGTGCCGCCGCTGGTGGTGGCAGCCAGCGAGGAGCCCGCAGGCAGCAGGGCCGCAATGCCCAGCGCCAGCAGAGTTTTGCTATTTAAGTAAGCTTTCATTTTTCTGATTCCATAGTTTTGTTATTACGAGACTGGCTCTGAAGGCTGCAGATTTAGCTGGTTAAAAACACCAGTAAATCTGTTTTATTCCTGAGCCCGAGTTTTCTTATTGCTGAGCTTTTTAACGCGCTGACACGGCGGTATGAAAGCTTCTCTATTTCTGCTATATAACGTATATCCAACCCATTTCTCAGTTTCTTCAATATCCTCCATTCCCCTGGCGTTAGCGAAAGCGCCATTGATTTCTTTTTCGGTTGATAGCGGCTTTCCGCCACTTTTAATAAACAGGTTCGCCAGCGATAAAGCGGATCCTGTAATGAAATATAGGCATCAATATCACCGTGTACCCACAACAATGAATTCACTGCTGCGGAATACATATATATAAGTACCTCCGGGTAACTGGCTTTAATCGTTTTGATGTACGCCAGACAATCCATTCCGGTATGGTGTTTTTCTATACCTGAAATAAAAATAACGTCAATTTTGGTCATTGCTAAAAGATCGTCAAGGTGCTGGTAATCATTCGTCGATGTTGTGATTTGAATACCAGAATACATTCCTTGCAATAAGGCGGTAATGCCACAGCGTGCAAAGCGATCGCCACCGATTAACGCAATATTTAAATGATGCTGTAGTTCAAGCTTACTCGCCATGTTATTCCCTCGATTTATAATAATAATGAGGTCAGCCCGTATGCGTATGACAGGTATCAACCTGTATTCCTGTATTTTTAAAGCAATTAAGCCCTTCACTCTGTGGAACTACTATACCCCGGGAGATGACTACGTAATCTCAATTAATCTTAATTTATATTAATTGCAAAGCGTGAGGCCGTCCGATGAACCCGTTCGCCGAACTATATTGGCTTAATCGTGGACGAACGGGCCTCAGTTCCCCGCGCCGACAGGTTTTTCGTACTCCTTATTATCGTTTTTTCTCAATGCCTAAACCGCGCGTTAAGCGAAGTTCATATTTTTATTTTTCCTTTTGTATCAGTTGCTTGATGGAGGTTTTCTACGGGAGATATAGCGGCGAAGCGAATGGTCAGGGCACGGGAATCGGGCCGCAGGAAAGCGCTCTCCCGTCGGTTGAGTGAAGATAAGATCTACTTAAGAAAAGATAAGAGAAGGGCGTTGACGCCCGTCAGGCGGCGCTCGGGAACGGGGTGAGGAATGGGGTTAGCGTTTATTGTACTTCAGTTAACCTGCAGAGCAATGACAGGAAAATAAGATGTTTCGCCAGTTGCTGTGATATACAGCAACGAATTTATCGGCCATATTACCCCCAGAGAGGAGAAGGATTAATCTCTTCTCATCCATATGGTGATAAGACCTGGGTACTACCGACATGCTTTAACCGGAGATTTTTCACCGATTGTATGCACAAGCATTATATTATCAATGAAATAGTTGAGTTTCATCCTGTGGACGGCACGCTGCGCGATCTCAGCAACCCGGATCGCGTGGTGGTACTCAATTCGCCCGCAGGGCGCTGTTTATTATTATTAATAGAGCGAGCCGGCGCCATTGTCACGCAACAGGAGTGCATGGATATCGTCTGGCAAAGGCGAGGGATGCTGGTTTCACCCAATACCTATTACCAGAATATTTCTGTTCTACGCAAGGGATTGAAAAAAATTGGCTTCAATAGCGATCCGATCGTCACGATCCCGCGTATTGGATTAACATTATCCAGCGAAACTACGATAACGATTAAAGAGGTTCCGCGGCAAACGTCAGATGATGAAGTATATGATACTGCGCTTTCGGATGCGGAGAGCGTTCCGCAGGCTGAACCTACAGTGCAGCCTGTAATAGCGGCTTATTCACCTAAACGCCTGCGGTGGTGGACGAAAGCGTTATTTTTAGTTTTGTTATTCACAGGCGCAGGAATGATTAATCATAGTTTTTCCCGGGAAACTCTTTTTATCGATGGTTATTACTTTGCGGGTACGGTGGGAGAGTGCCGGGTTTATCTGACCAATAGCATCCAGACGCAGGATGAGCGGGCCAGGGCGCTGACCTACGCCGGGCAATTTAAAGATGGCTGCGTGAATTATCCATGGGTGTATATCGGCAGGTATGCTCTGCTGCCTCGAGCCTCCGTTATTCGGTGCGATCGGTCGATGAAGGAGCCAAACCGCTGCATTTCGGACTATTTTATTGAGGATCGTTAGCATGGCCCATCATCGTCAGGTGCTTTACCTGTCCTGCTTTTGCCTGCTGCTCGGCGCCGTGCTGGCGAGTTATTTTTTGTGGTGTCGCTATTATGTCGCGCCGTTCTCCTGTCGGGTGAGTTTTGTCCAGCATCATCCGGATACGACCCTCATTCTGTGGATGAATTACACCGTAGACGGGAAGAGCGGGACGCTCAGCATTAACGGTCACGTGCAGGGGGAGCCGAACAGAGTTATTAACCGTAAAATATCGTTTTTGGTGACGCGCAAAGGCCGTGTCTGGTACCTGGTATCAGAACACAATATTAAATTCCCGGACGATAACGTGCCGGATAGCTGGCTGGAAAAATATGAGCCGCTGTTTTTCGTCTACCCGGGAAAAAATATCTATATGCGTATTAATGAACAGAAAAATGGTAGCTATCTCTTTCTTTTGGGAACGCTGCCGACCTATATGTGCAGTAGCGCCACGCGTCCGGCTGCGAAAATGTAAAAGCCAACCACGGGCTGGGTTTTCTGTTTACCGCTCCTGCGCGCCTGTCCGCGCACTCATTGCGAGACGCTCTCTCTCATCACTCATCGCCAACTGTCGCCTGTAGCCGGGCCAACGCGGAGCGGTCTGGTGAGACGCTGCGCCACGGCGCGGCCGTTCTCAATGAAACCACGGGGGCGTGACGGACGTCTGGCCGCGTGCCGGCAAGTCTGATGCAGATAGCGACGGCAGTCATTCAGCGCTCTGAGGTATTAAAGCGCCTGAAAACAGAACGCCGAAATAATCCGACCGCAGCGGCTGTTGAAAATAAAAGATGAGTTATATTGTTGGCACGTTCTTTACGCCACCGGTACTTACTCCCCTTATATTGGAGATATCTGTATGAAACTATTACAACTAATCGCACTGGTTCCTGTATTACTGCTGCCAGCTGGCGCATTTGCCTCCTCAGGGGCCGCGTGGAAAGAATTTGATAAAACTATCCAACGCTCCTGCCTGGCAAAGAGCGACCTGCTGCATAAAAAGGTGACAGGACAGCGCATAGATTTTAGTGATGATGTCGGTTACTCGGCCCTCATTATTTCCGGTAAAAGAATGGATAATGGCAAATCGCAAACGATGAAATCTCTCTGTCTGTATAACCGGCAAAAACAAACTGCCAGTCTTGCTGATATGCCATGAGTCGACACCCTTCCCCCTGAAGGGCGACATTTCCTGCAGCATTCGGATCGAAGCTCCGCCGGTTTCGGCCTCTGCGGCCATCAGCCAAATTTACGCGGAAGTATCATTTTTAATATTCTCTAATCTTCTGTTTTTAAAGAAATATAAATTGTAGCGCTCCCACCTCTCCCTGCCCGGCGAAAGTTATCACAAATTTGTGAACGTTTCGGGAGGATTTGATAAGAACTTCCTCTGTAAGTTGACATCATTCCTCTTCCACAAAACGCGGGGCGATGATGTTAAACCGACGAAATTTTCTGCTGGGAGGCAGCGCGATCGCGGCCGGCGTACTGGCGGTAGGGCGCTTCCCCTCTTTGTTTGCCGCTGATGGCAAAGCGACTGCTGCCCCGGCGGGGGCAAAGTTTGCCATAACCCATAGCCCGCAGGAGTGGCAGAAGCTCCTGACGCCTCAGCAGTATTACATCCTGCGGGAGGCGGGGACCGAGAGACCTTATTCCAGCCCGCTGAACGATGAACACTGGCGCGGCACCTTCGTCTGCGCGGGCTGCCAGCTGCCGCTTTTCTCCTCCGCCGCTAAATTTGACAGCCGCACCGGCTGGCCCAGCTTCTGGCAACCGCTGGATGACGCGGTGGCAGAGAGCCGCGATAGCTCATTTGGCATGGTGCGCGACGAAATTCATTGCCGCCGCTGCGGGGGGCATCTGGGCCACCTGTTTAGCGACGGCCCGGCGCCGACCGGACTACGCTATTGCATGAATGGCTATGCGATGCTGTTTAGACCGGAAAAAATATAGCCCCCACAGTCCACAATAAGGACGCTGATTATGCTGGTTATTTTTCTTGCTTATCTTGGGGGCCTGTTGACCATCGCCAGCCCCTGTATTTTACCCGTGCTGCCGTTTGTTTTTGCCCGTTCGGATCGGTCGTTTATGCGCACCGGTCTGCCGCTGCTGGCGGGAATGGCGATAACCTTTACGCTGTTTGCCACGCTGGCTGCCGTGGGCGGAGGCTGGGTGGTGGCGGCCAACCAGTATGGTCGTGACGCCGCGCTGGTGTTGATGGCGCTATTTGGGATAACGCTGCTGTTCCCCCGCCTGGCGGATCGGATCATGCATCCGCTGGTCTCTGCCGGGAATTCCCTGTCAAACCGGATTACCGTCGGTAAATCCTCCGGCGCGGGCAGCTCGTTTTTGCTGGGTATTGCCACCGGTTTGCTATGGGCGCCGTGTGCCGGGCCGATCCTCGGGCTGGTACTGACCGGTGCGGCGCTGCAGGGCGCGAATATCAACTCCACCTTGCTGCTGCTGGCTTATGCCGCCGGCGCGGCGACCTCGCTGGCGCTGGCGCTGCTGATTGGCGGTAAAGTCTTCGCCACTATGAAGCGCTCGCTGGGGGTTGGGGAGTGGATCCGCCGCGCGCTCGGCGTCGGTATGCTGATGGGCGTGGCGGCGATCGGTTTCGGACTGGACACCGGCGTCCTGGCGCGGATTTCGACGGCATCAACCGGCGGTATTGAACAATCCTTGATACAAAAACTCTCTCCGGGCAGCGGAAAATATGCCTCGGCGCCTGCGGCAACCCCCGCCAGCGCCGTGGCCGCGGCCAGTACGGCTGATAACGGTATGTCATCTTTGCTGAGCGATGGAGGATTGGCGCCGCCGCTGACCGGCGCCGTGCAGTGGCTGAACTCGCCGCCGCTGACCCCGGAAGCGCTGCGCGG
Organism: Klebsiella scottii; assembly: GCF_036561945.1. Lineage (NCBI taxonomy): Bacteria > Pseudomonadati > Pseudomonadota > Gammaproteobacteria > Enterobacterales > Enterobacteriaceae > Klebsiella > Klebsiella scottii. Next base: position 294,481 of record NZ_JARXNI010000019.1, read on the forward strand.
CAAAGTCGTGCTGGTGGACTTCTGGACCTACTCTTGTATCAACTGCCTGCGTTCACTGCCTTACGTTAAAGCCTGGGCGGAGAAGTACCGCGATCGGGGGCTGGTAGTGATTGGCGTGCACGCGCCGGAATTCGCCTTTGAAAGAGATATTCGCAACGTTGCGAAAGAAGCGAAAAAGCTGGGGGTCACTTATCCGGTTGCGATCGATAACGACTACCGCATCTGGCGCGCCTTTCATAACCAGTACTGGCCAGCGCACTACTTTATCGATGCCAGCGGGCATATCCGTTACGAACATTTCGGCGAAGGCGATTATGACCGCTCCGAACATGTGATTCAGGAGCTGCTGCGTCAGGCGGGGGCGAAAAATGTCGATAACAGCGTCAGTACGGTTTCAGCTACGGGCGTTGAACAGGCTGCCAGCGGTCAAAGCAATATTTCACCGGAAACCTACCTCGGCTATTCGCGCGGAGCAAACTTTGCCTCCGATAAGGTCAGCGAAGACCAGCCCGCTGATTACCATATTGCGGCGCTGCCCCTCGATTCATGGGGGCTGGAAGGGCGCTGGACCATCGGCGACGAGCATATCACGCTGAACGGCGGCACCGGCAAGATTGCCTATCAGTTCCATGCTCGCGACCTGCATCTGGTTCTGGGGCCGGGTAAGGACGGGAAACCCGTTCGCTTTAAGGTGTTGGTCGATGGCCAGGCTCCGGGCAGGATGCACGGCGCCGACGTGGCCGCCGACGGTAGCGGCACGGTGACGGAACAGCGTTTGTATCAGTTAGTTCGCGGGTCTGATGGGGTGGGGGAACACACCTTCAGCATTGAGTTTAAAGATCCGGATGTAGACGCATACGCTTTCACATTTGGTTAATACAGGTGGCTACGAAGATGAAAAAAATGACCCGTTGTATCCGTGCCGTAGGCGCTTCGGCTCTGGTGGTTAGCGCGCTGGTATTCCAGAGCGTCGCCTGGTCTGAAGCTGAACCCGCGGTAATTATTCCCGCGCCGCTGCAGGATGAGGCTCCTGGTTCGACGCGTCTGGAAACCGCCGTCCTTGCCGGCGGCTGTTTCTGGGGCGTGCAGGGCGTTTTCCAGCACGTCAAGGGCGTCACTAATGTGACTTCCGGTTATGCCGGCGGCAAAGCCCGCACCGCGTATTACGATAGCGTGAGCACCGGTATGACCGGTCATGCCGAGTCGGTACAGATCACTTTTGATCCGCAGCAGGTAACCTACGGCAAGCTGTTACAGGTTTTCTTCTCGGTCGCGCATAACCCGACGGAGCTGAACCGGCAGGGGCCGGACTACGGTACGCAATATCGCTCAGCGATATTCCCGATGAATGATTCGCAGGAGAGCGTAGCGAAGGCCTATATTGCCCAGCTTAACGGCAGCCACCGTTTCAACGCGCCGCTGGTGACTACGGTTGAGGAGCGCGCCAGCTTCTATCCGGCGGAGAAATATCATCAGAACTTCCTCAACGACAACCCCGATTACCCGTACATTGTGATCAATGACAAACCCAAAGTTGAGCAGCTGAAAAAAAACTTCCCGGCGCTGTGGAATAGCGAACCGGTGCTGGTGAAAGGTTAATGATTCCCCACCGCGTCGCCGTCAGGGGGCGCGGTTTGCCCTACGGGGCGGCATTTTTTCCGGCTAGCAGCCGGCCGACATCGGGAGAAGAGATATTTTACGACCGGCTGCTTATGTTGCGCTTTCGACCGCGGGGGAAAATTTATATCCCATTCCCCAGACGGTTAGCAGGCGCTCCGGTTCCGCCGGGTTATGTTCAATCTTGATCCGCAGGCGGTTAATGTGCGTATTGACCGTATGCTCATAGCCTTCATGCTGATAGCCCCAGACCTGATTGAGCAGTCTCATGCGCGAGAACACTTTGCCGGGGTTTTTAGCGAAAAAATAGAGCAGATCGAATTCACGCGGCGTGAGTTCCACCGGTTTGCGATCCAGATGTACTTCACGCGCGATGGGATCTATCACCAGGCCGGCAAAACGCAACATTCCTGCATCCATTTTCATGGCGCTGATCATCGCTTCCTGACGGCGAAACAGGGCCTTGATGCGGGCGACCAGCTCCAGCATGGAAAACGGTTTTGCCAGATAGTCGTCAGCCCCCAGCTCCAGGCCAAGCACGCGGTGTATTTCGCTGGAGCGGGCGCTGATAATAATGATGGGCGTATAGCGGGCCATATTACGCGCGCGACGGCAGATCTCCAGCCCGTCGATACCGGGGAGCATTAAATCGAGGATCAGCGCATCCCAGCCGCCGCTTTCCAGCAGGGCGACGCCTTTATTACCGTCATTAGCATGGGTAACGTCATAGCCCTCATCATGCAGGTGAAGGGCGAGAAGGTCGGCAATGTCGGCGTCATCTTCGACGATCAGGATTTTTTTTGCGGTTACGCCTGTCATATTTAACCCCCCATTTTCCCGTCTACTCTTGCAGCTTACACAACTCCCTCTGCTGCCGTTGAAATATCACATTTAATTTAAATTTGCGTGAGGCTTTGGGGAACAGATGTGGCGGATAGTCGGTAATGGTATCGCGGGTGTATCGACAATAACTGAGGAAAATATTATGAAAAAATTAGCTATTTTCGCACTGTCAGCCGTCTGTGCTATGGGCTCCGTGACGGTGAGCTATGCGGCAGATACGACGAGCGAAACGTCATCGACCACCATGATGAAAGCAGACCATAACTCCGGCGCGATGATGAAGGCCGATGATCATTCCGCAACCATGATGATGAAAGCTGATAAACATCCTGGCACCATGATGAAGAAGGAGAAAAAGCCTGGCGCCGGGATGGCGATGAAAAAAAAGGACGAAGTTAAAAAATCCATGTAACGGGAGGCGCTGGCGCGGCGTTTCGGTGAAAGGCACGCCGCCAGCGTTTTTTGTGGAAACGTCGCAGTTCGGCGCTGCCGAACTGTCTTGATGCGCAGCGCAATCAGTACAATAATCGCGCATATGGATGTTTCCTCCCTGAATACAGGCTGCCATGATCATAAAAATCGTTTGTCTGAGTCTTCTTTGCATCATCCTGCTCTCTCTTGGCGCCAGCCTGGCCCAGGCGATGCATCAGCGTGAGCAGCGCTCGCAGGAGGGCTGGTGGTCCGCCCGCCGTGACTCAGCGGGGCTGGCGCCCGACCCTCAGCAAAACGCCAGGCTGGCCATTGTGCAGGTCTACGCTGCGCCGACCTGGGGATGGAGAGGGGTGGTGGCGGTACATCCATGGATCATCTATAAACGCGCCGGCGAGACGGAATATAGCCGTTACGAAGTGATTAGCTGGGGAGGCGGGGAAAAGGTGCGCCGCAATCGCAACCCTCCGGATGGCTACTGGTTCGGGGCGAAGCCCCGTTTGCTGGTGGAACACCGGGGGCAAGAGGCCGAAGCCATGATTCCGCAGATTGTCGCGGCCATTGCCACCTATCCCTGGCCGGATACCTACCACGCCTGGCCAGGGCCCAACAGTAACACCTTTATTGCCCATATTGGGCGCGAGGTGCCTGCACTCAAACTGGATATGCCCGCCAACGCGGTGGGGAAAGATTTTCGCTCGCTGCTGGATCCCATCGGCCTCCCGCCATCCGGACGCGGGGTACAGGTGTCGGTGCTGGGGATTGCCGGTGTTACGCTGGGGGCTGAAGAGGGATTTGAACTCAACCTGCTGGGGCTGAACGTGGGGCTGGATTTCACGCCGTTACGTATACGTCTGCCGTTTATTGGCGGCCTGGGCGATGACAATTTGCGAAATGACCCTGCTAAATAACGCTAATGTCCACCGCGCTGGCATGGATTCGACGGCCGGATGAACGGGGACGACCCCACGGGGCCCGGGGACCTCCTTGAACGCTTGCGCTACGCGGTGATGTAAACAGATGAACGTCGCCTTGCGGGCTGCACCTGGAGTTAAACAAACATTGTTTATATCCCCTCTTGCCGGCAAGAAAGAGCGGTATTGGCATTTTTATTGTTATGTTATGACTTAAACTAGCGCCAATATATTACTCAGATTTATCGCTAGAATATTCAATTCGATAATATTTGCACTCTAAAGAGGCAAGTATTGAATTATCGCCCTGAACGCGCGGGAAGCCCGGAAACCTGATACGGCTATGCAAGCCGATATACATCCGGTAGCACTGGAGATCCGGAACCTGAGTTTTCGTTATGACGGTCAGTCTGCGCCCGTTTTCAGCAACCTGAACACCAGTATAAAACCAGGAGAAATTGTGGCGATTATCGGGCCTTCAGGTTCAGGGAAAATCACCCTGGTAAAGGTACTGTGCGGGCTGTTTGTACCCGAGTCCGGCAGACGGTACGGATATCAGGTCGCTGGGTGTCAATAATTATCACAGAATGATTGCCTGTGTGATGCAGGATGACCGGCTGTTTTCAGACTCTGTTCGAGAAAATATCTGCGGTTTCGCTGAAAATATCGATGGGGCGTGGATGGTGGAGCGCGCCGCCAGATCCAGCTTTATTCACGAAGTTATCATAAAAATGCCCGTGGGTTATGAGGCGCTGATTAGCGAACCGGTAGCAAGATTTTCTGGCGGGCAGAAACCGCGGGTTTTTATTGCACAAGCGCTTTACCGTTGTCCCGGTATTTTATGCATGGATGAGGCCATAAGTGCGCTGAATACTGAGAGTGAAAATTATGTTAATCAAGCGATAAAACATCTTAATATAACACGGATAATTATCGCTCACGGAGAAATAACAGTAAAATCGGCCGCGCGGGTAGTTTTATTGAATGCGTCTGCAGGACACGACTAAAGCAATGCTATTAATATTTCTTCGTCAAAGGCAGGTATCCAGCCTGTACTTACTTACCTGAATCATTCGATACTAAATAAATCTGGTCAAATGAAGAGGAAATGTAACACACTACTACCTGACGAGTCCGAGGCCTTACGCGATGGTAAATTTCGGGTAGAGGCTTAAGTTATTGACTTATATCAGGAATGATGAAATGGAAGACAAAAAATACAGCTGTGAATATATTGAAAGAAACAAATCCGTATCCGGATGTTTTGCTATGTTCATACTGTTTTTCGGGATAACCTTTATCCCCTTATTTTTAAGAAACGGTGCAGAACTTATGGCGCGAGGGCTTCTGATTCCGTTACTCATTACTCTGGAATTTATGTTCATTATTCCTCTCTATTATATCTTTTTCCGTAAAAGAGAAGGCATGGGGGTCGGTAGTTTTCGGCTTAAAACGTTTATGATACTGTTTCTTATTATTCTGCTTGTTCAGTATCTTTTCCCTTATCTTTTCGGGATAAATAAAGCTGAAAAGTGGTCCGAATCCCAGGCGACTCTCGGAGGATACATTTTTTGGATTAATGCCATTCTGCTAATTTTCATTGCGCCTGTCTATGAAGAAATCGTCTTCCGTGGATGCCTGTTTAACATACTTAAATTCTGGTTTCGGGGAAATATTTATGGTGCCGCTATCATCGTGTCCTTGATATTTTCGGCCGTCCACTTGCAGTATACGGAAATAAGGACGTTTATCATGTTGTTTTTGGTTTCTTTAACCCTCACGGCGGCGCGGGTGAAGAGCCGGGGGCTTTTGATGCCAGTGATTCTTCATATGCTGATGAATGCAGTAGTTACCGGTACACAGTATGCGGCTTACATACTTTTAGCCCCTCAAAGTTAATTATTTGGTGTAAAGGATTTTCGTTATGCCTGAGATATTAAATGCAACTCAGTTCCCGGTACTCGGACTACCGGCGGTGACACACTCAGCATTCCGCTGATGACGCTCGACAGCGGATGGCAGGCCGCTTACATTGAAGCAATCTTCAGTGACGGGTATGTAGCTATAACACAGGTGTATAGTACGCCTGACGAGAAATATCCGGAAGCAGCCCCGTCCGGCCGCAGAAATGCAAAAAGCCGCCTTTTGGGCGGGTTCTTTAAATAGTGGTGCCCGGCTCGGACTAACGCCGGAGGCGTTGAACGGCGCGCCTGCCGCGCCGGCCCCGCAGGGGTGAGCCGCTGGCGGCGAATAATCGAACGTAGTTCGATGGAGAGTCCGGCCGCAGAAATGCAAAAACCCAGCCATCGGCTGGGTTCTCTGAATAGTGGTGCCCGGCTCGGACTAACGCCGGAGGCGTTGAACGGCGCGCCTGTCGCGCCGGCCCCGCAGGGGTGAGCCGCTGGCGGCGAATAATCGAACGTAGTTCGATGGAGAATTCGGCCGCAGAAATGCAAAAACCCAGCCATAGGCTGGGTTCTCTGAATAGTGGTGCCCGGACTCGGACTAACGCCGGAGGCGTTGAACGGCGCGCCTGCCGCGCCGGCCCCGCAGGGGTGAGCCGCTGGCGGCGAATAATCGAACGTAGTTCGATGGAGAGTCCGGCTGCAGAAATGCAAAAACCCAGCCATAGGCTGGGTTCTCTGAATAGTGGTGCCCGGCTCGGACTAACGCCGAAGGCGTTGAACGGCGCGCCTGTCGCGCCGGCCCCGAAGGGGTGAGCCGCTGGCGGCGAATAATCGAACGTAGTTCGATGGAGAGTCCGGCCGTAGAAATGCAAAAACCCAGCCATAGGCTGGGTTCTCTGAATAGTGGTGCCCGGACTCGGAATCGAACCAAGGACACGGGGATTTTCAATCCCCTGCTCTACCGACTGAGCTATCCGGGCAACGGGGCGCATTAAAACCGATTCGCCTCGCTGCGTCAACGAAATTTCATCAAATCAACGCAGGATGGACAATCTATCACCACATTGCATTAAAAGCACGCAGCTTCAGGCGAAAAAGAGGCTCCAGGCTGCCGATAGCGGCATTGCCAGCACCAGCGCCGGCAGCATATTAACCACCGCAAACATTTTGATACCGCAGATGCGCAGCCCGGTCGCCAGCAGCAGCATTCCGCCAACGGCGCTGAAATCGGCCATCATCATCGGGGTCGTCAAGGGCATAATTAACGCAGCGCAGGCCGCCAGCGTGAGCTGGATAACCAGCATCGGAACGCTTATCGCCGCGACGGCAATGCCAAGAGAACAGGCAAAAATGGTGGCGGTGAAAAAGTCGAGGAACGCTTTGGCAATAAGAATGCTGGCGTCGCCGGTCATGCCTTCGCGCATCGCGCCGAAGATCCCGGTTCCGCTGGCGCAGAACAGCACGATAATCGCGACGTAGCTCTGAACAAAAGAGTCATGGGCGGCAACCCGCCGCTTGCCCTTCGGCGAAAATATCTGCTGGAGCTTGCCGACCAGCGCGTTGGTCCCTTTCTCCATATTACACACTTCGCCAAGCAGGGCGCCCAACAGGGTGGCGAGCACCATCACCGGCAGGTTGGCGCATTTAACCACTAATAAAATACCAATGCCCAAAGAGGCGAGACCAAAAATAGAGGTCATCGATGTGCGGATGCGCTCCGGCAATCTCTGGCTTAACAGTGCGCCAATGATGCCGCCTGACAGCACCGCGCAGGCGTTAATAAAAGGTCCTGTAACCACAGCGTGCTCCCGTTAATTATCCCTAATAAATGCATTATTATGAACCTGCCACGGCGTAAAGGCTCGTGGAACAGTGATGTGACTGCATATGTAATTCATCTTGCCTGGGTATGGCAAAGGTGACATTATTGCGCGAATTTTCTTCTCTTCAACTATGAGGCCGCCGGGATGACCACATCGCCAACGCATTGCCGCCGCGCGCAGATGCGTAAGCCGCCTCATCTTGCTACTCTTAGTCTCGATCCTCTTCCCCGCATGCGGTGAAGGCAGCGTATGCTCACTGCAGGACAACAGTAAAAGCGGACCCGGTCTGCTTTTACTGATGTCGGGCGGTCGGAGCTGGAATCCAGTCGGACCCTGACATTTCGTTGGACAAGGCATGAACGCCCTGTCTGAGGCCTTTTACTCTCCGGAAACGGGTATTCGCGCTAATGAAATCAATGCACATTGCCGCCAGCTGCGAGCTGGTCCCCCATCTGTCCACCCACCGTCGCGTGGTCGCGCTGGACAATACTGATTTTACCGATGTGGCGGCAGTCGTCATTACCGCAGCGGACAGCCGCAGCGGCATCCTCTCTCTACTTAAGCGTAGCGGGTTTAACCTGCCGGTCTATCTGCTTAGCGAGACCGAAATGGCAAAGCCGGACGGCGTCGCGGCGGTGATGACCGGCAAAGAGCAGGATTGGCTGGAGCTGGAGGCGGCGGCCTGCCGCTATGAAGACAACCTGCTGCCGCCGTTCTTTAATACTCTGACTCAATACGTCGAGATGGACAACAGCACCTTTGCCTGTCCGGGACATCAGCACGGGGCATTTTTTAAAAAACACCCCGCGGGCCGTCAGTTCTTTGACTTCTTTGGCGAGAACATCTTCCGGGCCGATATGTGCAATGCCGACGTCAAGTTGGGCGATCTGCTGATTCACGAAGGCTCCGCCAAGCACGCGCAGAAGTTTGCGGCGAAGGTGTTCAACGCCGACAAGACCTATTTCGTCCTTAACGGCACTTCGGCGGCGAATAAGGTGGTCAGCAACGCGCTGCTCACCCGCGGCGACCTGGTGCTGTTTGACCGTAATAACCACAAATCCAACCACCACGGCGCGCTGATTCAGGCCGGGGCCACGCCGGTCTATCTGGAGGCCTCGCGCAACCCGTTTGGCTTTATCGGCGGCATCGATGATCGCTGCTTTGATGAAGGCTACCTGCGCAACCTTATTCGCGAAGTGGCGCCGGAAAAGGCCGATGCGCCGCGGCCGTTCCGTCTGGCGGTGATTCAGCTTGGCACCTACGATGGCACCGTCTACAACGCCCGTCAGGTGGTGGATAAAATTGGCAGCCTGTGCGACTACATCCTGTTTGATTCCGCGTGGGTCGGCTATGAGCAGTTTATTCCGATGATGGCCGACTGTTCGCCGCTGCTGCTCGATCTGACTCCTGAAGATCCGGGCATTTTCGTCACCCAGTCGGTGCATAAACAGCAGGCCGGTTTCTCGCAAACGTCGCAGATCCACAAAAAGGATAACCACCTGCGCGGCCAGGCGCGATTCTGCCCGCACAAGCGGTTGAATAACGCCTTTATGCTGCACGCGTCAACCAGCCCGTTTTACCCGCTGTTTGCGGCGCTCGACGTGAATGCCAAAATTCATGAAGGCGAAAGCGGCCGCCGGCTGTGGGCAGAGTGCGTGGCGCTGGGTATCGAAGCGCGTAAGGCGATCCTCTCCAGCTGCAAAATGATTCAGCCCTTTGTTCCGCCGACGGTGGCCGGGCGTCCGTGGCAGGATCATCCGACCGAAGCCATCGCCCGCGAGCGGCGCTTCTTCAGCTTTGAGCCGGGCGCCAACTGGCACGGCTTTGAGGGCTATGCGGGCGATCAGTACTTCGTTGATCCCTGCAAGCTGCTGCTGACCACGCCGGGCATCGACGCGCAAAGCGGCGAATATACCGACTTCGGGATCCCGGCGACGATTCTGGCGCACTACCTGCGCGAAAACGGCATTGTGCCTGAGAAGTGCGATCTGAACTCGATTCTGTTCCTGCTGACGCCGGCCGAGAGCGCTGAAAAAATGGTGCAGCTGGTGGCGATGCTGGCGCAGTTTGAACAGCATATCGAAGCCGATACCCCGCTGGCTGACGTGCTGCCGACCATCTATAACAAATATCCGGTGCGCTATCGTGATTACACTATCCGCGAGCTATGCCAGGAGATGCACAATCTGTACGTCAGTTTTGCGGTTAAGGATCTGCAAAAAGAGATGTTCCGCAAGCGGAGCTTCCCGCGCGTGGTGATGAATCCGCAGGATGCGAACCGCGAATTTATTCGCGGTAACGTCGACCTCGTGCGCCTGAGCGAGGCCGAAGGTCGCATTGCGGCGGAGGGGGCGCTGCCGTATCCGCCGGGCGTGCTGTGCGTGGTGCCGGGCGAGGTGTGGGGCGGGGCGGTGCTGCGCTACTTCCTCGCGCTGGAGGAGGGCGTCAATATGCTGCCCGGCTTCTCGCCGGAGCTGCAGGGCGTCTACAGCGAAACGGATCCTGACGGCATCAAGCGGCTGTACGGCAACGTGCTGAAGGCATAAAAAAACGCCCCGGCGCGAGCTCGGGGCGTGGCGTGTTGTTGCCCGGCAGGCGTAGCGCCGCCGGGCTGTTATCAGGCGCTCTGCTGGACTGCGGCAGGCTGTCTGACGTGTTTGTACTTAAACAGCGCGACGAAGGCGAAGGCCAGAACCAGCGAGTATCCGGCGAAGATCAGCCACACCGGCTGCCAGTTGGTGATGCCGTCGGTGGTATACATCTCTACCACTTTCCCGCTCACCACGCCGCCGAGAATGCAGCCAAAGCCGTTGGTCATCATCAGGAACATCCCCTGGGCGCTGGCGCGAATTTCCGGTCTTACCTCTTTCTCGACAAACACCGAACCAGAGATGTTGAAGAAGTCGAAGGCGCAGCCGTAGACAATCATCGACAGAACCAGCAGCACGGTGCCGAACGGCGTTGGGTCGCCGTAGGCGAACAGGCCGAAGCGCAGCATCCACGCCACGATACTGATCAGCATGACGTTCTTAATGCCGTAGCGGCTCAGGAAGAACGGAATGGTCAGGATAAACAGGGTTTCGGAGATCTGGGAAATCGACATCATTACCGACGCATGCTCGACGATAAAGCTGCCCGAGAACAGCGGGTTATTGTCGAAGCTGTGCAGGAAGGTATTACCGAACATGTTGGTGATCTGCAGTTCAGCGCCTAACAGCATGGAGAAGATAAAGAAGATCGCCATCCGCTTGTTTTTGAACAGGGCAAATGCGTCCAGGCCCAGCATGGTGCTCCAGCTCTGGTTTTTCTGCTGGTTAGAGACCGGAATATGCGGCAGCGTCAGGGTGAACAGCGCCAGCACGACGGAGAGCGTTGCACCGATATAAAGCTGCATATGGCTCAGCTCGAAGCCGGCGAAGCTCACGGCCCACATCGCGATGATAAAACCGATGGTTCCCCAGATACGGATAGGCGGGAAATCGGCGACGATATCCATGCCGGCGGATTTCAGACGATAGTAGGAGATGGTGTTAATCAGCCCCAGCGTTGGCATATAGGCCAGCGAGTTGAGGAGAATAACCAGGAACATCTCACCCGGCGTGGTGACCTGGGCCGCCATAAACAGCGTTCCCGCCCCGACCAGATGGCATAGCGCATACACCCATTTCGCGCTGATCCACTTATCCGCCACGATACCCAGCAGCGTAGGCATGAACACGGCGGCAATACCCAGCGAGCTGTACACGGCACCGATAGACGCTCCGTCAAACTTAAGCGTCACAAACATATAGGAGCCCAGCGTAGTCAGCCAACTACCCCAAAGGCAGAACTGCAGAAACGACAATATTTTAAGCTGCAGCTTAAGGTTCATGTTATTTTCCTCACGAGTAAGCGGGGGAGCTGTTGTTATGGTTACATTCAGGACTACGATTTGATGAAATTCTATCAGCAAGCGGCATCATGTTTTGTTACCTTCCGCAAATAAATGCAATCCATATTAATTTGCAGATTAGATTGTGATGCAAATAACGTTTTCGTATGGCGCGTAGCGAAAAGGGCGCCGAACGACCCGGCTCTCGTGCGCGTAACGAGAGCCGGGTAAAGGATAAAGACCCTATTTGCGGCGGTAGGATTTCTGCGCCGTGTTGACTTTATACAGGTAGCGGCGGGATTCCCCGGAGGGGTGGCGGGTGGTGAGCGTCGAGTAGACATCGCCCGGCGTCATGCTGTTAATGATGTTGGCAGCCTGAACCTTATCGCTGGAGAAGACCCGCAGTACGCTTCCCGCGCCGCCGTTATAGGCGGTGATGACGGCGTAGCGCCGCGAGGTGGGGTTGTCGATACCGGCAAGATAGACGTTGTTCAACATCGCCAGGTACGCGGTGCCGGTATCGATATTACTGGCCGGATCGAACAGGAAGCTGCGGCTCGGCAGGCCCGATTTTCCCTGGGAACGGAAAACGTCTTTCCCGGCGCTGTGCTGGACGACCTGCATCAGGCCGAGCGCGTCGGCATGGCTGACGGCGTAAGGGTTAAAAGAGGACTCGGTCTGCATTATCGCCAGGATCAGCGACTCATCAATGCCGTACTTCCGCGCCGACTGGCGCACCATGCCGATATATTTATGCGCACGCTTATCGAGGTGGTTCGGCACCAGGTTGATGGTGATGCTGTAAATGATTCGCAGGCCGTTGCTGCGGCTTTTCAGCCGCGTCTGCAGCAGATAGTCGGCGTAACGCGAGGCGCGCCACTCCCAGCGAATCGGATCGCCGTGATTGTCCACCACCTGGCCGTACAGGAACGGCTCTTTCGAAATCTGGATATCGTCGGTATCGGAATAGAGGTCAATGGAGCCCGGATCGTCCCCCATCAGCAGCGTTTTAATGATCGTCTGACGAAGACGCCCGGTGGGATCGGTTCCGGCGAGGGTCTCGACGGTGATGGTGCCCTCATCAAAGTTGATGTGGCTGCGGGTCTGGTACCCGTCGGTATATTTAACGTAGTCTTTCGGCCCGGCGAGCAGGACTTCGTTATACCCCCAAATATTTTCGACGTTATGGGCAAACTGTCCCATCAGGATATCGAAGCCGTTAGTGTCCTTTACCCACGCTTCGTCATACCCGGCGCCCTTTTTATTCGAGCTGGAACACGAAACGAGCAAAGGCGCAATGAGCGCTAGCGCTAAATATTTTTTCATCATTCCGGGAGCGTGCGTTGTGTTGGTGGGGGCAAGAGCCGTCGGCCCTTACCGTTTTTCCTGCGGCGTATAGCCTTCGATATGCACATCTTTCCCTTCAAACAGGAACTGGATCATCTCCTGCTCCAGCAGCTTGCGGTGCTCCACGTTCATCATGTTGAGCTTCTGCTCATTGATCAGCATGGTCTGCTTGTGCTGCCACTGGGCCCAGGCCTCTTTGGAGATCTCGTTATAGATGCGTTTGCCGAGATCGCCCGGGTACAGCTGGAAATCCTGGCCATCCGCTTCGCGCTGCAGGAAAGTACAAAAAATAGTTCTGCTCATGATTCATCCTCTTTAATTCGCCAGAACGCTATACCAGCGCCCCGGCCTTCAGCTGTTGCAACAGGCGTTCCACGGGAGCCGCCAGACCGACCGACGGCGGCTGCGCTAAGTTATACCAGAGTGCGCCGCCTTCATCCATGCATGCGCCGGATGAGTGCACTGTAAGCCACATCGGTACAATATCCAGGTGGAAATGGCTGAAAGTGTGGCGAAACGCGGTCAACTGCGTCAGATTATCGGCCTTAATCTGCCGCTGTACCAGCCACTCGCGCAGCGTCTCTTCATCTTCAAACTGCGGAAAACAGAATAATCCGCCCCATAATCCCACCGGCGGACGCTGGGCGAGAAACACCTCGTCGCCGTGCTGCATCAGCAGAAAATAGCCGGTGCGTTCCGGAATAGTCTGCTTCGGTTTCTTGCCTGGATATTGAGTCCATGAATTATTGGCGTACGCCTCGCAGCCGTTATTCAGCGGGCAAAGCGCGCATTTGGGCTTCGAACGGGTGCAGACGATCGCCCCGAGATCCATCATCGCCTGGTTAAAACGCTCGACCCCTTTGGCCGGCGTGACCTCTTCGCTAATCCCCCAAAGCCGCTTCTCGACCTCTTTTTTTCCCGGCCAGCCGCTTACCGCATAGCAGCGGGCCAGCACGCGCTTTACGTTGCCGTCGAGAATCGGATAATGCTTGCCCAGAGAGAGCGATAAAATGGCGCCCGCCGTCGAGCGCCCGACGCCGGGCAGCGCGGCCACTTCATCAAAGGTCTGCGGGAATTCGCCGCCGTGCTGGTTTGCCACCTGCTGCGCCGCCTTATGTAAATTGCGCGCCCGGGCGTAGTAGCCGAGGCCGGTCCACAGATGCAGGACTTCATCCAGCGGGGCATTCGCCAGATCGATAACCGTTGGGAAACGCGCCATAAAGCGTTCAAAATAAGGGATAACCGTTGCCACCTGCGTTTGTTGCAACATCACCTCGGAGAGCCATACTTTGTAAGGCGTTTTGCCGATTTGCCATGGCAGGGTTTTACGCCCGTATTTGTCGTACCACTCCAGCACCTGGGTTGAAAATTGCGCGGCGAGAAAAGTCAAAGCTGCAGCTCCGGAATTGCGATAACAGGGTGGCAGATTGCAGCACAAGGGCGAGAGGCTGTAAACCCTTGCATCCGTCGGGTAACTTTGGATAATGCCCGTTTTCCGCACACATTCACAAGCAGACCTAACCTTTATGAAAAACGACGTCATATCTCCGGAGTTCGATGAAAACGGCCGTCCTCTGCGCCGCATTCGTAGCTTCGTCCGCCGCCAGGGCCGCCTGACCAAAGGGCAACAGCACGCGTTGGATACTATCTGGCCGGTGATGGGCGTTGAGTTCACCGGTGCGCCGCTTGATTTAGCTTCGCTGTTTGGCCGCGAGGCGCCGGTCACCTTAGAGATCGGTTTTGGCATGGGCGCCTCGCTGGTGGCGATGGCCAAGGCGAAACCGGAGCAGAATTTCCTCGGTATTGAAGTCCACTCTCCGGGCGTCGGGGCGTGCCTTGCTTCCGCTGAGGAAGAGGGTGTACAAAACCTGCGCGTGATGTGTCACGATGCGGTCGAAGTGTTGCACACCATGATTGCGGATAACTCCCTTAATATGGTGCAGCTGTTTTTCCCTGACCCGTGGCATAAAGCGCGGCATAATAAACGCCGCATCGTGCAGGCGCCGTTTGCTGAACTGGTGAAAAGCAAGCTCAAGCTCGGCGGCGTCTTCCATATGGCGACCGACTGGGAGCAGTATGCCGAGCATATGCTGGAAGTGATGTCTTCGCTCGACGGCTATCGTAACCTGTCTGAAAGCAACGACTATGTACCGCGCCCGGAATCGCGCCCGGTAACCAAATTTGAACAGCGTGGCCATCGTCTTGGCCACGGCGTATGGGACTTAATGTTCGAGAGGGTGAAATAATGGCAAAGAATCGTAGCCGTCGTCTGCGTAAGAAAATGCATATCGACGAGTTTCAGGAAATGGGCTTTTCTGTCGCCTGGCGTTTCCCGGAAGGGAGCAGCGAAGAGCATATCGACCAGACCGTAAATGACCTGATCAATGAAGTGATCGAGCCGAACAAACTGGCGTTTGACGGCAGCGGCTACCTCTCCTGGGAAGGTCTGATCTGCATGCAGGAAATCGGTAAATGCACCGAAGAGCATCAGGCCATTGTCCGCAAGTGGCTGGAAGAGCGCCAGCTTGCCGACGTGCGCACCAGCGAACTTTTTGACGTCTGGTGGGACTAAGTTTGACAAGGGTCGGCAATTGCCGACCCGCTTTGTCTGAAGGGAGCTTTATGATGCGCAAAACGCTGCTGGCGGTGGCGCTGTCCGTCACCGCTTTGACCGCGCATGCGGACTACCAGTGTAGCGTCACGCCGCGTGACGACGTGATCCTCAGCCCGCAGAAGGTGCAGGTGAAAGGGGAGAACGGCGATCTGGTGATTATGCCGGACGGCAGCCTTACCTGGAACGGAAAACAGTATTCCCTGAACGCGGCCCAGCGCGAGCAGGCTCAGGATTATCAGGCCAGCCTGCGCAGCAGCCTGCCGTGGATTGACGACGGCGCGCGCGCCCGGGTTGAAAAAGGCCGCACGGCGCTGGATAAAATCATCACCGAGCAGGTGGGAACCAGCAGCAGCATGCACGGTCGCCTGACCAAACTGGACGCGCAGCTAAAAACGCAGATGAACCGGATTATTGAACGCCGCAGCGATGGGCTGACCTTCCATTATAAAGCGATCGATCAGGTCCGCGCCGACGGCCAGCAGCTGGTCAATCAGGCGATGGGCGGCATCCTGCAGGACAGCATTAACGAGATGGGCGCGAAGGCGGTTCTCAAGGGCGGCGGCAATCCGCTGCAGGGGATCCTCGGTAGCCTGGGTGGCCTGCAAACGGCGATTCAGGAAGAGTGGAAGAATCAGGAAGCGGATTTCCAGCAGTTCGGCAAAGATGTCTGCAGCCGGGT
Organism: Klebsiella scottii; assembly: GCF_036561945.1. Classification (NCBI taxonomy): domain Bacteria; kingdom Pseudomonadati; phylum Pseudomonadota; class Gammaproteobacteria; order Enterobacterales; family Enterobacteriaceae; genus Klebsiella; species Klebsiella scottii. The sequence goes on from NZ_JARXNI010000019.1 coordinate 310,525, forward strand.
GGTTTCCCTTGAAGATAGCCGCAAGACGCTGGTGAGTTCACTGAAATAACCTTTTCATTGCGCGGCCCGTAACGCCCGAGCCGCGCACTATTCTCTTTAATCCTCTCGATTCAGGCACGCCCGTGCGATACGCGGGAGCGGCGGGCCAGAGAGTCGATAATCACCGCAATCGCCAGCACGCAGCCGGTAATGATATAGCGCAGGGATGACGGCAGATTCAGCAGCGTCAGACCGTTCGAAATCGACTGAATCACGATGATCCCCAGCAGCGCGGACCAGGCGCTGCCGCGCCCGCCAAACAGGCTGGTGCCGCCGATCACCGCCGCGGCGATGGCGTTGAGGTTAACGTCGCCGGTACCGGCCTGCTGGCTGGCTGAGGCCAGGCGCGAAGCCGCCAGAATCCCCCCGAATGTCGCCAGCGTCGCGCAGAGCACAAAGGCGCTGACGTAAATGGCCCTGACGTTAATCCCCGAGCGCCGCGCGGCCTCCCGGTTGCCGCCGACCGCAAACATCGAGCGGCCCCATTTTGTCCGCTTCAGCGCATAGTTGAGCACCATAGCCGCCGCGACAAACAGACCGAAAATCCACGGTACGCCGCGGCCCAGGTTGAGGTAGAAAACGGCAGCCTCAAAAATCACCGTCAGCAGCGCCGCGCGCAGCAGCAGCGAGCTGACGGACTCCGCGGAGAGGTTGGCCTGCAGGCGGCGTACGCGGGTTTTAAGGCCAAACGTCAGCAGCGCCAGACCGGGCAGAAGGGCCAGGGTATGGGAGAACCAGCCCGGCATGACCATCAGCTGGCCGAAGCGAACCAGCGGCGAAGCGTAGGGCAGGTTGATGCTGCCGCTGGGGCCAAGAATGTACAACTGCATCCCGAGCAGCGCGAGCAGGCCGGCGAGAGTCGCCACGAAGCTCGGCATCCCGACGCGGTTATAGAGCAGAGCGTAAATCAGGCCGACGGCGATACCGCACAGCAGCGCCACGCCAATAGCCGCCGCCACCGGCCAGCCCGCGTTGACCCACAGGACGCCGACGATTGCCGAGGCAAGGCCGCTCATCGAACCTACCGAAAGGTCGATTTCCCCTAGCATCAGCACGCAGACGATCCCCAGAGAGATAAAGCCTACGGTGGCGCAGTCAAAAAGCAGGTTAACCAGGTTATTCGGCGCAATAAACACCGGGTTGAGCCAGGTAAACACCAGGGAGATAACAATCAGTCCGGCAATCACCGGGGCGGTGCCGAGATCGCCGGTCCTGATACGATTGATTTGCGCACGCACCACGCCGAACAGACCATCGTTGTGCTGGACGCGCTCGTCGCTGCGATCCAGGGCCGGGCGGGATTCTGTCTTGCTGTTCATAAAATTAAATCACTCCAGAAGAACTTAACTGTGATTTACGTTCAACGCGGCGCGAAACGGCGTTTTCCGTTGCGCCGGTAATGGCGGCGACCAGATCCTGGTTGGAGGCGTCGGGGGTGAAGATCCCTTTATTACGCCCGAGGCGCAGCACCACGATGCGATCGGCAACCGCCCGGACGTCTTCCATGTTATGGCTGATAATAATGACGCCGAGGCCGCGTTCGCGAACGCGCTCGATCAGGTTGAGCACTTCCGCCGTCTGGGCGACGCCGAGCGCGGCGGTCGGCTCATCCAGCATGATAATTTTGGGATTCATCAGCAGAGAGCGGGCAATGGCTACGGTTTGACGCTGGCCGCCGGAGAGCGAAGCGATGGGCTCTCGCACCGACGGAATACGAGCCGCCAGCTCCTGCAGCAGCGTCCACGCCCGTACCTCCATGGCAACCTCATCCAGCTGTAAAGGCGAGATCTCCTGGCCTAAAAACAGGTTGGCCACCACGTCCAGGTTTTCGCACAGCGCTAAATCCTGAAAAACCGTGGCGATACCGTATTCCAGCGCTTTCCCCGGACTATCAAGCGTGACGACCCTGCCGTCGAACTCAATGGTGCCGTCGGTAGGCTGATGCACGCCGGCGAGAATTTTAACCAGCGTAGATTTTCCCGCGCCGTTATCGCCAACCAGCGCCACCACTTCACCGGCGTGGACCTCCAGCTCGATATCCGCCAGGGCGCAGACGGCGCCAAAGTGTTTAGAGACGTTGCTTAGCTTCAGGATCGGTTGCCCGGCCGTCGATACTTTCTCTTGTTCTTGCGACATGGAAGAGACCTCAATTATTGCGAAACTACGCCCGCCGTTGGATGACGGGCGTATGGGCAAAATTACTTTTCGATGCCTAACTTCTGGCAGGCTGCAGCGTATTCGCCGGTACAAACCTGAGCGTAGGTCTGGATCTTTTTATCGAAGATTTCCGCTTTAATATTTTTCGCGGTGATCACCGCCGGGGTGAAGAGCTGCGACGGGGTGTTGTACAGGGTGGTGCTGGCCTGAGGCTTCTTACCCTCAATAAACTCAACGGCCACTTTCGCCGCCGCCGCCGCGACGATTTCAGAAGGTTTTGAGATGGTGTTGTACTGGTCGCCGGCAATGATGAGCTGCAGCGCGGCGATGGTGGCGTCATTGCCGGTGACCGGCGGTAACGGCTGGACGCCAGCGGCTTTGAAGGCGGCAATCGCCCCGCCGCCGGTGCCGTCGTTGGCGGCAACCACGCCTTTAATTTTGTCACCAAAGCGGGTTATCTGCCCGGCAGCCCACTCCTGCGCTTTTGGCGGCGCCCATTCCGGCGTATCAAATTCCGCCAGGGTTTTGTAGCCCGACTCTTTCAGGCCGCGGTGGATACCGTCGCGGATCAGTCCCGCCGCCGCGTCGGTAGGGGAGCCGTTGATTTGCAGCACGCCGGCATCCTGCGGTACGCCGCTCTCTTTCAGGTGGCTGGTCAAGGATTTAGAGATGGCATAGCCAATCCCTTCGTTATCAAACGAGACGTAGAAATCTGCCGGTTTCGCCGGGATAGGGCGGTCGTAGGCGATCACTTTGACATCCTGCGCCTGGGCGTTGGCAACCAGCGCGGCGGCGGCGGAAGAGTCCACCGGATCGAGAACGATGATTTTCGCTCCCTGGGCAATGACCGAGTTGAACTGCTGCTGCTGCAGGGTGGCGCTGGCGTTGGCGTTTTGATAAATGACCTTGCAGTCGGCGCACAGTTTGCTCATTTCCGCCTTGAAGCCGGGAAAATCATGCTGCTCGTAGCGCGTCGATGCCTGGTCGGGCATTAAAAAGGCGACCATGGCGGATTCCGCTGCCTGTGCTGAAGCGGTAATGCCGGCGGATATTGTTGCAAGTGCGATAAAAACTTTACGGTAATTCATTGCCTTACCCTCTTTTTTATATGCTTGAGCCCGCCGGCCTCGGCCGACGTCATAAAGACTTTTTTAATAAGAGTTACCAATAATTCACATGTAGGATACTTCGGTTTTACATTTGCTCAACCGATGAAGCAGGATTACCACTGCGCAAAAAAGGAGTCAAGAAATGGAAAAATATCGATGTGTATTTGTGATTGGCTGCAAAGATCTGAATAAAAAAGGAGCAGGCGCTTTGACCGAAGCGCGGAGGAAAAAACGACCTTGAAAAGGGGGATCGTGCGGCAAAAAAACGGGCGGCGAAGGGCCGCCCGGATGCTTAATCTTCGCTCAGAAACAGCTCCAGCAGAGAGTTTAAAAACAGCTTACCGTGCTCGGTTATCTGCCAGCAGTGCGCGTCTTCAGCCAGGTAGCCCTGGGCGATGGCGGCGGCAATTTGCGGACGAATCACGCTCTCATCAAGGCCGGTATAGCGGCTGAATTCGTCACGCGGCGCGGCTTCCAGCAGGCGGAAACGGTTCATAAAGAATTCGAACGGCTTATCCGCCGCCTCGACGTCGTGCTGGCGCTCAAGGTAGCGGCCTTCCATGTACCCGCGCGGATGGCGCGTTTTTGCCGTTCGCAGAATGCGTCCGTCAGGGAAAGTCACCTTACCGTGCGCCCCGCAGCCGATGCCGAGGTAGTCGCCAAAGCGCCAGTAGTTAAGATTGTGCTGACACTGGTAGCCGGGTTTGGCGTAGGCGGAGGTTTCATACTGCTGATAGCCTGCCGCCGTCAGCAGCTGATGCCCCTGTTCAAAAATATCCCACAGCGCATCGTCATCCGGCAGCACCGGCGGACGGGAGCCGAAGAGGGTATTGGGCTCAATCGTCAGCTGATACCACGACAGGTGCGGCGGGTTGAGCTCGATGGCCTGGCGCAGATCGTCCAGCGCTTCATCCAGCGACTGGTCCGGCAGGCCGTGCATCAGGTCGAGGTTGAAGCTGCGCAGACCGAGGCCGGTGGCCAGATGCGCCGCGCGTTTCGCCTCGGCCGGGCCGTGAATACGTCCCAGACGCTGCAGCTTTGCCTCACTAAAGCTTTGCACGCCGATGGAGATCCGGTTGACCCCCGCGCGCTGATACTCGACAAAGCGATCGGCCTCCACGGTGCCGGGGTTGGCCTCCATGGTGATCTCGGCATCTGCTGCCAGCGGCAGGCAGGCGCGAACGCCGTCGAGCAGGGTCCGCATCGCCGGCCCGGAGAGCAGGCTAGGCGTACCGCCGCCGATAAAAATAGTCCTGACTTCACGGCCCTGGGCGTAGTGCGCGTCGGCCCGCAGATCGTTGAGCAGGTGCTGCACGTAGTCGTCGTGCGGTACCTCGCCTTTCAACGCGTGCGAGTTAAAATCGCAGTACGGGCACTTCTGCACGCACCACGGGATGTGAATATACAGGCTCAGAGGTGGCAAATTAGCCATTACGTAATGCTTCCAGTAACAGTTTCAGCGCGCGCCCGCGGTGGGATATCGCGCTTTTTTCTTCACGACTCAGCTCCGCCGCGGTTTTACCCTCAGACGGAACAAAGAAAATAGGATCGTAGCCAAAGCCGCCGCTGCCTGCCGCGCTGCGGGCAATCACGCCGGGCCAGCTGCCGTGACAAACAATCGGCGTTGGATCTGCGGCATGACGCAGGTAGACCAGCACGCAGTGGAACTGCGCCTGACGCTTATCGTCAGGGACGTCGCGCAGGGCGACGAGCAGCTTTTCCAGGTTCTGCTGGTCGCTGGCATCTTCGCCGGAGTAGCGCGCGGAGTAGATCCCCGGCGCGCCGCCTAGCGCATCGACCGCCAGGCCGGAGTCATCGGCAATCGCCGGCAGGCCGGTAATTTGTGCGGCATGGCGGGCTTTCAGAATGGCGTTTTCGATAAACGTCAGGCCGGTTTCTTCGGCGTTGTCGACTCCCAGCTCGGTTTGAGCAACGATATCCAGACCAAAATCTTCCAGCAGCGAGGCCAGCTCGCGGACCTTTCCGGCATTGCCGGTGGCGAGAACAACTTTTTGCATGATTAATCCTGTTTAGAGCCAGGCTCTTATTCTGTCAGCGCCGCGACCTGAGTCGGGATCTGTTGCGGGTTAATGATTTTTATCTGCTTGTGCCGGCCCAGTTCGCCTTTTTCAAGAAGCACCTGGCTTTTCGCGACGCGAAACTGTTTGGCGAGGAACTTAATCAGATGGGCGTTTGCCTGACCATCAACGGGCGGGGCGGTAATGGCGACTTTGAGCTCGTCGCCATGTAAACCAACGATGCTATCACGGCTGGCCTTGGGCTGAATATACAGCCGCAAGACCAGCCCGTCGGCGCAGGCTTCGACGGCACTCATAGCGCCATCCACAGCCCCGGAAGCAGAACGTTACCGGTTGCCTGCAGCAGTTCGGAAATGCCCATGTTAATCACGTACAGCAGCAGAACCAGCACCATCGGCGAGAAGTCGATCCCGCCCATTGACGGCAGCAGCTTGCGAATAGGGCGCAGCAGCGGGTCGGCGAGCTGCATCAGCACGTATTCAACCGGGCTGCGGCCCTGGCTCACCCAGCTCATAATCGCCATCAGCAGCAGCACCCAGAAAATCAGCAGGCCGATAGTCTTAATCAGGATCAGCAGCGCGGAAATCCAGATGATCGGCTGGAAGGTGACCACCATAAACAGCACGATGGCTTTGATGACGCAGAGAATAAAGGCCAGCAGCATCGAGGCGCTGTCGAGCGGCCCCAGGGCCGGGATAATGCGGCGCAGCGGCCCAACGACAGGCTGGGTTGCCTTCACCACAAACTGCGAGAAGGGGTTGTAAAAGTCGCAGCGAGCCCACTGCATCCAGACGCGTAACAACATGATCATGGTGTAGAGTTCAATGACCGTTGAAAGCAGGAAAGTCAACGTCTTCATGGCGTTCCTCAGATTCCTTAATTTTTGCTGTAGTCGCGCGCACCGAAGATTGCGGTACCGATGCGCACCATAGTGCTTCCCGCCGCGATAGCGGCTTCCATATCATCCGACATTCCCAGAGACAGCGTATCGACCGCAGGGTAGTGCGCCTTAAGTCGCGCAAATGCTACCGCCATTTGTTGGGCGACGGCAAACTGCCTTACATACTCTGACTCTGGGGCCGGGATGGCCATTAATCCGCGCAGCTGCAGATTCGGCAGGGCGTCTATCTCTGCCGCCAATGCATCCAGCTCCTCAGGCGGGATCCCTGATTTGCTTTGCTCGTCGCTGATATTAATTTGAATCAACACGTTAAGCGGCGGCAAATGCGCCGGACGCTGCTCGCTAAGCCGGGCGGCGATCTTCAGCCGGTCGACGGTGTGGCACCAGTCGAAATGTTCCGCCACCAGACGACTTTTGTTGGACTGCAGCGGGCCAATAAAGTGCCACTGTAGATGGCGAACCCCGGCATCCTGAAAGTGGCGAATTTTTTCCACCCCTTCCTGCACGTAGTTTTCACCGAACGCCCTCTGACCGGCAGCCACCGCTTCTTCAACCGCGCTCGCAGGTTTGGTTTTACTGACTGCAAGCAGCGTAACTTCTTCTGGCGAGCGGCCGCAGCGAGCGGCAGCGCCTGAGATTTTGTCCCGGACCTGTGCCAGGTTATGCGCAATATCGTTCATATTCCGAGGATGAGTTATGGAGCTGGAAGAAATAGTGGCCCTTAGTGTAAAGCATAACGTCTCCGATCTACACCTGTGCAATGCCTCGGCGCCGCGCTGGCGTCGCCAGGGGAGGCTGGAGCCCGCGCCCTTTACGTCGCCGGAGATCGGCAAAATACTCGCGCAGTGGCTCAATGATGAACATCAGGCCCAGTGGCAGGCCGGCGGACAGGTTGATTTTGCGCTGGCGCTACCCGGCGGGCCGCGCCTGCGCGCCAGCGCATTCGCCCACACGCGCGGGCTGTCGCTGGCGCTGCGCCTGCTGCCGGAAGCCTGCCCGCGGCTTGATGAACTGAGCGTCCCCGCCGCGCTAACCGAGCTGCTCAATGAAGAGAGCGGGCTGATCCTCGTGACCGGCGCTACCGGCAGCGGTAAATCGACCACCCTCGCGGCGATGGTTGGCTATCTCAATCAGCGCCTCGATGGCCATATCCTGACCCTTGAGGACCCGGTGGAGTTTGTCCATGACAGCGAACGATGCCTGGTCCAGCAGCGCGAAATTGGCCGCCACGCCCCGTCGTTTGCGGCGGCGCTGCGGGTGGCGCTGCGCCAGGACCCGGACGTCATTTTGCTGGGCGAGCTGCGCGACAGCGAGACCATCCGCCTGGCGCTGACGGCGGCGGAGACCGGGCACCTGGTGATGGCCACGTTGCATACCCGCGGGGCCGCGCAGGCGGTTGAGCGCCTGGTTGACGTTTTTCCTGCTCAGGAAAAAGATCAGGTTCGCGGCCAGCTGGCGGGAAGTTTATGCGCCGTACTGGCACAAAAATTATTGCCGGATATATCTGGCGGGAGAGTTGCGCTATTCGAGCTTTTGGTAAATACACCGGCGGTGGCAAATTTGATCCGCGAAGGTAAAACCCATCAATTACCCGGAGTGATGCAGACCGGACAGCAGAGCGGGATGCAGACTTTTACGCAAAGTTTTCAACAGCGTGTGTCATCAGGCCGCCTGTAGCCGGAGGTTTAATATTCAGTCGTCATGCCAGTTTGTTGTTATCGTAATGTTTTATTAATGTTCTTTGATATTGATTATAAATATAGATGAACGTAAATGATTGACGCAGAATAATGAGCGGCGGGAATTGATTTAGACATTATCCTCGCAGAAATGGGAAAAAATTTAGATTATCTTTTGACACTTTTAATGAATTCGACTTATGCTGTTTATGGGCATAGGATGATTCCCATAAAATATTTTTTTTATTATGTAAGCTTATTTCAGTTTATTAATGGATATGTGATTTTTTGTTTTTAATTCATTTAACCACCATGATGGTGGATGCTTGCTAAGGAGAGTTTTAAGTGATTAATTTATCAGGTAATTCAAATCATTCTCGGCAGATTGTCTTTATTACTCATCCCTCGATTCAGAGTAAGTTTTTTGTCGCCAGACTGGCGGAAAAGCTATCGATTGCGGTGACCCTGCATAATATCAATAAGCCTCTGATGCAGCGCTTAGCGAAAGGCTCCGTAATATTATTTGATATTGCCGTGTCGAATAAAAAGCTGAACGGAGTGTGGCGAGATATTATTCGATCGCAGGTAGAGAACCCGCGCCTGCTGATTATCAACAGCGCGCAAAAGTATGAACTCTATGAGATGGCGCAGTGGCCCGCGCTCTACGGAGTCTTCCGCCATGACGATGATGAATCGCGTTTAATTGAGGGCGTTAAGGCCGTGCTGAACGGCCAACAGACGGCTGAATTGAGCGTGATGCACCCGGCGATGTACGCTGCGAATCATACATCGGTACCGGCGGAAAGCTCTCCGCTGACGGAACGTGAATGTGAAATCTTAAACGAGCTGCGCTGCGGTGCGACGAATATGGATATTGCTCGTGCGCTGTTCATTAGTGAGAATACGGTGCGCACTCATCTGTATAACGTCTTTCGCAAGCTGAGCGTGAAGAATCGTACCCAGGCGGTGAGCTGGGCTAACGAGCATCTCCGTCACTAGGTCATAGCGATGATGGCGCCGGTTCGGCGGCGCCATCATCGACGGGCTTAAAAACCCTGCTCGAAGTAGCTTTCCAGAATAACGACCGCCGAGGCCGAGTCGATGCTGCCTTTATTCAGGGCGCGGAATCCGCCGTGCTCGAAAAGCCCGGCGCGGGCCTCCACCGTACTCAGACGCTCATCGTGCAGGGTAATCTGTACCCCAAAGCGGCCGTGAATTTTATTGGCGAAGTTGCGCGCGCGCGCGGTTAGCGGCTGCTCGGTGCCGTCCATATTCAGCGGCAGGCCGACGATAACGGCTTCCGGCTGCCACTCTTTCAGCAGCTTTTCGATAACGTTCCAGTCCGGTTTTCCATCCTGCGCTTTGAGCGCAGGAAGAGGGCGGGCGGTGCCGGTAATGCGTTGCCCTATCGCGACGCCGATGCTTTTGGTGCCAAAATCAAAGCCCAGTAAGGTTCCGCTCATTATGCGTGCCCCGCAACGCCGGGCATCGTCACAATATCGATCCCAATCAGCTTTGCCGCTTCGCGCCAGCGATCGGCTATCGGCGTTTTAAACAAAATATTCTGATCGGCCGGGGCGGTGAGCCAGGCGTTATCAAGCAGCTCCTGCTCCAGCTGTCCCTTCTCCCAGGAGGCGTAGCCCAGCGCGACCAGTACGTTGCTCGGCTGTTTATCGGTTCCGAGGGTTTCCAGCACGTCCCGCGACGTGGTGATCACGGTATTGTCGGAAATACGGATACTGGAAGAGAAATCAGAGGGCGGCGAGTGCAGAATAAAGCCGCGATCTTCCGCCAGCGGGCCGCCAAGCATGACCGGCTTATCGAGGCGAATATCGGGATTGCGCGGCTCAGCGACAATTTTCAGCTTCTCCAGAATCCCGTCAATCTGCAGATTTTCCAGCGGTTTGTTGACGATAATACCCATGGCACCATCATCGTTGTACTCGCAGATATAAACCACGGAGCGGCGGAATATGGGGTCCTGAAGAGCAGGCATGGCAATCAAAAAGTGATGCTGTAAATTCATTGTCAGAGGTTCTGTTCCTGGTTCAAAAAAGCAGCACCTAGTATGCGGGCAAAGTGCCGCTCTGTCGATTCAACTTTATCTTTCACGCTACAGGTGCGTTGGCTTCCTCACTCGCCCCGGTCACATAGTAAACTATGCTCCCGGGCGCTCGCTGCGTCGCCGCCTTCCTGTAACCTGAAATCTTTCGTTGAATCAGTTTGGCCGATTATCGGTTCGAAAAGGGCGAAGAGTAAAAAGCGAAAGATAAAGGGTAAAAAGCGAAGAGCAAGGAGCAAAGAGCAAGAGAACAAAAGAGTAAAGGGGCGTTGGCCCCTTTACTCTTTAGCTTTCGTTGAAGCAAGCTGGCTTGTCCCGGATGCAACAAGGACGCTGCGTTTTCAACTGGCTCATCCGTGAGCCTCGGGCTTACTTAGCGATGCGCTTCTCAATGGCGTCCATCAGCATGCCGGTGATGGAGATCGGGAAGGCCGCCTCAATCTCGCGCACGCAGGTTGGGCTGGTGACGTTAATTTCCGTCAGGCGATCGCCGATGATATCCAGACCGACGAAAATCAGGCCCTTGGCCTTCAGCGTAGGGCCGACGCGGCGGGCGATTGCCCAATCGCTCTCGGTTAGCGGGCGCGCTTCGCCGCGACCACCGGCGGCGAGGTTACCGCGCGTCTCTCCGCCCTGCGGAATACGCGCCAGGCACCAGGGAACCGGCTCGCCGTCGACAACCAGCACGCGCTTATCGCCGTCCTTGATGGCCGGCAGATAGTTTTGCGCCATGCAGTAGCGGCTGCCGAGATCGGTCAGCGTTTCCGCAATCACCGGCAGGTTAGGATCGCCCTCTTTCACGCGGAAAATAGATGAACCGCCCATGCCGTCCAGCGGCTTGAGAATAATATCGCCGTGCTTTTCCCAGAAGGCTTTCAGCTGCGCCTTGTTACGGGTGACCAGCGTTTCCGGCGTCAGGTCGGCAAACCAGGCGGTAAACAGCTTTTCGTTACAGTCGCGCAGGCTCTGCGGCTTGTTGACGATAAGCGTGCCCTTATCTTCCGCGCGTTCCAGAATATAGGTAGCGTAAATGAACTCGGTATCGAACGGTGGGTCCTTACGCATCAGAATCACGTCGAGATCCGCCAGCGGCAGATCCTGCTCGCCGCTGAACTCGTACCACTTGTCGTAGTTCTGCTCTACGCTCAGCGTGCGCGTACGGGCGCGGGCCTCGCCGTTGATTAAGTACAGGTCGTTCATCTCCATATAATGGAGTTCGTAGCCGCGACGCTGGGCTTCCAGCAGCATGGCGAAGCTGGTGTCTTTCTTGATGTTGATGGTTGCGATGGGGTCCATCACGATGCCGAGCTTGATCATTATTATTCTCCGTTAACGCTTCAACCTAAGTCGCCAAAACGCACCTGTAGCGCGGTAATGGCAGTTAGCGCAGTTGTCTCTGTACGCAGAACGCGCGGTCCCAACAGAATATCAGTAAACTGGTAACGAGCGGTCATCGCGATCTCTTCCGCTGACAGCCCCCCTTCAGGGCCAATCAGCAGACGAATGCGCTCCACCGGCAGCGGCAGCGTGTTAATGCTGGCGCTGGCGCGAGGGTGCAGGTTCAGCTTCAGGCTATCATCCTGCTCCGCACACCAGGCCTCCAGCTGCATGGCCGGGCGAATCTCTGGCACCACGTTGCGGCCGCTCTGCTCGCAGGCGGCAATGGCGATTTTTTGCCACTGCTGGATCTTCTTCTGCAAGCGTTCGGCATCCAGTTTAACGCCGCAGCGCTCGGAAAACAGTGGCGTAATGAGGCTTACTCCGAGCTCGATCGATTTCTGGATGGTGAATTCCATTTTTTCGCCGCGCGACATCACCTGGCCGAGGTGAATATGCAGCGGCGATTCGCGATCGTCCCTCTCGCCGCTGACGATCTCAACCGTCACGTTTTTCTTGCCCGCGTCGACGATAGTGGCTGCAAATACCTGATTACTACCGTCAAAAAGCTGAATGGCCTGGCCTTTACCCATTCGCAATACGCGGCCAACGTGGTTCGCCGCGTCGTCGGAAAGGGCTATCTGGCTACCGACGATAATCGGCTCAGGGTGGTGGATGCGGGGAGTGCGCATGCTTGATATTCCGTTCTTCGCGCAGGTCCTCTCTTTCCCGCGGTCGCGGGAGAATAGCGGGACCTGCAAATTAACAATTGCCGCTAGTGTAGGTTAGCTCTTTTGCGCCTGGCAAGCCTGCTGGACGTAAGGATTGTGGTTGCCCTGAACTTTAGCGATACGCTCATCGCGTTCGCACTCCCAGCGGGTTACCGGGTAGGTCTTATTCCAGGCGCTAAAAAGCTGGGTTTGCTGACGGGAAAGCGTGAGCTGATAGCTATCGCGCATATAGAAGTAGGTCCGCGCAATTGCGCCGCGAGCGCGCACCGGCGGCTCGGCAACCTTCTCTTTAAAATCCACCTTCATCGCGCACTGACCGTACTGGCCTTCGCCGCCGTTCCACTGGCTGTACATATAGTTAGCGCGGTCGCCGTTGACCTCGCCGACCGCCGGCTGCAGGTTGTGCATATCGCTTTCCATCCTGCGGTAAACCGGATCTTTGGCGCAATTTTTACGCCCGCCGTCCTGCCAGCACTGGCGCTGGTGGCCAAACTGCCACGCCGGAACGACGTGCTCCCACTCGACGCGGCTGGCGCGGTTTTCGTTTTTACGCACCTTATAGCCGCAGGATTGCAGGTTAATAACGCCTTTTTTACCCTGCCAGTCGATTTTGCAGCCACAGTAGAAGTCACCGGGGGCATCGGCGTTAACCTTCGCTCCGGCGGCTTTTGCCTGGGAAAAACTATTGATTCCTTCGGCCATAGCCTGACCGCTACAGGCCGCAGTCAGCAACGCTGCGGCAAAAATATGAGTACGGGACATCGTGAACTCCGTGTCAAAACGAGCCCGCAACGTAGCGAATGAGATTGTCAGATGCAATCAGTCAGATCAGAAAATTTCCAGTTATACCCGATATTTACTCTTCAGCTACCAGCAGATCGCCGCAGCGAACGCAGCGGTAGGTTGCTTCCCCACGCATCACGCGATTATGACGGCGAACGGTCAGCTGGTGCTGCTGGCATTGGCAGCGGTAGGGGAAGGTATTTCTGCGCACGGAATCAAGTTCGAAGCGATGGGTGCGTCGGGCCGGCACTTCCAGCACGCTTTCCATCATCCATTTCCACTCTTTGCCGTGCGGCGCCACGCGGCCGAAGTGCTTCCACACCAGCAGGTGCGCGAGCTCGTGCGGCACCACCTCATCGATAAACGCCTGCTGATTTTCCAGCAGCAGTACCGGGTTGAGGCGAATTTCATTCTTTTCCAGCCAGGCGGTGCCGGCGGAGGTTCCCCGCTGCTGATAGACCAGCGCGGGTTCCGGATAGCGGCGCTCAAGCTTGAGGTTCGCCAGGGCGAGTTTTTCCCGCAGGCTGCGCATCACGGCCTGCTGCGTAGCGATGGGAATTCGGGGTGTCTTCATAGCGCCAGAGGATAGTGCGGCGAGGAGATGAGAGCAAGAAGAAGCTTCCTCCCGCGGGGGGAGGAAGCGCGGTGATGACTAGTCGCGAGCGCCGATTTCACGCAGCGGGCGGCCCTTCATCAGGTTACGTTCGATATGTTCCAGCGAAACGTTTTTGGTTTCCGGAATAAGCCACAGGGTCAGGAAGATGAACAGGATATTCAGACCGCCATAGACCCAGAAGGTGTTCGCGCTGCCCAGCGAGTTCAGCATGGTCAGGAAGGTCGCACCGACGATCATGTTGGCGATCCAGTTGGTGGCCGTGGAACAGGTGATGCCGAAATCGCGGCCCTTCAGCGGCTGAATTTCTGAACACAGCACCCAGATCAGCGGGCCTGCGCTCATGGCGAAGCCGACGATAAACATCAGCAGCATCAGCACGGAGAAGTACTGTGCGATCGTGGAGTGGATGCCGATATGCATCATGCTGCCCAGCACGCCCATGCCGACGGCCATGACGATAAAGCCGAGGATCAGCGTTGGCTTACGGCCCCAGCGGTCAACCAGGCCGATCGCGATAAAGGTCGCCAGCACGTTGGTCAGGCCGACGATAACCGTCCCCCACATCTGCTCGGTGGTGTTGGCGTAGCCCGCCAGTTCAAAAATCTTCGGCGCGTAGTACATGATGACGTTCATCCCGGTGAACTGCTGCATCACCTGCAGCAGAACGCCGAGGAACACCGCGCGGCGGAAGTTGCTGTTCTCTTTAAACAGCTCCCAGCCGGACTGTTTGACCTTCAGGCTTTCACGGATTTCATCGAGCTCACGTTTGGCTTCCGCGCTGGTATCGCGCAGGCGCAGCAGCACGCGCTCAGCGTCGACAAAGCGGCGTTTGGCGGCAAACCAGCGCGGGCTGTCCGGCAGGAAGAAAACGCCAATCAGCAGCAGAATGGCCGGGATGATTATAACCCCGAGCATCCAGCGCCATGCGCCGCTGTAGCTGAACGCGGTATCCGACAGATAGGCGCCGAGAATACCGATGGTGATCATCAGCTGATACATCGAGATCATGCTGCCGCGGATTTTCTCCGGCGCAATTTCGGACAGGTACAGCGGGGCGGTGTAGGAGGCGACGCCCACCGCGAGGCCGAGCAGTACGCGGGAAATCAGCAGCACTTCAACGTTCGGCGCGGCGGCGGAGCACAGGGAGCCGACAACGAACAGGATCGCGCCGATCATCAGGCTTTTCTTACGGCCCAGTTTGAAAGAGAGCCAGCCGCTGCCGACCGCGCCGACCGCGGCGCCGAACATCATCGAGCTCACCACCCATTCCTGAGTGTGAGCGGTAATTTGAAACTCGTTGGCAATAAAGGGCAGGGCACCCGCAATGACGCCGATATCAAGGCCAAAAAGCAGGCCGGCCAGTGCGGCGAGGAAACAGACAAAGAACGTCATCGTTTTGTTCGAGCGCCCTTGTTTTTTGTTGTCAGGCATAACGCCCTCCAGTTGAGTTATTGATTCTGTCGATGCTTAGAGTAGGGGAGTGCGTAGCAAAAAAATGTGATTGTAATCACGGCTGTGTAATCGCTTACACTAAGGTAAAGAAACGTAATCAATAAATAAACATATAAATCAGTATTATATGTAATTTTAGTCGACGAGATAAAAAACGGGAATCAGACTTTCCTGAAACAGTATGTAACATTGTGAAATTTTGTTTCATTGACGCCGCATCGCAGCTAACTAATGGCTGTTAATCTTATGTAATCGCTTTCATTTTTTTGACATATAAGAGCGGAGAAGCGGAAAGACGCGGAGCGCAGGGGGATGGTATGGAGAAGAGATAAAGAAAAAGGCCAGCGCGAGGCTGGCCTTCGAAACGGTAAAGCGTGCGCTTATTTCAGGCCGGCAGCTTCGCGCAGCAGGGCAGCTTTGTCGGTTTTTTCCCATGGGAAATGTTCGCGACCAAAGTGACCGTATGCCGCGGTTTCTTTGTAGATTGGGTGCAGCAGATCCAGCATCTGAATCAGGCCGTACGGACGCAGGTCGAAGAATTCGCGCACCAGCAGAGTCAGCTGCTCGGAAGCAATTTTTTCGGTGCCGAAGGTTTCAACCATGATAGAGGTCGGTTCAGCCACGCCGATAGCGTAGGAAACCTGAATCTCACAGCGATCGGCCAGGCCTGCGGCAACGATGTTTTTCGCTACATAGCGCGCTGCGTAAGCTGCGGAACGGTCAACTTTAGACGGGTCCTTACCGGAGAACGCGCCGCCGCCGTGACGAGCCATGCCGCCGTAGGTATCAACGATGATTTTACGTCCGGTCAGGCCGCAGTCGCCCATCGGGCCGCCGATAACGAAGCGACCGGTCGGGTTGATAAAGAATTTGGTGGCGCTGTTCAGCCATTCGGTCGGCAGAACCGGCTTAATGATCTCTTCCATCACCGCTTCCTGCAGCGATTTCTGATCGATATCTTCCGCGTGCTGAGTCGACAGCACCACCGCATCGATGCCGACGATTTTGCCGTCGTCATACTGGAAGGTCACCTGGCTCTTCGCATCCGGACGCAGCCACGGCAGAGTGCCGTTTTTACGCACTTCAGCCTGACGCTGCACCAGACGGTGAGCATAGGTGATCGGCGCCGGCATCAGCACGTCGGTCTCGTTCGTGGCATAGCCAAACATCAGGCCCTGGTCGCCCGCGCCCTGCTCCAGCGGATCGGCACGGTCAACGCCCTGGTTGATGTCCGGGGACTGCTTGCCGATTGCGCTCAGAACGGCGCAGGAGTTGGCGTCAAAGCCCATATCGGAATGCACGTAGCCAATTTCACGAACCGTATTACGGGTGATCTCTTCGATATCAACCCATGCGCTGGTGGTGATTTCACCGCCAACCAGAACCATGCCGGTTTTGACGTAGGTTTCACACGCGACGCGGGCCTTCGGATCCTGTTCAAGGATCGCGTCAAGCACGGCATCGGAGATTTGGTCAGCAATTTTGTCTGGATGCCCTTCTGATACGGACTCGGACGTAAAGAGGTGTTTTGCCATGTTTTATTTTACCTGTGGAGTATTCGTATAGCTCATACTGTTGTGTGGAGAGGCTTTGTTAGACGACTCTACCAAAGCTTGCAGGTAGTGACACGAGCAGTCTGAGTGTTAATCAGTATAGACGGATTAACTTCTGGACGGCTATTTTAGGTCAAATCTTAATCCCATTTCCAGACTTTTTTGATGCGCATCGCATTTATGCGCAATAGTCGGTGGAAATTTTTCCTGCCAGACGCGGCAACACGCATATTTTTATTTTGCATTTTAGCCTGCTTATCGGTATAAAACGCCGCGCGCGGCTCATTATGACAGCGCACGAAGAGTACCTCGTGACGCCACTTCCAGCCGGGTTAAGCACTCTGTATTGACAGAATCCCGCAGCGGCCTTTGCGCCTGCTGCCAGGTATATAGCTTTGGCTTGTCGCTGGCCCGTTTCGGGGCAGTGTGGAGGTGATACCAGATAATGAACCCACGTTTTTCACCTGATTCGTCGCGTCGTTCCGTCGCGCGTCAAGATCCCGCAATCTGCATCTCTTTCATGCATACCTGCCGATGTTCTACCCATCTCGGCGCTTCTCAGGATTCCAGGGCCGGAAGGTCGTCAGAAAACTGAACAAGGGCTCTCTTGCTCTCTATCGCAAGAGTTTTCTCGTGGTTTCTCCGGACTGTCACACTACGTTCGGGTACGTGTTTTATTATCATATGAAGAAGAAACCGGTCGCGCAGTCGCAGCGCCAGCACTATCTGCTGGGGTTTAGGACTGTTCATGGGTTGTTATCGCGTCTTTGGACTGCGATAGTAGTTAACTGTCTTACACTTATTATTAAAAATTGAGGTTCGCTATGTCTGACGACATGTCTATGGTTTCGCCTTCGTCAGCAGGCGAACACGGTGTACTACGTTCTATGCAGGAGGTGGCGATGAGCTCCCAGGAAGCTAGCAAAATGCTACGTACTTATAATATTGCCTGGTGGGGTAATAACTACTACGACGTCAACGAGCTGGGCCATATCAGCGTTTGCCCGGATCCTGACGTACCGGAAGCGCGCGTCGATCTTGCCGAATTAGTCAAAGCGCGCGAAGCGCAAGGGCAGCGCCTGCCTGCACTGTTTTGCTTCCCGCAGATTCTGCAGCATCGCCTGCGCTCGATTAACGCCGCCTTCAAGCGCGCGCGCGAATCCTACGGCTATAACGGTGACTACTTCCTGGTTTACCCGATCAAGGTTAACCAGCATCGTCGCGTGATTGAGTCGCTGATCCACTCCGGCGAGCCGCTGGGTCTGGAAGCCGGTTCAAAGGCCGAGCTGATGGCGGTGCTGGCGCATGCGGGCATGACCCGCAGCGTGATCGTCTGTAACGGCTATAAAGACCGTGAATATATCCGCCTGGCGCTGGTGGGCGAAAAGATGGGCCACAAGGTCTATCTGGTCATCGAAAAGATGTCGGAAATCGCCATCGTGCTGGAAGAAGCCGCGCGCCTGAACGTGGTGCCGCGTCTTGGCGTCCGCGCGCGTCTGGCCTCGCAGGGCTCCGGTAAATGGCAGTCCTCCGGCGGCGAGAAATCCAAATTCGGCCTCGCGGCAACGCAGGTTCTGCAGCTGGTTGAGATTCTGCGCGCGGCGGGGCATCTGGAAAGCCTGCAGCTGCTGCACTTCCACCTTGGCTCGCAGATGGCCAACATTCGCGATATCGCCACCGGCGTGCGCGAATCCTCACGCTTCTACGTCGAGCTGCATAAGCTGGGCGTCAATATCCAGTGCTTTGACGTCGGCGGCGGTCTGGGCGTGGACTATGAGGGCACCCGTTCGCAGTCCGACTGCTCGGTGAACTACGGCCTCAACGAGTACGCGAACAACATCATCTGGGCGATCGGCGACGCCTGCGAAGAGAACGGCCTGCCGCACCCGACGGTGATTACCGAATCCGGGCGTGCGGTCACCGCGCACCATACCGTGCTGGTCTCCAACATCATCGGCGTTGAGCGTAACGAATACACCGAGGCGACCCCGCCTGCGGAAGATGCGGCGCGCCCGCTGCAGAGCATGTGGGAAACCTGGCTCGAGATGCACGAGACCGGCAACCGCCGCTCGCTGCGCGAATGGCTGCACGATAGCCAGATGGACCTGCACGATATTCATATCGGCTACTCTTCCGGCACCTTCAACCTGCAGGAGCGCGCGTGGGCGGAGCAGCTGTATCTGAACATGTGTCACGAAGTGCAGAAACAGCTCGACCCGAGCAACCGCGCGCACCGTCCAATCATTGACGAGCTGCAGGAGCGGATGGCGGATAAAATTTACGTCAACTTCTCCCTGTTCCAGTCGATGCCGGACGCGTGGGGTATCGATCAGCTGTTCCCGGTGATGCCGCTGGAAGGGCTGAACATGGTGCCTGAGCGCCGCGCGGTGCTGCTCGATATCACCTGCGACTCCGATGGCGCTATCGATCACTACGTCGACGGCGACGGGATCGCCACCACCATGCCGATGCCGGAATACGATCCTGAGAACCCGCCGATGCTGGGCTTCTTTATGGTCGGCGCCTATCAGGAGATCCTCGGCAACATGCACAACCTGTTCGGTGATACCGAAGCGGTGGACGTATTCGTCTTCCCTGACGGCAGCGTCGAAGTCGAGCTCTCCGACGAAGGAGATACCGTGGCGGATATGCTGCAGTACGTGCAGCTGGACCCGAACACGCTGCTGACCCAGTTCCGCGATCAGGTGAAAAACTCCGGTCTCGACGAGGCGCTGCAGCAGCAGTTCCTCGAAGAGTTCGAAGCGGGTCTGTACGGCTACACTTACCTGGAAGACGAGTAACATGCCGCGCGCCCTCTCTTGTGAAGGAGGGGGCGTCAGGTCGCACAAACGCGATACCGACTTGAACCCGCATGCATTAACGGCGATAATTCGCCCAACAAGCAGTCACCCTATTCAAACCCTTCCTCGTCGGGCCTAACGACGCGGAGGGGTTTTTTTATGTGCATTTTTAACACTATCGCCTGTAAAAAGAGGTCACACCCATGAGCACTTTAGGTCATCAATACGATAATTCCCTGGTCTCTAACGCGTTTGGTTTTTTGCGTCTGCCGCTGAACTTCCAGCCGTACGACAGCGACGCCGACTGGGTGATCACCGGCGTTCCTTTTGATGCGGCAACCTCCGGTCGCGCGGGCGGGCGTCACGGCCCGGCGGCGATTCGTCAGGTTTCCACCAACCTTGCCTGGGAAGGCAACCGCTTCCCGTGGAACTTCGACATGCGTGAACGTCTGAACGTTGTCGACTGCGGCGATCTGGTTTACGCCTTCGGCGATGCGCGCGACATGAGCGAACGTTTGCAGGCCCACGCTGAAAAACTGCTGGCGGCCGGGAAACGTATGCTCTCCTTCGGCGGCGACCACTTCGTCACTCTGCCGCTGCTGCGCGCGCACGCAAAACATTTCGGTAAAATGGCGCTGGTGCATTTCGACGCCCATACCGACACCTACGCCAACGGCTGCGAGTTTGACCACGGCACCATGTTCTACACCGCGCCGAACGAAGGCCTGATCGATCCGAACCATTCCGTACAGATCGGTATCCGCACCGAGTTCGACAAAGACAACGGCTTTACCGTGCTGGATGCGGGCCAGGTTAACGATCGTACCGCTGACGATGTTATCGCTCAGATCAAACAGATCGTTGGCGATATGCCGGTCTACCTGACCTTCGACATCGACTGCCTGGATCCGGCGTTTGCGCCGGGTACCGGCACGCCGGTGATCGGCGGGCTGACCTCGGATCGCGCGATCAAGCTGGTGCGCGGCCTGAAGGATCTGAACATCGTTGGCATGGACGTGGTGGAAGTGGCGCCGGCCTACGACCAGTCCGAGATCACCGCCCTGGCGGCGGCGACTCTGGCGCTGGAAATGCTCTATATCCAGGCGGTGAAAAAGGGCGAATAATCCCTAAGCGCTCACGGCTGCTGCGCGACGCATGCGCAGCAGCAGTACCCCTCCGGCAAGCAGGGTGACCACCTGTGACGCCACCAGTACCGAAAATCCTGAACTGACTGACCCAACCGACTTCATCACCAGCCCCATCAGCAGCGGGATAAACGCCGCGCAGATATTGCCGATACCGTTAATGATGCCGTAGGCGCTGCCTACCGCCTCCTTCGCCGCGTGATGCTGCACCACCGCCGGTATCGCCGCCCCCTGAAGCCCCCAGAAGATATTGGCCGACAGCATAAACAGCGCCAGCCACGCCGGCTGGTGGCTGAGCATCAGCGCCAGTATCGAGCAGGCCGTCAGAAAGCCGCCGCTGATAAACAGCAGCGGGGCCTGTTCAGGACGCATTTTATCGAGCAGCACGCCGCCAAGAAGTTTTGAGCCCAGGCTGAGCAGAAAGGGGATCGCCGCCAGAACGCCGGTGGCCTGTAGCGAGAAGTGATGCTCATCGCGCAGCCAGGCCGGCAGCCAGGCGCTGCTGCCCCACAGATAGCTGAGGGTGGCGATCTCGACCAGCAGGATCCAGCCGAGGAGCGGCGTACGCCAGGCTAGCTGAAACGTCTGCCTGAAGCCGGAGCGAGACCTTTGCGCCGCCGCGGCCGGAGCCGGCAGGAAGCGCCAGATCAGCCCGCCGCCGAGCAGCAGATTAAGCGCGGCCAGGCTATAGAAAGAGCCTTGCCACCCCTGATGCTCGATTAAAAAAGTGACCAGCGGGAAGCCCACCGCCAGCCCCAGCGAGACCCCGAGCGCGGTGACCGCGTTCGGTTTGCCGATCTCGCTGGCGGCGAAACTGTCGCTGATAAAGCGCGTTTTGAGTGAAAATAGCGGCCCTTCCGCAATGCCTAAGATAACGCGGGCGATCAGCATCCCGAACAGCGAGCCGAGCAGCGGAGAAACGGCGCATACCGCCGCCCAGATAGCGATGCTGATTAATAGTCCCTGCCGGTAGTGCAGCCGGTTTTCTATCACCGGCGTTAAGAGTAATGCCGAAATGCCATAGCCCACAAGAAAGCAGGTCATCAGCATTCCTTGTAACATTCTGTTTTCATTTAACTGGAAGTGGGCAGCAAATTCAGGGTTCAGTATCATCACTGAAATATTTACCCGATCAATATAAGAGATGATAATTAACAACAGTAGCGCGATTGTTCCTTGCCATTTTGCGGTCATTTTTATTCTTTTCCCCCGGTCATTTATGAATCAGCTTCATTATTTTTAAATAGCGGTGATAGTCACGGATGTAAAATGATTCATAGGTGAAACTCATTGTTTTATAAAAAATTAATTAAAATTTGTTTCACCTGTGAAACTTGATGTGAAGCCGGCTTTATCATTTTTAATGATTATATGGAAAAGAAGTCAATAGTCGTTTTCGAAAAGTTAAGTTCCCGCTTAATTTATTTTCACGCCACGTTTTAAATATCACAATTTCATATTACCGCAATTTTTCGTGATCGATTGCACACTTAGCTAATTAAATCACGACTACTTAACAAATCCTTCACATTGCCGCTTGACGAAAGATTGAACGCTTTTATATTGACCGTATTAAATAAGAAACAGAGTTTCATATATGAAACAAAGCCTGGAGGATCGTGATGAGCTGGATAGGCGTATGTGACGCAGAGCAGGTACAGGAAGATTTCCCTTATAGCGGCAATATCGACGGTAAAGAAATCGGCATTTATCTGATTGATGGCGAGTATTACGCGCTGGAGGACGTATGTCCCCACGCCTACGCGCTGTTAAGCCAGGGCTTTGTGGAAGACGGCAAGGTCGAATGTCCGCTGCACGAAGCGGTATTCGATGTGAAAACCGGTCAATGTCTGCACGGTCCGGGCGGTCGTAACCTCAATCGTTACCCGGTGCGGGTATTCGACAATCAGATCCAGATTACTTTTATCGAGGAGAGCGTGGCATGAGCGAAACCCTGAACTTCAACCCGGCGCTGCCGGAAAGCCGCCAGTTTACGCCGCCCGCCGAAGGCGGAAACGGCAATATTCACAAGCCGGGCGACTACGAAAATCTTATCTGGCAGACCCGCAGCCGCGTCCCGGAAAGCTGGGAGCTGCAGCTTATCGCCACCCTTGAAGGGCTGTTTGAGCAGGGGGCGGAAAACCTGACGCAGCTGGTGGACGGGCTGAATGGCCTCAGGATGCACGACCAGCAGGGCGAACCGTGGAGTGAAGCCAGCTTTGAGGCTTTTTTGCAGGTAAACGGATACTGAGGACACAGCGATGACGACAACGGTACAGAACTATCTCGATAAAGGTTTACGCGGCCTGTGGTATCCGGTGCTGGCAAGCTGGGAAGTGCAGTCCGCGCCGGTAGGCATCACCCGTCTCGGCGAACAAATTGTGGTGTGGCGTAACAAAGACGGTCAGCTGCAGGCGCTGGAAGACCGCTGCCCGCACCGCGGCGCGCGCCTGTCGATGGGCTGGAACCTCGGCGACCGCATCGCCTGCTGGTATCACGGCGTGGAAGTGGCGGGGAGCGGCGAAGTGAAAGATGTCCCGGCGGTCGACAAGTGCCCGCTGGTGGGCCAGCAGTGCGTGCGCAGCTATAGCGTTCAGGAAGCGCACGGGGCGATTTTTTTATGGTTTGGCGCGACGGCGAACCAGCAGCCGGATGAGCTGAGCTTCCCGGAAGAGCTGGCTAACGGCGACAAATACAGCAACTTTCTCTGCACCGCCGCGTGGAAATGCAACTATCAGTACGCGCTGGAAAACGTTATGGACCCGATGCACGGCACCTACCTGCACTCCTCTTCA
The DNA here is from genome assembly GCF_036561945.1 of Klebsiella scottii. Lineage (NCBI taxonomy): Bacteria > Pseudomonadati > Pseudomonadota > Gammaproteobacteria > Enterobacterales > Enterobacteriaceae > Klebsiella > Klebsiella scottii. Next base: position 333,764 of record NZ_JARXNI010000019.1, read on the forward strand.
CACTCGATGGCGGAAGGTGAGCGTAAAGCGGACATGGTGCTTCAGCCGACCAAAACCGGCTTTATCTTTGAGAAAAAAGGCCAGAGCGGCGTCAACTTTGACTGGGTGGAGCTGGGTAACAGCGGGGCCTGCTGGATGCGCCTGTCGATCCCGTACCAGAAACGCTTTGGGCCAGGAGGCCACTTCTTTATCGTCGGCATGGTGGTACCGGAAGATAATGACAACTGTCGGGTCTTTTTCTGGCGTATCCGCGGCGTACAGGGCTGGCAGCGCGATATGTGGCGCTTTATGTACCGCAACCGTCTGGAAAAACTGCACTGGGAAGTGCTGGAGCAGGATCGCGTGGTGCTGGAGAGCCTGGCGCCGAACGCCCGCGATCATGAATACCTCTATCAGCACGACGTCGGGCTGTCGCGCCTGCGCCGCATGATGCAAAAAGCGGCCAAAGAGCAGCTGGCGGCGCGGGATGAACAGCAGGGCGCCGCCTGATGAACGGACTGCTGAACGGAAAACGCATCGTCGTGACCGGGGCCGCGCGCGGGCTGGGCTATCACTTCGCCAAAGCCTGCGCGGAGCAGGGAGCGAAAGTCGTGATGTGCGACATCCTCGAGGGCCAACTGGCCGAGAGCGCGCATGGGCTCAGCGAACGGGGTTTTGCCATCGAGTCTTACGTTATCGATCTGGCCGATCCGCGCTCAATCGAGCAGGTTTTTAGCGCGATTGGCGAACGGGGCTCCATCGACGGGCTGGTGAATAACGCCGCAATGGCCACCGGCGTCGGCGGCAAGAATATGATCGATTACGATCCGGATCTGTGGGATCGGGTGATGTCGGTTAACGTCAAGGGCACCTGGCTGGTCACCCGGGCGGCGGTACCGCTGCTGCGTGAAGGCAGCGGGATCGTTAACGTGGCGTCGGACACCGCGCTGTGGGGCGCGCCCCGCCTGATGGCCTACGTCGCCAGCAAAGGTGCGGTCATCGCCATGACCCGCTCAATGGCGCGGGAGCTTGGCGAGAAGCGCATTCGCATTAACGCTATCGCTCCGGGGCTGACCCGGGTTGAGGCAACCGAGTATGTTCCGGCTGAACGTCATCAGCTGTATGAGAACGGCCGGGCTCTGAGCGGCGCCCAGCAGCCGGAGGATGTTACCGGCAGCGTGGTGTGGCTGCTCAGTGAGCTGTCGCGGTTTATCACCGGACAGCTGATCCCGGTCAACGGCGGATTTGTTTTTAACTAAAGAGGCGAGGCGGTATGGCAAACGAGCGGGAAGTGAAGTACCTGGTGCCGGGCCTGGAGCGGGGGCTGGAGCTGCTGCTGGCGTTTGGCGAGCAGCATCGCGATCTCACCTTTGCCGAGCTGCATCGGCTGGTGGATATGCCGAAAGCGACCGCCTATCGCGTGGTGCAGACGCTGGAATATATGGGCTTTCTGGAGCGCAATCCGCGCACCAATACCTTTTCGCTCGGGATGAACGTCCTGCGTCTTGGCTTTGAATATATCGCCTCCCTGGATGTGGCGCAGGTCGGCCAGCCGGTGATTGAACAGCTGCGCGATACCAGCCAGTGCAGCAGCCACCTGGCGATCCGCGACGGGCGCGACATTATCTATATCGCCCGCGTCAGCGCCGCCGGCTCGCGCATTAATCAGGTCAGCATCGGCACCCGGCTGCCGGTCCACTGCACCTCGCTTGGCCGCATGCTGCTGACCGACGTCTCCCGCCGCGAGTTTGAACAGCTGTTCCCTGACGAACGGCTGCCGGGCAATACGCCGGGGCAAATTCACGACCGCGAGGCGCTGTGGCAGATGGTGCAGCAGGATAAAGCGCGGGGCTTTGTGATTGGCGAGTCCTTCTACCGTCACGGGATCTCCTCCATCGTTTACCCGGTCTACGATCGCAGCGGACGGGTGGCGGCGGTCGTCAGTATCCTGGTGCCGTCGGATGAGATCCCGCAGGCCGACCGCGAGCGGCTGCAAAACGATGTCAGCATGGCGGCGGACAAAATTTCAGGCTTCCTCGGGCATTTAGCTCAGGCTATTTAAATCAATACGTTAACTGCAGGCGCTTGGGTGCGTCGGGCATGTTTTACGCCCAAATCCGGGCGACAGAACGGTAAAGAGGCAACGAACGATGAGTGTAACCGGAATTGAAAAGCTGGAATTTGGCGTCGACGACCTGACCCATAGCGCCAAATTTATGCGTGATTTTGGCCTGACGAGCGATGCCGACGGCCGGCGTTTTACCACCCTGAGCGGCGCTCAGGTGCTGCTGAACCCGATCAACAGCCCGGATCTGCCGCCCGCCTTTGAGGCGGGTAATACCCTGCGCCGGATGACCTGGGGCGTGGCGGACCAGGCGGCGCTGGACGCGCTGCGTCCGAAGCTGGCGCAGCAGCCGGCCTTTCGCGAAGTGGACGGCGCTCTGGAGTGCCAGGACCCGAACGGCATGACGCTGCGGGTCCAGGTGAGCCGGCAGACGCCGGTCGCGCTGGAGGTCGAGCCGATAAACCAGTGGGGCGACGTGCGGAGGATCGATACGCCGAGCCCGGTTTATGACCGCGCTCAGCCGATCAACATCGGCCACGTGGTGTTCTTCGTTGAGGAGCTGGCGGCGGTAGAGACCTTCTACCGCGAGGTGCTGGGTTTCCAGGTTTCCGATCGCTATATCAACCGCGCGGTGTTCCTGCGCTGCGGCGTCCGCGGCGGTCATCACAATCTCTTTTTATTACAGCTGCCGACTCGCAAGCGCGGCCTTAACCACGTCGCCTTTACGGTGCGCGATATTCACGAAGTGATCGGCGGCGGGATCGCGATGAACAAAAGCCAGTGGAGCACCTTTATCGGCCCCGGCCGCCACCCGGTCTCTTCGGCCTATTTCTGGTACGTCAACAGCCCGACCGGCGGGGCGTTTGAGTACTACACCAACGACGACTATCTGACGGAAAACTGGCAGCCGCGCGAGCTGGAACACTCCCTGGTTTCCTTTACCGAGTGGGCGGTGGAGGGCGGTATCGACCACGATACCCGCCGCCAGCAGAAAAAGCCGGAGGCGGTATGACGGTGCGGATAGTGATTATCGGCGGCGGCCAGGCCGGCGGCTGGGCGGCAAAAACGCTGCGTGATGAAGGCTTTGACGGCGAGATTTGCGTCATCGCCGAAGAGGAGTGGGATTTTTACGAACGTCCGCCGCTATCGAAAGCGGCGCTGCTGGAGGCCGAACCGGCGCTGCCGCGTCTGTTTAGCGCGGAAGCTCAGCAGGCGCTGAACCTGAAGTGGTATCGCCCGCAGCGGGCGGAGGCCATCGAGCGCGAGGCGAAAATCGTGCGCCTGAGCGGCGGCGAGCGGCTAACCTACGACCGCCTGCTGATCGCCACCGGCGGCCGCGCCCGCCTGCCCGGCGAGGCCTGGGCGCAGCATCCCCAGGTCTACACCCTGCGTCACTGGCAGGATGCCCGGCGGCTGAAGCAGCGTCTGGCGGCCAGCACCCGGCTGGCGATCGTCGGCGGCGGCTGGATTGGCCTGGAGATTGCCGCCTCGGCGCGCAAAAGCGGCGTCGAGGTCACGCTATACGAACAGCAGCCGGCGCTGTGCATGCGCTCGGTGAGCGGCGAAGTGTCGCAGGAGCTGGAATGGCTGCACCGGGATCAGGGGGTCAACGTCCGCACGGGGTGCGGCGCGCTGGGCCTCGAAGATAGCGACGGCCTGCCGGTGATCCGCTGCGACGGCCGACGTCAGACCTTCGATGCGGTGGTGGTGGGGATCGGCGTCGATCTTAATCTGGAGCTGGCGCAGGAGGCGGGCCTGCCCGTCGATCGCGGGATCGTGGTCGATGCGCAGGGACGAACCGCCGATCCGGCTATTTTCGCCGCCGGCGATGTCGCCCGCCATCACCGGTTCGGCCTGTGCATTCAGTCGTGGGCCTTTGCCCAGAATCAGGCGGTGGCGACGGCAAAAGCGATGCTCGATCCGCAGGCCGAGGGCTACGACGAAGCGCCGTGGCTGTGGTCGGATCAATACGCGCACAATATTCAGATCCTCGGTATTCCGCAGCCGGGAACCCGGACGGTGGTTCGCCGCGATCCCAAAGGGCCGCTGTTTTTCTCGCTCGATAGCGACGGCCGGCTCAGCCAGCTGGTGGCGTTTAACGATGCGCGCACCGTCAAGCTGGCGAAGCGCTGGATGGCGGCGGGGAGGGATCTTTCCGCCGTGCCGCTCGACGATCTGACCTTTTCGCTGATGTCATTGCGATAACACCCGCGCACCCTTAAGGGGGAGAGATGACCACATTAGAGACCAACACCGCGCCCTCCGTGGCGGGCGGTGAGGGCGTCCACGCGCCTGAAAAAGCGGTTCGCTGGGCCATTCCGCTGTCGTTACTGGCCTGCGTGCTGCTGGCGTTCTTCGACAAAATCAGCATCGCGGCGCTGTTTTCCGATAGCCATTTCCAGCAGGCGATGGGCATCTATTTTGATACCACCCGCCTCGGCATCCTGATGAGCGCTTTTTTACTAAGCTACGGTTTCTCCTCGGTTCTGCTCAGCGGGCTGGGAGACCGCATCGCGCCGCTGCGCCTGCTCACCGGCATGATGGTGGCGTGGTGCGTATTGATGGTGATGATGGGATTCACCCACAGCTACAGCGCCATGATCGTGCTGCGCGTGCTGCTCGGTATCGCCGAAGGGCCGCTGTTTCCGCTGGCCTTCGCCATCGTTCGCCACACCTTCCCGCAGCGTCTGCAGGCGCGCGCCACCATGCTGTGGCTACTCGGGACGCCGGTCGGCGCGGCCATCGGCTTCCCGCTCTCCATCTGGCTGCTCAGCACCTTCGGCTGGCAAAGCACCTTCTTTGCGATGGCGATGCTGACGGCGCCGGTGCTGATTTTTGTCCGTATCGGCCTGCGCGGCATCCAGCTGGAGGGCAAAACGTCCGCAGCCGAGAGTTCGCAGGAAGAGCGGCGTAGCGCCCGCCGGGAGCTATTTGTCAGCCCGCACTTTTGGATGATTTGCGTCTTCAATATCGCCTTCCTCGCCTATCTGTGGGGCATCAACGGCTGGCTCCCCGGCTACCTGATTAAGGGCAAGGGTATCCACCTGGAGCACGCAGGCTGGCTGTCGTCGATGCCGTTTATCGCCATGCTGCTTGGCGAAATTATCGGGGCGTGGCTTTCAGACCGGGTGGATAAACGCGCGGCCGCCTGTTTTATCTCGCTGGCCGGAGCGGCGGTGGGCCTCGCGGCGGTGATGCACTTCACCACTCCGCTAACGGTTATCGCGGCGATGAGCTTTAGCACCTTCATGTGGGGAACCGGCGCCCCCAATATTTTTGCGCTGCTGGCGAAGGCGACCCATCCCCGGGTCAGCGCCACGGCGGGTGGGATTTTCAACGGGTTGGGAAACTTTGCCGGCGCCCTGTCGCCAGCGGTGATGGGCGCGCTTATCGCCTTCACCCATAGCATGGATTCCGGACTGATCTTTCTGGCGGTGATGGCGGTCGTGGGCTGTCTCCTGTTGCTGCCGCTGCTAAGACGTTACTGAGGAGAAGACGATGACAGATACAAGCGTAACTGCAAAACAGGGCCTCAAGCCTGAGCACCTGACGATGGAAGAGTGGATTGAGTCGCGCATCGCGCGCTTTGAGGGACGTAAATATGACTGGAACGCGCTGAAGTTCCAGGCCGATTTCGACCCGAAATACCGCCGCGCCCAGATGCGCTACATCGGCACCGGCGCCACCGGCGTCGCCAGCGATACCAATACCGTGGCGGCGGAGAATTTCACCTTCTCCACGATGGTGCTGCCGGCGAAGTGCGAAGGGCCGCTGCACCTGCACGACGATGTCGAAGAGGTATTTTTCATGCTCAAGGGGCAGATAACCCTGATGGTTCAGGACGGCGATAGCTACACCGAAACCGTGCTGCGCGAGCGCGACCTGATCTCCGTCCCGCCTGGGATCTATCGCGGGCTGTTTAACCACGGCGAGGAGGAGGCGTTGATGTGCGTGATGCTCGGCACCCGCAAGCCGAATATCCCGACCTACCCGGAAGATCATCCCCTGTCGAAAGTGAAGCGGAATTAAGGAGGCGGTATGACGGGTTTTCGTCAACAGGGGAGCGGCACGCCGCTGATGCTGCTGCACGGCATCAGCTCCGGCGCGGCCTCCTGGCATAAACAGATGGCGCTGCCCGGCTACCGCGTGCTGGCCTGGGATATGCCCGGTTATGGCGAAAGCCCGATGCTGCCGGTCGCACAAGCCGATGCCGGCGACTATGCCGAGGCGCTGGCGCGCCTGCTGGACAGCGCCGGCGTTGAGCAGGCGGTGCTGGTGGGCCACTCGCTGGGCGCGCTGGTGGCCAGCGCCTTTGCGGCAAAGTATCCCGGGCGCGTTCTGCGCCTGGTGCTGGCCGATGCCGCTCAGGGCTACGGCCGGGCAGAAGCCGCGCAGCGTGAAAAAATCTGGCTGGGCCGCCGGCAGCAGATGGCCTCCGGCGGCGAAGCGATGGCGCAGAGCCGGGCCGCGAAGCTTCTGCACCCCTGTACGGATGAGGCCAACGTCGTCGTCGTCGCCGCCGGCATGCGCAGGCTGCGCGCCGAGGGCTATCTTGCCGCGGCGTGGATGCTGGCCCATGACGATATTCACCGCTGGCTTGGCGATTTCGGCGGCCGCTTTGAGGCGTGGTGCGGTGAGCAGGATGCCATTACCCAGCCGGAGCTGGTGCAGGGGCTGGCGCTACGCTACGCCATGCCGTTCGTCGGCATCCCGCGAGCGGGGCACGCCAGCTATCTCGATAACGACACATTTTTCAATCAACAGCTTTTACGGGTAAGGGAAGAGGTGCGCGATGAATGCACAAATTGAAGGCCGCGTAGCGGTGGTTACCGGCGGGTCGTCAGGGATTGGCTTTGAAACGCTGCGCCTGCTGCTGGGGGAAGGGGCGAAGGTCGCCTTCTGCGGCCGCGATCCGGACCGGCTCGCCGGCGCCCATGCGGCGCTGCAAAACGAATATCCCGGAGCGGAGGTCTTCTCTTACCGCTGCGACGTGCTGAAAGAAGACGAGGTGCAGGGCTTTGCCGACGCGGTAGCGGCCCGCATTGGCGATGCCGACATGCTGATTAATAACGCCGGCCAGGGGTACGTGGCGCACTTCGCCGATACGCCGCGGGAGGCGTGGCTGCACGAGGCGGAGCTCAAGCTGTTCGGGGTGATTAACCCGGTGAAGGCCTTTCAGGCGCAGCTCGAGCGTTCGGATATCGCCTCGATCACCTGCGTGAACTCGCTGCTGGCGCTGCAGCCGGAGGAGCACATGATTGCCACCTCCGCGGCGCGCGCGGCGCTGCTCAACATGACCCTGACGCTGTCGAAGGACCTGGTTGCCAAAGGCATTCGGGTGAACTCCATTCTGCTCGGCATGGTGGAGTCCGGACAGTGGCAGCGGCGCTTCGAGAACCGCACGGACAGGAGCCAGAGCTGGCCCGAGTGGACGGCGGATATCGCCCGCAAGCGCGGGATCCCGATGGCGCGCCTCGGCAGGCCGAACGAGCCGGCGCAGGCGCTGCTGTTCCTCGCCTCGCCGCTGGCGTCGTTTACCACCGGTGCGGCGCTGGATGTCTCCGGCGGCTTTTGCCGTCATCTGTAAGGAGTTGAGATGAAAAAGATCATGCTCATCGGCTATGGCGCAATGGCGCAGGCGGTGATTGAACGGCTGCCGCCGCAGGTCGCCCTGGGCTGGGTGGTGGCGCGCGAGGCGCACCACGCGGCGATCCGCCAGCGCTTCGGCGATGCGGTAGCGGTGCTGGAGGACCCGCAGGCCTGTACGCAAACCCCGGATCTGGTGCTGGAGTGCGCCAGCCAGCAGGCGGTGGCGCAGTTTGGCGAAGCCATTCTCAGGCGAGGCTGGCATCTGGCGGTGATCTCTACCGGCGCGCTGGCGGATAGCGAACTGGAAAAACGCCTCAACGGCGCCGGAGGCCGGCTAACCCTGCTTTCCGGCGCGGTGGCCGGTATCGACGGCCTGGCAGCAGCGAAAGAGGGCGGTCTTGAGCAGGTGACCTACCGGTCGCGCAAAAGCCCGGCCAGCTGGCGCGGCAGCTATGCGGAAATGCTCATCGACCTCAACGCGGTCAGTGAAGCAAAAATCTTTTTTGAAGGCAGCGCGCGCGAAGCGGCCCGCCTGTTTCCGGCGAACGCCAACGTTGCGGCAACCGTGGCGCTGGGCGGCATCGGGATGGACGATACCCGGGTACAGCTGATGGTCGATCCGACGACCAAACGCAATACCCATACGCTGCATGTACAGGGCGCGTTTGGCGAGTTCCACCTGGAGCTCAGCGGATTACCGCTCGCCAGCAACCCAAAAACTTCCACCCTGGCGGCACTGAGCGCGGTTCGCGCCTGCCGCGAACTGGCATAGCGCAAAGAGGCGGCGATGGATGAGTTAAAGATTTTTATCGGCGGTCGCTGTCGCTACGGCGGCGGCAACGTGATGCACAGCCTGTTTCCGGCCGACGGCTCGGTCAACGCCACGCTGCATGCGGCAAGCCTTGACGATCTGCATGAGGCGATCGCGCTGGCCGAAAGCGCCTGGCGCCAGCCGGCGTGGCGCAGCATGCTGCCCCATCTGCGGGCAAAGATCCTGCATAAAGTGGCGGATATTATCGAATCCCGCCTTGATGAGCTGGCGCGGATGCAGAGCCGTGACAACGGCAAGCCGCTGGCGGAGGCGCGAGGCCTGGTGATGAGCGCCGCGGGCAGCGCCCGCTACTTCGCCGCCGCCTGCGAACTGCTGGAGGGCGAACTGCCGACCCCCCGGCAGGCGGATCTGCTGACGCTCAGCCGCTACGAGCCGCTGGGCGTGGTAGCGGCGATTACGCCGTGGAACTCGCCGATCGCCAGCGAAATGCAAAAAGTGGCCCCGGCGATCGCCGCCGGTAACGCGGTGATCCTCAAGCCGGCGGAGGCCACGCCGCTGATGGCGCTGGAGCTGGCGCGGATCTTCGAACAGGCCGGCCTGCCGGCGGGCCTGCTCAGCGTGCTGCCGGGGAAAGGATCGGTAATTGGCGACGCCCTGGCCCGCCACCCTCTGGTGCGCAAGATTTCGTTTACCGGCGGCACCAGCACCGGACGTCATCTGGCGCACGTGGCGGCGGAAAAGCTGATCCCGGCGTCGCTGGAGCTCGGCGGCAAATCGCCGACCATCGTGCTGGAAGATGCCGATATTGAGCAGGCGGCGCGGGGCATCTGCTACGGCATCTTTAGCTCCGGCGGCCAGGCCTGCATCGCCGGCTCGCGGCTGTTTGTGCATGAAAAGGTCTACCCGCAGCTGATGGCGCGCCTGCTGGAGCTGACCCGCGGGCTCAGAATCGGCCATCCGTTTAGCGCAGAAACCCACGTCGGGCCGCTGATTAATGCTAAGCACCGCGACAGCGTGCTGGAGTACGTCGAGCTGGCTAAACGCGAAGGCGGCCGGGTGCTGTGCGGCGGCGAGATCCCGGCGGACCCGACGCTGGCGGCAGGCAGCTATTTTCAACCGACCATCGTTGAAGGGCTGACCAACGCGGCCCGCGCCTGCCGGGAGGAGATCTTCGGCCCGGTGCTGGTGGCGATGACCTTCAGCGATGAGGAGGCGCTGATCCGCGAAGCCAATGATTCCGTCTACGGCCTGGCGGCGGGGATCTGGACGCGGGACAGCGGACGCGCCCTGCGCTTAAGCGATCGTCTGGAAGCCGGGACGGTGTGGATCAACACCTACAAGGTTTTCTCCATTTCCACCCCGTTTGGGGGCTTTAAAGAGAGCGGCCTGGGCCGCGAAAAAGGGATTCAGGGGCTCAAGGCCTGGATGCAACAAAAGAGCATTTATCTGGCGATGGGTAATAGCGTCAACCACTGGTGCGACTAAGAGAAGGGTGTGCAATGAGCGAAATGATAACCGTCGGCGAAGCCATCGCCAGAACGCTGGAGCAGTACAACGTTGAGGCTATTTACGGCGTCATCTCTATTCACAACCTGCCGATCGCCGATGCGGTAGGCCAGCGCGGAAATATCCGCTTTGTTCCGGCGCGCGGTGAGGCCGGATCGGTCACTATGGCCGACGCCCACGGGCGCTTTTCCGGACTGGGCGTGGCGTTGACCAGCACCGGCGCGGGGGCCGGCAACGCGGTAGGGGCGCTGGTCGAAGCGATGAACGCCTGTACGCCGCTGCTGCACCTCACCGGCCAGGTGGAAAAAACCTGGCTCGATGCCGACACCGGCTTTATTCACGAAACCCGCGACCAGCTGACCTTCCTGAAGGCCAGCTCGAAGCGCGCGTACCGCATCAGCAACGCCAGCCAGGCGCTGGCTATCCTGCATAAGGCGATTCAGGAGGCGCAAACGCCGCCGTGCGGGCCGGTCTCGGTTGAAATCCCGATTGATATTCAGGGCGCTAAAATCCCGGCATCGCTGGTGACCGCCGCGCTGAAAGCGGCCCCGGCTGCGGCTGCCGATAGCGCCGCCGTCGATGCGCTGTGGGCGCAGCTCAGGCAGGCTAAACGGCCGCTGCTGTGGCTGGGCGGCGGAACAATAGGCAGCGCGGCGGCGGTGAAAAAACTGGCCGATGCCGGAATGACCGTGATCTCCAGCACCCACGGCCGCGGCGTGCTGCCGGATAGCCATCGCGCCAGCCTGCGCGCGTTCCACAATTCGCCGTCCGTTGAAGCGCTGATGGCGCAGTGCGATTTTACCCTGGTGGCGGGCTCGCGCCTGCGCAGCAACGAAACCCGCTCCTGGACCCTGGAGCTGCCGTCGCCAAGGGTGCAGATTGATATCGATCCGGCGGCGGCCAGCCGTAACTATCTGATGGATAACACGCTGATCGCCGACTGTGCCACTTTGCTGGCGGCGCTGGCGGAAAAAGCGCAGGGGCGTGAATGGGGGAACGATCGGTGGGATGCGCAGGTCAAAGAGGCGGTCGCGCTGGCGGATAGCGGGCTGCGCGAGCAGTGCGGCGCCTACGCGCAGCTGAACGACGCCATCGCGCAGGCGCTGCCTGACGACGGGATCCTGGTGCGCGATATCACCGTTTCCGGCAGCCTGTGGGGGAGCCGTCTGTTCCGCGCCCACGGCCCGTTAATGAACATCCACTCGCTGGCCGGGGCGATTGGGATGGGATTGCCGATGGCGATCGGCACGGCGATTGCCAACCCGCAGCGTAAGGTTGTCGGCCTCGTCGGCGACGGTGGGCTGAGCCTGAACCTGGGGGAGCTGGCGACGCTGGCGCAGGAAAAAGCTAACGTCACGCTGATTATCATGAACGACGGCGGCTACGGCGTGATGCGCGGGATTCAGGATAAGTATTTCGGCGGCCGCCAGTATTACAACGAGCTGCATACCCCGGATTTCACGCTGCTGGCGCAGGCCATCGGCCTGCAGGCGTGGAGCGTTGAGCGGGCGGAGGATTTCCAGTCGGTGATGACCGAAGCGCTGGCGATGCCGGGGCCGTCGGTGGTGGAGATCAAAATGGGAGAGATTGGCGCCCTGCGCTTTGCCGGGCCGCCGCAGAAAACGCTGTATTAAGTCGTTCCCCCTCTCTGGCGCGTGCAGAGAGGGGCGCCGGGATTATTTAATGCCGTCCGCCTTCATGCGATCGCGGATGTGCTGAGCGCGCTCCTGCGATGCCGGGTGATCGTCAAACATGGTGCTTTGACGCCCGGCTTCCAGTTTAGCCAGCTTCTCGAAGCTGGTGGCCAGTCCCGACGGATTGATCCCGCGCTTACGCAGCAGATCGTAGGAGTAGTCGTCCGCTTCGGACTCCTGGCGCTGGGAGAACTGCGAGTTCACCAGCTTTTCGCCCAGAGCGCCCAGCTGAGACTGCGACAGGCTGCCGACGATACCGCCCGCCGACGCGGCGGCGGCGCGAACGGCGTTGGTGCCGAGCGCCACCTGCATGCCTTTCTTCACATGACCCAGCGCGACGTGGCCCATTTCGTGGCCGATAACCGCTTCCACTTCGTTATCGTTCATGATGTCCATCAGGCCGCTATAGACGCGGATGCAGCCGTTAGCCATCGCAAACGCGTTGACGTCTTTGGTTTCATACACTTTGTAGTTGACCGGCTGGCCGTTGATATTGTCGCCCAGCGCGGCGGCGATTTTATTCAGACGCTTGCTGTATTCGCTGCCGGCCGGCGAAAGGGTAGCCTTGCTATCCATCTCTTTACAGGCCTGGTCGCTGAGGGTTTTGACCTGCGCGTCGCTCAGAGAATAAGCCTGAAAAGCTTCGGCGCCGGAGCTGAGGAGGGCGTTGGAGTCCATGTTCTGACATCCGGTAAGGGTTGCTGCAATCCCAAGGGCAAGAATAGTTGAGCGAATTTTCATTTTTATCTTCCACAATCTTACGATTTTTTGTCTGAAAAAGGCGACGATAAGCATGTCGCATCCTGCACAAATTATAAAGAGTATTGCGTGATACGGGCGAGAGGATTCCGGGGCAGCACAACGTGTTCCGGAGATTTCTTAAACCACAAAAGGATGCTCCATGTACATGCTTTGTCGCTTGGGTTACATTGTTGACACTTTTTTCTGGCGTAGCCCAAAACGCGCTCTCGTCAAGTCGTTAAGGGTATGGCCTTCAACAGTCCGAACTGGAGTCAAAATGTCCTCACGTAAAGAGCTTGCTAACGCTATTCGTGCGCTGAGCATGGACGCGGTACAGAAAGCCAAATCCGGCCACCCGGGTGCCCCGATGGGTATGGCTGACATTGCCGAAGTCCTGTGGCGTGATTTCCTGAATCATAACCCGAACAACCCGACCTGGGCTGACCGCGACCGCTTCGTGCTGTCCAACGGCCACGGCTCGATGCTGATTTACAGCCTGCTGCATCTCACCGGTTATGACCTGCCGATTGAAGAACTGAAAAACTTCCGTCAGCTGCACTCCAGAACCCCGGGCCACCCGGAAGTCGGCTACACCGCCGGCGTTGAAACCACCACCGGCCCGCTGGGCCAGGGGATTGCCAACGCGGTCGGGATGGCGATTGCTGAAAAAACCCTGGCGGCGCAGTTCAACCGTCCGGGCCACGATATCGTTGACCACTTCACCTACGCCTTCATGGGCGACGGCTGCATGATGGAAGGCATTTCTCACGAAGTGTGCTCCCTGGCCGGTACCCTGAAGCTGGGCAAGCTGGTGGCGTTCTATGACGACAACGGCATCTCCATCGACGGTCACGTTGAAGGCTGGTTCACCGACGATACCGCTAAACGTTTCGAAGCCTACGGCTGGCACGTGGTGCGCGGCGTGGACGGCCATGACGCCGACGCCATCAAACGCGCGGTGGAAGAAGCGCGCGCGGTGACCGACAAACCGTCCCTGCTGATGTGCAAAACCATCATCGGCTTCGGTTCGCCGAACAAAGCCGGTACCCACGACTCCCACGGCGCGCCGCTGGGCGACGCGGAAATCGCGCTGACCCGCGAGGCGCTGGGCTGGCATCACCCGGCGTTTGAAATCCCGTCTGACATCTACGCGCAGTGGGATGCAAAAGAAGCCGGTCAGGCAAAAGAAGCGTCCTGGAACGAGAAGTTCGCGGCCTACGCCAGCGCCTTCCCGCAGGAAGCGGCTGAATTCACCCGTCGTATGAAAGGCGAGATGCCGGCCGACTTCGGCGCGAAAGCGAACGAGTTCATCGCGAAGCTGCAGGCTAACCCGGCGAAAATTGCCAGCCGTAAAGCGTCGCAGAATGCGATTGAAGCCTTCGGCCCGCTGCTGCCTGAATTCCTCGGCGGCTCAGCTGACCTGGCGCCGTCGAACCTGACTATCTGGTCCGGTTCGAAAGCCATCAACGAAGACACCGCGGGTAACTATATCCACTACGGCGTGCGTGAGTTCGGGATGACCGCGATTGCCAACGGTATCTCCCTGCACGGCGGTTTCCTGCCGTACACCTCCACGTTCCTGATGTTCGTGGAGTACGCGCGTAACGCGGTGCGTATGGCGGCGCTGATGAAACAGCGTCAGGTGATGGTCTACACCCACGACTCCATCGGACTGGGGGAAGACGGCCCGACGCACCAGCCGGTCGAGCAGGTGGCTTCGCTGCGCGTGACGCCGAACATGAGCACATGGCGTCCGTGCGACCAGGTGGAATCGGCGATTGCGTGGAAATACGGCGTGGAGCGTCACGACGGCCCGACGGCGCTGATCCTGTCGCGTCAGAACCTGGCGCAGCAGGAGCGTACGGCAGAGCAGCTGGCGAACGTCGCCCGCGGCGGCTACGTGCTGAAAGATTGTGCCGGCCAGCCGGAGCTGATCTTCATCGCCACCGGTTCAGAAGTGGAGCTGGCGGTTGCCGCGTGGGACCAGCTGTCTGCGGAAGGGGTGAAGGCGCGGGTGGTATCCATGCCGTCCACCGACGCGTTCGACAAGCAGGATGCGGCGTACCGTGAATCGGTGCTGCCGAAAGCGGTTTCGGCTCGCGTGGCGGTGGAAGCGGGTATCGCCGACTACTGGTTCAAATACGTGGGCCTGAACGGCGCTATCGTCGGCATGACGAGCTTCGGCGAGTCTGCGCCGGCCGAGCTGCTGTTCGAAGAGTTCGGCTTCACCGTTGAGAACGTTGTCGCTAAGGCGAAAGCGCTGCTGTAGTTCTGAGCAACGCGCGCCGCGACGCGAGTATAAGAATGAGCCGGGCTAACGCCCGGCTTTTTTGTTGCTGTTATTCCCGATGCTCGTCATGAAGCTGCATATTATTCCAGTAAAAATGTGATGTAGGTCAGATTACAGGCTTCTTGTGCTGGACAAGCATTCCTTTTATTCCTCGTTTGGCTTATTCTAGCTGAAGCGTTTCAGTCGTCTAAATGTTCGACAATTAATCAATCAGTCGCAGTTTGCGACGGGTAAGGTTTCCCTCCGGGCGTTGCTGGATTACTCTGTCAGCCACCTCACATCAGGGATAACCTTGCAGGAGACCTATGACCATACGCATTGCGATTAATGGCTTCGGTCGCATAGGACGCAACGTGGTTCGCGCTTTATATGAATCCGGGCGTCGTGCGGAAATTACCGTGGTGGCAATCAACGAGCTGGCGGATGCTGCGGGCATCGCGCACTTGTTGAAATATGACACCAGCCATGGGCGCTTTGCCTGGGACGTTCGCCAGGAGCGAGAGCAGCTTTACGTTGGCGATGACGTCATTCGCCTGCTGCACGAAGCTTCAATAGAGGCGCTACCCTGGCAAGAGCTGGCGGTTGATATCGTACTTGATTGTACCGGGGTTTACGGCAGCCGTGAGCATGGCGAAGCCCATCTTCAGGCTGGGGCGAAGAAAGTCATCTTTTCGCATCCCGGGGGTAACGATCTCGATGCCACCGTCGTGTTCGGCGTTAACCATGATGAGCTACGTGCAGAGCACCGCATCGTCTCCAACGCCTCCTGCACCACCAACTGCATTATTCCGGTCATTAAACTGCTAGATGATGCCTACGGCATTGAGTCAGGGACGGTAACGACGATCCACTCCGCCATGCACGATCAGCAGGTTATAGACGCCTATCATCCGGATTTACGCCGTACGCGTGCGGCCAGTCAGTCAATTATTCCGGTTGATACTAAACTTGCGGCGGGGATCGCGCGTATTTTCCCTCAGTTTAACGACCGTTTTGAAGCGATTGCGGTTCGTGTACCGACGATAAATGTGACGGCGATCGACCTGAGCGTAACGGTGAAAAAACCGGTAAAGGCTAGTGAAGTCAACCAGTTGCTGCAAAAAGCAGCGCAGGGAACATTTCATGGTATAGTTGACTATACGGAATTACCGTTAGTCTCGACAGATTTTAACCACGATCCGCACAGCGCCATCGTTGATGGCACCCAGACGCGGGTGAGTGGAGCGCATTTGATCAAAACGTTGGTCTGGTGCGATAACGAATGGGGCTTTGCTAACCGGATGCTCGACACGACGTTAGCGATGGCCGCTCAAGGTTTCAGGTAAGACTTACCGTGTACGGAATCTTCAGGTTGCGTCGAGGCGGCAGCTGAATGAATCCCAGGCGTTTACAAAGTAGGTGACTGGGGTGAGTGGGGCAGCCAGCAAAGAGGCAGCTTGCAGGATGAAGCGCATGGCGTCTGCAAAACTTTATGAATCAAATTGAGAGGATTCACCATGTCTGTAATTAAGATGACCGATCTGGATCTGGCTGGTAAACGCGTTTTTATCCGTGCCGATCTGAACGTACCAGTTAAAGACGGTAAAGTAACCAGCGACGCGCGTATTCGTGCTTCTCTGCCGACCATTGAGCTGGCTCTGAAGCAGGGCGCTAAAGTGATGGTCACTTCTCACCTGGGTCGTCCGACCGAAGGCGAGTACAACGAAGAATTCTCTCTGCTGCCGGTTGTTAATTACCTGAAAGACAAACTGTCCAGCCCGGTACGTCTGGTTAAAGATTACCTGGACGGCGTTGAAGTTGCCGCCGGTGAACTGGTTGTTCTGGAAAACGTTCGCTTCAACAAAGGCGAAAAGAAAGACGACGAAGAGCTGTCTAAAAAATACGCGGCGCTGTGCGACGTGTTCGTTATGGATGCATTCGGCACCGCCCACCGTGCCCAGGCTTCTACCCACGGTATCGGTAAATTTGCCGACGTAGCCTGCGCCGGCCCTCTGCTGGCTGAAGAGCTGGACGCGCTGGGTAAAGCGCTGAAAGAGCCGGCTCGCCCGATGGTTGCCATCGTCGGTGGTTCTAAAGTTTCCACTAAGCTGACCGTTCTGGACTCCCTGTCTAAAATCGCTGACCAGCTGATTGTCGGTGGCGGTATCGCCAACACCTTCGTCGCCGCTCAGGGCCACAACGTCGGCAAATCCCTGTACGAAGCTGACCTGGTTGACGAAGCTAAGCGCCTGCTGACTACCTGCGACATCCCGGTTCCGACCGACGTTCGCGTAGCGACTGAATTCTCCGAAACTGCGACCGCAACCCTGAAATCTGTTAACGACATCAAAGATGAAGAGCAGATTCTGGACCTCGGCGACGTTTCCGCGCAGAAGCTGGCTGATATCCTGAAAAACGCCAAAACCATTCTGTGGAACGGCCCGGTCGGCGTGTTCGAGTTCCCGAACTTCCGTAAAGGGACTGAAATCGTGGCTAACGCCATCGCCGACAGCGAAGCTTTCTCCATTGCAGGCGGCGGCGATACCCTGGCTGCAATTGACCTGTTTGGCATCTCGGACAAAATTTCCTACATCTCTACTGGCGGCGGCGCGTTCCTCGAATTCGTGGAAGGCAAAGTACTGCCAGCAGTAGCAATGCTCGAAGAGCGCGCTAAGAAGTAAGTTTGTACAGGCGGGTAACACCGCCTGTTTTTCAAATTCTATTCAATTGTCGCTCTAAATAATTCGCGTTGCCGGAAGGCAGCGACACGGCGAACCCCGGCGGCTTACGCAAGTTAGCGGCGGCGGTAAGCGAGAAGAGCCAACGCACTGGCAGCACGAATTGTGACGAGCAGAAACGGCCGAAGATACAGGACTACGTAACATGTCTAAAATTTTTGATTTCGTAAAACCTGGCGTGATCACTGGTGATGACGTTCAGAAAGTGTTCCAGGTAGCTAAAGAGAATAACTTCGCACTGCCAGCGGTTAACTGTGTGGGTACTGACTCCATCAACGCCGTTCTGGAAGCAGCTGCAAAAGCTAAATCTCCGGTTATCGTTCAGTTCTCTAACGGCGGCGCTGCGTTCATCGCGGGCAAAGCGGTTAAAACCGACGTTCCTCAGGGTGCGGCAATCCTGGGCGCTATCTCTGGCGCGCATCACGTTCACCAGATGGCTGAACACTACGGCGTGCCGGTTATTCTGCATACCGACCACTGCGCGAAGAAACTGCTGCCGTGGATCGACGGTCTGCTGGACGCGGGTGAAAAACACTTCGCCGCTCACGGCAAACCGCTGTTCTCTTCCCACATGATTGACCTGTCCGAAGAGTCCCTGCACGAAAACATCGAAATCTGCTCTAAATACCTGGCGCGCATGGCCAAACTGGACATGACCCTGGAAATCGAACTGGGCTGCACCGGCGGCGAAGAAGACGGCGTGGACAACAGCCACATGGACGCTTCCGCCCTGTACACCCAGCCGGAAGACGTTGATTACGCGTACACTGAACTGAGCAAGATCAGCCCGCGTTTCACCATCGCTGCTTCCTTCGGTAACGTACACGGCGTGTACAAACCGGGCAACGTGGTTCTGACCCCGACTATCCTGCGCGACTCTCAGGAATATGTTTCTAAGAAACATAACCTGCCGCACAACAGCCTGAACTTCGTCTTCCACGGCGGTTCCGGTTCTTCTGCTCAGGAAATCAAAGACTCCGTAAGCTACGGCGTGATCAAAATGAACATCGATACCGATACCCAATGGGCAACCTGGGACGGTATCCTGCAATACTACAAAACTAACGAAGCTTACCTGCAGGGCCAGCTGGGCAACCCGAAAGGCGAAGACCAGCCGAACAAGAAATACTACGATCCGCGCGTATGGCTGCGCGCTGCTCAGACGTCCATGGTGACTCGTCTGGAGCAGGCATTTAAAGAGCTGAACGCGATCGACGTTCTGTAAGAAAATTCCGTTTCTTACCCTGAAGCCCGCTTAATTGCGGGCTTTTTCGTTTCTACTCAAAAGGATATTCCAGGGAGAAACTGTGATCGGCTTGGCAAAATACGTGCTTATTGTTTACCCTTAACCTACCTGCCGTTTTGCAGGCCTGGTTTTTTATTTCCCGCCCGGGTATTTATAAGGAATGTTAAATGGAAGATTTGAACGTTGCCGATAGCATACACAACGCCAGCTCATGGCTGGTGCGTAATCAGGAGCTGCTCCTGAGCTATGCCGTCAACATCGTCGCGGCGATCGCGATTATTATCGTCGGGATGATCGTGGCGCGCATGGTGTCGAACACGGTTAATCGTCTGATGCTGGCGCGTAAGATTGATGCCACCGTTGCCGATTTTCTTTCCGCGCTGGTGCGCTACGCCGTTATCGCCTTTACCCTGATTGCCGCCTTAGGCCGCGTAGGCGTGCAGACGGCGTCGGTGATTGCCGTACTCGGTGCCGCCGGTTTAGCCGTTGGTCTGGCGCTGCAGGGCTCGCTGTCTAACCTCGCCGCTGGCGTGCTGCTGGTGATGTTCCGCCCGTTCCGCGCGGGTGAATACGTCGATCTCGGCGGCGTGGCCGGTACCGTGCTGAACGTGCAGATTTTCTCCACGACCATGCGTACTGCCGATGGCAAAATTGTGGTGATCCCGAACGGTAAAATTATCGCCGGTAATATCATTAACTTTTCGCGTGAGCCGGTTCGCCGCAACGAATTTATTATTGGCGTTGCCTACGATGCCGATATTGATAAAGTGAAACAGCTGCTGACCAATATTATCGAATCAGACGATCGTATCCTGAAAGATCGTGAAAGGACCGTACGCCTGAATGAGCTGGGCGCGTCGTCGGTTAACTACGTGATCCGCGTCTGGAGCCAGAGCAGCGATCTGCAAAGCGTTTACTGGGATGTTCTGGAGCGTATCAAGCGCGACTTTGATGCCAACGGTATCAGCTTCCCGTACCCGCAGATGGACGTGCACGTTATCCGTCCGCAGGAGCAGGCGGAGTAGCTCAGCGCCAGCAATAACCTAAGGCCAGCACCTGCTGGCCTTTATTGTATCTGTATTATTAGCCTGGCTTATTAATGATTAATATTATCAATTTCCTCTAATGATTTGTTCGCGCTATATTCACCTGCATTAACGACCTCATCGGAAAAACCACTATGTTATCGTATTACTTTCAGGGGCTTGCCCTGGGAGCGGCTATGATTTTGCCGCTTGGCCCGCAGAATGCGTTTGTAATGAATCAGGGGATTCGCCGCCAGTATCATCTGATGATTGCGCTGCTGTGCGCCATTAGCGATCTGCTGCTGATCTGCGCCGGTATCTTTGGCGGCAGCGCGCTGCTGATGCAATCGCCGTGGCTGCTGGCGCTGGTAACCTGGGGCGGCGTGGCCTTCCTGTTATGGTATGGTTTCGGCGCGCTGAAAACGGCTTTTAGTAACAATCTGGAACTGGCGAGTGCGGAGGTGATGAAGCAGGGGCGCTGGAAAATTATTGTCACCATGCTGGCGGTAACCTGGCTGAATCCGCACGTCTATCTCGATACTTTCGTGGTGCTCGGCAGCCTGGGCGGGCAGCTGGCGGTTGAGCCGAAGCGCTGGTTTGCGCTCGGCACCATCAGCGCCTCGTTCCTGTGGTTCTTCGGCCTGGCTCTGCTGGCGGCCTGGCTGGCGCCGCGTTTGCGCACCGCCCGGGCGCAGCGGATCATTAACGTGCTGGTTGGCCTGGTGATGTGGCTGATCGCCGTCCAGCTGGCGAAAGATGGCTTTTTACACGTACAGGCGCTGCTCAACCAGGCTTAGTCCGATGGACTTTTCGCTTATACGCGTTAAGCTTGCTGGCATGCGTCCGTATATGGGCGACCAATGTAGATGGAGAAACGACAGTGAAGTTAAAGCTCATGGCCCTGGCGGCAGCGATCGGATTCAGCTCAATGGCAGCTCAGGCAAATGAATTGCCAAATGGCCCCCACATTGTGACTTCGGGGACCGCCAGCGTTGCTGCGGCGCCCGATATTGCGACCCTGGCAATTGAGGTCAACGTGGCCGCGAAAGATGCCGCATCGGCGAAAAAGCAGGCCGATGACCGCGTTGCGCAATACCTCTCTTTCCTGGAAAAGAACGGCATCGCCAAGAAGGATATCAACTCCGCGAACTTACGCACCCAGCCTGACTATGATTACCAGAATGGCAAAAGCATCCTGAAAGGCTACCGTGCCGTGCGCACTGTCGAAGTGACGTTGCGCCAGCTGGACAAGCTTAACGGTCTGCTGGACGGCGCGTTGAAGGCCGGTCTGAACGAAGTTCGCTCCGTATCGCTGGGCGTTGCGCAACCGGATGCCTATAAAGATAAGGCGCGTAAGGCGGCGATCGACGACGCCGTGCACCAGGCTCAGGAGCTGGCTGCCGGCTTCCATAGCAAGCTGGGCCCGGTTTATAGCGTTCGCTACCATGTCTCGAACTATCAGCCGAGCCCGATGGTTCGCATGATGAAAGCCGCCGATGCCGCGCCGGTTTCCGCCCAGGAAACCTACGAGCAGGCGACGATTCAGTTTGACGATCAGGTGGATGTGGTCTTTGAGCTGCAGCCAGCCCAGCCAGCCCAGCCAGCCCAGCCAGCCCAGCCAGCCCAGCCAGCCCAGCCGGCGGCGCCGGAGAAACCGGCCGCCGCGGCGCAGTAAGCCAGATGCAAAAAAGCCACTTCAGCTGAAGTGGCTTTTTTTATGCCCGGCGTTTAGTCCTGGCGCAGCACCTTGTGACCGTAGGCAATCAGCGCATCGGTGACCCGGCGCATCATCCGGCTTTCCGGCGCGAAACGATGCCAGTAGAGCATCCGGCGCTGGAACAGGCCCGGCGTTAAATCGATAAGCTCGCCGCTGTTCAGCTCTTTCTCAATCTGCAGATGCGGGATCATACAGCAGGTGGTGCCCTGACGGGCGAGCTGCACAAAGGCCTCCGATGAGTTAACGATATGACAAGGCACGCTGCCCGGCGGCAGATCGAAGTTCTGCTGCAAAAACGCCTGGTGCATGTCGTCGAGATGATCGAAGGCCACCACCGGCGCTTTGAGCAATGCCGAGCGGGTTACGCCATTGGGAAAATAGCGTTGCGCAAACTCTTTCGAGGCGACAAACAGGTAGTCCAGCGCCCCGAGCTGATCGACCAGGCAGCTTGGCAGCGCCTGCGGCTGAATACTGACCGCCCCGACAACCTCGCCGCGGCGCAGGCGCTCCTGGGTGCGGGTTTCGTCTTCCACCTGCAGGTTCAGGCGAATAGGGGAGTCGGAAAGCACGCTGGAGAGCGCCGGCAGCAGCCAGGTCGCCAGACTGTCGGCGTTCACCGCCAGCGACAGCAGCAGCGGCGTGGATCCGGTTTGCTCATCTCCCAGCCACTCCTCTTCCAGCAGCTCAACCTGGCGCAGCAGGGCCAGCAGCTTCTGCCCCTGCTCGGTAGGACGCGGCGGTACGGTACGCACCAGCAGCGGCTGGCCGAACATGTTTTCCAGCTGTTTAATACGCTGAGAGACGGCGGACTGTGTAATGCATAGCTTCTGCGCGGCGCGCTCAAACCCGCGTTCTCTTATCACCGCGTCCAGCGCTTGTAGTGTTCTGTAGTCCGGTCGTTTCATTGCTCTGGCGTACCCCCATAACTTTTCATTAACTCGCACTATGACATAAATTTCTTTTTGATGAAGACGAAAATAGTCTGCTCAGTTGTGTGATCCCCGTCGCAGGGACAATAACACCCCCGATGTTCTATAATGCGCCTCAGGTATTCACATCTCGGACCATAATCATGACGCAAGATGAACTGAAAAAAGCAGTAGGCTGGGCGGCATTGCAGTATGTACAGCCGGGCACCATCGTCGGTGTCGGCACCGGCTCCACGGCCGCGCATTTTATTGATGCGCTGGGCACAATGAAAGGGCAGATCGAGGGTGCCGTTTCCAGCTCCGATGCCTCCACCGAAAAACTGAAAAGCCTTGGTATTCCGGTTTTCGATCTCAATAGCGTCGACCGTCTGGGAATTTACGTTGACGGCGCCGATGAGATCAACGGCCATATGCAGATGATTAAAGGCGGCGGCGCGGCGTTGACCCGCGAGAAGATTATCGCCTCGGTTGCGGACAAGTTTATCTGTATCGCCGACGCCTCCAAGCAGGTCGATATCCTCGGCAAATTCCCGCTGCCGGTAGAAGTTATTCCTATGGCTCGTAGCGCCGTGGCGCGTGAACTGGTGAAGCTCGGCGGCCGTCCGGAGTACCGCCAGGGCGTGATCACCGATAACGGTAACGTTATCCTCGACGTTTTCGGCCTCGAAATCCTCGACGCGATCGCGCTGGAAAATGCCATTAACGGTATCCCTGGCGTAGTGACCGTGGGGCTGTTTGCCAACCGTGGCGCCGATGTCGCGCTGATCGGCACCGCCGATGGCGTCAAAACCATCGTAAAATAATCCGCTCGGAGGGAGCGCGAATCGCTCCCTCGCAAATATTTTTTCTCCAGGCTGAATTTGGTGACTTCTGTCACATTTATGCAACTAGCCTGAGTAACAATCTACCTTTCTTTCCCTTTCTGGTTTTTTGTCCTGCTATTTCCCTCTGAGTGATATTTCTTCAGGACGTCGACGCAAACGTTCATATTGCCGCGATAGTTTTTTTTGATATGTTGCTGGGATGAAGTGTCGTTCCGCACGACATCAGATAAGACAAAAACAGGACGGGGAAATGGCTAAGGTATCACTGGAAAAAGACAAGATTAAGTTTCTGCTGGTTGAAGGTGTGCATCAAAAAGCGGTGGATAACCTCCGCGCTGCAGGCTATACCAACATTGAATTTCACAAAGGCGCGCTGGATAGCGAAGCGCTGAAAGCATCGATCCGTGATGCCCATTTCATTGGCCTGCGCTCCCGTACTCATTTGACGGAAGAGATTTTCGCTGCCGCAGAAAAACTGGTCGCCGTCGGCTGCTTCTGTATCGGAACCAATCAGGTTGATTTGGACGCTGCGGCCAAACGCGGTATCCCCGTTTTTAACGCCCCGTTTTCTAACACCCGCTCCGTTGCCGAACTGGTCATTGGCGAGCTGCTGCTGATGCTGCGCGGCGTCCCTGAAGCTAACGCCAAAGCGCACCGCGGCGTGTGGAACAAACTGGCGGTCGGCAGCTTTGAAGCGCGTGGCAAAAAGCTGGGTATTATCGGCTACGGCCATATCGGTACGCAGCTGGGCATTCTGGCCGAATCGCTGGGGATGCACGTCTATTTCTATGATATTGAAAGTAAACTCACGCTCGGTAACGCCACCCAGGTGCAGCATCTCTCCGACCTGCTGAACATGAGCGACGTGGTGAGCCTGCACGTGCCGGAAAATGCCTCCACCAAAAATATGATGGGCGCGGAAGAGCTGGCGCTGATGAAGCCTGGCGCGCTGCTGATCAACGCCTCTCGCGGCACCGTGGTCGATATCCCGGCCCTGTGCGATGCGCTGGCGAGCAAGCATCTGGCAGGCGCGGCAATTGACGTCTTCCCTACCGAACCGGCGACCAACAGCGATCCGTTCACCTCGCCGCTGTGCGAGTTCGACAACGTGATCCTGACGCCGCATATCGGCGGCTCTACCCAGGAAGCGCAGGAGAACATCGGTCTGGAAGTGGCGGGCAAGCTGGCGAAGTATTCCGACAACGGCTCAACCCTTTCTGCGGTTAACTTCCCGGAAGTGTCGCTGCCGCTGCACGGCGGCCGCCGTCTGCTGCATATCCACGAAAACCGTCCGGGCGTACTGACCGCAATCAACCAGATCTTTGCCGCTCAGAGCATCAACATCGCGGCGCAGTATCTACAAACCACCCCGCAGATGGGCTATGTGGTTATCGATATTGAAGCCGAAGAGGATGTGGCGCAGCAGGCGCTGCTGGCAATGAAGGCGATTCCGGGCACCATCCGCGCGCGTCTGTTGTTCTAATCTTTTTGCGACTGGCGGGCCGGCTAGCGGCCTGCCTGAATCAGCTTAAAGCGTCATCCGCGTCGGTTAACCCGGCGCTTTACCAGCTCCAGGTTTTCGACGGCGTAACCACCGCGGGCAGCGGGATATCCCACTGCTCCGTCGGCAGCGCGTCGACCTGCTGGCAGTCGTGGGCGTAGCCGACGGGCTGCAGATGATACTGCCGCCAGTTTTGCAGCGTCCTGTCGTAAAATCCCCCACCCATTCCCAGGCGCTGACCGAGCGCGTCAAAGGCGACCAGCGGCGTAATCAGCACATCAAGCTGGGACAGCGGCAGAACGTCGCGCACGTCAAGCTGTGGCTCGTGAATTTTCAGGCGGTTTATCACCAGCTCGCTTTGCGGATGGTAGTGCAAAAACAGCAGGTTTCCCGGGCTGAAAGGGTGGAGCACGGGGAGATAGACGCGTTTTCCCGCCCGCCACAGCTGTTCAATCAGCGGTTGGGTATCCAGCTCGCCGTCAAATGAAAGAAACAGCGCGACGGTTCGCGCGAGGGTCACCGGCGGATAGGCCATCATGCGGTTCGCGCCAAGCCCGGCGAAGCGTGCCTGCTGTTCAGGCGTCAGCGCGCGTCGAAGCTGGCGGATGTGTTGGCGAATCTGCTGTCGGGTTGAGCGGGTATCAGAAATTTGGGTCATGATAGATCGCCTGATTTGGCATTATCACGTCACGACGTGAGCCGGTTATGCATGTAGGCGTAGTGTAATACACAGAAGGTGAAATGCTGAAAGCGAAGTCGTGCGAAATGAAGCGCTAAAAGAAGGGAATCTCCGAGATGCCGCCGCAGGCTGTAACCCTTGAACCCTTGGTTCAAGGTGAATGCGTCGTCACAGTTTTAAGGCTTCTCGGACGAACCGAGCATGCTCACCAACCGTGGAGCGCCACATTCTTGTGGTATGAAATATCGGCTCAGGGGACTGGCCCGCTTGCAAACATCTCAGAGAAATTTTGTTCTTGCGATTACTCTAACACAGTTAATTGCAAAGTGTTATTCAAACTTCGGCCCGGTTCTTTCGCTTATGCGACCTTGCTCAAGCAACGCTTGTTCGATGGTCTGCTGAAGCATCCGAATACGCTGTTCCATACTGGAGGCGTAGTCGCGGGTTTTCGCTTTTTCCTGAGTTAACTCATAGCTGATGTTCAACGCGGCGATGAAGACCAGCTGCTCAGTATTTGTGACTCTAGTGCGTTCTTTTAAATCTTGCAACCGCTGATTCAGGTCGTCAGCTGCCTGACTCAAGGCATCCCTTTGTTCAGGCGGGCAATTCACGCGGAGTGAACGGCCAAAAATTTGGAGATCGACGGGTTGTGCAGACATGCCACCTTCCTGCTGATTGACTGCGCGGCCTTCACGCCCATACCCCGGGCTACGAAGGGGCGACACTATAGCTACCCTGATGCGAAGGTACAAGCCCTATTCTGGTTCACCAGGGTCCAAAGTGGTAGCATATCATGAATATTCCTCCCAACGATGACGAATGCGCATGTCTATACAGAACGAAATGCCTGGTTACAACGCCGTAGACCAGTTACTGAACCAACAGGGCGTGGGCTTAACCCCGGCCGAAATGCACGGTTTGATCAGCGGTATCCTGTGCGGCGGCAATAAAGACAGCAGCTGGCAGCCGCTGGTGCATGACCTGACTAACGAAGGTCTCGCGTTTGGCCACGAGCTGGCGCAGTCTCTGCGCAACATGCATTCCGCAACCAGCGACTCGCTGGAAGACGATGGCTTTCTGTTCCAGCTCTATCTGCCGGAAGGGGATAGCGTGACCGTATTTGAACGCGCCGATGCGCTGGCCGGTTGGGTTAACCACTTCCTGCTAGGCCTTGGGGTGACTCAGCCGAAGCTCGATAAAGTCAAAGATGAAACCGGCGAAGCTATCGACGATCTGCGCAACATTGCGCAGCTGGGCTACGACGAAGACGAAGACCAGGAAGAGCTGGAGATGTCGTTAGAAGAGATTATCGAGTACGTACGCGTTGCCGCGCTGCTGTGCCATGAAACCTTCTCGCGCCAGCAGCCAACCGCACCAGAAGTACGCAAGCCGACACTACACTAATTACAATTTGTTGAGGGGGCGTCATGACACAGCAGGAATTTCTTTCTCGTCGCCAGGCTCTGTTAGCGCAGATGCAGCCAGGCAGCGCGGCGCTCATTTTCGCCGCGCCGGAAGCGGTACGCAGCGCAGATTCAGAATATCCCTACCGGCAGAACAGCGATTTTTGGTACTTCACAGGCTTCAATGAGCCTGAAGCCTTGCTGGTGTTGATTAAAAGCGACGAGACCCATAACCACAGCGTGCTGTTTAACCGCGTCCGCGATCTGACGGCGGAAATCTGGTTCGGCCGTCGCCTTGGGCAGGACGCCGCGCCCTCGAAGCTCGGCGTCGATCGCGCCCTGGCGTTCAGCGAAATTAACCAGCAGCTGTTTCAGCTGCTGAACGGCCTTGACGCCATCTATTTTGCGCAGGGCGAATATGCCTACGCCGATAAAATCGTCTTCACGGCGCTGGAAAAGCTGCGTAAAGGCTCGCGCCAGAACCTGCTGGCGCCAAATTCCGTCATCGACTGGCGGCCGATAGTGCATGAGATGCGCCTGTTCAAATCGCCAGAAGAGCTTGAGGTGCTGCGCCGCGCCGGAGAAATTTCCGCGCTGGCCCACACCCGGGCGATGGAAAAATGTCAGCCGGGGATGTACGAATATCAGCTGGAAGGCGAAATCCTTCATGAATTCAACCGCCACGGCGCCCGCTTCCCTTCCTATAACACCATCGTTGGCGGCGGCGATAACGGCTGCATTCTGCATTACACCGAAAACGAGTGCGAGCTGCGCGATGGCGATCTGGTGCTGATCGATGCCGGCTGCGAATACCGCGGCTATGCGGGCGATATCACGCGCACCTTCCCGGTGAACGGCAAATTTAGTCCGGCCCAGCGCGAGATTTATGACATTGTCCTCGAATCGCTGGAAACCGCGCTGACGCTCTATCGCCCGGGAACCTCTATTCAGGAGGTAAATCAGAAAGTCGTGCGGATAATGGTCGTCGGCCTGGTACGCCTCGGCATCCTTAAAGGAGATGTTGAAGAGCTGCTGGCTAACAATGCGCACCGCCCGTTCTTTATGCACGGCCTGAGCCACTGGCTGGGGCTGGACGTGCATGATGTCGGAAACTACGATGTCGACCGCTCGCGGGTTCTCGAACCGGGCATGGTGCTGACCGTTGAGCCGGGGCTGTATATTGCGACGGACGCCGACGTGCCGCCGCAGTATCGCGGTATCGGTATCCGCATCGAAGACGATATTGTGATAACCGCTGACGGCAATGAAAATCTGACCGCCGGAGTGGTGAAAAGCGCGGACGACATTGAAGCGCTGATGGCCGCGGCACAGCGATCATGAGCGTGCTGATCGTTGGCGGCGGAATGACCGGCGCGACCCTGGCCCTGGCTATCTCCCGGTTGACCGACGGCGCGCTGCCGGTTCATCTGGTGGAAGCGGCGGCGCCGGACTCCTCGCAGCATCCTGGATTTGACGCCAGGGCGATTGCGCTGGCGGCAGGCACCTGCCAGCAGCTGGCGCGCGTCGGTATCTGGCAGGAGATCGCCGACTGCGCGACGCCGATTCAGCGCGTGCACGTCAGCGACCGCGGCCACGCGGGGTTCGTCACTCTGGACGCGCAGGACTATGGCCTGGCGGCGTTGGGCCAGGTCGTCGAGCTGCACGACATCGGCCAGCGCCTGTTTGCGCAACTGCGCGATGCGCCGGGTATTACTTTGCACTGTCCGGCAAAAGTAGAAAACGTCAGCCGATGGGAGGAGGGCGTCAGCATCACGCTGGACAGCGGCGAAACGATCGACGGCAGGCTGCTGGTGGCGGCGGACGGATCGCGCTCGACGATCGGCGCCCGCTGCGGTATCAGCTGGCAGCAGCAGCCCTATCAACAGCTGGCGATTATTGCCAACGTTAGCACCGCTTTGCCCCACGAGGGGCGCGCCTTTGAGCGGTTTACCGAGCACGGTCCCCTGGCGATGCTGCCGATGTCGCAGGGCCGCTGCTCGCTGGTGTGGTGCCATCCTCAGTCACGGTATGACGACGTCCTGAGCTGGTCTGATGAACGTTTTTGCCACGAGCTGCAGCAGGCGTTTGGCTGGCGGCTGGGGCGTATTACCCACGCCGGGGCGCGCAGCGTTTATCCGCTGGCGCTAACCACTGCCACCCGCGTGGTTTCCCATCGCCTGGCGCTGGTCGGCAACGCGGCGCAGACGCTGCATCCCATTGCCGGGCAGGGGTTTAACCTTGGCCTGCGGGATGTGATGAGCCTGGCTGAAACTGTGGCCCAGGCCAGCGGCCGCGATCCCGGCGATTATGCTTTGCTTGACCAGTATCAGGCGCGGCGAGCGGATGATAAGTCCGCCACTATCGGCGTGACCGATGGCCTGGTTCATCTGTTTGCCAACCGCTGGGCGCCGCTGGTAGCGGGGCGCAACGTCGGCCTGATGGCGATGGAATTATTTACTCCGGCGCGCGATGCGCTGGCGCAGCGTACCCTCGGTTGGGTCCCCCGTTAAGGAGTTGAACGTGCAAAGTGTTGATGTGGCCATTGTGGGCGGTGGCATGGTGGGGCTGGCGGTGGCCTGCGGATTGCAGGGCAGCGGGCTGCGCGTAGCCGTACTTGAGCAGGCTGAACCACAGCCGTTGAGCGCCGATGCGCGGCCAGCGCTGCGGGTCTCAGCGATTAACGCCGCCAGCGAGAAGCTCCTGAGCAAGCTTGACGTCTGGCCAACAATTATCGCCCGGCGCGCCAGCTGCTATCACGGTATGGAAGTGTGGGATAAAGACAGCTTTGGCCGCATCAGCTTTGATGACCAGAGCCTGGGCTTCAGCCATCTCGGGCACATTATTGAAAATGCGGTCGTTCACCACGCGCTGTGGCAAAAGGCGCAGCGCTGTTCTGACGTCACGCTGCTGGCCCCGGCGCAGCTGCAGCAGGTCGCATGGGGTGAGAACGAAGCGTTTCTCAGCCTGCAGGACGGCAGCATGCTGACCGCCCGGCTGGTGGTCGGCGCCGACGGCGCCAACTCCTGGTTGCGCAACAAAGCCGATATTCCGCTGACCTTCTGGGACTATCGCCATCACGCGCTGGTGGCCACTATCCGCACCGCAGATCCGCATCAGGCTATTGCGCGCCAGGCCTTCCACGGCGACGGTATCCTCGCCTTCCTGCCGCTCAGCGATCCGCACCTGTGCTCTATCGTCTGGTCGCTATCGCCGCAGGAAGCGGAGCAGATGCAGCAGGCGGATGAGGCGGCGTTTAATCAGGCGCTGAGTATTGCCTTCGATAACCGCCTTGGCCTGTGCCAGCTTGAGAGCGAGCGCGAAGTGTTCCCGCTCACCGGCCGCTATGCGCGCCAGTTTGCCGCCCATCGGCTGGCGCTGGTTGGCGATGCCGCTCACACCATCCACCCGCTGGCCGGGCAAGGGGTGAACCTGGGCTTTATGGATGCCGCAGAGCTTATCGATGAGATCCGGCGCCTGCATGCCCAGGGCAAGGATATTGGCCAGCATCTGTATCTACGTCGCTATGAGCGCAGCCGCAAGCACAGCGCCGCGCTGATGCTGGCGGGGATGCAGGGCTTTCGCGAAATGTTTGCCGGCAGCCATCCGGCGAAGAAGCTGCTGCGCGATATCGGTCTCAAGCTGGCCGATACGCTGCCGGGCGTGAAGCCGCAGCTGATCCGCCAGGCGATGGGGCTAAACGACCTTCCGGCCTGGTTACGTTAAGCGCGTCACACTTCTCTCTCCCGGCCCTCGCGCCGGGTTTCCCCCTCTCATTTGAAATAATCTAATCTCACCCGTTTTTTCGCATTAGTTTTATTAATGTCTCTCTTTTTTTGTGAAAGAAATCAGGCCCGTTTATTCGCATAAAATATCATCATCACCTGCTTAGTTCTTTTGTTATGTTAATTTTATGTGGCATAAATCGCTTTTTGCCAGTCAATAATTCTGTAGAGTTTTCGGCGAGATTTGGTCATAAGCTAATGTGATGTCCTGATTTACCTTATGGTTTAACGCCGGTTTCGGTGGTAAGTTCAGGCCAAAGGTAACGTTTGCGTCGGCGCCAGCGAAGGGCGTCGATGCCGGATTTCGCGGGGCGAAATCGCCGCCAAAAAAAGTAGCTGGTTCCGTTTTATTCGACGAGGAAAAGATGGCTCAACAGACTCCGTTGTATGAACAACACACGCTGTGCGGCGCTCGCATGGTGGACTTCCACGGCTGGATGATGCCGCTGCACTATGGTTCCCAGATTGATGAGCACCACGCGGTGCGCCGCGATGCCGGCATGTTCGACGTCTCGCACATGACCATCGTCGACTTCCACGGTAGCCGGGTTCGCGAGTTCCTGCGCTATCTGCTGGCTAACGATGTGGCGAAGCTCACCGTCCCGGGCAAAGCGCTATACAGCGGAATGCTGACCGCTTCGGCGGGCGTTATCGATGACCTGATTGTCTATTTCCTGACGGAAGACTATTTCCGCCTTGTGGTTAACTCCGCGACCCGCGAAAAAGACCTCGCCTGGATCGGCGAGCAGGCTGAACCTTATGGCCTGGAGATAACCGTGCGCGACGATCTGGCGCTGATCGCCGTTCAGGGGCCGCAGGCGAAAGAGAAAGCCGCCACCCTGTTTAACGAGCAGCAGCGCCAGGCCGTCGCAGGCATGAAGCCGTTCTTTGGCGTGCAGGCGGGGGAGTTATTTATCGCCACCACCGGCTATACCGGCGAGGCGGGCTATGAGATTGCGCTGCCGAAAGAGCAGGCCGCAGATTTCTGGCGCAGCCTGCTGGACGCGGGCGTGAAGCCTTGCGGCCTCGGCGCTCGCGATACGCTGCGTCTGGAAGCCGGGATGAATTTGTACGGCCAGGAGATGGACGAAGGCGTCTCCCCGCTGGCGGCAAATATGGGCTGGACCATTGCCTGGGAACCTGCCGATCGCAACTTTATTGGTCGTGAGGCGCTGGAGCTGCAGCGTGAAAAAGGCACCGAGCAGCTGGTTGGCCTGGTGATGACCGAGAAGGGCGTGCTGCGCGGCGGTCTGCCGGTGCGCTTTACCGACGCTGACGGTAATCAGCAAGAGGGTATTATCACCAGCGGGACGTTCTCCCCTACGCTGGGCTACAGTATTGCACTGGCACGCGTACCGGCAGGCATCGGTGAAACGGCCGTCGTACAGATCCGCAACCGCGAAATGCCGGTAAAAGTGACTAAACCCGTTTTTGTTCGTAACGGCAAAGCCGTTGCGTGATTCCCCCTTTTGGAGATGAATTGATGAGCAACGTACCAGCAGAACTGAAATACAGTAAAGAACACGAATGGCTGCGCAAAGAAGCCGACGGCACCTACACCGTTGGCATCACCGAGCACGCGCAGGAGCTGCTTGGCGATATGGTTTTCGTCGATCTGCCGGAAGTCGGGACGGCCGTTGACGCCGGCGATGACTGCGCCGTTGCGGAATCGGTAAAAGCGGCCTCGGATATTTATGCCCCGATTAGCGGCGAGATCCTTGCGGTGAACGAAGAGCTGAACGACTCCCCGGAGCTGATTAACAGCGAACCGTACGCCGCTGGCTGGATTTTCAAAATCAAAGCCAGCGATGAAGCTCAGGTCGCGGCGCTGCTGGACGCGACGGCCTACGCCGCGCTGTTAGAAGACGAGTAAGTACCTCCATCCTTCACGCCGCAGGCTTTTGTCAGCACCAGGGGTGTCGCTGCCCGCCGCGTGAATGATTTTGCGTATTAAAGCCCGGCGAGCATTAGTGCTCCACCGGGCAAACCAGTCAGACAATTACGATTCACTGCACGTTTCAGGAACCATCGCTCATGACTCAGACTTTAGGTCAGCTTGAAAACCGCGGCGCCTTTATTGAACGTCACATCGGTCCGGATGCTCAGCAACAGCAGGAGATGCTGAAAACCGTTGGCGCCGATTCGCTTAACGCCCTGATTGGCCAGATTGTGCCGCAGGATATTCAGCTGGCAACGCCGCCTCAGGTCGGCGATGCGACGACGGAATTCGCCGCTCTCGCGGAACTGAAGGCGATCGCCGGGCGTAACAAGCGCTTTAAGTCTTACATCGGCATGGGCTACACCGCCGTGCAGCTGCCGCCGGTTATTCAGCGCAATATGCTGGAAAACCCGGGTTGGTATACCGCGTATACCCCTTATCAGCCGGAAGTGTCGCAGGGCCGCCTGGAATCGCTGCTGAACTTCCAGCAGGTCACGCTCGATCTGACCGGGCTGGATATCGCCTCCGCCTCGCTGCTGGATGAAGCAACCGCCGGCGCAGAAGCGATGGCGATGGCGAAGCGCGTCAGCAAGCTGAAGAACGCGAACCGCTTCTTCGTGGCTGCCGACGTGCATCCGCAAACGCTGGACGTAGTGCGCACTCGCGCGGAAACCTTCGGCTTTGATGTTATCGTCGATGACGCGGAAAAAGCGCTCGATCATCAGGACGTTTTCGGCGTGCTGCTGCAGCAGGTCGGTACTACCGGCGAAGTGCACGATTACTCAGGCCTGATTGCCGAGCTTAAAGCGCGCAAGGTCGTGGTGAGCGTCGCCGCCGACTTTATGGCGCTGGTGCTGCTGACCGCGCCGGGCAAGCAGGGGGCCGATATCGTCTTCGGCTCCGCCCAGCGTTTCGGCGTGCCGATGGGCTACGGCGGCCCGCACGCGGCCTTCTTTGCAGCAAAAGATGAATTCAAACGCTCCATGCCTGGCCGTATTATCGGCGTATCGAAAGATGCCGCCGGCAACACCGCGCTGCGCATGGCGATGCAGACCCGCGAGCAGCATATCCGCCGCGAGAAAGCGAACTCCAATATTTGTACTTCCCAGGTGCTGCTGGCCAACATCGCCAGCCTGTATGCGGTCTTCCACGGACCCGCTGGCCTGAAGCGTATCGCCAGCCGCATCCATCGCCTGACGGATATTCTGGCCGATGGCCTGCAGAAGAAAGGGCTCAAGCTGCGCCACGCGCACTACTTTGACACCCTGTGCGTCGACGTTGCCGACAAAGCGGCGGTGCTGGCGCGCGCCGAGGCGCTGGAAATTAACCTGCGCAGCGACATTCACAACGCGGTCGGCATCACCCTTGATGAAGCGACCACCCGCCAGGATGTGCTGAACCTGTTCCGCGCGATCCTTGGCGACGCGCACGGGCTGGATATCGATGCGCTGGACAAAGACGTGGCGCTCGACAGCCGTTCGATCCCTGCCAGCATGCTGCGCGACGATGCGATCCTGACCCACCCGGTATTTAATCGCTACCACAGCGAAACCGAGATGATGCGCTACATGCACTCGCTGGAGCGTAAAGATCTGGCGCTGAATCAGGCGATGATCCCACTGGGATCCTGCACCATGAAGCTTAACGCCGCGGCGGAAATGATCCCGATCACCTGGCCTGAGTTTGCCGAGCTGCACCCGTTCTGCCCGGCGGAACAGGCGGAAGGCTACCATCAGATGATCGCCCAGCTCTCCGACTGGCTGGTGAAGCTGACCGGCTATGACGCCGTCTGCATGCAGCCGAACTCCGGCGCGCAGGGGGAATATGCGGGCCTGCTGGCGATTCGCCACTACCACGAAAGCCGCAATGAAGGCCATCGCGATATCTGCCTGATCCCAAGCTCGGCGCACGGCACCAACCCGGCATCCGCGCAGATGGCAGGGATGCAGGTAGTGGTGGTAGCCTGTGATAAAAACGGCAACATCGATCTCGCGGATCTGCGCCTCAAGGCGGAGCAGGCGGGGGAAAATCTCTCCTGCATCATGGTGACCTACCCGTCAACGCATGGCGTGTATGAAGAGACCATCCGCGAAGTGTGCGAGATTGTGCACCGCTTCGGCGGCCAGGTTTACCTCGACGGCGCGAACATGAACGCTCAGGTGGGGATCACCTCTCCGGGCTTTATCGGCGCGGACGTGTCGCACCTCAACCTGCATAAAACCTTCTGCATCCCGCACGGCGGCGGCGGCCCGGGCATGGGCCCAATCGGCGTGAAGGCGCATCTGGCGCCGTTCGTGCCGGGCCACAGCGTGGTGCAAATTGAAGGCATGCTGACCCGTCAGGGCGCGGTTTCCGCGGCACCGTTCGGCAGCGCTTCTATTTTACCTATCAGCTGGATGTATATCCGCATGATGGGCGCGGAAGGGCTGAAGCAGGCCAGCCAGGTGGCGATCCTCAACGCTAACTACATTGCGACGCGCCTGAAAGAGGCTTTCCCGGTGCTCTATACCGGCCGCGACGGCCGCGTGGCGCACGAATGTATTCTGGATATTCGTCCGCTGAAGGAAGAGACCGGCATCAGCGAGCTGGATATTGCCAAGCGTCTGATCGACTTTGGTTTCCATGCGCCGACGATGTCCTTCCCGGTGGCCGGTACGCTGATGGTTGAGCCGACCGAATCGGAAAGCAAAGTTGAGCTGGACCGTTTTATCGAGGCGATGCTGGCGATTCGCGGCGAGATCGACCGCGTGAAAGCGGGCGAGTGGCCGCTGGCGGATAACCCGCTGGTTAACGCCCCGCACACCCAGGGCGAGCTGGTTGCCGAATGGGGTCATCCGTACACCCGCGAGCTGGCGGTGTTCCCGGCAGGCCTGGCGAACAAATACTGGCCGACGGTGAAGCGTCTGGACGATGTTTACGGCGATCGTAACCTGTTCTGCTCCTGCGTTCCGCTGAGCGAATATCAGTAATTAGCTGATTAGACTATCTTTTAAAGGCGCTGCGGCGCCTTTATTTTTTGGGAGAATGCGATGACGGTAGCACTGATTAGCGGCGCGAGCCGCGGAATTGGCAGGGCGACGGCGCTGCTGCTGGCGCAGGAAGGCTATACCGTGGCGGTGAATTATCATCACAACGTGAGCGCGGCGACGGAAGTGGTGAATGAGATTATTGCCCAGGGCGGCAAGGCTATCGCGCTGCGCGCGGATATCAGCGACGAAGCGCAGGTGGTGGCGATGTTTGCCGGCATCGACCGCCTTGGCGAACCCCTGGGCGCGCTGGTGAATAATGCCGGCATTCTGTTTACGCAGAGCTCTGTTGAAGACCTGACCGCCGAGCGGATTAATCGGGTGCTGAGCACCAACGTCACCGGCTATTTCCTCTGCTGTCGCGAGGCGGTGAAGCGGATGTCGCACCGTCACGGCGGCAAGGGCGGGGCCATCGTCAACGTCTCTTCGGCGGCGGCGCGTCTGGGCTCACCGGGGGAATACGTTGATTACGCCGCGTCGAAAGGGGCGGTCGATACGCTGACCACCGGCCTGTCGCTGGAGGTGGCGGCGCAGGGTATTCGCGTTAACGGCGTGCGTCCGGGGTTTATCTATACCGACATGCACGCCTCCGGCGGCGAGCCGGGGCGCGTGGAGCGGGTGAAAGCGGCGCTGCCGATGCAGCGCGGCGGGCAGCCGGAAGAGGTCGCCCAGGCGATCGCCTGGCTGCTGAGCGATAAAGCTTCCTACGTGACCGGCAGCTTCCTTGAGCTGGCCGGAGGAAAATAACCTCCGGCCAGTGCGCAATACGGGCGGCGGCCTGCGCTTTGCCCGGGTTCATGAGGTTATGACGCCAGCCATAGCCGCAGGCGCACTCCCCAGCCGCTGGTCCAGCCGGTGGCGATGGATTTCACCTCGCCGCGAGAAATCACCTCCAGGGCTGGCGTGACCTGTACGTCCCGCTGGCCTGAAAGCCGCCCGTCGGGGTCGTTAACCGTCGGCAGCGCCATTTTTTTGCGCGCCAGCCACCTCTCCAGCCCCGCCATACGCTGCGCATACCAGCACCACCAGACAGGCAAGGACTACAAAGAAGAATGGCTTTTCGCTGTCGCTTAATCATGATCGCCTCAGTTATTCACATGGCCTATCTTCGCGGGTGGAAGCGTTTTGGCAATGCGAAGCTGTAAAGACGTGTCCGGGCGGGGGGACTCCTCTCCCGGCAGGGGAGAGGAGGAGGCAGAGCATGAAATCAGAGCTTTTCGCCGTTGCTGGCAATCACTTCTTTATACCAGTTGAAGCTCTTCTTACGCGAGCGGGACATATCGCCGGTACCGTCATCGTGCTTATTGACGTAGATAAAGCCGTAGCGCTTGCTGTACTGGCCGGTAGTGAAGGAGACGCAATCGATGCAGCCCCACGGGGTGTAGCCCATCAGCTCGACGCCATCGTAAGTGACCGCTTTTATCATCTCTTCAACGTGGGCGCGCAGGTAGTCGATGCGGTAGTCATCGTTGATGCTGCCGTCCTCTTCTACCTTGTCATAGGCGCCAAAGCCGTTTTCAACGATAAACAGCGGCTTCTGATAGCGTTCGTACAGCTCACACAGCGAGTAGCGCAGGCCCACCGGGTCAATCTGCCAGCCCCAGTCGGAGGCCTTAACGTGTGGGTTCGGTACGCTGCCTTCAAAGCCGGAAATGGCATCGCCGCTGCCGCCTTCGGCCTTCACCGCGTTGGTCATGTAGTAGCTGAAGCCGAGGTAGTCGCAGGTGCCTTCGCGCAGGATCTGCTCATCGCCCTCTTCCATCCTGATGCTGAAGCCGCGTCGCTCCCACTCGTTCAGCACGTAGGTTGGGTAGTAGCCGCGCAGCTGCACGTCGGTGAAGACGTAGCGTTCGCGCATCGACTCCTGAGCGAACATCACGTCTTCCGGCTTGCAGGAGAACGGGTAGAGGGCGACCATCGCCAGCATGCAGCCAACCTGCATCTCCGGGTTGATGCGTCGCGCCGCCTTCACCGCCAGCGCGCTGGCCACGAACTGATGGTGCAGCACCTGGTACATGGTCTCTTCCGGGTTTTCATGCTCGGTATAGACCACGCCTGAGCAGCAGTAGCCGAACAGCGGCGCACGCCAGTTACGCTGGTTGTTGATCTCGTTAAAGGTCATCCAGTATTTCACTTTGTGCTTATAGCGCTCGAAGACCACTTCGGCAAAGCGCACGAAGAAATCGACGACTTTACGGTTCGTCCAACCGCCGTACTGCTGCACGAGGTGCAGGGGCATTTCAAAGTGGGAGAGGGTGATAACCGGTTCGATATTGTACTTCAGCAGCTCATCGAACATGTCGTCATAGAATTTCAGCCCCTCTTCGTTCGGCTGAGTTTCGTCGCCGAGCGGGAAGATGCGGGTCCAGGCGATGGAGGTGCGGAAACATTTGAAGCCCATCTCAGCGAACAGCTTGATGTCTTCTTTGTAGCGGCCGTGGAAATCAATGGCTTCGTGGTTCGGGTAATATTTACCCGGCTCTACCTGGTGGGTAATCTCGCGCGGCACGCCGTGGGCGCCGCCGGTCAGCACGTCGCAAATGCTCGGGCCTTTGCCGTCTTTATTCCAGCCGCCTTCCACCTGGTGCGCCGCGACCGCGCCGCCCCATAAAAAATCTTTCGCTAAAGGTATTTTTTTCATTGTTGCTAATCTCGTCTGATGTTTCGTTGTTTTCGAGTCTAGCAAAGAGCATATAAATGTCACGATATAACAATTTCCCGCGCCTGGAATATGTTACATCGAAAAAACAGGGTGTTATTTTCAGGCTATTTTGCGGGCTAATTTACGCCCCAGACTTTCAAGAATATAAATAACCGGAATTTGCGTCGTAATATCGTAGACGCCGCCGATGCGCGTTTGCGGTATGTGCCAGGAGAGGTTGAAATCAGCCAGCTTCGCCAGCCGCGAGTGTTCGTGGCTGGTTATCGACATCACTTTACAGCGATGCAGGCTGAACTGGCCGGCAAAGCGCAGGATCTCTTCGGTTTCACCGGAAACGGAGAGGACGATTGCCAGCGCGTTGCGCGCCATATCGTTAGTCACCGGAAAATAGGGATCGTCGATATGGTTGCTGAATTTCCCGACGTTGGAGAAGAACCGTGCGCCATATTTCGCCAGCGCGCCGGAGGTTCCGGCACCGACGAAAATAATACGCTCTGAGGCGAGGATAATATCCACAGCGCGTTCGAGTAAATCATCAAATTCATCGTTATTGACGCTTTTAAAAAAGCTCATAATTTCGCTGGCGCCGATATTTGCCTGTTGAGGCTCATTCTGCTCCAGATATAATTTAAAGCGTATGCGAAACTCTGAGTACCCCTCACACTGCAGCTTGCGGCAGAAACGCAGCACGGTGGTGGTGGAAACGCCGGCGGCTTCCGCCAGCTCGCGGATGGTCATATACATCACTTTGTCACGATTCTTAATGACGTAGTGGTAGACCATCATCTCAAGATTATTGAGACTGGCAATAGCGGCGTGGGAGAACATACTCACAGTAATAACTCACAATTCAGAATGACCAGGACGGAATGATATCATGCAGCCGAATGACATAACCTTTTTTCAGCGCTTTCAGGACGACATCCTTAGCGGCCGCAAAACGATCACCATCCGCAATGCCGCGGAGTCGCATTTCAAAGTCGGGGACGTGCTGCGCGTCGGGCGCTATGAAGATGACGGCTATTTTTGCACGATTAGCGTGGTCGCAACCTCAACGGTAACCCTGGCGACGCTGAGCGAACGGCATGCACAGCAGGAAAATATGACCCTCGCGCAGCTGCGGCAGGTCATCGCGGAGATCTACCCGGATGAAGACCAGTTTTATGTCATTGAATTCAAACTGCTTTGATAAATAGCGAACGACTGTTAGGTGAAATTTAGATGTAACATGATGATTTTAAACTACTTACAAATATTCATCGTTTTATTTTAGCTAACAGGTGTTCACTGGAATCATTCTCAGTTACCCTAGGTGGGCGTTGAAAGCTTTCACGTTTTCGGAGTCAAATATGGTTCGCAAACCATTAATCACCCAGGGATATTCTCTGGCAGAGGAAATTGCCAACAGCATCAGTCACGGGATTGGGCTGGTGTTTGGTATCGTTGGCCTGGTGCTGCTGCTGGTGCAGGCGGTGGACGCTAACGCCAGCGCTATGGCGATTACCAGCTACAGCCTCTACGGCGGCAGCATGATTTTGCTGTTCCTCGCCTCTACGCTTTATCACGCGGTTCCGCATCAGCGGGCGAAGCTATGGTTGAAAAAATTCGACCACTGCGCCATTTATCTGCTGATTGCGGGTACCTATACTCCTTTTCTGCTGGTGGGGCTCAACTCGCCGCTCTCGCGTGGCCTGATGATCATTATCTGGAGCCTGGCGCTGCTGGGGATCTTGTTTAAGCTGACCATCGCGCACCGCTTTAAAATTCTGTCTCTGGTCACCTATCTGACGATGGGCTGGCTGTCGCTAATCGTGGTTTATCAGCTGGCGATTAAGCTGGCGGTTGGCGGGGTGACGCTGCTGGCGGTCGGGGGAATCGTCTATTCGCTGGGGGTTATCTTCTACGTCTGCAAGCGGATACCCTACAACCATGCCATCTGGCACGGCTTTGTTCTCGGCGGCAGCGTTTGTCACTTTCTGGCGATCTATCTGTACGTCGGGCAGGTTTAAATAACTCAGCCTGCCCGGGCGCGGCGAAGGTTTTGTCGCGTGGGTCGCGTGGATAGTAGCGTCAGCGCAGAGCGCTGGCGCCATTATCCGCGAACGGAAAGCTACTCTTCTTCCAGCGAGTACGGCAGCGGGGTGATGCTTAACGTTCCGGCATCATCGCGTACGCGGAACACGCTGTCCGCCTCCATGTCGTTATTCATCACCACCTGTACCAGCAGATGACCATCATCTAACTGTACGGCGGCCAGCACGGTGCCGGTTCGGCGCCAGTTCTCGCCCATCTGCAGCTCAAGATCTTCCCCGGCCTGCGGAACGCGGCTGGCTTTCCCGGTCAGAGACCACAGCGCCCGCTTGTTGGCTCCGCGGAATTTTGCCCGGGCGACCATCTCCTGCCCGGTATAGCAGCCTTTTTTAAAGCTGATGCCGCCCAGCGCCTGCAGGTTGGTGGCCTGCGGCAGAAACTGCGCGCTGTTGGCGCTATCGATGACCGGCAAACCCGCTTCAATATTCAGCGCCAGCCACTGCTGGCTATTATTCAGCTGCGCATCGCTGCGCAGGGCTTCGGTCACCCGGACGGCGGTCTCAGCGTCGGTAACCAGCAGGAAACGTTCCGCCGGATGCGCAAACCACAGCAGGCTGGTCGCGCCGTCGGTAACCACCTGCTTATCGGCATTCGGCAGTTCGCTGAACAGCGGAGCCAGCGCGGCGCGGGCCTGGAAACCGGCGACGCCCAGCAGGACGTGTTCATCATCCGCGGCGATGGTCACTTTAGAGAACACCGCGTACTTTTTCAGTTCGGTCAGCTGCGCGTCGCGCAGGCTGCGGCGCTCAATCCACGCGAAGCCACCGTCGCGGTGAAACACGCGCAGGTTGCTCCACATTTTACCCTTGGCGTCACAGTGCGCGGCCAGCAGGTGGCGATCGTCAGCCAGCGCGCTGACATCAGCGGTGATCTGCCCCTGCAGATATTTCTCCGCATCCTGACCGGTGATTGTCGCCAGCGCCCAGTCATCCAGGGTCATCAGCGTTAACGGCAGCCGCGCGGAAGAAGAGGGCTGACGTGGAGGAAAAGGTGTAAAAGCCATAGTCATGTCCTGAATAGCTTAACGCAGAGTGAATGACTAATGGTAAAAGAGCTATGGTGCAATGCAAGCGCTTTCGGCAGGCCATTTGTGCCCTAAGGGCGTAAGGAGGCGAACGAAGGAAATGGATAAAACCATAATAAATTTACGGTTTTTATGGAATGCTGCTCGCGCTTCTCGATAATGCTGTAAAGTAAGAGCTAAAAACGGGTTAAACTAACCTATAGCCTAAATAATTCGAGTTGCAGGAAGGCGGCAAGTGAGCGAGTCCCCAGGAGCTTACTCGGGTAAGTGACTGGGGGGAACGAACGCGGCTAACGCACATGCAACTTGAAGTATGACGGGTATATCCCTTTACGCTGGAAGGATAACATGGACATTACTAACAAAGCCCGCATCCACTGGGCATGCCGCCGGGGTATGCGTGAACTCGACATCTCCATCATGCCGTTTTTCGAGTATGAGTACGATACGCTCAGCGATGAAGACAAGCTGCTGTTCATCCGGTTGTTAGAAAACGACGACCCGGATCTGTTCAACTGGCTGATGAATCACGGCGAACCCTCCGACGCGCAGCTGCAGCGGATGGTAAAATTAATCCAGACTCGGAATCGGGAACGTGGTCCTGTGGCAATCTGATTTACGCATTTCCTGGCGTTCGCAGTGGTTCTCGCTGCTGCTCCACGGCGTGGTGGCGGCTATCGTCCTGCTGATGCCCTGGCCGCTCAGCTACACCCCGCTATGGCTACTGCTGCTCTCTCTGGTGGTGTTTGACTGCGTACGCAGCCAGCGGCGGATCCACGCCTGCCAGGGAGAAATAAAGCTGATGACCGATTCCCGACTGCGCTGGCAAAAAGCGGAGTGGGAGATCGTCGGCATACCGTGGGTGATCAACAGCGGGATGCTGCTGCGTCTGCGCCATACGCAAACGCGTCGCAGCCAGCACCTGTGGGTGGCGGCTGATAGCATGGATGCGAGGGAGTGGCGCGATTTGCGCCGGCTGGTGTTGCACAAACCGGCGCAGGACTAAGAGCCTGGCGCGTCAGGCTCGCCGCTAAACTCAGGCGAACTGTTCGGCCATTTCCCCAAGGATTTGCTCGCACCAGCTCTGGATACGATCGTCGCTCAGGTCATACTGGTTCGTTTCATCGAGCGCGAGGCCAACGAACAGTTGGCCATCGGCGACGATTGGCTTCTGGCTGGTGAACTCATAGCCTTCGGTCGGCCAGTAGCCGATAAACTTCACGCCCCGGGTAGCCAGCCTGTCGTGCAGCATGC
This sequence comes from Klebsiella scottii, assembly GCF_036561945.1. Taxonomy (NCBI): domain Bacteria; kingdom Pseudomonadati; phylum Pseudomonadota; class Gammaproteobacteria; order Enterobacterales; family Enterobacteriaceae; genus Klebsiella; species Klebsiella scottii. The sequence goes on from NZ_JARXNI010000019.1 coordinate 376,219, forward strand.
CCAGCGCGTCGAGGAACCACTCGCCGTAGCCCAGCTGGTCGCCCATGCCGTACAGCGCCACTATCTTATCCTGCAGATCCAGCGTCCCGAGCTGCGGCCAGATAGCCTCCCAGTCTTCCTGAATCTCGCCGAAATCCCAGGTCGGGATGCCGAGGATCAGCACGTCGTAGCGGGTCATCAGCTCAGGGGAGTCATCTTTCAGATTGTGCAAGGTCACTAATTCAGGGCCGATAATATCGCGGATTTTCTCCGCAGCCATTTCGGTGTAGCAGGTACTGGAACCGTAAAAAAGGCCTATGTTCATGGCGTAAACATCTCAATTCATGCTGTGACTTTGCGTCTAGTCTACCAGAAAGGTGATGATACCCGTCATACTTCAGGCAGCCCGTCGCCGCCGTTTTTGTCCAGTCGTGCGGCTTATTTGGGTATACTGGGGACGATTTAACGAGCAAAGAGGCCGATGTGGAACAGGATCTGGCACAAATCGAACAGTTTCTTGATGCCCTGTGGCTGGAGCGTAACCTCGCGGAAAATACGCTGAGCGCCTACCGTCGGGACCTGACGATGGTCGTGGAATGGCTGCATCATCGCGGGCTGACGCTTGTCAGCGTCAGCGGGGAGGACCTTCAGTCGCTGCTGGCCGAAAGGCAAACCGGCGGCTATAAGGCCACCAGCACCGCGCGTTTGCTAAGCGCGGTGCGCCGTTTTTTCCAGCATCTGTATCGGGAAAAAATCCGTACCGACGATCCCAGCGCGCTGCTGGCGTCGCCAAAGCTGCCGCAGCGTCTGCCGAAAGATCTCAGCGAAGCGCAGGTGGACCGCCTGCTGCAGGCGCCGCTGGTGGAGCAGCCTCTGGAGCTGCGCGACAAGGCCATGCTGGAGGTGCTGTATGCCACCGGACTGCGCGTCTCGGAGCTGGTGGGCCTGACGATGAGCGATATCAGCCTGCGCCAGGGCGTGCTGCGGGTGGTGGGGAAAGGCAACAAAGAGCGGCTGGTGCCGCTAGGCGAAGAGGCGGTGCTGTGGGTTGAGAACTACCTTGAGTACGGACGTCCCTGGCTGCTGAACGGCGTAGCTTCCGATGTGCTCTTTCCCAGCCAGCGCGCGCAGCAAATGACCCGACAGACGTTCTGGTATCGAATTAAGCACTACGCGGTGCTGGCGGGGATCGACAGCGCGAAGCTCTCCCCGCACGTTTTACGTCACGCGTTTGCGACGCATTTGCTAAATCATGGCGCTGACCTACGCGTGGTGCAGATGCTGTTAGGACACAGCGATCTCTCGACGACGCAGATTTACACCCACGTGGCGACCGAGCGTCTGAGACAACTTCATCAACAGCACCACCCGCGGGCGTGAGTGCTGAATAAAAAGGATTGAGTATGAAAAAAGGTTTACTGATGTTCACCCTGCTGGCGGCAACGCTCTCCGGCGCAGCGCACGCCGACAGCGCGACGATCAAGCAGTCGCTGGCCAAGCTGGGCGTGCAGAGCACGGACATTCAGCCTTCGCCGGTTAGCGGCATGAGCACCGTACTGACCGACAGCGGCGTGCTGTACGTGACCGACGACGGTAAGCACGTAATTCAGGGACCGATGTATGACGTCAGCGGCGCCCAGCCGGTTAACGTCACTAACTCGCTGCTGGTGGGTAAGCTGAACGCGCTGGAAAAAGAGATGATTATCTATAAGGCGCCGCAGGAAAAACACGTCATCACCGTCTTTACCGATATCACCTGCGGCTACTGCCACAAGCTGCATGAAGAGATGAGCGACTACAACGCGCTGGGCATCACCGTTCGTTACCTGGCCTTCCCGCGCCAGGGGCTGCAGAGCCAGACGGAGCAGGATATGCAGGCCATCTGGTGCGCCAAAGATCGCAACAAAGCCCTGGATGACGCGATGGGCGGCAAAGGCGTACAGCCGGCCAGCTGCGGCGTGGATATCAGCAAGCACTACACGCTTGGCGTGCAGTTCGGCGTCAACGGTACGCCGGCAATGGTATTGAGCAACGGCTACGTGCTGCCGGGCTATCAGGGACCGAAAGAGCTGAAAGCCTTCCTCGATGAGCATCAAAAACAAACCAGCGGTAAATAATTCGCGTGAAACAACAGACACAACTGCGCCGCCGTGAGGCGGCCGATGGCGCGGAGCTTCCCGCCGACCTTTCGCCGCTGCTGCAGCGGCTCTACGCGAGCCGCGGCGTACGCAGCGCGCAGGAACTGGAGCGCGGCGTTAAAGGCATGCTGCCGTGGGCGCAGCTGAACGGCATCGATAAAGCCGTGGAGATGCTCTACGACGCCTTCCAGCAGGATTTGCATATTGTAATCGTCGGCGATTTTGACGCTGATGGCGCCACCAGCACCGCCCTGAGCGTGCTGGCGCTGCGCGCGCTGGGCTACGGCAACGTCTCCTATCTGGTACCGAACCGTTTTGAAGATGGCTACGGTCTGAGCCCGGAAGTGGTCGATCAGGCCCACGCCCGCGGCGCGCAGATGATTATGACCGTCGACAACGGCATCTCCTCGCATAGCGGCGTCGATCGCGCGCACGATCTGGGGATCCCGGTGGTGGTTACCGATCACCACCTGCCGGGCGACACGCTGCCGGCGGCGGAAGCTATCGTCAACCCGAACCTGCGCGACTGCGGCTTCCCGTCAAAATCGCTGGCCGGAGTCGGGGTGGCGTTTTACCTGATGCTGGCGCTGCGCACCTTCCTGCGCGATAAAAACTGGTTCGAAACGCGGGGAATTGCCGCGCCTAACCTCGCGGAGCTGCTGGATCTGGTCGCGCTGGGAACGGTGGCTGACGTGGTGCCGCTGGATGCTAATAACCGCATCCTCACCTGGCAGGGGCTGAGCCGCATTCGGGCGGGCAAGTGCCGTCCGGGGATTAAGGCGCTGCTGGAAATTGCCAACCGCGACCCGCAGAAGCTGGCGGCCAGCGATCTCGGCTTTGCCCTTGGCCCGCGGCTGAACGCGGCGGGAAGGCTGGACGATATGTCGGTCGGCGTGGCGCTGCTGCTGTGCGATAACGCCGGCGAAGCGCGGGTGCTGGCCAACGAGCTGGATGCCTTGAACCAGACGCGCAAAGAGATTGAGCAGGGGATGCAGGCGGAAGCGCTCACGCTGTGCCAGCAGCTTGAACGCAGCAGTGAAGCGCTGCCCGGCGGGCTGGCGATGTATCACCCGCAGTGGCATCAGGGCGTGGTCGGTATCCTGGCTTCGCGAATTAAAGAGCGTTTTCACCGCCCGGTTATCGCCTTCGCGCCGACGGGCGACGGGCTGTTAAAAGGCTCCGGCCGCTCTATCCAGGGGCTGCACATGCGTGATGCGCTGGAGCGTCTCGACACGCTGAACCCGGGGCTGATCCTCAAATTTGGCGGCCACGCGATGGCGGCAGGGCTGTCGCTGGAAGAGGCCCGCTTCGAGGAGTTTCAGCAGCGCTTCGGCGAGCTGGTGACCGAGTGGCTGGACCCCGCGCTGCTGCAGGGGGAGGTGGTTTCCGACGGCCCGCTGGACGTCGGGGAGATGAGCATGGAGGTGGCGCAGATGCTGCGTGAGGCCGGGCCGTGGGGGCAAATGTTCCCGGAACCGCTGTTCGACGGCCGTTTCCGCCTGCTGCAGCAGCGTCTGGTGGGCGAGCGACACCTCAAGGTGATGGTCGAGCCGGTTGGCGGCGGGCCGCTGCTGGACGGGATTGCCTTCAACGTCGATACCTCGATTTGGCCGGATAACGGCGTGCGCGAAGTCACTCTGGCCTATAAGCTCGATATCAACGAGTTTCGCGGCAACCGCAGCCTGCAGCTTATCATTGACCATCTTTGGCCGGTCTGATGAAAAAACCGGCAACAAAGAGGCCGCCTGAAGGCTGAAGTGTGTATAAAAGAGAGCGGGGATCCGGTACAATTCCGCTCTTATCACCGCATTTTGACCAATCCATTAAAAGAAAATCGATCATGTTTGAAATAAATCCGGTAAAAAACCGTATTCAGGACCTCACGGAGCGCTCCGACGTTCTCAGGGGGTATCTTTGACTATGATGCTAAGAAAGAGCGTCTGGAAGAAGTAAACGCCGAGCTGGAACAGCCGGACGTGTGGAACGAACCCGAGCGCGCACAGGCGCTGGGTAAAGAGCGTTCTTCACTGGAAGCCATCGTTGACACCCTCGATCAGATGTCCCAGGGCCTGGAAGATGTTTCCGGCCTGCTGGAGCTGGCTGTCGAAGCCGAGGACGAAGAGACCTTCAACGAAGCCGTCGCCGAGCTCAATGTGCTCGACGAGAAGCTGGCTCAGCTTGAATTCCGCCGCATGTTCTCCGGCGAGTACGACAGCGCCGATTGCTACCTCGATATTCAGGCCGGCTCCGGCGGCACCGAAGCGCAGGACTGGGCCAGCATGCTGACGCGCATGTATCTGCGCTGGGCCGAAGCGCGCGGCTTTAAGACCGAAATTATCGAAGAGTCTGAAGGTGAAGTGGCGGGCATCAAGTCCGTGACCATCAAGATTATCGGCGATTACGCCTACGGCTGGCTGCGTACCGAAACCGGCGTCCACCGCCTGGTACGTAAGAGCCCGTTCGACTCCGGCGGCCGTCGCCATACCTCCTTCAGCTCCGCGTTCGTTTACCCGGAAGTCGATGACGATATCGACATCGAGATCAACCCGGCGGACCTGCGTATTGACGTTTACCGTGCCTCCGGCGCGGGCGGTCAGCACGTTAACCGTACCGAATCCGCGGTGCGTATTACCCACATTCCAAGCGGGTTAGTCACGCAGTGCCAGAACGACCGTTCACAGCACAAAAACAAAGACCAGGCCATGAAGCAGATGAAAGCCAAGCTTTATGAACTGGAAATGCAGAAGAAAAATGCCGAGAAGCAGGCGATGGAAGATACCAAATCGGACATCGGCTGGGGCAGCCAGATCCGTTCTTACGTGCTGGATGATTCCCGCATTAAAGATCTGCGCACCGGGGTGGAAACCCGCAACACTCAGGCGGTGCTTGACGGCAGCCTGGATCAATTTATCGAAGCAAGTCTGAAAGCAGGGTTATGAGGAACCAACATGTCTGAACAACAAGCACAGGGCGCTGACGCGGCAATTGACCTTAATAATGAACTGAAAAGCCGTCGTGAAAAGCTGGCTGCGCTGCGCGAGCAGGGTATTCCGTTCCCGAACGATTTTCGTCGTGACCATACCTCTGACCAACTGCACGCTGACTTCGATGCGAAAGAAAACGAAGAGCTGGAAGCGCTGAACGTTGAGGTCTCGGTGGCTGGCCGCATGATGACCCGTCGTATCATGGGTAAAGCCTCCTTCGTGACCCTGCAGGACGTCGGCGGCCGCATTCAGCTGTACGTGGCGCGTGACGATCTGCCGGAAGGCGTCTACAACGAGCAGTTCAAAAAGTGGGACCTCGGCGACATCATCGCCGCGCGCGGCAAGCTGTTCAAAACCAAAACCGGCGAGCTGTCTATCCACTGCACCGAGTTGCGTCTGCTGACCAAAGCCCTGCGCCCGCTGCCGGACAAATTCCACGGCCTGCAGGATCAGGAAGCGCGCTATCGCCAGCGCTACCTGGATCTGATCTCCAACGACGAATCCCGCAACACCTTTAAAGTGCGCTCGCAGATCCTGGCCGGCATTCGCCAGTTCATGGTCGGTCGCGGCTTTATGGAAGTTGAAACCCCGATGATGCAGGTGATCCCAGGCGGCGCCTCCGCCCGTCCGTTCATCACCCATCACAACGCGCTGGATCTGGACATGTACCTGCGTATCGCGCCGGAACTGTACCTCAAGCGTCTGGTTGTCGGCGGCTTCGAGCGCGTGTTCGAGATCAACCGTAACTTCCGTAACGAAGGCATCTCCGTACGCCATAACCCTGAGTTCACCATGATGGAACTCTATATGGCGTATGCGGACTATAAGGATCTGATCGAGCTGACCGAATCCCTGTTCCGTACCCTGGCGCAGGATATTCTCGGCAACACCGCGGTGCCTTATGGCGATCAGACCTTTGACTTCGGCAAGCCGTTTGAAAAGCTGACCATGCGCGAGGCTATCAAGAAATACCGTCCGGAAACCGAGATGGCGGATCTGGATAACTTCGACTCTGCGAAAGCGATTGCCGCCGCCGTCGGCGTCAAGGTTGAGAAGAGCTGGGGTCTGGGCCGCGTTGTGACCGAGATCTTTGAAGAAGTGGCCGAAGCGCACCTGATTCAGCCGACCTTCATCACCGAGTACCCGGCTGAGGTTTCTCCGCTGGCGCGTCGTAACGACGACAACCCGGAAATCACCGACCGCTTTGAGTTCTTCATCGGCGGACGTGAAATCGGTAACGGCTTCAGCGAGCTGAACGATGCTGAAGACCAGGCGCAGCGTTTCCTCGATCAGGTGAACGCCAAAGCCGCCGGCGACGACGAAGCGATGTTCTACGACGAAGACTACGTGACCGCGCTGGAGCACGGCCTGCCGCCGACCGCTGGCCTGGGCATTGGTATCGACCGCATGGTGATGCTGTTTACCAACAGCCACACCATCCGCGACGTGATCCTGTTCCCGGCAATGCGCCCGGTTAAATAAGACCGATCGCGAATGATAAAACCCCGGCCTGCGTGCCGGGGTTTTTTATTGGTGCGCCGCGATCCTGCGCGATGGCCGTATGAGGCGAAGCTCAGCTCAGTGACGCAACGTATTTTTGCAGCGCCGCGCGGGCGGCCTCATCCGTGGCCTCCAGCACCATCCACGGGCTGAAGGCCCACGGCGTTATCGCCAGCGCGTTTAGCAGATCTTCCAGCCTGCACCATTGATAGTCCATAACCTCATCGCTATTCGGCCGCAGCGGGCCGGTGACGCGGGCGGCGTATACCGGGCAAACTTCGTTCTCGACGATGCCGTTGGGGGCGACGGCCCGGTAGCGGAACCGAGGCGCGACCGGCGCGATGCCGGTAATTTCGACGCCGAGCTCAAAGCGGCTGCGCCGCGTGACGGCCTGCTCGAACGTTTCGCCCTCCTGAGGGTGCCCGCAGACCGAATTGGTCCACACGCCCGGCCAGGCTTTCTTCTCCAGCGAACGCCGGGTGACCAGCAGCTGGCCCCGTTCATCAAACAGCCAGCAGGAAAACGCGAGGTGTAGTGGGGTATCTAAGGTGTGAGCGGCATACTTTTCCAGCATGCCGGCTGGCTTATCCTGCTCGTCCAGCAAAATGACGTGTTCCCCGGTCATGACGACTCCTGAAAATAAAAAATGACCCGGTACAAACCCGCCGGGCCATGTACTCAGGCCGTTAGGGTAGATCATTTGCGGACGAAAGGCATTATCAAAACAAGCCCAGGCTCCTCGCGGACGGCGGGAAGGCGCTATATTGGCCGCTCTCCGCCGGACGTTTAATCCTTAAGGATAAGAGGCGTATCGATTGGGGATCCGGCTATGGGCTGGTATGATATTCGTCCATTCTGACGAGGTGAGAGTTTGTGTTGAGTGCAGGACGCCTGATGAGAAAACGCTTTTATATCACGATGATGTTGGTTAGCAGCCTGGTGATTGCCGGATGCTCCAGTTCATCTGATTCTGGTTCCGCCTATACCGTCAAACGCGGTGATACGCTGTACCGAATTTCCCGCACCACCGGCACCAGCGTCAAAGATCTGGCCCGGCTGAATAATCTTTCGCCGCCTTATACCATTGAAGTGGGACAGCGCCTGAAGCTGAACAGCGCGTCGGGAGCGAGCGCCGGAAAGGCCGCTAAGAAAAGCAGCGCGACCCGCACCGCTGCGGCTAAGCCGCCGGTATCGTGGCCGCCGGTAGGGCAGCGCTGCTGGCGCTGGCCGACCAGCGGTAAGGTCATCCTGCCTTATTCCTCAAACGATGGTGGCAATAAGGGAATTGATATCGCCGGTACGCGCGGCCAGCCGGTGTATGCGGCCGGAACGGGGAAGGTGGTGTACGTCGGCAGCCAGCTGCGCGGCTACGGTAATCTGATCATGATTAAGCACAGCGATGATTACATCAGCGCCTATGCGCATAACGATAAAATGATGGTCAATAACGGCCAGAGCGTGAAGATAGGCCAGCAGATCGCCACGATGGGCAGCACCGATGCCGACTCCGTGCGTCTGCACTTCCAGATACGCTACCGGGCAACGGCCATCGATCCGCAGCGCTATTTACCGCCGCAGGGCAGTAAGCCTAAGTGCTAACGGGTTATTTTATCAGCAGTTAGCATGGTTCAGTCTTGTCAGACGGTGCGTAAGGTCTATAATGACCCTCGCACCTCTTTGCGGGCGTAGTTCAATGGTAGAACGAGAGCTTCCCAAGCTCTATACGAGGGTTCGATTCCCTTCGCCCGCTCCAGATCTCTCCCCTTGTGGAGAAGCCTTAAAAGCCTTCTCTATCAGCAACTTAAATAGTTACCTATTTTAGTCGCCTATGGGTTCTACCATTGTGATCCGCCCTTGGTAACTGTCACGCTAAGTTACATGGTGAGATGACAGTATAACTCAGCGTTGGCGGCAGTTGCATCCTCACACCGCGACAGTAAAACGTGAAGAAAAAGCCCACCCTGGCATTGTTATGTCATCGACAGATTGATCACACGCATTTTAAGCCCGATGTACGGCCTTGTGGCTGTGTATGTAGTGGTTTACTGAATTTGGCCACCTGAACAGAGGTGATATGCTCACCTCAGAACATTACAGGTGCCTCAATGAAAAAAAGAAATTTCAGTGCAGAGTTTAAACGCGAATCCGCTCAACTGGTCCTTGATCAGAACTACACCGTTGCAGCTGCGGCCAGTGCTATGGACGTGGGGCTTTCTACCATGACGCGATGGGTAAAGCAGTTGCGGGATGAATGACAGAGCAAAATACCTAAAGCCTCCCCTATAACCCCGGAACAGATTGAAATACGTGAGCTAAAGAAAAAGCTACAACGCATTGAAATGGAAAACGACATATTAAAAAAGGATACCGCGCTCTTGATGTCAGACTCCCTGAACAGTTCTCGTTAATCGGGAAACTCAGAGCGCAGTATCCTGTGGTCACCCTCTGCCACGTATTCGGAGTTCATCGCAGTAGCTACAAATACTGGGAAAAAAGCTCCGAAAAGCCAGACGGTTGGCGAGCTATGTTACGCAGTCAGGTTCGAGAGCTGCATAACATCAGCCATGGCTCTGCTGGCGCAAGAAGTATCGCCATTATGGCAACCCTGAGAGGCTTTAGAATGGGACGCTGGCTTGCCGGCCGGCTCATGAAAGAACTGGGGCTGGTGAGTTGTCAGCAGCCTACCCACCGGTATAAACGTGGTGGTCATGAACACATCGCTATCCCGAATCGCCTTGAGCGACAGTTCGCAGTGACAGAACCTAACCAGGTGTGGTGCGGCGATGTGACGTACATCTGGACAGGCAAGCGTTGGGCTTACCTTGCTGTTGTTCTCGATCTGTTCGCAAGGAAACCTGTGGGCTGGGCAATGTCATTCTCACCGGACAGCAATCTGACTATCAAAGCGCTGCAAATGGCGTGGGAAGCTCGCGGTAAACCAGCCGGAGTGATGTTCCACAGTGACCAGGGCAGCCACTATACAAGCAGGCAGTTCCGGCAGTTACTGTGGCGTTGCCGGATCAGGCAGAGTATGAGTCGACGTGGAAACTGTTGGGACAACAGCCCGATGGAGCGCTTCTTCAGAAGTCTTAAAAACGAGTGGGTGCCAGTGGCAGGTTATATAAACTTTAGCGAAGCTGCTCATGCGATCACAGACTATATCGTCGGGTATTACAGCTCGCTAAGGCCGCATGACTATAACGGTGGGTTACCCCCAAACGAATCGGAAAATCGATACTGGAAAAACTCTAAAGCGGTGGCCAGTTTTAGTTGACCACTACATGGTGGCAACAGGATGAAAAAATGCGACGTGCAGACAGGCTGTTTCAGATTCTCCAGATACTCAGGCGTTCGACGCTTCCGGTCACCGCGGCGAAATTGGCCGAAGAGCTTGAAGTATCAAAGCGAACCATTTACCGGGATATTGCGGATCTCGCAGGGCAAAGGGTTCCGGTAGAGGGGGAGGCGGGTTGTGGCTATGTTTTAAGTGCAGATTACGACATGCCGCCTTTGATGTTTACGGCCGAGGAGCTGGAAGCCATCTTTCTTGGCGCAGAGCTGGTGCGGCGCTTACCGGATGCGACTCTGGCGAATAACGCCAGCGATGTGCTGGCAAAAATCGCCTCGGCAGTCCCCGCACGGCTGCTCGGTTATTTATCTTATTCGGCGGTAGGGATAAAACCGGATGAGTCAGGCAGCTTCAAACCCGATACGCGAAAAATACGCATCGCCATTCGGGAAGGCAAAAAGCTGTTGCTGGATTACTGCTCCAGGTCCGGTGACATCACTCAAAGAACCGTTTGGCCGGTGGTGTTGGGCTATGACCAGAACTGCTGTCTCCTCATTAGCTGGTGTGAGCTACGCGGCGGCTTTCGTCACTTCCGGGCTGAGCGCATACGCCAGGTGACGATATTGCATGAAGATATTGGCACCAGCAGGAGTGAGCTCAGGAACCGTTGGGAACGCTGGCGGGATAATGAGATGAGACAGCTCAATGCAGAGTAATGTACAGGCACCCTCGGCTATTCGAGGACATCGCCGCCTGGGGAAAATCAGGCCGATCTCCGTTCGCAAATATCTCTCATCATCCCCGATAGGTCCGGGCGACGGCTCCGCTATCATTTTTTGTGCGGGCCCTTTTCCCGGTTCAGCTAAATCCTAACGCGCGCTACCAGCAGCCTCTCCGCTACCTGTCCATTTCCCATCTGCCCGCCGTTGCTCAGTTCACCACAACCTTTTGTCAGCCAGCGGCTAAGCATTTTCTTGTTCCGTCCAGCTTTCTCCACTCATTGTTGCTTACATCACAAAAACAACTGATCAATTAACGATCAACATCACGTTAATATTTCACTAACACATCTACCATTGGTATTACCACTACAGACCACTGGTGAGATCACATGGAAATCAGGCGCGAAAAGACAGAAGCCGGCAGCGGCTACGACCGAGTTGTAAAATTTTTGCGGGATCAGCTACTCAACGGCGAACTGAAAGCCGGAGACAGCCTTCTGCCGGAGCGCGAGCTTTCGGCAAAGTTAGGCGTCAGTCGGCCGGTACTGCGCGAGGCGCTGCGGGCGCTCGCCATGGTCGGGGCGGTGGAGATCCGCCACGGCGTTGGTACCGTGATAACCAAACCTGATGTCTCCATTCTCGGTGAATTCTTTACTTTTGTACTTGCCCACCAGCCCAACGTGGTAGATGACGTCATGCAGGCACGAATCGCGATTGAGCGTCAGGCCGTTCGCTTAGCCTGTCGCCGCGCAACGCAAAGTGACTACGATCGCCTGGCCGCCTGTCTCGGTGAAATCATTGAGACCATTCGCACCCCCGAACTCGGTGCCTTAGCGGATTTCAGGTTTCATGAAAGCATCGTCACCGCATCCGGTTCGCCCACGCTTATCAATATTTACCAGTCCATCAGCATGTTGATGCGTCGTTCACACCTTGACCGCCGCGAGCAGATCATTCAGGTCGAGGGGATTGAGGAGTTCCTCATTAACCATCATCGCGCCATTTTTTCCGCCATCGTCGAACGTGATGAGAATAAAGCCGATGAGTTACTTGGCCGCCACTTCGAGATTGGCTCAGATTTTCGCCGCCGCGCCACCATCCTCAAGGCCAGCAGCAGTTCATCGACCTTCACTACTCCGTAAAAGGAAAACAGCAGATGCAGATTGTTATTGGCAGTGACCACGCAGGATTTCACCTCAAGCAGGAGCTTAAACAGTGGCTACATCAGGCCGGATATCAGATTGACGATGTCGGCAGCCACGACCCCGAACCGGTTGATTTTCCGGATATCGCCTTAGCGTTATGCAGCAAGGTGCGCAGCAGCGCAGATCGGCGCGGCATTCTGGTATGTGGCACCGGCGTCGGGGCGGTTATCGCCGCTAACAAAGTAAAAGGTATCCGCGCGGCGGTCTGCCACGACGTGCACTCCGCGCACCAGTCGGTGGAGCATGACGATGTCAACGTCATGTGTATGGGGGCGCAAATTGTCGGGCCGTGGCTCGCTCGCGATCTGATTATGGCTTTCCTCGAAGCGAAGTTTGTGCATGACGACGACTTTGTTCGTCGCGTCGCGAAGCTCGCTCAACTGGAACAACTTAACTAACCATCAACCTGGAGCATAACGATGAGTAACAGCACTTCCGGCATTGTCGGGTTTATTGGACTTGGCGTCATGGGCCGCGAGATGGCGCGTAATCTGGCACAGGCAGGTTTTACCGTTCGCGCGTTTGATGTCGTCACAACAGCAGGTGATGCGCTCCGCCAGTATGGCGTGGACGTGGTCAGCGATCTTTCCAGCGCTATCAGCGATGCCGATATCGTCATCTCCATGCTGCCCGACACCCCGCAGGTTGAAGAGATAGTGCGCGGTGCCGGCGGACTGCTGAGCAACCCGCCGCGCGGGAAACTGTTTGTTGATATGAGCACTATCGCACCCGCCGCGACGCGCCAGCTAAGCGAATCTCTGGCAACAATTGGCGTCACGATGCTGGATGCTCCGGTTTCCGGTGGCCCGGTCGGCGCAAAAAACGGCAATCTGACGATCATGGTGGGCGGCAGCGCCGAGGGCTTTGCTCAGGCTACTCCTTATTTGCGCGCGATGGGCACCACGCTCAATCACGTTGGCGCATCCGGCGCGGGGCAGACGGTAAAGCTATGTAACCAGCTGATTTGTGGCATCAATATTCAGGCGATTTGTGAAGCGTTAGCGCTGGCGCGCGCCTGGGATATCAATCTTCCTCAGATGCGCGAGGTGCTGATGGGCGGTTCGGCAGCCTCCTGGATGCTCGATAAGCTGGGGAGCGCCATGATTGACGGTGATGTCTCCGCAGGATTTCGCATCGATCTGATGATGAAGGATCTGCGTCTTGTGCTGGAGGCCGCTCAGAAGCATCCGGTCCCACTGCCCGCTACCGCGCTGGTCGCTTCACAGTATCAAAACGCGCAGGCCTATGGCGAAGGTGCCAACGGCAATCAGGCGCTCTTTAAAGTTTACGACCGCCTGACCGGCCAGCAAAACAGCGTAACAAAATAACCGGGGTTGACCTTATGATGCTCGATTTCACAGCAATTCTCGCGCAGTGGCAGCTTCTGTGGAGTGGCGCGCTACTCACCGCCAAACTGGCTTTGGTGACGACGTTAACCGGTTTTCTGATCGGCACGCTTTGCGCAGCGGCGCGTCGTTCTGATTCGGTTTGGTTGGCGCGCCTGACGGGCGTTTATGTCGAGTCGATTCGCAATACGCCTTTTCTGGTGCAGATCTTCCTGGTCTATTTTGGTCTCTCCAGTCTGGGCTTCTCATTCAGCGCTTTCACGGTTTCAGTCATTGCACTCACCATCAATGTCGGGGCGTATACGGCAGAGATTATGCGCGCCGGCTTCGAGTCGATTCACAAAGGCCAGTGGGAAGCCGCCGAAACGCTGGGGCTGAATCGCTGGCAGCAATACTGGCATGTGGCGCTGCGCCCGGCGATTGAGCGCGTTTACCCCTCGCTAACCAGCCAGTTTATTTTGCTGATGCTGGCATCATCGGTGACATCGCAAATTTCAGCGGAAGAGCTCACGGCAACGGCCAATTTTATCCAGTCAGAAACCTATCGCCCCTTTGAAACGTTCTTCATCGTGGCCTGTATTTACATCGCGCTGTCGCTGTTGATGCGAGTGATATTCTGGCTATTTGGTCAGGTGATTTTCCCTCGCCGCCGCCGTCTTGGCACGTCGATTTAAGGAGAGTCGTAGATGAATATTCCTCTTAACTTTGCCCATCTACAGTTTCTGCTTGATGGCACGCTGTGGACGGTGATTTTGTCACTAATGGCCTTTGGCGGTGGCGGTGGCGGTCTGGTGGGGTTCCTCATTGCGCTGGGACGCATTGCGCCATTGAAGCCGCTGCGTCTTCTGGTCAGCGCATGGGTGCAGCTAATTCAGGGTACGCCGCTACTGATCATCATGTTTATGGTCTACTTCGGCTTACCTCAACTCGGTTATTCGATAGCTCCTCTGCTGGCAGCAGGTATCTCTCTTACCATTTATGCCAGCGCCTATCTCGGTGAGATCTGGCGCGGCTGCATACAAGCGGTTCCACGCGCACAGTGGGAGGCGGCCGAATGTCTGGCACTGTCGCGCACTCAGCGCATGTTCAAAGTGATTATGCCGCAAGCAATCAAGCTGGCAACGCCACCTACCGTTGGATTCTCGGTACAGATAATCAAAAACACCTCGCTGGCGTCGGTGGTGGGTTTTGTCGAGCTGGCGCGTGCTGGCCAGCTCATCAACAACTCGATTTTCCAGCCCTTTATTATCTATCTGATCGTTGCCGTCATTTACTTCTGCCTGTGTTTTCCGGTTTCAGCATTAAGCCGCAGGCTGGAACGCGGAGCACCACAGAAACAGGCTAAGCGCCTGCAGGCCATTGCGGCGCGCGTTAATCGAGGATAAGGATAAAGTTATGTCAATCATTACCTTAAGCAACGTACAGAAGAGTTTTGGTCATAATTCAGTGCTGAAAGATGTCTCGTTTTCAGTGAATCAGGGCCAGGTCGTGGCGCTGATTGGTGCCAGCGGCTCGGGCAAAAGCACTGCGCTCCGCTGTATCGATCGGTTAGAAACCATCAATGGCGGCAGTATCGAAGTGTGTGGCTATAAAGTGGAGGATCCCAAAGTCGATTTGCGTAAGTTACGCCAGGACGTTGGTATTGTATTTCAGAGCTACAACCTGTTTCCCCATCTCACCATTGAGCAGAACGTTACGCTTGGTCCGGTCGCGGTGAAAAAAATGCCGAAAGCAGAAGCCAGAAGGCTAGCGCTCTCCGTTCTGGAACAGGTCGGGCTCGCGGATAAAGTGGACAGCTATCCTGAGCAACTCTCCGGTGGGCAGCAGCAGCGTGCCGCTATCGCCCGCTCTCTGGCGATGAAACCAAAAGTGATGCTTTTTGATGAGGTCACTTCGGCGCTGGATCCTAAATTAACCGGCGAAGTGCTGCGCGTTATTGAGCGGCTGGCTGGGAGCGGCATGACGATGATCATGGTGACGCATGAAATGAATTTTGCACGCAAAGTCGCCGATAAAGTGATCTTCATGCATCAGGGAAAAGTGCATGAAAGCGGGAGTGCCGCCATTTTGCAAGCGCCGGAAACCGAGGCCTTAAAGGAGTTTATTGCCAACGATCTGTAATTCACCCGATACCCTGTACCCATCCTCATCAGGAGAATAATAATGAAATACGCAAAATCGATTGCCCTACTCGCCAGCATGGTAACAGCACTTATCGCCCAGCCGGCCTCGGCAAACGCGCTGGAAGACATTCAACAACGCGGTGAGCTGCGTGTCGCCACCGATATGTCACTGCCGCCTTCAGGCATGCTGGACGCCTCGATGAAGCCGGTCGGCTCCGATGTCGAAACCGCTGAACTGCTGGCGAAGGATTGGGGCTTAAAGCTGAAGTTTATTGAAACAACCGGACCGACGCGTATTCCGAACCTGCAAACGGGTAAGGCAGATATCGTCATTTCAACCCTGTCCGTCACGCCACAGCGTGCGCAGGTGATTGATTTTACCCGTGCTTATGCAGGCTTGCGCTCTGTTATTGCCGCACCTGCCGCCACCAAAGTCAGTGACTGGGCCGATTTAAAAGGGCATGCAATTACCGTTACGCGCGGCACCACTCAGGACTCAATGCTGAGTCAGGATGCGATGAAAAAGGGCTATAGCATTCAACGCTATGATGATGATGCAACCTTAGTCACCGCCACCGTTAGCGGTCAGGCATATGCGGTCGCCACTTCCGCCACGCTGGTTAACCAGATTAAAAAACAGAATCCTAAATTAAGCTTTGAGCCCAAATTAACCCTAACGGTATTTGATTTAGCTATCGGAGTTAAAAAAGGTGAGCCAGAGTTGAAAGAAAAATTAAATGAATGGATTGTCACCAATCTGAAAAATGGAAAACTAAATGCCATTTACGAAAAATACCACGGCGAAGCTATCCCGGCGGAAATAATAAACCGTAAATAGTTTATCGCCCCTTGTCACAGGGTAATTGCAGGCAGCGCATCCATTTAGCTAACCCGGGTGGAGGAGGGGGACTTGCCGACGAAGGTAACGGCTCCAGGCTGCAACCCGGGGAGGTAAGGGCCGCTTACCGGCCCCGATAGCGCGCCTGCCTGCCCCTGGTTAAACCAGCCGGTTCTCCCCATCCTCAGCGGTGATTTTCCTCCACAGCGCTTCGCCAACGGGAGGAGCTTGCTGAAAATAGTCCATCAGGAAATCGATGCATACCTTCAACCCCTGTGCGATCCCCACACCAGCGCCATGCCTTCGCTCTCCGGGCGCACCAGCTGAAAGCCAAATTTTTTATACAGCTCGGGAACGTCGGCGACCAGGCTGACGTAGGCGCCCGCCGGCGCATGCAGCTCAAGCCAGGCCATCAGATGCTCCATGATTTTTCGCCCCAGCCCCTTTCCCTGATGCGCCGGATCGACGGCAACATCGACGATCTCGAAGTTAAGCACGCCGTCGCCAACGATGCGTCCCATGCCGACAATCAGCCCGGAATACTCCACGTATACGCCGTGGCAGCTGCGGGGCAGCGCGCGTTTAGCCGCCTCAAGAGGGCGGGGCGTTAAACCGGAGATGACGCGCAGGCGGCAAAAATCGTCTGCCGGGGGAACGGTTTCCACAAAGGCGTATGCTGCTGACATGTATTGATCTCGATAGTGGGCGTTCCCCTGTTTACCATCAACAACTCATTCGCTCAACCGCTACGCGCGTCGCCGGTAAACCGGCTCATTGCCGATCCGCCGGCAAAAATAGAAATGAATAAAAACGGGTCCAGGCGCGTTTACCGGCTATCGACACTGAGGATAACCCACTATGACGCGCACTGTTTCCGCTATGGCCTTCGGGCTCTTGCTCGGCCCGGCGCCGCTGTACGCGATGCCGGTTAGCTACGGCATCAGCACTCCCGACACCGCTATCGGGCTTTCATGGCACGCTTTCGGCGGCACCTCGCAGGCGCATCTTGCCGGCGTAACGGGGGAGCTGACGCTGGATATGGACAATGACATGGACGATCGTCTGAGCGTCAACATCCCTGTCGCCACCCTCGCGGCCTCCAATAGCCTGCTGACCTGGCAAATGAAAAGCAGCCTTTTTTTCGACGCCGATCGCTACCCGGCGATCCGGTTTACCAGCAGCCGGGTGGTGGCGCTGGGAGGCGGCCACTTTCGGGTCTTTGGCTACCTCGGCGTAAAAAATATTCTGCGCCCGGTCATTCTCGAGGCGACCCTCCAGGAGCCGACGGGCACGCCTGCCGGCCGGGAGGGGCTATCGCTGCATGCCACGACCGCCATCTCACGTGCGGCTTTTAATATGGCCAGCATGGCGGCGCTGGTGGGGGATACCGTCACCATTGATATCGCCATCGAGGCTAAAGTCCGGCATCGGGCCTAAACTCCCCCGCGCGCTATTCGCGCGGGAGGGCAGGGATTAACGGCCGGTGCGACCGGGCAGCATGCGGGACAGCACGTTATCGCGAAACAGGTAGTGGTGGGCCAGCGCCGCCAGCGCGTGGGCGCAGGCGAGAATAATGAGCGCCCACGCCACGTTGTTGTGCCACTCCCCCAGGCTATGCCTGAGCGCGGGATCGATGTTCACCCAGCCGGAGAGATCGAGCCCGCCAAAAAAGCGGAACGGTTCCTGTTGAGCCCAGCGAAACAGAAAGCCCAGCGCGGCCTGGGCGAACAGCAACAGGTACAGCATCCCGTGGACGGCGTGCGCGGCAAGCTTTATCGGGCGCGAATCCCGGGTCGGCGGCAGGGCGTAGCGCGGGGAGCGCTGGCTGATAATACGCCACAGCAGGCGCACGACGATCGTCAGCGCCAGCACGATGCCGCATGAGATATGCAGGGCCTGCAGCTCTTTTCTCAACGGCGTGCCGCGTTCCAGCCACGCCCAGATGTGGGCGCTGGAAAAGAGAAAGATGACGCAGGCGGCGGTCAGCCAGTGCAGCGTCAGCGTCAAGCCGTCATAGCGCTGGCGCTGCGCGGTGGGGGATAGTTCTGTCATAACAAGGGACTCCATCAGCGGTGTTGGTGATGGGTAAACGCGGCAGGGGGAACATCTATTCGGAAAATTTTTCTATCGGGCGATCTTCTGTAGGGAGCGGTTTATTGCAATTTTGTTACATGCATTACATAACGGCGGCTGCGGCATTGCCTGCGCCGCGGTAACAGGCATCATAAAACGACCTTCCGGCAAGAGTATTTCATCATGATCAAAGTCGCCCTGGTGGATGACCATGTGGTCGTTCGATCCGGTTTTGCCCAGCTATTAAATCTGGAAGACGATCTTATCGTGGCGGGACAGTACAGCAGCGCCGCCGAGGCGTGGACCGCGCTGATGCGCAGCGAAATTGACGTTGCGGTGCTCGACGTCGCCATGCCGGACGAGAACGGCCTGAGCCTGCTCAAACGCCTGCGCCAGCAGCACCCCGGATTTCGCGCCATTATTCTCAGCATCTATGACACCCCGGCTTTTGTGCAGAGCGCCATCGATGCCGGGGCGAGCGGTTATCTTACCAAACGCTGCGGCCCGGAGGAGCTGGTGCAGGCGGTACGTTCGGTGGGGATGGGCGGCCACTATCTGTGCGTTGATGCGCTCAAAGCGCTGCGCGGCGGCGAATCATCGCCAAAAGCGCTCGACGTCCTGACCCCGCGCGAGCGGGAGATATTCGAGCTGCTGGTGAAAGGGGAGAGCGTTAAGGCGATCGCCTTCAGCCTGGCGCTGAGCCATAAAACCGTCCACGTGCACCGGGCTAACGTGCTGGGTAAGCTGCAGTGCGGCAGCACCATTGAGCTGGTGCATTTCGCTCTCGATAATCAGCTGCTGACGGGCCATTGATGACACGCGCGTCCCGTCATCTGATCCTGACGCTGTTTATCACCCTGGCCTGGGGAAGCGGCTGGCTGATGCTGTGGACGCTCAGCTTTTATTTGACCCACAACGGCCAGCAGGCGGTGCTGTTCCTGCCGCAGGGCGTCTATCTGGCGCTGCTGATCCTGCTACCGCGCCGCTTTTGGCCGGCGGTTGTCCTGCCGCCGCTGGCGGCGATCGTCTGGCTGCGAAGCGAGCAGCTGCTGACCGGCTACACGATTGCGATCGTCCCGCTGGTGGGCATGCTGTCGGCGTATATGGCGCAGCGTTTCTGGTACCGTTTTCCGCTCTACTGGCAGCGGCTGTCGCTGCTGATTGCGGCGGTCAGCGCCAACGCGCTGCTCCAGACCTTGGCCCTGATCGCCTTTTTGCAGAGCCCCGCGACGCTGCTCGGGCTGGCCTCGTTTACCGGCGGCGTGCTGCTGGCGCCGTTTGTCTATCTGATGTTCGAGTTTTTGCGCCAGCAGCATCGCTATCAGCTGCTGGGGCTGGATACCAGCAACCCGCCGCTGCGCGCCTCGCTGATTATCTGGTGTAGCCTGTTTTTTATCATCGGCATCGGCACCCAGATGGTGCTCTCCCCGGCGCTGGAGCGGCTGCTGCTGATCGTGGTGTTTTTGCCTAACGTGGTGATGGCGTGGAAGTTTGGCTGGCAGGGCGGCGTGCTGTCCGGTCTGCTCGGCAGCATGATGATCGCCATCGCGCGCCAGGTGGGCGGCGGATTTACGGACCTGCTGGAGCTTGAAATTTTCCTCGCCACCCAGTCGCTGCTGGGGATCGGCCTTGGCATCGCCATTAGCCGCCAGCAGCATCTGGCGCTCAATCTCGATCGCTATCGCCGCCGGCTGGAGCAGGAGCTGCAGACGCGGCGCGAGCTGACGGAGAAGCTGATCCACACGGAGGAGGACACCCGCAAGCATCTCGCCCGCGAGCTGCATGATGAAATCGGGCAGAACATCACCGCCATTCAGATCCAGTCGCAGCTGGTGAAGCGGGCCGGCGGCACCGCCCTGGCGATTGAAGCCGCCGGACAGATCGGCGAGCTGGCCCAGCGCATTCACCACTCCACCCGCCAGCTGCTGCGCCAGCTGCGCCCCCCGGCGCTGGACGAACTGTCGCTCAAGGAGGCGCTGCACCATCTGGTGAAGGAGTTCGCCTTTGCCGAGCGCGGGATTAACTGCCGCTTTGACTACCGGCTGGCGGCCCCGCCGGCCAACGAAACCCTGGTCTTTACCCTCTATCGCCTGCTGCAGGAGCTGCTCAATAACGTCAGCAAGCACGCCGGCGCCAGCGAGGTGGCGATCCTGCTTTGCCAGCAGGGCGACGGCCTGTACCTCGAGGTGCGGGACAACGGCAGCGGCCTCGGACCGCAGAATACGCCGGGCTTTGGCATGCAGGGCATTCGCGAGCGCGTCCACGCCCTCGGCGGGGAGCTGACCCTGGAATCACGCGGCGGCACGCGCGTAATTGTTAACCTGCCCACATTTTCGTCACAAACACTTCGCTAACCAGGAAAAAGTCTTAGCCGCACCGGACTTTCTCTCATCCATTTTGCCCCGCGCTTTTATATCGTCAGCCTAAATGGAGAATGCCATGCCCTCACTGTCTGCTGAACAGATCGCTCAACGCTACCGAACCCAGCGCCCGAGGCTGCTGCTGTGCATGGTGATTGGCTACGCCGCGTTCTACCTGACGCGTAAAAGCATCAACTACGTGCTGCCGGTTTTGCAGCTGGACATGGGGCTGAGTAAAAGCGACATCGGGCTGATCGGCTCGCTGTTTTATCTGAGCTACGGCCTGTCGAAATTTGCCGCCGGATTGTGGCATGACGGCCACGGGCAGCGGGCGTTTATGGGGATTGGCCTGCTGGCGACCGGAGTCCTGAACGTGCTGTTCGTGTTTAGCCACTCCCTGCCGGTGCTGCTGTTTATCTGGACGCTAAACGGTTTTTTCCAGGGATGGGGATGGCCGCCCTGCGCCCGGCTGTTAACCCACTGGTATTCGCGCAACGAACGCGGCTTTTGGTGGGGATGCTGGAACACCTCCATCAATATCGGCGGGGCGATCGTGCCGCTGATTTGCGCCTTTGCCGCCCACTTTTGGGGCTGGCGGGCGGCGATGCTGGCGCCGGGTCTCATCAGCATCGTGCTCGGCATCTGGCTGACCACGCAGCTGCGGGGTACGCCGCAGGAGGAGGGGCTGCCGACGGTTGGCGAGTGGCGCAACGATCCGCTGGAGCTGCGCCAGGAGCTGCAGAGCCCGCCGATGGGGCTGTGGCAGATGCTGCGCACCACCATGCTGCAGAACCCGATGATCTGGCTGCTGGGCGCCTCATACGTGCTGGTGTATCTGATCCGCATCGCGCTCAACGACTGGGGCAACATCTGGCTGGCGGAGAGCCACGGCGTCAACCTGCTGAGCGCCAACGCCACGGTCATGCTGTTCGAGGCCGGCGGCCTGCTCGGGGCGCTGTTTGCCGGCTGGGGTTCTGATTTGCTGTTCAGCGGCCAGCGCGCGCCGATGCTCCTGCTGTTCACGCTGGGGTTAATGGTCTCGGTCGCCGCGCTGTGGCTGGCGCCGGTGCACCACTACGCGCTGCTGGCGATGTGCTTTTTTAGCGTCGGTTTTTTTGTCTTTGGTCCGCAGATGCTCATTGGTCTTGCCGCCGTTGAGTGCGGGCACAAGCAGGCGGCGGGGTCGATCAGCGGTTTTCTCGGCGTGTTTGCCTATCTGGGGGCCGCGCTGGCCGGGTGGCCGCTGTCGCAGGTTATCGAACGCTACGGCTGGTCGGGGATGTTCAGCTTGCTCTCGCTGGCCGCCGTATTGATGGGTTTATTACTGATGCCCCTGCTGATGGCGGGCGTCACCGTTTCTCGCAATCACACAACATCCTGAAGGGCTGAATAATGAAAATAACGCTTCTCTCTACCCTCATGGCTTCCGGGCTCGCGCTCGCCGCCCTTACCGGCGCGGCGCAGGCTAAAGGCCGCCTGGTGGTCTACTGCAGCGCCACCAACGAAATGTGCGAAGTCGAAACCAAAGCGTTCGGCGAAAAGTACGATGTTAAAACCTCATTTATCCGCAACGGCTCCGGCAGTACCCTGGCGAAGGTGGATGCGGAGAAGAAAAACCCGCAGGCCGACGTCTGGTACGGCGGAACGCTGGACCCGCAGTCGCAGGCCGGTGAAATGGGGCTCCTGCAGGCCTACCCGTCGCCAAATCTGGCGCAGATCATGGAGAAATTCCGCGATCCGGCGAAGGTGAAAGGCAACCTCTCCTCGGCGGTTTACGTCGGGATCCTCGGCTTCGGCGTCAACACGCAGCGGCTGAAAGAGAAGAATCTGCCGGTGCCAAAATGCTGGAAAGATCTGACCAAAGCGGAATACAAAGGCGAGATCCAGATTGCCGATCCGCAGAGTTCAGGCACCGCCTACACCGCGCTGGCGACCTTCGTTCAGCTGTGGGGTGAAGACCAGGCGTTTGATTATCTGAAACAGCTCAACGCCAACGTTTCCCAGTACACCAAATCCGGCATCGCCCCGGCGCGTAACGCCGCGCGCGGCGAAACGGCGATCGGCATCGGCTTCCTTCACGACTACTCGCTGGAAAAAGAGCAGGGCGCGCCGCTGGAGCTGATCTCCCCGTGCGAGGGAACCGGCTACGAGATTGGCGGCGTCAGCATTCTGAAGGGCGCGCGCAACGCGGAGAACGCGAAGCTGTTCGTTGACTGGGTGCTGTCGAAGGATGCCCAGGAGCTGGCGTGGAAGAAGGGCAAATCCTATCAAATCCTCACCAACACCACGGCGGAAACCTCGCCAAACTCGCTGAAGCTCGATGACCTCAAGCTTATCAGCTATGACATGGATAAGTACGGCTCAACGGAAGTCCGCAAAGCGCTCATTAACAAATGGGTCGCCGACGTGAAGATGGGTCAATAAGCCCGCGACAAGTGGTTATCGCCCGGCGTCCGCGTCGGGCCAACAACACCCGGAAAACTTATGTCACACACATTAGCTCTTCATCCCGCGAAAAAACGGGATGCGGTATTCCTGTGGGTTTTACTCGGCTGGCTGGCGTTTGCCCTGCTGCCGGGCTGGAGCCTGGATTACGGCCTGCTGGAGTCGACGCGCGATGAGATCCTCGCCGCCTACGGCTGGTCACAGGTCAACGTTAGCTGGCTATGGTATCTGCTCCCGAGCCTGCTGCTGGTCCGCCCGCTGAGCGAAGCGCGCCGCGAGCAGCGGGTCCGCCACTATTTTGACGCCGGCTGGGCGCTGCTGTGCATGGCCTTTATCGTCATCAGCGCCAGCGTAGAGGGCCGGGGTTTAGGCTACGCCGCCATCGTGCTGTTCGTGGCGCTGGGCGCGATCATGACCCTGGCGCTGACGCGCCTCGAATGGCTGGGCGGCGACCGCTTTGTGATTGGCTCGCTGATTACCATCATCGCGCTGATCGGCATTTTTATCGTCTGGCCGAGCATCGCCATTTTTATCCCGATGTTCACCAATGCGGCCGGGGAGTTCGCGCCGCTGGCGTTCCTCAGCGTCCTCTCCCAGGCGCATATCGTGCAGGTCATTATCAACTCGATCCTGCTGTCGATTGCCGTCGGGATCGGCTGCACCTTCTTCGGCCTGGTGCTGGCGATTTACACCACCCGCATCGCGAAGCGCAGCGCCATCATCGGGCGCATCTTCTCGATTCTGCCGATCGTCACGCCGCCGTTCGTGGTGGGGCTTGGCGTTACGCTGATGATGGGGCGCTCCGGCTACGTGACCGAATTTATGGTGACGTGGTTTGGGCTGACCAACACCAACTGGCTGTACGGTTTTACCGGCATCTGGCTGGCGCAGGTGCTGGCCTTTACCCCGATGGCGTTTATGATCCTCGACGGCGCCATCAAGACCATCCATCCCTCGCTGGAGGAGGCGTCGTATACCCTGCGCGCCAGCCGCTGGCAAACCTTTAACGGCGTATTCGTCCCGCTGCTCAAGCCGGCGCTGGCGAACGCCTTCCTGATTGTTATCGTGCAGTCGCTGGCCGACTTCAGCAACCCGCTGGTGCTGGGCGGCAACTTCGACGTGCTGGCGACGCAGATCTACTTCTACATTACCGGCTCGCAGCTGGATTATCAGGCCGCCAGCACCCTCGGCGCATTCCTGCTGCTGTTCTCGCTGCTGGTGTTCTGCGTGCAGTATATGTGGATTGGCAAGCGCTCCTACGTGACCGTTTCCGGCAAGTCCTACCGCGGCGACGTGCAGCCGCTGCCGGCGATGCTGGTGCGGGGCGTGGTGGCCCTGCTGGCGATCTGGATTGCCTTCAACGCCCTGCTCTACGGCAGCATTTTCTACGGCAGCTTCACCGTCAACTGGGGCGTGGACTATACCCTGACGCTGGATAACTTTATTAAGCTGTTTGGCCAGGGGATGAGCGACGGCGCGTGGCCTTCGCTGCTTGATACCCTGCTGTACGCCGGGATTGCGGCGCCCATCACCGCAGGTTTTGGCCTGCTGATCGCCTGGGTCGTCGTGCGCCAGCAGTTCAAGGGCAAAAAGACCATCGAATTTACCACCATGCTGTGCTTCGCGGTTCCCGGCACCGTGGCGGGGGTGTCGTACATCCTGGCCTTCAACAGCGCGCCGGTTTATCTCACCGGTACGGCGGCGATTGTGATTATGTCGATGGTGATGCGCAACGTGCCGGTCGGCATTCGGGCGGGCATTGCCGGCCTGGGCCAGATCGATAAATCGCTGGATGAGGCCTCGCTCAGCCTGCGCGCCGGGAGCCTACGCACCATTACCCATATCCTGCTGCCGCTGCTGCGGCCGGCCATTTTGTCGGCGCTGATCTACAGCTTCGTCCGCGCCATTACCACCGTCAGCGCGATTGTTTTCCTCGTCACGCCGGATACCCGGGTGGCAACGGCCTACATTCTCAACCGGGTAGAAGACGGCGAATATGGCGTGGCGATCGCCTACGGCTCCATTCTGATAGTCGTGATGCTGGCGATTATTTTCCTCTTTGACTGGCTGATCGGCGAGGCGCGAATCTCCCGCTCAAAAGCCAAAAATCAGGCGTAATTCTATGACTCAAAAACATTTCGTTGAGCTGCGCAACGTCGGCAAGCGCTTTGGCGATAACACCGTTATCGAAACCATTAATCTTGCCATTCCGCAGGGGCAGATGGTGACGCTGCTCGGCCCGTCCGGCTGCGGGAAAACCACGGTGCTGCGGCTGGTGGCCGGGCTGGAAAAGCCCACCAGCGGGCAGATTTTTATCGATGGCGAAGACGTTACCCACCGCTCCATCCAGCAGCGCGATATCTGCATGGTGTTCCAGTCCTACGCGCTGTTCCCTCATATGTCGCTGGGGGAAAACGTCGGCTACGGCCTGAAGATGCTCGGCGTATCGCGCAGCGAGACAAAAGCGCGGGTGAAGGAGGCGCTGGCGATGGTCGACCTGGAGGGCTATGAGGATCGCTTTGTCGATCAGATCTCCGGCGGGCAGCAGCAGCGCGTGGCGCTGGCCCGGGCGCTGATCCTCAAGCCGAAGGTGCTGCTGTTCGACGAGCCGCTGAGCAACCTTGACGCCAACCTGCGCCGCAGCATGCGGGATAAGATCCGCGAGCTGCAAAGGCAGTTCAATATTACTTCGCTGTACGTCACTCACGATCAGAGCGAGGCCTTTGCGGTCTCCGATACGGTGCTGGTGATGAACAAAGGCAGCATCATGCAGATTGGCTCGCCGCAGGCGCTGTACCGTCAGCCCGCTTCGCGCTTTATGGCCAGCTTTATGGGCGACGCGAACCTGTTCCCGGCCAGCTTCAGCGCCGATTGCGTGGAGATCCACGGCTACCGTCTGCCGCGTCCGCCGCATTTTACCGCCAGCGGAAGCGGCACCGTTGGCGTCCGCCCGGAGGCGATTACCCTCAGCCAGCAGGGGAGCGAGAGCCAGCGCTGCGTCATCCGGCACGTGGCCTATATGGGGCCGCAGTATGAGGCGATCGTTGAGTGGCACGGCCAGCAGATTTTGCTGCAAATCAACGCCACCCGCCTGCAGCCTGACGTCGGGGATAGCTACTTCCTGCAGATTCATCCGTACGGGATGTTTATTTTACAGGACGCCGCATAGGCGTCTGGCCCCCTGCTTAGCGGCGGGGGGCCGCTGGCGCCCGACGACCGGCGCCAAATCAATAGCCGTATTTATCAGCCTTTCCCGACACAGACTCTGCCAACCGCGTATTTACCCTACTTTTAATCACGTTATTCCGCCGCCGCTGGCTATCCATCTTTGCTGAATGGATATTCATTAACTTTATGTTTATAAACAATAAAATTATAAAAATCCCCGAGATGGCAATGTCAACAGCATTCACACCTGGACCAACTTAAAATCTATAAAAGTAGACGTTTGTCGACTTTTCATCTAAAAAGTCTGGGTAAGGGGCTAGACAAAACCACTATCCGGTTATCAAATGGTTAAATAATATTAAATTTTAAGTAAATGATTGGCCAAATGAAAAAATGGTCAACGCGCTTTCCGCGATTTACAGGCGCTTCGGCGCACCTTATTGGGAGAAGTTATGCATTCCTCTGTTAATAAAAACGAAAGTCGGACCTTCTTTGGTCATCCCTATCCGCTAGGGTCGCTGTTTTTTACCGAAATGTGGGAGCGATTCTCTTTTTACGGCATTCGCCCGCTATTAATCCTGTTTATGGCCGCCACCGTCTATGACGGCGGAATGGGGCTGGCGCGCGAAAACGCGTCGGCGATCGTCGGTATCTTCGCCGGCAGTATGTACCTTGCGGCGCTGCCGGGCGGCTGGCTGGCGGATAACTGGCTGGGTCAGCAGAAGGCCGTCTGGTATGGCTCGATTCTGATTGCGCTCGGCCATCTGTCGATTGCCCTCTCTGCCTGGATGGGCGACACCCTGTTCTTCATCGGGCTGATGTTTATCGTGCTCGGTTCCGGCCTGTTTAAGACCTGTATCTCGGTGATGGTCGGCACGCTGTATAAGAAGGGCGACGCGCGCCGCGACGGCGGATTCTCGCTGTTCTATATGGGCATCAATATGGGCTCGTTCATTGCCCCGCTGATCTCCGGCTGGCTGATCAAATCCCACGGCTGGCACTGGGGCTTTGGCATCGGCGGTATCGGGATGCTGGTAGCGCTGGTTATCTTCCGCCTGTTCGCCGTTCCGGCCATGAAACGCTATGACGGTGAAGTGGGGCTGGACTCCACCTGGAATAGTCCGGTGGCGAAGAAAAACGGCGTCGGCGCCTGGCTGCTGGCGCTGGCGATTGGGGTTGCGGCGGTGATTACCCTGATTGCTCAGGGCATTATCGTGATTAACCCCGTGGCGGTCGCCAGTACGCTGGTGTACGTCATTGCGGCGTCGGTCGCGCTGTACTTTATCTATCTGTTCGCCTTTGCCGGCCTGAGCCGCAAAGAGCGCGCGCGCCTGCTGGTGTGCTTTATCCTGCTGGTCTCAGCCGCCTTCTTCTGGTCGGCCTTCGAGCAGAAGCCAACGTCGTTTAACCTGTTCGCCAACGACTACACCAACCGCACCATCGGCAGCTTCGAAATTCCGGCGGTATGGTTCCAGTCGATTAACGCCCTGTTTATCATTCTGCTGGCGCCGGTATTCAGCTGGGCATGGCCGGCGATGGCGCGTAAAAACGTCCGTCTGAGCAGCATCACCAAGTTTGTTATCGGTATTCTCTGCGCCGCCGGCGGCTTCGGTCTGATGATGCTGGCCGCTGAAAACGTGCTGAGCAACGGCGGGGCAGGGGTATCGCCGCTGTGGCTGGTCGGCAGTATTCTGATGCTGACGCTGGGCGAGCTGTGCCTGAGCCCGATTGGTCTGGCGACCATGACGCTGCTGGCTCCGGAAAGAATGCGTGGTCAGATGATGGGGCTCTGGTTCTGCGCCAGCGCGCTGGGTAACCTGGCCGCCGGCCTGATTGGCGGGCACGTGAAGGCCGACCAGCTGGATATGCTGCCGGACCTCTTCGCCCGCTGCTCGATCGCGCTGCTGATCTGCGCCGCCGTACTCTGCGTGCTGATTGTTCCGGTACGCCGGATGCTGGAAAATACCCAGACCAAAACCGCACAGCAGCCGGCGGCGAACGCCTGACGGTAAAAGAAGCGAGATCCTGCAAGCCGGCGCCTGATGCGCCGGCTTTTTTTCGTCTGCGAGCTACGGCTCCCGGCGCGTGCAGCGGTAAATGAGCGGCACGGCAAACGCGTACAGCACCACCACCGACAGCCAGATGGCCCCGGGCCACCATGTTCTGAGTCCGAAATAGAGCGACGAAAAGGCCAGCGGCGCGACGATCGACGCCAGGCTGACGGTGGAGGCCAGTACGCCCTGCAGCTGCCCCTGCCGATCGGCGTTGACCTGGCGGGTTGCCAGCGCCTGCAGGGCGGGCGCGCCGATGCCCCCGAGGGCGATCAGCGGCATCACCGCAAAGACAACCCAGCCCTGGCGGGCCAGCGACAGGATAATCAGCGCTATGCTGGCGCTGGCGATGCCGCAGAGAATAGCCCCGCGCTCGCCGAGCCTGCGGGCTGCCGGGCCGGGCAAAAACGCCTGCGCCAGCGTCTGGCACACGCCGAACGCGCCCAGCGACAGGCCGACCCACAGCCCGTTCCAGTGAAACATATCCTGCCCCCACAGCGTC
This sequence comes from Klebsiella scottii, assembly GCF_036561945.1. Classification (NCBI taxonomy): domain Bacteria; kingdom Pseudomonadati; phylum Pseudomonadota; class Gammaproteobacteria; order Enterobacterales; family Enterobacteriaceae; genus Klebsiella; species Klebsiella scottii. Next base: position 404,942 of record NZ_JARXNI010000019.1, read on the forward strand.
CAGCAGGTGCCGTAGACCTCCCCGGTGGCGCTTAAGAAGAAGAACACCAGCGCGATGCCGAGCAGCCCTTTGGCCGAGAATAGCCAGCGCATAGGCCGGAGGGGATTGAGTTCGGCGAGCGCCATTTTGCGCTTCGCCGGCCGGCGCGACTCCTGCAGGGCCAGCAGCGCCAGCAGGAAGTTAGCGCCGTTCAGCACCGCGGCGACGAGGAACGGCAGGCGCAGGGCGTAATCGCCGAGCACGCCGCCGAGCACCGGGCCGATGATAAATCCCGCGCCGAAAGTGGCGTTGAACAGCCCGAAGCGGCCGGCGCGCTTTTCCGCCGGCGTCACGTCCGTCAGCCATGCCATCGCCACCGAAATGTTGGCGCTGGTGAGGCCGGCGATAGCCCGCCCGAGCAGCAGCGGCCAAAGATGGCTGGAGAAAGCCATCACCAGATAGTTGAGCGCCGCCCCGGCCAGTGAAATGAGCAGTATCGGGCGGCGGCCGAAATTATCGCTTAGCGCGCCGAGCAGGGGGGCGAAAATAAACTGCATCAGGGCGTACAGCGCCGCCAGAATACCGATGTAAGGGGCGATATCGGCGGTGTGAACCGCCTCTTTAAGCAGCTGCGGCAGCAGCGGGAAAATAAGCCCGATGCCGACGGCGTCGAGCCAGATAGTGATAAAAATAACGCTCAGGGTTCTGTTCATGGTCGGCTCAACGCGGGGCGCTACGCATAGGGAGTATCCTGCGCGGCGGCGCTGGCGGCATGAAAACTACGTTCGAGAAGCGCGAGGAAATGCTCGCGAACGGCGTCTGCGGGCTGGTCCTGCTGCAGGCGCAGCGCGTCGCTAAAGGCAATGCGCCAGCCGTTGAGCACGATGCTGGCGATCAGCTGCGCCAGCGGGTCCCGGTCGGGCCGCTGAAGGCGCGACGAGATCACGGCGCCTAGCGCCTGGGTCAGGAGGGCAAACTGCTCAAGCGCGTAGGCCTGCAGCGACGGGCTGGCGTGAACGCCCTGCCAGAACGCCGCCACCCGCCGATCCATTCTGACCAGCGGATGCTGCTGGCTCATCAGCTCCTGGACCAGCGCGGAGAACACCGCGACCGGCGCCAGCCCGGGATGCCGATCGAAGGCCTGCTGCAGCAGCTGGTGGATTTCGTCGATGCGATCGAAATAGAGTTCCTCTTTACGCGGGAAATAGTTGAACACGGTCATTTTCGAGACGCCGGCCGCGGCGGCAATATCGGCAATGGTGACGTTATCAAAACCGTGCTGAATAAACAGTTCGGTGGCGGTATTGGAGAGCTGCTGACGCGTAAGGCGCTTTTTTTGCTCACGCAGCCCCTGGGTATGCTGGGGGGTATTCACGTATTTGCTCCGTCGGGCTGATGTCGATGTCGACAGGATAATTTTATATCGGGTAAAATATTATGATCGATATAAAATTAAGTCCAGCGCTATGATGCATAGCCGGCAGGCGTGCGGGTGAAGTTAAGCGAGAAGTTAAGTCAGAAGTTAAGCGGCAGAAGGCGTGCGGAAGAAGGGCAATACCAGCCGAACCGCGGGGTGAAAGCGGCCCGGCTTCAGGATTTAGCGGTAGACGATGCCGCCATCGATCAGGATCGCCTGACCGGTAACGTAGTCAGAGTCCGGGCCCGCCAGATAGGAGACCAGGCTGGCCACGTCGTCCGGCGTTTCGGCACGGCCCAGCGCGATGCCTTCCACGTATTTCTTGTAGGTTTCACCCACCGGCGTGCCGGTAATCTCGGAGAAACGTTTGTCGATTTCGGTCCACATGCCGGTACCGACAATCCCCGGACAGTAGGCGTTGACCGTGATGCCGCGGCTGGCATACTCTTTGGCCGCCGCCTGGGTCAGCGCGCGTACGGCAAATTTGGTTGCGGAATAGATCCCCAGCAGGGCGAAGCCATCGTGTCCGGCAATGGAGCAGGCGTTGATGATTTTACCTTTCTGCTGGCGGTCGATAAATTTTTTCGCCGCCGCCTGAATTCCCCACAGCGTGCCCTGGACGTTGATGCGCATGATGCGATCGACCTCTTCCGGGGTCACGTCGGCCAGCGCCTGCACCTGAGCAATACCGGCGTTGTTAACAATAATATCAAAGCCGCCCAGCTGCTTTTCCGCCTCGTCAATTGCGGCGTAAACCTGATCGCGGTCGGCAATATTCGCCACGAACGTGGCCGCCTTGCGGCCCAGGGCCTCGACCTCAGCCGCGACGGCGGCAATTCCTTCCGGGTTGACGTCGACGAGCATCAGCGACGCGCCATCTTTAGCCAGACGTAAAGCAATCCCGCGGCCAATGCCCTGACCCGCGCCGGTGACCAACGCCACTTTATTTTCGATAGCCATTCTGTACTCACCTTGAACTGATTAATAAACGATGGCGGCCCGATGCGTAGCAGGCCCGGCGCGAGAAGGGCGCAGCGGGCCAGGGGAGCATCAGCGCCAGAGAATGGAACTACTGTATAGCGGCGGATAAACGTGGCCTACCCCCCAGCTGGGGGGGATAAGGGGGCCAGCGACGAAAAGGCGGGCGGCGCCCTGGGATCGCAGCGATGGCTTGGTTCAACCTCCTCTCCTTGGGTTACACTCGGGGGATGGACTGGATGAAAAGGTAACGGCACGATGGAATTTTTGCCCTTAACGGATGACTCGCTGAGTGAATTTGTTCCCGAACAACCTTTGGGTTTTACGCGCAAACTGCCGCTTATCGCCACCCGCTTTACGCCGCCTCGTTCACCCGGCTCGCTGCAGCTGCGCGACCGCCTGCTGCAGCGTCTGGATGCCGCCGCCGGCAGCGCGCTGACGCTGGTGTGCGCCCCGGCCGGGTTCGGCAAAACGACCCTGCTGGCCCAGTGGTACCATCATCGGCAGCAGCAGGGGGATGCCATCGCCTGGCTGAGCATTGATGAAGACGACGGCCCGCCGCCGCTGTTTATGCGCTATCTTCAGGCGGCGCTGGCGCCCTTGTGGCAAGGGTGGAGCCCGGCGTTTCTCCAGCAGGCTGATGACAGCCTTGCGGCCGATTTCACGCTGTTTCTGGCGGAGCTGGTTAACCAGCTCCACCGCTGCCCGCACCCGCTGTATCTCATTGTTGATGACTACCAGAACATCTCCCACCCGGCGATCCATGCGGGGCTAAGCTGGCTGCTGAACCACGCCCCGCCCGCCCTGCACCTGATTATCGGCAGCCGCTGCCAGCCGACGCTGGCGCTGAGCCGGCTGCAAATGCAGGATCAGCTGGTGGAGGTGGACGATAGCGAGCTGCGCTTTAACGTCGGCGAAGCCAGCGCCTATTTTTCCGCCGCGCTATCGCCGGGATACAGCCAGCAGGAGATCCCCCGGCTGGTGGCCCTGACGGAAGGCTGGGTCGCGGGGATGAAAATGGCCACCTTATCCAGCGGCCGCGCGCCTTCCCATCCGGCTGCAGGCGGGCTGAACGCCGGATCGCGCTCAATCGCCCGCTATCTTGACGAAGTCATTTTTGCCCCTTTGCCCGCCGAGGTGCTCGACTTCCTTCTGCAAACGTCGGTGCTCAACCGGCTGCATCCGGCGCTGTGCGACGCCGTGACCGGCAAAGCTAACGGCGAAGCGATGCTGGCATGGATTGCGCAGCGCAACCTGTTTCTTTCCGCCCTCGACGAGGGCGGGCTGTGGTTTCGCTACCATCCGCTGATGCGCGACGCGCTGCTTTCTCGCCTGCAGCACGGCGGCGAGGAGGATATTCGCCAGCTGCACGAGCGCGCCGGCAGCTGGTTTGCCGGACAGCAGCTGTGGGCGGAGGCGATACGCCACGCCCTTGCCGCGGGTAAGGGCGGCGCCGGGCATGCGGAAGCGGGGGCGCAGTCGCTGGCGGAAGAGGGGGATATCGACACGATGGTGCGCTGGCTCGGCTATCTGCCGGCGGATCTGGACCCTTCGCGGATCGAGCTGCAAATTAACCTCGCATGGGCGCTGGCGCACCGCTTTCGCTTTCAGGATGCCCGCCGGCTGCTTGATGCGCTCGAAACGCTGGCGGCGGCCAGCGGCGAAGGATTAGCCCACAGCTCGTGGGTGAAGCTGCGCGTGGTGCGGGCGATTTGCGAAGCCTTTGCCGAGAATATTCCGCAGAGTATTGCCATCGTCGAGCCGCTGCTGCGGGAGGTGCCCTGCGGCGACGTGTGGGTCGATGGCCTGGTGTGCAATATTCTCAGCTACTGTCATCTGGCCGACTCCCGGCCTCAGCAGGCGCTCGACGTGCAGCAGCGGGTATCGGGCGCGCGCGAGGCCAACCGCAATCTGTTCGTCGGCGTGTACCGGGCCTTCGTCATGGCCCAGGGATACCTGCGCCAGGGCAATCTGGCGGAGGCGGAACGCCAGGCAAGCCGGGCGTTGCACGCTGCGGAACGGCAGACCGGCGCCCGCTCCAGCAGCGGCGCGACGCTGGCGCCGATCCTCGCCGAAATCGCCTGGGAGCAGGGGGAGACGCAGCGCATTGATGCTCTGCTGACGCTGCGCCTGGAGATGATCGATGATTTTTGTCCCCCCGACGGCTTCAGCCGCTGCTACATCGTGCTGGCGAAGCTGGCGCGACTCAACGCCCGCAGGGAGGACGCGGCGTCGCTGCTGCTGCACGCCGAAGGGCTGGCGGTTCAGCGCGGGTGGCTGCGGGCGCAGGCTCCGCTGCTGGCCGAGCGAATCAGCCAACTGCTGCAGGACGGCGATACCTCCGCCGCCGAAGCGCTGCTCTCCCGGCTGCAGGCGCTGGCCGGCGACGCGGGCAAAAGCGATGTGGCGCACGCCTCGCTGGCCTTAAGCCACAGTCGGGTGCTGATGGCCCAAGGGGAGCCGATGGCGGCGGCGCAGCGGCTCGATGCGCTGGCGACCGCCCAGGAGCGCTGCGGGGAGTGGCTGTTCGCCGTGCGCCTGCGGCTGCTGCAGGCGCAGGCCCTGTGGCAGGCGAATGCCCAGGATCAGGCCGTCGCGGTCGGCGTTCCCGCGCTGCGGCGGGCAATACGCCAGAAGCTGCTGCGCAGCCTGCTGGACGGCGGCCCGGCGCTGGCGTCGTTACTGCAGCTGATCGCTAAACGCGGCGCGGCAGGGGCGGAGTTCAGCGCCGATCTGACGCAGCTTTTGGCGCAGTTTGCCGCCGCCGGAGTCCCGGTTAACGCCGGGCGCTCCGCGCCGGTAGCCGTACGCTTAACCGAGCGGGAACGGCAAACTCTGCGCCTGATTGCCGAAGGCTACTCGAATAAGGGAATGGCGCGGGAGCTGGGGATTTCGGCGGAAACCGTGAAATGGCATCTCAAGCAGCTGTACGAAAAGCTGCAGGTCAGCGGCCGCATCCAGGCGGTCAATCAGGCGCGAGAGTGGCAGCTATTAAACTAAGCGCGCGGTCACTTCTGCGGGGCTGCGTTCGCCGCCCCGGACGCGTTACTTCGCGCTGATTTCAGCCAGCGGGCTGCGATAGTCGCCGCCCAGCGCTTTGATCAGCGTCACGTCGGTGCTCAGGCGCTGAGCCTGGATATCCAGCAGCATCAGCCGCTGGGCGATGGCCGGCCGACGCGCTTCCTGGGCGGCGTAGTAGCTGATCAGCCCGCGCTGATAGTGCGCGCTGGCGCTGTGGGTGGTGGCCAGGGCGGCGGTCACCTTCAGCTTCTGTAGCGCCGCCTGCTGGTTGAGATCGTTGAGCTGGCTTGAGCTTATCGCCACGTCGCGAACGGCGTCGAGAACGGCCTGGTTGTACTGCTTAATCAGAATATTGCTGGCGGTGCGCACCGAGCGCAAGTTGGCGTTCAGGCGGCCGCCGTCGAAGATCGGCAGATAGAGGCCGGGCAGCAGGTTGATCTGCTGGAACGTCGATTTAAACAGATCCCCGACGCTCAGCGCGTTATATCCCCAGAAGGCCTTGATATCAAAGTGCGGGTAAAACGCCGCCTTCGCCGCATCGACCTGGCTTAACGAAGCGCTGACGTAGCCGCGCAGCGCCTGCAGATCCGGGCGGCGGGCCAGCAGCTCGAAGGAGAGCGAGTCGGGCAGCGTTTCCTGCAGCGTCGGCAGCGGAACCGGGTGGAGCTCCGGCATGCTGTGCGCGTCGGCGCCAATCAGCGCGCGCAGGGTTTCGCGATACTGGGTCAGGGTGCCTTTGGCGGCAATCGTCTGCTGCTGCGCCGCCAGCAGCTCGGCCTGGGCGTTGGCGATATCGACGCTATCCTCCACGCCCCGGCGGGTGCGGTGCTCGTGCGCCTGCACCGACAGGCGGGCAATCTCTTCCAGCTGGTTGAGCAGCTCGATTTTCTGGAAGGTGGCCTGCATCGCGAAGTACAGCTGCGCCACGCTGCTGGCGAGATCCAGCTCGATACCGGCGGTTTCCGCCTGGCGCGCGTTCTTCTCGCCGATGGCCGCCGCGACGTGGGCGCGGTCGGCGCCCCATAAATCGATATTCAGCGTCGCGCCGACGCCCACCGTATTCAGGGTGTACCAGGGGCCGTTTTTATCGACCGGCAGAGAGTAGGAGTAGGGCCAGGTGAACTGCTTATTGGTCACCCGCAGGCGGTTTTGCGCCGCCACCGCGGTGGCCTGCACGCCCATTGCCGACTGCGCCAGCTCTACGGTTGACTGCGATTGCGAAATGCGCAGCCGGGCGGCCTGCATGGTCGGGGAATTCTGCAGCGCGCGGTTCACCAGCATGTTGAGCTGGGCGTCGTCATAGCCTTCCCACCATCTGGCCGCCGGCCAGCCGCTGTTCGCCAGATGAATCACCTGCGCAAGCTCCGCCTGCTGAGGGTTGACTATCCTGACCTGCGCGGGCTCGTCCTGAATCAGCGCGCACCCGGCGAGCAGGAGGAAAGCGAGGGGTGAGTAGCGCAGATAGCGTGCTGCGGTGTCCATTTTTCTCATGACTTATCTGCCTGTCGCGGAATAGCTGAAGGTGCGGACGACCACGTCGGTAACGTCGTCAGTAATGTCGCCAGCGGCGGACCAAAGGGATTGCGGCGATCCGGATGAAGCCCGCGGAGCGGCTCCGGCGCGGCCTGCTGGCGTTCGATATCATCAGCGTAGGCCTGAAGCTGCGCGGCGCTGCGCTGCAGGAAATCATCTCCCGGCGCGGCGTACAGCCGGTAGCCTTCGCTTAAGCGCACGATCTCCTGGGCCTGGAGCCAGGTCGCTTTGACCGGCCAGGTTTTGGCCTCCGGATGCGGGTGGGCCCAGGCGTTGAGCGGCTCGGCCGCCACCCGATGCATCAGCGTTTCGGCACCGTTCAGGGAGTGGAACAGGGGCACCAGCTTGACCTCATCATCCCCGGCGCGCAGGTAGCCGGCGATCTGCCGGTAGAGCCGCGCCAGGCGAGATTTTAGCTGCACGGCTTCGCTATCCGGCCACAGGTAGAGGTGGACGATCGAAGAGACCAGCACCCCGAGCAGGATGCCGATAACCCGATCGCGCAGCTCGGTTAAATTGGCCAGCGGCCCGAACCAGTTGAGGAAGGCCAGCGAAAAGGTAAAGCCAATCTGGATCCCAGCGTAGGCGATGCGCTCCGAGCCGGCCGCGATCCAGGCCGACAACGCCATCACCGGTAGAGTCATCCCCAGCAGCCCGACGATAGACTCGGTATGCGGCTGAACGTAGACGATCATCAGCAGCGCCAGCAGGGTCGCGAGCAGGGCGCCGCCGATGCGCAGCCAGGTCTTCTGCAGGGTCGCCCCTAGCCCCGGCTGGGCGACAATCACGCAGCTCAGCATAATAGTATGAATACCCTGCCAGTCGGCGGCGGTATAAAAAACGTAGCACAGCAGGGTCGCCAGCAGCGTTTTGAGGGCGAAGTGCAGGTAGGCCGGATTGCTCCAGGCATCGGGAAGCAGCAGCGGGGCTTTTTCCTCTTCCCCGGCCGGTAGCGCAACCGCTTCGCCGCGGGCCAGCTTGCCCAGGGTGGCGGCCATCTCCTGCAGGATCACGCCGTTGGCGGTATCCCGGGCGACGATCTCCGGCTGCGCGGGCAGCGCGTCGGGGTACAGGTTCCCGGCCAGCGCCGAGAGCGCGGCGGAGAGCTGCTGGCGCTCCGCGGGATGGTCATCTCCCGGCTGAAGCAGCGCGGCAAGGTGATAGCAATGCAGCGCGGCGGCCATCAGCGATTGCCACCCCTGCGGGTCGGCGGCAATCTCCGGACTGGAGCGGGTGGCCTGCTTATAGAGCGAGTTTAGCTGGGCAAAGTTTTCGGCGATCTCTTTAAACGTCGGCTGGTTTTTCAGCGGCCCCGGCTGAACGAGGAGCTGCGCAACCTGGCGCAGCAGGACGACGATCCGCGCCTTGAGCTGGTAGCCGGGAAACGCCTGCTGAAAACAGGCGTTAACCAGCAGCGTGACCACAATGGCGGTATTAATAACCACCCACAGCCACAGCAGCAGGCGCACCAGAATCTCGCTCTGGCTGGTCATCGACGGGAAGGTTTGCGCGTAGATAACCACCAGCGCCACCACGAAGAAGGCCATCCCCAGCTTGCCCAGCACCCGCATCAGGTAGATCGCGCCGAAAAACAGGAATACCGAGGCCACCAGGCGGATCAGCGGATAATCATAGGTCCATTTGATGATCAGCAGCACGCTGCCCAGCGCCACGCTGACGGTGATAAAAAACACCACGCTCACCAGCTTAATCATCAGCACGTTAGGCTGGCTGACGTAAAACACCACGATCAGCGCGACGGCCAGAAAGGGGATCTGCAGGGTCATAAACAGGACTATCAGCACCGCGCAGCTCAGCGTCAGGCGCAGGGTATAGTTGGCCCGGCCCGGCACATCGCGGAGTTCCCGGCTCAGAAATGACCACATGTTTTGCATGCCTTCCCCTTACTGCGGCTGAAGCACGGCGCTGGCGGAGGCGCCCATGCGGAACAGTTCAGGGTCGGGATCTTTGACGGCGATCTTCACCGGGAAGCGCTGGGAAACGTGGACCCAGTTGATGCTCTTCTGAATAATCGGCAGGCCTTCAATCACGCTCCCGCCCTCGGGCAGCACCCCGGAGCCCACGGAGTCCACCACCCCGGCGAAGGATCTGTCGTGGTTGGTCATGACGGTGACCCGCGCCGGAACGCCGGGGCGGACGTTTTTAAGATCGGTTTCGCGGAAGTTGGCGATCACGTACCAGCGGTCGTCATCCATTAAGGTAAATACCGGCTTGAGCGCCGAGGCGTACTGGCCGACGGTGGTTTTCAGCGCCACCACCACGCCGTTGAAGGGGGCATGGACTTCGGTAAATTCAAGGTGCAGTTCCGCCAGCGCAATCTGCGCCAGAATCCCCGCCCGCTGGGCAACCATCGCGTCTACGCCGGAGACGGCGGCGGAGGCCTGCTTCGCCTGCAGCAGCGTCGCCTCCAGTTCGGCGCGGGCGGCCTTTTCCGCGGTTCTCGCCTGGTCGAGATCTTCCTGCGAGGCAAAGCCCTGCGGCACCAGCGGCTCAAGGCGGGTGCGGGAAGAGGTGGTCTGCTTAACCAGCGCCCTGGCGCGCTCTACGGCGGCGGCCACCGACCGGGCGTTGTACTCCTGGGCCTTAACCGTGCGCTGGGTCAGCATGATTTGCGCATCGAGGGTCGTCAGCCGGGCTTTGGCATCGTCGAGCATCGCCTGGTAGGGGCGCGGATCGATGCGGAACAGCAGATCGCCTTTTTTCACCCGCTGATTGTCGCGGATCGGCATCTCGACGATCCGCCCGCTCACTTCCGGCACCACGTCAATGGTGTCGGTATAGACGTAGGCGTCGTTGGTGGCCGGCGAGGTCTGGAGCTGCCAGATAACCACAATAAGCGCCACGATCGCGGCGAGGACGAGGGCCAGCAGGGGCCACTTTTTCCGTAATACGCTTGGGCTGGAGTTTGTCATAGCGGCTTAGTTAACAAAGAAAAGGAACCACAGGATCGTGGCGAACAGGAACATCAGCGCCAGATAGCTGAAGACCAGCGGCGAAAATCGCGACTGCCAGCCCCGGCGGACGATCAGGATATGGCAGGGAATGAGTAAAAATACGCCGCCCAATAAACAGAAGAACCAGCCTGGAAATGCGGCGCCTAATACCGGGATCGCCGGCGATAAAGAGCAGCCGGAAATTAAAGGCGAGGTTAATAATAGTGCCGGAGGGGCCAGCTTCACTATACGATTCAAGGGAGGGTACCTGCGCGCTCATATCATTGTGAAATGAGTTTAATCCCCCTGCGAGCAATCAGGAAGACTCAAGGCCTATATTTCTGCCTCCGGTTGAGGCTCGGTTTTACAAAACTGGTGAATATCAACGCATTTATTTTGCATTAATGGCGCCGGGGCCGGCGAAATAGGGGCGGAGGGTTTCTGTTGCTGCCCGTAGTCAGCGCCTCCCGCCAGGACTATGCTTAGGATCTGAACAATAAAAATAATGGGGCAATGTCATGGATAAGCAGCTACTGGACGCGGGGTTTCGCGCCTACAGGGGAGAGAAAATCGATGTCTACTTCAATACGGAAATTTGCCAGCATTCGGGGAATTGCGTACGCGGTAGCGCGAAGCTCTTCAATCTGAAACGTAAGCCGTGGATCGTGCCGGATGAGGTGGATGTCGCCACGGTCGTGCGCGTCATCGAGACCTGCCCGAGCGGCGCCCTGAAGTATCGCCAAAAATAAGTGAGGACGTGATGGAAATACTGGAAGGTCACAACAAGTTTTACGTCAATGACGCCGAGGGCAATCAGGTTGCCGAAATTGTTTTTGTGCCCACCGGGGAGCATCTCAGCATTATTGAACATACCGACGTGGACGCGAGCCTGAAAGGGCAGGGCGTAGGTAAACGGCTGGTGGCGAAGGTGGTGGAAAAAATGCGCGGCGAGCAGCGTAAAATTATCCCGCTATGTCCGTTTGCTAAACATGAGTTTGATAATACCCGCGAATACGATGATATCCGCGCCTGATATAAATACGCCGGCTTTCGCCGGCGCTAAATTTCAGGGATGAACGCAGGCGCGCTCCTCGCATCCGGGATCTATTTTTTGGCGCTTATTTCGTTGAGAAAGAGCTTAGCCATAATTTTTTGCCGGAGCCGTGCCCGTCAATATTATTTCAGCAGCACGTTTCCGGCTTCGCGCATAAAGTACGCCGCATCTCCAGGCTTTGTTTCTGCTATCAGCGGGTGCCTTCATTTTCCAGCTTCTGCCTTTTACGCAGATGCGGGAAAATGGTCATCCATACCGCCACCACCACCAGCGTGCCAATCCCGCCAAGCGCCGCGGCCGGTACGGCGCCCATCCACGCCGCCAGCAGGCCGGATTCAAACTCGCCAAGCTGGTTTGAGGTATTGATGAAGATGGCGTTCACCGCGTTCACCCGGCCGCGCATATCATCCGGCGTATCCAGCTGCACCAGCGCGCCGCGAATGACCATGCTCACCATATCGAACCCGCCCAGCGCGGCCAGCGCCAGCAGGGAGAGCCACAGCTTCGTCGAGAGCGCAAACAGCAGCGTCGCCAGGCCAAAGCCGGCCACCGAGGCGAACATGATCAGGCCCACGTTCTTCTCCAGCTTGTTGCGGCTGAGCCAGACGCCCACCAGCAGCGCGCCGACCGATGGCGCACCGCGCAGCATCCCCAGCCCCCAGGGGCCGGTGTGCAAAATATCCTGGGCGAAGATCGGCAGCAGCGCCGTCGCCCCGCCGAGGAGCACGGCAAACAGATCGAGCGAGATCACGCCCAGCACGTCTTTTCTCTCGCGGATAAAATGCACGCCGGCAAACAGGTTCTTGAGGTTCATCGGCAGGCGGGTTTGCGGCGGCCGCTCGTAGCGCAGCCGGCTCACCAGCACAATCGAGAACAGATAGAACAGGGCGGAGACGCCGTACACCACTTCCGGACCCGCCACGTACAGCAGGCCGCCCAGGGTTGGGCCGATAATCACCGCCGCCTGTCCCCCAACGGAGCTGGCCGCCATCGCGCGGGCGAGGATCGGCGGCGGCACCAGCGCCGGCAGCATCGAGGTGATCGCCGGCCACTCCAGCGCTTTTGCCACCGAGATTAAGAAGACCAGCCCCCAAATCTCAATTTTGTCCGCCCAGTGCAGCAGCGTCAGCGCCACCAGCCCGAGTAAGGCCGCCCATTCGATGAGCTGGCCTAACAGCACAATGCGCCGGCGATCGAACTGATCCGCGAGGTGTCCGGCGGGCAGGGCCAGCAGCACTGAGGGGAGGAACTGCATCAGGCCGATCATCCCCAGCGCCATCGCGCTGTGGGTGATGGCGTAAATTTGCCAGCTAACGGCAACCGAAAACATCTGAAAGCCAAACGATGAACAGGTGCGCGCCAGCCAAAAAGTGACGAACGACCTGTGCCGCAGCAGCGAATCGTCCGCTGCGGATACCAGTGAACCCATAGTCTTATCCCATTCAAAGCCAATATTCCGGCCGGCATCGTGGTACCGGCCTGGTGAGCAGCCCGTAACGGGCGCTTGTTATCTTTTTTTGCACATTGCAGAGTGCGGCATCTTGTCCGTGCGGACAGTGGCGAGGCGTGCGCTTAGCATGCGGTTGATTATCTTAAATGGGTTTCAGCATGCGCGTCTAAGTATTAACAGGCCTGTAATCCGGGGGGAGCGGCAGGTAAATGGTTTCGGTTACGGCGGGAGGTCAGGGCGGCCGCAATGAGCGGCGCCGGATATCGCACCTGCGTGCGGCCGCGGTCCTGCAAAATGCCCGTATGCTATAGTTTTAAGCTTCTCGGTGAATGAGAAGACGTTTAATCCCCCCACCACGACAGGAAATGTAATTTGCCTCAACCCCCGGAACGGTCGATGCGTCGGACCGCATTTATTGCAGATACCGCTGCGCTGATCCTCTTCTTCACGACAACCGGCATTATTAACGAACGGGTGATAGCCGGTATGACGTGGGAGCAGGTTCTCCACGCCCGTCTTCTGGGAGCGGCCCTGATGGTTCCGGTCGCAAGACCCTACGGCATCTGGCGGGATTGGCTGATGCGGCGCGCCGGCCCTGGGCGGGTGTCTCAGCTGCTATGGGACAGCGCGGCCCTGGTCAGCTTCCAGGTGCCGATCTATGCGCTGATCATTGCCTTCAGCGGCGCCTCGGGAAGCGGGCTGATTCGAGGCACTCTCGGCGCCGCGCTGATGATGCTTTGTCTGGGCAGGCCTTACGGCGCGTTTCTGAACTGGGTGCGTCGGTTATTTGGCCTGCCTCCTGGGGGGAGTAAGCCGATGTCATTGAACAGCTGAACGGGGCTACGACCCGCTGCGCCTTTAGAGTCCGGGCCACATGCCACCAACGCGGCCCATCGGAACCTGGGCGAACATGGGAAGCACCGACCGGTCAATGTCTTCCCACCGCGCATCGTAAGCCAGCCCGATATTTTTAGCCGTTTGACGAAAGGCTTTATCCAGGCTGGAGCTATGAATGGTGCCGGGTGAAACGGTATTCACCGTTTGCAACCGCCCCGAACAGGAATAACGTTATGTAATCTCCCGGCCTTCGCCGCAGCATAATCTGGCCTCTTGTCCGGCGGCATCAGCGCTGCCAGGCTCGAAATATTAATGACTCTTCCCCATGCCTGAGCGCGCATACCCTTTCACCGAGATTTCTTTCCGCTGGTTTTCTGCGCCATCGTGCCGGTCCATCGCCACCAGGTATAGATACGGGGTGCTTACACCTTCATTGACTCCGTAAAAACAGGCGGTGAAAAAGATCGGTCAACAGGTTAGAGACAATAAACACGCAGGCGGCGAAAATGGTGGTGCCAATCACTACCGGGAAATCGCCGTCCAGCGCCGCATCAATCGCCAGCCGTCCGACGCCGTCGAGGCCGAACATCTTCTCGGTGACAATTGCGCCGCCCATAATCGCCGCCAGCTCCAGCCCGGTGAGCATCAATACCGGGCTAAGCGCTGGCTTTAACGCGTGATCGAAGTATACCCGCCACTCGCGCACCCCTTTTGCCCGCGCGGTACGGATATAGTCCTTGTGCAGCACGTCGAGCATACTGCTGCGCAACACGCGTTGAAAAATAGCTGTTTCAGCCAGCGTCAGCGTCAGCCACGGCAGCGCCAGATGCCGCGCCCACTGCCACGGGTCATCGCGCAGGGCCACATAGCCGCCAGCAGGAAACCAGTTTATGTTATGCAGCGACAGCTGATAAAACAGGAAGAAGATAATCAGCATCCCGCTCAGGAAGGTGGGTAGCGACAGCGCGACGTAGGCGAAGAACGCCAGCAGGCGGTCGACAAAGCGGTCGCGGTAGCGTGCCGCCAGCACGCCGGTGAGCAGCGACACCACCGTCCAGATAACCAGCGCCCCCAGCGCCAGCGACAGCGTAACCGGCACCTTCTCCAAAATCAGCTGGGTGACCGGCGTCTGGAAACGGAACGAGTAGCCCAGCGCTGGCGGCCAGTGCAGCATGCCCACCGGCGCGCCCTGGATCTCCGGGCCACGCAGCAGGAAATAGCGCAGCTGCTGATACCAGGGATCGTTGAGGTGCAGCGCCCGGGCTATAGCCGCAACGGCCTCTGGCGTGGCGTTTCGCGGCGCCAGCATCACCGCCGGATCCTGATAGGCGATACGGGTGAGTGAAAAGGCGACGATCAGCACCAGCAGCAGCGTCAGGGCGCTACGCAGCAGCGTGTTAAACAGAGTAGAAAAAGTCATGACTATCGTCTCTCCAGATGAGGGTCCAGTACGTCGCGCAGGCCGCTACTGAGGCAGTTAAAACCGAGGACGATGAAAAACAGCGCCAGCGCGGGGGCAGCCAGAAACCACGGCTGTACCTGATACATCGCCGAACGCTGCACGTCGGCAATCATATTGCCAAGGCTTGCGGCGGGCGCGGGAATACCTACGCCAAGGAAGGAAAGGGTGGCTTCAGCGATGATGTTGGTAGGTAGCTGGATGGCCCAGTACACGCCCATCGTCGGCAACACGCCGGGAATAATATCGCGCCACAAAATGCGCCACTGGCTTTCACCCATCAGCACCGCGGCAGCCACGAACTCCTGCTGGCGCAGATCCAGCACCAGCCCTCGGCTCAGGCGCGCAAAGTAGCCCCAGGAGAAGAAGGTAATCACAAAGATCACGACCCACACAGGGTCGACGCGCGGACCGCTCTCGCCGCCTTGATTCAGCGCCAGCAGGCTGAGCGCCGTGACCACGAACGGAAACGAAAGTACCAGATTGATCAGCTGTTGACACAGCGCGTCAATGCGCCCGCCGCGATAGCCGCCAAACAGCCCGACGAACAGGCCAATCAGCATTGCCAGAGTGGTGGCGGGGACGGCGATCAGCAGCGAAATGCGGGTGCCGTACAGGGTGCGCACCAGCACGTCGCGACCGTTATCATCCGCGCCGAGCGGAAACGCTGCACTCGGCCCTACGGGAAGGCCCATATCCGACAGCGCGCTATCACGGAACTGCCCGGTTTCGCTATGACCTAGCCATGCGGCGACCATTGGCGCAGCTAGCGCCGCAAGTACCATCAGCGCCACAATCACCAGTCCACGACGGGCGCTCGGTTCCCGCCACAGCCTCTGCCAGAACGTCACAGGCGGGAGGGCGAACGGCTCAGAAAGCAGCGGCTGACTCATAGACTACCTCCTCGCTAAAACGATGGCCGGTGCCGGGAATGGCCGCAAGCAGCAGGCGCGTCCATGCGTGCTGGGGCCGCTGGAAGATCTGCTCGGTGCTGCCCTGTTCGATAATGTGCCCTGCCTGCAGTACCAATACGCGGTCGCACAGCGCTGCCACCGCATCGAGGTCGTGCGAAATAAACAGAAGTGACAGGCCATAGCGGCTACGCAGTCGGATAAACAGCTGAATGATGCGGTGCTGGGTGGTGATATCCAGCGCCGACACCGCCTCGTCGGCGACGATAAGCTTCGGTTTCATCGCCAGCGCACGGGCAATAACCACCCGCTGGCGCTGGCCGCCGGACAGCTGCGACGGGTAGCGCGAGGCCGCTAAAGCGGGCAGCTCCACCTGCGCCAGCAGATCGTCGATAGCCGCCCTGAGCGCCAGCGGCGACAGCGGCTGGCCGCGTTCGCGTAGGGCGGTTAGCTGCAGCGGTTGAGCCAGCGTGTCGTCAACGCGCCGCCGTGGATTGAGGCTGCTGTAGGGATCCTGAAACACCATCTGCACCGCGTGGCGTTCCGGGTGATGGCTACCCGGCTCCCTCCACGGCTGGCCCGCCAGCGTCAGCGTGCCGCCGTCCGGGCGGTCCAGTCCGACGACGATGCGCCCCAGCGTGCTCTTCCCGGAGCCGGACTCGCCGACCAGGCCGAGAATCTCCCCCTCATGCAGACTAAAACTGATGCCATCCAATACCGGCGCAGTTGCTTTTCCCGGCCAGAGCCGCGAGGGTCTGACAAAGCTGCGCGAAACCTGACTCACCTCCAGCAGCGGCGTCGCCTCGTCGTAACGGAAGGGAGACGGGGCGCGCGGATGCCAGCCCGCCTGCAGCAGTGAGCGGGTATAGTCATGCTGCGGCGCGTCGAAAAGGGCGCGTGCTGCACCCTGTTCGACAACCTGGCCGTGCTGCATTACCACGATCCTGTCGGCAATATCAGCCACCACCCGTAGGTTGTGGCTGATAAACACCAGCGCGCAGCCATGCTGGCGCTGGAGCCGCTTCAACAGGCGCAGAATTGAGGCCTGGACGGTGGCGTCCAGCGCGGTAGTTGGCTCATCAGCGATAATCAGCGACGGATTCAACGCAATGGCGATGGCGATCATCACCCGCTGGCGCTGGCCACCGGAGAACTTCGCCGGACGCTCGTGATAGCGGCGGGCGGCATCCGCAATGCCTACCTCCGCCAGCAGCGATAGCACCTGCGTGCGTAGGGCCTTACGCCCCACACGCCGGTGAGCGAGGATCGCCTCCTCGATTTGCCGCCCGACGCTTTTCAGCGGGTGCAGATTGCTTAGAGGGTCCTGCGACACGTAGCCTATCTGCGCGCCGCGCAGCTGGCGCTTTTGATTCGCCGTAAAGGCGTGCAGCGGCTGGTCGTTAAAGACAATCTCTCCCTGCACGCGCATCTGCGTCGGTAACAGGCCAAGCACCGCCAGCAGGCTCAGGCTTTTCCCCGACCCTGACTCGCCCACTACCGCCAGCGTTTCTCCCGGCTCGACGTGAAAACTGACGCCTTTGACCAGCGTACTACGCGGGTCAAGGCCAATTGTTAAGTCGCGTACATTGAGTAATGGCATGACGCCCCCTTAAGGCTTCAGCGCAATATTGGTGATATCGGCCTGGGTCGCCAGCGAAGACCACGTCCAGTTTGTGACGCGCTCAGACGTCACCGCAATGCGGCGTTTCTCAAACAGCGGGATCCACGGCAGGTCAGCGGAGACCAGGCGGTCAGCTTCCTGCCAGATAGGGCCAGGGTTGTCCGAGCTGTAGGCCTGCTTCGCTAACTGGTTCAGCTTGTCGTTGCTGTAGCAGATGGCGTAGACGTTGCCGCGCCCGCATGGCGAGGCATCTGAATTCAGCCAGCCTCCGAGCAGCATGCGCGTCGCCGGACCTTGCCAGTCAGGGGAGGTCTGACCGAGTGCAAGATCCCAGCGGTTTTCCGGGCTTTGTAAATACGACATAAACTGCGGCGGCGGCACCGGGATCAGGTTCAGGCGAATCCCCGAGCGGGCCAGATCTTCTTTGAGGATCACCGCCAGGGTGCTGAACTGGTTATTGGCGCGATAGACCAGATCCAACGTCAGCCCATCCGCCAGTCCGGCCTCTTTCAGCAGCGCTTTGGCTTTTTCCGGGTCGCCTTTACTGTCCGTGGTGGCGTACGGATCGAACGGCTCATGGCCGAGCAGGGTGCTGGTGATAATCTGCCCCAGCGGCAGCGCGGCGATTTTCCCACCCTGCGCCTGCACCAGGTGCGACTTGTTCACCGCGTAGGCCAACGCCTGGCGCACGCGCAGGTCGCGCAGGGCTGTTGCGCCGGCGCTCTTCGCCTGCGGCTGAGCGTTAATGGCGATGAAGTTCGCCGCACCGCTGTTGGCGGCGTGCAGATACGGGCTCTTTTTCAGCAGATACTGACGAACCGCGGCCTGCGGCGGTACGTCAAGGTACAGCGACAGATCCGCATCGCCCGCCTGAATACGCTGCATCACGCTGTCTTCGTTGTTGCCGGTAAAACTCACCTCGATGGCGTCAACCCAGGCTTTACGCGCCGGGTCCTCCGCGTGGTTGTAGTCTTTCACTTTGCTTAATACCAGCTTCTGGCCGCTGGCGTAGCTGGCGACTTCATACGGCCCGCTGGACGGAAAGTTTTTGCGAAACTCCTGTGAGTCCGGGAAGTAGCGCGAAGCGACCTCTTCCGGCAGCGGGGTGACGAAGTTCATCGACAGAATGTTGAGGAAGTCGTAGTTTTTGCTGTCGGAGCGCAGTACCAGCGTTTTGTCGTCTGGCGCGCTGACGCCTGCAATCTCGTGGCCGTCAATGAACGCCTTGCTGGCGGCAAGATCGCCGGTAGCGACTTTACTGAACGCCTGGCAGTAATCGGCAAACCCGGAGAAAGCGAGGTTAAAGTAGTTCACCGCCGCCACCTGCTTGTTGGGATCGCAGAAACGCTTGATAGCGTAGACGAAGTCTTTTGCCACAATGGGCCGCGTCGTCGGCCCGGCGAAGCGAATACCGTCGCGCAGGTGGAAGGTGTAAGTTTTGCCATCGGCGCTGACGTCCCATGATTTTGCCAGATCGCCAACCAGCGTGGTGTCATCCTTCAGGCTGCTGGTCGAGCCGGGGTAGGTGACCAGCTGGCGGGTGACCGCCCGCAGGATCTCCCACGAGTCAACCGAGTAGCCGGTCAGCGGATCGAAGGCGTCAAGATCCGGCTGTAATGAGGCAATCTTCAGCGTGCCACCGGGCTGCGGCGCAGCCTCTTCGGCAAACGCCGGAACCATTGCGCTAGTGATGAAGGCAACAAAAAGGGCCTGGCCCATCAGGGGCCAACGAATGCTGTGCATCAAAAAATCTCCAGAAAAAGTTAGAAGAAAATTCCCGACCAGGGATGTTCATGACAGGCCAGCAAGCGCGTCAAACGCGCGGTGGACTGCGAGTGGTGAGGCTGAATACGGCGTGCGGCCACGAGCTGGTGAGCGGTGTATTCGCCGAGCAGCAGCATGGCAAGCGCATCGATACCAAGCGAGATATCCGGTTGGCCGGCGCTGCGCTGAATGCCGCTAGACGATAGCCGCCAGACGCCGCGGTTTGCCTCAATCAGAGGGTCATCAATCGCCAGCGTGAGCGCCTCGCCGTCGCCAAGGGCTCGGGCGTTAAACGTCCGCTCGACGTTGAGGATTCGCAGCCAGCTTTCGTCGACGCGCCTGACTTGCTGCACCGCGCGGGGATTTGCCAGCAGCAGCGGCAGGGCGTCATCCACCGGGCGGTGCGGCAGTTCGATATAGCGCGCGATATCAAGCTGCAGCAGATAGCCGAACAGCTGTGCGGCTATCTGCGGGTCAGCGGCGTGCAGATCGTCAACCACCAGCGTGCGCTCAGTGCTGTACAACCAGTTGTCGTCGGGCCTGGCGTGATAACGCACAAAGCCCTGAGGCTCGCCATCCTTGAGCGCCAGCGCCACATAATGGTTCAGGCTGCTGTGCGCCAGACGATGCTGCTGGAGCGCCCACCACTGCGGCCAGCGGGTCAGCGTGCCGGCGTGGCGCTGCGGGTAGCGCGTCACGACGGTTTGTTGCGCCTCCCAGGCGTCGGCGTGAGGCAGCAGGCGAATATCACCTTCGGCGGCGGGCAGCGATGACAGCTCGCGTTTATCAACTCTAAGATCCTGAATAGCCGTGGCGATACCGTAGCCGAAGCGCCCGTAAATGGTGCCCTGCGAAGCGCGCAGCGTGGCGACGGCTACCCCCTGCTGGTAAAGATCGGCCAGCTGTTGGCTGAATAGCGCCCGCAGCACGCCGCGACGGCTGAAGTGGGGCAGGACGCCGACGTGGGTGACGGCGGCATGCGGCACGCGCTGGCCGCCCGGCAGAGTCAGTTCGCCGGGGAAACTGTTGCTGGTGCCCGCTAATTGGCCGTCGAACGAAGCGGTATAAACGCGCCCCGGCACCACGTAGCGTTCGGCCCACGCCTCCACCGGCGTGACGCCCCCGGGGAGGCCGAACATCGCCTGGCGAAACAGCGTCGCGGCAGCGAGCAGCTCGGCGGGGTCATAGATAATCCGAATCTCCGGCATCGTCGCTTCCTTAGCGTTTCGGCGGCGAGTAGACGCGCGGCGTCGGCAGCTTGCCGCTCAGCACGTAGTCGCCCACTTCTCGCGTACGATAGGTCACCGGATCGTGCAGCGTGTGGGTACGCACGTTACGCCAGAAAACGTCCAGCCCGTACTGATTGCTGGTGGATCGCCCGCCGGTCAGCTCAAAGATCTCGTTGCTGATTTTTAGCGCCACGTTGTTGGCAATGACCTTGGCCTGGTCGGTTAGCAGCGCCAGTTCGCCCCATTGGGTTTCGGTGAGATCGTCGCCGGCATGGAAGGCATCCTGGAAGGCGTGCGCGGTTTTTTCCGCCAGCGCGATCCCGGCGGCGAGATCGGATGAGAGCTCGCCCGCTTTCAGCCGGTGATACGGGTCTTCCAGCGCGCTCTCCACGCCGGACTCCGGCCACGGGCGTACGGTGTCACGGAAATAGGCGGCGGCCTGCTTCAGCGCGCCTTCGGCAATGCCGAGGTAGAAGTGGACAAAAATCAACTGGCTGAACTGGTTGCGCAGGGCGTTGCGCAGCAGCGCGCTCTCCGGCTTCTCCTCCAGCCCGGTGAGGCGATCTTTCTCCTGAAGACGCACGCGGTTGAACTCCAGCGTACCGCTGGCGGTCAGGCGCTGGCCGAGGTTGTCCCAGTCATCGTTAAAGACGATCCCCGGCCGATCGGCGGTAACCTGGTACTGCACCAGCCGATCCTCTATCCATACAGCGATGGTCATTACCTGCGAAACGGCAGCGCCAGTGGCAAAAGTGCGACGCCCGGTGACGTAGAGATCGTTACCGTCCCATTCCAGCTTCAGGCGCGGGTCACGCGGGTTGCTGATGCTCGACTGGAACCAGCCTTCGTTGGCGACGCCGCGGGCGATAAACTCCCACTGCTCGCGGTTGCCGAGAATGTAGCTCCAGACGCCGTTGGAGTAGTGGTAGGTGATCAGCTGGCCGATCGAGCCGTCGGCAGCAGAGATAATGCGGCCAATCTCCAGCGCCTGCACCAGATTCGCCCCTCCACCGCCCAGCGACTTCGGCACCGCCAGCTTGAGCAGGCCGCTCTGACGCAGCCAGTCTATCTCTTCAAACGGATGTTTATTGGCGCGATCGCGCTCCAGCAAGGTGGCATAGAGACGGTCCGCGACTTCCTGAGCCACTACTTTCCAGTGGACGAATTCCTGGTGGTTAAGTCCTGCATAAATGTCCTGAGCATGGCTCATAGTTCCTCTCTTAGGGGCGATGTTTTTTTATGGTTGGTGTGGTGAGTGCAGCAGTCCGCTGCGGCGTAGCAGGGCACCTGCGCCCTCGGCAAACCAGTAAGCTTCTTCAAGATGCGGCTGACCGGATAAAATAAAGTGTTCAATGCCCAGCGCGTGGAAGGCCTGGATCTTCTCCGCGACCTGCTGGTGGCTGCCGACGATGGCGGTACCTACGCCGCCGCGCACCAGCGCGTAGCCGCTCCAGATGTTAGGGGCGATCTCCAGCAGACGGACGTTTTCCGGCGTTACCTTCTCGGCCTGAATATCGTCAAGCAGAGCACTCATGCGCTTTTGCCCGACGGATTCGGTGCGCCCCAAAAGCAGCTGGGCGCTTTGAATGCGCTCCGGGGTTATGCCGAGCAGCAGGCGGGCGGCCTCACGCCAGGCCTCTTCTTCGCTGTCGCGGCTGATGACGTGAAAGCGGATGCCGAAGCTCGGCGTACGCCCTTGGGCGGCGGCCAGCGCGCGCACCGTCGCCAGCTGCTGCGCGACCTGTTCGGGCGGTTCGCCCCAGCTAATCCAGGTGTCGGCCTGCGCGGCGGCAACCTGCTGGGCAGCCGGGCTGGAACCGCCGAAGAACACCGGCGGCACTGACCACGGCGAGGGTAGCAGGGTGGCCTGCTCAAGCTGATAGTGCTCGCCGTGAAAATCGAACGGCTGGCCGCTGTTCCTGGCGTGACTAACGCCTTTAAACGCGGCGATAAACTCGCCGCTGCGGGCGTAGCGCTGGTCGTGATCCAGCCGGTCGCCGTAGCGGCGCTGCTCAACCGGATCGCCGCCGGTGACGATATTGATCATCAACCGTCCCTCGGTCAGCCGCTGGAAGCTTGCCGCCTGATGAGCGGCCAGCGTTGGCGAAATAAAACCCGGACGGAAGGCAACGATAAACTTCAGCCGCTCGGTGTGTTGGCTAATAGCCATGGTGCTGAGCCATGCGTCTTCGCACCAGCTGCCGGTCGGTGTCAGTACGCCTTCAAAGCCCAGGCGCTCTGCGCTGCGGGCAATATCGATCAGATAATCGAGGGTGGCGGGGCGGAACTGGCCGCTGATGCCGCTGATGTGCTGAGAGTCATCGCCTGCGCCGACGATCCCCCGGCTGTCGCCATTGGTCGGCAGGTACCAGTGCAGATGGATGCTCATTGCACCTCCTGAGGATAGCCGTCTGTTAGTTGACGAAAGCGGGTGCCGGGGTGATCGTCGCGCAGCCGCTGCTGCCCGTGACCCTGCAGGCGTTCGCGTAGGGTGAGCGACGTACCGTCCGCCCGACGCATGCGTCCCCGCGCCTGAAGTTCCGGCACCACCCAGCGGACAAAATCTTCGAAACTGCCGGGGCTGATGGCGTAGGCGAGGTTGAAGCCATCAACCCCGGAGGCGTCGGCAAAGGCTTCCAGCTGGTCGGCGACGCTCTGCGGACTACCCACCAGCGTCGGGTGAATGCCGCCGATGCCGATGTAGTTACTGATATCGCCCACCGTCCACTGGCGCTCGGCGTCAATGCGCGTCAGCCCGGCCAGCGCCGAGCGGCTGGCGTTGGTTTCGATATATTTGAGCGGCTCGTCCAGCGACCAGTCGGACCAGTCCACTCCCGTCCAGGCAGAGAACAGCGCCAGCGCCGCTTCCTGACTGGTGTAGTTGAGGTAGTCCTGGAATTTGGCGTGAGCCCTGGCATCGTCCTCATCGACCACCACGCTGATGGCGGTGATAAAGCGAATTGCCTCGGCGCCGCGCCCCTGTTCATGCGCCAGCGTGCGAATTTTGTCGATATTCTGCGCGATCGACTGCGGCGTGGTGCCGCCGAGGAACACGACTTCGGCATTCTGTGCGGCAAACAGACGACCCCGGTCAGAGGTGCCTGCCTGGAACAGCACCGGCGTTCGCTGCGGGCTGGGTTCAGAGAGGTGCGCGTCCGGCACGGTAAACCAGCGCCCCTGATGGCGGATCGGGTGGACTTTGGCGGGGTCGGTATAGACGCCCGCCTCGCGGTCACGGCGTACCGCATCGTCTTCCCACGAGCCTTCCCACAGCTTGTAGGTCACCTCAAGGAACTCCTGCGCACGCTCGTAGCGTTCGTCGTGGTCCATCTGTTTTTCCAGCCCGAGGTTACGCGCGGCGGACTCCAGCACCGACGTCACGATGTTCCACGCCACTCGCCCCTTGGTCAGGTGGTCGAGCGTGGTGAACTTGCGCGCCAGCAGATACGGATGCTCGTAGGTGGTTGAAACGGTGATGCCAAACCCCAACTGTCGGGTGGCGGCGGCCATCGCCGAGACCAGCAGCAGCGGATCGTTGACCGGCGACTGCGCGGCGGTACGCAGCGCGGCATCGGGTTTGCCCTGGTAGACGTCTATCTGCCCCAGCGCGTCGGCGATAAACATAGCGTCAAAACCGGCCTCATCGAGCAGGCGCGCAATGTGCAGCCAGTAGTCGAGAGTCGTGTATTCGCTGGCTCGGTCATCGGGGTGCCGCCACAGTCCGGCGGAGACATGGCCGACGACGTTCATCATAAAGCCGTTGAATAACAGCTGTTTTTTTGCGGTTGTCATGGTGCGTCCTTATTAAAATGGGTCAGGCAAAACGTTTTAACGCCGCGTCCGTCGTGCCCGTTGGCAGCAGGTAGCTGGCGGCCAGCAGCTGCCGGGTGATCGGATGACGATCCGCGGCGTACAGCGCGTGGCGCGGGAAATCGTCCACTATCTGGCCGCGGGCCATCACCACAATGCGCTGGCAAAACTGCGCGACCAGGGCCAGGTTGTGACTGATAAACAGGCAGGTCAGGGCGTGCTGGCGATGCATGCGCGTGAGCAGCGCCATTACCTGCGCCTGTACCGTGAGATCCAGCGCGGAGGTGGGTTCGTCGAGCAGCAGGAAGCGGGGATTCACCGCCAGGGCGCGGGCGATATTGGCGCGCTGGCGCTGACCGCCGGAGAGCTGGTGCGGATAGCGCTGCAGCAGAGCGACGTCCAGCCCAACTTCGCTAAACAGGGACCTGGCGCGCGCTACCGCCTGCGGGCGCTGTGCGACCGTGCCAAGACGGAACTGCGGGCGAACCAGCTGCTCTTCCAGCGTCAGACGCGGGTTGAATGAGGCCAGGCTGTCCTGAAAGACGCACTGAAGCTGACAACGCAGAGTAGTGATGCTGTCCTTATCCTTGTTGCTCACCAGCTCGCCGGCAAAGCGCATTTCGCCGCGATCGCCTGGGATCAGCTGCGCCAGCAGCCGCGCCAGGGTGGATTTTCCGGACCCGGACTCGCCGATAATGCCGACAATTTCGCCGCGCTGAACGGTCAGGCTGACGTCGTTAACCGCCGTAACGGCCACCTTTTTCGGCCACCAGCCCCGCGTCTCCCGGCGCCAGAAATCTTTTCCCAATCCGCGGGTTTGCAGCAGCGGCGCGTCTTCGTCGTGGTATTCGGCCACCGGCGTGGTGTTCGGCCACGGTACCGCCGCCAGCAGCGATTGGGTATACGGGTGCTGCGGCGCGGCGATAAGGTCAGCCGTTGACCCCTGCTCAACGATGCGCCCGTGCTGCATAACTGCGACGCGGTCGCTTAACGCGGCCACCACGCCGAAATCGTGAGTAATGATCAGCAGCGCCATCTGCTGCTGCTGGCACAGCTCTTTGAGCAACTGGAGCACCTCGCGCTGCACGGTGGCGTCCAGCGCGGTGGTGGGCTCATCGGCAATCAGCAGCCGCGGGCGGCACATGGCGGCGAGGGCAATCAGGATGCGCTGGCGCATACCGCCGGAAAGCTGGTGCGGATAGAGCGCCATTACCTGCTCCGGCTGACGGATTTTCATCCGGGTAAGCCACGTCAGCGCCTCATCACGCAGAGCACGCCGCCCCAGCGCCGGATGCAGGCGGCGCAGATTGTGCAGCAGCTGCTTGCCCACTCGCCATGACGGGTCTAGCGTGGAAAGCGAGTTCTGAAACACCATCGCAATATCGTGTCCGCGCAGACGATTAAGCCGCGCGGTGGATTGGTGCAACAAGGGCTGGCCGTCAAAAGCGATGCTGCCGTTGACCGTCGCCTGGCCCGCAGGCAGCAGGCCGAGAATGGCGGCGGCGGTGACGCTTTTTCCGGAACCGGATTCGCCCGCAAGCGCCAGCACTTCTCCGGGAGCAACGGTCAGGGAGACATCGTCCACCGCCTGCACGTTCTGGCGGTGAAAAAGCACGTTAAGGTGGGCAATCTGCAGCAGGCTCATGGTTGCCGCTCCTTATTGGTAAGGGTCAAGGAGATCGCGCAAGCCGTCCCCCAGCCAGTTAAAAGCCAACGACAGCAGCACGATCGCCAGGGCTGGAGCGGTAGCGACGTGCGGCGCACCGAGGATCATCATCTGCGCGCCTTCGCCAACCATGCGTCCCCAGTCCGCCTGCGGTGGCTGTACGCCGAGGCCGAGGAAGCTGAGGCCGGCCAGAAATACCACCATGCCGCCGAGCAACGAGGTGGTGTAAACCAGCAGCGGCGTCGCCACGTTGGGCAGGATTTCACGGAACAGAATGTCGACGGTCGACGCCCCCTGGGCGCGTAGCGCCTCGACGTACTCTTTCGCCGCCTCGGCGCGAGTATCCCGATAGACCACGCGGGTGAGGTAGGGAATGACGCTGCAAATCAGGGTGATGATGAGCGTCGGATAGCCGCTGCCCAGCACCGCTGAGAGGCCGATGGCCAACAGCACCATCGGGAAGGCGAACAGCATGTCCATACTGCGCATAATCAGTTCGGAAAAGGCCGAGGCGCGAAAACCTGCCAGCATGCCGAGCGCGAGGCTAATCAGCGCGGCGAAGATAATCGGCAGCACCGAAGCCGTAAGCAGGCTACGCCCGCCCCAGATGATTCGGCTCAGTACGTCGCGCCCCTGATTATCCAGGCCGAGTAAATGACCCGGCGTTCCCGGCGGCGCCAGGCGCAGGCCGTCAAACGAAGCGAGCGGGTCGTATGGCGAAAGCCACGGAGCCAGCAGAGAGACCAGCAGCGCGGTGAGCAAAATAAACAGGCCGAACAGTGCCAGCCCGTGTCGGGAGAGCCGGCGCAGGAACAGGGTCGTGGTCATGATTAGCGGGCTCCCTGGTGGCGCGGGTCGAGCCAATCCTGCAGGATGTCGCTGAGCAGGTTGACGGCGAGGAAGCAAGCGGCAATCAGCATCACCCCGGTCTGAATGGTGGGGTAGTCCTGGCCAGCCGCGGCGTTGTATAGCTGGGTGCCAATGCCGG
This sequence comes from Klebsiella scottii, assembly GCF_036561945.1. NCBI lineage: Bacteria > Pseudomonadati > Pseudomonadota > Gammaproteobacteria > Enterobacterales > Enterobacteriaceae > Klebsiella > Klebsiella scottii. The sequence continues at coordinate 431,613 of NZ_JARXNI010000019.1, forward strand.
GCCAGGCGAAAATTTTCTCGATAAAAATGACGCCGCTCAGCAGGTAGCCGATTTGCAGCCCGGTAATGCTGACAATTGGCGCCAGAAGATTGCGTCCGAGATGCCGCCATAGCAGCAGCGCGGTGGGATAGCCTAGCGCACGGTAGGTGCGGATGTAGTCGGCATTCATAATGCCAATTACGCTGTTACGCACCTGACGAGCGAGGATCAGCATTGAGATCAGCGCCGTCGAAAGCGCCGGTAAAAACAGATGGTGCAGAAGATCGCCGAGTCCGCGATCGCCTCGCATGTCGTACATGCCGGAGACCGGAAACCAGCGCAGCTTGACGGCGAACAGCCAGATGAAAAACACCGCCAGCCAAAAGATGGGGACGTTGTGGCCGAGCTGCACCAACAGCATCACCAGACGGTCACGGCGGGTGTTCTGCCACAGGCCGCACGCCACGCCGACCGCCACGCCGGGGATCAGGCACATCAGCACCGCGGCGCCGGTAAGGATGGCGGTATTGGCGAAGGCGCTACTCAGTACCTCTACCACCGGCGCGCGCAGGGTCAGCGAAGTTCCCCAGTCACCGCTGAACAGATTTTTCAGCCACAGCAGGTACTGGACCGCCGCCGGTTTATCCAGCCCGTAGACGTGACGGATCTGCTCGATAGCTTCGGCGGAGAGCTGGCCGGCCAGCGCGTTGGCGATCGGGTCGCCGGGTACCAGCTTAGCAATCAGGAACACCAGCAGCGAGATCAGAAACAGCAGCGGGACGGCCTGCGCCAGCCGAAGCAGTACGATGCGTATCATGATTTCAGCCACACGCGGGTCAGGTCGTAGAAGTTCTGCGCCGGTACGTTAAAGCCCTGGACGGCAGGCGATGTGGTAAACACGCGGTTCAGCTCCAGCAGCGGGACGAACGCCGCCTGCTGCTGGAACTGCTGGTTGACCTGGTGCCACAGGGTCAACGCTTTCTGACGGTCGATGGTTACGCTGGCCTCGGCAATCAGCGGCGCGACGCCGGTAATCACCTTTTCGCCTTTGCCCCGCGAAACCACGTAGTTTTTCCACGCCACGTTCAGCCACTGCGGGCTAATCAGCCCCCACTCCATGGTGAACAGCCCGGTATCATCGGCGAGGTTGGCCAGATGCGAGCTGTAGGTGATCCACTCCTGCGACACGACCTTCACGGTAATGCCGACCTTGCTGAGATCGCGCTGGATCCACTCGATAACCGGCTGGTTCTGGTCATAAGTGATGATGGTGAAGCTCACTTCGCCGGGCTGGTAGCCCGCATCGGCCAGCAGCTTTTTCGCCCCTTCCGGGTCGTAGGCATAGTCTTTCTGCTCGGCCAGAAAAGCTTCATTAGAACGGTTGAGTATGCTGTAGCTCGCCACCGCGTGGCCGTTGAGCAGCGATTTCACCAGCTCTTCGCGGTTGATGGCCTTAATCACCGCCTGACGGACCGCCAGCTGGCTGGTATATTTATTGGCAAAGTTCCAGCCGAGGAACAGCTGGTTGGCCTCTGTGCTGTCGTGCACCGTATAGCCGCTTTGTGAGAGCAGATCTACCGCGTCGGTCGGGGTACGTGACAGGATATCCACCTGGCCTGATTGCAGCGCGCTGACGCCAGTGCTGCCGTCGAGAATTGGACGGAAGATCAGCCTTTCCATATACGGCTTTTTGCCCCACCAGTCGTCGTTGCGAACCAGCTCGGTGCGGTCGTTGCGTACCCGCAGCACAAAGCGGTACGGGCCGGTGCCGGTAGGGTGCTCCGCCAGCCCGTCCTGACCCCATTTTTTCAGCGCCTCCGGGCTGAAAATACCGGAAACCCAGTTGCCCTGCGGCAAGAAACGCAGGAAATCAGGGAAAGGCTGGTTGAAGGTGTAGCGGACGGTAAGCGGATCAACGACCTCAATTGCTTTCAGATCGTGATAGACCTGAGCCATGGTGGCCTGTGAGCGGGCGTCATAGTATTCAAACTGTGGATCGGTATAACGGCGCACGTTAAAACGCACCGCTTCGGCGTCAAACGACGTGCCGTCATGGAACTTGACCCCTTCGCGGAGATGGAAGGTAAAGACGGTTGCATCATCATTGATTTCCCAGCGGGTCGCCAGTCCGGGGACGATCGGCGGGGTGCCCTGCGCCGCGGGTACGGAGAGATCTTCTGCGACCAACGACTCGTAAATATGTTTATCAACCCGGTAGGTTTCATAAGAATACTGTCGGTTAGGATCGTAAATCGTCGGTTCCAGAGCCTGACCAATAATTAAGATTTTGCCATAACGAGATTTCTCATCGCTATCCTCAGCAAAGGACAAACCGGGCAGTCCTAATCCCATTAATAATGTGGTGGAAATAGCCGTAAGCTGTAATAGCTTACGACGAGATAATAATATCCCGGATGGAAAGTTCTTGTTTTTCATGGCGATGTCCAAGTTTTGACTGCAGGTCTTTGTAATATTTGCCTGAATTTTTTGTCTTTCCATCAGGTCTGAAGGCGATGTTAGCACTGGAAAAAAAAGAGCATAAATGCGCATTTGTGATTTTATATTCTATTTTTTTAATTTGCGGTTTTCGACTTTGGTTTGCCGGATTTAATAATTGTCGATAAAAATGGTTTTATTTATTGTCAGTTCTTTTTATTTCGGTAAATGACATGCGCAATAACATTATTCTCAGCGGGTTTACGATGGCGGCAGTTTCACATATTAACTACGGCATGTGGCGCGACCCGCAGGACCAAAGCCATCGTTATACCGATATTGAGTACTGGGTAGGTCTGGCGAAGCTGCTGGAAGAGAACGATTTTGACTGCCTGTTTATTGCCGATGCGCTGGGGCTGATTGACAGCTGGCAGGGCAGCCCTGCGGCCTCGCTTAAGCAAGGCATCCAGTCTCCGCTTATCGATCCGCTGCTGCTGGTCTCCGCCATGGCGGCACAGACAAAGCGGCTGGGGTTAGGTATCACCGTCTCCACTACCTATGAGCAGCCTTACCTGCTGGCGCGGAAATTTACCACTCTCGATCACCTGACCAATGGGCGTATTGCCTGGAACGTCGTAACCTCACAGTTGGAGAGCGCGGCGCGCAATCTCGGACTGGAAAAGCAGATCGATCATGACGAACGCTACGAGCGTGCCGACGAGTTTCTGACAGTTAGCTACAAATTGTGGCAGCACTCCTGGGAGCGGGCGGCGCTGAAGCGTGATAAGACGGAGGGTCTTTATACCGACCCCGCCAAAGTCCACCCGATCCGCCATCAGGGGCGCTGGTTTACCGTACCGGACGCGCACCTCTCTGAACCCAGCCCGCAGCGGACGCCGGTCATTTTTCAGGCCGGGGGCTCGCCACGCGGCATTGATTTTGCTGCTCGTCATGCGGAGGTGGTGTTTGTCGCCGGGCTGGACGCCAGCGGCGTCCGTCGACAGGTCACGGCCATTAAGTCGCGGGCGGCGGAGTTTGGTCGCTCGCCGGGGGCAATTAAGTTTATCAGCGCGGTAACGGTCATTACCGCAGAGACCGAGAGTGAAGCGCAGCAGCGCTATTCAGAACGACGCGCGCGCTATGATTTACAGGGCGCGTTGATCCATTATGGCGCCAGCACCGGCGTCGATCTTTCCGGCCATTCGCTGGATGCGCCGCTGGCATGGCAGCAGACCAACTCTAACCGCTCGCTGCTGAAAATGGTCACCGGCGAGGATGGACAACCGAGCCGCACGCTGCGCGAAGTATTTCATCCTGAGCAGGGGCTAGGGCGGCAGAAGACCTTTGTCGGCAGTGGTGCCAGCGTTGCCGGGCAGTTGGCGCAGTGGCTGCAAGAGAGCGATACCGATGGCATTAATCTTGCGCAGTGGCTTTCTCCAGGCTGTTTTGAGGATTTTGCCCGTTGGGTGATCCCGGAGCTGAAACAGCGCGGCCTGTTAGGGAACCCGACTGAGACGCTGACGCTGCGTCAGCGGCTTTTCCCCGACGGCGGTGCCGAGCCTGCAGCCGATCATCCGTCGCAGCAAAATTAGCGCACAGAACGAAAGTCGGAAGCTGCATATCTGAGTGGTGTTAGTCCAGGGGACGCGAATAGCATTGCACCTGAGTTTAGTGGGAAATATCTATTAGTTGAGTGTTATGAAACGAATGAAGGGCAGCAGGGAAGCCGTAATAAACTCGCCTGGCTGCAAGAATTCAACGTATTTGTCCCGGTCTCTATGCAAGTAGGTGATAAACCTGAAAGTTCAGTGAAACTGGAAAATGTTAGCGTGATACGTTAATAAGCAGCAGGCTCACCGTTTTCGTCGGTGAGCCTTTTATGACCCTGGCTCGAGTATGGTCCAGACCTGGTCAAGATTAACTGGCGGTGAGAACAATTTCGAATTTCCTCTACTCGCTCAAATCGGCCATTTAAGTCGCTAGTTAAGCGATTAGCAGAAGAACATTCCTGTCAGTGATTATAATCCCTCAGAAAAACTGTCAGCACATCTTTCGGAGGAATACCCCCGCACAAACACGATCCTTTCATTTCAAACCTTACTGGTCCAGTCCGATAATGCTCAAAACAATATTATTTTTCACTGCGCTGAAAAGCATTCAATTATTACGGTTGTTATCAGTCTGAGGGTGCTGGCGGTGGTACTGCAAAGAACTCTTTATTAAATTAAATATGAGAACTGGGCAGACTCAGAAGAGAAAAAGGCCGCCTCATGGCAGCGGCCAGTGAATGACTATAGAGGTGATACCGTCTGGACATTGTGTTGGAAAACGTAAGGATCAGATAGCAACTCAAATTGCTCGTCATCCGGATAGGTGACTGCAATCTGGTACTGTTCGCCTGCGAATGCTTTCACGGCATCAAGATCTTTCCAGTAAGTTGCCAGGAAGAAATGCTCCCATTCACCCTGCGTCTCTCTGCGTACATATGCTCCCAGATTTCCTGGTGTCCCTTCAGAATGTTCAACACCTGTCTTTTGCAGATGATTTGCAAAGCCTTCTGCATGCCTGAACGGTACGCATCCGTGCCATGTTCTGACTACCATGCATCTATCCTCATGTTATGAAAGTTTTTAACCATAACATGGTATGGGAGGAAGTGTGATTCGCGATCGGGATGTTATGGTAGATTGCTTGTCAGTTAGAAAGCAGCCTAACCAAACAACCAGGGAAAGGAGAGTCATCGGTATGACGATTTTAGTGACGATACAGGCTCAGCTCATTACTGGAGAAGCGCAGGTGATAAAAAGCCTGGCTCCTGAGGGGATGCTGGCCGCCGTATTTGAAGACGACGGCCAGACCGGGTATTTCTACGCGCTCGATGAGTCCGTTGATGGAAACCCGATTCAGGATGCAGTACATATCTAAAATGTCGAGGATATTTCAGACGGCCACATTCCTTCTGACGTTAAAATCGGCTGGTCAGAAGACAGTCAGAAGTGCGTGCTCCTTATCAACGGATATCCGCATGGAGCGTTCGATTTCGTGGGGAAAAATGGGTACTGCAGAAGCGGATTTCCTCCCCCGATAAACAAGGTATGGTCTGTGTCCGGCCATGAGTGGAGCGATTCGGTGGATGACTTTTTCCGGTGAGTTACGGTGGGCTTAACGCCTGACTTTATTCTCTATCCATATTTATAATGTCACTCTGAAGAGGGCGGACGATTTCCTGGACTCTCAGGAGATAAACTATGTATTCCGAATGTCCGCTTCTCGCTCAGCGCTGCCCTTTAGTGCTGCCGTTCACCTCGTTGCCTGCACTCTGCTCGCCCCCGTGTCCAGGGTATGGGAGGAGGTGTTCGACAGCCAGCCATTCTTGACGGAGGGCAGGGGATACATACCATCAATACCGCTACTGATGGCAGAAAAACTGTGTGTCCTTATTAATAATGCAACGTACATGAAGTTATATTATTTCCTGAATCCACTTCGCAATAATCAACAATCTTTATGCAATATATACTGTGTTTTTATTCAGTGCGATATAATGAAGCCAGATAAAACTTCGCTTGTCATAACGGAAGGATGGAATAGGTAGAAAGATTATTAAAGAGCGCGGTAAGGAGGTGGTGGAACACCTTCATACCGCTAACCACAGACAACTAAACGGGAGTTGAATATGGCTGAGAAGAATTTTAAGCCAGAACGTGCTATTGCCAAAATAGATTCTGATGAATCAGAAACTAGTGGCAAAAATTGCGAGCTGTTACGTAAAAAATCCGTTAAGCACTTGCAGAATAGATCCACAACGGAGTCATCACAACCGCTTAACCGCACGGAGTTTTATGACCGTATGCGGCATGACTATATCCCGCTCCAGGGGGACTGGCTTTCGCAGGCCGGATTTACGCCGGGTATGCCGGTAAAAATCAGAGTGATGCCAGATTGCATTGTGATCACCGCCCAGAACAGCCGGGAGCTGTTCGGTTGTGCCGAAGGGCTAAGCGCGGCTCATTTCAGCAAGAAGAAAATGGACTTGTGGATCAAGACGTTCCCCGGTGCGCTTAATGATACCGGTGACCTGCCGGTCATCCGGCGGGAGAAGCCCCGCTATGATTGCCTGAAGCGAAGCCGTGACTGACCCTCAAGGTAAAATCCCGGCTCGGCGGCCGGGATTTTTGTGAAGATCAGTCCGGATCTGAAGGAGGCTTTTTACGAGAGTTAAATTTATCTATCAGATTAAAAACTATTGTGGCCAGTGTAATTGCAGAACCAGCTACACACCCAAACACAAATATTCTTTCCACATGGTAGACAGGAAAAAAGAAGTATCCTTTTGTTAGATATATAAATAATGCTGCTCCTCCTATAAGCAAGAAACCAAATGCAATGCAAAAGATACATGAATATATGAGTAATGTAATATAAGGAATCATTCCTTTCTCTCCAGATGCCTTTCAGTCGAAGGCCGACAAACTATCCTAATAGCGGCCGCTATAGATCCAACATTAGCCAGGTCCGTTGATTATTGCGCTCACCATAGCAGATATCGTACCGTTGCTCAGCTTATTTCGAAATTATTTACTGGCTTGGCATGGATATTACCAGATATTATGGCGACTATTTCCGCTGAATAGGCACCGGCCGGAGCACTGTTACCTTACTATGCATTATTTCCAGGAGCCCGGAGGGTCATATCCGTCAGGGGGTGCTGATATCTGACTGGTATACAAACAAGATATTGATATGATTATCCAACTTTTGTGAGAACTTCACAAAAGTTGGAACTCTGCATTCATTGTGTTTTATATACGATTTATATTATTTTTTTTCAAAGCATACTTGCTACCTAAAGCAACAACCTCAGTATCTCTCTCGTCAAAATGACCTAAGAGGAAGAATATGACCCCATCATTGTGGAGTATATTATTTATCCAATGAGTCAGGCGATCAAATTGAGGGTTGTCCTCAATGTTAACATTTGGCTTTATATTTGAAAAAAACAATCTCTCTTCCGAGTTTATTAATTTCTGAAGTTCATTGTCCACATGCTTGATAATATATCCAGTCCCGGTTAATATAAGCCCTTTAACGCCATTGTCAATAAAAGAGCTTTTATCGTAAATGTAGTTTGTGTTTACTCCTGAATTTTCAATTAATCTCCATGTTTTTTTATATTTAACTATTGCGGTGTTAGGCTGCTCGGGAACTAATTGCACCATGACGTGAATATTCTCAGCACTATCATCAGTAACATATGTATACATATCCTTCAATAGTTTTTCGCCATACTCTCTCCGTGTGCAACCGGGTAATTCCCAGCTTACAGCTGAAATTCCATCCAATGAGAAAGATAGCTTATCGAAATTAGTTATGTCATTTTTGACATTTAAATCGGCGGCATATCGTTTTACACAATTAATAGTCATAGTGGTTGCCTTGCTCATCGTTAAAGTGTGGGCCACGGTTTTGGCTGGCATCATCTCCATAAAAATGACCACCGGCATCATCACGAATATACACCTTTTGAGTTCCTCCACCTGGCTTCGGCACATCAAATTCATATATATAGCCGGGTTGAACATTGCCACGTCTATCAGCGTTTGGAGATACTTTACTTGGACTTTGGCTAACAGGAATACCAGATTGCCTTTTAGCTTCATTGAATGCACCAGCCCTTGCTGAACCTTCTGGTGATAAGTTTGCTGGTTTATCTCCTGTAGCCAGGTAAGCCAAATCATCCTTATTCGGCCCATCCGGGATCGGCGTTACTGTGGTATTTCCACCTGTATCCGGCGTATCCTCAGTATTTCCAGTATTACTCCCTCTTTGATCGCCAGACTGATCCGGCGTGATAAGCGACGTTCCCTTATTCTCATCCTGAATCGGGTTTACCAGTTTTCCACCCGTCAGATCATCATTCACCGGCAGAGTTTCAGTTCTGCTTCCTGACCCGTCCGCATGTTTCTGACTCTGTTGTGCTTGAACCACAGCCATCAGCACGCACATTTCATTCGCCAGACAACCTGCACTCAGTCCTTCTTTCACTTTCTTCGTCAGCGCAAGAGCTGCCTGAAACGGAACTGTGGTTGATTCTGAAAGCAAAACTCCCAGCTCGATGAGCGGGAGTTTTTACAGTGACAAGAGATAGATTGCTATTCTGATAGTTCAATATCATCAGGATAAACTGTTAAAACATCTAATGTATCTCCCTCTCTATCAACGAACTCTACTTCATAGCCTATTGTGGGTTTTTGGTATACCAAAACGACTGCACCTAGACATCCTTGTGAAACTGTGGCAGACAAGTTTTTCTTTGCTTTTACTACATCATATTCTTTAAGCATAAAGTAAATACCAGTATTTATTTCTTAGCTGGGATAGCAGTTACAAGTCTAACTACTCCGTCATTATTCTTAATCCAACCAAATTTTACGTTAATAGTTCTACCATTCGTACCAGTTATTGGTATTACCTGATCGTATTTAATACCAAACTGCGTTTCCGTTGTTTTAACGGCTTTAGCAGGATCGAAAACTATTTGTTTTGAAAGCTCGCTCGAGTTTGTTTTGTTAAAACCAAGAGCACTATCGAACCACTCAGCCTTACTTCCTCCGACAGGATGTTGTTTATCCAACAAATAGTTAGCTAATTTCTGCTCGACACTAGATTGTGTTTCTGCTGTATTTTTAATCGAATTTATGACTGTACCATTTCCGGAGTTTTTCACCGAATTAGCTGCCATAGCTTCGGCTTTCGCAGCCGCCGCTTCTGATGCCGTTTTACCAATCCCTATCGCACCACCGGCTCCAACGCCACCTGGAACCAGCGCTTCTGCTGTAGCTATACCAGCATCATTTAGACAAACTATAGGAGCTAATTTACAACCAGCAAGCGCAGTCCTTGCCAATACAGCCACTTCCGCAGTTGCTGCAACTATGGTTACTTCACCCGCAGCGACTATCAAGTTACCTTTCGCTACTCCTTCTGTGATATTCGCTTTACAGGTTGTGTCACAATCCGGTGTCTTCCCTAACCAAAAACCAAGATCTGAACCAGCAGTCAGTGCGTTATTCTCAACCGTCGTCTTTCCGGCCTGCGCGCCGGAAACCGCAGAGGTGCTGCTGTCACCGGCCAGCCCACCCGCCAGTCCCGCCGCCAGCGTTGCCAGGGTCGAGATGGTCTGTTTCTGAGTTTCGTCCAGTTCGCTGACCGTTTTGCCGTACATCTGCGTGGCGATGATGCCGATCAGTTCGCCGGTTGCAGCGCCAGCGGCACCGGCGAGGGCGTTCTGGTTCTGCGCGGCGGCAAGGGCGGCGTTGACTACCGCATGCGCGGCGACCTTGCCCGCATCGTCCAGATTGCTGTAGTGGCCGATAACCTCCGCCACATACGGCGCCGCGCCGCCGGCCAGCGCCGCCTTCAGGTCGCTGCCCGCCAGCCCCTGCACGGCGGCGGTCGCCGCCTGAATCGCCTGCTGGACGCTGCTGCCGGTACCCCATTGCTGCTGCGCGGCCTTATAGCCGTCGGTGGCGGCCAGCTGAGCGTTATATTTCTCCCAGGCCTCCTTGCTGGCGCCTTTCTCCGGCTCGTTGATCTTTTCCTTCGCCAGCTCGGCCTTGCCTGCGTTGATGGCGTTAATCTGTCCCTCGGTGCGCGCAATACCCGCCACCTGGTTGCCAATCTCGCCGATCAGCTGGGTCTGCTGCAGGCGCTGCTGCTCCTTCTCCTTATCGAATATCGGTGACAGGGTCTGGTTGGCATGCTCCACGTCGCGGCTGAGGTTCGCCACGTTCTGGGTCTGCTGGCCCTGGTCGCGGACAATTAGCGTACCATCGCTGACCGCCGCGTGGGTGGTGCTGCTGTCGTGGCCCTCGTTGTTCCCGCCGGACAGCAGGCCGTTGGCCATGTTCCCGGCAAACTGGCTGCCGATGCTGCCGCCGCTGCTGAAGCCGACGCTCTGGTGCTCGGTTTTAAAATCGGCGCGGTTGTCGATATCGCCCCAGCCCAGCGTGCCGGTGTCGAGGCGGTTTTTATCTACGGTGGCAGTGCTGCCAATCACCGCGCCATCCAGCTGCGTATGCTCGCCGACGGTGATGTCATAGCCGCCTTTGCCGGCAAAGATGCCCGTCTGCTCCACCACGGAATCGTAGTTGCTGTGCATCTTGTCCTTGCTGAGGTTGACGCTGGCGGAGCCGCTCATGGAGCCGAAGGTGAAGCTGCCCCCGGCGCTGGCGTTCTGCTGTTTTGAGTCGTAGCGGTCGCTGTCCTGCTCAGAGGTGAGGGTCAGGTTGCGGCCGATATCGGCGATAACCGTGTCGCCGCTGACCTGGGCGCCGGTAAGGGTGGTGTCGCGCCCGCTGTTGAGGATCAGATTGTTGCCGGCATCGACGGTGGTTTCGCTGTGGGTGGTGCCGTTGCCGCTTTCGCTGCCTTTGCCCTTGTTGGCGCTGGCGGAGACGCTGATCCCCCAGCCGCCGGAGCCCACGCCAATCCCGACGCCGACCGTGCCACCTTTGCTTTCGTTTTTGCCTTCAAGCAGCGAGGTGTTTTCAGCAGAGACCAGGTTCAGGTCGCGGCTGGCGGAGAGGGCCACGTTGTTGCCCGCCTTCAGCTGGCTGCCGACCGCGCTCAGATCGCCTTCGCGGGCGGTGATGCTGAGGTCGCGCCCCGCCGTCAGGCTGCTGCCCTGGGCGGTGGTCTGCTCGCTGCGCCGGGTCGATTTCGACGACTGGCTGCCGTAAGAGAGGCTGACGCCAACGGTATTGTTGTTGGTCGGATCGTTGCCCTGCGCCGCATCCAGACGGGCGGCCTGACCGGCCTGCACGCCGGAGAGGGCCGCCTTCACGCCCTGCAGGGCCTGCAGGCGGCTGCTGCCGGCGGATTTGGCGTCCTGGGTGGCCTGAACAACGCTGTTGAGGGCGCTGCCCGCCGTGCCGGAGAGGGCCAGGGTCAGGCCGGAGGTTTTCTGTTCGACCACGTGGGTCTGCCGGCTCTGGTTTTCGGCGGCGGTAATGGCGACGTTTTTGCCGCTCAGGGCCATGTCCTGGCCGGCGATCAGATCGGAGCCGTTGACCGTCAGGTTGTCGCCCGCGCGCAGGGTCAGGTCGCCGTTCACGCTGCCGACGGTGCTGCCTGCCCGGGTAACATCCGCCCCGGTATCGGTGGTTTTCACGCTCTGGGTGCCGTAGCTGAAGCCGATCCCGCCGGAGCTCATCAGCCCCGATTTTTTCTCCTGCTTCAGGTGCTGCTCGCTGTTGTACTCATCCTGGGTGTCGATCCGCAGATTGTTGCCCGCCAACAGCGCCACGTCGCCGCTGCCGGCCACGCTGCTGCCGCGCACGGTGAGGTCGTTGCCGGCGGTGATGCTGACGCTGTCGCCGTTCAGCTCGCTGCCCTGGGCCGTCTGCCGCGACACGCTGTCCTCGGTGCGGGTGGTGGTTTTGGACAGCCAGCCGCTGCTGCCGGTGACCTTGTGGCGCTCGTCCAGCGCCTGGCTGTTTTCGCCCGCCTCGAGGGTGAGGTTATTGCCTGCGCCGAGGTTCAGCGCTGCGCCGGAGGAGAGGAGGGCGCCGCGGGCGCTGAGGTCGTGCCCGGCGCTCAGCGTGACGCTGCCTTTGCCGGTCACTTCGCTGCCGGTGCTGCTGCTCTGGCTCTGGCTGAGGGCGTTGTCGGCATCCCACACCAGACTATCGCGCCAGGCGGTGGTGACGTCGTTGAGCTGGATATCGCGCCCGGCGACCAGCTGGACTTCGCCGCGTTCGCCGCTGGCGACCACCTGCGCGCCGCTGAGGGTGATATCGCGGCCGGAGTGCAGCGTCAGACTGCCGTCATCGCCCTGGACATAAATGCCGGAGACGCTGTCGATGGTGGTGCGGCTGAAGCGGTTATCGCCGCTGACGCTCTGCGCGTCGGCGAGGGTGGTGGTGGCGTTGATGTCCCGTCCGGCCACCGCCTGCAGGCTGCTGTCGCCCTGGATGATGCCGCCGATGTTATTGATATCGTTGCGGGCGCTCAGGCGCACGTCGTCGCCGGTCAGGGTGCCCGCCCGGTTGGTGATATTGTCGGCGTCAAGCTGCAGGACGCGGCGGCCGTTAAGGGTGCCGCTGTTGAAGAGATCGCCGTTGAGCCTGATGCTGACGTTATTCCCGGCGAGCAGCGCGCCGGAGCCGTCGATGTCGCCCGGTTTAACTTTGGCGTAGACCTGCGGCACCAGCACGCTCTGCAGCGAGCCGTCCGGCATCTTCACCGTGGTGTTCACCAGCCAGACGATATCCCCGGTCAGCAGCGCCATCTGCTCGGGGGTCAGCGCCACGCCGCTCTTCAGCGCGTACTGTTTGCCGAAGGTAATACCCTGATCCATCAAGGCTTTAAACTGCTCTTCGTCGCTGGTATAGCCGTCAAGGTAGCGCTGGCCGGTCAGGGCGATCACCTGCTCGCGGATCAGCCGCTGCTCATAGTAGCCGTCTCCCAGCCGTTTCAGCGTCGTGTCGCCATTGCCGGCCAGCGCCTGCTGCATGTAGTCGCTGCCGAGCCACTGCTTCTGGTTGGTGAAGCGCGGATCGGTCTCCACCAGATACGGCACGTCGCTGGCGGGGTTGACCGTAAACAGGCTGTTATCCGGCAGAGTGGTATTCGGGCCGACGATGCGAATCGCCCCTTCCGCGGGCGTGACCTCAAACTGCTGGCCCGCCGGCGGCGTGACCGGCTCGCCGGGCGAAACGGTGTGCTGACCGGCGACGGCGCCCGCCACGCCGATCGCCGCCGCCGTGCCCTGCGGGGTCAGCGGCGCGATGATGAGCGGCGTGCCCTCGACGCTGCCGCCGCTGATAAGCTGCCCCGGCTTCAGGGAAATGCTCTGAATTTCGGTCGGCGGCGTATATGCGGTACGGTCGCGGCCCTGCTCGTCGCCCCCTTTGTGGCGAATGCGGTAGTAGTGGGTGGCGGTACCGACGTCGGTGGTTCGCCGCTCGCCCGTTACGGCGTCGTTTTTCACCTCCTGCAGGCCGGCGATCGCCAGGGTACCGCCGGCGATGACCTGGCTCTTATCGTTCAGCAGGCGGTCGCCGGTGAGCGTTATATTGCCGCCGGCGAGGATCTTCGCCGGGTCGGATTCGAGGACCCGCGTCTCTTCCACCGTGCGGGTATAGTCGAACTGGTTGAAGCTATCGTTATTACTGCCGGTGTCGTCCGGGGTATTCAGATTGCGCAGGCCATCGGCGGAGTTCCTGTCGACAAACACGCCGTCGTCCGCGGCGTTCCAGCGGTTGGGGGAGCCGGTGTGCTGATATTCGGTCACCTGCTCCTGAGCAACGGTGACGATCCCGGTGGTGAAGCGATCGTTGATGTTGTTGATCTGCCCGGCGGCGATCGTCATATCCCCGGCGGACTCGATCGTCGCGCTGTGGTTATCGATCGTTCCCGCCCGGCCGATCGCGGCGCCGTTATCCCCCAGCGCGCCGCCAATCAGCAGATCGCCGCCGCTGTAGATCAGCCCGTGGTCGCGGTTGTTCAGGGTCTGCACCCCGAGGTCGACGCGCTCGCGCCCGGCAAGGGTCGCCGCCGTGCCGTTTTCCGCCAGGTTGTTGAAGGTGACGGCGTTGACGCCAACGGCGTTGCCGTAGATGCGCCCGCTGCCGCTGTTGGTGAGGGTTCCGGCGTTAATCCGCGTATAGCCGCCGTCGATCAGCCCGGCGTTGAACAGCGTGTCGCTGACGTTAAGCGTGTTTTGCCCGGCGTTAATTTCGCCGCTGGTCTCGTTGTTCAGGCTGCGGCTGGTGAGGTCGAGCCTGCTGCCCGCCAGCAGCTTACCGCCGTTGGTGATATCCCCCGCAGAGATGAGCGTGAAGCTGCCGTTGGCCACCATCGTCCCGCTGTTATTCAGCGACTGGCGGCTGCTCAGCGCCATATCGCCGAGCGACAGCAGCTGGCCGCCGCCGTCGAGGCTTTCCGCGTCGATGCGCAGCATCTCGCCGGCTTTCACCGTGCCGCCCTGGTTTAGCAGCGCCAGCCCGTCGCCGCGAATATCCACCGTCCCGGAGGCCGCCAGCCCGCCGCTGCGGTTGTTGAGCTCGCCGCCGTTGCGTACCGTCAGCGATTTATCGGCCAGGATCATCCCGCTCTGGTTATCGATCGTCTCGGTTGCCAGGGCGATGTTCTGCGCCTCCAGCCCCTGATTGTCGCCGAGGGTATTCTGGTTGATAAGCCTGGCGGCCGTGAGCGTTAGCGTCGCGCCGCTGCGCATCAGCCCGGAAATATTGTCCACGATGCCGCGGGCGCTATCGATCAGCAGATCGCCGACGCTCTGGATCTCTCCCCCGCCGTTGTGCAGGTGCCGGCTGCGCAGGGTGGCGGCTGCGCTGCTGATGATGCTGCCGCTGCGGTTGCTGATATCGTCGGCGGCGAGCGTCAGGCCCTCGCCGCTCTGGATCAGGCCGCCGCTATCGTTGACCAGCTGCCCGCCGTTAACGCTCAGCGTCCGCTGCGCCGCCAGCTGGCCGCCCTGGTTGTCCAGCCGGTCGGCGTGGAGCAGGGCATCCGCGTTGCTGAACAGGGTGCCCTGGCGGTTGTCGAGGCTGGTGACGCCAACGTCGAGCGCGCCGCCTGCGCCGACGATCCCGCGAGCGTTGTCCAGCGTGCCGCCGTTCAGCGTCATCGCGCCCAGCGCCTTCAGGCTGCCCTCGTGGTTCTGGAAGGCGCTGAAGCTGGCGTTCAGGGCCTGCTCCGCTGCGAACTGACCGGCACGGTTATCAACATCGCCCCCTTTGAAGGTGAGCGTGCCGCCGCTGGCGAGGTAGCCGGACTGGTTATTGAGCGCGCCGCTATAAATAGCCAGCGCGCCGTGCGAATACAGCGATCCGGACTGGTTGTTGAAGGTGCCGTCGGCGAGCGCCAGCGTGGCCCCGTCGGCGACGATAACCCCCTGCTGGTTATCCAGCCCGGCGGCGCTGATGATCTGCGTTTTGGCCGCTTCGATGCGCCCTTTGCCGTTGCTGACCGCCTGCGTACTGCGGATCTCGCCGCTGCCGGTGGCGGCGGAAATCAGCCCCTCGTTATTATTGAGAATGCTGGCGTCGAGCCGGGTATCGCCCGCCGCGGCGAGGGTGCCTTTGCGGTTATCCAGCGTCGTCCCGGCGTGTGCCGTCAGGCTGCCGCCCTGCGCCGCCAGCACTTTCCCGCCCTGGTTATCGACGGAGTGCGCCGCGAGCTGAATATCGCCGTTGGCGGCAATCTCCCCCTCCCGGTTATCGATATCGCCAGGCAGATTGACCGCCAGGGTGCCGCCGCCGGTCTGCACCAGCTTGCCTTTGCGGTTCGAAAGATGCCGGGCGGAGAGCGTTATCGCGTCGGCGCTGAGCGTGCCGCCGTCGTTGTTGAGCGTTTGGCCGCTGCGCAGGGTCAGATCCCGGGCGTTGACCTCGGCATTTTGGGTGAGCAGGTGGCCCGCGCCGCTGTCCAGCTCGACCCGTTGGCCCTGGGTCCGGCTGCCGCTGACGTCCACCCCCTGGCCGCTGGCGTGCAGGTTTCCGCCGGCCAGCGTCTGGCCGTGGACGCTCAGCTGGCCATCGGCGTGCAGCCGCAGGTCGCCGCTCTCCGCCAGCTTACCGTCATTTTGTACTCCGGCGGCCATCACGCTGCCGCGGCTACTGGTGAGGCTGGCCGCCTGAATGTCCACATTATGGCCGGCGGTCAGCGCGCCGCCGTTGCTGAACTCGCCGGCGGTACGGACGGTGGCGTTTTCGCTGGCGCGCAGCGTGCCGCTGTTTTCAATGCGGCCGTCGGCGGTCAGGTTCACGCTCCCGGCCTGGGCGCCAATGGCGCCGGCGTTGCGCACCCCGACGCCGCTCTCCGTGCCGACCATGCGGATTTTACCCGCGTACATGCCGCCGAGGCTGGCGACATCCACCGCCAGCTGCGGACGCGTTGCCGGATCGTCGCCGGTTTTTTCGATGCGCTGGTGGGCGGCATCCACCCGGTTGCGTCCGGTGGTGACCTGCAGATCCTTCGCCCACAGCCCGGCGTTAACCTTCACCGAGCGGGCGATAATATCTGTGTAATCGGCCCCCGAGCTCTCCATCCCGGCGCCTTCGATGGTCACTTCGCCGCGTTCGACCTGATAGCCGGTGAGATTGCCGTTATTAATCTGCGCCTGGCCGGTGGTCAGGGTGGCGCGGTTGGCGTTGATAAAGCCGCAGCCGTTACAGGTAATGCCGGACGGGTTGGCGATCACCACCTGGGCCTTTTTCCCGGCTACTTCTATCATCCCGTTTAGCCGGCTGGGGTCGCGCGAATTCACCTCGTTCAGAATGACCTTCGCTTCCCCTTTCGCCAGCCAGGGGTTCCCCGCCACCATGCCGCCCAGCTGGGTCTGCACGTTTTTATGCGAGTTATTGAGGATCGCCCCCTGCTGGTTGACGTCGAACTGGCTGTAGGTATTGCGCGATACCCCGGCGGCCGACGGGGTCTGAATATTGACCTGCGGCGTACCGTTGGCGCTCGGCAACACCGTTGGCTGCTGGTTTTTCGGCGCTCCGGCGTCGGCGACGATATTGGCCTGCGCCGGATGAATAACGCCCATCGCCAGCCACAGGCTGAGGCTGATGGCGCTGACCTTGCCGTGCAGCTGGCGCGGGAGGCGTCCCGGCGCGGAAGAACGTGCGGAGCCGGCGCGTCCGGATCGGGCGATGTCCGCCACCACCATCAGCATGCCGCGCGCTTTGTTGAACACAATACGGTAGAGGTTCTTATTCATGGTTTAGTCCTTTAAACGCTTCCGGCAGGTTGACGGCGAGCGGGTGAGTCCGCCGCCAGGCCCTGGCCTGTTCGCGGCTGACGCGGCGGCCGTGGAACGTCACCACCCGCTTGCCGCGCTGCTCGCCCCGGTGATAGAGCGCCCGTGCGCAGTGGTCGGCAAAGATGTCCTGGCGCATCAGGGCGTTCATGGCGGCGGTATGGCCGAACGGCGCGATCCAGTCGCAAAACCACATCCGGTCGCCGCTGTCCCAGTCAGTCTCGCGCATCTCAATCGCCGGACGGGTGAGGTAGCGGGCTTCCGACTCCCGGCTGAGCCACGCCCAGCTGAGAAAAAACACCGGCCGCTCGTTTTGGATAACCAGCACATACTGACGGCGCTTGATGATCGGCATCAGCAGCGTGGGCAGGGCGTGCAGCGGGGCATCCCGGTGCATCGGCGAATGCATCCATAGCCAGACGCTGGCCCCCAGCACTTCGGCTTCGTTGTCAGCGCCGCCGAAGATCAGCGGCGCCTTAATCTCGTATTGTCCAACGCGCATCACCAGCTCCAGTTCAGGTTGAAGCCAAGAGTCACGGCGCTGGTGTGGAACCCATCCGGCTTCGAGAATGGCGTTCCGGCGAACAGGTCATAGCCGGTATTGAAGGCGCTGCCGCGAACGCCGATCGCGCCGCCCGCCAGGTGCTGGCCGATGAGGTAATCAGAGCTGTAGCCGCCGACCTCACCGTAGTCCGCACCGAGATAGAGCTCCTGGCTCTCCAGCGGGGTGCGCCAGGCCAGATCGTTGCGGACGTACCAGCCGTGGCTGGCGCTGAGGGTGCGCTCGCCGTCGAATCCGCGTACCGTCCAGCGGTTGCCGATGGCGAACTGATCCTGCGGCGTCAGCGGGGTGTTGCTGATCTGGCGTAGATACTGCACGTTGTAGCGGAAATTTTGTGTCCCAAGGGTAAAAGGCAGGTCGAGCTGGGCGTTGAGCTGGGTGATTTTGCTCAGCGCGGTGGCATCGCCGACGTACTCTTCCGGCGCGGGCCGCGCGCCAAACCAGCGGGTGCCGCGCTGGTAGCTGGCGCCGAGGTCGAGAGTGGCCTGACCGATATAGTGGCGATGCTGTAGCCCCACGCGCCAGGCTGCCGTCTGGCGACGCTGTACGCCGACTTCGGTATCGTCGATGTAGTTGCGGGTTTCGCGGGCCAGAACGTCGTAGGTGAAGGTCGTTTTCTGCGTACCGCTGCGGTGCAGAACGCGGCTTAGCTGCACGTCGAGATTTTTACTTTTGCCGCTGTAGCGGTAATCGCTGTTGAGGCCTGCCACCGTCTGGTGATAGTCGTAGTCGCTGCCGGTGACCCCTAGCATCCAGTAGCCGTAAGGCACCGAGTAGTGGGCAATGTAGTTGCGGCTGCTCTTGCCGCCGCTATCGTTCAGATCGTGGCTGGCGGAGAGATAGAGTAAATCGCTTAGCGAGAAGGGGTTGTCCAGAGATAGCGTCACGCCGCCCTGATAGCGGCCGGTGGTTTCCGTGCCCGAGTCGTCCAGCGAGAGCCCCAGACGCCACATCTTCGACTGTTTGCGCGTAATAACGATATCGCTCTCGCCGGGATTGTCGCCGGGGACAATTTCCATACTGGCCTCGACGGTAGGCAGACGCTGGAGATTTTCCAGCCCCTGTTCGATATCGCGCAGGTCGAGCAAATTGCCCTCATGGGCCGGAAAGGCGCTATACAGCCGGATATAGTCGTCGCTCCGATCCGTCAGCCGCACGTGGCGCACGTAGCCCGGCACAATAGTCAGCTTCAGGGTGCCGCTTTTCAAATCCTGGGAGGGCGCCAGCACACGGGTGGTGATCCAGCCGCCGTCGACCAGCCGGTTTTGCAGGGTGCTCATCAGCAGGTTAATCCCTTTCCCTCCGAGACAGCGCCCCTGGGCCTGGTCGGCGATGCGCTGCAGCGGCAGCCAGCGGGGGAGCGCCTGCTGGCCGCTCAGCGCCACGCGGTGGATGGGAAAACAGGGGGTTTCCGTCGGAAAAGGGATACGCCCGAAGCTGGAAGAGGGCTCAGAAAGGCGCACGTCCGGCGTCGGCGGCGTCAGCTGCTGTTCCAGCGCCTTCTGACGCTGCTGCTGAATAATAAACTGATCGTCAGGGCCCGCGGCGTGGGCCGGCAGCAGAAAAAACAGGCCTATAGCTGAGGCGATCGCTTTGCAAATAATGGCTTCGCGGTTCATTGGCATCCTTGCAATGTGAAAAATGAACAAATGTGAGTTTGTGTAAAATTGTTCAATTTTTGTCAAGGAAAGGGAACCAGGCATATTCCGAAAAAGAGCGCCCCCCCTGCCGGGATGCAGGAGAGTGGAGGGTGGGAGCCGGCATAAACCGCCGTGATTTCAGTAAGAAGCGCGCGTTACCCGGCAACGGGCGTGGCATATCGCCCCGGTGAAAAGCGTTGAATAAGATCTTCGAGGTTTTCGCGATTGACCGGGGGGGAGATCAGATAGCCCTGAAACCTGTCGATCCCCAGCGCCTTCAGCATATTCAGCTTTTCCAGGCTATCCACCCCCTCGGCAATGCAGCGGCTTCCGGTCAGCTGGCAGTAGTAGATCAGGCTTTTTACCAGCGCCAGCGCGTGGGCGTCGTGCTGGAAATCATTCACGATGCTCATGTCGAGCTTGTACTCGCTAAAGCGCACCGCGCGGACCGGAAACATCACGCTGCTTTGTGAAAAGCAGTCGTCGAGCATAATACGAAAGCCCTGCTGCTGTAATTTCACGATATTGTTGCCGATCTTGCCCTGACGGTTGAGATCGACGGTTTCGGCAAATTCCAGTACCAGCCTCTCCGCCCAGCGTGGTTCAAGCAGCTGCTGGCGGGCCGCTTCCATCATGCGGATGAGATTGTCATGACCGGCGATGACCGGCGGGACGTTCACCGAGAAGTAGTATTCGCCGCTATGCTGGTTGATCCCCTGTACGGCTTCCCGCAGCGCAAAGGCCGTTAGCAGCAGCCACGCATATTCCGCACGCACCTGCGGCAGAAACTCGCCGGGCAGCAGCACATTGCCGTTGCGTCGCCAGCGCGACAGCACCTCGATCCCCTTGAGCATCAGCCGGCCATCGGTAATGGGCTGGAACACCGGAAACACCTGCCGACAGTGGATCGCGTGCACGAACTCGCGCTCAAACGCCGAAAGCGTGGCGAAAGCCTGCGCTTTGTGCCCTTTTGCCTGGCTTCCGGGGAAGCGGGTGGCGAGATGCGGATGATGTTCCACCATCTTTTTCAGTCCTGACAATCTCTGGTTATAAAGGGTTTTATGGCTAACGCCCCGCAGCTCGGCCTGGCGAGTGATGCTGTATCCGCGCAGCCAGTCCAGCGCGGCGTTGAATTCGGGTTTGCTCAGGCCCGTCGGGGGAATGCCGCGCGCGGCCGACTCTTCACAGGCCAGCGTCTCCAGCGAAGGGTAGTCCGGCGCAGCCTGGCCCAGCAGCGAGGCCAGCTGCCGGCAGGGCAGGTCGGAGGCGACGGTTTTGACGGCGGCAAGGCGGCGCCGGCTGCCCACCAGATACAGCAGCGTTTGCCACAGCCAGCCGGCGGGGCTGCGGCTGAGGATCAGCATCGGCAGCGCGCTGGCGCTACGGTCGAGCAGCAACGCTGCCTGGCGCAGGGTAAACAGCAGCCAGAAGGGATCGTCGGGCAGAAACACCACGATCCGCCTGATGGTCGCCGGGTCGGGAAGCGACGGCGCGTCATGAGCCTGAGGAGATAAAAACGTTGGCCGCCGCCCTCCCGCGCCGAGCATCGAAGACAGTCCTTCCGCGGCCATCGAACACGGCGAGAGGATGCAGTCCACCGCTGGGGCGGGCGGCGGGATCGGCGCCTTACTGGTAGACAAACGTCACCCCAATAATTGACTGCACGTTGCCGGCGGTGACCTGCCCGCTGGTGCGCGCATACTCTGCCGTCAGCCCAAGGCTAACCGGCGACGTTCCGACCGTACCCAGCGATACCGGGCTGTTGGCGGCCACCGCCGTACCGCCGCGGGTTAGCTGCACGCCGATCCCCTGCGCCGGCGAGGCGGAGGCGGTATTGGTGAAAATCGCGTTGCCGGAGCCGGTGGTGGTGCCCGACAGGTAGTAGCCCAGCGACTGGTTCTGCGCGCAGTGCACCGTCAGCGGGACGGCCATCGAGCCGGGGTAGTCCGGCAGCGTCACCGTCACGTCGCGGGCGGAGACGTCGCAGCCGCCGGTCGGGACCACCACGTCGTTATTGGCATAAATGTTCCAGACAAACTGGTAGGAATCGCTGTTGTAGTTGTTGGTCTGATGGAGGATCAGCACGGCGATAAGCGAGCCGGAGGTAATGGCGATCCCGCCGGCGGTGCTGACCGGCGTCAGGTAGAGCACGGCTGGCCACGGCTTATCGGTGGTCGAGTCGTAAATCACCCGCGAGGTTTCCGTGGTGGTCGGGAACGGATAAGAGCTGCCGTTGTATTTTACGGTACCGGAGAAGCTCGATAGCACGCCGCCGTAGGCGGAGCCGCGCTGCAGGGTCACGTAGTCGGTGATGGTCTGCGGATAGTCGTTATGGCAGAAAATCTGCGTCGACAGATCGACCACCAGGTTTTGCCCGACGCTCACCGCGGGAGAGAGATTCACGTAGACGTTGGCGCTGCCGCCGCCGATGGGGATCGTTTGTCCGCTAGCGGTTTTACAGGCGAAGGACCAGGCGTTGATCGACCAGCCCATCATCGCCAGCGCGGCCAGCAGGGTGACTATTTTTTTCATAAACGTACTCTCCTGATTCAGGCGTAGGTGTAGGTGACGTTAATCACCGCCTGAATGGTTCCCTGGGTGGCGCCGCCGTTTACCGTCAGCGCTCTGACCTGCAGCGGGAAATGGGCGGACTGGGTGGCGTCATCGACCTGCACCGATTTATTGGCGCCGTTGTTCAGCGTGGTGCCGCCGCTGTCCTGCAGCTCAAGCTGGATATTGCCGGCGGTGCCCTGGTTTTTGTAATAGCCGGTGCCGTCCGCGGTGCCGCTGAAGGTGGCGACCACCCGCGAGGTGCCCACCGGGCAGTTGCTTAAATCGAGCGCCACGCTGTGCCAGGCCGAAGCGGCCCCCGCCGAGACCAGGCTGAAGGTGTAGAGATCGCCGAGGTCGACGGTGGCGTTCGTGGTCGACACCGTGCACGGTTTTGCCACCACCTTGCCGTTAACGGTGATGGTGACGTCGGCGGCCTGTAGCGAGAAGGCGGCCATGAGCAGCGCTCCGGCCACCAGCCATCCTGGGTGAGTCCATTTCATCTCAGCCTCCGGTTACTGAAATTCCAGCGTAAAGGTCGCTGTGGCATTAACGTGTCCGGCGGTGACCGGGATCTGGGTCGCCATCAGGCGGGCGTAAAAGTTCAGGATATTGGTCTGCCCTGGCGTCAGGGTGGTCCAGGCTATCGCCGAGGAAGCGGCGTTCAGCGGCAGCATCGCCTGCTGAGTATCGAGGATCTGCACCCCCATCCCCGCCGCGGCCGACGCGCCGCTGTCCAGCTTTAACAGGCTGGTGTTGTTGTTATCCGCCACCCCGGTGAAGCCAACCTTTACCGCGGTAACCGAACTGCCGCAGGGCGACAGGACGATGCGAAACGGCACCACGGGAGTGGTTGCGCCGACGGCATGAAACTGTTTGGCGGCGTTATCCAGCAGATCGACGGTAAAATCCTTTGATTCTCCCGCCACCGCGCAGGCGTTATCCCGAACATAGCCGCTGATGGAGATCGTGCTGTCGGCGGCGAAAGCGTTGGCCACGGCAAGCGACAGCACGGCCATCAGCAAATAGAGCGATTTTGTCATCATGATCCTTTCCTTAGCGGCACACGGCAGATAGCTGGCTGAGCGCCTGCTGCTGGCTCTCCGGCGGCAGGCGATAATCGGCCACGCAGCCGGCATCCGGCCCGTCTCCCCACTTCACCTGTACCTGACCGGCCAGCGGCATCCCGCTCAGGTAGACCTGCCCGTTATCGGCGACAATGCTGCCGCTCTGATTACTCGCCGAGGTCACCATGGCGCCGAACGGCACCGGCTTGCCGTTGCGGGTGAGGGTCATCAGCAGCTTCATCCCGACGTGGGCCTTGAAGTCGGCGCGCACGATCGCGCCATGCGTTGGCACCACGCTGACCACGGCGTCGTCAAGATCGACGTTGTCGGCGAGGGTGTTGGTATCCAGCGCGATCCGGTTCTCCCTGTACTCGGTGGCGTAAGGCAGCACCGCATAGCCGCGCCAGTCGGTGCGCACGCCGGTCTGGTTTTCCACCTTCACTTTTTCCGCGCCGGGCGCTTTGATAAGGACCACCGTGTCGTTCAGCGGCTGGCTTAAGGTCACGCCGTTGGCATGGGCCAGCACGCCGCCGCTGACGCCGTAGTAGAGCTGCTTAAAGCCGTCGCTGCGGCTGTAGCCCACGTTGGCGTTGCCGTAGCCGCCGCGGTAGTTCAGCGCGGTATAGCCCGTGCCGCCGCTGTTGCCGGCGCCGCCTCCGGCATAGCCGGTCTGCACGCTGTAGCTCAGGTTGTTATCCTCCAGCAGCGTGCCGTAGAGCCCGGCGAGGTTGGTCATCCGGCCATCGAGATCGTGCGACATGCTGTAGCTGGCGCTGGCGTGGCGCCACGCTGATTTGCTGTCCGAGCGCAGCCAGTGGCTGAACGGAATGTTGACGTTGACCGCCAGCATCTGGTCGCGCCCCTGCTGCCAGGCGTTTTTGGTCAGGCTGTAGCTCAGCGTCCAGTTGATATCGTCCACTGCGGCGTTCAGCCCGGCCTGCAGCTGCTGGTCCGCTTTGCCGGTTGACCAGTAGGTTTGATGGCTGCCGCTCAGGTAGAGCGTGGCGGTGCGTCCCAGCTGCTGGGTGACGCTGACCTGCACCTTGCCGCGCTTGCTGTAGGCGAGGTTGTAGTAGTCGGTGAATTTGGGCTTCACCTGGATAACGCCGTCCTGGGTCTCGACGTCGTAGCCGCTCATCCGGCTATAGGTGGTATCGGCAAAGCTGTAATAGCCCCGCGTGGAGTAGCGGTAGCCGACCAGCTGAATATTGGTGCCGATTTCGTTAAGCGATTTGTTATAGAGAAAACGCAGCGACTGCCCCTGATGCTTGCTGTCGTCCGGCAGGGTGGCGTTTGCCTGGGTCACGTCCAGCGACACGGCGCCGAACTCGCCCATGTTTTTACCTACGCCGAGGTTAAAGGCGCGGTAGCGGTCGGCCAGCTGGGAGCCGCCGTACAGCGTCCAGCCCGCCGCCAGGCCGTGCAGCAGCGTCCCCTGGAAGAATTTCGGCTTCTCCTGCTGGTCGTTGCCGCTGCGATATTCCCCCGCCGTCAGGGCGAAGCGCGAATGGCCCTCGCGCTGCAGCACCGGCACCGTTGACCACGGCACGGTAAAGACCTGGCGGGTGCCGTCGGTCTCTTTGATGGTGACCTGCAGATCGCCACCGTTACCTGCGGCATAGAGGTCGTTGATGGTGAACGGCCCGGGCGGCACCGTGCTCTGATAGATCTCGTAGCCGTTTTGCCTGATCGAGACCTGCGCCGTCCCGCGGGCAATCCCGTGAATGACCGGGGCGAAACCTTTCTGGCTGTCCGGCAGCATATTGTCGTCAGAGGCCAGCTGGGCGCCGCGGAAGTTGATGCCGTCGAACACGTCGCCGTTGGTATAGCTGTCGCCGAGCGTCAGGCGCGAGCGAAGGGGGACAATATCCCGCTCCAGCCAGCTGTTAACGTGCTGCCACTTATTCTCGTTGCTCGATGAGCTGCCGCCGCTGCTGTAGCTCCAGGTGGTGTTATCGCGCAGGCGCCAGGCGCCGAGGTTGAGGCCGCTTTGCAGATTCAGGTAGGCATAGCTGCTGCTGCCGCCAATATCGTTGTGCACGTTGTTGCCGGTGAAGTTGTAGTTCAGCAGCCCGGCGTTAATTCCGTCATCCCAGAGCTCAGGGGGAATATAGCCGCGCGCGCGGTTGCCCATAAAGGCCTGGGGAACGGTCAGGTACAGGCGCTGCTGGCCGACGTCGAAGCGGCTGGTGGACTCTTTGATCATGGTGGTCAGCGGTACGCAGGCATCGGCGGCCAGCGCATCCATTCCCGACACGGCGGGAGTATTGACGCCCATACTCGCCAGCTGTCCGCGGGTCAAACAGGGCGCCAGCCGATGATCCTCTTCCCCGGCCTTAAAGGTCACGTCGCGGGTGGTCATAAAGCCGTTGTTCAGGTAGATATCGACCCGATAGGTGCCGGGCGGTACCTCCTGTCCCTTTTCGAAACTGGAGAGGTCCGCTACCGCCGCCGGATCGTCAGCCAAAAAACGCGGGTTAAAATAGAGTTCCGCCCGCGCGGCAAAGGCCTGCGTTGCAAGCGCAAGCAGCAGCGGGAACTGCACCAGCCGTCGTGCAAAAAGCGGGGCATGACGCCGGGCGCGAGGAGAAACCAAACGGTTCGGTCCATATTTCAGATGTGACATAATCCCTCCGGTCCGAAGTCGCCCGGCAGTCAGTTCTTATTATATTTCAGGGGATAACGCTGGTTTCCCCGTAGCTATTGCGCGACGCCCTTCATCCGCGGGGTCAGCGCGCCGTAGTCGTTAATCGTCCGCCAGGAGATCTCGCTGCCGGCGCCCGGCGGTAGCTTCACCGAGGCTTCGCCCATCGGCGGAACCAGCGCGTTTTCCAGCACCCGGGTTCCGGCGTTGAGTTCGGTCACCGTCAGGTAGTAGGGAGTAGGGTTAATCAGCGTGAGGGTGTTCGCACTGCGGCGAAAGCGCAGCTTCTCCGTCGCCTGGTCCGGCGAGAGCGCCAGCTTAGCCGGGCGATAGTAGAGCTTGATGCGGCTGATAATCGCCAGCTGTAGGGTATTGTCGCTGAGCTTCGATTTATCCATCGACGGGATCGCCTTAACGTTCATCCAGAACAGGCTTTCGCGATCCTGCGGCAGCTGATTGTTGGTGGCGTCGATGATCCGCAGGGTGTTCTCTTTTTTACCCTGCATGGCGAACAGCGGCGGGGTGATCACAAAGCGTCCGTCCTTCTGACCGTCGGCATTTTCTACCCACGACTGAATCAGATAGGTGCTGTTGTCATCGTTATTGGTTACCGCCAGCTGGACCTGTTTTTGTCCGGCAGGATAGATGACCCGGGTGGCTCCCAGCGCCACGCCCGCATCGGCATAGGTGCTAAACCCGCCGGTGGCTATCATCAAAAATCCCGCTAACAGGCTGCGCGTTATCCCCAGTCTCTTTCTCACGTTTTCCCCTTTTATACTCACCGTTGTTTCCCGTATCCGGTATGCCTGCTGGCTGGTTACTGATAGGTCAGCGAAAACCAGGCCTGAGCATTTGCGGCTCCGCCGGTCACCTGACGTCCGGTCGCCCGATATTTGGCGACAAAATGTAGCGTGGTTGGTCCCGTATACAGCTGTGACCAGGTCGTTGGTGGGCTATTAAGCGGGATCAGATGGTCCTGGCTGTCAAACAGCGCGACGCCGACGCCGGTAGCGATCCCTGGGCCTTCGCCCACCGAGAGCACGTCCGGATTTTTGCCATCAGCAACGCCGTGAAACGTCATTCCCACCCGCTGGCTGACCGCGGTGCTGCAATCCTGTAAATGGATCGCGAAAGGGACGGGGTCAGTATCTTCTCCTGCTGAATGAAACCGATTGCTGCTGATTTGCCCCATATTGACCGTCAACTGCCGATCCCCTGCTTCAACGCGGCAGGATTCGGCGATAATGACGCCCTGGAAACGCATGTTGCCGCCGGGCAGGGTTACGTTCCACTGGTTACCGGCCAGCGCCAGCGGCGGCAGCAAAAAGATCAACAGACCTGATTTCATTCCTTGCATCGTGATTACCCCAGTCCTGTATGGATAACGGGCCATCCTGGCCCGACGAGCATCCGTGCGTGATGTGTCAATTACTCGTACTGAACTTTGAAGGTCGCGTCGGCGTTAGCGGTACCGGCAGTTGCCGCGCCGGTTGCATAGTAGCGAGCCTGGAATGGAATGATGTTGGTGCCATCATTCAGCGTGGTGGCGGCACCGAAAGTTGCGCCGTCAAGCGCCAGCGCGGTGCCGGTGCTGTCGAGGATCTGTACGCCGACGTTAGTTGCGCCGCCGGCTGCAGAGTTTTGCAGCGCCAGTACGGTAGTGTTGGTGCTATCGACCGCCGTGCCGGAGAAGGCGACGGATGCTTTAGTTGCAACGCTGGTATCACAGTCATCCAGCTGGATGTTGAAACCAACGGCGGAGCTGGTGCTGCCCGCGGTAGCGAGTTTGGCTGAACGCACCTGGCCCAGCTGTACGGTTTGATCGATAGAGCCGGCGTCTACTGCACAGGCTGCGTTGACCACTTCCCCTTTAAAGTGCACCGTCCCGCCGTTTACCGTGGTGGTATCGGCCAAAGCCGCCGCGGAGCTCAGGGACAGGGCTGACAGAACAACGATTGCCAGTGTTTTGATTTTCATGTTGTTTTCCTTTAAACAATGTCGATATTACGAACCGAAATTGGCAGTCTTTGTGCCTTCCAGGCATTCCATATGTCAGCCGAATGGTCCGACTGCCGGCTCTGCTCAGTTTTTGCCCCAACGATGAGTCAATTGGGGCCATTTTGACTCATTGGACTAAAATGCTTAAAGTGTGGATTTTTCAGTGTTTATTTGTCTTTTAAGGCCTTTGTTTTTCTATTTTGTGGTTTTTTATGCTGTATTTTTATTTTTGGTAGCGTAGGCAGAGCGGCTGAGTCAGCGGAGAGGACAAGGCAGAGTTACGAATGGTATGGAAATGAAAGTAAATAAATGTCGGGGTAAAAAGTGTTTTTAATCAATTAGATATTTATTATTTTTGGAAATATATGCACTTGCCAGTTGCAAAAGATTACAAAACATTTTTATGATATAAACAGTTTGGCCCCAATTGACCTGTTCATTCACGAAATTTATCTTATTTATCAAAGTAATAATTTATTTCTTCTGCTCAGGCACGCTTTTATCCAGCAAATTATTTCTTTCCCATAATCCGGCAAAACGTGCGGCATTGCTGGCGGTATAGCGCACCGTATGGCGAATATTTCGATGTCCCAGATAATCCTGAATCAAACGCGTATCTGTCCCTCTTTCGGCGAGCTCATAGCCGCAGGCGTGACGCAGCATGTGCGGGTGGGTGTGGGTCGCGGTTCCGGCCTCTTCGCCGGCGCTGCGGATAATACGATACGCCTGCTGCCGCGAGAGCTGGGTGCCGCGGCGGGAGATAAAAATAGCGTCGCTTGTTTGCGCGGCCTTCCAGCCGGCGCGGACCTGAGTCCAGCGCTCAATCGCCTCCAGCTCGTCAAAGCGCAGCGGGTGGATGGTTGAAAATCCGTTCTTCAGCCGGCGGACGTTGATGCGCCCCTCGCTGAGGTCAAGATCGCGGTAGTGCAGGTTGAGTAATTCACTGATTCGCATGCCGTGGCGAAACGCCAGCAGAATAAGACAATAATCACGTTCGCCGGTTGGTCCGTGCCGTACGGCCAGCATCATAGCCTGAACTTCTTTGGCGGTAAGAAAACGACGTCGATTCACAATACATTGCTCCTGTATTTAATTTACACGAAGGCCTCAGCCTGAAAAAATGTTCAGGCTGATTAAAAAATAATCCGCGATGTTAAAACCGTATTATATTAAGGTATTTAAGTTCAAATAGGCGATCACATTACATTTACACATAGCCAAAATATCGCCACGCGATAATTCTTATTTTTATGGATTTTATTCAATACCACAATAGAGTCGCCGGTAATCGTTGCCAGGTCCATAAAATCAAAAGGGAAAAAGCTATTGGTGGCGATATTATAGATGAAAAATAGCGCTGAATGGTTTCGAAGCTATCCCGTCAGGCTATTTATTTGCCACGTCCTGCAGGGCGCTCCAATGGGTAAACGTGGCGAATAATCCTTACGTACCAGGCGTACGCTCCGGATGCTCCGCGCTGTCGGTGTCCAGACTGACTGCGGCAATTACGTCCGGCGGGACAGGTTCCTGGTCTGGTTATAAATAGCGAATGGATATCCGGAATATATACAGGGATATCGCTATTTGATTCTTTGCTGAGTAAATAAGAACTTGCGGGAACATTAATCTCAATTAACGCATGGTTAATATTTATTAATGTTTCCCCGCTTACTGCTCGTGACAACGCCTTCCCTGGCGTCAGGTAAGATTACTGGATAAGGCTAATACGCCGCTTCTCTTTGGCGTTGTCCCAGATACCGTAAAAGCGGCCGGCGTTACTGGCGGTGTACCAGACGGTATGGCGGATATTTCGATGTCCGAGATAGTCCTGGATTAATCGCGTATCTATTCCCATGTTGGCTAACGCGAATCCACAGGAGTGGCGGAGCATGTGCGGATGTATTTCCAACGACAGCCCGGCATGGCCTCCGGATGAAGAAATAATTTGGTAAAACTGCTGGCGTGAGAGGGGATTGCCTTTACGTGACAAAAATAGCCACTCGCTGTCGCTATCGGGATAGCCGGTACGGATATCCAGCCAGTTTTTTAATGCCTGAATCTCTTTATTTAGTAACGGGTGGGTAGTAGAGAATCCTTTTTTCAGACGATGAATATAAATACATTTTGAACGGAGATCGATATCGGATATTTGCAGGCGGCATATTTCACTGGCGCGCAGACCATGAATAAAACACAATAATGTCAGGCAGTAGTTACGCGCGGCGTGCACTCCTGTATTGGCAGCTTTCAACAGCGACTCTATTTCGGCTTGAGTCAGGAAGTTCCTTTTTTTGATATCGGTGTTATTTTTCATTATCATCCCTTTTAATTGCAGGCATACATTACGTTCTGGCCATCGTCAGCAGGCCAGCTTTTACATCCGACTGTAATTTGTAATCGTTAACTCTACCTCTCCGCGGTACTTTCAGGGGCGCAGGAAAAGTATTCCAGCATATATTACTGCCGGCAGGTCATTATGTTTGAGATAATGAATGAAACATAAAGATCCCCGCAGTTGAGGAGCGGTGGCTTCATAAAGAGTGACGGATGGTTTTTTATCTTGTTGAAAGAATACGGTTTTCCTGGGGGCTTCAACGTCCGGTTCATCCTGCTTTTCTCCTGATTATGCGCTCCGTAAATATAGAGGCATAGGCTATGGGTCTGGAGCTTTCCTGACTCATAGTACTGTAATAATTAAACTCCCGGCGGGCTCGCCATCATTCCCTGACGGAGGGTTCTGGCCGCGTACCGCAGATGAATATTGCGTAAATGTCCCGCAGCTTGCGAAGAACGATATGCACGCCGGATAGCATTCACTGCATCACTACAACAGCGGTTAAACCATACTGCAAAATTCAGGCGGAGAATAGTAATAATAAGTAAAGCGATATGTGTGGCGCCAGCGATCAATTATTAACGCGGCGGGTGAGGGCGAAATCTCCCCGGCGCCGCTGAACCAGCTGAACGCCTTGTTTACGGGGGTTTGGAGTCTTTTGGAGCTATCTGGAATTTTCGGTGCCGGTGTTTTTTACGCCTGAATAAGCAGGCTAATTCTATCGGGTTTTTTGACGCTATTATTATTTGCGTCTGAAGCGATCTTTTTGATCCGCACCGAAGGGTATTCCATGAGGCGGAATCCACGCCGGGAGGCTGACCAAAATAGTGCTGGCCGCTGCGCCATAAATTTACGCAGCGGCGTCAGGGATTAAACGATCAGGACGATATTTCTGCCTTTGCGCCCGTACGGCGGCATTATCCGAGCTGCTCGTAGAATAATAACAGGGCAATTATCACCATGATGATGCCTGAAAGTATGCTGACTCTTTGCGCCATCTGGGGTCGGGTGCCTAATACCGTTTTCGATCCATAGCCGACCAGTAAATAGATAAACGTGCAGGTTATCAGGTGCAGGCAGCCAAGTGCCGACATCTGCATCGCCACCGACCAGCTGCCTTGCGGATCGGTAAACTGCGGCAGCAGGGCGAGGAATAAAAGAAAGACTTTTGGATTCAGGCCGCTAATGCAAAGTCCTTTTATTGCCCAGCCTTGCCAGCTATCCGCCCGCTGCTCTGCGGCCGACGGCGCCGACGGATGGCGCAAAATGGCGATACCGAGCCACAGCAGATAGGCCGCGCCGAACAGCGTGATGGTCGACAGCGCCAGCGGATGCCCGGCGATCAGCACCCCAACGCCGGCGACCACCGCGAGGGTTGCCAGCAGATGCCCGGACATCAGTCCTGCTACGGCAGGAACCACCCGTCGCCCGTGAATACCGGCGCTGATAGCGTAGGCCCAGTCGGCCCCTGGCGTGATAATCAGCAGAAAAGAGACCAGCCAGAAGCTCGCGATAAAACTCATTTCCATAGTGAGCGGTCCCCACCGTGGTTTGGTGCATTTTGCATGGCGATTGCGCTCAAACTCTTGCGAAAAGTTAACAGCAAGAATATCGGGAATGATGCGCAATGAGCTTTCAATGTTATGCTTAAAACACCCTTTAAAAGTGAAAATCTTCCAAATGGACAGCATAGATCGAAAAATTCTTGCCGAGCTGCAGGCCGATGGCCGCCTCTCGATAACTGAACTGGCGGAGCGGGTCAATCTTAGCCTCTCGCCGTGCCATCGACGGCTGCGCGCGCTGGAGCAGGACGGTACTATCACCGGCTATCGCGCCAGCCTCGACCCGGTAAAAATGGGCTTTAACTTTACGGCGATCGTCTTTGCAACCTTAAAAGAGGGGGACAGGCGAGCGGTGAGCGCCTTTGAAGAGGCGGTTGAAGAGATCCCGCAGATCGTGCTAGCGCAGCGCCTGTTTGGCGATCCGGATTATTTGATGCACGTGGTGACCCGCGATCTTCCGGCGTTTCAAAAACTGTATGACGACAAGCTATCCGCGATGCCCGGCGTTCAGCACCTGCGATCGACGCTGGTCATGAAAACCGTGGTGCAGGATCGTCCGTTTCCGCTGGAGAGCCTGAATCCGTCGCGATAGCGCCGCTGAAGGCGCGGTGAGTGAGGGGATAGGGGGATTCTACGTGTGATGAACGGCCGCGCCCGTCGCTGGCGCTGACGTGGGTGGTCAGCAGGCCATCGTCGCGCAGGCGGCCGACAATTTTGGTGACGGTGGGCATTTTGCTGACGGCGTATTCAGTGATGCGGGAGATGCTGGCCCGGTGGTACTGATGAACCAGCATCAGCACTTGAAAGCGGGAGAGGTCGATGTCGATTTTTTTTAATTCGACTTCCATCTGCCGGGTATACTTTGCATAGACGTTGACCACCCAGAAAAAGGGGAGCTCTTCTTTATGGAAGCGGCTTTCGTGGCTGTCTGGGCGCTCAGAAGCGGTATGGTGTTCCACAAGCATCTCCTTGCCTGACGACGATAGATTGGGCTGATGTTATGCGTATTTAGCGGGCTGGCGGAGGAGGAACGTAGGCCGCCCGGCGGTAAATTCAGATCCACTTAATGGCGAAAAATGATGACAACTCGCATTCTCGCGCGTGACTGGCGCCTGCTGTCGCTGGGCTTGCCTGCGCTGGCGTTATTGTCGTGCGGATGGGGGCTCCATGCGCACTGGGGCGCATTTATTCAGTGGTGCCTGGCAACGCAGATCGCGCTACACCGCTATCTGGTGATGTATCTTTTGCAGCTCAACAACCATCAATATAGCGGCGGAGTATGGCTGCTGGGCGGGGCGTTCCTCTACGGCGTGCTGCATGCCGTGGGGCCGGGGCACGGAAAATTTATCGTTACCACCTATCTCAGCACTAATCAGGAGAGCCTGCTGGCGGCGCGGGCGGTGCCGTTTCTCGGCAGCCTGATGCAGGGCGTGTGCGCCATCCTGTTTGTTTTTATTCTGGCGGTAGGGCTGAATCTTGCCTCCGGCGATCTTAGCGCCAGCCGCTGGTACGTGGAAAAAATCAGCGCGCTGATGGTCGGTGCCTTCGGTGCATTTATTATTTATCAAACGCTTAGAAACCTACGGCCGCGAAAAATAGCGATCGGCACGCTGACCCCTCTGCACGACCATAGTCCGAACTGCGGCTGCGGCCACCACGGCGTCGGGCGCGAGCTGGCGCAGGTGGACTGGAAAACCCGTCTCGGGGTGGTGCTGGCGATAGGCGCGAGGCCCTGCAGCGGGGCGATTATGATCCTGCTGTTTGCCAACGCGCTGGGGATCGTTAGCTGGGGGATTGCCGCGGTGATGGCCATGTCGCTGGGGACGGCCCTGTCGATCCTCGGCCTGTCGCTGGCGGTACGCTACGCGCGCGAACGGGCGGTCAGCCTGTTTGCCGGTAACGGTGGTCGCCTGAAGCTGCTGGTTCCGGCGGTGAAGATTGCCGGCGGCATCATTCTGATTCTGTTTGCCTGCGTGCTGTTCCTGACGGTGATCCCGATTAGCGCCAACGGCGACTATATCGCCGCCGGCTGCTAATCCTCTTCCAGCAGGCGCATCAGGACCGTCAGCGCGTCATTCAGCCGCTGGCGCTGTTCTGCAGAGAGTCCCGCCAGCAGCTGGCGTTCGTTTTCGACGTGGGTTTCGACCGCGCGATCGATTCGCTCCCGCCCCTCTGGCGTCAGGGCCACCAGCATGCTTCGCGCGTCCTGCGGATTCGCTAAGCGGTGTATGAATCCCCGTTTTTCCAGCGCTTTCAGACGGTGGGTCATGGTGCCGGAGGTGATCATCAGCGTTGAAAAAAGCTGGGTCGGCGAAAGGGTAAACGGTTCTCCCGCCCGGCGCAGGGTCGCCAGCATGTCAAATTCCCAGCGCACCAGATCGTGGCGGATAAACGCCGCTTCGACGCGCGGTTCCAGCAGCATGGCGCAGCGCTTCAGGCGGCCAATCGGCCCCATCGGGCTACAGTCAAGATCGGGACGTTCCCGCTTCCACTGTTCAAGAATTCGATCTACGGCGTCTGCCTGAGGTGATTTGTCCATTTGTGCCCACTTACCTTGATATCAAGATATCTATCGATACATACTTTGCTGACTAATTTACCTTGATGTGAAGATAAAATCATGACCTTTCTCTCGCGCTCGCCCGTTTTTGACCTGCTGTTGACCGCCCTGGCTCCGGCTATCTGGGGGACGACCTATATCGTGACCTCGCAGCTATTACCGGCGGACAGGCCGTTTATCGCGGCGCTGCTGCGGGTGCTCCCGGCGGGGATCGCCCTGTTAATCTGGTGCCGCCGCTTTCCTCTTCGCGATGAGTGGTGGAAGCTGATCGTCACCGGGATCCTCAATATTGGCGCATTCCAGGCGCTGCTGTTTATTGCCGCCTATCGCTTACCCGGCGGGCTGGCGGCGGTGATCGGCGCCATTCAGCCGCTGCTGGTGATGCTGCTGGCCTGGTCCGTGGACAGGCAGCGATCGCCGTGGATGGCGGTTGCTTCGGCCTGTACCGGTATTATCGGCATGGCGCTGCTGCTGCTTTCTCCGCAGACGGTGCTGGAGCCGCTGGGCATTGGCGCGGCGTTTTTAGGGGCGCTAAGCATGGCGCTGGGCACCTGGCTCTCCCGACGCTGGGCGATATCGCTCCCGGTGGTGGCGCTGACGGGCTGGCAGCTGCTGATTGGCGGTATAGTGCTGGCGCCGATTGCGCTGCTGGTCGATCCTCCTTTACAGCAGGTGACCCTGACCCAGGCGGCGGGCTATCTGTGGCTGTGCGTGGCGGGGGCGATGCTGGCGTACGGTCTGTGGTTCCGCGGGATTAGCCGCCTCTCGCCGGTGGCCGTATCGGCGCTGAGCCTGCTCAGTCCGGTTACCGCGGTGCTGCTGGGCTGGATTGTTCTCGGGCAGAAGATTCAGGGGCTGGCGCTGGTGGGGCTGATCGTGGTGCTGCTCAGCGTGCTGTCGATTCAGCGCGCGCTAACAAAAAAGGCCCCATAAAGGGGCCCGACATTGCTGCATGGTTATTGCGCGGCGGGAGCCAAACGGGCCGCCTTCAGGCGACCAGTCCGGCAGCTCCCTCTGCAACCATTCTCTTATTTGGACAGCTCGGCGGTCATATGAACCTGGTTACCGGTATAGGCTTCGGTAATGTGGTAAGACGCGCCCTGATCTTTAGCGATGGTCGCGATTTTAGCTTCCGCGTTGTCCAGAGTATCTGCGGTCACGCTGACCGGGTGCTGAGCGAAGCTAGCAAAAGAAACCAGGGACAGCATACCGGCGGCGGCAAGTAATTTTACGTTTTTCATGGTGTTTTTCCTTTTAACTTTTCAGGTGGAAAGCGCTGTGCTTTCGATGGGTTTATAATAAGCTTGCTAACTATAACGTGCGTTGCAAAAAGTGCGATTTAGATCACACTTTTGTGCCATTAAGATGACGGTGAGGTGACGTTTTAATTTTACTTAATCAATAAAAACAGCAGGTTGTTGAAATTCTCTGTGATTTATTGCTCAGGCGAAATAAACGCCGACGGCGCTGAGATTTTTCTTCCCCAGGGCCTTAGCTATTGTTTTGGTGAATGCATTGGCGGTTTTTTGACCCGTTCGGCGCAGGGAATACTTCGCCCGGCGGCGAAGCATTGGGGGCGCGGGAGGCATAGAGTGGCGGCATCGCTGAATAAATAAGGATGACACAATGATTGCCGTACTCTTTGAAGCCGAGGTTGCGCCAGCAGGCCAGGCGCGTTACCTGGAGCTCGCGGCGGAGCTTCAGCCGCTGCTCAGCACCATCGATGGTTTTATCAGTATTGAGCGTTTTCAGAGCCTGACGACGCCGGGGAAGATCCTGTCGCTTTCCTGGTGGCGCGATGAGCAGGCGGTGCTGGCCTGGAAAAATAACCTCGCCCATCGGGAGGCCCAGCAGGAGGGAAAAACGAATATCTTTGCCGCCTATCAGATTCGCATTGCCCGGCTGATCCGCGAATACGGCGCGGAAAAGGGCGAGGATCGCGGCCATGTATGATATTTATGTGATTCTGCCAAATCGGCCGGGAGCGCTGGCGCTGCTCGGGCAAACCCTCGGCAGCGGCGGCGTGGGCCTGGAGGGCGGGGGCGTTTTCACCGTGAACGACCAGTGTCATGCCCATTTTCTGGTAGCCGACGGCGCGCGCGCCAGAGCGGTGCTGGAACAGGCCGGGATCCCGGTGATGGCGGTCACTCAGCCGCTTATTCGCCGGCTGAAGCAGGAGCTGCCGGGAGAGCTGGGGGCTATCGCCCGCGCGCTGGCCGGGCAGGGGGTTAATATTTTGACCCAGTACAGCGACCATGATAATCGCCTGATTCTGGTTACCGATAATTTCCCGCTGGCGCAGGAGGCGACGCGCCGCTGGGCCACTAACGCGTGAGGCATTATGCTCAAACCTGCCGCAGTCATTACCGATGATGAGTCGTTGGCCGTCGCCGTGGCGGCGATAGCTTCCGCCATGGCCGATAGCTCGCGGGTAAAGATGCTTTGCGCCCTGATGGACGGCCGGGCCTGGACGGCTACGGAGCTTTCCACGGCGGCGGACATTTCCGCCTCTACTGCCAGCGCGCACCTGAGCCGCCTGGTGAACAGCCGCCTGCTGGTTTGCCTGGCGCAGGGGAGGCACCGTTACTACCGGTTGGCGGGCGCGGACGTCGCCGGCCTGGTGGAGAATATGATGACTATGGCCGGGAAGGGCGCGCTGACGCTGACGACCCGGACGCCGGTTAATTTACGCCGGGCCAGGACCTGTTACGATCACCTCGCCGGCGAGCTGGCGGTGGGCATTTATCACTTTTTACTGCGCGAGGCCTGGATTACGCCCGACGGTTCGGCTGTGACGCCGGCAGGCGAAGCGCACTTTTCCCGTCTTGGGATCGTATTAACCGGCGATAGCCGACGCAAAGCGTGCTGCGCCTGCCTGGACTGGAGCGAAAGGCGCTTTCATGCCGGCGGGAGCGTCGGCGCCGCAATATTACGGCATGCTCAGCAGAAGGGCTGGCTTGTTCTGACGCCGGGCTTTCGCGAGGTTTCCGTTAGCGAGGAAGGACAGCGCGCCCTGGCCCGGCACTTCCAGCTGCAGCTGTAGGGCCAGCGGGCGCCGGGCG
The DNA here is from genome assembly GCF_036561945.1 of Klebsiella scottii. NCBI lineage: Bacteria > Pseudomonadati > Pseudomonadota > Gammaproteobacteria > Enterobacterales > Enterobacteriaceae > Klebsiella > Klebsiella scottii. Next base: position 468,796 of record NZ_JARXNI010000019.1, read on the forward strand.
CGGCCGTCACCTCAGCGCGGCGGCAGAACGTTTTGTATTGGATTTTGCGTCACCCCATCATCGCTATTATTCAGATTGTTCCCGATGGTCATCAAATAGCAATATTTGTCATTATATTTATCCCCCACAGATATATCCTTTGCGCCTTATCCTTCCTGAAGTAAATAACAAACACATCGTTTTTGGTTATTGTTTATGGATAATTAATAGGTGATGGCTATCGTCAGCGTGATGTAACAAGTTATAAGCAAATGTATATTTATCAGCGAAAAATAGCATTCTTTGACGCCGACAGCATTATCGAATTCATTATTTGAATTCGCGTCCTGACGCCTTAAATATTGCGGCTTCCGGTCAGTCGAAGTTTCTATTCACAGTTGCAGCGGTGGGCATCGCATAACGCTTCTTATCGTCTGCAGATTTACTGTTGGTTTATTGATACAAAACTCACTCTGACAAGGAAATGGCAATGAAAAAGGTTCTTCTCTCTGCAGCAATGGCAACGGCATTTTTCGGTATGGCAGCGGCAAATGCGGCTGATACCAGCGTTGGCGGTGGCCAGGTTAATTTCTTCGGTAAAGTTACCGACGTATCTTGTACTGTTTCCGTAAACGGTCAGGGCAGCGATGCTAACGTTTACCTGTCTCCGGTAACCTTAACTGAAGTGAAAGCGGCGGGTGCAGACACCTACCTGAAACCGAAATCTTTCACCATTGACGTCTCTGATTGCCAGGCTGCCGACGGCACCAAACAAGACGACGTATCTAAACTGGGCGTGAACTGGACCGGCGGTAACCTGCTGGCTGGCGCTGCCGGCAAACAGGTTGGCTACCTGGCTAACACCGAAGCTGCCGGTGCACAAAACATCCAGCTGGTTCTGTCTACAGACGATGCCACTACTCTGAACAACAAAATCATCCCGGGCGACAGCACTCAGCCTAAAGCAACTGGCGATGCTTCTGCCGTTCAGGATGGCGCGCGCTTCACCTACTTCGTTGGCTATGCTACCAGCACCCCGGCTACCGTAACTACCGGCGTGGTTAACAGCTACGCGACTTACGAAATTACCTACCAGTAATTATCGTCTGAAAATAAACCGCCTTGATTGAGGCGGTTATATGCATTGATAAAGCGGCAGCCGCTGCCGCTTATTTTTCCCGTCTGAGGTCAGCATGAAGCGTATTGCCCTTTATTTCTGTTTCATTTTTAGTTTTGCGGCCCACGCCAATAATATTATTGTTAACGGCACCCGCTTTATTTATCCCGGAAATGAAAAAGAAATAACGGTACAGCTTTCTAATACCGCAGATCGCCCGGCGCTGGCGCAGGCATGGCTGGATAACGGCAACGCCGACGCCACGCCGGATACGATTACCACGCCATTTATTATTACTCCGCCAATATCCCGCGTGGATGCTAAAAGCGGGCAAACATTACGTATTAAGCTTGGCAGCAGCGCCGGGCTTGCCAAAGATAAAGAGACGCTGTGGTGGCTTAATCTGCTGGAAATACCGCCGGTAGAGGCTAATCAAAAAAATGAAGGACAGAACATCCTGCAGCTGGCAATTCGTTCGCGCTTTAAGTTTATCTACCGCCCGACCGGATTGGGCAACCGTGACGCTGCGCCGGAGAAATTAGCGCTTTCAGCCAGCGGTAGCAGCCTGTCGGTCAGCAACCCTACGCCATTTTATCTCACCGTGAGCCGTATTTCCCGTGACGGCGGCAAAGCCCTGAACAGCAAAACGGTGATGCTTGCTCCACAGTCCAGTCAGACCGTTGCCCTCTCTTCTGCCGTTAGCCGAGGCGAGACCCTGACGATTAATAATATCAATGACTATGGTGCAGATGTGGCAGTGAAAGTAGCCGTTAAATAAGGGACACTATCATGAAGCAGAGGACCATCTGCCCGGGAAGGTTAAGTTCGGCGATCGCCATGGCGCTGTTCTGCTTTCCGCCATTTTCCAGCGGACAGGAAAACCCGGGAACGGTATACCAGTTTAACGACGGTTTTATCGTTGGCAGTCGGGAAAAGGTCGATCTGTCACGCTTCTCCGCCAGCGCGATCTCTGAGGGGACCTATTCGCTCGACGTCTATACCAACAACGAGTGGAAAGGGCGCTATGAGCTGAAGGTTACCCGTGATAAAGACGGCAACATGGGGATCTGCTACACCAAAGAGATGCTCGAACGTTACGGCATTGCCGCGGAAAAGCTCAACCCACAGCTGGGGAAGCAGGAAGGCTACTGCGGGCGCCTGAAGGAGTGGCGTAGCGAAGAAAACGTTAAAGACAACCTGATCCAGTCCTCTCTGCGCCTGGAAATTTCCGTGCCGCAAATCTACGAAGATCAGCGCCTGAAAAACTATGTCAGCCCGGAATTCTGGGATAAAGGCATTGCGGCGCTGAACCTCGGCTGGATGGCGAATACCTGGACCAGCCACACCTCGGCAAATAATGGCTCTGATAACAGCAGCGCCTATCTGGGGCTTAACGCGGGTCTCTCCTGGGACGGCTGGCTGCTCAAGCATGTCGGCAACCTGAACTGGCAGCAGCAGCAGGGGAAAGCGCACTGGAACAGCAACCAGACCTATCTCCAGCGGCCGATCCCGCAGATCAACTCGATCGTCAGCGGCGGGCAGATTTTTACCAACGGTGAATTTTTCGACACCATTGGTCTGCGCGGGGTAAACCTGGCGACCGATGACAACATGTTCCCTGACGGAATGCGCTCCTACGCGCCGGAAATTCGCGGCGTGGCGCAGAGCAACGCCCTGGTGACGGTGCGTCAGGGAAACAACATTATCTATCAGACCTCGGTACCGCCGGGTCCGTTTACTCTGCAGGACGTATACCCTTCCGGCTACGGTAACGATCTTGAAGTCTCGGTCAAAGAGGCCGATGGCTCGGTGCAGGTGTTTAGCGTTCCCTATGCCTCGGTGGCGCAGCTGCTGCGTCCGGGGATGACCCGCTATGCGCTGTCGGCCGGTAAGGTCGATGACAGCGGGCTGCGGAATAAGCCGATGCTGTACCAGGCAACCTGGCAGCACGGCCTGAATAACGTCTTTACCGGCTATACCGGCGTTACGGGATTTGATGACTATCAGGCGTTCCTGCTGGGGACCGGGATGAATACCGGTATCGGCGCGCTGTCGCTAGATATCACCCACTCCCGGCTGAAAAGCGACACCCTCGACGAGAGCGGCCAGAGCTACCGCGCCACCTTTAACCGGATGTTTACCGATACCCAGACCAGCATCGTGCTGGCGGCCTATCGCTACTCCACCAAAGGCTACTACAACCTGAACGACGCGCTGTACGCCGTCGACCAGGAGAAGAACCGCAACAGCAGCTACACCCTGTGGCGGCAGAAAAACGGCATGACCTTCACCGTTAACCAGAACCTGCCGGACGGCTGGGGCGGTTTTTATCTGAGCGGCCGGATCTCCGATTACTGGAACCGTTCGGGCACCGAGAAGCAGTATCAGCTCAGCTATAACAATATGTTCGGCCGCCTCTCGTGGTCCGCCAGCGCGCAGCGCGTTTATACGCCGGACAGCTCCGGCCACAATCGCGACGATCGCATCTCGCTTAACTTCAGCTATCCGCTGTGGTTTGGCGAAAACCGGACCGCCAACCTGACGTCGAATACCTCGTTTAATAACTCCCGCTTTAGCAGCTCGCAGATCGGGATCAACGGTTCGCTGGATAGTGAGAACAACCTCAACTACGGCGTTTCAACGACCACCGCCACCGGCGGCCAGCATGATGTCGCGCTGAACGGAAGCTACCGCACGCCGTGGACCACGCTGAACGGCAGCTATAGCCAGGGCGAGGGGTATCGCCAGAGCGGCCTGGGCGCCAGCGGGACGCTGATCGCCCATCGCCACGGCGTGGTGTTCTCGCCGGAAAGCGGCAGCACGATGGCGCTTATCGAAGCGAAAGATGCCGCAGGCGCTATGCTGCCAGGCTCGCCGGGCACCCGCGTCGACGGCAACGGCTACGCCATCCTGCCATATCTGCGCCCGTACCGGATTAACTCCATCGAGATCGATCCGAAGGGCAGCCAGGATGATATCGCTTTCGATCGTACCGTGGCCCAGGTCGTGCCCTGGGAAGGTAGCGTCGTGAAGGTCTCGTTTGGCACCACGGTACAGAACAACATTACGATTCAGGCGCGCCAGGCGAATAACCAGCCGCTGCCGTTCGCTGCCAGCATTTTCGATCCGAGCGGCAAAGAGATTGGCGTTGTCGGCCAGGGCAGCATGATGTTTATCAGTGACGCCAGCGTTCAGCACGCGACCGTTAAGTGGAGCGGCGGGCAGTGCACGGTGGAACTGGGCAAGGCAAAATCAAAGGAAAGGGTATGTCGCTGAGTAAACAACTGACGCTTTTTATTGGCTTAATGGCGCTGGGGACCACCTCCGCCTGGGCCGCCTGTACGCGCCTTTCGCAGCCTACGGTGAACCTGGATATGGTGGTCGGCAGGGTTGTGGTTCCCCCCGATCTGCCGGTGGGCTCGGTGATTGTCTCCCGGGACTGGACGATGAATGCGCCGGGCGGGGCCAGCTACAGCTGTACCGCCGGTACCAACCGCTTTGCGGCGAAGATTGTCTCTACAGGCTCCACCGATCTGGGGAATAAGATCTACTCCACCAACGTGCCCGGTATCGGCATGCGCTTTAGCCGCGGCGGCGCGACGGTGAACATCACCTATCCCGACGTTTTCTCATCCACCATCAACCGGACCACCAACTACTCGCTGGAAGGCTCCCGCTTTACGCTGGAGATTATTAAAACGGCCGCGACTACCGGCAGCGGTACTCTGGCGGCGGGGAAATATACCTCCTACGACTGGGAGCGGGGCAACAACCCGATTCTGGAAACCTACCTGAGCGCGAATGCGATTACCGTGGTCTCGCCGTCCTGTACGGTACTCAGCGGTAAGAATATGAACGTTGATGTCGGGACCATTAAGCGCAGCGATCTGAACGGCGTCGGCACTTACGCCGGCGGCAAAAATTTTAATATTGAGCTTCAGTGCAGCGGCGGGCTAAGCGCATCCGGATATGCCAATATCGAGGCCTCTTTCTCCGGTACCCTGGCTACCGGCACTACCGTCACCCGCGGAGCGCTGCTGAACGAAAAAGCCGGCAGCTCTATTGCCAAAGGGATTGGGATTCAGGTGCTGAAAGACGGCGTGCCGGTTGAGTTCAACAAGAATTACAACGTCGGCACCTTGAGCAGTCAGGAAACTCGCTACATCACGTTGCCTTTCCTTGCGCGTTTTTATCAGTATGCGGCGGCCACGAGCACCGGCGAGGTTGAGTCTCATATGATCTTTAACCTGACGTACGATTAATTCGGGAGGCGGGTATGAAGGAAAATGGATATAAGAAAAACGGCAAACGACTTGTCGGCCTGATGGCGATGAGCGGCCTGCTTGTCGCTTCTTCCGCTTCGGGTTTTATGACCAACTATGATGACGGGCGGGTGGATTTTGTCGGCCGGGTCACCGATATCTCCTGCAGCGTGGCGCTTAACGGTGGCCATAATGCCGGCAGCGGCAGCGTCTGGCTGGCGCCGGTAAGCCTGGCGGAAGTGCACGATCGCGGGGCCGGGGCCTTTATGAAAGCGCAGCCTTTTACCCTCGAACTGTCGAATTGCCAGCTGCGTCACGATGGCGGTGCGGCGGATCAAAGCGAAGTCCGGTCGGTGAACGTTCGCTGGATCGACGGGTTTATGGTGAACACCGTCGACAATGAAAATGCGGGCTATCTGGCGAACACCCTGCCGGACGGCGCGCGTAACATTTATCTGGCGCTGTCGACCAATGACAATAATACGCTGGATAAGAGCAATAAAATTGTGCCGGCCGATCCGCTGCAAAATCGGGTACAGATTAAAGAAAAAGCGGTCGATGGCGGCGTATTTACCTATTATATCGGGTACGTTTCCCCGGCGCCGGAAAAAGCCACCTCCGGTCCGATGACCAGCTGGGCAACCTGGGAGCTGGTTTATAATTAAGAGCCTATGTCAGCAGGCTCAAAAACGCGCGTTGCGGCGGATCGTTTACATTATCCGAACGAAAAAAATGCCGGCGAGCCCGGCATTTTTTAAATCACTTTATCTTCTTCGACCAGCTCTTCAATGCTGACCTCTTTCCAGTAGTGGCCCTGGATCGCAAACCACGACATTCCCTGTAGCCACTTTTTATGCGCCTCGCTTTCGACCCCTTCAATAATAACGTTGTGGTTATTATGGGACAGGAAGGTAACCAGCGCATCCATTAGCGGTCGACCGGACTCTTTTTGCATTAAATGCCAGAAAAAGTCTTTGTCGATTTTTACATAATCGAAATGATATCCCCGAATGGCGTTAATGCCCGCATTGCCGGCGCCGAAATCATCCAGCCAGAGGGTGGTGGTTTGCGTACTTTGCCAGGCGCTAAGTGCATTATTAAGCAGGTTATTAGAATTTTCCGTCACTTCAAAATGTACGCAGCCCAGGCGCTGGATATACTCTTCGATCTGCGGCTGGCGTAAAATGCTGAGGATATGGTCGTCCACGTTGATGGTGGCAGAAATATTATTCTTAATAAACCACGCTTTATGCTTCTCAATCAGCGCCAGCTGCTCCATGAAAATACTTTCACGGAGCGCTTTATTGGCGTGGCGGAAGAAATACTCAGGCGCCACGGGAATATGATCGAAGCGGCTCAGGCATTCCACGGCAACCAGTGTGTCCTGCGGTGAGAACATTTTCTGAAAAACATAACGAACAGAGATATCGCCACGTGATAAGTTATGGTCTGAAAATATATTAGCGTTCATTTTCTCGTGTCGGAAATTTAGCAAGCGTAGGCTGCAGGGTGAAAATATTATAAGTGACCTTTATGCCGATGTGAATTTTTATTAAAAGCAAGTGACCAATTGATGACAGTATTTTGATTGGTCACTTGCTTTTGTTTTCAGGCCGGGTCGAAAAAAACGTCTAACACTGATGCATGTGGACTATTTTTGTATTCATAACCCGGGAACTGCCCATGCCGAGTTTTTTCATGATGTGAATTCGATGGCTGTGTACCGTTTTATGGTCAATGTTGAGAACCGCGGCGATACGCTTGTTGTTATAGCTGGCCATAATCAGTTCCAGCACCTGAACCTCTCTCACCGAGAGCTTTTTTTGGGTTAACAGAAACCGGTAATCCACGGCGGAAGTCGGCATGTTTGTTATGTCTGAAAAATCGTTAAGTGATGATTTTTCAGTTAAAATTATCAAGTTTTCCAAAAAAATCAGCTCCCGACACAGTCCGGCGATATCGCTTCTGACGATCAGCACCAGCCGCACGCAGCGCGCCAGGCAGAAGCGCAGTTTGTTAAGTAAATGCACCGTGTCAGCAGCAGAAATATCCTTATGAATAACGTTGAAAATAATGATTTTAGCCTGGGGGACGGCGGCGCCCCGCATGATGTTCTGATAACTTAAGGCGGTAATGTTTTTATCGTTATCAATCATGTAACGATGTATTGATTGACCAATGAGGTTATCATCGGTGTATAGCAATATACTGTCCAAGGGCTTAAACTCTCTTTTTTCTCTTGGCTTCCAGAATCAAATCAAGCAAGATTTTCTCTATCTTTCTCTTATCATCGTGATGTCGAAACTTAAACTGACAGGAAACCTGATGATAGCTTTCCCCCTTTTCATCATCCTCATCGAGGGTCACCATCACGACATTTTTGACCACCAGGTCGACGGTGATTTCTCCATATTCGGCGACGGAAAGAATCGAATTTTTGAGGATTGAATTGTGGGTGAGAAACTTGAGGTTGGGATTTTTGGCCATCAGCGCACAGCCGCCATCTGAAATATCTTTAATTTCAAACGTGTAGTTCTCCCCATTTTTATGGCGGCCATGACAAAAAAAATCATGCTTATGCTGTAAGCGAAATCGCGGGTCCCGCCGTCTTTGAACCACCTGGATACATTCAGGTAGGGTAAATGAGACTTTATTGCTTTTAGCCGTACCACTCCCTGAATGTTTCTTCAGGGTTGAACAGAACTCTATCTTCCCTGAATCGCTATGCAGAACAAATTTGAATTTATGTCCCGGAGGGATTTTACTGTTGGTGACGATGTGGAATTCTGAAAAATCTACACGCGCCAGTTGTGTAATGAAGTTTTTGTTATTATAGAAAATTTCTATCTCAGACTGTTTTCTGAGTTCCTCCCTGAAAATAGCAATGATCTCATACTTACTGGTCTTTATTGTTCCCTCTGTCATGTGAAGTCCTTGTTAATTTTATATTGTGTGTGTGGATTTTTTTTTATAGCAATGACAACATTCTGATTGTGTTAATCAGATGTTTTAATGAGCATTTGATGTTATTAGCTATCTTTGCAGCTAAATTGATTTGTATAAACGTCGAATCAGCGGTTGTTTTTCCTGTAATCAAGAGTTCAAAAAATTAGGATAGATACAAACGACCGCGGCCTCCAATAAGGAGGCCGGTCGAAATAGTATAAAATGATGCTATGTATAGGGTTACTTGCGAAAGGACGGCTGGGGCAAATACCCATTTGTAGGATCTATAGTGCCAGCAGCGTTGAGTTAATTCCAGGCAAATATTAGCGACAGAATACCCCTGTCGCCATGGGCTTAGAAATGCCATGGGCAGGGGAGTGGCTCAGACTTTGAGGTTATCTAATATGCTGAGCGCATCGGCGGGCAGGGTTAAGGTGGCGGCGGCCAGGTTTTCTTCGAGATGCTGGAGCGATGAGGTGCCGGGGATCGGCAAAATATTGGCTGAACGCTGCAGCAGCCAGGCGAGGGCGACCTGCATTGGCGTCGCCTCAAGCGCGGCGGCGATATCGTTCAGCTCCTGTGCCTGAAGCGGAGTAAAACCCCCCAGCGGGAAGAAGGGAACGTAGGCAATATTCTGTGCGGCGAGCGCGTCGATAAGCCCATCGTCCAGGCGATTCGCGACGTTATATTGATTCTGAACGCAGGCAACTGGCGTCAGCTTTTGCGCGTCAGCGACCTGTTTGGCCGTGACGTTGCTGAGCCCAATATGGCGGATTAACCCTCGCTCTTTCAGCTCAAGCAGCGTCGTCAGCGGGCCTTCCAGCGACCCTTCCGCCGGGCCGTGGGTACCCAGCATACTGCGCAGGTTCACAACCTCCAGCACATCGAGATTGAGGTTTCGCAGATTATCCTCGACCGCCTGGGTCAATTCCGCCGGCGACATGGCCGGGAGCCAGTTACCTTTTTCATCGCGGCGGGCGCTGACTTTCGTCACGATACACAGATCGTCAGGGTAGGGATGCAGCGCCTTGCGGATCAATTGGTTGGTGATATGCGGACCGTAAAAATCGGAGGTATCAATATGGTTGACCCCCGCGGCCACCGCCGCCTGCAGTACGCGAATCGCGTTGTCAGGATCTTCCGGCGGGCCGAATACGCCCGGGCCTGCCAGCTGCATTGCCCCGTATCCCAGACGATAAACCTGACGGTCGCCTAAAGTACCGGTTCCGGATAGCTGTACGTTGGACATGGAAACTCCCCCTGATAATGTGCAAGTCCTAAGTGTAAACCGGTCAGGAGGTTTCTAGCGGCGGGAATATTAGCAGAACGTGCGGCAACGGCAGTGGCCGTCGCCGCGGGGGGAGAATTAGCTGAAGAACATCACCGAAACGCACAGCAGGCCGACGACCAGGGTGATGAAATTACCCAGCGATCGGTACGGCTTGAGGGCGGGAATGATGTACGTCGATAGCGTCGGCATGATGAACAGGATCATGGCGATCAGCGGTCCGCTGATGGCATATATCATCGAGATAGCGTTGGGATTGATAAAGCACACCGCGAAGGTCAGCGCCGAGACCAGCAGGATCGACATCGCGCGGTTAAAGGCGCGGCTTTTGCGAATTCCCATCTGCCCCAGCGAGGTTTTCACGATTTCGCTGGCGCCCTCAATCACCCCGAAATAGGTCCCGAGGAAGGATTTTGACATCGCCACGACCGCAACGATAATTCCGGTGACCGCCAGCCAGGCCGGTGAGCCGGGCATCATCGATAGCGCGGACAGGATGGTGACGCCTTCATTTCGCGCGCTTTCAATATAAGAGGCCGGTATCGCCAGCAGGCAGCTGACGACAAAAAACAGCACGCTGGCGCAGATGATGGTGTAGGCCACTTTCATGATTTTTTTGCATTTACCCATGGCCAGCTCGCCGTATTTCTCCTGCTGGTCGATAGCAAAAGTTGAAATAATCGGCGTATGGCTAAAAGCGAAAACCATCACGGGGATTGAGATCCAGACCTGGTGGAACGTATGCGAGTTCAGCTGCATCTGGCTGGTGAGGTGCTCGGGCTGCCAGTCGCCGATTAAGTAGATAGACAGGAACAGGAAGCAGGCAATCAGCGGGAACACCAGAAAACCCATCACCTTAATCGTGATGTGACGACCCATCAGGAAGATCAGGTTCAGCACCAGGACGACGGCGAGGCTGAGCAGCGCGCGGACGCCGGCGGTAATCGGCATATGTCGTGCCAGCTGTTCGGCAAGAGAGTTGGTGATCGCCACGGCGTAAATCAGGACCACCACGAAAAAGGCGAGGAAGTAGAGCCCGGTGATCAGATTCCCGACCTTCTTACCGTAATAGTGGTTGACCGCACCGGTGATGCCAACGCCGGGAGCAACCTTAGCGGAGAGGATAAATTGACTCAGCGCCTTGTGCGGCCAGTAGGTCAGCGGCCACGCGACCAGCGCGGTGATGAGCAGAACAACGGCGCCAGCGGACCCTAGCTGGATCGGCAAAAACAGAGTGCCGGCGCCTACGGCAGTGCCATATAAGGCAAAACTCCAGAGAGTTTCTTCTTTAGACCAAATTTTAGACATTGTATGAATTTATCAACCGTAAAACCAAAAAAAAGGAGTGTAATTTACCACATCTATGTTTTGGTCGTGGCGATAGTTTTATACGATGGGTAGCACGGCGGATCGCCGGGAGCTCCCGCGGCGATCCGCCGGCGCTTAGCTACGCGCGGGGATCCGCTGCCGGCGGCGCTTCAGCACCCGCACGCGCAGCGTGTCCCATGCCCAGTTGAACAGCATGGTGTAGGGCAGGAAGAACAGCATAAAGCCGATTTCCAGCATAAATGCCTGCATCAGCGACACGCCGAGGAGCAGCGCGACGGCGGTGACGCCGATGATGATAAACCCGCTCTCAAAGCCAATGGCGTGCAGGGCGCGAACCTTCAGGTTTCTTGTGACGCGGGAAACCGGCCAGATACGGTCAAAGGCCGCGTTATAGATCAGGTTCCAGACCATCGCCAGCGTCGCGAGCAGAACGCTCAGGCCGCCCATTTCGACCACCGAACGCTGCATCAGCCAGGCCGCGGTGGGGGCGAGGATCAGCGTGGCGAGGCCCTCAAAGCTGACCGCGTGAATAATACGTTCCATCAGCGACTTACGCTGCAGGTTGCTCTGTTGCATGGTTTTTACCTCCGGGTAAAGCCGTCGTTCGCAGCCGTTTAATCGCGATGCCGGCTGAACGGGTGATAAGAAATTACTCCGCATTTTATGGGAAAATATGATAAACAAAAGATAGTTCCCATCGATAAAGTAGATAGGTCATGCGCTATTCTCCCGAAGCTTTAACCGCTTTTGTCGAAGCCGCTGCCTGCGGATCGTTTTCTGCCGCCGCGCGCCGCTTGCGTAAAAGCCAGTCCACCGTCAGCACCGCCATCTCCAATCTTGAAGCCGATCTCGGCGTGACGCTGTTCGATCGTTCAGCTCGCCAGCCGGTGCTGACGCCGCAGGGCGAGCAGGTGCTGGGCTATGTGAAAGCGATTCTGGCGGCAAGCGACCGGCTGGACGAGCTGGCTATTTCTCTGTCCGGCGAAACGGAAGCCCGGCTCACCTTTGTGCTCTCCGATACGCTGCATCCCGATGTCCTTGAAGATCTGCTGGAGCAGTTCGACCGCCGTTTTCCGCACACCGAATTTGAGTGCCTGATCGGCGAGGATGAGGACGTCGTCGACCTGCTGCAAAAGGAGCGGGCGCAGGTGGGGCTGATTGAGGCCAGGGATAGCTATCCTCCGGAAATCGGCTGTACGCGCCTGCCGCTACAAACCGCGATGGCGATTTACGTGGCGCCCCGGCACCCGCTGGCGGCGCAGGGGAGGGTTGTCTGGGATGAGCTGCATAGCTGGCGCGAGCTGCGGCTGAGCACCTACCTGGAGAGCCGGGCCGATCCTGCCCAGGGACAGGTGTGGTCGGCACCCAACTATCTGCTGCTGCTCAGCATGACGGTACAGGGGCTGGGGTGGTGCATTTTGCCCTGCGCGCTGGTTGAGGAGTTTGCCGGCGTCGGAACGCTGGTGCCGCTCGACATTGCGGGCTGGCCGCGGGCGATATCCGTGGATTTATTATGGAATAAGCGGGCGCCTCCGGGAGTCGCGGGGAGCTGGCTACGCCAGCATTTACAGCGCCAGGAGCAGTAAAATCGCCGCAAATCTTTGTGATTCACCTCACTTTTTTTAAACATTTGCGAAATTTTTTGATAACAATTCTCTACTATGTTGTTGTTTCTTTGCACAGAGGCAGGCAGAGGTAGAGGATGAAAGATGTCGTGATCGTTGGCGCGCTGCGGACGCCTATTGGCTGCTTCCAGGGGACGCTATCCCGCCACTCGGCGGTGGAGCTGGGGAGTCTGGTGGTTAAGGCTTTAGTCGAACGCGCCGGAATCGATCCCCACGCTATTGATGAAGTGATCCTCGGGCAGGTTCTAACCGCCGGCACCGGGCAGAACCCTGCGCGCCAGTCGGCGATCCGCGGCGGGCTGCCGAATACCGTTTCGGCGATCACGATTAACGACGTTTGTGGCTCCGGGCTGAAGGCGCTGCATCTCGCCACGCAGGCCATTCAGTGTGGCGAGGCGGATGTGGTGATTGCCGGTGGCCAGGAGAATATGAGCCGCGCGCCGCACGTGTTAACCGATAGCCGCACCGGGGCGCAGCTGGGAAACAGCCAGCTGATCGATAGCCTGGTTCACGACGGCCTGTGGGATGCGTTCAATGATTATCATATGGGCGTGACGGCGGAAAATCTGGCGCGGGAGTACGGCATCAGCCGCGAGCTGCAGGACGCCTGGGCGCTGAGTTCACAGCACAAGGCGCGGCGGGCGATCGACTCCGGGCGCTTTCGCGACGAGATTGTCCCGGTGATGACCGAGCAGAACGGCGCGCCGCGGCGGGTGGATACCGATGAGCAGCCGCGGGTTGACGCCAGCGCGGAAGGCCTGGCCTGTCTGCCGCCGACCTTCGACCGCCTGGGTTCGGTGACCGCAGGCAATGCCTCCACGATTAATGATGGCGCGGCGGCGGTGATGATGATGAGCGAGGCGAAAGCGCTGGAGCTTGGCCTGCCGATCCTCGCGCGGATCCGCGCGTTCGCAAGCGTAGGCGTCGATCCGGCGCTGATGGGTATTGCGCCGGTACATGCGACCCGCCGCTGTCTGGAAAGAGCGGGCTGGCGGCTGGACGAGGTTGACCTTATTGAAGCCAACGAGGCGTTTGCCGCGCAGGCTATTTCGGTGGGCAGGGTGCTGGAGTGGGACGAGCGGCGGGTCAACGTCAACGGCGGTGCCATTGCCCTCGGCCACCCTATCGGCGCCTCCGGCTGCCGCATTTTAGTTTCTCTGGTCCATGAAATGATCAAACGGGACGCCCGTAAAGGGCTGGCCACGCTGTGCATCGGCGGCGGCCAGGGCGTCGCGCTGGCGGTGGAACGAGAGTAGCGGCCAAAAAAGCGTTCCCCTTCTTAGCCTCCTGTTATCAGGGGGCTTTTTTTTTCGCCACCGGGCACGATTTCCGCGATAAATCTCAGCAAAAAGGGCGAATAACGGCCCTATTTGTTGAGCTTTGTCACGTCTTTATGTGCCATGTTTTTTGAAACAAATAATTACGATCTCGATCACTAAAACATCATCCCTTAAAAAATAAAATGCAGTTTCATAAAATAGAAACATAATTTTACTTTTGAGGGGTACCCTATGTTTGCACGATCTCTGGCCCTTGCTGCTCTCTGCGCCGCGTCTTTTGCTGCTTCGGCCGTCACGGTGGATTTGCGTCATGAATTCATCGACGGCGGTAAAACCGATAAAACCAACGCCGACCGAGTCTCCGTGTCGCACCGGTTCGCCAACGGTTTTGGTTTCTCCGTTGAGGCAAAGTGGAAATCAGGAGGGGATAACACCGATCAGCCTTATTCAGACTTTGTTGGCAACGGGCATGAAGAAACCATCAGCTGGCAGTGGAAGGCGAACAAGAATTTCTCCGTAACGCCGGGCTTCAATATTGAAAGTAACGACAGCCGCTCGATCTATAAGCCGAATTTGCGCGTGCAGTATAGCTTCGATAACGGTTTCTACGTTGCCGCCCGCTACCGTTATGACTACACCCGCTATCCGGCAAACGCGGGCAAAGAGGATGATAAAGTTAACCGCGGCGATGCGTGGGCTGGCTTCGTGATGGGCGACTGGCGTACCGAGCTGAACTACGTTTATGCCCGCAGTAGCGAAGGCGTAAATCGTAACGACAATAAACCCTACTCCCAGGAATATAACGTTAAGCTGGCCTATAAGCTGGATAAAAACTGGGCGCCCTACGGCGAGGTGGGTAACGTTGGCGTCAATGACCGCAGCGACCGCCAGACCCGCTTCCGCGTAGGCGTGGCGTATACCTTCTGACATAAACAACAGCCTCATCGTTTACCCCGGCGCAGTTAGCCGGGGTTTTGTCGTTAATCAGCCGCCGTCATCCGTTGATTATTACGCGCGAGGGCGGCCTGAATGTGGCCGGCAGCAGGCCAAAAAAAGCCCTCCGTAAAGGAGGGCAAGGCCAGTGACAGAAACACTCAATCAAACTCAGGTCACAACGCGCTATGCCTGCAGCATTTCGCGCTGCTCAGGGATCTTCGCGATATAGATAGCCGGTTTACCGTCTTTATCGGAGCTAAACAAAATCGCGCTGTCGTCCGGCGTAAAGGAGGGGTGCGGATGGGTCACCTGGCGGCTGTTGGCGATCGTCGCCCATGAAGTATCGTGGCGCGCAACGCGGAAATAAGCCCGTTTCGCCACGTCGAAAACGTACAGATAGGGGTCGTTATCGATGGTATAGCCGCTGGTATCTTTCACGTCCACCGGGGTGCCGGAACCGTCGCCCACCAGCAGCGTGCCGTCAAAATTACTCATCAGATGCGAACAGGCGGGCATCTGCATCAGCGCTTCGTTCACGCCGCTATCCGGGTTAAAGCTGTAAATGGTTCGTCCCTGCTGACCCTTCAGGTAGGAGACGTACACCAGCGCGGAGCCGTCCGGCACCCAGAACTCGTGGGTGCAGCTTTCGCCTTGCGCATGTTCTTTGACTTTACGTACGCCGGTGCCGTCTTCATTCACCATCCACATGCGCGCATCAACGAGATCGTGCGGGCCTTCGTGGCAGAAGGCGACGGTGTGGTCATCAAACGGCCGATAAATAGGATGACCCAGCCAGTTTTTCTCTTCATGGATGGTGCGGCTTTCGCCGCTTTGCAAATCGACGCGCAGCAGGCGGCAGTGCGGGCCTTTATGGAAGAAGTCGTGGAAAGTCTGCCAGTCGTTAAGCGGCGTCCAGTCGCTTTTGGCGATCTCAATGCCGACCAGCTTGCTGCAGTCGCTGTTGGCGACCCAGGTTCCGTAGCCAACCCACTCATCGGCGACGCGATAGACTTCGCGCTCCTGCAGCGTAGTGAGGTTAACTTCCAGCAGCGTGCGGTCATTTTTAACGTAATAGAGCGAAGTATCGTCCGGCGAGAGGAAGCCGCCGAAGGTATTGTCGCCGGCCCCTTCGGTGAGCTGGACGGCTTCGGCCGCGGCGATATCCAGCAGGTAGTAGTTCCAGTGTCCGTCGAATTCACCGGCGAACAGCAGGTGGCTACCGTCATTGAAAAAGCATTTCTGATAGAAATAGTTACGATGGCAGGTCACTTCCGGTGGGGTTAAGCGGGTGACCTCTGCCCCGGTATCGGGGTCGCGGCTGACTTCATAGTTGAGTTTTACCCGCATGCCTTTAGCCATGATGTACTCCTTTTTCCTTCCTGCGGTATCGCTTCCCAAAGGGACGTTTTACCAGATGAGATTGATTTAAAAGATGGGTGTCAATTTATCAAAACATTGTTTCATTATTTGTGATGGCGAGCGCAGTTCGCAATAACTTCCTGCTCTGGATCGCACTTTTTTTGGCTGCTGAGAGCGGTATAGAGAGGGGGACTTTGTTTTTATGCTGACTTTTTACGATCTGATGCCGATTTTCTAAGTTTATATAATACATTGTATTTAAATGAATTTAATTCGTTTTTCCCTCATGTCTGGCCAACGCTTCGTGATCTGTTTTGCATTTTTAGCATTTGCTTACCTAAAAATTGAAACGATGTTTTAATAATAATTGAAAATGGCTTTGCCCGGAGATAAGATGGTTCCACTAGCAAAACGGAACTCTGTTTTATTTTTATGATGGGGCCGCCCCAGAGAGTTCTTCTTACCATAATGGCCAGCGCAAGCAGCCGGTCGAACCGATAGAACCTCGCCTGTGTAGTACGGGCTATCTGAAAGATAAAGGAACCAGGTATGATACTCGATACATTCTCTCTCCAGGGTAAAGTGGCCGTTGTGACCGGATGTGACACCGGGCTGGGCCAGGGCATGGCGGTAGGGCTGGCGGAAGCGGGCTGCGATATTGTCGGTATCAATATTGTTGAGCCAACGGAAACGATTGAGCGCGTTACCGCGCTGGGCCGTCGTTTTCTCAGCCTGACCGCCGATCTGCGCCAGATTGAGGGGATCCCGCAGCTGCTGGAGCGCGCCGTCGCTGAATTTGACCATATCGATATTCTGGTCAACAACGCCGGCTTGATTCGCCGTCAGGATGCCCTCGAGTTCAGCGAAAAGGACTGGGATGACGTGATGGATCTGAACATCAAGAGCGTGTTCTTTATGTCTCAGGCGGCGGCGAAGCATTTCATTGCCCAGGGCAACGGCGGCAAAATCATCAACATCGCTTCCATGCTCTCTTTCCAGGGCGGCATTCGCGTTCCCTCCTACACCGCCTCGAAAAGCGGCGTGATGGGCGTGACCCGGCTGCTGGCGAACGAGTGGGCGAAGCACAATATCAACGTTAACGCGATCGCGCCGGGCTACATGGCGACGAATAATACCCAGCAGCTGCGCGCCGACGAGCAGCGCAGTGCCGAAATCCTTGAGCGCATTCCGGCGGGCCGCTGGGGTTTGCCGGGCGATTTGATGGGGCCGGTGGTGTTCCTCTCTTCCAGCGCGTCTGATTACATCAATGGCTATACCGTCGCGGTTGATGGCGGCTGGCTGGCGCGCTAATTTTTCCCGCTGTGCCGTACAAAAACCTGCCGCAGACGGCAGGTTTTTTTATGTGTGAACATTAATCGTCCATATCGATAAACTAAAAAAATCCATATTAATTAGTTATAGAGTGACAATGAATCGCATGGATATTAAGAATTTTTATGTTGATGAGAAATCGTCTCGCCTTTATGAAAGTTGAATGTCCATCACAAAACGATTGATGGTAGCTATTTAGTCCATATCTTTGGCATCTCCACCCTGACACATTGCCCCGCCGATCCCGTACTTTCTGATCACGTCTTACTATGTTCTGGCAGGGAAAAATGACCTCAATTAATAATGACTCTACGTTAATGCCGCGTACGCAGCGCGATACCCGGCGCATGAACCAGTTTGTCTCCATTGCCGCTGCGGTGGCCGGGCTCCTTTTTGGCCTCGATATTGGGGTAATTGCCGGGGCATTGCCCTTTATTACCGATCATTTTGCCTTATCCAGCCGCCTGCAGGAGTGGGTGGTGAGCAGCATGATGCTGGGCGCCGCTATCGGCGCGTTGTTCAACGGCTGGCTCTCTTTCCGCCTCGGGCGTAAATACAGTTTAATGGTCGGGGCGATACTGTTTGTTGCCGGCTCCATCGGCTCCGCCTTTGCCGGCAACGTGGAGGTCCTTCTGCTGGCGAGGGTTCTCCTTGGCGTTGCCGTCGGGATCGCCTCCTACACCGCGCCGCTTTATCTCTCTGAAATGGCCAGTGAAAATGTCCGCGGTAAGATGATAAGCATGTACCAGCTGATGGTGACGCTGGGTATCGTGATGGCGTTTTTATCCGATACGGCATTTAGCTACAGCGGCAACTGGCGCGCCATGCTGGGGGTGCTGGCGCTGCCTGCGGTCCTGCTGATTATTCTGGTCGTGTTCCTGCCCAACAGCCCGCGCTGGCTGGCGGAGAAGGGGCGGCACGTCGAGGCGGAAGAGGTGCTGCGCATGCTGCGCGATACCTCGGAAAAAGCCCGGGACGAGCTCAATGAAATTCGCGAAAGCCTGAAGCTCAAGCAGGGCGGCTGGGCGCTGTTTAAGATCAACCGCAACGTCCGTCGGGCGGTGTTCCTCGGTATGCTGCTGCAGGCGATGCAGCAATTCACCGGGATGAATATCATCATGTACTACGCGCCGCGTATTTTTAAAATGGCGGGCTTCACCACCACCGAGCAGCAGATGATGGCGACCCTCGTCGTCGGCCTGACCTTTATGTTTGCCACCTTTATTGCGGTGTTTACCGTGGATAAAGCCGGGCGTAAACCGGCGCTGAAAATCGGCTTTAGCGTGATGGCGCTGGGCACGCTGGTGCTCGGCTACTGCCTGATGCAGTTTGATAACGGCACCGCCTCAAGCGGCCTGTCCTGGCTTTCCGTCGGCATGACCATGATGTGTATTGCCGGCTACGCGATGAGCGCCGCCCCGGTGGTGTGGATCCTGTGCTCGGAAATTCAGCCGCTGAAATGCCGCGACTTCGGCATCACCTGTTCCACCACCACCAACTGGGTGTCGAATATGATTATCGGCGCGACCTTCCTGACGCTGCTCGACGCGATCGGCGCCGCCGGCACCTTCTGGCTGTATACCGTGCTGAACGTCGCCTTTATCGGGGTGACCTTCTGGCTGATCCCGGAAACCAAAAACGTCACCCTTGAGCACATCGAGCGCAATCTGATGTCCGGTAAGAAACTGCGCGATATTGGCAACTGATTACAGCGAGTCCCTCGGAAGCCAGGGGCTGGCAACCCGCACCGTATCCCGATGGCTGTCGCCGTTAATAATATGCAGGGCGCTCAGGCGCCCTATTTCATAATGCGGAAGCTGTACCGTTGAGAGCGGCGGTAAAAACAGATCGCCAATGCCGACCATATTATCGTAACCCACCACCGCCACGTCCTGCGGGATGCGCAGGCCCTGCGCCAGCAGCGTCTGATAAACCATAAAAGCGATACGATCGTTACCGCAAATCACCGCATCGAACTGCGGCTTACCCTCGCGGATATTTGCCAGCAGCATCGCCGGAATATCGCGGTAGTGCTCATCGCCATACTCCATGTAGCAGTGTTCGAGCGTATGCGGATCGAGATCCGCTTCCCGGCAGGCGCGCTCCAGCCCCTGACGTCGGCGCACGGTCGCCAGATGTTTAGCCGGCAGATGCAGGCACAGCGGACGGCGATAGCCCGCCGCCAGCAGGGCCTGCACCGCCGTATACTGACCCTGCTCATCGTCCGGGATATAGCTGGCCACCGGGTCGTGCAGGCTTTCGCAGTTGGCCAGCACGCAGGGGATTGTCAGCAGCTTGGCCGGGAGCGGCACCTGGCGCAGCCCCATCGTGGTGTAGATAATCCCGTCCGGCCGGTGGGAGAGCAGCAGATCGACGATGGTTTCCGGGCTATCGTCGGAAAACATATTGACCACGAAGCTGTTCCAGCCGTGCGCCCGCGCGGTTTCTTCGATTGAGAGCGTAATTTCCACCGAGAAGGGGGTGGTGACGGTATCCAGTGCCAGTACCCCGATGGTGTTTGGCGTCGCGTGGGCGCCGCGTATTTTCTTGGCGGAGAGATCGGGGACGTAGTTGGTTTGTTCAATGGCGGACTGGACGCGAGCCAGAGTCTCCGGCTTCAGGCGTTCCGGGCTGTTCAGCGCGCGGGAAACCGTCATCAGAGAGACATTTGCCAGTTTTGCCACATCTTTCAAGGATGCCATATTTACTACTCCAACGTTGCCGCCAGGCAACAGGCTATACAACTAAGTCGCTGATGTAAAAGGATCATGCGATATTCTATCGCAGGTTGTGCGGCCGCGCTGACGAGGAATATTTGATCGCGATCGCATCTCTGTTATGTTAACGTTAACTTATGTGATTAACATCATGTATCTCAGCGAAAGGGCATGAGTTTTGGGTTTTGTTAACGTTACCATTGACGCATTACTCCAACAGAGAACGTCATGATGAAAGCACATCACTCTCACAGCTATCCGATACTCAGCGCCTTACTGTTTTTCTTTTTCGTAACCTGGTCTTCGTCCGGCTCTTTGCTCTCTATCTGGCTACATCAGGAGGTTGGTCTGAAAGCGGGGGATACCGGCATTATCTATGCGGTTCTCTCCGTCTCAGCGCTGTTTGCCCAAATTTGCTACGGCTTTATTCAGGATAAGCTCGGCCTGCGTAAAAACCTGCTCTGGTATATCACCGCGCTGCTGATCCTCTCCGGGCCGGCCTATCTGCTGTTTGGCTACCTGCTGGGCATTAACATTTTTCTCGGCAGTATTTTTGGCGGGATCTACATCGGCCTGACCTTCAACGGCGGTATCGGCGTGCTGGAGTCCTACACCGAGCGCGTGGCGCGCCAGAGCCAGTTTGAGTTCGGCAAAGCGCGGATGTGGGGATCGCTGGGCTGGGCGGTGGCGACCTTTTTTGCCGGCCTGCTGTTTAACATCAACCCGAAGCTGAACTTTGCCGTCGCCAGCTGCTCCGGCCTGGTATTCTTCGTCCTGCTGGCGCGGCTGCGGGTCTCCTCTGCGCCGCAGGCGATGGAGGAAGCGGTGGCGGGCGGCAAGGTGACGCTGGAGGACGCGCTGCGTCTGCTCACCCTGCGCCGCTTCTGGGCGCTGGTGTTTTTCGTCGTCGGCACCTGTATTTACGGCGTCTACGACCAGCAGTTCCCGGTCTACTTCTCCTCGCAGTTCGCCACCCTGCAGGAGGGCAACGCCATGTACGGCTACCTGAACTCTTTCCAGGTGTTTCTTGAGGCGGCGGGGATGTTCTGCGCGCCCTGGCTGGTTAACCGCATTGGCGCGAAAAATGGCCTGATTTTCGCCGGTATGGTGATGGCGCTGCGGATGGTGGCCTCCGGGCTGGTGGAGGGGCCGCTGCTAATCTCGATAACCAAGCTGCTGCATGCGGTCGAGCTGCCGGTTCTGCTGGTATCTATCTTTAAATACAACAGCTTAAACTTTGATAAACGCCTCTCATCGACGCTGTATCTGGTGGGCTTTGCCTGCACCAGCTCGGTTATTGCTACCGTGCTGTCGCCGCTGGCGGGCTATAGCTACGAGATATACGGCTTTGCCCGGTCCTATTTGATTATGGGCCTGCTGGTGTTCTTCACCACCTTTATCTCCATCTTCTTGCTGCGATCGGCTAAGTCGCCTTCGGACCCGCTGATGCCGCAACCCTCCGTTATTTGAATGAAAAGAGTGAAGACTATGACGTACTCAATTAGCAACGCCGAACAGGAACTGCAGGCTAAAAGCGACGCGCTGAACCTGCGCTGGTACCCGCGCTACCATCTTGCCGCCCGCGCGGGCTGGATCAACGATCCTAACGGCCTGGTGTGGTTTGACGGCTGGTACCACGCCTTTTACCAGCATCATCCCTACTCAACGCAGTGGGGGCCGATGCACTGGGGCCATGCGCGCAGTAAAGATTTGGTGCATTGGGAGCATCTGCCGGTGGCGCTGGCGCCGGAAGGCCCGGAGGATAAAGACGGCTGTTTCTCTGGCTCCGCGGTGGTCGACGGCGATACGCTGGCGCTGATTTATACCGGGCATAAATTCCACGGCGATCCGAGCGACGAGGCCAACCTTTATCAGGTGCAGTGCCTGGCGACCAGCCGCGACGGCATCCACTTTGAGCGGCAGGGGATCGTCCTCGATACCCCGCCGGGGCTGCACCATTTCCGCGATCCTAAGGTGTGGCGCGAGGGCGATAGCTGGTACATGATTGTCGGCGCGCGCCTCGGCGATGTCGGCCAGGTGCGCCTGTACCGTTCGGCCGATCTGCGCCAGTGGCAGGATGCGGGCGTGCTTGATGAGGCGGAAAAAGAGATGGGCTATATGTGGGAGTGCCCGGACTTTTTTGCCCTCAACGACAGGCGCGTGCTGATGTTTTCTCCGCAGGGCATGGCGGCGCAGGGCTATCAGAATCGGAACCTGTTCCAAAGCGGCTATATGCTCGGCGACTGGCAGCCCGGCGGCGCCTTTGTGCGCGAAGGCGAGTTTGTTGAGATGGACAGCGGGCATGATTTTTATGCGCCGCAGAGCTTCCTGACTCCGGATGGTCGCCGGATCGTTATCGGCTGGCTGGATATGTGGGAATCGCCGCTGCCGGAACAGCAGGACGGCTGGGCGGGGATGCTCTCGCTGCCGCGCGAGCTGAGCCTGAGCGCGGACAACCGGCTGCAGATGCGCCCGGCTAAGGAGGTCGAAAGCCTGCGCGGGGCATGGTTCCCGTGGCCGGTGAGCACCTTGAAAAACCAGCAGACCATGCTGGTGGAAAACTGTGAGGCGATGGAGGTCATCCTGCACTGGGATAGCGCCAGCTGCAGCGCTGAGCAGTATGGCCTCAGCTTCGGCGACGGCCTGCGGGTCTACGTTGATGCGCAGATGCAGCGCCTGGTACTGGAACGCCATTATCCGCAGCATGGCCTGTGCGGCGTGCGCAGCGTTCCGTTAACCGCCGGGGCGCCGCTCAGGCTACGGGTATTCTTCGACAGCTCTTCCGTGGAGGTCTTCGTTAATGATGGTGAAGCCTGCCTCAGCAGCCGTATTTATCCGGATGGCGCGCGTCGTGAATTAACATTATTTGCCTGGAGCGGATCGGCCAGCTTATCTGAGGCCGGCGCCTGGCAGCTCGAATAATATAATTACTGTTTATTCTGTCGTTAATAACCCGTCTTCGACGATGGGCGGGTTATTATTGTCATCATCGTCGTGCTTTACCCATAACTAAAAAACTTTGTTTTATTAAATAATAAAAGGGTTTACCGATGAATAAAATCTGGGTCGGCTGCATGCTGACGTCTTTATTTACCCCTCTGACCTATGCCGGGCCGTCGTTATCTCTTGAGGAACGGCTGGCGCAAATGGAGCAGCGGCTGCAGGAGACCGAACAGCGGGCGACCAGCGCCGAGGCGGAGATTCGTGCGCTAAAACGTCAGGAGAAGCCAGCCGCGGCGGTCAGCGCCGCGGCGGCTAAACCTACGCTGCAGCTCAATGATTATGGCGAATTAAAATTTTATGGCGACGTTGAGTTTAATATGGACGGCGCCAGCCGCAGCGGTAGCCTGACCTCGGTGAGAACCAGCGCGAATAAAAGCTGGGCGCCGGGGAAAAAAGAGCGCTGGGATATTAACGGGCGTATTCTTCTCGGCTTTGATGGCCAGCGGAAAGGGGCTGATGGCAAGTATGCGGGCTTCAGCGTGCAGCCGCTGGCGGATATTAATGGCAAGATGAATCTGGACGATGCGGCCTTTTTCTTTGGTCAGCAGGATGACTGGAAAATTAAAATTGGCCGCTTCGAAGCCTATGATATGTTCCCGCTTAATCAGGATACCTTTATTGAATATTCCGGCAATACGGCGAACGATCTTTACAGCGACGGCTACGGCTATATTTACATGATGAAAGAGGGGCGCGGTCGCAGCAGCAGCGGCGGCAACTTCCTGCTGAGTAAAACCCTCGATAGCTGGTACTTTGAAGTGAATACGCTGGTGGAAGACGGCAGCACGCTTTTTGTCGATCGCAACTATCACGGCAACGCGCTGGATAACCAGAAAAACGTCGTCTACGTGCGCCCGGTGGTGGCGTGGCAGTCCGGCGCGTGGTCGGCGGCGGCGGCGCTGGAGAGCAACCTCGTCAATAACGCCTACGGCTATCAGGACCCGCGCGGCCGCTGGGTCGATCAGTCGAGCCGTACCGGCTACGGCATGACCATGAGCTGGAACACGCTGAAAACCGATGCCCGGGATGGCGCTGTGGTGAATCTGAGTACCGCCTATCTTGATGCCACGGATGAGCAGGACTTCAGCGCCGGTATCAACGCGTTATGGCATCGCGTGGAGCTGGGCTACATCTATGCGCATAACAAAATCGACCAGTTTAATCTGGCGGGGGTCAGCGCAGAATGCGACAACGATTGTGCCGTGCTCGCCCCGGGGCGTTATGACATCCACACGCTGCATGCCTCATGGCTGCTGCCGAATATCATGGATATGACGAATTTTAATATTTACCTCGGCGCCTACGCTTCGTGGCTGGATTCGTCGGCGGAGAAAAGCACGGGTCCGGACGAACGCTACGGCGCGCGCGTGCGCTTCAAATATCTCTTCTGAGGGTAAAGCAGGTCGCCCGGTCGCAAAGCCCGGCGGGATGATTTTGCCTTTCGTGACGGGCGCCGTGCGAAAAAATCCCCCGCAGCCTGAGCCGCGGGGGAGGTTCGGGGGACGCGTAATTAGCGCATGGCGCGCTTGAGAATGCGGTCTGACTGACGCTGGAAGTCCGCCGCCGTCTCTTCTACGGATTTCTGCCCGTAATCGATGTACTGCAGGGAGGTGCCGAACTGGGCTACGATCTGCGGGTCGTCGAAGTAGGGCGACACGGAGAGTTTCGCCGGCAGGGACTGCGCCAGCTTCAGCCCGGAAACTGCCGGATCGTCGGCCTTGATCGTGCCGTCTTCGGTCAGGTACTGCACCGCCACTTTACTCAGCGGCACGCCGCGCTCGAGTCCTAAGGTATCAACCCCGGCTTTGCTGTTCAGCAGGAAGTTAATGACCTTTGCCGCCGCTTCCGGGTTTTTCGTTGATTTACCGATCGAGAGCATCTGCGCGGGTTTAAAGAACAAACCGGCGTCGGTGGCTCCTGGCAGCATTGGGTATTCACCCAGCTCCAGCTTCGCCGGCGGCTTCAGGTTGTCGGAGTATTTATTGATGGTGGAGTTCCACATGTAGGTTCCCGCCCACTCGCCCTGAATCCACGGCTTCATCTCGTACATATTGCTTTTGCCGAAGGAGGCGTAGTATTTGGTATCCGGCATAACGTGGCTGTCGATAAGCTTTTTATACATCTGGAAAAACTCTACCCACTGCTCTTTGCTGTAAGAGAATTTTTTGGTTTTATCGTCGATAGCCGGCTGGTTGTACTTCTGAATCATATAGGAGTTCAGCAGCGCCAGGGTGTCCTGGTGCTCCAGCACCACCGGGTAGTACTGCTTGCCTAGCTTGCTTTCAAAGGCTTTTCCCGCCGCCATCAGCTCGTCCCAGGTTTTGGGGTAGGCGACGCCGGCTTTTTTCCAGGTTTCGTCGTTAAAGTAGAACACGCGGGCGGTCACGGAAATGGGAATGCCGTTGAGCTTGCCGTTCACGGTGGTGGACTGCAGTTCCTTCGCGTCAAACTGGCTGAGATCGATGACGTCCTTCATCTTATTCAGGTCGTAAAAGCCGTCGCCGTTTTTCGAGAAAATAGGCAGCCAGTTCCAGTTGGTCTGCATCACGTCAGGCTCGGTGCCGCCGGCGATTTGCGTGGTCAGGCGCGAGAGGTGGCCGTCCCAGCCGGTGTATTCCGCTTTGACGTTAATATCCGGATTCTGCTTATGGAATTCTTCCAGCGCTTTCAGGGTCACCTGATGGCGGCCGTTGCCGCCCCACCAGGACATGCGCAGGTCGACATCCTGTGCCAGAGAAGGTAGCGCGGTCAGGCCCAGAGTGGCGGAGATTGCGGCGCTTAAGAGCACTTTTTTCATTTTAATACTCCAGTGATTACAGAGAGATGTTCTGTTCGGTCGCCGCATCAAAGAGGTGGCATTTGTTGAGATCGAACCGGTAATAGACCTTACGATGCAGACCTTTTTCGATCATCGGCCTGGCTTCGTCGGAAGGGACGCGGGCGGTCAGCTCATAATCGGCGACCTTCATATAGACGAAGAACTCGTGGCCCATATTTTCCACGCGAACCATCTCGCCGGAGCCGCAGCCTTCGGCGAACGGCTGGTCCGCAATGGAGACAAACTCCGGGCGCACGCCGTAGAACAGCGTCTGGTCCTTGTAGCCTTCGGCTTTGCTCTGCAGCGCGTCGTTGAGGGGCAGCAGTTCGTCACCGATGTGCATATGCAGGCGGCCGTCGCGCTCAACCAGCTTGCAGGGACGGATGTTCATCTCCGGCGCGCCGATAAAGCCCGCGACAAACATATTTTTTGGCTTGTGGTACAGATTGTCCGGGGTATCAACCTGCATGATGTGGCCCAGCTTCATCACGCAGATGCGGTCGCCCATGGTCATGGCTTCGGTCTGATCGTGGGTGACGTAGACGGTGGTCGCCGGTTTGCCGGACTTCTTCAGCTGCTTGTGCAGATCGGAGATACGAATACGCATTGAGGCGCGCAGCTTGGCGTCGAGGTTAGAGAGCGGCTCATCGAACAGGAACACGTCCGGCTTTTTAACAATCGCCCGGCCAACCGCCACGCGCTGGGCCTGGCCGCCGGAAAGCTGGCGCGGCAGACGGTCGAGCAGCTCTTCCAGCTCGAGGATTTTTGCCGCTTCGTTAACCTGGCTTTCAATCTGATCCTTTGGCAGCTTGCTCAGCTTGAGGCCAAAAGCGAGGTTTTCACGCACCGTCATATGCGGATAGAGCGCGTAGTTCTGGAACACCATCGCAATCCCGCGCGCTTTTGGCGCGAGGTTGTTAACGATTTTCTCCCCGATACGCACTTCGCCGCCGCTGATGGTTTCGAGGCCTGCCAGCATGCGCAAGGTGGTGGATTTGGCGCAGCCGGATGGCCCGACGATCACCATAAACTCCCCGTCAGCGATTTTCAGGTCGATAGCATGTACCGCTTTGAAGCCGTTGGAGTAGACCTTTTCCAGTTTTTTGAAAATAACTTCAGCCATGATATTTCCCTCTTAACCTTTAATTCCGCTGCTGGTGACGCCCTGTACGAAGTAGCGTTGAGCCAGGAAGAATACGATGATGGATGGCAGAATGGAGATGCTCGCCATTGCCAGAATTTCGTTCCACGGAGCGCCTTCCGTGACGTCGATGGACATTTTCAGCGCCAGCGCGATCGGATACTTATCGACGCTATAGACGTAAATCAGCGGACCAATAAAGTCGTTCATTGACCACATAAACTGGAACAGCGCGACCGAGATAATCGCCGGTTTTAAAATCGGCACCACCACGTACCACAGCACCTGGAAGGAGTTGCAGCCGTCAATTTGCGCCGCCTCTTCCATATCGCGCGGCACGCCGCGCAGGAACTGAATCAGCATGAAGACGAAGAATCCCTGGGTGGCGAAGGCCAGCGGCAGGTACAGCGGCAGATAGCTGTTCAGCATGCCCATTTCGCGGAACATCAGGTACTGCGGGATAAGCAGCACGGTGCTCGGCAGCAGCATGGTGGTGATGAGGGTGGCGAACCAAAATTTCTTCCACGGGATCTCGAAGCGGGCAAAGCCGTACGCCACGATGGTGGAGGAGATAATGGTCAGGATCACTTTCGGGATGACGTACTTGAAGGTATTCAGCATGTAGTGGCCGAAGTTGTATTCAGTCCCGGTCTTCCAGCCGTTGATAAACCCGTCCCAGGTCGCGTGAGCGGGCCACAGACTCAAGGTGGTGAAGATCTCGTGGTTCGGTTTGAACGACGCCGAGAACATCCACACCAGCGGGTAGAGCATCAGCAGGCCAACGAACAGCAGGATCACATAGCGGATGCTGGCGTTCATTTTTTCACGCCGCAGCGTTCTGGCAACCTCGCGCTCGGCGATGTCCCGGGCCGCGGAAATTTGTTGGATATCAGCCATTTTTGCCTCCCTTATCGGCGGAGTAGAACACCCAATATTTCGAAGACTTAAAGGCGATAGCGGCAAATACCGCGACGACCAGGAACAGCACCCATGCCAGCGCCGCGCCGTAGCCCATATCGAAGTACTTAAAGGCGGTGTCGTAGATATAGAGTGAGAACAGATAGGTGGAGTAGGTTGGGCCGCCGCCGGTTATCACGTACGGTCCGGTAAACTCCTGGAACGCCTGGGTGGTTTGCATAATGAAGTTGAAGAAAATCACCGGCGTAATCAGCGGCACCGTCACCTTCATAAACATCTGCCACTTCGAGGCGCCGTCGATCATCGCCGCTTCGTATTGCGATTGCGGAACGTTCTGCAGCGCCGCGAGGAAGATCACCATCGCCGAACCGAACTGCCAGACGCGCAGCAGGGTCACCGACATCAGCGCCAGCGACGGCTCGCCGAGCCAGTTGACCGGGTCGAAGCCCAGCACGCCGATAAAACTGTTCAGCAGGCCGTCGATAGCGAACAGCGCGCGCCACAGCACGGCGATGGCGACGGAGCTGCCGAGGATCGAAGGAATGTAATAAGCGGTACGGAAAAAACCGATGCCGCGCAGCTTAAAGTTGAGAACAAACGCGATGCCCAGCGCAAAGGCCAGCTTCAGCGGAATGGTTAAAAAGACATAGGCGAAGGTGACGCCCATAGACTTCCAGAAGAGAGAATCTTCGGTCAGCATGTAGCGATAGTTTTCAATGCCGTTAAATACCGGCGGACTCATCAAATCGTACTCAGTGAAACTGAGGAAGAAAGATGAAACAAAGGGAAAGGCGGTAAAGATTATCAGCCCGATGATATAGGGCGATATCCATGCCAATCCCAGCAGCTTGTTTTCATTCATACATACCTACCTGGCTTACGAGTTTGTAAAACGGATTCGGTTTATACCCGGCGTACTTCAAGCTGCGTGCGTCATCCGCGCAGAAAGCAGCCGGAAAAGTTGATCTGTTGCTGGTGTCTGTGCTGGCGCTTCCTTCCCTGTTGGACCCTGTTTTTGTCATGGTTTGTCACCCGCAGCTCCCTGCTGAGCGTGCACCGGTTCGGCTTTGCTATGCCCGGCGCCTTTAATTTTATAAAACGCCGTTTTAAATTTATTTTATTGCGATTTATTACAGAGTCATTCGATTCATAACGGAAATGTGATCGAAGTCGAAACGATGTTTCAAAAAATGAGATGGCGGGCATTTTGTCCGGACTATAAGGGCTGGTGAGCGATGCCGGGAAGGTGAAGCTGCGCAGGTTTGCGATGTTTTATTGCCCGACTAATGATTGTGTTTGCACATATTTTTTAACAAATAATATTGCGGAGGAGGGATTGCTCGGGCGGGGGAGGGGCATGCCGGACATGCCCAGGGAAGATTAGCTTTGCAGAAAATCCTGACGCACGGGCGTAAAGGTATCCAGCAGGGTTCCCGCCTTCAGGCACACGCAGCCGTGCATAATATTTGGCCGCTTGTAGAGCGTGTCGCCGGCGCTAACCACATGTTTCTCATCACCAATAGTGAATTCGAACTCGCCTGAAAGCACGTAGGTCAGCTGTTCGTGAGGGTGGTTATGCATAGGCCCGATGGCGCCGGCGTCAAAGTTAACCTCAACCGCCATCATTTTGCCATCGTGCGCCAGAATACGCCGGGTCACGCCATTGCCCAGATCGTCGAGGGTGGTCTCTTTATGAAAAATAAACATCCGCTGGTCCTGTGGTTAAGTGAAACAATGTTTCATTTAATTTATCCCACAATTTTCTAAAAAGAAACGATCGACGGGAGAAGTGGAAAGTTGATCACAAGTTTGTTTCACTGGGGGGTAACCATAAAAGGAGCGAATAATGAAAACGATTGGCCTGTTGGGGGGAATGAGCTGGGAATCCACCATTCCTTATTACCGCCTGATCAATGAGGGTATCAAAGCGCGTTTGGGCGGGCTGCACTCCGCCAGGCTGTTGTTACATAGCGTTGATTTCCATGAGATTGAAGCCTGTCAGGCCGCCGGTGAATGGGAACGTGCCGGCGATATGCTGGCGCAGGCGGCGCTGGGCCTGCAGCAGGCGGGCGCCGAAGGCATCGTGCTCTGTACTAACACGATGCATAAAGTGGCCGATGCCATTGAAGCGCGCTGCGGCGTGCCGTTTCTGCACATCGCCGATGCGACCGGGCGGGCGATTGAGAAAAAGGGCATGCGCAACGTCGCCCTGCTGGGGACGCGCTATACCATGGAACAAGAATTCTATCGCGGCCGCCTGCAGCAGCAGTTTGCTATCGAGACGCTGGTTCCGTCCGCTGACGATCGCCAGCGGATCAACCAGATTATCTTTGATGAACTCTGTCTCGGCACCTTTAGCGAGGCTTCGCGCGACTATTACCTGCAGGTTATCGAGGCGCTGGCGGCGCAGGGGGCGGAAGGCGTTATCTTCGGCTGCACCGAGATTGGCCTGCTGGTGCCCGTAGAAAGCAGCCCGCTGCCGGTATTTGATACCGCGGCCATTCACGCCGCGGATGCGGTGGAGTTTATGCTTTCTTAAGCACCGTATCGAGCGGGCGCTGGATCTGCGCCAGGCTGTGCTGCAAGTGGTGAATAAAGGCGTCGACCAGCGCCGAGCCGGGGCGGTGCAGCGGGCGGATCATGCTGACGGTAAACGGCACATCGATGCTGAAGCGGCGCACCGCGACGCCGCTTTCGGCATAATCGAGGGCGGTGAGCGGATTAACCACCGAGATGCCGACGCCCGCGCGCACCATCGCGCAAATCGACGCGGCGCTGTGCGTTTCGACCACCATCCGCCGCTTGACCTGATGTTCAAGGAACAGGGCGTCAAGCAGCTGGCGATAGCTGTCGGTCCGCGACAGGCTGATGTAGTTTTCAGCGTGGAAATCGGCGGGGGTCAGAACCTGCTTCGCGGCGAGCGGATGGCCCTGCGGCAGGACGCAGACTTCATTCAGCGTCAGCAGCGGCGTGCGTTCGGTTCCGGCGGGCGTATGCAGGGTTTCGGTCAGGCCAAGATCGTGGCGCTGGGCGGAGAGCCACTCCTCCAGCAGAGGCGACTCCTGGGGGACGATTTGCAGGCTGACCTCCGGATAGCGCGCCAGAAACGGCTGCAGCAGCAGCGGTAAAAAGGACTGGGAAAATACCGGCAGGCACACCACCGACAGCTCGCCCTGGCGAAACTCGCGCAGGCTTTCCGCCGCGCTGACGATCCTGTCCAGCCCGTACCACGACCGCTGCACCTCTTCAAACAGCCGCAGCCCCTGGACCGTGGGCTGCAGGCGGCCGCGAGCGCGCTCAAAAAGCTTCAGTCCCAGCACCTTTTCAAAGCGCGCCAGCTCCCGGCTGACCGTCGGCTGCGAAGTATGCAGCATGCGGGCGGCCTCGGTCAGATTACCGGTGGTCATCACCGCGTGGAAGATTTCGATATGACGCAAATTGACGGCGGGCATGGCGGCTCTCGGGTGGCATCAGGTGTCCATATCATTTTTGCATAGACTCACGATAAAACGATATTTTTTATTCCCTTCAGGCTATGGCGTAATCATAAAAAACACGCACAACGCAGACAACGCCGGAGTTCACCATGCCACGCTCGCTTTACGCCACCGATACCGACCTGACCGCAGATAACCTGCTGCGCCTGCCCGCCGAGTTTGGCTGCCCGGTATGGGTCTACGACGCGCAGATTATTCGCCGCCAGATTGCCCAGCTCGGCAAGTTTGACGTGGTGCGCTTTGCGCAGAAGGCGTGTTCGAATATTCATATCCTGCGCCTGATGCGCGAGCAGGGCGTGAAGGTGGATTCCGTCTCCCTCGGGGAGATTGAGCGCGCGCTGGCGGCGGGCTACGATCCGCAGCAGCATCCGGAAGATATTGTCTTTACCGCCGATCTGATCGACGACGCAACGCTGGAGCGGGTGAAGGAGCTGCAGATCCCTGTGAACGCCGGGTCGGTGGATATGCTGAGCCAGCTGGGGGAAGTTTCGCCGGGCCATCGCGTATGGCTGCGGGTCAATCCGGGATTCGGTCACGGCCACAGCCAGAAAACCAATACCGGCGGTGAAAACAGCAAGCACGGTATCTGGTATAGCCATCTGCCGGCGGCGCTGGAAGTGATGCGCCGCTATCAGCTGCAGCTGGTGGGTATTCACATGCACATTGGCTCAGGGGTGGATTATGCTCACCTGGAGCAGGTGTGCGGCGCGATGGTGCGTCAGGTGATCGAGTTTGGTCAGGATCTGCAGGCGATCTCCGCCGGCGGCGGACTGTCGATCCCTTATCACGAAGACGAAGAGGCGATCGATACCGATCACTATTACGGCCTGTGGAACGCCGCGCGCGAGCAGGTGGCGAAGCATCTGGGGCATCCGGTGAAGCTGGAGATCGAACCGGGTCGTTTCCTGGTGGCGGAATCCGGCGTTCTGGTCTCCCAGGTGCGCAGCGTGAAGGAGATGGGCAGCCGTCACTTTGTGCTGATTGACGCCGGCTTTAACGATTTGATGCGTCCGTCGATGTACGGCAGCTACCACCATATCAGCGCCCTGGCGGCGGACGGTCGCGACCTCAGCGCGGCGCCGATGATTGAAACCGTGGTCGCCGGGCCGCTGTGCGAATCCGGTGACGTCTTCACGCAGCAGGAAGGGGGGAAAGTGGAAACGCGCCTGCTGCCTGACGTGGCGCCGGGCGACTATCTGGTGCTGCACGATACCGGCGCCTACGGCGCGTCTATGTCCTCGAACTACAACAGCCGCCCGCTGCTGCCGGAAGTGCTGTTCGATAACGGCAGCGCGCGGCTGATTCGCCGCCGCCAGACCATTCAGGAACTGCTGGTCTTAGAGCAAGTCTGATCTAAAAAGGGACCCGTCGTTACCGACTCGCGCAGCACCAGCGTGCCGGTAAACGGCGGGATCGTTTCGATCGGCTGATGGTTGGCAAGCTTGATCGCCTGGTCGATGGCGGTGGTGATCATATTATCGATGGGCAGATAGACCGTCGACAGGCCCGGCTCCAGCCATTTTGCGCTGGGGGCGTCATCAAAACCAAATAGCGAAACGTCCTGCGGGATCCGCAGCCCGGCCTGATGCAGCGCTTTTGAGGCGCCGAGCGCCATATCATCGTTACAGGAAAAAAGCGCGCTGAACGGCGTTTTTTCCTCCAGCAGCTCCCGGCACAGCTCGTAGCCGCGGGTCATCGTTGAATCACCGTATTTAACTTTCTCCGGGTCCCACGCAATACCATTTTTCTTCAGCGCCTTACGGTAACCCTGCAGGCGGGCTTTGCCCGTTGGCGTGTGCATGGGGACGGTCAGGCAGGCGATCTCGCGATGGCCCTGAGTAATCAGATAATTAACCGCCTGGAATGCGGCATCCTCTTGCTCGAAGAACACGCAGCGCTCGCGCGCAAGGCTGACGTCGCGGTTAATCACCACCAGCGGCATATCGACGGAGTCGATCAGCGACATGATCTTCTTTTCGCTCATATGGCGGGTATAGAGGATGATGGCGTCGCACTGGCGATCGGCAAGCATCTGCACCGCTTCTTCTTCGCGCTCCGGCGCATCGTGGCCGTCGGTGACAATCAGCTGCTTGCCCCAGGCTTCCGTCTGGCGCGAAGCCTGCTGCAGCAGACGGCCAAAGTAGAAGCCGTCGAAGGTGGATACCACCAGTCCGATGCTGTTGCTCGTGCGGTTGGCCAGCGAACGGGCGAGAAAGTTCGGCCGATACCCCAGCTCCTCCATCGCTTTGAATACCTGTTGGCGGGTACTCTCTTTTACCTGACCTGTGCCGTTCAACACGCGGGAAACCGTCGCTTTAGAGACGCCTGCGCGAATTGAGACATCCAGCATTGTAGCCATTCATCGATTCCTGATATCACGTGGTGTTTTGCAGTTTATCACAGACATTCAGGGGGATATGACCTCTACGCCGTGCAAAAAACTATCGGGATCACGCTTTTTGCAGGAACTGCGCCGCGGTGAAAGCGATGTCGTCAATGTGGTATGCCAATATTTAATTTTATAAAAATCTGGAATACCAAATAGCGCATTGAGATCTTAATCACAGAAGTTTTTACCACCTCTCACTATTTTTTTGGTATGCCAAAAGGTGTTCGGCTGTACACCTGGCGCGCAAGAAGCCCTTAAACCTGAGGTATCCTTTATGGCATTGCAGGAAAAATTGATCGACTCACTGGGGAGTTTCGCCACGAAATTCAACAGCTACCGCTACATCATGGCGATAAAATCCGCCTTTATTACCCTGATGCCGGTGATCATCGTTGGCGCCTTTTCGGTGCTGATCTCAAACATGGTGCTGGACCCGAAAAACGGACTCGCCAGCTTTCAGTCGCTATCGTTTCTCGCCGCGCTCAAGCCGATTACCAGCGCTATCAACTATGCGACCCTCAACTTCCTTAATATCGGCGCGGTGTTTCTGATCGGCATCGAGCTGGGGCGCATTAACGGTATCAAGAGCCTGTTCCCCGGCCTGCTGGCGGTGATTTGCTTTATCTGCGTCACCCCAACCACCGTCGAGATGATGGTTGACGGGCAGCTGCACGTGGTCAAAGACGTGCTGCTGCGCCAGTTTTCAGATACCCGCAGCCTGTTCCTCGGCATGTTTATCGCCATTTTGTCGGTAGAGATTTACTGCTGGCTGGAGACGCGCAAGGGCCTGAAGATAAAGATGCCGGATACCGTGCCGCCGAACGTGGCGGCGTCGTTTTCGGCGCTGATCCCGGCGATTATTACCACCACCGCCATCGCCACCTTTGGCTTTATTTTCCATCAGCTAACCGGCATGTATCTGTATGACGCGGTCTACCTGGTGGTGCAGCAGCCGCTGGAGCGCGTGGTGCAAAGCCTGCCGGGGATCCTGCTGCTGATGTTCGTCGCCCAGCTGTTCTGGGTTATCGGTATTCACGGCAATCAGATGATCAAACCGATCCGCGAGCCGCTGCTGCTGGGCGCGATTACCGTCAATATGAGCGCCTTTGAGCAGGGAAAAGAGGTGCCGAACATCATCACCATGCCGTTCTGGGACGTCTATATGAGCATCGGCGGCTCGGGGCTGACCATTGGCTTGCTGATTGCGGTAATGATCGCCAGCAAGCGCAAGGAGATGAAAGAGATCGCTAAGCTATCGATTGGCCCGGGGCTGTTCAATATTAACGAACCGGTGATTTTCGGTATGCCGATCATGCTCAATCCGATCCTCGCGATCCCCTTTATCATCACGCCGCTGGTGACCGGCAGCATCGGCTACTTCGCGACGGTGGCCGGGTTTGCCGGAAAAGCGGTGGTGATGGTGCCCTGGACCACGCCGCCGCTGATTAACGCCTGGCTCTCTACCGCCGGTTCGATGGGGGCGGTGGTGACCCAGCTGGTTTGTATCATCGCCGCGGTACTGATTTACCTGCCGTTTGTGAAGATTGCCTCCCGCCGTCTGGAAACCGCGCAGCGGCAGGCGGAAAACTCACAGATTGCCAACAACGCCTGAGGATATGATGAGTACAAAAAGGATTGCGATTCCCGACGATTTTATCCTTGGCGCGGCGGCCTCCGCCTGGCAGACCGAGGGCTGGAGCGGCAAGAAAGAGGGGCAGGACTCCTGGCCCGATCTCTGGTACAAATGCGACCGCCACGTCTGGCATAACGGCTACGGCCCGGCGGTGGCCACCGATTTTATCAACCGCTTTCGCGAGGACGTCCAGCTGATGAAGCTGGCGGGCCTGACCCACTACCGCACCTCAATCAACTGGTCGCGCTTTCTGACCGATTATGAAAACGTCACGGTTGATGAGGAGTATGCGGCCTACTATGACCAGCTGTTCGACGAGCTGCTGGCTAACGGCATCGAGCCGATGATCTGCCTTGAACACTACGAGTTGCCGGGCTACCTGCTGGAGCAGTATGGCGGCTGGGCGGCAAAAAAGGTCGTCGAGCTGTTCGTCCGCTACGCGGAGAAGGTGTTCGCCCGCTATCACCAAAAGGTCACGCGCTGGTTTACCTTCAATGAACCGATTGTCGTGCAAACCCGCGTCTACCTTGACGCGCTGCGCTGGCCCTACGAGCAAAATACCGGGACCTGGATGCAGTGGAACCACCACAAGGTGCTGGCGACGGCGAAGGTGGTCAGGCTGTTTCGCGACAAGGGCTATCGCGGAACGGTAGGCTGCATTCTGAACCCGGAAGTGACCTACCCGCGCTCAGCGGCGGCTCACGACGTGCGCGCCGCCGAAGTTTACGATCTGTTCTATAACCGCATCTTCCTCGACCCGCTGGTCCACGGCGAATACCCGCCAGCGCTATTTGCGCTGCTGGCGCAGCACGACGTCGCCTGGGACTACAGCGCCGAAGAGCTGGCGATTATCCGCGACAATACCGTGGATGAGCTGGGCATTAACCTCTACTACCCGCACCGGGTCAAGGCGCCGTCGCGCGCCTGGCACCCGCAGACGCCGTTCCATCCGGCCTGGTATTACGAACCCTTCGAGCTGCCCGGGCGGCGAATGAACGCCTCCCGCGGCTGGGAAATCTATCCGCGTATCGTTTTTGATATGGCGATGCGGATTAAAAATGATTACCGCAATATTCCGTGGTTTATCGCCGAAAGCGGTATGGGCGTTGAAAACGAAGGGCAGTTTCGCAACGGCGAAGGCACGATTGTCGATGAGTACCGCATTCGCTTTATCAGCGAGCATCTCTGGCAAACGCTGCTCGCACGGGAGGCGGGAGCCAACTGTCACGGCTACATGCTGTGGGCGTTTACCGACAACGTGTCGCCGATGAACGCCTTTAAAAATCGCTACGGGCTGATTGAAATCGATCTGCAGAACGACCGGGCGCGGCGGCCGAAGGCTTCCGCCAGCTGGTTTCGCACGCTGCGCGAAAGCCGCGAGCTGACGCTGGATATCGACGATGAGTTGCGCTAGCCCGGCGTAAATTTTGCTAAGATAGCGCCGATATGGATTCACTCGCAGACAAGGCACAGGTGATATTGTGGAGAAGGCTATCATTCCGCCGGAAAAGAAACCCTACCAGGAAATTGGCGATGATTTACGCGCCCAGATTGCGCAGGGGCGTTACCCCATCGGGTCGCGACTGCCGCCGGAACGCAATATTGCTGAAACCTACGGCGTCAGCCGCACCATCGTCCGCGAAGCCCTGCTGATGCTGGAGCTGCAGGGCACGGTCGATATTCGCCAGGGCTCGGGAGTTTACGTGATGCGTATCCCCCACGAGGATGATAGCGAGGAAGAGCAGATGCTGAGCAGCGACGTCGGTCCGTTTGAGATTCTGCAGGCCCGCCAGCTGCTGGAGAGCAACATTGCCGCCTTTGCGGCAAAAATGGCGACGCGTGCCGATATCGACAACCTTAAGCGCATTATCGAGCAGGAGCAGCGGGCGATTGCCGGCAACGACGCCTCCCAGGATAACGCGCGGATGTTTCACCTGGTGCTGGCCGGGGCGACGCAAAACCAGATGCTGCTGGCAACGGTTGAGCGTATCTGGCTGCAGATGGACAGCAGCCCGCTCTGGCAGCAGTTTAACGCGCATATCGCCAGCCGCGCCTATCGCCTGAAGTGGCTCGGTGAACGGCAGGCGATTCTCGCCGCGCTGCGCCGTCGCGACGTGATGGGCGCCTGGCAGGCGATGTGGCAGCACCTGGAAAATGTTAAAAACAGCCTGCTGGAGCTGTCGGACGAAGACGCGCCGGACTTCGACGGCTACCTGTTTGAGTCGGTGCCGATTTTTCAGGGAAAGCCGGTATGACCATCCTGCCTCTTTACGCCGCGCCGCAGCACGCGCCGCAGGTCGCGGAGTGGCTGTGGCAGGCCTTTGGCGGCGAGACGCTGCCGCGGGCGTTTTTTGCCAGCATCGTCGCCCACAGCCAGACGCCGGGGGCGCTGCCGCTGACCTTTATTGCCGTTGAGGGCGAGCTTCTGCTGGGAACGGTGGGGCTCTGGCGCTGCGATCTGATCAGCCGCCAGGACCTGTTTCCGTGGATGGCGGCGCTGTACGTTGCCGAAGAGGCGCGCGGGCAGGGGCTGGCGGGGAAACTGCAGCAGCATGTTATTGATTATGCCCGCCGGAGCGGCTATCCGCAGCTGCATCTCTACTCCGCCTGCCGGGATTTTTATGAGCGCTTCGGCTGGCGCTATATCGGCGAAGGCCTCGATTATCCGGCCACCGCCGTGCACCTCTACCGCTACGACCTGTCGCTCTCTAATGGGGCGATCACCGAGTGACGGCGAACCAGCGTCGGGCTGAACAGGTGGGTGATTTCCGGCGGCGGGAGTCTGTCCGCCAGCGCTAGCGCCAGTTCGGCCGCCTGGGTCGCCATGGTGACAATCGGGTAGCGCACCGTGGTCAGCCGCGGGCGAACGTAGCGGGATATCAAAACATCATCAAAGCCAATCAGCGAAATCTCGCGCGGTACGTCGATGCCGTTATCGTTCAGCACCCCCATCGCGCCTGCGGCCATCGAGTCGTTGTAGCAGGCGACGGCGGTGAAATTCCTGCCGCGTCCCAGCAGTTCGGTCATCGCCTGTTCGCCGCCGCTTTCATCCGGCTCGGCAAACGTCACCAGCCGATCGTTAATGGCAATACCGCTCTCTTTGAGCGCGTCGTAATAGCCCTGCAGACGATCTTCGGCATCCGAAATCGCATGGTTGGAGCACAGATAGCCGATGCGGGTATGGCCCTGCTGGATCAGATGCCGGGTCGCCAGCCACGCGCCGTAGCGGTCGTCCAGGGCCACGCAGCGCTGCTCAAAGCCGGACAATATGCGGTTGATAAGCACCATGCCGGGAATTTGCTTCATCAGCCCGGCAAGCTCGTCATCGGGGATCATTTTAGCGTGTACCACCAGCGCCGCGCAGCGGTGGCGGATAAGCTGTTCAATCGCCTGGCGCTCTTTTTGGATGCTGTGGTAGCCGTTGCCAATCAGCAAAAAGTTGCCGGTATTGTAGGCGACCTGCTCGACGGCTTTGACCATGGCGCCGAAAAAGGGGTCGGATACGTCGCCCACCACCAGGCCTACGGTTTCCGTTGACTGCTGCGCCAGCGCGCGGGCGTTCGCGTTCGGGTGGTAATTCAGCGTTTCCATCGCCGCGGTGACCGACTGACGGGAAGCCTCGCTGGCTTTCGGGGAGTTGTTGATCACGCGGGATACGGTAGCGACGGACACTCCAGCGAGTCGGGCTACATCCTTAATTGTCGCCATACCAGACCTTTTATAGGGTAAGCGTTTACATTGAGGTTATGTTACGGGAAAGCTCGGCAGATTCAAGGATAAGGGCTAACGGGTTAACGCAAATGTGATGCAGGTTTGCCTTGCTGATGACAAAGTTACACACAGCCGGCGCGGTGAATGAAACGGCGAGCGGTAAATTCACACCTTTGGTTACACTTTGCGATTAGCTGTTGCGAATGTTCGCTGGTTTCTCCGTTCACTGCATTGATATTCTTGTTATCCCAGAGGTATTGATAGGTGGAGTCGACTTCACGTTGACCACTCTAATTACACCAGCCTGCGCAGATGCGCAGGTTTTTTTTGCCCGTCGTAACGCCCCGTGCCGTTCACCCGCAGCGGAAATCATCAGGATGCGCGCACCAACCCCGAACGGAACCTTCCTCCGAACACAGAGAAAGAAAACGTCCTCACCCAAACCAGCCTGAACACAAAAAAACCGCCAAAATCCTCGCACCGTTTTTGCCTGCTATCCGCCGCTGTTACAGTTAGCGAAAATGGTAATAACTGGTTGCACTTAGGCTTATTCCCTTGCGTTTTAACGCTGGTGTCGCGGGGCTAAAAAACCTGACAATCAGGGTCCCAGAGGTATTGATAGGTGAGTTTGTTAAGTACGCATTTCGTACTGATTATCTTGCACCGGCCTGCGCAGATGCGCAGGTTTTTTTTATCCTGAAAATTCTCCCCCACACTGCTTTCAAGCGCCTTCTCGTGTAACCTGCAATGACTTAATAACCGGTCAAATGGAGTTGTTATGCTTTTGGCATTTTTCAGGCTGCTGTTCAAAGGAATGTACCGGGTCAGGCTGACCGGTGACACGCAGGCTCTGCAAGGCAAAAAAGTCCTGATTACCCCGAACCACGTCTCTTTCCTTGACGGGGTCCTGCTGGCGCTGTTTCTTCCCGTTCGCCCGGTCTTTGCGGTGTACTCTTCCATCAGCCAGCGCTGGTTTATGCGCGCGCTGTCGCCGATTATCGACTTTGTCCCGCTTGACCCGACAAAACCGATGTCGATTAAACACCTCGTGCGCCTGATTGAGCAGGGGCGGCCGGTGGTTATCTTCCCGGAGGGACGCATCTCGGTGAGCGGATCGCTCATGAAAATCTATGATGGGGCCGCGTTCGTTGCCGCGAAGTCGCAGGCCACCATTATTCCGCTGCGTATCGAAGGCGCCGAGCTGACCCCGTTCAGCCGCCTGAAAGGGCTGGTCAGACGCCGCCTGTTCCCGCGTATCCGGCTGCACCTGCTGCCGCCAACGCATCTGCCGATGCCGGAAGCGCCGCGGGCCCGCGATCGCCGCAAAATTGCCGGCGAAATGCTGCATCAGATAATGATGGAAGCGCGGATGGCGGTACGTCCGCGGGAAACGCTGTATGAATCTCTGCTGGCGGCGCAGGACCGTTTCGGCGCGCGGAAAAACTGCGTGGAAGATATTAACTTCCAGCCGGATACCTATCGCAAGCTGTTGACCAAAACGCTGTTTGTCGCACGTATTCTGGAAAAATACAGCGCTCAGGGCGAAAAAATCGGCCTGATGCTGCCGAACGCCGGGATCAGCGCGGCGGTGATTTTTGGCGCGATTGCGCGCGGGCGTATTCCGGCGATGATGAACTATACCGCCGGGGTAAAAGGCCTGAGCAGCGCGATTACCGCCGCTGAAATCAAAACCGTGTTCACCTCCCGCACCTTCCTCGATAAGGGCAAGCTCTGGCACCTGCCGGAGCAGCTGACCCAGGTGCGCTGGGTATTTCTGGAGGATTTAAAAGGCGAGGTGACCAGCGCCGATAAGCTGTGGATCTTCAGCCATCTGCTGATGCCGAAGCTGGCGCAGGTCAGGCAGCAGCCGGAAGATGCGGCAATCATTCTCTTCACCTCCGGTTCGGAAGGCCACCCCAAAGGCGTGGTGCATAGCCACAAGAGCATTCTTGCCAACGTCGAGCAGATTAAAACCATCGCCGATTTTACCGCCAACGACCGCTTTATGTCGGCGCTGCCGCTGTTCCACTCCTTTGGCCTGACGGTTGGCCTGTTCACGCCGCTGTTTACCGGAGCGGAAGTGTTTCTCTATCCCAGCCCGCTGCACTACCGCGTGGTGCCGGAGCTGGTATATGACCGCAACTGTACGGTGCTGTTCGGCACCTCAACTTTCCTCGGGAACTATGCCCGCTTCGCCAATCCCTACGATTTTTATCGTCTGCGCTACGTGGTGGCCGGGGCGGAAAAACTTCAGGACAGCACTAAACAGCTGTGGCAGGACAAGTTTGGCCTGCGCATCCTCGAAGGTTATGGCGTAACCGAGTGCGCGCCGGTGGTGTCGATTAACGTCCCGATGGCGGCGAAGGTGGGCACCGTTGGCCGGATACTGCCGGGAATGGACGCGCGGCTGCTGGCGATGCCGGGCATTGAACAGGGCGGTCGCCTGCAGCTTAAAGGGCCGAACATTATGAACGGCTATCTGCGGGTGGAAAATCCGGGCGTGCTGGAAGCGCCGGAGGCGGAAAACCAGCATGGCGAAATGGAGAGCGGCTGGTATGACACCGGGGATATCGTCGTCTTCGACGAGCAGGGATATGTTCGTATTCAGGGGCGCGCGAAGCGCTTTGCTAAAATTGCCGGTGAGATGGTGTCGCTGGAGATGGTCGAGCAGATGGCGCTGGCGGTCTCTCCTGACAGGATGCACGGTACGGCCATCAGGCAGGATGCCAGCAAAGGCGAGGCCTTAGTGCTCTTCACCACCGATAATGAACTGAATCGTGAAAAGCTGCTGCGCTACGCTCGTGAACACGGCGTGCCGGAGCTGGCGGTTCCGCGCGACATTCGCTGGCTGAAGCAGCTCCCGGTTCTGGGCAGCGGCAAGCCGGACTTTGTCACCCTTAAAAGTATGGTTGAAGAGACGGAACATTCTGATGAGTGAGTCAGTACACACTAACAATTCGCTGTACTCGAAGGGGATGGTGGCGGTCATCTGCGCCCAGTTTTTGTCGGCATTTGGCGATAACGCGCTGCTGTTTGCGACCCTCGCGCTGATGAAGCAGCAGCTCTACCCTGACTGGAGCCAGCCGGTGATGCAGATGCTGTTTGTGGGCGCTTACATTCTCTTTGCGCCGTTTGTCGGGCAGTTTGCCGACAGCTTCGCCAAGGGACGGGTGATGATGGTCGCCAACGGCATGAAGCTGGTTGGCGCCGGCTGTATCTGCTTCGGCGTGAACCCGTTTCTCGGCTACACCCTGGTCGGCATCGGCGCGGCCGCCTATTCCCCGGCGAAATACGGCATCCTGGGCGAGCTGACCACCGGCGATAAGCTGGTGAAAGCCAATGGCCTGATGGAGTCCTCGACCATCGCGGCGATTCTGCTGGGCTCGATGGCGGGGGGCATCCTTGCGGACTGGCACGTTCTGGCGGCGCTGGCCCTCTGCGCGCTGGTTTACGGCGCAGCGGTGGTGGCGAACCTGTGGATCCCGAAACTGCCCGCGGCCCGTCCGGGACAATCATGGCGCTTTACGCCGATGACCCACAGCTTCTTCAGCGCCTGTAAAACGCTGTGGCGCAACGGGGAGACCCGCTTTTCGCTGGTGGGAACCAGCCTGTTCTGGGGGGCCGGCGTAACGCTGCGCTTCCTGCTGGTGCTGTGGGTACCCGTGGCGCTTGGGATC
This sequence comes from Klebsiella scottii, assembly GCF_036561945.1. Classification (NCBI taxonomy): domain Bacteria; kingdom Pseudomonadati; phylum Pseudomonadota; class Gammaproteobacteria; order Enterobacterales; family Enterobacteriaceae; genus Klebsiella; species Klebsiella scottii. The sequence goes on from NZ_JARXNI010000019.1 coordinate 511,753, forward strand.
GCCAGCAACGCCATGCCCACCTACCTTAATGCGATGGTCGCGGTGGGGATTGTGCTGGGCGCGGGTGCGGCGGCGAAGCTGGTGACGCTGCAGACGGTCTCCCGCTGCATGCCTGCCGGGATTCTGATTGGTATCGCGGTGATCTTTTTTACCCTTCAGCATGCGCTTCTGCCGGCGTTTGGCCTGCTGCTGCTGCTCGGCGTGTTCGGCGGCTTCTTTATCGTGCCGCTTAACGCGCTGCTGCAGGAGCGCGGCAGGCATACCGTCGGCGCGGGCAACGCGATAGCGGTACAAAACCTCGGCGAAAACGTCGCCATGCTGCTGATGCTGGGGCTCTATTCGCTGGCGGTCAAGGCGGGTATTCCGGTCGTTGGCGTCGGGGTTGGTTTTGGTGCGGTGTTCGCGCTGGCCATCGCCGCCCTGTGGCTCTGGGGACGGCGGCGCTAGAAAGTCTTGCACTTACCGGGCTACGACGGTGCGGCTGCCGTAGCCCGGATAAGCCGTTTACGGCGCCGGATAGGTATAAATCCGGTGCACCGCTTCAATCTCCGCCAGAACCTCCTCGCTGAGCTCAAGATGCAGGCTTTCGACGTTGGTCTTCAGCTGATCCAGCGAAGTGGCGCCGAGCAGAGTGCTGGCGACAAACGGCTGACGGCGCACGAAGGCCAGCGCCATTTGTGCCGGATCGAGGTTATGCCGTTTTGCGATATCGACATATGCCGCGACCGCCAGCTGTGTCTGCTCGCCGCTGTAGCGCGTAAAGCGGCTGAACAGGGTGTTGCGCGCCCCGGCCGGCTTCGCGCCGTTGAGATACTTCCCGGTCAGCGTACCGAATGCCAGGCAGGAGTAGGCCAGCAGCTCTACGCCTTCATACTGGCTTACCTCCGACAGCGCAACCTCATAGCTGCGGTTCACCAGGCTATACGGGTTCTGGATAGTGACAATACGCGGCAGGTCGTGCTTATCCGCGAGGTGCAGGTAGCGCATCACGCCAAACGCCGTCTCGTTGGAAACGCCGATATAGCGGATTTTGCCGGCGCGCTGGAATTCGGTTAGCGCTTCCAGGGTATCCAGCAGGGTGACCACCGGCGCGGAGTCGGTCCAGGTGTAGCCCAGCTTGCCGAAGCAGTTGGTCGGGCGCTGCGGCCAGTGAACCTGGTAAAGATCGAGATAATCGGTCTGCAGGCGCTTCAGGCTATCGTGCAGAGCGTCGCGGATATTTTTGCGATCCAGAACGTGATTCGGACGGATGCTGCTGTCGTTGTTACGCGCAGGGCCGCTGACTTTGGAGGCGATAACCAGCTTTTCGCGGCTGCCGTGTTTCGCCAGCCAGTTGCCGACGTAGGTTTCCGTCAGCCCCTGAGTTTCCGGGCGCGGCGGGACAGGATACATTTCAGCGACATCAATCAGGTTGATACCCTGGCTGACAGCGTAGTCGAGCTGTTGGTGAGCGTCGGCCTCGCTATTCTGTTCACCAAAAGTCATAGTGCCCAGCCCCAGCGTGCTGATTTCGAGAGAACTGTGTGGGATACGGTGATACTGCATAGCCGGCTTCCTTTTTTATCGACAAGGTCAGGCTTTCCCCGACAAAGGAGTATCAAAATGGCAGAGGGGAAGAAAAAGAGGAAGTAAAAAGATCAAAAAAGCCGGGCTGGTGGGGTCCGCAGGCTGCTGTCGCGGACGTATCAGGTTTACCCGACTCTTTTCTCAACACCGAGGCTGGTTGCAGAGGGCGCGTTGCCAGGCGATTGCCGGCAAGCGGCGAGCCGCCGCAATCTTTTAGCGCTTAATAATTTGTGAAACGTCGTCACGATTGATCTGCATTTTATTGCCCTGCTGATCTTCGTAGCTGATAAGACCGGTATCGTCGTCAACCGCCGGCTTACCGTCGGTCAAAATCATGCGCCCGTCTTTTGTCGCCATAACGTAATCGCTGCTGCAACCGGAAACCGAGAAGGCCAGTCCTACGGCGGAAATCAACACTGCCCATTTTTTCATCGTTAACACCTCTATAATGGTCGCACCTCACACCAGTGTATTAATAGCCTGATTTGTGAGACATAAAAAGCAGTAAAGTCTTAAAAAAGATTGCAGCCCAGGTTTGGGCTGCATTTTTGCGGGTTACAGCGGATTTTTTTTATTACGCAGCAGGTTGAGGCTTTCGACGGCAATCGAGAAGAACATCGCGAAGTAGATGTAGCCTTTCGGGATATGGATACCGAAGCTTTCGAGCATCAGGGTAAAGCCAACCAGAATCAAAAACGCCAGCGCCAGCATTTTCACCGACGGGTGGCGGTCAACAAAGTCGCCAATCGAGCGGGCGGCAAACATCATCACCAGCACCGCGATAACCACCGCGGCCATCATGATGAACAGATGGTCCGAGAGCCCAACGGCGGTGATCACCGAATCGAGGCTGAAAATGATATCCAGCAGCATAATCTGCACAATTGCGCCCATAAAAGAGTGGACGTTGGTCTTCGGCCCTTCCTCTTCCCCCTCGATCGATTCGTGGATCTCTTTACTGGCTTTCCAGATCAGGAACAGGCCGCCGAGCAGCAGGATCAGATCGCGGAAGGAGACGTCGTGGCCGAACGCGCTAAACAGCGGATTGGTCAGCTTAACGACCCAGGCGATAGAGGCCAGCAGCCCAAGACGCATGAGCATTGCGCCCATTAACCCGATGCGTCGCGCGTGGGCGCGCTGGGCGGTGGGTAGTTTGGCAACAACCAGAGAGAGAAAAATAATATTGTCGATCCCGAGTACGATTTCCAGCAACGTCAGCGTACCCAGCGCCAGCCAGGCGTTAGGATCGGTTATCCATGCAAATAACATTGTTCAAAGTCCTGCAAAAAAGAAAGTAGCAATTATATGCAACCCGGCAGGCAGAACAAAAAATTAATCGTGGCTGAGCAGAAAATGGCGAGCCAGCAGGGCGGCGGTGAAGTTTTTCTTCAGGTAGAAACCGCGCGGCAGGGTGAGGATCGGTTCGCCGTGTGCGCCGATAGCCTCGGTTAAGGCTTTACTGTTGGCGGCTTTCGGGCGCAGCTGCAGCACTTCGCCGTGGCGGGCGGTAATGCGTTCGACCTGACCCAGCACGATCAGATCCATTAACTCTTCCCAGTCCATTCGCAGCTGCCGATCCTCTTCTTCGTTGGGGGTCCAAAGCAGCGGCGCCCCGACCCGACGCTGCGCGAGCGGGATCGCGCGATCGCCCTCTACCGGCACCCACAGTACGCGCTTGAGCTTATGGCGGACGTGGCTGCTCTCCCAGGTGACTCCGCTGTTGCCGGTGAGCGGAGCGACGCAGACAAAGGTGGTTTCCAGCGGCCGCCCCTGGGCGTCCACGGGGATCGTTTTCAGCTCGACGCCCAGCGCGGCGAAATCCTGCTCGGGTTTACTCCCGGCGCTGGCGCCTAGCCAAATCTCCAGCAGGATGCCCGTCCATCCTTTATCGCGCTTCAGATCGCGCGGAATCGGAATACCCGCCAGCGCGGCTAGCTCACCCAGCGAATAGCCCGCCAGCCGCTGGGCCTGGGCTAAAAGCTGCTGCTGGGTTTGCGGCGGTGCAAGCAGGGGCGAGAGGGTGGGCATAAGATGAAACCTCTGGTTAAAAAATAAGCGCTATTTTTGTGCGTTGTGGATAGAGTTTACCTTTTCCTGGGTAAGTATGACAATTTGATGATTCATATGACTTTTTTTTGTCTTTTTTGCCGAGAAAAAAATTACCGCGGCGGGTTTTCCAGAACTGGTCACTGGCAATGAACAGGATCTTACACCATGTTATCCACAGAAAAGTGGGATAACTGGGGAAAAGCGTCACTACTGTTTCCATTTACAGCCTTGACGTGCGACGAAAATCGAATTTTTAGACAAAATATGTCCGATGAGCTCGCGTAATCTGTGGATAAAACCGACATTGTTCGATCTTTCATCAGTTCCGGGATCGCATGTGTGATGATCATCACGTTATGCTGTAATTTATGAAAATAATGCATTCTAACTTAATGAATATAATGCCATTATTAAATATGGCTATGGGTAAGCGTTTAGGACTACTCCGGGTTTTCCCTGGGTAATTCCATACTTCTTCACAACTCTATCCACAGAAAAAGTGAATAAAATGGCGCTGTGATGGCTAACGCTGTTTATAACTCTGCTGATAACTGTGAGTTATTCAAATGTTATTCGTGAGCCGTGTGACAACAGAGTGGTTTACCGTTTCCGGCGAGTGTGAAACAATCGTTCACATTGAAGATTATTTTGAGGTAGTCCGGTGATTGATGACGATGGCTACCGCCCAAATGTCGGTATTGTAATCTGTAATCGCCAGGGCCAGGTTATGTGGGCCAGGCGCTATGGTCAGCACTCGTGGCAGTTCCCGCAAGGGGGCATTAATCCAGGAGAATCAGCCGAGCAGGCAATGTATCGGGAATTGTTTGAAGAGGTTGGGCTAAGTCGTAAAGATGTCCGCATTCTGGCCTCTACCCGTAACTGGTTGCGTTACAAATTGCCTAAACGTTTGGTGCGTTGGGACACGAAGCCGGTTTGTATCGGCCAGAAACAGAAGTGGTTTCTTCTGCAGTTGATCGGCAGCGATACGGAAGTCAATATGCAAACCAGCAGCACGCCTGAGTTCGACGGCTGGCGCTGGGTAAGCTACTGGTATCCGGTTCGTCAGGTGGTATCGTTTAAGCGCGACGTTTACCGCCGGGTGATGAAAGAGTTCGCCAGCGTCACGATGTCGCTGGCCGAAACGGCACCTAAGCCGCAAAGCGCGCCTGCATATCGACGTAAAAGAGGTTAAGCCACGCACATTATGCTCACTCGGTTACGAGAAATCGTCGAGAAGGTCGCGAGTGCCCCGCGTTTAAACGAGGCGCTGGATATCCTGGTTACGGATATCTGCAAAGCGATGGAAACGGAAGTCTGCTCGGTTTATCTGGCCGATCACGACCGACGCTGCTACTACCTGATGGCGACTCGCGGGCTGAAAAAACCTCGCGGTCGCACCGTTGCGCTCGCTTTTGACGAAGGCCTTGTGGGTCTTGTCGGGCGCCTTGCGGAGCCCATCAACCTTGCCGATGCGCAAAAACACCCTAGCTTTAAATATATTCCGGCCGTAAAAGAGGACCGCTTCCGCGCTTTTCTTGGCGTCCCGATTATCCAGCGCCGTCAGCTGCTGGGCGTGCTGGTGGTGCAGCAGCGCGAGCTGCGTCAGTTTGACGAAAGCGAGGAGTCCTTCCTCGTTACCCTGGCGACGCAGATGGCCGCCATTCTCTCCCAGTCGCAGCTGACCGCGCTATTTGGCCAGTATCGCCAGACGCGAATCCGCGCGCTGCCCGCCTCATCGGGGGTGGCAATCGCCGAAGGCTGGATGGACGTCAGCCTGCCGCAGATGGAGCAGGTGTACGAAGCCTCAACGCTGGACACGGCTTCCGAGCGCGAGCGTCTCACCGGAGCGCTGGAAGAGGCGGCCAGCGAGTTTCGTCGCTACAGTAAGCGCTACGCCGCCGGGGCGCAAAAAGAGACATCGGCTATCTTCGACCTCTATTCACACCTGCTCTCCGACGCGCGCCTGCGTCGCGAACTCTTTGCGGAAGTAGACAAAGGGGCCGTCGCCGAATGGGCGGTGAAAAAAATTATCGAGAAATTCGCTGAGCAGTTTGCGGCGCTCAGCGACGGCTATCTTAAAGAACGGGCCGGCGATCTGCGCACGCTGGGCCAGCGGCTGCTGTTTCATCTTGACGATACGACTCAGGGGCCAAACACCTGGCCGGAACGTATCGTCCTGGTCGCCGACGAGCTCTCGGCGACGACGCTGGCGGAAGTCCCCCAGGACAGGCTGGTAGGCGTTGTCGTACGCGATGGAGCGGCCAACTCGCATGCTGCCATCATGGTGCGCGCGCTGGGGATCCCGACGGTTATGGGGGCCGACATTCAGCCTTCATTGCTTCATGGGCATACCCTGGTCGTGGACGGCTACCGCGGCGAGCTGCTGGTCGACCCGGAACCGGCGCTGCTGAAAGAGTATCAGCGCCTGATCAGCGAAGAGAACGAACTCAGCCGCCTGGCGGAAGATGACCTTGAGCGCGCCTCTGAGCTGAAAAGCGGTGAGCGGGTAAAGGTCATGCTGAACGCCGGCCTGAGCCTCGGTCATGAAGAGAAGCTCGGCGGCTTTATTGACGGTATCGGCCTGTACCGCACCGAAATCCCCTTTATGTTGCAGAGCGGCTTTCCGTCGGAAGAGGAGCAGGTCGCCCAGTATCAGGGCATGCTGCAGATGTTTAACGAGAAGCCGGTTACGCTGCGTACCCTCGACATCGGCGCGGATAAGCAGCTGCCGTATATGCCGATCAGCGAAGAGAATCCGTGCCTCGGCTGGCGCGGGATCCGCATTACGCTCGATCAGCCGGAGATCTTCCTGATTCAGGTGCGGGCGATGCTGCGCGCGAATGCCGCCACCGGCAACCTCAGCATTTTGCTGCCGATGGTCACCAGCCTCGATGAGGTTGATGAAGCGCGCCGTCTGATCGATCGCGCCAGCCGCGAAGTTGAAGAGATGATTGGCTACGCCATTCCGCGCCCGCGCATCGGCGTGATGCTGGAGGTGCCATCGATGGTCTTCATGCTGGCGCAGCTGGCCAGCCGCGTTGATTTTATCTCCGTCGGCACCAATGACCTGACGCAGTACATCCTCGCCGTCGATCGCAACAATACCCGGGTGGCGAATATGTACGACAGCCTGCATCCTGCGGTGCTGCGGGCGCTGGCGATGATTGCCCGCGACGCCGAACGTTTCGGCATCGACCTGCGGCTTTGCGGTGAAATGGCCGGAGATCCGATGTGCGTCACCATTCTGATTGGCCTTGGCTATCGCCACCTGTCGATGAACGGCCGGTCGGTGGCAAGGGTCAAATACCTGCTGCGCCGCATTGATATCGAAGAGGCTCAGGAGCTTTCCCGGCGTAGCCTGGAGGCGCAGATGACGACGGAAGTTCGCCATCAGGTGGCGGCCTTTATGGAGCGTCGAGGATTGGGCGGCCTGATTCGCGGCGGTCGATAGTTCTGATGAGGCGTTTGCGCCGCTCTCCGGGTATTCCCGGCCCGGACGGGCGTATCGCGCCGGCCGCAGGGAAATTTTCCGGCGCTTATTCGCATTCGTATACATATCTTTTACACGCCCGGCGCGGATCGCGCCTGGCGCTTATGCTATCATTCGCAACCTTTGGAGCGCCCGTTTTCTGCGAGTGCGCAAGATCACCGCTGTCCACTTTCGGCGGAATAACAAGTCTTTATGGTGACAGATGAATAGTGGCTACCTGCATTTTCCGGAGTTTGATCCGGTAATATTTTCCGTTGGGCCAGTCGCCCTTCACTGGTACGGCATGATGTACCTGGTCGGGTTTGTTTTTGCGATGTGGTTAGCCACCCGTCGGGCCAATCGTCCGGGCAGCGGCTGGACTAAAAACGAAGTTGAAAACCTGCTCTATGCCGGGTTCCTCGGGGTCTTCCTCGGCGGGCGTATCGGCTACGTCCTGTTCTACAACCTGCCGGTGTTTTTGCAGGATCCGCTCTATCTGTTCCGCGTCTGGGACGGCGGTATGTCGTTCCACGGCGGTCTGATCGGGGTGATTCTGGTGATGATCATTTTCGCCAAACGCACTAAGCGCACCTTCTTCCAGGTTGCTGATTTTATTGCGCCTCTGATCCCGTTTGGCCTCGGCGCCGGTCGTCTGGGCAACTTCATTAACGGTGAGCTGTGGGGCCGCGTCGATCCGAGCTTCCACTACACGATGATCTTCCCCGGCTCGCGGGCGGAAGACATGGCGCTGCTGCCTTCGCATCCGGAATGGCAATCGCTGTTCGACACCTACGGAGCCCTGCCGCGACACGCCTCGCAGCTGTACGAGCTGGCGCTGGAAGGTATCGTGCTGTTCCTGATCCTGAACCTGTTTATCCGTAAACCGCGCCCGACCGGCTCAGTCTCAGGCCTGTTCCTGATCGGCTACGGTCTGTTCCGTATTATCGTTGAATTCTTCCGCCAGCCGGATCAGCAGTTCACCGGCGAATGGGTCCAGTACATCAGCATGGGGCAGATTCTTTCGATTCCAATGGTGCTTGCGGGTATCATTATGATGGTCTGGGCGTACCGTCGTCCTCCGCAGCAACAAACTTCTTGAGGAACCATGAAACAGTATCTTGATTTGATGCAGAAAGTGCTCGCCGAGGGCACGCAAAAAAATGACCGCACCGGTACCGGCACGATTTCGATTTTCGGCCATCAGATGCGTTTTAACCTGCAGGAGGGATTCCCGCTGGTGACGACCAAGCGCTGTCATTTACGCTCCATCATCCATGAACTGCTGTGGTTCCTGCAGGGTGACACCAACGTTGCGTATCTGCACGAAAACAACGTCACCATCTGGGATGAATGGGCGGATGAAAATGGCGATCTGGGGCCGGTATACGGCAAACAGTGGCGCTCCTGGCCTGCGCCGGACGGCCGCCATATCGACCAGATTAGCACCGTGATGGAACAGCTGAAAAACGACCCGGACTCGCGCCGGATCATCGTTTCGGCGTGGAACGTCGGCGAGCTGGATAAAATGGCGCTGGCGCCGTGCCACGCGTTCTTCCAGTTCTACGTCGCGGACGGCAAGCTCTCCTGTCAGCTCTATCAGCGCTCCTGCGACGTGTTCCTCGGCCTGCCGTTCAACATCGCCAGCTACGCGCTGCTGGTGCATATGGTGGCGCAGCAGTGCGATCTGGAAGTGGGTGATTTTGTCTGGACCGGCGGGGATACTCACCTCTACAGCAACCACCTTGAGCAGACCGATCTGCAGCTGAGCCGCGAGCCGCGTCCGCTGCCGAAGCTGGTGATCAAGCGCAAACCGGCATCGATTTTTGACTACCGTTTTGAAGACTTTGATATCGAAGGCTACGATCCGCATCCGGGCATTAAAGCGCCGGTGGCGATTTAATTCCGCAGCTATCTCGCGATAAGCAAAGCCGGCGCCCGCCGCGCCCATGCCAGTCAGCTAAGCCGCTGACTGGCATTTTTTTTGCCTTATCCGCTTTTGCTCGCCCGCTTCCTGATTTTCTGCAACTCCCTGTAAATCTCCCGATACTCTTCGACGCGCTACGCTAATGGCTGATCTGCCCCTCGCGCCGGGGCCGGGTCATCCCCATACTCGCCCTATGAACAGACAACGTGGCTATACCCTTATTGAAACCCTGGTGACGCTGGCGCTGGTGATGATTCTCGGCGCCAGCGGGATGTTCGGCTGGAATAGCTGGCAGCAGCAGCAGCGCCTGTGGCAAACCGCCGTTCAGGTCCGCGACTATCTGGTGCTGCTGCGCGATGACGCCAACTGGCACAACCGCGATCGGCTGCTGAGCGTTGGGCAGGCGGAGCTGGGCTGGTGCCTGAGCGCCGCTGATACCCCGGCCGACTGCGCGGCGCAGGGGCCCTTTACGCTGCGCCCGCAGTGGCCAGAAGTCTCGCTGGCTAACATCACGCCGGGCCTGGGCTTTTACGGCCTGCGCAACAGCGCCTGGGCCGGGCATATCCGTCTGCAAAGCGCCGGCGATGGCTGGAATATCATTGTCTCTAACTGGGGACGTATCCGCCTTTGTCGTGGGATGGAGACGGCATCATGTCTGTAGACGCGCGAGGGTTCTCGCTGCCAGAGACGCTGATTGCGATGGCCATTGGCTCCGTTTTGCTGCTCGGAACCGCGCGCTTTCTGCCCGCGCTGCAGCGGCAGGTGCTGAAGCAGACGCAGCAGCAGGCCCTCGATAACGAGCTCTGGCAGCGGCTGTACGCGGTCGCGAAGCACCTGCAGCGCGCCGGCTACTGTCGCGGCAGCTGCGTTGGGCAGCCGCTGCAGATTGCCGGCAGCGGCGATTGCGTTATTGTCCGCTGGGACAGCGCGAGCGACGGCGTCTGGAATACCTCGCCGGAGGCGATGTCCGATGCCACGGGGTTTCGGTTACGCAATGGCGCGCTCGAAACGCGGCGCGGCGCGACCAGCTGCGGCGAGCAAGGCTGGGATCGCATGACCAACCCCAGCGCCATCGAGGTGACCCGCTTTCAGGTTAAGCGCCACAATATTACCGGCTTCGCTCCGGAGCTTAGCATCATGCTGGCCGCGCGCTCGACGCTGGATCACCGCATCACGGCGCAGGCGGAATACAGCGTGACGGGGTATAACCTGTGAACCGTCAGCGCGGGCTCTCTTCGCTGCTGATGGTGCTGCTCCTGCTGGCGCTCGGCAGCCTGCTGCTGCAGGGGCTGAACCAGCAGCAGCGCTCGCTGCTGGCGCAAACCGCCGGCGAAACCCGGGCGCTGCGCGATACCGCTGGCGCGCACTCCGCCCTGCAGTGGGGGAAAACGCTAACCTGGTCAGCGCAGGAGGCGCAGGCGTGTCGACGGTCGGGCGCCGAAGGCTGGCACGTCTGTCTGCGGGTATTTAGCGATGCGTCGGCGCTGCTGATCGCCGCCAGCGGCCGCGTGCTGCTGTGGCACTCTGGCCGGGTTGAGCAGGGAAGCGTGCGCTTCTCACCCCACGGCTGGAGCGATTTTTGCCCGTTGAAGGAGCCGAATTTATGTCAGATCCCCTGACCCGCCAGCAGGGCTTCAGCCTGCCGGAAACGATCCTCGCAATGGCGCTGCTGGTGATGGTGATTACTGCGCTAGGCGGCTACCAGCGCGGGCTGGCCGGCGGCTTTACTCAGCTAAACCAGTATCGCCAGCTGTGGCGCGATGCGTGGCGCTATGCTCAGCTTGAAGCACAGGAATCCCCGGCAAGCGGGAGCATTACCCGCTTGCAGACATCGACAGCAAGATGTGTCAGCATCACGGTAACGATCACCATGCCGCTGGAAAAGCGGGTACAGATGACCCGGCTGCATTGTCCGGTCAGCCAGTAGTCAGGAGCGAATATGTTAAGGGTGTACCACTCAAACCGTCTGGATGTCCTTGAAGCGCTGATGGAGTTTATCGTCGAGCGCCAGCGGCTGGACGACCCTTTCAAGCCGGAAATGGTGCTGGTGCAAAGTACCGGGATGGCGCAATGGCTGCAGATGACGCTGGCAAAACGCTTCGGCATTGCCGCCAACATCGACTTTCCTCTCCCGGCGAGCTTTATCTGGGATATGTTTGTGCGCGTGCTGTCCGATATCCCCGGTGAAAGCGCTTTTAGCAAACAGAGCATGAGCTGGAAGCTGATGACCCTGCTGCCGCAGAGGCTGGATGACGAAGCCTTCGCCCTGCTGCGCCACTACCTCAGCGACGACAGCGACAAGCGTAAGCTATTCCAGCTGGCCGCCAGGGTGGCGGATCTCTACGACCAGTATCTGGTCTATCGCCCGGAATGGCTGATGCGCTGGGAAGCCGATGAACGCGTTGACGGCCTTGGAGACGCCCAGCAGTGGCAGGCGCCGCTGTGGAAGGCGTTAGTCGAACATACCGCCGAGCTGGGACAGCCGCTGTGGCATCGCGCCAACCTGTACCAGCGCTTTATCAGCACGCTTGAGGCCGCGGATGAGCCGCCGGCCGGGCTGCCGTCGCGGGTCTTTATTTGCGGCATTTCGGCGCTGCCGCCGGTCTACCTGCAGGCGCTGCAGGCTCTCGGAAAACACGTTGATGTATACGTTCTTTTCACCAACCCGTGCCGCTACTACTGGGGCGATATTAAAGATTCGGCGTTTCTGGCAAAGCTGATGTCGCGCCAGCGCCGCCACCATCGCGAGCCGCGAGAGCTACCGCTATTTCGCGATGCAGAGCAGGCACCCGGCCTGTTTAACGACGACGGTGAACAGGATATCGGTAACCCGCTGCTGGCCTCATGGGGCAAGCTGGGGCGGGACTACATCTATCTGCTGGCCGGGCTGGAGCGTTACGAAGAGCTGGATGCATTTGTGGATATCGCTCCGGATAACCTGCTGCATAACCTGCAGTCTGACATCCTTGAGCTGCGCAATATGGCGGTGGCGGGGCGTACGGCGCAAGAGTTTGCTCATAGCCGCAGCAAGCGCCTGCTCGCTCCCAACGACCGCAGTCTGAGCATTCACGTTTGCCATAGCCCGCAGCGCGAAGTAGAAGTGCTGCACGACCGGCTGCTGGCGATGCTGGAGGAGGATCCCGACCTTACGCCGCGCGATATTATCGTGATGGTGGCGGATATCGACAGCTACAGCCCCTATATACAAGCGGTGTTCGGTGCCGCCAGCGGCGAGCGCTGGCTGCCGTGGGCCATCTCGGACCGCCGGGCCCGCGAATCGCATCCGGCGCTGCAGGCGTTCATCACGCTTCTTTCCCTGCCCGACAGCCGCTTTGCCAGCGAAGACGTGCTGGCTCTGTTGGATGTCCCGGTGCTGGCGGCGCGTTTTAATATCGACGAAGAAGGGCTGCGCTACCTGCGTCAGTGGGTGAACGAATCCGGCGTGCGCTGGGGCATGGATGACGATAACGTGCGCGAGCTGGATCTCCCCGCCACCGGGCAGCACACCTGGCGCTTTGGCCTCACGCGTATGCTGCTGGGCTACGCGATGGACAGCAGCCAGGGAGAGTGGCAGTCGGTCCTGCCGTACGACGAGTCCAGCGGGCTGATTGCCGAACTGGTGGGCAACCTGGCGTCGCTGCTGATGCAGCTCAACCTCTGGCGTCGGGAGCTCGCGGTTGAACGTCCGCTGGCGGAATGGCTGCCGCTGTGCCGGGGCCTGCTGGACGACTTTTTCCTGCCCGACAGCGAAACGGAAGCCGCGCTGGCGCTGATTGAACAGCAGTGGCAGGCGGTGATTGGCGAAGGCGCGCAGGCGCAGTATGCGCAGACGGTGCCGCTCTCTTTACTGCGCGATGAGCTGTCTCAGCGCCTCGATCAGCAGCGTATCAGCCAGCGTTTCCTGGCCGGCCCGGTCAATATCTGTACCCTGATGCCAATGCGCTCTATCCCGTTCAAAGTCGTTTGTCTGCTGGGGATGAATGACGGCGTTTACCCCCGCGCCCTGGCGCCGCTAGGCTTTGACTTAATGAGCCAGAAGCCGCAGCGCGGCGACCGCAGCCGCCGCGATGATGACCGCTACCTGTTCCTCGAAGCGCTGATGTCGGCCGAGCAGAAGCTCTATATCAGCTATATCGGCCGCTCAATCCAGGATAATAGCGAACGCTACCCGTCGGTGCTGGTACAGGAGCTGGCGGATTATATCGGCCAGAGCCACTGCCTGGCGGGCGATGAGGAACTGGACTGTGACGCCAGCGAGCGGCGGGTCAAAGCGCATATTACCCATCTGCATAGCCGCATGCCCTTCGATACGGCCAACTTCCGCGACGATGAAGAGCAAAGCTACGCCCGGGAATGGCTGGCTGCCGCCAGCCAGCAGGGGGAGGCGCACGGCGACTTTATCCAGCCGCTTCCGGCGGCGGAAATCGACACTCTGCCGTTTGAACAGCTGCTGCGCTTCTGGCAGCATCCGGTTCGCGCCTTCTTTCAGCAGCGGCTGCGGGTAAATTTCCGCTCAGAAGAGAGCGAGATTCCGGACGACGAACCGTTCACCCTCGAAGGGCTGAGCCGCTACCAGCTCAATCAGCAGCTGCTGAATACGCTGATTGAACAGCAGGATGCCTCGGTGATGTACCGCCGCTTCCGCGCGGCGGGCGAATTACCCTACGGAGCCTTCGGCGAACTGGCCTGGGAGACCCAGCGCCAGGAGATGCAGAACCTCGCGGAACGGGTGGTGGCCAGCCGCCAGCCGGGGCAAAGCATGGAAATCGATCTGCAATGTAACGGTGTCAACATTACGGGGTGGCTGCAGCAGGTACAATCTGACGGCCTGCTGCGCTGGCGGCCTTCGCTGCTCAGCGTGGCGCAGGGAATGCAACTTTGGCTGGAGCACCTTGTCTACTGTGCTGGCGGCGGCTCCGGCACCAGCCGTCTGCTGGTGCGTAAAGAGGGCGAATGGCGTTTCCCGCCGCTGGCGCAGGAGCAGGCGAAGGCATATCTTGATGAGCTGGTTGCCGGCTATTTACAGGGCATGTCAAAGCCGCTGCTGCTGCTGCCTGAAAGCGCGGGGGCATGGCTAAAAGCCTGTTATGACGCCGAAAAGGATGTCATGTTATTGGACGACGAGACGCAGCAAAAAGCGCGCAGCAAGTTTCTGCAGGCGTATGAAGGCAATATGGTGATTAGCGGTGAGGGTAGCGATGTCTGGTACCAGCGCCTGTGGCGCACCCTTGAGCCTGCTTACTATGACGAAATTATTGCTCAGGCGCAGCGTTATCTGTTGCCGGTATTTCGTTTCCATCAGTCCGAATAAAATTGTCATAGTATAAAAATTGCGCAGATGACGGCTCTTCAATTATCATGCGCAACGAATCACGGACTGATGTTTTTTATCAACGCTGGCTCTGCGCAGCGAAAAGTTTGTTAATGGTGAGGTCCGTGAATGCCCCGTAGTTTATGGTTCAAGGTTATTGTAGTGCTGGCAGCCCTTTGGGCGCCGTTAAGTCAGGCAGATAGCGGATGGCAGCCCGTTCAGGAAACCATCCGTAAAAGCGAAAAAGATCCGCGTCAGTATCAGGCGATCCACCTCGATAATGGCATGATCGTTCTGCTGGTTTCCGATCCGCAGGCGGTAAAATCACTGTCGGCGCTGGTGGTGCCGGTGGGGTCGCTGCAGGACCCGGAAGAGCACCAGGGCCTGGCGCACTTTCTCGAGCACATGACGCTAATGGGCTCGAAGAACTATCCGCAGCCCGACAGCCTCGCAGAGTTCCTGAAAATGCACGGCGGCAGCCACAACGCCAGCACCGCGCCCTATCGCACGGCTTTCTATCTCGAAGTTGAAAATGATGCGCTGGACGGGGCGGTCGATCGCCTGGCGGATGCCATTGCCTCTCCGCTGCTGGATAAAAAATATGCCGACCGTGAGCGCAATGCGGTCAATGCCGAATTGACCATGGCGCGGACCCGTGACGGGATGCGCATGGCTCAGGTGAGTGCCGAAACCATAAACCCGGCGCACCCGGCGGCGCATTTTTCCGGCGGTAACCTTGAAACGCTAAGCGACAAGCCGGGAAAACCGGTTCTTGATGCGCTGCATACCTTCCGCGACAGCTGGTACTCCGCTAACCTGATGAAGGCGGTTATTTACAGCAATAAACCGCTGCCGGAGCTGGCGAGTATCGCCGCCAAAACCTACGGCCGGGTGCCGAATCATAATATCGACAGGCCGATGATTAACGTTCCGGTAGTGACCGATGCGCAAAAGGGCATCATCATCCACTACGTGCCGGCGATGCCTCGTAAAGTGCTGCGCGTTGAATTCCGCATCGATAACAACAGCGAGCAGTTCCGCAGCAAGACCGACGAGCTGGTGACCTATATGATCGGCAACCGCAGCCCCGGCACGCTGTCAGACTGGCTGCAGAAGCAGGGCCTGGTTGAAGGTATCCGCGCGGACTCCGATCCGGTGGTGAACGGCAACAGCGGGGTGCTGGCGATTTCCGCAACCCTGACCGATAAGGGCCTGGCGCATCGTGACGAGGTTGCAGCGGCGATCTTCAGCTACCTCAACCTGCTGCGCACCCAGGGCATCGATAAGCGCTATTTCGACGAGCTGGCGCATGTCCTGGCGCTCGACTTCCGCTATCCCTCAATCAACCGCGATATGGACTACGTTGAATGGCTGGCGGACACCATGATCCGCGTGCCGGTAGAGCATACTCTGGACGTGGTGAATATTGCCGATCGCTACGATCCGCAGGCGATTAAAGACCGCCTGGCGATGATGACCCCGCAAAACGCGCGCGTTTGGTATATCAGCCCGCAGGAGCCGCATAACAAAACGGCCTATTTCGTCAACGCGCCGTATCAGGTCGATAAAATCAGCCCGCAGACCTTTAGCGACTGGCAGCAGAAAGCCAGCGCGATCGCGCTGAATCTGCCGGTGCTGAACCCCTATATTCCGGACGACTTCACGCTTATCAACAGCGATAAAGCCTATCCGCATCCGCAGCTGATCGTCGATGAGCCGACCCTGCGGGTAGTTTATGCCCCGAGCCAGTTCTTCGCCAGCGAGCCGAAGGCCGACGTGTCGCTGGTGCTGCGTAATCCGCAGGCGATGGACAGCGCCAGAAGCCAGGTGATGTTTGCCCTCAACGATTATCTGGCGGGGATTGCCCTCGACCAGCTCAGCAATCAGGCCGCGGTGGGAGGCATCACTTTCTCTACCGGCGCTAACAACGGGCTGATGGTTAACGCTAACGGCTATACCCAGCGGCTGCCGCAGCTGTTCACCGCGCTGCTGGACGGCTACTTCAGCTACGCGCCGACCGAAGAGCAGCTGGAACAGGCGAAATCCTGGTACGCGCAGATGATGGACTCGGCGGATAAAGGCAAAGCGTACGATCAGGCGATTATGCCGGCCCAGATGGTGTCGCAGGTGCCGTACTTCCAGCGTGAGGAGCGCCGGGCGCTGCTGCCAGCAATCACCCTCAAGGAGGTTCTGGCATACCGTGACAACCTGAAAGCGAAAGGGCGTCCGGAGCTGCTGGTGATTGGCAACCTGACCGCCGGGCAATCCACCGATATGGCGCGCCACATTCAGCAACAGCTGGGCTCCGACGGGAACGAATGGTGCCGGAATAAAGACGTGCTGGTGAATAGCAAGCAGCTGGCCATTTTTGAAAAAACCGGCAGCAGCACCGACTCGGCGCTGGCCGCGGTCTTTGCGCCGCCCAATATCGATGAATACAGCAGCTCTGCCGCCAGCTCTCTGCTCGGGCAAATTATCCAGCCGTGGTTCTATAACCAGCTGCGCACAGAAGAACAGCTGGGCTATGCGGTCTTCGCGTTCTCGATGAACGTTGGCCGCCAGTGGGGCGTCGGCTTCCTGCTGCAAAGCAGCGATAAGCAGCCCGCCTTCCTGTGGCAGCGCTTCCAGGCCTTCTTCCCGACGGCGGAAGCAAAGCTGAGGGCGATGACCCCGGAAGAGTTTGCCCAAATTCAGCAGGCGACGATCGCCCAGATGATGCAGGCACCGCAAACTTTGGGCGGGGAAGCCTCGCAGCTGAGCAAAGATTTCGATCGCGGTAATATGCGCTTCGATTCACGTGATAAAGTAGTGGCTCAGATTAAACTGCTGACGCCGCAAAAGCTTGCCGACTTCTTCCATCAGACGGTGGTGGATCCGCAGGGCATGGCGATATTATCCCAGGTATCCGGTAGCCAGAACGGTAAAACGGATTACGCCCTTCCGCCGGGTGGCAAAGTCTGGGAAACCGTCAGCGCATTGCAGAAATCCTTACCCCTGATGCGAGAGAATGAATGACCGAAACCGCCGAGCCTCTTGACCCCCTGCGCTTGCCCCTGACGGGCGAGCGCCTGATAGAAGCCTCTGCGGGCACCGGAAAGACCTTTACCATCGCGGCGCTGTACCTCCGGCTGCTGCTGGGGCTGGGCGGAGAATCCGCCTTTCCCCGGCCGGTAAGCGTGGAGGAGCTGCTGGTGGTGACCTTCACCGAGGCGGCGACCGAGGAGCTGCGCGGTCGTATCCGCAGCAATATCCACGCTCTGCGTATCGCCTGCCTGCGTGAAACGGCCGCCGACCCTCTCTACGCCGCGCTGCTGGCGGAAATTCCGGACAAAAACCAGGCCGCGCAAACGCTGATGCTGGCGGAAAGGCAGATGGACGAAGCGGCGGTTTTCACCATTCACGGCTTCTGCCAGCGCATGCTCAGCCTCAACGCGTTTGAGTCCGGCATGCTCTTCGAACAGCAGCTGATCGAGGACGAATCCCGCCTCCGTTACCAGGCCTGCGCCGATTTCTGGCGCCGCCACTGCTACCCGCTCCCGCGCGAGATCGCGGCGGTTATCCACGAAGCGTGGAAAGGCCCGCGCGATCTGTTGAAATCCCTCGACCGCTGGCTACAGGGCGAAGCCCCGCAGCTTAAATCCCCGCCGGCGCAGGAAGAGACGCTGGCCGAACGCCATCGGCAAATCATCGATCGCATCGACGCGGTGAAGCTGCAGTGGCGCGAGCAGGTGGGTGAGATTGAAAGCGTGCTGGAAAATTCCGGCCTCGATCGGCGTAAATTCAATCGCGGCAATCAGGGGAAATGGATAGAGAAAGTCAGCCTCTGGGCGCAGGAAGAGACCCTGAGCTACCGGCTGCCGGAGGCGCTGGAGAAATTCTCCCGGCCGTTCCTGCATGAACGTACCAAAGCGGGTGGCGAACCGCCGGTTCACCCGCTGTTTAGCGCGATTGAGGCGCTTCTCTCCGCGCCGCTGACCCTTACCGATCTGGTGATCGCCCGGGCAATGGTGGAGATCCGCGAAGCGGTGGCGCGGGAAAAACGTCGCCGCGGAGAGCTCGGTTTTGATGACATGCTCAGCCGCCTCGATGATGCCCTACGCAGCGAAAGCGGCGAAGCGCTGGCCAGCGCGATCCGTCAGCGTTTTCCGGTGGCGATGATTGATGAGTTCCAGGATACCGACCCGCAGCAGTACCGCATTTTTCGCCGCATCTGGCGGCGGCAGCCGGAGACGGCTCTGCTGCTTATCGGCGATCCCAAACAGGCCATTTATGCCTTTCGCGGCGCGGATATCTTTACCTATATGAAGGCGCGCGGCGACGTTGCCGCTCACTACACGCTGGATACCAACTGGCGCTCCTCTCCGGGGATGGTGGATAGCGTCAATCGCCTGTTTAGCCTCAGCGATAATCCGTTCATGTTCCGCGAAATCCCGTTCCTGCCGGTGAAGTCGGCGCCGAAAAACCAGCATCTGCGTTTTACCGTCGACAACGACGTGGTTCCGGCAATGAACATCTGGCTGATGCCGGGCGAAGCGGTGGGCGCGGGAGATTATCAAACCTTTATGGCGCAGCTCTGCGCAGCGCAAATTCGTGACTGGCTTAGCGCCGGCCAGCAGGGGCGGGCGCTGCTGTGGCGCGACGATCGCGCTCGGCCGGTGCAGGCTTCCGATATCACGGTGCTGGTGCGTAATCGCCAGGAGGCGTCGCTGATCCGCGATGCGCTGCAGGTTCTGGCCATTCCATCGGTCTATCTCTCCAACCGCGATAGCGTATTTGAAACGCCGGAAGCGCAGGAGCTGCTGTGGGTACTACAGGCGGCGCTGGCGCCCGAACGAGAAAACACGCTGCGCAGCGCGCTGGCGACCTCGATTTTCGGTCTGAACGCTCTCGATATTGAAAACCTGAACCAGGATGAGCGCGCGTGGGATGCGCTGGTTGAAGAGTTTAGCGACTATCGCCGCATCTGGCGCCAGCGCGGGGTCATGCCGATGCTGAGAGCGCTGATGACCACCCGGAACATCGCCGAAAATCTGCTGGTGACGAGCGGCGGCGAGCGGCGCTTAACCGATATCCTGCATATCAGCGAACTGCTGCAGGAAGCGGCCAACCAGCTGGAAAGCGAGCATGCGTTGGTGCGTTGGCTGACGCAGCGCATCGCCGAGCCGGATAGCAATGCCTCCAGCCAGCAGATGCGCCTGGAAAGCGACAAGCATCTGGTGCAAATCGTCACCGTACATAAATCGAAAGGGCTGGAATACCCGCTGGTGTGGCTGCCGTTTATCGCCCGCTTCCGTAAGCAGGATCAGGCGTTTTATCACGATCGCGACTCCTTTGCGGCGGTGCTCGACCTTGAACAGAATGAGGGGAGCCTCGAGCTGGCGGAAGCGGAGCGTCTGGCTGAGGATTTGCGTTTGCTATACGTGGCCCTGACGCGAGCGGTCTGGCACTGCAGTCTTGGCGTGGCGCCTCTCAGCACCCGGCGCAGCGACAAGCCGGGCGACAGTGATTTTCACCACAGCGCGCTGGGGCGCCTTCTGCAGGGAGGCGAAGCGATGGATGCCGCGGGGCTGACGGCCCGCCTGCAGGCATTCTGCAGCGCGGATATTGCGCTGCAAACCCCCGGCGTCGCCGATCGGCAACCCTGGCAGGCGCCGCAGGAGGTTCTCCCCCCGCTGTCGGCGCGAATGCTGGCGCGTGCGATCGTCGATGACTGGCGGGTCACCAGCTACTCCGGGCTACAGCAGCATGGCCACAGCCCGGCGCAGGATTTACTGCCCCGTCTTGACGTTGACGCGGCCGGCGTGGGAGAGGTGATCGAGGAGCCACAGCTCACTCCCCATCAGTTCCCGCGCGGGGCGTCGCCGGGGACATTTCTGCACGGCCTGTTTGAAGACCTCGACTTTACCCAGCCGGTTCCCGCCGGCTGGATGGCGGAAAAGCTGCAGTCCGGCGGATTTGGCGAACAGTGGACGCCGGTGCTGACCCAATGGCTGGATGATGTGCTGCGCACGTCGCTGCCGGGCGCCGGTATCGCGCTGAATCAGCTGACTGCGGCGGATAAGCAGGTTGAGATGGCGTTTTATTTACCCATTGCGGCCCCGCTGGATCCACGGCGCCTGGACGCGCTGGTTCGCCGCTACGACCCGCTTTCGGCGCAGTGCCCGGAGCTTGATTTCCGTCAGGTACGCGGAATGCTGAAAGGGTTTATCGACCTGGTGTTTCGTCATAACGATCGCTACTACCTGCTGGACTACAAATCCAACTGGCTGGGGGACGATCGCGAAGCCTACACCCGGCAGGCGATGGCGCAGGCGATGCGCACGCACCGCTATGATTTACAGTACCAGCTCTATAGCCTGGCGCTGCACCGCTATTTACGCCACCGCATTGCTGACTATGACTATGAGCGCCATTTTGGCGGCGTCATTTATCTCTTTTTACGCGGAATGGACGGACAGGACGGCGGGCAGGGGATATTTACCACGCGCCCCGAGCGGCCGCTAATCGACGGCCTGGACGCCCTGTTTGCCGGCGAAGTTCAGGAGATCGCCTCATGACCATGGATGAGCTGCTGCTTGAGGCAGCAAACCAGCGTTTGTTACGTCCGCTTGACGTCCAGTTTGCGCTGATGGTCGCTCAGGATGCGCACCCGGCGGTGAGGCTGGCGGCGGCGATACTGAGCCGCGATGCCGGCGAAGGGCACGTATGCCTGCCGCTCTCCCGCCTTGCGGCGGACGATGCGCTGAGCGGGAAAGCCGCCGCTCTGCGCGAGCAGCTGCTGGCGCAGGCCGGAGCGCCTGATGACTGGTCGACGCTGCTGCTCTCTTCTGCGGCGGTGAGCCGCGGGGAGCGCCCGACGCCGATGATCCTCTGCGGGGAACGGCTTTACCTTAACCGCATGTGGCGTAACGAGCTGACCGTCGCGCGCTTTTTTAACGAAGCCAATCAGGTGCTGAGCGTGGATGAAACGCGCCTGGCGTCGACGCTGGATGCGCTATTCCCCGCCGGGGAGGATATTGACTGGCAGAAGGTGGCGGCTGCGGTGGCGCTGACCCGGCGCATTGCGGTTATTTCCGGGGGCCCAGGCACCGGTAAAACCACCACCGTCGCCAGGCTGCTGGCGGCGTTGATTCAGACGACGGATAGGCCCCGCTGTCGTATCCGCCTGGCGGCGCCCACCGGGAAAGCCGCCGCGCGCCTGACCGAATCGCTGGGCAGCGCGCTGTGCCAGCTGCCGCTGACGGATGAGCAGAAGGCGCAGCTGCCGACAGAGGCCAGCACCCTGCACCGTCTGCTGGGCGCTCAGCCGGGCAGCCAGCGTATGCGCTATCACGCCGGCAACCCGCTGCACCTCGACGTGCTGGTGGTGGATGAAGCCTCGATGATCGATCTGCCGATGATGGCTCGCCTGATTGACGCGCTGCCGGCGCACGGTCGGGTGATTTTTCTCGGCGACCGCGATCAGCTGGCGTCGGTGGAAGCCGGCGCGGTGCTGGGGGATATTTGTGCCTGGGTTAATGCCGGCTATACCGCCGATCGCGCGGCGCAGCTAAAGCGGCTGACCGGCCTGCCGGTACCTGCCGGCGAGGGCGAGGCGGCGGGCGCCCTGCGCGACAGCCTGTGCCTGCTGCAGAAAAGCTATCGTTTTGGCAGCCATTCCGGTATCGGTAGCCTGGCCCGGGCGGTTAACGCCGGCGATCGGCATGGCGTCAAAACGACCCTGCGTCAGCCGTTCGACGATATCGCCCTGCACCCGCTAAGCACCACCGAGGAGTATGAAACGATGCTGACGCAGGCGCAGGCCGGCTACGATCGCTATCTTCGGCTGCTGCGCGAGCGGGCGGAGCCGGAGGCGGCGATTGCCGCTTTCGGCGAGTTCCGGCTACTGTGCGCCCTACGCGAGGGCCCCTACGGCGTCAGCGGGCTGAACGAACAGCTGGAGCTGATGCTCAATCGTAAGCGGGCTATTGCGCTGCCGCGGCATTCGCGCTGGTATGAAGGCCGCCCGGTCATGATCTCGCGCAACGATAGCGCGCTGGGGCTGTTTAACGGTGATA
The DNA here is from genome assembly GCF_036561945.1 of Klebsiella scottii. Classification (NCBI taxonomy): domain Bacteria; kingdom Pseudomonadati; phylum Pseudomonadota; class Gammaproteobacteria; order Enterobacterales; family Enterobacteriaceae; genus Klebsiella; species Klebsiella scottii. The sequence goes on from NZ_JARXNI010000019.1 coordinate 534,129, forward strand.
TTGGCATTGCGCTGGAAAGGGGAGAAGGGCTTCGCGTCTGGTTCCCGATGCCGGATGGCAGCATTAAGTCGGTGCAGCCGAGCCGTCTGCCGGAACACGATACCGCCTGGGCGATGACGGTGCATAAATCGCAGGGCTCGGAATTTGACCACGCGGCCCTGATTTTGCCTTCCCGCAGCGTGCCGCTGGTGACGCGTGAGCTGGTGTATACCGCGATAACGCGAGCTAAAAGGCAGCTGTCGATTTATGCCGATGAGCAGGTGCTTACTCAGGCTATCGTGGCGCGCACCGAACGGCGCAGCGGGCTGGCGGACATCTTCGCCAGCGGCGGGTAGCCTCAACCTTCAGCGCTTCACCTTTCCCGGCCCGCGCTACGCTTAGCCGGGAAGGGGGCGCTCACTTAGCCAAGGTCGGCCATCATCACCTTGGAACGGCGCTGATAGTTGTACATCTCTTTCTTACTCTCCGGCAGCAGGTCGATATCCACCGGCGTAAAGCCGCGCTCCTGGAACCAGTGGATGCTGCGGGTAGTCAGCACGAACAGTTTGCTTAGCCCCATCTGCTTTGCCTGGGTCGCAATGCGGTTCAGCAGCACTTCCCCGCGCGATGAGCTGCGGTAGTCCGGATGGACCGCCACGCAGGCCATTTCACCGATTTTCTCTTCCGGGAACGGATAGAGCGCGGCGCAGGCAATTGTTGTGTTATCGCGCTGAATGATGGTGAATTTATCTATTTCCATCTCCAGCTGCTCGCGGGAGCGACGCACCAGAATCCCCTGCTGCTCCAGCGGGCTGATCAGCTCAAGAATGCCGCCAATATCGTTGATGGTGGCGCGGCGAATCTGCTCGGCGCTTTCCATGACGATCTGAGTACCGATACCGTCGCGCGAGAACAGCTCCTGCAGCAGAGCGCCATCTTCCTGGTAGCTGATCAGGTGGCAGCGACGCACGCCGCTGCGGCAGGCTTTCACCGCGCCGCGCAGGAAACGCACGGTACCGGAGTTGTAGTCCTCTTCCGCTTCCAGCTCTTCAACCCGCGCCTGGGCTTCGTTCGGGAACAGTTCGGGAACGATCTCACCCTCCTGGCTGTACACCCCTTGTGAAGAGCAGAAGCCGATCATTTTTTCCGCTTTCAGCTTAATAGCCAGCTGGGTGGCAATCTCTTCTGACGTCAGGTTAAAGCTTTCGCCGGTGACCGATACCGCAACCGGGCCCATCAGCACGATGGCGCCATTATCAAGCTGGCGATGGATCGCTTCTTCATCGATACGACGAATGCGCCCGCTGTGGCAATAATCGACGCCATCATCAACGCCAAGCGGTTGGGCAATAATGAAATTGCCGCTCACGACGTTGATGTGGGCGCCCTGGAGCGGAGTGTTGTTGAGGCTCATCGACAGGCGCGCGGTAATTTCCAGCTGCAGCATGCCGGCGGCCTGTTTAACCAGTTCGAGGGTTTTGGCGTCAGTCACGCGCGTCTGTTTGTGGTAAAGCGGCTCATGATGATGTTCGGCCAGGTTGGCGTCTATCTGAGGACGCGCGCCATAGACCACCACCAGGCGAATGCCCAGACTATGTAACAGACCAATGTCATTGACTATGCTGGAGAAATTCTCATGCTCAATGGCTTCGCCACCCAGCATGATGACAAACGTTTTTCCCCGATGGGCGTTAATATAGGGAACAGAATGGCGGAATCCTTCTACCAGTTCGGTGCGACGTTCCTTCACCATGACAACAACCCTCAATGCATGATTATTCGTAATAAGTGTATTTTTATTCTGTTTTCCCCGTAAACGCAAGCCAAAATTTGTCCCGAACCTGCGAAAGAACTGTGACTTAAAGCGCGCTACCAAAGATTGTTTACCCTTTTATTGATGACAGGTTATACGGCTTTCGTTAAAGTTTCTGGTCAATCTGTTTGTTTTGGATACGAATGCGTTTTTATTGCTTGGGAGTGGCATGCCGGGATACAAGTCAGGATTAAGCCGTCGCCGTTTTTTACAGGGGGCGAGCGCTATGTGGTTAATGAGCGTCAGTCCGGTTGGTTTAGCTGCCGTTGCACAGGTCGTCGCCGTGCGCGTCTGGCCGTCGTCAACCTATACGCGCGTTACGGTGGAATCCAACCATGTGCTGAAATATCGGCAGTTTGCGTTGAGCAATCCGGAGCGGCTGGTGGTCGATCTGGAAGGGGTTAACCTTAATTCCGTGCTAAAAGGCATGGGAACCAGCATTCGCGACGACGATCCCTATATTAAGTCCGCTCGCGTCGGGCAGTTCGATCCGCAAACGGTGCGCATGGTGTTTGAGCTCAAACAGAATGTGAAACCGCAGCTCTTTGCCCTCGCGCCGGTTGCCGGCTTTAAAGAGCGCCTGGTGATGGATCTCTATCCGTCTACGGCGACCGATGTGCAGGACCCGCTGCTGGCGCTGCTGGAAGATTACAACAAGGGCGATCTCGATCGTCAGGTGCCGCCGGCAGAAAGCGGGCCGAAGCCGGGTAAAGCCGGGCGCGACCGGCCGATTGTGATTATGCTCGATCCGGGACACGGCGGTGAAGACTCCGGCGCGGTAGGCAAATACCATACCCGCGAGAAAGACGTTGTGCTGCAGATTGCCCGCCGGCTGCGGGCGCTGATCGAAAAAGAGGGGAATATGAAGGCCTATATGACCCGCAACGAAGATGTCTTTATTCCCCTGAAGGTGCGCGTCGCCAAGGCGCAAAAGCAGCGTGCCGATCTGTTCGTCTCGATTCACGCCGATGCCTTTACCAGCCGCCAGCCGAGAGGCTCTTCGGTATTTGCGCTCTCAACCAAAGGCGCTACCAGCACCGCGGCTAAGTATCTGGCGCAAACCCAGAACGCCTCCGATCTGGTGGGGGGCGTCAGCAAGAGCGGCGATCGCTACGTCGACCATACGATGTTTGATATGGTGCAATCGCTGACCATCGCCGATAGCCTGAAGTTTGGTAAGGCGGTGCTGCAAAAGATGGGCAAAATTAATAACCTCCACAAAAACCAGGTTGAACAGGCCGGCTTCGCGGTGCTGAAAGCGCCGGATATTCCGTCGATCCTGGTCGAAACCGCGTTTATCAGCAACGTGGAGGAGGAGCGTAAGCTGAAAACGGCGACCTTCCAGCAGGAAGTTGCCGAGTCGATACTGGCGGGGATTAAGGCCTACTTCGCCGATGGCGCAACGCTGGCAAGGCGTGGCTGATAAAAGGAGCGGGATATGGCTCTGTTAAAGAGCGCGCATGGCGGCAATACGCGGGAGGCGGCGGCGCTGCTGGGCATTAAGCCCGATCGGCTGCTGGATTTTAGCGCCAATATTAATCCGCTGGGCATGCCTGAAAGCCTGAAGCGCGCTCTGATCGATAATCTTGACCGCGCAGAGCGCTATCCCGACGTGGACTATCAGCAGCTGCACGAGGCCCTGGCCGAACATCACCACATTCCCGCCTCGTGGATCGTGGCGGGGAATGGCGAAACCGAATCTATTTTCACCGTCGTAAACGGCCTGAAGCCGCGTCAGGCGATGATCGTGATACCCGGCTTTGCCGAATATCGCCGCGCGCTGAGCTCGGTGGACTGCGCGATCCGCGAGTTCGTTCTGCGTGAAGAGGATGGCTGGCAGCTGACCGAGGCCCTTCTCGCGGCCCTGACGCCAGACCTGGACTGCCTGTTCCTGTGTACGCCCAACAACCCAACCGGACTGCTGCCGGAGCGCCGGCTGCTGGCGGCGATTGCCGAGCGCTGCAAAGCGTTAAGCATCGCGCTGGTGCTGGATGAGGCCTTTATCGATTTTATTCCCGACCAGCCGGGGTTTATTCCTCTGCTGCGCGATAACCCGCATATCTGGGTACTACGCTCGCTGACGAAGTTCTATGCCATACCCGGCCTGCGTCTGGGGTATCTGGTCAACGGCGATGAGCGCGCCGTCGCCCGGATGCGCGAGCGGCAAATGCCGTGGTCGATCAACGCGTTTGCCGCGCTGGCGGGGGAAATTATTCTGCAGGATAGCGCCTACCAGCAGAAGACCCGGCAGTGGCTGGCCGAAGAGGGGCGGCGTTTTTACCAACAGCTCCGCCGGCTTCCCGGCTTAACTGTATATCCGGGTCAGGCAAACTATCTGTTTCTGCGCGCCGATATGCCGGGCATCGACCTGCAGTATGCGCTGCTGCAGCAGCATATTTTGATTCGCAGCTGCGCCAACTATCCCGGCCTCGGGGCGGGCTATTTCCGCGTGGCGATCCGCAGCGCGGAGGAGAATCAGCGGCTGATTAGCGCATTAAGGCGCATCGCTGGCGCGAACGCCTGAAGCGGCAAGCAGGCGGGCGCCGCCCTGCACCATCTTCAGCAGGTGCTGCCGCGGCCAGTGCTCGCTCATGCTCCTCTTCGCCAGCGCCCACTGTATATAGCCGATATCGTGCCGCCGCCGGTCCAGCATCAGGCCGACAACGCTGCCGCTGTGAGCGACGTTCAGACCGTATAAGTCGCACTCTTCCACCAGCGCCAGCAGCGAGGTAAAACCGGGTTTTGCCAGCAGCAGCTGGCTGGCAATCGCGCTAAGCGTCGACGCTTCCCCCATCCGCCGCGGGCAGCCGCTAAGACAGGCATCCTGTATCTTTTCCCACGCCAGCTGTAGCGTAGCCGAGCTGGCGAGCAGCCGGGACCGGCGGGGCAGGCGATGATAATCCGTTGTGCGTAGCGTTACGGGACTTTCGAGAACGTAAAGATCGAGCTGTGGCTGGGACTCGCAGGCAATTTGCGTCGAGGCGTCGTTGTGGTCGAAAAGCGTGAGCTGGCGAAAAATGGTGCTGTCGGTGGGTTCCAGGGAGACGCAAAGCCGCGCCAGCTCGGACTCCGACAGCGTATGGCCGAGATGATGCGCCGTGGCCACCGCGGTAGCGGCAATATCTGCCGTACTGCTGGCCATCCCTTTGGCGACAGGAATCGACGAGTGCACCTCGATACGGATGTCGTGGCTCAGGCCTGCCGGGTATTGCCAGTAGTCTAAAAGCCGCTCGACCATTGCCCGGGAAAGCGGGCGTTCATCAGGCAGAGGCGGCGCGGCGCTCACCTCGACGGTGCTGTACCAGTCGACGGGGCAGGAGACCAGCTTTTCACTGCCAAGGATCCAGCCCTGGATGAGCTCTCCGCAGGATGCGGGACATTGTGCAACGGCCACCGGTTCACCTTTCCACTCGATTTTTCATGGCGCATAGTGTCATGGCGATCCCGCTATTACCATGATTTCACTCAAGCCTGAGGGCGGCTGTTTTACGCCGAAACGCACAGATCCGCCCGCGCGGAGAGGGCGATGCGCATAACGTCGCGGGCGATCATCAGCTCTTCATTTGTATTCACAATCGCCACTTTAACGACCGAGCCGTCGGCCTGGATAAAGGCCGCATTCTGCTGGTTTTTCTCGCTATCGATCGACAGGCCGAGAAAATGCAGGTTATGGCAGATTGCGGATCGCGCGCGCGCGGAGTTTTCGCCAATGCCGCCGGTAAAAATCAGCGCGTCCAGGCCGCTCATCTGCATAATGTAGCTGCCGATCGTCGCGCGGATCCGCTCGGCAAAAAGCGACAGGGCGAGAGCCGCCCGGTGATTGCCTGCATCTGCCGCCTGCTCGACGTCGCGGTAATCATGCGAAACGCCGGAGACGCCGAGCAGCCCGGACTCATTGTTTAACAGATGATTAAGCTGCTGGGGCGTTTTCCCCTCCCGCTGGGCAATCCACGGCAGGATTGATGGGTCAATATCGCCGCTGCGGGTCCCCATCATCACGCCGGACTGGGGCGTAAATCCCATTGAGGTATTGATAGAATGGCCGCCTTTAATCGCGCAAACGCTGCTGCCATTGCCCAGGTGGCAGCAGATCACCCGCAGCGCGCTGAGCGGAACGCCGAGCTGCTCTGCGAGCAGGGCGCTGACGTATTTGTGGCTGGTGCCGTGGAAACCATAGCGGCGGATACCAAGTTCACTGTAATAGCGCCAGGGAAGAGGGTAGAGATAGGCGCGCTCATCCAGCGTCTGGTGAAAGGCGGTATCAAACACTGCGACGGCGGGCGTGGTGGGCAACAGCTGGCGAAAGACGTTAATGCCGAGCGCATTGACCGGATTATGCAGCGGCGCCAGCTCCGCAAGGCGTTCAATTTCAGCCAGCGACCCCTCGGTAATCAGCGCGGAATCCTTAAAGTGCTCTCCACCGTGGGCGACGCGATGGCCGATACCGTCAATCTCATGCAGGCTGCCGATCACGCCGTAGCGGAGCAGCTTTTCCAGCAGCAGAGTCACGGCTTCACGATGATCGGCAACAGGGACCCTCTCCTGCCAGCCGTGGGCTGGCGTTTTTATCGTCACCCGGGCGTCCGCCATACCAATACGCTCTATCAATCCCTGGCAGAGCATTTCACCCTGAGGCATTGCCAGCAGCTGAAATTTTAGCGATGAGCTGCCGGCGTTAATGGCCATTATTTTGTGAGACATAGGGGTTCCTTCGCATTCAAAAAAGCCAGTACGGCGGTGAGTCCCGATTTATTGAGCGCGCTGGTAATAAAGATCCGCTGCGCGCCGGCTTGTTCAAGCCAGCCCTCAATCAGAGAAAGGCGCTGCGGGGGCGCTAAATCGGCCTTGGTCACCAGGCCGATGGTCGGGCGGTTCATCGGGGCGGTAAAACCGGGAGAAAACGGCGACCACTGCGCGTCGGCATTCAGCACCAGTGCGATAACGTCGGCTTCGCAGGCGCTGGCCAGCAGCGCGCTGTAAAGACAGCGGTTTTCGAGGTATTCACCCGGCGTGTCGATGGCCATCGGGGACCATTCAATCGCCTGCGTTTTTTTATAATGGAGCGCTTCGCCGCGCAGGCTTTGGGTCAAGGACGTCTTGCCGCACTGGCTGGGGCCGATAAGCATCAAACGTTTCATGAGCTTAGGTCCGTGTAATTGGGCAAGCGGTGAAGCGCATCATTTCGCCCAGCGTGCGTGTAACCTGCTTCAGCGCATATTCAACGGCGGAAACGTCCCCGGTAAGCACCACGGCGCCGGTAAAGCGATCGAGAAAGCCTATCTCTACCGCGCCCGATTTGGTGGCGATATCGCAGGCAATTATTGAGGCTTCACTGGGGGTAATGGTGAGAATGCCGATCGCCGATACCGCATTCTGCAAACCCAGCTTTTTGAACAGGTCCTGACCTGGATTAGCGATAAGGTGCGCCAGCGTGACCTGTTTACCCGGGACGTATTCCTGAATCATGCGATCTGTTGTTTGCTGCTTTTCCATTATCCCTCCACCATCTGTCGCCACATTGCCTCATGCGGGCGCGGAATCACCGAGCGGTAAACCAGCAGCCCCTTTTCACCCGCGCTTTCGCTACCCACAGCTACCGCATTGTTGACGTCTGAAATCTCACCCGCGACGACCATGTAGCACTTGCCGCCGATACCGAATGCCATATGCACGCGTACCAGCGTAACGTTCGAGGCTTTCACCGCCCGATCTGCCGCGCTAATGCAGGCTGCGACGCTCCAGGTTTCGACGATCCCGACGGCCTGGCGCTGGTCAACGCTATTCAGGCCGCTTATTGCCGGGAGAATATCGCGGTGAAGATTGGGCAGCACCAGACTGTCGACCAGCATTTCTCCGGCAAGCGAGGTGCCGGTTTCAATCGCCTGCTGTACCGCGCCGACGTCGCCGCCGAGCATCAACAGAAATTTACCCGGACAAATGGTCTTGCAGACCAGCAGGTCGACGTTCGCGCTTTTCAGCATCGCATCGCCGAGCTCCATTCCCCTGGCGATGCTGGTGAGTTCTAAAATACCGATAGCCTGAGACATAGTTAACCTCTTACAACCGTAATAGCCTGTTCGCTGATGGCCGAAACCGTGCCGTCAATGCTGGCGTGCACAGGGGCGCCCAGCGCGCCCGCTGGAATATCGGCGACGCATTGCCCGCGCACGACGGGTTGCCCTACTGCCACGCACGGCGCTGCGCTTGCGCCAATATGCTGGCGTAACAACAGCGTGACTTTTTCGGCAGAAGGTTCGCACCCGGACAGCGGCGCTTCCTGATACCAGGGGCTTAGCCCCAGTTTGGCGATCAGCCGCTTCACCGGCACCAGGCGATATTTCGCCATCTGGTCGGCCGGATGCAGCGGCCCTTCATAGCGCAGGTTTTTCGCCCGCAGCTCGCGCTTCAGCAGGCGATTAATGCGCATTGGCGAGATGCCTACCGGGCAGGCTACGCTTTCGCAGACGTTGCACTCCGAACAGGTGAGTGCGCTAAGCAGCAGCTGCGGCGTAGCGCCCTGCAGGTAGTTCACTGCCCGAACCAGCAAATGGGGCGAGAGTTCGTGGCCAATCAGGTGTCTTGGGCAGAGATCGGTGCACAGCCGACACTGTTCGCAGACGGTGCGGGCAACGGAAAGGACCGTGCGGTCGTCCTGCATCCGTCGCTGAATGAGAGGATGGCTTTTCGGTAGCACCAGCAGCCCACCGGTGGTTTTGGTCACCGGAGAGTCCAGCGATTTCACCAGACTTCCCATCATTGGCCCGCCGTTAATAAACCCCGGATTGTCGACGGTTGCCCCGCCGGCAAGGTTGAGGATTTCGCGTAACGACATGCCGATCGGCACGGTGAGCGTTTGCGCCCTGGCAACGGCGCCGTTGACGGTCAGCGTTCGGCGCGTTACCGGATACCGCAGCTCGACCGCTCTGGCAATATTGAGGACGGTTTGCACGTTATTAACGACCACGCCGACGCTGGCCGGCAGCGCGGCAGGCGCGACCCGGCGACCGGTAGCCAGCCAGATGGTCAGCACCTCATCGCCAGCCGGATAGACATCGGGCAGGATGTGGAGCCGGATACCTGCAGGCAGCAGCGGGGTTAGCGCATCGATGGCCCGGCGATATTTTTCTTTCAGGGCTATCACCCCTTCGCGCGCGCCGGTTGCCGTCATCGCGTACTGCACGCCGCGTACAAGACGCGAAGCCTGCTGCCACATCAGCTGCTGGTCAACCTTGAGCATGGGTTCGCACTCGGCGGCGTTAACCAGAAAGATCTCCACCTGCGCCTGGAGCTTGACGTGAACGGGAAACCCCGCGCCTCCCGCGCCAACCACGCCCGCAGCGCGAACGCGCTCACGAATTTCATCCGCGCTATGGGGCATTGCAACGGTGTTGGCGGCGGTACTCATAGCAGTTCCTCCAGCAGTTCCCGAATTTCCTCGGCGCTGGTCGGGCGCGGATTAGTGCGTAGCGTGACGTCAGCCAACGCGGCCCGCACCATTGCCGGAATGCGCGCTGAAAAGTCGGATCTTCCTTCTTTAAGCGCGACGGCCAATGAGGGGAGAGCGCAGCGCTGCTTGAGGCGTTCGATTTGCTGAATCAGCGCATTTATCGCCGTGACATCATTGGCCTCTGGCGGGCAAAAGCCGCAGGCTTTGGCCAGCCGCGCGTAGCGTTTGGCGGCACGTGGAACGCCGGCGTTAAAGCGGATAACCGGGGTTAACAGCAGCGCGTTGGCCAGACCGTGCGGCAGATGAAACTGCCCGCCGAGCTGGTGGGCTATTGCGTGGTTAAGCCCGAGCCCGGCCTGGCTGAACGCCATACCTGCGAGCGTTGAGGCGTTATGCATTTTTCCCCGCGTCGCCACGCAGTCACCTTTTTCCACCGCAGTGGGCAGATAGCGGAATACCAGTTTGGCGGCTTTTTCCGCCAGCGCATCGGTAAAGTCGCTGGCGTGCGGCGAAACCCAGGCTTCCAGCGCGTGGGTCAGCACGTCCATTCCGGTATTGGCCGTGATCTGCGGCGGGACGCTGACCACCAGCTCCGGATCGAGGATCGCCATATCCGGATACAGCGCATTGTTGAACAGCGGGTATTTGATGCCTTTATCAGGGTCGCTAATGACGCAGGCGCTGGTCACTTCTGAACCGGTACCGCTGGTGGTAGGAATGGCAACGCAGGTTTCAATTTCAATGCCGAACCGATGGCTGAACCAGACGATAGCCTTCGCCGCATCCAGCGCCGATCCGCCGCCAAACCCGATGACGACCTGGGGCTGCAGATCCTGCATTTGTGCAATCCCCTGGACGACGGTATCGATAGTAGGGTCCGGCGTTATCTCACTAAAAATAGTGATACGATTATCCGCCGGCAGCGCAGCGCGCAGCGTCCCGATGAGCGGCGAGCTCGCGAGGAAGCCATCGCAGATTATCCAGATATGCTTGTTGGTAAAGCGTCTGAGCACCTGCAGGCTCCCCTGACCGCTGTACAACCGGGTTTGTAGCGAAAAGGTCTTCATTACCCTACCTCGTTAGCGGATAGAAAAGCCGTTGGTCAGTACGCAGCGCCGGGAGCGAGCAAACGTTCGCGCTGAGGTGGTGCCTTCACCCGTTGGCGTAGCGATAGTAAAGGTCGTAAAGCCCTCGCCGCCGACCCCGATACCGGCATAGGACGGCCCATTTTTCACGAAGATGGAGGTCTGCAGCGTGCGGGCTGCGAGGTTCAGGCGTGAAACGTTTTGCGAGTGCATGATGGCGGTGTGGTGCAGGCCGTCTTCCACCTTCAGGGCCAGCGCCAGCGCGCTATCAAAATCGCTCACTTTGACAACGGGCAGCATCGGCATCAGCTGTTCGCTGGTGACCCACGGATCGTCGGCGCTGACGACGGCTATCAGCAGGCGAGGTTGTTTTGCCGGCGCGCTAATGCCGGCCGCCGTCAGCAGAGCTGCCGGGCTTTTTCCGACCAGCTTTTTATTCGCCTGTCCTTCCGGCAGGCAGACGGCGCGGAGCCTGTCGACCTCTGCGGTGGTTAGCAGCAAGGCGCCAAATGCCTGCATTTGCTGTACCAGACTATCGGCGACGCTCTCTACCACAATCAGGCTCTTCTCGGCAATGCACGGCAGGTTGTAATCGAACGCCGCGCCGTTGATGATATCTTCGGCGGCTTTGACTAAATCAGCGGTTTCGTCAACGATACAGGGCGGGTTACCAGCTCCGGCGCCCACGACTTTTTTCCCGCTTTTCATTCCCATAGCGACAATTCCCGGACCACCGGTAATAGCCAGTACGGCAATCTTTGGATGGGCCATCATCTGCTGGGTGGCTTCAAACGTTGGCTCCGCGGCGGTGACCACCAGGTTACGGATACCGCAGCAGCGGAAGGCGATCTCTTCAATCATGCTGATGAGCTTCAGAGAGACGGTTTTTGCTCCCGGGTGTGGGCTAAAATAAACGCTGTTGCCCGCCGCCAGCATGCTGATGCTGTTGTTGATGATCGTTTCCGTCGGGTTAGTGCTCGGCGTAACGGAGCCGATAACGCCAAACGGTGAATATTCAAAAAGCACCATCCCGCCATCGCCGGTGAGCGCGGTAGTGGTTAAATCCTCGATTCCCGGCGTGTTGTCCAGCGCTGCCTTATTCTTGAGGAACTTATCCTCTTTATTGCCCATTCCCGTTTCTGCCGCGCTTTCGGCGGCAAGGGGAGAAAGATGGGGCGTCAGCTCCAGGCGCAGGGCGCTGATAATGGCGCTGCGAGTTTTGAGCGGACACTGCTGGTAGCGTAAGAAAGCCTGGTGTGCGGCATCAACCGCTGCGTTGACGGACTGAAAGACGCCGCTGCCCTGCGGTTGATGAGGCGCTTGTGCCGGGGCCAGCTGCTCGCTCAAAATGGTGCGGATAAGGGTTTCGAGTTCACAAGTATTCATTGATTAGTTCCCACGTTAATAGCCGCTATGGCGGCCTGTGCAATATCCATGTCCTGTTCAACGCTGCCGCCGCTGATACCCAGGCCGCCAATCAACTGGCCTTCACGCCACAAGGGGTATCCGCCGCCAAAGGTGACGACCTTTCCCTGCATCTGGCTCTCCAGACCATAAAGCGGCGCGCCGGGCTGCACCGCGCTTGAAAGCAGGTGAGTGGCTGTTTTCATCGCCACCGCGGTCCAGGCTTTCTTTGGCGCCAGCTCGCTGCTGACCAGCAGAGCGTCAGGCATCCGCCAAATCACCGTTTGCGTGCCGTGCGCGTCGACGATGCCGATCGCTACCGGCACCTCAAGCTGCCGGGCGCGCTCAACGGCGGACCGCGTAAGCTGATGGAGATCGTTGAATGAGAGGGCCATAAGAGTCTCCTTGCTGCGGGGGGGCTGGCTGGCAGCCAGATAGCGCGCGCTGATTTCACTTATGATGCTGTTGCGATGCGCAACGCTATCTTCGGCACGAGCCAGCGCGTACAGGCAGTCCGATAGCCGGTTGAGGTAGCGCATCAATACCTGGCGAACGTTAACTTCTCCCGCCAGCTCAACCAGGCGACGTTCGGCCCGACGGGCCAGCGCACGGGCAAAATGTAGGCGGCTCGCGGCTTCGCTGCGTCCGGGTAAAATAAAACTGTGAAGCGGTTCGACGCGGTCCATCGCCCGATCGATTGCGGCCTCAAGCGCGGAGATCTCTTCGCTGCTGATGTAGCGCTGCTTTGGTGACGGCTGCTCGCTGTCGCTGGCCAGCTCGGCGCTAAACCAGAAAATCTGCTGCTGGATGGCCTCAAGTAAGGTGCGATGGTTTTCATCCGCGGCGGCGCAGGTACACAGGCTCAGCGCCGCATTCAGCTCGTCCAGCGTGCCGTAGGCTTCAACGCGTGGGTGGGTTTTGCTCACGCGCTGGCCGGTATATAGTGAGGTGGTGCCTGCGTCACCCGTTCGGGTATAAATCGCCATAACTTCCCCTTAACGCGAAAGCGTATCGACAATGCCAACCACGGCGAGGTCAATGGCCTCATTCGGCCCGGAAAAAACATGTCTGGCGCTGGAGCCGCTGCTGAGCAGCACCAGTTCACCGACGCCTGCGCCTACGGAGTCAACGGCAACCTCATCGCCTGACGTCGGCGATGCGGGAAGTTCGCCATCGGCGCTGACCCGACGGACCAGCAGCAGCTTTTTCCCTATCAGGGAGGGCGATTTTTGCGTGGAGACAACCGCGCCCGTGACTCGTGCCAGATGCATGATTTACTCCTGCTTGATTAATTGAATATTGCGCTCGCTCGCTGCCTCCCGCGCCAGAGCGGTAACCACGCACCGGCGGTGGAGGACCACGCGCCCGGCGTCCCGACCGGCGACATCGCGATAGCTGAGCACCGGGGCGGCATGCAGAACGAGCGGCTGCCCATGCTCGTCGGTAAACGTCACCGGTAGACGGGCCAGTTTTTTTAGTGGCATAGCCTGCAGCAGACCGCTATGCAGGGCGAGCTCGACGTGGATACCCAAAGCAATGGCGTGATGAATGATCGCGACCCCCGGATCTGCGGTTTCCCTTTGTACAAGCCGGCCCAGCAGGGGAAGGTCGATGAGCACAATGCGCAGCGAAGCGTACTGACAGCACAGGCTCAGGCCGTCCATCTGGCGAAGCTGCGCCACGCTCAACGTGGCCGTGCTGCGGGCGCGCTGCTGCAGCCGGGAGACGACCTCCTCAATAACTCGCCGCAGGGTTTCGCCGTTCATCGCGAACTTACCAGCCTGGCGAAGGCTTGCGGGTTATCGGCACCTGCGGCGTTGGCTTCGTCGGTATCAATATGCATTTCGAGGCGCATTTCCGCCGCCACGCGTACGGCGACGTTGTCGAAGATCAGCCGACGGTCGTTACCTTCAATCGCCACGGAGACCCGGTCGCCGTGGGCTACGCGAAGGATCAGCGCATCAAGGGGCGACATATGAATATGCCGCTGGGCGACGATAACCCCGGAGGGTAAATCCAGTTCGGCAAACGGGCTGACCAGGCGGATGCCGGGCGTCCCCTGCAGGTTACCGGACATTCTTAACGGCGCCGTAATCCCCAGCGTGCGGGCATCCGTGCGCGATATTTCTACCTGACTTGCTGAGCGCAGCGGCCCCAGCAGGCGCACGTTATTTAGCTGGCCCTTCGGACCAACCAGGGTGACGGTCTGCTCGGCGGCATACTGTCCTGGCTGCAGCAGCGCTTTTTTCTCCGCAATCGGGTGGCCGGGGAAAAGCCTCGCGTAATCCTGTGCGGACAGATGGATATGGCGGTTCGAGACGCCCAGAGGAATCGGGCGCTCGCGCATCTCATCGAGAACTTTGCTCACCGTCGAGGCCAGCAGCTGTTTATCCATTACTCTTCACCCCGCTTACCTGAATGCAGGCAGAGTGAACGAGGATCGCCCTTCTGGCGCCGGCATTGTGGGTCCAGACACAGGTTGCAACTGACCCGTTCGGCGGTCGACGACTCTTCATCTGCCGGCGCTTCTGCAACGATGACGTCAGCCGTATCGGGTTCATCGGATTCAGGCGGCATAACGGAGGAGAGAGGGGAGTCCGTAGGCAGGATCCCTTCTCCGGGTCTGGCGATAATCTTGTGGGCAACCAGACCGCTATGCCGTTCGGCAAACTGTTTACCGGTCATGATGGCCGCCTGCACGGAGGCCACATCCCCGGTAATTTTGATAACTATCCAGCCTGACCCATTGGTTTTTTCGAGGGCGACCAGCGTGATAGCAGCGGATTTCGCCATGATATCGGTGCAGCTGATAGCCAGTGCCAGACCACAAACTTCGAGTAATCCCAGTGATTGCTTCACGCGGTGTTCCTTATTGGCTTCGATCAGGCTGATTTCGGTAAAATGGCCTCAACGTCGCTGTGCGGCCGTGGAATAACGTGGCAGGACTTCACTTCGCCAACCACGCTTGCCGCCGCGCTGCCCGCATCGACGGCTGCTTTTACCGCGCCGACATCACCGCGCACCATCACGGTAACAAGGCCGGAGCCAATTTTTTCGTAGCCAACCAGCTGCACGTTGGCGGATTTCACCATCGCGTCAGCAGCTTCAATGGCACCCACTAACCCTTTTGTTTCAACCAGTCCCAGTGCGTTGTTCATACTACGGTTCTCCTGTTGCTTAGCTATTTAGATCCCGAAAAGGGATCCCTTTGACAAGCCGTGCCGCGTTGTTACCTGTACTGCGTTGGGCCTGACTGTCCTGATGGCGCATCAGCGTAAAAAGCGGCGCGGATGCGGATAAATTCTTGTAGTGCACGACCAGCGTGCGTTGGTCGCAGGCGATGCCAACCAGCAGCGGCGAGCTTCGCGCCGCCTGCCATGCGCAGCTGGTTACGTCCCCGGCCGATTGCTGCTGAAGCAGGAATGGAATGCCTTCCTCTTCAATACCCAGCAGCACTTCGCGCCAGAGGTTGATGCAGTCGGCCAGGGCGATAATGATGATTGCCGGCGCGGTGTGGTTACTCTCCATGCGCAACCTCCTTGTACCAGGAGAGGATCAGCCCGGTAGCCACCGCGTTTCTTGGGCCTTCGCTACCGCGAATATTTCCCCGTCCGGCGACCAGCCGGTAGTGGGCCAGCGCATCGGTAACGAGCTGAGGAACTTCAAAATCAAGGGCTGACCCGCCCACTAACACCACAAAAGGAATGTCGCGAATGTTGCCGGTAGGGCTGACCTGACGCAGCGCGCGCAGCGCATTGGTAACAAAAACACGCTCTTTGGCGCTACGGCGAATGGCGCGCACTTTTTCCAGCGCTAAATCGCCGGGAAGAGGCAGCAGTTCATCGGGTTTCACCACGCAGACGCGTGCAAAAACGCCAGCAGGGAGCGGTGTCGGGAAAAACTGGACGCTGCCGTCTTCATGGCGCAGATGGAAAAGGCTTTCAACTTTGGCTAACGGGTATTTTTTAATCTCTTCTGCCAGGTAGCGGTCGCTAAGCCCGAGCTCACGGGCAATAATCATCGTGACCATATCCCCGGCGCCCGCCAGATGGGTTGCGACGATCTCGCCTTGAGGGTTGATGATTGAAGCATCCGTTGAGCCGGCGCCGAGATCGAGAATCGCCAGCGGGCGCGTCGTACCCGGCGTGGTTAGCGCACCTAAAATGGCTGCTTCCGCTTCGGCGCCGCCAACCTGGACGTCAATGCTGAGCTTGTGCTTTATTTCCTGGGCAATCATCGCCATTTGCAGGCGGTCTGATTTCACCATTGAGGCAATGCCTACGGCCTGCTCCAGCGAGAACTCGCCGGCAAGCCCGCCGGTCACGCTAACCGGCACGGAGGTATCGACGGCCAGCAGATCCTGAATAAAGATTTCGCTGCTCGGTTTGTTCGTCAGGACGGCCATCGTCTGACGAACATTCTCCAGCATGCCGCCAATGTTGGTTCCTGCCTCCCCGATGACGTTATCCAGCCGGCTGCAGGCGGAAACTGCTTTCATGATGGTTTCCGCTCCGGCGGCGACATCGACGCGCACGGTTTTTCCCTGCGCAAGCAGCTCAATATTTCCGGCCGGGATAGCGCGGGCTTTGACGTCTCCGGAGGGCGTTTTAACCACCACGGCGGAACGGTTGCCTATGAGCGCGCGGGCCATTGGCACGATGTTTTTTGTCTCATCGGCAGTGAGATTAAACACGGTGGCGATGCCGTAAGGGTTGGAGAGTGTTTCAATAACCTTCCCCGGAACGGCAACTTCAATCGCCGCCAGCATCCCCAGCGGAATACGGTCGATGTGGCGCACTTCATCGATAACCGGCGCTATTTTTTCCAGCCGGTTGCTAACCAGCACACCATCGTCACGCTGCAGAATGACGCCGGTAATCCGATATCCGGCGCGTACCGCAGCGTTAATCATGGTCGCGACATCGGCGAAATCGAAGGCTGATGAAACGACCAGGATATAGGGGCTATCCGCCGGGCGCGTCAGCAGCTCCTCTGGGGTAATCGTCAGCCCAACGCCGATACCCACTCCGCCCGGCGTTTTCGGGTTATGGCCGATCATGGTCGATTCGGTAATGATGGTTTCGGTAATGGTCTCCATGGCGACATCGCCAATAACCGGCGTGGCCTCGTTGATACGAATGAGCGAAATATCGCTGACATTGATCCCTGCGCGTCTTGCCGCGAGGGAGAGCGCTTCCTGAATGCCAAACACGTTACGCAACGTGCCTTTGATTCCGGTCGTCTCCGCCAGCGCGCTGTGGGTCATCGTCAGCACGCCAGCCTCATCAAGTCGCGCCAGCGCGACTTCTGTCGATGAGTTCCCAATATCAATGCCAGCTATATATCTCATCCCGGCTCCTTAATCGTCGCCTTTGAGCTTTTTACGCTCGACGTACAGCACCGCTGCTTCACGAACGAAAGCTGCGCAAATCTTTGCCTGATAACGGCTTTCGAGATCGTCAGCAATAGCCACCAGCTCTTCTTTCGTTGAGCGGTACGGACGAAGAGCGTTATAGATTTCAAGAATGCGGTCATCCGGTACGGCGGTCAGTTCGGCGGCTCGCTCAAAGTTCATCGCCAGCCTGTCGCGGCCCGCATCTTTAGCAATCGACGCCTGTAGACGCAGGGTTTCCGGGGTAATTCGCATATCCTGAGCGGTGACTTTGTTACTCAGTACGTTTTCCAGGGTGAAGTCATCCAGCGTTTTGCCGGTGGCGGTTTTAACCCATTCAGGGTGCTTATTGGCTAGCGGATAGTCGCTCACCTTAGCCTGGCCAGGGGCGCCGCTGCTTGCCGTCGCGGGGGCGTCATCCTGCAGGCTATTCATGCGGCTTAAAACGTCCCGGACCATTGATTCAATTGCTTCGGTATTCATGGGGTTATCCTTTATCAGAGCGCCACGCGCAGTTCCTGCGGGTTTTTGCCTGTCACGACGTATTTGGTCTCTTTAATGTGCAAAATGGCCGACTTCGCCTGGTATTTTGGGCGGGCCATCTGGTCATTTAGCGTCGGGACCGGCTGCGGCGACTCGCGCTTCGCATAGCGCGCGGCGTTTTTACCAATCTGGCGATAGGTTTCCAGCGTCAGAAGCGGAGCCTGGGGGAACAGCTCGAGGTTGGAGAGCGGCGGCAACCCCTGCTGGTGGATAACCGTGGTGCCTTTTGACTGGATACCGATGGAGATTCCTGAGCCGCTCAGCCGGTTGCCTTCAACGGCGACGAACGCCACGTCCGAGGATTTGAAGCAGCGAATTACGCGCGCTTTGATCCCCTCTTCTTCAATACCGGCGATCACTTCACGCAGGATGTTTTTATGCGGTATGCCGACGATATTAACGGTCTGAGACAGGCCGAATGCCGGACCAACGGCGATAATCACTTCGTCCTGCTGCGTGCCCTGGCGGGCTTCTCCAGCTTCTGTCAGAAAGCTGTCGCCAGCGAGCGTTGCGGCCTGTTGGACGGCAGATGCTGCCGGCGCATTAAATGAGACCGGTTTATCGCTGCTCTTCATTTCACTGAGCACATCTTCAATTATCTGGCGCAGCAATTTTTCATTAATTTCCATTTCTCACCCCTTAACCGAGCTCGTTAGGATCAAGTGCGCCAGGGATGTTTTTAATCTCTTCCCAGCGTTCACCCTGCAGGCGATAGCCCGTTGCCGGACCGGCATAATCATTGACGTCATTCACGGCCGAAAGCACCTGTCCGTCGCCGACGATAATGGCCGAGGTATGCAGGTAGTCGCCGGTCAGCTTGGCTTTCTGGATATTGAGCATGTCCTGCGCAACATCGGTAAACCCACCCTGAGCGAGGGCCTTTACCACCTCCAGGCCATTACGGTTCTTATTGATGATTTCCTGGGCGAACTTGATGTCTTCGACGATATTGCGCTCTGGCATATCTTTCGAGCCGTGGGCGTAGGTCGCGGCTTCGACCTCTTCATCGGTAATCGGCGGCAGGCCCATTCCGGCAAATACGGCCTGCAGAGCGCGGGCGGCTTTATTCCGAATTGCGATAACGTCCTCTTCACGAACCGGGCGCAGACCGCCGTCCACTTTCAGGTCACGCTGGATAACGTTGTAGTCGTCAAAATCTTCCGCATCTTCGTTGGAACCGGCGAACATGTTGTCGTAGTTCGGCACCGCGGAATAACCCGAAGAGATAAAGTCGGTGCCCGGCAGGAACTGCATCAGCAGACGCGCGGTGCGGCGCATATCGGAGTGGGTGAAGGTCTGGTCATTGCTGGAGGCGCATTCCAGATCCAGCGCTGAGCAGATCAGGTTTTCCGCCAGTACCGCACGAATACCCGAGGGCACCGCAGAGGGAACGCCGATGCAGCTTACGGAGCCGTTTTGCAGACCCTGCACGCCAGCGGCTTTGGTGATGTAGATGCAGCGAGCTTCCAGATAGAGCATCGATTTACCTTCGGCATAGCCCATTTGAACTTCTGAACCAGAGCCTGAGGTGAAGCGCATTTTTAAACCGCGCGATGCGTAAGACGAGGCGAGAAAGCCTTTCGACCACGGGGTGTCGTCACCGTCGGTGAAGACGGGCTCAGTCCCGTAGACCGAAATGGTTTCGGCGTAGCAGGTGTGGCCCAGCATGCCGAGCTTGAGTTCGGTGGCTTCTTCCAAAGAGCATTGGGTCAACACGCCGGGACGGCCAACCTGTGAGCCAACCAGCAGGGCAATCGCATTAAACGGCGCGTATCTGGCAACGGCGACGGTCGTTTCCTGCTCATCAAACCCGCGCCATGCGCCTTCGGCTGCGTCGGCGGCAATTTGTACCGGGTTATCTTTGACGTTAGTGACATGCGCCTGCTGCGACGGCGTACGACGAGCGCGCATTTTCTGCATCGCCATCATCATCTCAACGACGTTCATATGCGACACGACTTCGACAATTTTTGCCGGGGTCATGGCCGTCGTCAGGGGGACAATATTGCTGCGCTTAACGTTAGGATCGCACAGCATGTTGGCAAGCCTGACCGAGTCCATCGCCATAACTTCTTCGGCACGGTTCAGGTTGATGCCGTAGCGGGCAATAAAATGGTCGATCAGGTCAAATTCGCTGACCGGTTTCCCGTCCAGCTCGGTCACCGCGCCGTTAGCGATTTTAATGGAGGGTTTTGGGTCGTTCGGGCTTTCCATCGCGATAAAGCCTTCTTCGATCCACTCCTTAACGAAGCCGTCCTGATTCACCGGGCGTTTCGCGAGTGCTTCAAATCTTTTCGATCTCATGAGTCAGCCTCGTGGGTATCAAATGTAGGACGGGCGATCGTTTTTCGGTTCGCAACCGAGGGTCGCCAGGACGGTTTTGCCGATTTCCCGGGCGGAGATAACCGCCTGGCGTACCGCCCCCGAGTCGCCGGAAATGACCAGAATGGCTTCGTTGCTAAAGCTGGTGCCATGCGCCGGCGAGCTATAGGCGACAACCTCGACGTTGGCCGACTTAAGCGCGGTATCCGCCATTAGCACCCCAACGGAAGCGGGTGCGCCGACGATAATGCCGCAGGCCCGGCCGATGGGGGCGCCGAAGGCTTTTTCGAGGGCGTAGCTGGCGCGAGCGGTGTACTGGAGCTCGATGTGGCCCGCCTCGTTGGCGTAAACGTCGCCGAAGGTGCGGTCGAGCTCTTTCAGCGCGACTTCGATCCCGCGTTTGACGTCGGAAACGTCGTTACCGCCTAAAATAATCAGCGAACCGTGGCCCGCTCCCCCTTTGGTATCGCGGGGGAGTTCGATGCTGACCACTTCGGTGTTAGTGGCTTTAACCGCTTCGTCTGCGGCCATAATGTGCGGGCCCGCGCCGGTTCGCGCGCCGAGAATGCCAATGGAGCGATAGCGTTTCTCAAGCTTCATCGCTTCCAGCAGGGCGCTATCGACGTTGGCGATAACCAGACCCAGGGTGTCGCCAATGGCGGTCCCGACAAACTCCGTTAAACTGCAGCTTTTCTCTGCCATAGCCGTCTCTCGTATTGGATGGGTTTCAGTAGGGATGACCTGCCGTTCCGGCGCTGCCACTCGGGCAATCACCTGCGCCATGATCTGTTCCACCAGCTCATTGCTGCTCATTGGCTAATTCCCTTCGGTAAGATTTTTTCTACATCTGAGTGGGGGCGGGGGATGACGTGTACGGCTTTCACTTCACCCACGTGGCGTGCGGCTGCGGCACCGGCATCGGTGGCGGCTTTTACCGCACCGACGTCGCCGCGCACGATGACCGTCACCAGCCCGGAGCCAATTTTTTCGTAGCCTACCAGCACCACGTTGGCTGATTTCACCATTGCGTCAGCGGCCTCTATGGCTGCGGTTAAGCCCTTGGTTTCTACCATTCCTAATGCTTCTTGTTGCATAAAGACCTCGCCTGGATTGTTCCAATGCTGATGACTATAAAAAGAAGCAAGGAAAAAGAATGGCTGACTTGAATTTTAAAACGGGGAAATAGTTGTCTTATAATAATAAAAAAACAGATGAATTAATTTTAATGTGTTGTTTTTATTGTCTTTTATTTTTATTTGTTATGTGATTATTTTGTTTTTTATATTCCAGTTTTACATTTTAATAGATGACAGATTAATTGTTGTTTGCTATGTGGCGGAATGCATATGTGATACCGGTTTGAAAAATGACATTCAGGAATTAGCAAAATATTGCTATGTATATTTATCCGGAATATTTGCGGAATAAGGCATCAAGCCTGTGCGGAACAATAGCGGAAGAGCAATAATTTGTTACTCATGAACGATTTTTCAGAGCCCAGCGTCGACAGATTGCCAACAATTTGTGGGCGCCAGTTTCTATAGTGATGCTCGCTGTACCCATTGCCAGCATAGCTTGGTGCTGGTCAGGACACGAACTCTGCTAAGAAGGTGTCACCATGAATGATTCGCTAAAAGCACAATGCACTGCCGAGTTTTTGGGCACCGGGCTGTTTCTGTTTTTTGGTATCGGATGCCTGAGTGCGGCAAAGATCGCCGGGGCAAGCCTTGGTCTTTGGGAAATTTGTATTATCTGGGGGTTGGGGATTTCTCTGGCCGTCTATCTGACCGCCGGGATATCGGGCGCACATCTCAATCCGGCTATCACCGTCGCCCTGTGGCTGTTTGCCTGCTTCCCAGGCAGGAAAGTCGCGCCTTACATTGTTGCGCAGGTCGCGGGGGCTTTTGCCGGCGCGCTGTTGGCGTACCTCCTTTACAGTAGCGTATTTACCGGGTTCGAAGCGACGCATCAGCTGGTGCGTGGAAGCGTTGAGAGTCTTCAGCTAGCCAGTATATTCAGTACCTACCCGGCAGCAGAGCTGAGCGTCTGGCAGGCGGCATTCGTTGAGATAGTGATAACCTCAATTTTGATGGGCATGATTATGGCGCTGACCGATGATGGCAACGGCGTACCGAAAGGGCCGCTGGCCCCTTTGCTTATTGGCCTTTTGGTCGCGGTGATTGGCGCCTCCACCGGGCCGCTCACCGGCTTTGCCATGAATCCTGCCCGCGACTTTGGGCCGAAAATCTTCACCTGGCTTGCCGGCTGGGGCAATATTGCCATGACCGGCGGACGAGAGATCCCGTACTTTATCGTACCGATCGTTGCGCCATTAATTGGCGCCTGCGCCGGGGCGGCCATTTATCGATACTTTATTGGTAATAACCTGCCTTGTAATACCTGCAAGCTGGAAGACAAGGAAGGCAAGTTCCACGATGCGTGACGGTTAATGAAATACTGAAAATGATTCATGAACCGGTATCACGAACTGGTCAAAAAGTCTCCCGCAGGTGGGAGACTTTTGTTATCGTCACCCTACTTTCTATCATGAATTTTAGTTGCAATAATGAAAAGTAAATATGAATAGAATGTTTTATTCATAACAATAAATTAACTGGGAGGTTTTATCATGATTTCTGCGAGCTCGCTTAACTCAGAACTCATTAATAAAATCGCGCAGGATTTTGCTCAGGCCACCAGTCTGGCGGTAGTGGTTGTGAATATTCATGGTGATGAAATTTCTGAGCTGTTTAATTTTACGTCCTTCTGTCAGCTCATGCGCCAACATCCTCAGCATAGCATCCGCTGCCGTATGAGCGATCGCTGTGGTGGCCTTGAGGCCTCAAAATCCGATCAGCCGTGCATTTATCGCTGCCATGCAGGCTTAACGGATTTTTCCATCCCGCTGGTGATCGCCGGGCATCTCGTCGGGTTTGTTCTGTGCGGGCAGGTTCGCCTGCGCGAGGATGTCGAGCTGGTCGATATCCTGAACGTGGATATAGGCTGGCAGGCCGATTCTGAACTATTGAGCGAGTTTCGCAACGTCCCGGAAATGGACTATTCCAGGGTCATTGCCTCGGCCGACCTGCTGAAACTTATCGTGGAAAACTGCCTGAAAAAACAGCTTAACTTTGTTGTTATTAAGGATAATCAGCAGCAGCCGGAGCCCGTGCGAACCCAGCGGGGCGTGAACCCTCACGATGGCAAAATGAAAAAGGCATTGCGCTATATTGACGCGCACCTGTCTGACGAACTACGCCTGGAGGAGGTCGCGAACCATGTTTATCTCAGCCCCTACTATTTCAGTAAGTTATTCAAAAAGTATCAGGGAATTGGCTTTAATGCCTGGGTGAATCATCAGCGTATGGTGAGCGCGAAGGAGCTGCTTTCTCACAGCGACTGGAGTATCGCCAGCATTGCACGTAATTTAGGATTTTCTCAAACCAGCTATTTCTGCAAAGTTTTTCGTCAAACCTATCAGATCACGCCGCAGGCTTTTCGCCAGCAAATAAATTCCGGATCACAAACTGAGCCATTTTAAATGACAATATTTTGTTATGGCTTTTTTTTGATATGTCTACGTATCCGCCTCATTATAAAATAAAAAAATTCCCTCCAAAGCAATAAATTGTCATAGCGCAACAAAATAATGAGCGGAGCAGGATAAGCTGCACCAGTTTTTATTTCTTTGATGGAGTAGAGTGACATCAGAAATTACCTTTCGTTTTCCAGCGTCTGATGAAGGGCGCAGTGACGAAGTAGATAAGCTGAAAATAAGCGATGGCGAGAGCCTCGGAGCTCTGGCCATAAAACCGACAGGTACGGCACGAAACGTGCCAGGGAAGGGGGTGAAAATCCCCCGCAGCCCCCGCTGCTGTGATGCTGACGAACCCATATTTACCTAAATATTCACGTTGCAGGATAACAGGCTCCAGCCGCTTTCAAACCGCGCCTGAGCCGGCCCCGCAGGGATGAGGCCATAGACGGGCCTGCTGCTGTCGCCAGCGGGCGCAACGTGAAATATGCCGGGTAAAAACCACTGATCGCAAGATTGGGAAGGATGGGAGAGGATGACGCTAAGCCAGAAGACCTGCCTGTCCGTGATTACCAACAACTTCGGTGGGAAGTGGGTTGCTCAGAGGCGTACGGTCGAAAGACCAGGGTATATCTCTTACATCATTCAGGTCTCAGCCAGGCGACGACGCGGCGGGGCTCCGCAAGCTTGCAAAAGCAGGTGATCGGGGCGAAAGCGCGGGCCAGCAGCGCTGTCACCTGAGGAATGGCGGGTATACGCACCTTTACATCCCTACCACCCTGAACAGGATCGGGGTATGGCGGCAAGGCTTCACGCATTTATTCTCGCAGGTACCGGCAGCGGCTGCGGTAAAACCACGGTTACGCTGGGGCTGCTTAGCCTGTTGAAAAATCGCGGCATGCGGGTTCAGCCCTGCAAGGTTGGCCCCGATTATCTTGATACCGGCTGGCATACTGCCGTTTGCGGCACGGCTTCCCGTAACCTCGACAGCTTTATGCTGCCCGAACCCGTTCTCAACGCGCTGTTCTGCGAGCGGATGCAGCAGGCGGATATCGCGGTCATTGAAGGCGTGATGGGCCTTTATGACGGCTACGGCACCGACCCCAACTACTGCAGTACCGCCGCGATGGCTAAGCAGCTCGGCTGTCCGGTGATTTTGCTGGTGGATGGCAAAGCGGTCTCCACCTCCATCGCCGCAACGGTGATGGGGTTTCAACACTTCGATCCGAGCCTCAATATTGCCGGCGTTATTGTTAATCGCGTCAACAGCGAATCCCATTATCAGCTGCTGAAAAGCGCCATTGAACGTTACTGCGCGCTGCCGGTTCTCGGCTATGTCCCGCGGATGGACGGCGTTGCCTTGCCCGAGCGGCATTTGGGGCTGGTTACCGCCCGAGAATCGGTGGTCAATCAGCAGCCGTGGCAGGATTTTGCCGACACGCTGGAGCGGACGCTGGATATTACGCAGCTGCTTGCCGTCAGTCGGCTCCCGGCCCTACCCGCCGGGGAGTGTCCCGCGCTGCCTCTGCCTGAGTCCGGCGCGGGCCTGACACTCGCGCTGGCCGACGACGAAGCCTTCAACTTTTACTATCCGGATAACCTCGCGCTTCTCGAACGCTGTGGGGTAAATATCGTCCGCTTTAGCCCCCTGCATGACCGCGATTTACCCGCCTGCCAGATGATCTGGCTGGGCGGCGGCTACCCTGAAATTCACGCGGCTGCGCTTGCGGCGAATACGACCATGCTGGCCCAGCTGCGGTCGGCGCACCAACGGGGAGTGGCCATTTACGCCGAATGCGGCGGGTTGATGTACCTGGGAACCTCGCTGACGGATGCCCGCGGCGAGGTTTACAGAATGGCGGATATTATTCCTGGCCACAGCCAAATGGGCTCACGGCTGACTCGCTTTGGCTATTGCGAGGCGCAGGCCACGCGGCAAACGCTGCTGGCGGCGCCGGGAGAGCGGCTGCGTGGGCATGAGTTTCATTACTCGGATTTTACGCCTGATACCCCCGCAGTTCTGGCATGTCGCAAGGTGCGTGACGGTATGACCCTGCTGGAGTGGTCCGGCGGCTGGCAGGTAGGCAACACTTTTGCCAGCTACCTGCACGTTCATTTCGCCCAGCGCCCCGCAATGCTCAAGCACTGGCTGACGGCCGCAAGGGAGGCGCTATGACGCTGCTGGCCTGGTGCGTGGCCTGGACCCTCGATTTTATTATCGGCGATCCGCAGGGCTGGCCTCATCCGGTACGCTGGATCGGCAACCTCATTACCGCGATCCAGCGCCCGGTGCGCCGCTACTGCCGCAGCGATCGCGCATTAAGGATCGGCGGAGGGCTAATGTGGCTGGTCGTTGTTGGCCTCACCTGGGGGATCTCCTGGGGCGTACTGACGCTGGCAGAAGCGATTCACCCCTGGCTGGGCTGGGCTATCGAGGTATGGATGGTCTTTACGGTGCTGGCCGGGCGCTGTCTGGCCAGCTCCGCCCGGGAAGTCGAACGCCCGCTGCGCGCGGGCGACCTTGCCGAGAGCCGCGAGAAGCTCTCGTGGATTGTCGGGCGCGACACCTCGCAGCTGCAGCCGCAGCAGATTAACCGCGCGGTAGTGGAGACGGTGGCGGAGAACACCGTCGATGGCGTTATCGCGCCGCTGTTCTTCCTGCTGCTGGGCGGCGCGCCGCTGGCAATGGCCTACAAAGCCATTAATACCCTCGATTCGATGGTCGGCTATAAGCATGAAAAATACCGCGCCATCGGTATGGTCAGCGCGCGCCTTGACGACGTCGCCAACGCGATCCCCGCCCGCCTGAGCTGGCTGCTCTTCAGCGTCGCGGCATATTTGTGCCGTCTCGATGGCGCCCGGGCCTTCCGTATCGGCTGGCGCGACCGCTACAACCACAGCAGCCCCAACTGCGCATGGTCGGAAGCCACCGTTGCCGGCGCTCTGGGTATCCGCCTCGGCGGCCCGAATGACTATTTCGGCCAGCGTGTAGACAAGCCCTGGATAGGCGACGCGGTACGCGACGTTTGCGTTGACGACATTTCCCAAACGATTCGACTGATGTGGGTCGCCTCAACTCTGGCACTGGCGCTGTTTATCGCGGCGCGGTACCTGTTGATTGGCGCGGCCTGAGGACAAAACGATGCACTACATCCAGCAGCCGCAGGCAATTGAAGCGAAAAGCTTCGACATTATTGGCGAAATTATTGCGCAAACCCGCCCGGACTACCGCTTTGCCAGCCCCCTGCACGAAGCCATTATCAAACGGGTTATCCATACCACCGCCGACTTCGAATGGCTGGATATCCTGTGGTTTTCCAGCGATGCGCTGGAACGGCTTTGCGCCGCGCTCGAACGTCGATGCGTGATTTACACCGATACCACGATGGCGCTTTCAGGAATCAATAAAACGCTGCTGGCGAAGTCGGGTAGCGAGTGCCGCTGCTATATCAGCGACCCGCGGGTGGTGAGCGCGGCCAAAGCCCAGGGGATCACCCGCTCAATGGCCGCCGTCGATATCGCGGTAACCGAAGAGGGCGAGAGGCTGTTTGTTTTCGGCAATGCGCCAACCGCGCTGTTTCGTCTGCTCGAACACGATGCGGCGGTTAGCGGCGTGGTGGGGGTTCCGGTGGGTTTCGTCGGGGCTGCGGAATCAAAAGATGCGCTGACGAAAAGCCGCTTTCCGGCCATTGCCGCCCTCGGGCGCAAAGGCGGGAGCAACGTTGCCGCCGCCATCGTCAACGCGATGCTCTATTACCTGGAGCGCACACGATGAGCGAGCAATCCTTTGATGCGCCGGTCTGGCACAACGGGAAGGCGCTGCGTAAAGGCTATACCACCGGGTCCTGCGCTACCGCGGCGGCGAAAGTTGCGGCGCTGATGGTCCTGCGCCAGCACCTGATTCATCAGGTCTCGATCGTTACGCCATCGGGCGTGACCCTCTCTCTGAACGTTGAGTCGCCGCATATCGAGGGGCAGCAGGCGATTGCGGCCATCCGTAAAGACGGTGGCGATGATGTCGACGCCACGCACGGGATGCTGATTTTTGCCCGGGTCACTCTCAATGAGAGCGGTGAAATTAGCCTGCAGGGCGGCGAGGGCGTCGGCACCGTGACGCGTAAAGGGATTGGTCTGCCGATCGGCAGCCCGGCGATTAACCGTACGCCTCGGCAAACTATCGAGTCGGCGGTGCGAGAAGCCATCGGCCCCGCGCGCGGGGCGCAGGTGGAGATTTTTGCCCCGGAAGGCGAAGAGCGGGCGCAAAAAACCTATAACTCGCGGCTCGGTATTCTGGGCGGTATTTCGATAATCGGTACCACCGGGATCGTCACGCCGATGTCCGAAGAGAGCTGGAAGCGCTCGCTGTCGCTGGAGCTGGAAATCAAGCGCGCGGCGGGCCTGGAGCGGGTGGTGCTGGTGCCGGGCAACCACGGGGAGCGCTTCGTGCGCGAGCAGATGGGTATTGATTCCCAGGTCGTGGTCACCATGAGCAACTTTGTCGGTTACATGATCGAAGAGGCGGTTCGGCTGGGCTATCGGCAAATCGTGCTGATCGGGCATCCGGGTAAGCTGGTCAAAATTGCCGCCGGTATTTTTCATACCCACAGCCATATTGCCGATGCGCGGATGGAAACGCTGGTGGCGCATCTGGCGCTGCTCGGCGCGCCTCTCGAACTGCTCAAACTGGTCAGCGACTGCGACACCACCGAAGCGGCAATGGAACATATCGACGCCTACGGTTTTCAGCATCTTTATAACCATCTTGCCGAGCGGATCTGCCTGCGCGTGATGCAGATGCTGCGCTTTACCAAAACGCCGCCAGTCTGCGATGCGATCCTGTTCTCCTTTGATAACAAGGTTCTCGGCAGCAGTCGCCCGGTCGCAGAGATTGCGCGGGAGATGGCATGTTAACGGTGGTCGGCATGGGGCCGTCGGGGCTGCACCTGATGACGCCTGCGGCGCGGGAAGCGGTGGCGGCGGCAGACGCTCTGGTCGGCGGCCAGCGCCATCTGCAGCAGTTCCCCGAATTTCGCGGCGAACGCTTTGCTTTGGGCGCCAATATTCCTCAGCTGCTGGCGTGGCTCGGCGAGCGTGAGGCGCAGCGCGTGGTGGTCCTGGCTTCCGGAGACCCTCTGTTCTACGGCATCGGCAGCCGTCTGGTTGCCCACTTTGGCCTGGAACGCGTGCGCATTATTCCCGGTATTAGCGCCGTGCAGTATCTGTGCGCGCGTTCGGGGATCGATATGAACGATATGTGGCTCACCAGTAGCCACGGCCGCAGCGTCAGTTTTGACGAGCTGGCGCGCCATTGCAAGGTGGCAATGGTAACGGATGCCCGCTGCGGCCCTCGTGAAATAGCCGCCCAGCTCACGGCACGCGGCAAAGGGTATCGCTGGATGGTGATTGGCGAAAATCTGGCGATGGATAACGAGCGGATCCACTGGCTACCGGTCAGTGAGGTCGACGCCGAATATGAAATGAATGCGGTGGTGATCCTCGATGAAAGATGAGCTTTTTCTGCGCGGTGAGAAAGTCCCGATGACCAAAGAGGCGGTGCGCGCGCTGGCTCTTGCAAAGCTGGAGCTGCATCAGGCCAGCCATCTGATTGATATTGGTGCCGGGACCGGCAGCGTCTCGATTGAAGCGGCGCTGCAATACCCCTCCCTGCGGGTGACGGCAATCGAACGAAACCCGGCGGCCCTGCGGCTGCTTGACGAAAATCGCCAGCGCTTCGCCTGCGGCAACATCGACATCTACCCCGGTGAAGCGCCGATGGTTATCACCGAGCAAGCCGACGCGATTTTTATGGGCGGCAGCGGCGGCCATCTCGAGGCGCTGATTGACTGGTCGCTGCAGCAGCTCTATCCCGGCGGCCGGCTGGTGATGACCTTTATCCTGCAGGAGAACCTCAGCGCCGCCCTGGCGCACCTGCAGCAGTCCGGCATCACCGGGCTTGATTGCCTGCAGCTCAACGTTTCGTCCCTGACCGCGCTAGGTAGCGGCCACTACTTCAAACCGAATAACCCCGTTTTTGTTATCGCCTGTCAGAAGGAAGAAAACTATGGCTGAGACATTTGATTCCCGTTGTGTATGGTTCGTTGGCGCAGGGCCGGGGGACCGCGAGCTGATTACCCTCAAGGGCTACCGGTTACTGCAGCAGGCCCAGGTAGTTATCTATGCCGGATCGCTTATCAACACCGAGCTGCTGGCGTACTGCCCGGCGGATGCGGAGTGCCACGACAGCGCTGAATTGCATCTCGAACAAATTCTCGGCCTGATGGCGGCGGGCGTAAAAGCGGGGAAGACGGTGGTACGCCTGCAGACGGGGGACGTGTCGCTCTACGGTTCCGTGCGTGAGCAGGGCGAAGAGCTGACCCGTCGCGGCATCGGCTGGCAGGTGGTGCCGGGAGTCAGCGCGTTCCTGGGCGCTGCGGCCGAGCTTGGCGTTGAGTACACCGTTCCGGAAGTCTCGCAGAGCCTGATTATCACCCGCCTTGAGGGGCGCACGCCGGTGCCGGAACGCGAGCAGCTGGAATCCTTTGCCAGCCATCAAACCTCGATGGCGATTTATCTCTCGGTTCAGCGGATCCATCGGGTCGCCGAGCGCCTGATTGAGGGCGGCTACCCGGCGGCCACTCCGGTGGCGGTTATCTATAAAGCGACCTGGCCTGAGAGTCAGACCGTACGCGGCACGCTGGCCGACATTGGCGATAAGGTTCGCGAGGCGGGGATCCGCAAAACGGCGCTTATCCTGGTCGGCAATTTCCTCGGTACGGAGTACCACTACTCCAGACTCTATGCGGCGGACTTTAGCCATGAATACCGTAAAGCCTGAATCCATAGCTCTTTTTTGCCTGACGCCCGGCGGCGTGCTGCTGGCTAAACGGCTGGCGGCGATGCTGCCGGTCACCTGCTTTACCAGCGAGAAGCTGCTGGAGGAGGGATTTACCGCCTTTGACGGCGGGTTTGCCGCCAGCGCGCGCGACGCTTTCGCCAACTATTCCGCGCTGATTTTTATCGCCGCGACCGGCATCGCGGTGCGCGTGCTGGCGCCGCTGGTTAACGACAAGTTTAGCGATCCGGCGGTAGTGGTGATTGACGAGCGCGGCCAGCACGTGATCAGCCTGCTTTCCGGCCATGCCGGCGGCGCCAACGCCTTGAGCCGCTATCTGGCCGGCATGCTGGGCGCCGATCCGGTGATTACGACGGCCACCGACGTCAACGAAATGGCGGCGCTGGATACGCTGGCATTCCAGCTTAACGCCCGGATGAGCGACTTTCGCACGGCGGTAAAAATCGTCAACCAGCTGCTGGTGAGCCATAAGCGCGTCGGGCTGTGGTGGGACGAGGAGCTGGCTGAGGACGTACGCCACTGCGATCGCCGGGGGTTTATCACCGTCAGCGACCTGCAGCGGCTTCCCGCACTCGATGCGCTGGTGTGCGTCAGCCTGCGCAACGACCTTCCCGAGCTCCCGGTTATGCACTGGAAGCTGGTGCCGCAGCGGGTTGTGGCCGGAATCGGCTGTCGCCGCGATACGCCTTTCCCGCTGCTGGCAGCGCTGCTGGCCCGGCAGCTGGCGGCACAAAAGCTCGACCCGCTGGCGCTAAAAGCCATCGGCAGCGTCACGCTTAAAAAAGATGAGCAGGGGCTGATTCAGCTTGCCTCCTGCTGCCGCGTGCCGTTTGAAACCTTTAGCGCCGACGCCCTGCGCGAACATGAACACCGCTTTCCGGTGTCGACGTTTGTCCGCCAGACCGTCGGTACAGGAAGCGTCTCCGGTCCGGCAGCGTGGCTGCTGAGTCATGGACAGCTGTTAGGCGAGACCCTGCGCGAACAGGGCGTCACTATTACTTTGGGAGTTTCACACTGATGTTAACCGTTATTGGGATTGGCCCCGGCTCGCAGGCAATGATGACTATGGAGGCCGTTGAAGCGCTCCAGGAGGCGGAAATTATTGTCGGTTATAAAACCTATACCCATCTGGTGAAGGCCTTTACCGGCGAAAAGCAGGTGATAAAAACCGGGATGTGCAAAGAGATTGAACGCTGCCAGACCGCGATTGAGCTGGCGCAGGCCGGGCACAAGGTCGCGTTGATCAGCAGCGGCGATGCGGGAATTTATGGCATGGCGGGGCTGGTGCTGGAGCTGGTCAGCAAGCAGAAGCTGGACGTCGAGGTTCGTCTGGTTCCGGGGATGACGGCCAGCATCGCCGCGGCTTCCCTGCTCGGCGCGCCGCTGATGCACGACTTTTGTCATATCAGCCTCAGCGACCTGCTCACGCCGTGGCCGGTTATCGAAAAACGCATTATTGCTGCCGGCGAGGCTGACTTTGTTATCTGCTTCTATAACCCGCGTAGCCGGGGCCGTGAAGGCCATCTGGCGCGCGCCTTCGAGCTGCTCTCTGCCAGTAAAAGCGCGAATACGCCGGTGGGCGTCGTGAAATCGGCCGGGCGTAAAAAGCAGGAGAAATGGCTGACGACCCTCGGTGAGATGGATTTTGCACCGGTAGATATGACCAGCCTGGTGATCGTCGGCAACAAAGCCACCTATGAGCAGGATGGCCTGATGATCACCCCGCGAGGCTACACGCTGTGAATGGGGGCGAGGTGCTGGTGATAGGCGGAACCAGCGACGCCAGGGCGCTATGCCAGCAGCTGGATGCGGCGCAGGTCAGCTATACCCTGTCGGTTGCCACGCCCGTCGGCAGGGCGCTGGCCGGTGATATCAAAGGCCGGATACGCTGCGGCCGCCTGGAGCTGAGAGAGATGATCGCCTGGCTGCAGGAAAACCGTACCCGCTGGGCGATCGACGCCTCGCATCCCTACGCCGAGGCGGTGAGCCGCAATATTGTGCGCGCCTGCGCAGCGACAGGCGTGCTGCTGAGCCGCTATCAGCGTCCCGAACAGCTCAGCGAATTGACGCATCCGCAGCTTTATCCCGTGCAAAGTATTGCGCAGGCCTGCGCTGTCGCACGGCGCTTTGGCGAGCGCGTGCTGTTGACTACCGGCAGTAAGGAGCTGGGGCTCTGGCGGGAGGGATTAGCCGGGAAAACGCTGCTGGCGCGCGTGCTGCCCGTTGCTGAGGTGATGACGCAATGCGCCGAACTCGGCTTTGGCGTCGGCGAAATCTTTGCGCTTTGCGGGCCGTTTAGCGCCGAATTTAACGCCGCCTTTTATCGTCAGTGCCGGGCCGATGTGGTGATCACGAAAGCCTCCGGCGCCGAAGGAGGCTATCGGGAAAAAGTTCAACCCTGTCTGGATGCAGGTATTCCCTGCATCGTAATTACCCGTCCGGCGCCGCTGGTGACCGGTGACGAATTACTGGAAAGTCAGGCCGCATTTGCCGGGCGCTTAGCGCGCTGGCTAGCTGCTGCTTAAGGAGTCAGAAATGAAAAAAGCGCTTCTGGTGGTCAGTTTTGGCACCAGCTATCACGATACCTGCGAAAAAAATATTGTCGCCTGCGAGCGGGATCTGGCGGCCAGCTGCCCCGACCGCACTCCGTTTCGTGCTTTCACCTCAGGGATGATTATCCGCAAGCTCAGGCAGCGCGACGCGATCGAGATTGATACGCCGCTGCAGGCGCTACAGAGGCTGGCCGAGCAGGGCTATCAGGATGTGGCGGTTCAGTCGCTGCACATTATCAACGGCGATGAATACGAAAAAGTTGTTCGCGAGGTACAGAGCATGCGCCCGCTGTTTGCCCGCCTGACGCTGGGGACGCCGCTGTTGAGTAGCCACCGCGATTATGCGCAGCTGATGCCGGCGCTGCTCCAGCAGATGCCGAAGCTGGCGGCGAGTGAAAAGGTGGTGTTTATGGGCCACGGCGCCAGCCATCACGCCTTCGCCGCCTACGCCTGTCTCGACCATATGATGACGGCGCAGCGCTTTCCGGCCCGGGTTGGCGCGGTGGAGAGCTATCCGGAAGTCGATGTCCTTATTGAAAGCCTGCGCCAGGAGGGGGTCACCGCCGTGCATCTGATGCCCCTGATGCTGGTGGCTGGCGATCATGCCATCAACGACATGGCTTCTGACGAAGAGGACTCGTGGAAAACGCGGTTCAATGCCGCCGGTATTCCGGCCACGCCGTGGCTTAGCGGGTTGGGAGAAAACCCGGCGGTGCGCGCGATGTTCGTCGCCCACCTGCAGCAAGCGCTGAATCTGGCGATGGAGGAGGCGGCATGAGCGGCAAACTGTACGCCTTGAGCACCGGGCCGGGAGCTGCCGATCTGATCACCGTTCGCGCGTCGCGCATTCTCGGCAAGCTGGATATCCTCTACGCCCCGGCCGGGCGCAAAGGCGGAGACAGCCTTGCGCTGTCGATCGTCCGGGAATACCTCGGCGAACAAACCGAAGTGCGCTGCTGCCATTTCCCCATGAGCGCCGACAGCGCTGAGAAAGAGTCCGTCTGGAACGACGTAGCCGCCGTCCTGGTTCAGGAAGTCGAGGCGGGTAAGCAGGTCGGATTTATTACCCTTGGCGACGCCATGCTGTTTAGCACCTGGGTCTTCCTGCTCCAGCGAATCGGCAGTCGGGAATGGCTGGAAATTGTTCCCGGCGTAACCTCATTTGCCGCCATCGCCGCCCGTTCGCAAACGCCGCTGGCTATGGAGCAGCAGTCGCTGGCCGTTGTCTCCTGCACCGCGCCGGAAGCGGAGATCGAGCGGGCGCTACGGCAGCACGATAGCCTGGTATTGATGAAGGTATACGGCCGCTTTGCGCAAATCAAAGCGCTGCTGATCGGGACCGGCCTGCTGGATTCGGCGCTGATGATGTCCGAGGCCACGCTGCCGGGAGAACGGTGCTGGCGCCGCCTGAGCGACGTGAGCGACGACCAGCCGCTGCCTTATTTCTCGACCATTTTGGTCAACAAACAGTGGGAGTATGCGGAATGAAACTTGAACAACAGCTAAAACAGCTGTCTTTCAGCGGACTGGCTGCGGCGCTATTGCTGATGATTGTCCCTGAGAAGGCGTTTGCGATGCACATTATGGAGGGTTTCCTGCCGCCGATGTGGGCGCTGGCGTGGTGGCTGCTGTTTTTACCCTGCCTGTGGTACGGGCTGGTGCGCCTGCGCCGTATCGTCCAGCAGGACCATAATCAGAAGGTGCTGCTGGCCCTGTGCGGCGCGTTTATTTTCGTTCTGTCAGCGCTAAAAATTCCGTCGGTGACCGGCAGCTGCTCGCATCCGACCGGCGTTGGCCTGGCGGTGATTCTCTTTGGGCCGGGCGTGGTGGCGATCCTTGGGGCTATCGTCCTGCTGTTCCAGGCGCTGCTGCTGGCGCACGGCGGGCTGACGACGCTGGGCGCTAACGGTATGTCGATGGCGGTGATTGGGCCGGTCGTCGGCTACCTGGTGTGGAAGCTGGCCTGCCGCGCCGGGTTCCGTCGCGACGTCTGCGTCTTTCTTTGCGCCATGCTGGCGGATCTGGTGACCTATTTTGTCACCTCGGTCCAACTGGGGGTGGCGTTCCCGGACCCCGCCACGGGCGCGACCGGCTCGATCGTCAAGTTCATGGGGATCTTCTGCCTGACGCAGATCCCGATCGCCATCGCCGAAGGGCTGTTAACCGTGATGATCTACGACCAGTTGACCAAACGTCAGCTGATTACCGCACAAGGACATTAAAATGAAAAAGATGCTGATACTGTTGGCGATGGTGGTTGCGCTGGTGATCCTGCCGTTCTTTATCGATCATGGCGGCGAGTTCGGCGGCTCGGACGGCGAGGCCGAGAGCCAGATTCAGGTTGTCGCTCCGCACTATGAGCCCTGGTTCCAGCCGCTGTATGAGCCGGCAAGCGGTGAAATTGAAAGCCTGCTGTTTACGCTGCAGGGGTCGCTGGGCGCGGCGGTCATTTTCTACATTTTAGGCTATAGCAAAGGCAGACAGCGCCGTGATGACCGGGTTTGACAGGTTAAGCTATCAAAGCCGCTGGTTCCACGTTGCGCCTGAACGTAAGTTCTTGTTTTGGCTCCTTATGATGGTGCTGGCCTTTACCCTGCCTCCGCTGGGACAGGGTATTGAACTGCTGCTTATCGCCGGGCTGACCTGCCGGCTGCTGCGGGTCACCTTCTGGCGCTGGTGCCGCTGGATTGCCCTGCCGTTTGGCTTTTTAGCCGTAGGGGTCGTGACGATTTTGTTCAGCGTAAGCCGCGATCCGCAGACCCTGCTGGTGAGCCTGCCGCTGGGAGACTACTGGCTGGGGATCGCCGCCTCCGGGCTGAACACCGCCAATGAAACCTTCTGGCGCAGCCTCGCCGCGCTGGCGTCAACGCTGTGGCTGGTGCTGAACCTACCGTTTCCCCAGCTGATTGTGCTGCTTAAGCGGGCGCGGGTACCGCGGCTGCTGACCGAGCAAATCCTGCTGACCTGGCGCTTTATTTTTATTTTGTTTGATGAGGCGCTGGCCATTCATCGCGCGCAGACGCTGCGCTTTGGCTACCGTAGCCTGCCGCAGGGCTATCGCTCGCTGGCAATGCTGGTCGGGTTGCTGTTTACCCGCGTGCTCATTCGCTATCAGCAAATGAGCGCCACGCTGGATATAAAATTGTATCAGGGTGATTTTCACCTCTAAGGAAAAGCATGCTTGCCACGACAGATCTCTGGTTCCGTTATCAGGATGAACAGGTACTCAAGGGGCTGACGCTGGATTTTTCCCAACATTCCGTGACCGGCCTGGTGGGCGCGAACGGCTGCGGAAAATCGACGTTGTTTATGAACCTGAGCGGCCTGCTGCGGCCGCAAAAAGGGGCGGTGTTGTGGCAAGGAAAGCCGCTGGAGTATAGCAAGCGGGCGTTGCTGGCGCTGCGCCAGCAGGTCGCCACCGTTTTTCAGGATCCGGAACAGCAAATTTTCTATACCGATATCGATAGCGACATCGCCTTTAGCCTGCGTAATTTAGGCGTGGCGGAAGCCGAGATTGCCCGGCGCGTGGACGATGCGCTCACGCTGGTCGATGCCCGGCATTTTCGCCATCAGCCGATTCAGTGCCTGAGCCACGGGCAGAAAAAGCGGGTGGCGATTGCCGGAGCCCTGGTGCTGCAGGCGCGCTATCTTCTGCTGGATGAGCCTACGGCGGGCCTCGATCCCGCCGGGCGGACGCAGATGATCGCCATCATTAAGCGGATCGTCGCCCAGGGAAACCATGTGGTGATCTCCAGCCACGATATCGATCTGATTTATGAAGTGAGCGATGTCGTGTATGTTCTGCGCCGCGGGGAAGTGCTGGCGTACGATGAGCCGGGGGCCGTTTTTTCCCGTACGGAGCTGATTGCCGAGGCCGGGTTAACCCAGCCGTGGCTGGTGAAGCTGCATGCCCGGCTAGGGCTGCCGCTGTGTAAAACAGAAGATGAGTTTTTCATACGAATGCGACAGAACGCGATAAAGGAGGCCTTATGACGCAGGCAATCATGTTGCAAGGTACGGCATCCGACGTGGGTAAAAGCGTGCTGGTGGCGGGGCTGTGCAGAATTTTTTATCAGGATGGCCTGCGTACCGCGCCGTTTAAATCGCAGAATATGGCGCTGAACTCCGGCATCACGCCGGACGGCAAAGAGATGGGGCGGGCGCAGATATTTCAGGCCGAAGCGGCGGGTATTGTCCCGGATGTGCGCATGAACCCAATACTCCTGAAGCCCACCAGCGACCGTAAAGCGCAGGTGGTGCTGATGGGGCAGGTCGCGACGGATATGGACGCGGTGAGCTACCACGAATATAAGCCGCGCCTGCGCGAGCAGATCCTGGCGGTCTATCGCAGCCTGGCGCAGGAGTATGACGTGCTGGTGCTGGAGGGCGCCGGCAGCCCGGCGGAGATCAACCTACGCGATCGCGATATCGTCAATATGGGCATGGCGGAGATGGCGCAGTGTCCGGTGATCCTCGTCGCCGACATCGACAGAGGCGGCGTGTTCGCCGCAATCTACGGAACGCTGGCGCTGCTTGAGGAGCAGGAGCGCGCCAGGGTGAAAGGGGTGATCATCAATAAATTCCGCGGCGATGCGGCGCTGCTGTACTCGGGAATCGAACAGATTGAAGCTTTGACCGGCGTTCCCGTGCTGGGGGTGATGCCGTGGCTGGAGGTCGATCTGGAAGATGAAGATAGCGTGGCGTTGCAGAAAGGGAAATATCTGAGCACCGCGAAGCGGGAGATCGACATTGCGGTCGTTCAGCTGCCGCATACTTCCAACTTTACCGATTTCAACGCGCTGGCGGCGCAGCCGGACGTCCGCGTGCGCTACGTTCGTTATCCCCAGGATTTGACGGCGAGCGATCTGGTGATTCTGCCCGGCAGCAAAAATACGCTGGGCGATCTGCAGTGGCTGCGCGAAAGCGGGATGGAGCAGGGCGTGCTGCAGGCGCATCAGCAGGGAATACCGGTGCTGGGGATCTGCGGCGGCTACCAGATGCTTGGCGAGACCATCATCGATGAAGTGGAGTCCGGCCTGGGAAGGTTGCCCGGCCTGGGGCTGCTCAATACCGTGACGCAGTTTGCCCGCCATAAAACCACGACGCTGGTTGAGGCGACGATGGCGGCCGCGCTCCCTGGCTGGCTGGCGGGCGCTTCCGCTCTACGCGTGCGCGGCTATGAAATTCATATGGGTGAAACGACCCGGCAAGGCGATTGCCAGCCGCTGGTGCAGCTGGAAAAAGAGGGGCGGCCGGTGGCGGACGGGGCGACGACGGACGACGGGCTGGCGTTTGGTACCTACCTGCACGGCCTGTTCGACAGCGATGATTTCACCCGCGCGCTGGTCAACGGCCTGCGTCAACGTAAAGGCCTGGAGGCGCTGGATACCACGCTCCACTACGCGCGGTATAAATCACAGCAGTTCGATATTCTGGCCGACGCAATGCGCCAACATATTGATATTGAAAAAATTTACCACATTATGCAGCAGCATCAGGAGCCATCATGCTGATTCTGGTCACCGGCGGCGCGCGCAGCGGCAAAAGCCGTCACGCCGAAGCGCTGATCGCCGGCTCACCGCAGGTTTTATATATCGCCACCTCGCAAATTTTTGATGAGGAGATGGCCGCGAGGATCCAGCACCATCGCGACGGCAGGCCGGCGCACTGGCGCACAGCCGAGCGCTGGCAGCAGCTTGATGAGCTGATTACGCCGCACAACGATCCTGCGGAAGCTATTTTGCTGGAGTGTATTACCACGATGGTGACCAACCTGCTGTTTGCGATCGGCGGCGATGCCGACCCCGACGGCTGGGACTTCGCGGCGATGGAGCGGACGATCGACGACGAGATCCGCGCGCTGATTGCGGCCTGTCAACGCTGCCCGGCGACGGTAGTGCTGGTCACCAATGAAGTCGGGATGGGGATCGTGCCGGAAAATCGTCTCGCGCGCCATTTTCGCGATATTGCCGGACGAGTTAACCAGCGTCTTGCGGCCGCGGCGGATGAGGTCTGGCTGGTGGTATCAGGTATTGGAGTCAAAATTAAATGATCAAATTATTCTGCGCAACGCTCTCTTTTATTAGCCGCCTGCCGGTGCCCGCGCGCTGGTCGCAGGGGCTGGATATTGAGCAGTACGTCCGCGGGATTGTCACTTTTCCGCTGGTCGGCGCGCTGCTGGGGCTGCTGAGCGGCGCGGTATTTATTGCGCTTCAGGCCTGGTGCGGGATCCCGCTGGCGGCGCTGTTTGCCGTGCTGGCGCTGGCGCTGCTGACCGGCGGCTTCCACCTCGACGGGCTGGCCGATACCTGCGATGGGGTGTTTTCCGCCCGACGCCGCGAACGCATGCTGGAAATTATGCGCGACAGCCGGCTAGGGACTCACGGCGGGCTGGCGCTGATTTTTGTGCTGCTGGCGAAGGTGCTGGTGGTCAGCGAACTGGCATTGCGCGGAACGCCGATGCTGGCGGCATTGGCGGCAGCCTGCGCGGTAGGGCGGGGGACCAGCGTGCTGCTGATGTACCGCCATCGCTATGCCCGGGAAGAGGGGCTGGGCAACCTGTTCATCGGTAAGGTGAGCGGGCGACAAACCTGCGTAACCCTGGGTTTAGCGGTCATTCTGGCCGCCGTGCTGTTGCCGGGCATGCGCGGAGTGGCGGCGCTGGCGGCTACCGCGGCGGTGATTTTCATTCTCGGTCAGCTCTTAAAGCGAACCCTCGGTGGGCAAACCGGCGATACGCTGGGAGCGGCGATTGAACTTGGCGAACTGATCTTCCTGCTGGCTCTGCTGTGAGCCGGCCACTACCACGAGAACTCTTATGCAGAATTTATCTTCAATACTGCGCGCCATTCCCCCTGTGGATGAGGCGGCGATGGCGGGTGCCCGGCGGCATATTGATGGCCTGCTGAAGCCGCCCGGCAGTCTTGGCCGCCTGGAAGCGCTGGCGGTACAGCTGGCGGGGATGCCGGGGCTTAACGGCGTACCGCACGTCGACAAGAAAGCGATACTGGTCATGTGCGCCGATCACGGCGTCTGGGACGAAGGCGTCGCCATCTCGCCGAAGGCGGTCACCGCCATTCAGGCGGAAAATATGACGCGCGGGACTACCGGCGTCTGCGTGTTGGCGGCGCAGGCGGGCGCGAAAGTTCACGTGATTGACGTGGGCATTGACGCCGAACCGGTTCCCGGCGTGGTGAATATGCGGGTTGCGCGCGGCTGCGGTAATATCGCCAGCGGCCCGGCGATGAGCCGTACCCAGGCCGCAGAGCTGCTGCTGGAGGTGATTCGCTATACCCGCAAGCTGGCGGAAAGCGGCGTGACGCTGTTTGGCGTCGGAGAGCTGGGAATGGCTAACACGACCCCCGCGGCGGCGATCGTTAGCGTGCTGAGCGGCAGCGATGCCGAAGAGGTGGTGGGGATTGGGGCCAACCTGCCGCTGGCAAAGGTGGGCAATAAGGTGGCGGTGGTGCGGCGGGCGATTGCCGTCAACCGGCCTGATCCGCACGACGGAATCGACGTGCTGGCAAAAATTGGCGGTTTCGATCTGGTGGGAATGGCCGGCGTGATGCTCGGGGCGGCATCCTGCGGATTGCCGGTGCTGCTGGACGGCTTTCTCTCATACTCCGCGGCGCTGGCGGCGTGCCGGTTAGCGCCGGAAATTAAGCCGTACCTGATCCCGTCGCACTATTCGGCGGAGAAGGGCGCGCGGATTGCGCTGGCGCATCTGGAGATGGAGCCGTATCTGAATATGGGGATGCGTTTAGGTGAAGGCAGCGGCGCGGCGCTGGCGATGCCGATTGTTGAGGCCGCCTGCGCCATGTATCGCGACATGGGCCAGCTGGCTGCCAGCAATATCGTCCTGCCGCAGCATTAGGCGCGTGCGCAAGGAAGCGCAGAAACAAAAAAACACCCGGAAGGGTGTTTATTGTGTTGGTTGCGGGGGCCGGATTTGAACCGACGACCTTCGGGTTATGAGCCCGACGAGCTACCAGGCTGCTCCACCCCGCGTCCGTCTTTACTCTTCATCGAGTAAACTTTGCATCAGATTTTAATTGGTTGCGGGGGCCGGATTTGAACCGACGACC
Organism: Klebsiella scottii; assembly: GCF_036561945.1. Lineage (NCBI taxonomy): Bacteria > Pseudomonadati > Pseudomonadota > Gammaproteobacteria > Enterobacterales > Enterobacteriaceae > Klebsiella > Klebsiella scottii. Next base: position 575,138 of record NZ_JARXNI010000019.1, read on the forward strand.
TTCGGGTTATGAGCCCGACGAGCTACCAGGCTGCTCCACCCCGCGTCCGTCTTTACTCTTCCATCGAGTAAAGCTTACTTCTCTGATTTTAATTGGTTGCGGGGGCCGGATTTGAACCGACGACCTTCGGGTTATGAGCCCGACGAGCTACCAGGCTGCTCCACCCCGCGTCCGTGGATGCGCACTATACTCTGCTAACGTTTTGATGCAACCCTTTTTCAGCTAAATCGATAATTTTGTAATGAATGATGTAGAAAGAACCGTTTTTAGCACGTTTTTTAGCCGATTTTGTATTTGTGCTGCTTTATCGCATTTCAATAGCCCTGGCGGTTTGTTATCTTCCCTCATCACCAACCGGTACTAAGCAGCAAAAGAAGAGATACCATGAAAGGATGTTGGGCAAAGTATGTTGCAACCGGAGCAATGCTGGCGATGCTCGCCGGCTGTTCCTCGAAACCGACCGATCGCGGTCAGCAGTATAATGAAGGAAAGCTTACCCAGCCGTTTTCACTGGTTAACCAGCCTGATGCGGTCGGCACGCCGATTAACGCTGGCGACTTCTCCGAACAGGTCAGGCAGATCCGCAGCGCCTCTCCGCGCCTCTATAATAGCCAGAGCAACGTCTATAACTCCCTGCAGCAGTGGCTAAGCGCCGGTGGCGATACCCGCACGCTGAGCCAGTACGGGATTGACGCCTGGCAGATGCAGGGCGCCGATAGCTACGGCAACGTTCAGTTTACCGGCTACTACACCCCGGTGGTGCAGGCGCGCCACACCCGTCAGGGTGAGTTCCAGTACCCCATTTATCGCATGCCGCCGAAGCGCGGCAAGCTTCCGTCTCGCGCCAGCATCTACGCCGGTGGGCTGAGCGACAGCTATATCCTGGCCTACAGCAATTCGCTGATGGACAACTTCATTATGGATGTCCAGGGCAGCGGCTATATCGATTTTGGCGACGGCTCGCCGCTGAACTTCTTTAGCTATGCCGGGAAGAACGGCTGGTCGTATCGCAGCATCGGCAAGGTGCTTATCGATCGCGGCGAAGTGAAGAAAGAAGATATGTCGATGCAGGCGATCCGCGAATGGGGGGAAACCCATAGCGAAGCTGAAGTTCGTGCGCTGCTCGAAGAGAACCCTTCTTTTGTCTTCTTTAAACCGCAATCCTTCGCCCCGGTGAAAGGCGCCAGCGCGGTGCCGTTGATTGGCCGCGCGTCGGTCGCCTCTGACCGCAGCATTATCCCGCCGGGTACCACCCTGCTGGCGGAAGTACCGCTGCTGGATAATAAAGGCAAGTTTAACGGTCAGTATGAGCTGCGTCTGATGGTTGCCCTGGACGTCGGCGGCGCGATTAAAGGCCAGCACTTCGATATCTATCAAGGTATCGGCGCGGATGCCGGGCATCGTGCGGGCTGGTATAACCACTATGGTCGCGTCTGGGTGCTGAAAAACGCGCCGGGTGCTGGCAACGTCTTTAGCGGCTAACGCTCTTGTTTCCGCTTCCCCGGCGGCATGGGCGTGTCGGGGAAGCGGCCATTTTATTCTGAGGTTTTATGTCTGTTGTAATTAGCGACGCCTGGCGCCAGCGTTTCGGCGGTACGGCGCGTTTATATGGTGAAAAAGCGCTGCAGTGCTTTGCCGACGCGCATGTCTGCGTCGTGGGCATCGGCGGCGTCGGCTCCTGGGCTGCGGAGGCGCTGGCAAGAACCGGGATCGGCGCCATTACCCTTATCGATATGGACGACGTCTGCGTCACCAACACCAACCGGCAGATTCATGCGCTGGGCGGCAACGTCGGGCTGGCGAAAGCCGAGGTAATGGCGGAGCGTATCCGGCTGATCAACCCTGAATGTCAGGTTACGGTAATTGATGACTTTGTGACGCCGGAAAATGTGGCCGAATATATGGGCGCGGGCTTCAGCTACGTGATTGATGCTATAGATAGCGTGCGGCCGAAGGCGGCGTTAATTGCGTACTGCCGCCGCTATAAGGTGCCGCTGGTGACCACCGGCGGCGCGGGCGGGCAAATTGACCCAACGCAGATTCAGGTGGCTGACCTGGCGAAAACCATCCAGGACCCGCTGGCGGCGAAGCTGCGCGAGCGCCTGAAGGGCCAGTTCGGGGTGGTGAAAAATAGTAAGGGTAAGCTCGGCATCGACTGCGTGTTCTCGACCGAGGCGCTGGTTTATCCGCAGGCTGACGGCAGCGTATGCGCCATGAAAAGCAGCGCGGAAGGACCTAAGCGGATGGACTGCGCGTCGGGCTTTGGGGCGGCAACGATGGTTACCGCCACCTTTGGCTTTGTCGCCGTATCCCATGCGCTGAAGAAGATGCTGGCGAAAGCCGGGCGTCAGGGCTAAGCGCCGTTCTTATTCCAGGTTAAGCCTCGCGGGCTGCGGCGAGCACCGCTGCGCCCAGCGCGGCGAGTCCCTGGCCGCGAGAGGCGCTCAGCTGCGCACGCAGCCCCAGCTCATCGAACAGCGCCAGCGGATCGTGGTCCAGCAGCTCGGCGGCGCTTTTCCCCTCAACGGCGGTCAGCAGCACGGCCAGCAGGCCGCGAACGATCCGGCCTTCGCTGTCGCCGAAGAAATGCAGCCGACCGTCGCGCACGCTATACCCCAGCCAGACGCGGTTTTCACAGCCGGTAATCTCCGTCGTGCGGGCTTTCGCCTCGTCCGCCAGCGGCGGCAGCTTTTTGCCTAACAGGATCAGCTGGCGGTACTTATCTTCCCACTGGCTCAGCGGGACGAAGGTTTGCCGCAGCGTCGCTTCAGTGATGGCGGTGCCAAACGGATGGTTCTGCGGATCGGGAGTCGTCATTAGTCCACCAAAATTTCCAGAGCGCGGTCAACGGCATGCACCAGCGCGTAAACATCATCCTGGGTATTATAAGGCGCAAACGAGGCGCGCAGGGTTCCGCTGACGCCAAGCGCCGCCAGCAGCGGCTGGGCGCAGTGCTGCCCGGCGCGAAGCGCGATGCCGGACTCCGCCAGCAGCGTCACCATATCGCTGTGGTGAACGCCGGCGAAATCAAATGCCAGCAGGCTTGAGCTCTGACAGCGGAAGGAGCGAAAGCCCGGACGCTTCGTCAGCTCGTCTTCAGCCAGCGTCGCCAGGCTGCGGCTCCAGCTTTCGGCCTGGGCGATATCCGTCTCCTGCAGCCACTCCAGCGTCGCGCTCAGGCCAATGACCCCGGCGACGTTTGGCGTGCCGGCTTCCAGTCGATAGGGCACGGGCTGGGTTTTAAAACCCTCGAACGTGACTTCGGTAATCATTTTACCGCCGCCGAGCCACGGCGACATGGCGTTCAGCAGCTCGCTTTTACCGTACAGCGCGCCAATCCCCGTCGGGCCGTACAGCTTATGGCCTGAGAAGGCGTAAAAGTCGATATCCAGCGCCTGAACGTCGGCCGGGAAATGCACCGCGCCCTGCGCGCCATCGACCATCACCACCATTCCGGCTTCATGCGCGAGGCGGATCGCCAGCGCCAGGTCCGGGCAGCCGCCGGTTACGTTCGACATCTGGCCAATGGCCAGCACCCGGCTACGCGGCGTAATAAGGGAGGGCAGGCTCGCGACGTCAGGCAGGCGATCGGCGCCGATGGGCAGCTTCACCACCCGGGCGCCGGTCTGCTCCGCCACCATCAGCCAGGGAACCAGATTGGCGTGATGCTCCGCTTCGCTGACGATGATTTCGTCGCCGGGCCGCAGGCGCGGGCGAACGTAGCTTTGCGCCACCATGTTAATGGCCTCGGTGGTGCCGCGGGTCCAGACGATATCTTTGCCAGACGGCGCGTTTAGCAGCGCCGCGACGCGCTCGCGGGCGTCTTCATAACGTTCGGTCAGACGCCGGGCGGCAGCAAACTGGCTGCGGTGCACGTTGCCGGCGCTGAGGCGATAGAACCGATCGCTGGCATCGATGGCGGCCAGCGGCTTTAGCGCCGTCGCCGCGCTATCAAGGTAAACGCCGGCATCGGCCAGAGCAGGAAACTGCGCGCGAAACTGAGCGGGATTGAATGCGTTCATGGAACTCCTCGTTGCAATACGACGATCGTCGCGCAATTTATCCGTCAGGGCAAGGCTGACAAGCACGGGATAAGGAAGAGAGGGGAAATTCAGGGCAAAAAAAAGCACCGCGCATTGCGGTGCTACATTAAATCACTATGGACAGACAGGGTAAATGTACAGGAAGTGAAAAGGGGGTAGCTTAGCCACCGTGGTCCGCAAAGACAGACCAATTGCAAACACAACAACACAACATCACAACCGTAAGCCAAAAGCTTGTTGGAACACGCATTCCAAAAAAAGCTCTTCGTTCCGGCTCAGGAAGTGCGGCCACTATAGGTATTTGCTGGTAGAACCTCAACGGACAAATTATAATGTCTCAGATAAAAAAAACTAATAGGTTAACTGTTGTTTCCTGTTTGTTAAATTGCCTTAACATCTAAGCCAGAATAACCATGTCAAAGCGATTACCACCTCTGAATGCATTACGTGTTTTTGATGCAGCCGCACGTCATTTAAGCTTCACTCGCGCAGCCGATGAGCTTTTTGTGACCCAGGCCGCAGTAAGTCACCAAATCAAGTCACTAGAGGACTTTCTTGGGCTGAAGCTGTTTCGGCGGCGCAATCGATCGCTGCTGCTAACGGAAGAAGGTCAGAGCTATTTTCAGGATATTAAAGATATTTTTTCGCAGCTGACGGAAGCGACGCGTAAACTGCAGGCGCGTAGCGCAAAAGGGGCGTTAACGGTCAGCCTGTTGCCCAGTTTTGCGATTCAGTGGCTGGTCCCGCGCCTTTCAAGCTTTAACTCAGCTTATCCGGGAATCGACGTCAGAATCCAGGCCGTGGACCGTCAGGAGGATAAGCTGGCGGATGACGTTGACGTGGCGATTTTCTACGGTCGCGGCAACTGGCCGGGGCTGCGCGTCGAAAAATTGTACGCCGAGTATTTGCTGCCGGTTTGCTCCCCGGTGCTGCTGACCGGCGACAAAGCGTTGAAAACGCCTGCGGATCTGGCGCAACATACGCTATTACACGATGCTTCCCGTCGCGACTGGCAAACTTATACCCGCCAGCTGGGTCTAAGCCATATTAACGTCCAGCAGGGGCCGATTTTCAGCCACAGCGCAATGGTGCTGCAGGCGGCAATTCACGGGCAGGGGGTCGCGCTCGCCAATAACGTGATGTCCCAGTCCGAAATTGAGGCCGGCCGCCTGGTCTGTCCGTTTAATGATGTTCTGGTCAGTAAAAATGCCTTTTATCTGGTTTGTCATGACAGTCAGGCTGAACTGGGTAAAATAGCCGCCTTCCGGCAGTGGATACTGGCGAAAGCGGCGAGTGAACAAGAAAAATTTCGCTTTCGTTACGAACAATAAATGATTGTAGGGTAATAACATGACCAGCCGTTTTATGCTGATATTCGCCGCGATAAGCGGTTTTATCTTTGTTGCTCTGGGCGCCTTCGGCGCGCACGTGTTAAGCCGGTCGCTGGGCGTTGCGGAAATGGGCTGGATCCATACCGGCCTTGAGTACCAGGCCTTCCATACGCTGGCCATTTTTGGCCTGGCGGTGGCGATGCAGCGCCGCATCAGCATCTGGTTTTACTGGAGCAGCGTCTTTATGGCGCTGGGTACCGTTTTATTCAGCGGCAGCCTTTACTGCCTGGCGCTGTCGCATTTACGCCTGTGGGCGTTCGTTACGCCGGTGGGAGGCGTCAGCTTCCTCGCCGGCTGGGTCTTAATGTTAATTGGTGCAATTCGTCTGAAACGTAAGGGCGTTGTTCATGAATAAGGTTGTCCTCTATTGTCGCCCCGGGTTTGAGAAGGAGTGCGCAGCAGAAATTACCGATAAGGCATCCCGCCTTGAGGTGTTTGGTTTTGCCCGCCTTAAAGATAACGCCGGGTACGTGGTTTTTGAATGCTATCAGATGGAAGATGGCGACAAGCTGGCGCGCGAGCTGCCGTTCAGCTCGCTGGTTTTTGCCCGCCAGATGTTTGTGGTGGGCGAGCTGCTTCGCGACCTGCCGCCGGAAGATCGCATCACGCCGATTGTCGGCATGCTGCAGGGCGTGGTGGAGAAGGGCGGCGACCTGCGGGTGGAAGTTGCCGATACCAATGAAAGCAAAGAGCTGATGAAGTTCTGCCGTAAGTTTACGGTTCCGCTGCGCGCTGCCCTGCGTGAAGCGGGCGTGCTGACCAGCTACGAAACGTCGAAGCGTCCGGTGGTGCACGTGTTCTTTATCGCCCCGGGCTGCTGCTATACCGGCTACTCCTACTCCAACAACAACTCTCCGTTCTATATGGGGATCCCGCGGCTTAAATTCCCTGCCGATGCGCCGAGCCGCTCTACGCTTAAGCTGGAGGAGGCGTTCCACGTCTTTATCCCGGCCGATGAGTGGGACGAGCGCCTGGGCAACGGCATGTATGCGGTGGATCTTGGCGCCTGTCCCGGCGGCTGGACCTATCAGCTGGTGAAACGCAACATGTGGGTTTCGTCGGTCGATAACGGCCCGATGGCGCAGAGCCTGATGGATACCGGGCAGGTGACCTGGCTGCGCGAAGACGGCTTCCGCTACCGTCCGACCCGTAACAACATCTCGTGGATGGTGTGCGACATGGTGGAAAAGCCGGCTAAGGTTGCGGCGCTGATGGCGCAGTGGCTGGTCAACGGCTGGTGCCGCGAGACTATCTTCAACCTGAAGCTGCCGATGAAAAAGCGCTATGAAGAGCTGTCGCGCAATCTGGCCTACATCCAGGAGCAGCTGGATGAGCACGGCATTAACGCGCAGATTCAGGCGCGCCAGCTGTATCACGATCGCGAAGAAGTGACCGTTCATATTCGCCGCCTGTGGGCTGCGGTTGGCGGTCGTCGCGACGAACGCTAATTTGTCGTCGTATCCCGGATAGCGGCGCCGTTATCCGGGCTCTCTTCTCCCTTCTCCTGCCGGCTATTTCGCCGCGATGGGCTCATCAGAAATGATGTGCGTCACGTCATCGAGATGGCCAATGCTGGCCTCGCCCGAGCGATTAAACTTACTCTTATCGATCAGCAGTAAAGACTGCGCCGCGCGCTTGAGCAGCAGGGATTTGAACTCGGCGTTAACCGTATTTGAATCCCAAAGCGCGCCGTTGCTATCGATGCCTTCGCAGGAAAAAACGAACAGATCGATCTCCAGGGACCTGAGCTGCGGGATAAGCGAAGCGCTCACGTAGCAGCCGTATTTACGCTGCAGGGTGCCGCCCGAGCAGGTGAGCTGGATGTGCTCGCGCTTGCTGAGCTCCTGGCAGATGGGCTGGCTGTTGGTAAACACGTGAAGGTTGACGTCGGGGAGCTGACGGGCCAGATACCAGCAGGTGGAGCTGGCATCGAGGGCGATAACCATCCCTTCTTCTATCCAGGCAAGGGCCTCGCGGGCGATATCGGCTTTGTGGGCATAGTGGCTTTTGAGGCGGATATGAAACGGATCGCCGCTGTCCTGGCTCTGTCGGTGGATGATCTTGACGCGTCCGTGGTTACGCAGCACTTTGCCCTGCGACTGCAGTTCGCTGAGGTCGCGACGAATCGTCTCTTTACTGACCGCGAGCTGCAGCGATAGGGCTTCAGTCGTCAGGCTGCTATGGTTGATCAGCAGGTCTATGATCGCCTGCTGGCGTGCCGCTTTCATTTTCTCTCACCCTGTCAGTCAATAAACGCCCGCATCAGGCGGGCGCTCCGGCATGAGATTACGGCGTTACTCCTTTTTTTAAAAGAATATTCCCGTACTTCGCGCGCTCCCCTGTGATAACGATCGCAAAGGCTTTTTGCGCCCGCTCGTAGAACGCAAAGCGATCGATGCGGGTGATTTCCGGACAGGGCGACTCCCGGGAGAGCGCATCGCGATAGCGTTGCTCAACGCCGGGATCGAGCGCGTCGCCCGCCACCGCCGCCATCATCACCAGCGGCGGCGCGTAGCCGTCGAGTTCAAACAGCGGAGCGATCGCCTGCAGGAGGTCGCTGACCTGCAGGCCGTCGGCGCGAATGACCTGCGGCCCCATACTGTGGGCCGGGAAGTGGGCGTCGGAAAAAATAATTTCATCCCCGTGGCCCATCTCGGCCAGGATCTTAAGCAGCTCGGGGGAGATGAGTGGCGAGATCGTTTTTAGCATGTCATACCTCATCTATCAGTTCAGGTTCGGTTTGTGGATAAAAGTAGCGGTACTGGTAGCGCACCTCGGCTCTGGCCTGCTCCGGGCTGGCAAACTCGCCCGCGCCAAACCAGCCGTACATCGCCGCGCCGGCAACGGTCGTTTCAGCGTCGTCCAGAACCTTAACCGGCATATCGAGCGCGTTGGCTTTTATTTGATTCCACAGCGCGTTGCGGCTGCCGCCGCCCACCAGCAGAAGTTCGCTGGCCTTAAAGCCGCCGATTTTCTCCAGGGTGCGCAGGTGGCTCTGCAGCTGGGCGGTTAAGCCCTCCAGCGCGGCGCGATAAAAGTGCGCGCGGGTGGTATTCAGCGTTACGCCCTGCCAGCCTGCGTCTTGACAGGCCAGCAGATCGCACTGCATCTTCACGCCTTCGGCGCCGGCGGGAATGAGGCGCGCTTCCTCAATCAGCGTTTGCCACGGCGTCTCCGGCGTCCATAGCAGCTGGCGCACCCACTCCAGCACGCCGGACGCCAGCCACTGCATCCCGGGGTTGGTCAGTCCGGGCTGGCTGTCCAGCTCGCAGGTTGAGCCGGGGTACTGACTCAGCAGCGGGGTGTTAACCTCGGCGCTGCGCACCATCAGAATTTCCCAGGTGCCGGACGAGAGTACCGGTTCATTCTGCTGCGCTCCGGCGCCAAACAGCGCAAACTGCGTATCGTGCCCGGCGGAGAATACCGGTATCCCCGCGGGGAGCTGCAGCAGCGCGGCGGCATCGGGCTGGAGGGTGCCGATCTTCTCTCCCGCTTCCACCAGCGTAGGGAACAGCCGGCGCGGGATCCCCGCGGCCTGCAGGATCTCGGGGCTAAACTCCCGCCGGTGAATATCCAGCATCTGGCCGGTACCCGCCATAGTGATATCGGTGGTGAATTCGCCGGTTAAGCGGTGGTTGATAAGCGATGAGATAAACAGCCAGGCATGCGCCTTTTCCAGCAGCTGCGGGTGGTTCTCTTTCAGCCACACCAGCTTATATAAGGTATTGAAGCTGAAGGCCCCGACGCCGGAGATTTCCTGCAGCCGCTGCGCCGGCATTATTCGACCGATGTCGTGCATCACCGCCGCGGTGCGCGGGCATTTCCAGCTGATCGTCGGGTAGAGCAGGGCGCCGCGCTCATCGACCAGCGCGCCGTCCACGCCAAAGGTGGTGACCGTAATACCGCGAATGCGGCAGGCGGCGAGCTCCGCCGCGAGCGTCTGACAGCAGCTGGCGAAGCGCTGCAGGATCGCTTCGAGAGACCACTGGTGCCACGCGCCGTTTTCCGCAGCGGCATCGCTGGCGTTGGGGGTCGATGCGCGGGCGACAATCTTCCCCTGCCGATCGACAGCGATGGCCCGGACGTTGGTTGCCCCGCAGTCGAGGACCAGAATAACGTCTTGTTTCATCATTGCTCCTGAAACAAAAAAAGCCCTTTCGCGATGAAAGGGCGGAAACGTATTAACGTTTGTACAGCGGGCCATAGTTCTGGCAGGCGCGGTAGTCCTGACCTTCAGTATCCATACCGTGCGCAGACCAGGTTGAAGGGCGATAGATTTTCGCCTCTTCCACGTTATGCATGCAGACCGGAATACGCAGCATGGAGGCGAGGGTGATAAAGTCCGCGCCGACGTGGCCAATGGTCAGCACGCCGTGGTTTGCCCCCCAGTTCGCCATCACCGAATAGACGTCGGAGAACGGGCCCTTGCCGGTCAGACGCGGCACAAACCAGGTGGTTGGCCAGGTGGAGTTGGTGCGAGCGTCCAGCTGGTCGTGCATCTCTTTCGGCAGCTCGACGCTCCAGCCTTCGGCGATTTGCAGGACCGGCCCGAGGCCTTTAATGATGTTCACCCGGGTCATGGTAAAGGGGACGCCGCCTTCGGTGAGGAAGCGCGAGGAGAAGCCGCCGCCGCGGAAATACTCGTGGATCGCCGGGCACCACTCGGTGGCCGCGAGGCAGGCGTCGGCCTCCTGCTGCGAGATTTCCCAGTGCGGTTTCATGGTCGGATTGCCCTCGGCATCGCGCTGTTTACAGGAGCCGTCCAGCGCCGCGGAACCGGAGTTGATCAGGTGGATAATGCCGTGTTCCGCCAGCCCGGTAAGCGGCTGGCCCGTCACCCGTTCGACCGCATCCGGCGACCAGTAGGTCCGGACGTCGGCAAATACCTGGGCGGTGCCGGTGAGCTGATGGCCCAGCAGCATTGCCACCCCGTTAAGGCTGTCATTTTCGGTCGCGACAACCAGCGGCTCGCGCACCCCGTTCCAGTCAAACGAGCTGTTCAGCAGCGCCTCGGCGGTATCGCCGTTCGGGTATTGATCGGTCCAGTGGCGCTGGCCCTGAAAACCGGCGGCAATGGCGTTATAGCCCAGCGACTCTTCTACCAGGCCCTTCTCCGCCAGCTTCGCGTTGCCCTGCATCATGTCGCGGATACAGATCGCCATCAGCAGGCTCTCTTTCAGGACGGCCCGGCTCTGCTCCGCATTGCGTTTGTACTGCCTGGCGTTCTGATCCTCACCGTAGCGGAAGTTTTTATCCGCCCACGCCAGCGCCATTTCCAGCTCCACCTCATCATAGATTTTCTGGTCGATGCGCCGACGCAGCTCGGTCATATCGACTGCCTGCACCTTCATGCCTAGCCAGGATTCGAAGAAGTTATGATCGACGATGGAGCCGGCAATCCCCATGGATACGCCGCCGACGGAGAGGTAGCTTTTGCCCTTCATGGCGGCAACCGCCAGCCCGGCGCGGGCGAAGCGCAGCAGCTTTTCTTCGACGTCCGCAGGGATCGAGCTGTCGTCCGCGTCCTGAACGTCGTGACCATAGATCGAGAAGGCCGGAATGCCCTTCTGGCTGTGGGCGGCCAGCGCGGCGGCGAGATAGACCGCTCCCGGACGCTCGGTGCCGTTGAAGCCCCAGATGGCTTTCGGGCGCATCGGGTCCATATCGATGGTTTCGCTGCCGTAGCACCAGCAGGGGGTGACGGTAATGGTCACGCCGACGTTGTGGCGACTAAATTTCTCTTCGCAGGCCGCCGACTCCGCCATACCGGCGATGCAGGTATCCGCAATGACGCACTCGATCTGCGCGCCGCAGGCGTGGCGAAGCTTCTCGCCGATCAGCGCGGCGGTGGCCTGCGCCATATTCATGGTTTGCTCTTCCAGCGATTCGCGTACGCCCATGCGACGTCCGTCAATGACCGGGCGAATGCCTATTTTCGGTAAGCTGATTTTTTTCATTCCAGACTCCTCACGTTATTCGGAAAATGTTCAGTTTGTTGCCGTTTGTGAACGGAAACGGGCAAAAATAAAGATGATGGCGAAGCATAGCGTCGGGACCAGTTCGGCGGTCGGAATATTGCCCGCCGCATCGCTGACAAATCCCATTACCGGCGTGACGATCCCGCCGCCGATAATGGTCATGACGATAAACGACGAACCGTATTTGGTGTCCTGCCCCAGATTTTTGATCCCCAGAGAGAAAATGGTGGGGTACTGAATCGACATAAACGCGCTGCACAGGGTTAGCGCCAGCAGGCCGATATGCCCGCCGCTGAGCGCGGAAATCAGGCACAGCGCCATCGACAGCAGGGCGTAGGCGGCGAGCACTTTATGCGGGGCAAAGCGGCTGATGAGCCAGGTGCCGCTAAAGCGGCCGATGAAGAAGCAGACCATAGTGCCGGTCAGGTAGTTCGCGGCGAAGCCGGGCGTCATGCCGGGGATCTCTTCGATAGCATAGCGAATTAAATAGCTCCAGCAGGCCGTTTGCGCGCCAACGTAGCAGAACTGCGCCAGAACCGCCCAGCGCCAGTGGCGAATGCGCACCAGCCTGGAGAAGGAGGCGGTCAAAGAGCTCTGGGCGCTATCTCCGTGGTCGTCGCTTTGCAGAGAAGGGAACTTTGTCAGCGCGATCAGCACGGCAACCAGCAGCACGATCGCCACGATAATCATATATGGCGTCTGAACCGATAACACCAGGCTGTGCTTATAGGCGCTGAGCTGCTCGGGCGCCATTTTATCGAGCACTTCCTGAGATTGATGCGGCACGTTAGACAAAATAAGACTTTGCCCAAAGACGACGGCAATAATGGCGCCAAAGGAGTTAAAGGTTTGTGCCAGGTTGAGGCGGAAATGACCGCCGCTTTCCGGGCCAAGGACCGTAACGAAAGGGTTAGCGGCGGTTTCAAGACATCCCAGACCGGCGGCAATAATAAAAAGGCCAATCAGGAATAAAGTGTAATTCATTATTTCCGCAGCTGGCCAGAATAAGGCGGCGCCGAACGCGTAAAGGAATAGCCCGGTAATTATCCCGGCTTTATAGCTGAGCTTTTTCATCAGGATCCCGGCGGGAACGGGAATGACGAAGTAGCCAAAATAAAATGCTGATTGAATCAGCCCGGCCTGAAAATTAGTTAAGGTAAAAGCCTGCTGGAATTGCGGCAGCAAAATGTCATTTAAATTATTGGCAACGGCCCAAAGGAAAAATAGCGAGCACAGCAGGGCGAATGGAATAATATAGCGCTTACTTTGGCCGACATCTATCGCACGAAAACTCTGCGTTTGTATTGTTGTGTTTCCCATAGCATCCTCATCAGTTCAGAAGCGTGTCCAGCATCTTTAGAGTGCGGCTGGCAACTCTCTCCAGCCGGCAAAACAAGGTGAGTTCCGATTAAGCGGCAGCGAATAAAATGCTCTCATGGATGAACTCATGAATTCATTTTCAAATAAACAACGCCTTTTAATATGATGGCGGTCACATTTGGCCCGAAGACTATGGCTTTATGTGATTAGCATCACTTTAATTTATCTAAAACGATGACCGTTTGAGATTATTTAATTTAAAAGCCACAGCGGCGCTGCCCGATTTAATTTATTGCGGCGCAAACGGGCAATTGTTAAAGGCGGAGGGGAATGCCCGTTTTAAAAAAGAAAAATAATAACGGGCAGTTTTCTTCGGTGAAAATAACCGGTGCTTTATTTATTCGCGGAGATTAATTGATGGCGGTCACAGAATACGCTGATGTCAATTCCATTCTGGTTATTCAATATGATGATGGTAAGTAAATATCCAATTAATTCGACAGAGCCGGGATGATGTTAAGTGAGGATTCTGTTGGTCTGTTTTGAAACGCTGAGAGAGGTAAAGAATGGAACGAAATACGCTGGCGCGGCAGATTATTGATACCTGCCTGGAAATGACCCGGCTGGGGCTGAATCAGGGGACCGCAGGCAACGTGAGCGTGCGCTATGAAGGCGGCATGCTGATTACGCCGACGGGCATCCCGTACGAAAAGCTCACCGAATCCCACATCGTATGGATTGACGCCAACGGCCAGCATGAGCAGGGCAAGCTGCCGTCAAGCGAGTGGCGTTTTCATATGGCGGCCTACCAGACCCGCCCCGACGCGCAGGCGGTGGTCCATAACCACGCGGTGCACTGTACCGCGGTGTCGATCCTTAACCGGCCCATTCCGGCGATCCACTACATGATTGCCGCCGCCGGCGGCAACTCCATCCCCTGCGCGCCCTACGCCACCTTCGGAACGCGCGAGCTCTCCGAATATGTGGCCGTCGCGCTAAAAAACCGCAAGGCGACCCTGCTGCAGCATCACGGGCTGATTGCCTGTGAAGAGAGTCTGGAAAAAGCGCTGTGGCTGGCGCATGAGGTGGAGGTGCTGGCCCAGCTGTACCTCAGCACGCTGGCGATTATCGATCCCGTGCCGGTACTGGATGACGAAGCGATAGCCATCGTGCTGGAAAAATTCAAAACCTATGGGCTACGTATCGAAGAGTGATCCCGCACGACAAACAGGAGACGGGCAATGGCGAACAGAATGATTTTGAACGAAACGGCGTGGTTTGGCCGAGGGGCGATAGCGGCATTATCCGACGAAGTGAAGCGTCGCGGCTATCGTAAGGCGCTGATTGTCACTGATAAGACGCTGGTTCAGTGCGGCGCGGTTAGCAAGGTCACCGACAGGATGGATGCCGCCGGTCTGGCCTGGGAGATCTTTTCCGCCGTGATCCCGAATCCGACGATTGCGGTTGTACAGGAGGGGCTGCGGGTTTTTCAGCAGAGCGGGGCGGACTACCTGATCGCCATTGGCGGCGGCTCGCCGCAGGATACCTGTAAGGCGGTGGGGATTATCAGCGCTAACCCTGAGTTTGCCGACGTTCGTAGCCTGGAAGGGCTATCGGCAACCCGCGCCCCGAGCGTGCCGATTATGGCCATTCCGACCACCGCCGGAACCGCGGCGGAGGTGACGATCAACTACGTGATCACCGATGAGGAAAAGCGGCGTAAATTTGTCTGCGTCGATCCGCACGATATCCCCCAGGCGGCGTTTATCGATGCCGATATGATGGACGGGATGCCGCCGGCGCTGAAAGCCGCGACCGGCGTCGACGCGTTGACCCATGCCATCGAAGGCTACGTTACGCGGGCGGCCTGGGCGTTAACCGACGCCCTGCACCTGAAAGCGATAGAGATTATTGCCGGCGCGCTGCGCGGCTCGGTGGCCGGCGAGAGCCGGTCCGGTGAGGCGATGGCGCTGGGGCAGTATATTGCCGGGATGGGTTTTTCCAACGTCGGCCTCGGGCTGGTGCACGGCATGGCGCATCCTTTAGGCGCGTTTTACAACACGCCGCACGGCGTGGCCAACGCCATTCTGCTGCCTCACGTGATGCGCTATAACGCCGCGTACTGCGGAGGTAAGTTTGCCGATATCGCCCGGGCTATGGGCGAGAAAGTTGAAGGCAGAAGCGAAGAGGAGGTACGCCAGGCGGCGGTAGAGGCGGTGTGTAAACTCAATCGTGACGTGGGGATCCCGCCGCATCTGCGCGATGTCGGGGTACGTAAAGAGGATATTCCGGCGCTGGCGCAGGCGGCGTTTGACGACGTTTGCACCGGCGGCAACCCGCGGGAAGCCAGCCTGACGGAGATTATCGAGCTTTACCACTCCGCCTGGTAAACGCTGCCGGGGGGCAAGGGCGATGCTGGCTATCGCCCTTTCTGGCTGAACCTCGGCCGCCAGCTATACCGACTATGCCAGCGACACCGACTACGCCGTCAGCCGCAGCTGCTGCAGGTTGCCGTCGAGCTGTAAATCGGTCTGCAGGCGGGCGATTTCACGACAGGTGAACGCCATCTCTTTATGCTCTTCCAGCTTCTTGCGCCACTTCTCCGCGACCTCGTCGAGACGGGCGTAAATCCCCTCCAGATCGGTAAACTCAGTTAAGAGCTGGGCGGCGCTTTTAGGGCCGATACCCGCCACGCCCGGTACCTTCGAGCTGCTAATGCCCGCCAGGCCCCAGTAGTCAGGCAGCTGCTGCGGGGTCACGCCAAACTCTTTGGCAATAAAGGGGGCGTCCAGCCAGCGCTTCTGGAAGTAGTCGCGGATGCGAACCGTGGGCGAAAGCAGCTGGCAGTAGCCTTTATCCGTGGAGACGATGGTGGCCTGGTGCCCGGCCTGGGCCACCTTCATCGCCAGGGTGGCGGCGAGATCGTCGGCTTCGTTGCCCGCTAAGGCCCAGCAGCGTATTCCGCGCTGTTCAAACGCCGCACGGAGCGCGGGCATTTCGGCCTCCAGCGTCTCCGGCATCGGCGCGCGGCCGGCTTTATATTCCGCCAGACGCTGGTGCCGCCAGCTGTGGGCGCGATCGTCATCATCAAATACCGCCACCGCGTGCGTTGGCTGACTATGGACGATCAGCTGCTCCAGCGCGTGCAGGCAGGTGTCAACGCAGGGCGAACCCTGCACCGCGTGAATGCGGCGAATCAGATTGAGCGCGTCGACGATTAACAGATGAACGGCCACAGGTCTCTCCTTATCATTTAGCCCGGCGGATGAGCGGCCCGCCGGCCTGGCCGGGCGCCGTGCCCGACCAATGTTCTCAGAAATGTAAGGGTATCATTGCCGTGCGGAGGAGGCTATCGGCACGGGGATAATCGGGAACGCGCCTCGTAAAGCGGCCTAATCCGCGTGCAGCAGCAGGCCCAGGTCGCTATGGGCCGCTTCCCCGTACCAAACGGCTTCGCGCACGGAAACCGGTTTGCCGATCAGTCCGAGGGCATAAAAGCGGTCGGCGATGGTCTGCTGCGCGCGGATGACCTTAAGATCCATCATCCGTGGGCGATGGCTGCGCCGCGCGAGGGCGAGGGCCAGCGAATCGACGTTAATGCCTAATTCGGCGGCAAGCAGGCCGGCGGCCTCCTCGCGCCGGCGGTCGATAAACTGCCCGGTTTGCGTCAGCTCGTGCAGCAGGCGCTGCATGATGTCGCCGTTGCGATTGACGTAATCGCGGCGCGAGAGATAGAACTGATGGTTGTGTACCCGGCCCTCGCCGCTGGCGACCACCCGCAGCTCTCCGGTATGTTCGGCGTCGCTGAGCAGCGGGTCCCACATCATCCACGCGTCGACCGCCAGATAATCGCTGGCGGTGAGAGGGTACTTCGGCGGGATGTAGACCACCTTCACGTCATTCAGGCTCAGCCCGGCCTCTTCCAGAATCTGCAGCAGCAGCCAGTGCACGTTTGAGCCCTTATTCAGCGCAATACGCTTGCCGCGCAGATCGCTGAGGGCGCGGATATCGCTATGCTGCGGCACCACCATCGCCACGCTTTGCGGCGCCGGCGGCTCCCACGCGACGTACACCAGCTCGGCGTTGCTGGCCTGAGCAAAGACCGGCGGCGCTTCGCCGGTGGTGCCAAAATCGATCTCATTGCAGGCAAGGGCGTGCAGCAGCTGCGGCCCGGCGGGGAATTCGCTCCACAGCACGCTGACGCCAAGGCTGGAGAAGGCGCTCTCGAGGCTCTGCCGGGCCTTTAAAATGCCGAGGTTGCCGAAGCGCTGATAGCCGATGCGCAGCTCGCGGTCTACGGACGCGGTTTCGGCTAACCGGCGCGGAGCCGATTCCACCCGGCGGCGGCTTTTAATCATGCCGATGTTGGCCAGCTGGGTACGCAGGGTGTGGCGACTGATCCCCAGCAGCGCGGCCGCCTGGCTTTGATTGTCGTCGCAATGGGCCATAGCGCCGCGGATCAGCGCGCCGGTCATGCGCTCCCACAGCGCGTCGCCGGGCTGGGCGAGCTGCTGGTGGATAAAGTCGTCCAGCTCAATATCCGTTGCCGTCAGCGGCGCGGCGTGCAGCGTGGTCAGGCGCAGCTGTGCGGGCGTAATCTCCTCCTCTTTGCTGAGCAGAACCGCGTTATGCAGCGTGTTTTCAAGCTCGCGGATATTGCCGGGCCACGGGTAGTCCATCAGCCGGGCTAACGCCTCAGGCGCCAGATAGCGGGTTGGGCGCCCCAGCCGACGGGCGTAGAGCGATAAGAAATGATTGGCCAGCAGCGGAATATCCTGGCGGCGCTGGCGCAGCGGCGGCAGCGGGACGATGGCGATATTCAGGCGGTAATAGAGGTCTTCGCGGAAGCGGCGCTCGCGGATCGCCTGCGCCAAATCTACGTGGGTGGCGGCAATGACCCGCACGTTGACTTTAATCGCCTTGCGCGAGCCGACGCGGGTAATCTCGCGCTCCTGCAGCACGCGCAGCAGCTTCACCTGCAGCGGCAGGCTTAATTCGCCAATCTCATCGAGCAGCAGCGTGCCGCCCTCGGCGGCCTCAAACCAGCCGGGATGCCCCTGCACCGCGCCGGTAAACGCCCCCTTTTCGTGACCGAAGAGCTCCGCTTCCGCCAGGCTCTCGGTGAGCGCACCGCAGTTCACGGCGAGAAAAGGCTGCTGGCGGCGGCTGCTGTGGTGATGCAGGTAGCGGGCGACCACCTCTTTACCGGTGCCGGTTTCACCGACGATCAGCACGGTGGCCTCCGTGGGCGCCAGTTTATCCAACAGGTTCTGAAAGGCTTTTGACGCCGGATCGATCAGCACCGGGGTATCGGCTGGGGGTTCAGGATTGAGCATGGTAGTCCTCCGCTAAATAACGCCTTGAACTTATCCTCTGTCGGCGGCGGTAAACACGGGCAAACTCTGTGGTTTTGTTGCAAAAGCGGCAGCCTCGCCCCATCTGCTGGCGCATTTGCAACAGCCTGGTGGGCGCAGAATTTTATTAATTATTTGATTTTGTTGTCTTAATTTTCCTGTCCGCATTGGCACGATTATCGCTAACACTCATATAACCAAATTAAAACAACTCTTCGATGAATATCGAATATGGTTATATAGGAAATGGATAATGACGCAGAAAGCTAGCGATAAGATCAACGTGTTTTGGTTCTTACCCACCCACGGCGACGGCCGCTATCTGGGCACCACCGAAGGCGGACGCCCCGTTGATTTAGCGTACTTACAACAGGTTGCTCTGGCCGCCGACAGCCTTGGCTACTACGGCGTGCTGATCCCTACCGGCAAAAGCTGCGAAGACTCCTGGCTGGTCGCCTCGGCGCTGGCGCCGTTAACCCGCCGCCTGCGCTATCTGGTTGCGGTGCGTCCGGGACTGCAGCCGCCGACGCTGGCGGCGCGCATGGCGGCGACCCTCGACCGCCTGTCGGAAGGCCGGCTGCTGATCAACGTGGTAACCGGCGGCGATCCGGTGGAGAACAAGGGCGACGGGATTTTCCTCGACCATAGCCAGCGCTATCAGGTTACCCGTGAATTTCTTGACGTTTACTCGCGCCTGCTGAAAGGCGAAAAGGTGGATTATCACGGCGAGCATATTCAGGTTGAGGGGGCGGAAGTTCTCTTCCCGCCGGTGCAGGAAAACGGCCCGCCGCTCTATTTCGGCGGCTCTTCAGAGGAGGCCATTGACGTTGCCGCCGGGCAAATCGATAGCTATCTGACCTGGGGAGAACCGCCTGAGCTGGTGGCGGAGAAGCTGGCCATCGTGCGCGAGCGCGCCGCCGCCCGCGGCCGCACCCTGCAGTACGGCATTCGCCTGCACGTTATCGTCCGTGAAACGGAAGAAGAGGCCTGGGCCGCCGCCGACCGTCTGATTGCCCATCTGGATGATGACACCATCGCCCAGGCGCAGAAGATCTTTGCCCGCATGGATTCCGCAGGCCAGGCGCGAATGAGCGCCCTGCATAACGGCTCCCGCGACAACCTGCGCATCGCCCCGAACCTGTGGGCGGGCGTTGGCCTCGTGCGCGGCGGGGCGGGTACGGCGCTGGTCGGCAGCCCGCAGCAGGTCGCGGACCGCATTCGCGAATATCAGGCCCTCGGCATCACCAACTTTATCTTCTCCGGCTATCCGCACCTCGAAGAGGCCCACCGCTTTGCCGATTTGGTCATGCCGCTGCTGCCGCTTGCCGGCAACGCCCTGCCCAAAGCGCGCGGCGTGAATACCGGCCCGTTTGGCGAAACCATCGGCGGCGATAAGCGGCCGGTTAAACAGGTCAGCGCCAGCTGAGCGGGAGGTGGACATGCTTTTCTGCCTCCAGAGGGGGATTGCCGATGAGCGCTGAACCGCAGGTGGTCATTATCGGCGGCGGGTTCAGCGGCGCCGCCGTGGCGATTGAGCTTCTGCGCCTGGCCCCGCACGGGCTGCGGGTGACGCTGCTGGAGCCTCGCGCCGTGCCCGGCGCGGGGGTGGCCTACTCCACCGCCGAGCCCTCCCATCGCATCAACGTCCCCGCCGCGCGGATGCAGCTGGCGGGCGAGGAGGAGGGCGCTTTCGACCGCTGGTATCGCGGCCAGCCGGCATTTGCCGACGACCCGCAGGCGCGGCGTGAGGACGGCGCGCTCTATCCGCAGCGCGGCCAGTTTGGCCGCTACGTCAGCCAGCGCTTTACCGATGCGCTGCGGGCGAGCGCGGGACGGCTGGTTCACCTGCGTGAGCAGGCGCTGGCCTATGACCCGCGCGGCGTCACCACCGCCAGCGGCCGGCTGCTGAAAAGCGATCTGCTGATCCTCGCGGTGAGCCATCCGCCGCCGGCGCTGCCGCGCCTGGCGGCCCCTTTCCACGACCATCCTGCGCTGATTGCCAATCCGTGGCGTGCGGACGCGCTTGCCGACATTGCGCCGGATGCGCGGGTGGCGGTGATGGGTACCGGTCTGACGATGGCCGACACCATCGCTACCCTGTCGCGGCTCGGACATCGCGGTCCGGTGACGGCATTTTCGCGGCACGGCCTGCTGCCCAGAGGAAACATCAGCGGCGCTGCCGAGCCGTGGCCCGGCGACTATCGCCAGGGCACGCTGCGTCAGCGGCTGCGGCGGGTGCGGGAAGATGTCCGTCGCGCCGCGGAGCTGGGGCAGCCGTGGCAGGTGGTGCTGGACGCGGTGCGTAACCAGGGGCAGAGCATCTGGCAGGGGCTGACCTTTGCCGACCGCCAGCGCTTCCTGCGCCATCTGCGCAGCTACTGGGATGTGCATCGCTACCGCATCGCCCCGCAGGTCGCCGATGTGCTTAGCCAACGGCAGCGCGACGGCAGCCTGAAGGTGCAGGCGGCAAGGCTGACGGCGCTGGAGGGCGATGCCAGCCGGCTGACCCTGACCCTGAGTCCGCGCCACGGCGACCCTCAATCGCTGACCGTCGATCGCCTGATTCTGACCACCGGCCCCGCGCACGGCGGCCTGATCGACAGCCAGCCGCTGCTGCGCGACCTGGCGCATGAGGGGCTGATCCGCGCCGACGCGCTCGGGCTCGGGCTCGACGTCGACTCGCGCTCCCGGGCGATTGGCCGCGAGGGCGTGGTGACGCCAAAGGTACTAATTTCCGGCCCGGCGGCCCGCGGACGTTTTGGCGAGCTGATGGGTCTGCCGCAGGTCGCCGACCATGCCGCCGCGGTCGCCGCCGAAGCGCTGGCGACACTGGGGATCGAGAGTTCTTTCGTTATTCATGATTAAGCGTGCGCCCCTCGATCGGGACGCACCGTGGAGAAGTGCTATGTCATCACAACGCGAAATTCGTCTTAATGCTTTTGATATGAACTGCGTCGGCCACCAGTCGCCGGGGCTGTGGACCCATCCGCGCGATCGCTCATGGCAGTACAAGGATCTGGACTACTGGGTTGACCTCGCGCGTCTGCTGGAGCGCGGTAAGTTCGACGGCCTGTTTATTGCCGACGTGCTGGGCATCTACGACGTGCTGAACGGCAACGGCGATGCCGCCATTCGCCAGGCGACGCAGGTGCCGGTGAACGATCCGCTGGCGCTGATTACCCCGATGGCGCTGGTGACGGAGCACCTCGGCTTTGGTCTGACCGCATCGCTGTCGTTTGAGCATCCGTATCCGTTTGCCCGCCGCCTGTCGACCCTTGACCATCTGACCAAAGGCCGGGTGGGCTGGAATATCGTGACCTCATACCTGGAAAGCGGGGCGCGCAACATTGGTCATCAGGCGCAGACCGATCACGATGCGCGCTACGACTACGCCGATGAGTATCTCGACGTGGTTTATAAGCTGCTGGAAGGCAGCTGGGAAGATGGCGCGGTGCTGCGCGATCGCGAACGGGGGATCTTCAGCGATCCGCAGAAAATCCATCCGATCAACCATCAGGGTAACTTCTTCTCGGTGCCGGGGATCCACCTCTGCGAACCCTCGCCGCAGCGCACTCCGGTGCTCTATCAGGCCGGGGCGTCGAGCCGCGGGAAGCAGTTTGCCGCCGGGCACGCCGAGTGCGTGTTTGTCGCCGCGCCGTCAAAAACGCTGCTTAAAAAGACCGTGGCCGACATTCGCCGCCGCGCCGCGGAGGCCGGACGCGATCCGCGCAGCATCCTGATTTTTAACCTGCAAACGGTGATCGTCGGCGAAACCGACCGCGAGGCGCAGGCCAAATGGCAGGAGTATAAATCCTACGTCAGCTATGAAGGGGCGCTGGCGCTGATCTCCGGCTGGACCGGGATCGACTTCGGCCAGTACCAGCCGGATCAGGTGCTGAAATATCTGCATACCAACGCCATTCAGTCGGCGGTCGAGGCCTTTTCCACCGCCGATCCGGACCGTCAGTGGACGGTGCAGGCGCTGGCCGACTGGGTGGGGATTGGCGGCTTCGGCCCGCTGATCGTCGGCAGCGCGGAAACCGTGGCCGACGAGCTGCAGTCGTGGGTCGAGGAGACCGATGTCGATGGTTTTAACCTCGCCTACGCCGTCACCCACGAAACCTTCCGCGATGTGGTGGATCTGCTTATTCCCGAGCTGCAAAAGCGCGGCGTCTTCAAGCAGGAGTACCGCGAAGGCACGCTGCGCGAAAAACTGTTCGGCGCCGGGCCGCGCCTGGTGGCCCCGCATCCGGGGGCCAGCTACCGGCGCGGCGTGCGCATCGACGCCGGGGCGGGGGAGAAGGTGACATGATTGAGATAGACGACCTGCATAAAAGCTACCGCACGGCGGGGGGGCGGGTCAGCGAGGTGCTGAAAGGGCTGTCGCTGCGGGTGCCGACCGGCTCCATCACCGCGGTGGTGGGGCCAAGCGGCGCGGGTAAATCGACCCTTGCGCGCTGCATCAGCCTGCTGGAGCGCCCCGACAGCGGCAGCATCCGGGTTAACGGCAACGATTTGTCGCTGCTCAGCGGCGAGGCGCTGCGCCGCGAGCGGCGGGCGATCGGCACCGTTTTCCAGTCCTCGGCGCTGCTGAACCGCAAAACGGCCTGGCAAAATATCGCCCTGCCGCTGGAGTACCTCGGGGTGGTGGAGCGGGATGTTAAAGCCCGGGTCGGCGAACTGCTGGAAAGCGTCGGCCTGAGCGATAAAGCGGACGCCTGGCCGGCCCAGCTCTCCGGCGGCCAGCGCCAGCGCATCGGCATCGCCCGCGCCCTGGCGCTGCGTCCTTCGGTGCTGCTGGCGGACGAGGCCACCTCCGGGCTGGACCCGCAGGCCACCGCCGCGGTGCTCAATTTGCTTAAACGCCTGCGCGATGAGTATCGCCTGGCGATCGTGCTGATTACCCACGAGATGGACGCGGTACGCGCGGCGGCGGATGCGGTCGCTGAAATTCGCGACGGCGCGATCCTTCAGTTCGGCGAGGTGAAAGAGCTGCTGGCGCGCCCGGATTCTCTGCTGGGCCAGCAGCTGCTGCCGCTCTCTCCGGTGGCGGCCCATAGCGATCTGCTGCTGCGCCTGAGCTACCGCTGGGATGTGCCGGTGGCCACCGACTGGATCAGCCGCCTGAGCCAGCAGTTTGCGCTGCAGATTGACCTGCTCGGCGGCCACGTTGAGGTGATCAACGGCCGGCTGGCGGGGCGGCTGCAGGCGGGGGTGCGCTTTCAGGGCGAGCGTCTGTCGGCGGCGCGGATGCTGGCGCTGCTGGCGCAGCTCGGTATCGCGGCGGAGGTGCTTGACGGCGCGCCGGAACTCAAGGAGGCGGTATGAAACCTTCGGTAATCAGCCAGGATACCCCCTGGAGCGAGATCCATACGCTGCTGCTGCCCGCCTACGGCGAAACCTGGCTGATGGTGGCCATTGTGATGCTGTTTGTGGTGACCCTCGGCGGAGCGGTCGGAGTGGTGCTATTCAACGCTTCGTCGCGGGGCCTGTTCCCGCACGCCGCGCTGTACCGGGTGCTGAACTGGGTGGTGAATATGGGGCGCTCCCTGCCGTTTCTGGTGCTGATGGCGGCGATTATTCCCTTCACCTTCTGGCTCACCGGGACAACGATCGGCATTCCTGCCGCCGTGGTGCCGATGATCGCCGCCGGGGTGCCGTTTTTCGGCCGGCTGGTGGAAAACGCGCTGCGCGAGCTGCCGGCGGAGGTCACCGCCGTGGGGATCGTCTGCGGCGGCTCGCGCTGGCAGATTATCCGCAGCGCCCAGCTGAGTGAAGCCCTGCCCGCGCTGGTGGCGGCGGTGACGCTCAACCTGGTGTCGATGATCGAATATTCCGCCATTGCCGGCACCATCGGCGCGGGAGGGATCGGCTATCTGGCGGTGGTGTACGGCTACCAGCGCTTCGACAATCACATCATGATCGCCACCATTATCGCGCTGATCGCCACTATCCAGCTGATTCAATTTTTCGGTGACCGTCTGGTCAACAAACTTCGCCACACGCAGGGGATCTCTTCATGACAACAGAACAGTTTGAGTTACGTAAGGCCCGCCGCTGGCCGTGGCTGGCGGCGCTGGTAGTGATTGTGGCGCTGGCCGTCGCCTTCTGGTGGTGGCGGGGAGAGGCCCGGTCGCAGCAGGTGGTGTTCGGCACCACCCTGAAAATTCATTATGAACCGGCGATGGCCGGCGAGCAGCGGATCATCGAGTACATCGGCGAGCATATCGCGCCGGATTACGGCCTCAAGCTGGAGGCGGTGGGGGTACAGGATCCGGTGCAGGCGGATCGCGCGGTGGCGCAGGGGGAGTACGCCGGAACCATCTATCAGCATCAGTGGTGGCTGAAGCAGGTGGTGGACGCTAACGGCTTCGCGCTTTCCACCACGGTGCCGGTGTTCCAGTGGGCCTTTGGCATTTACTCCGATCGCTATAAATCGGTTAAGGATCTGCCGAATGGGGCGACGATCGTGGTGCCGGATGATGGCGCCAACCAGGGGCAGGCGCTGTGGCTGCTGCAGCGCATCGGCCTGATTACGCTCGACCCGGCGGTGGAGCCGCGCACGGCGAAGCTGAAAAATATCGTCGGCAACCCGCATCAGTTTAATTTCAAAGAGCTGGACCTGTTAACCATGCCGCGGGCGCTCAATTCGGTGGATGCGGCAATCGGCTATGTCTCGCAGTTTGATGCCGGAAAAGTATCGCGTGACAGAGGCATTTTATTCCCGCCGGCGCCGCGCACCTTCGCTTCGCAATTGGTCATCGGGACGCCTTATTTGTCGCAGGAGAATATCGTCAAATTAAAACAGGCGTTTTCCGACCCGCGGATCCAGACCTGGCTGAAAACCACCGACGATCCGCTGGTGAAAGACGTGCTGGTGCCGGTTTCCGCCGAATAATCTGCGCTGATGAGCGATCTCGCAGGACGGGCGAAAGCTCGTCCTGATTTTGCCGTTTTATTCAATTAACTTATTGAATATATTGATTTTTATATGCGTATTTGTTGGTTCCACTTTATCAGCGGTCGGCCTATAACTGCGATCGTCTGCACAACATAATAAGGTGAAAACATGAGTACGCTGTCTGTTGATAATCCCGGTGTGGCCTCCGCGCCGGTGAGTAGCGTCGGGGATGTGGCGCGGCTAATTAATTCGGGCAAGGATCAGGCTAAATATGCGCGGATGATTGTCTTCCTCGCTCTCGGCGGCGTCTTCCTTGACGCCTATGATTTAACCACGCTCTCCTACGGCATCGACGACGTGGTGCGTGAATTCCAGCTCTCGCCGCTGCTGACCGGCCTGGTCACCTCATCCATTATGGTCGGCACCATTTTTGGCAACCTGATCGGCGGCTGGCTGACGGATAAATATGGCCGCTATTCGGTGTTTATGGCCGATATGCTGTTTTTTGTCGTCTCGGCTATCGCCGCGGGGCTGGCGCCCAACGTCTGGGTGCTGATCGGCGCCCGTTTCCTGATGGGCATCGGCGTCGGTATCGATCTGCCGGTCGCCATGTCCTACCTCGCTGAATTCTCCCGTTTTACCGGCAAAGGCAACAAGGCCTCGCGCCTCGCCGCCTGGTGCCCGATGTGGTACGCCGCCTCGACGGTCTGTTTTCTGATTATCTTCGGCCTCTATTTTCTGCTGCCAAAGGAGCATCTCGACTGGCTGTGGCGCGCCTCGCTGCTGTTTGGCGCGGTTCCGGCGCTGCTGATTATCGCCGTGCGCAGAAAATTTATGAATGAATCGCCGCTGTGGGCGGCAAACCAGGGAGACCTGGCCTCGGCGGTGCGCATTCTGCGCGACTCTTACGGCATTGCCGCCCATGAAGCGCCGGCTGAACGCCCCGCGCCGCCGCCGAAGGTGAGCTTCCGCGTGCTGTTTGAAAAGCCGTACCGCGAGCGCACCATCGTTGCCGGGGTGATGAATATCTGTATCTCCTTTGAGTACACCGCCATCGCCTTTTTCCTGCCGTCGATCCTCGCGCAGTTTCTCGGGGCCGGCGTGTTTGAAACCATCTCCGCTTCGCTGGGGCTGAACGCGCTGTTTGCCTTTACCGGCGGGCTGCTGGGAATGCATCTGGCGTGGAAATATCCGTCGCGCCACGTGGCGATTGCCGGCTTCGCGCTGCAGTTTATCGCCCTGATTGTGCTTGCTCTGGTGGGTCAGCCGCAGGCCACCGTCGGCGTGGTGCTGGCGATTGCGATGCTTGGGCTGTGGCTGTTTGCCGAGGGCTTTGGCCCCGGCGCGCAGCTGATGATCTATCCGGCGCTCTCCTATCCAACCTCGATTCGCGCCACCGGCGTCGGCTTCAGCCGGGCGCTCTCCGGGATCGGCAGCGCGCTGGCGCTGTTCGTGCTGCCGCTGCTGCAGGCCTCCCTCGGCACGCAAATGTTCTGGGTGGTATCGCTGGCCGCCCTGATTCCGATCTTCTTCCTGCTTGCGGTTCGCCACGAGCCGACGCGTCACGACATTGACGACAGCCACCATTAAGGAACAGATGATGACACTACTTTCTACCGGTACCGATTACGAACAGCTGGCGGCGGCCTTTCGGCCGATTTTCTCGCGCATTGCGCAAGGGGCGGCCAGCCGCGAGCAGCAGCGTATTCTGCCCGAGGAGCCGATTCGCTGGCTGAAGGAGGCGGGATTCGGCACGCTGCGCATTCCGCGGGAAAAGGGCGGCTGGGGCGCGTCGCTGCCGCAGCTGATTGCCCTGCTGATTGAGCTGGCCGAGGCTGATTCAAACCTGCCGCAGGCGCTGCGCGCTCATTTTGCCTTTGTTGAGGATCGTCTGAATCAGCCCGATTCTGCGCAGCGCGATCGTTGGTTCCAGCGTTTTCGCGACGGGGAGCTGGTGGGCAGCGGCTGGACCGAAACGGGGGCGGTAAAGCTTGGGGAGGTGAATACTCAGGTGACGCCGGACGAGCACGGCTGGCGGCTAAGCGGCGAGAAGTTTTACAGCACCGGGACGCTGTACGCCGACTGGATTGACGTCTTTGCCCGCCGCAGCGACAACAACGGCGATGTGATAGCGCTGGTCAGTACCAGGCAAAGCGGGGTGGAGCGAGAGGACGACTGGGACGGCTTTGGCCAGCGTCTGACCGGCAGCGGCACCACCCGCTTCCGGCAGGCGCAGGTTGAGCAGGAACATGTCTACGATTTTGCCGAGCGCTTTCGCTACCAGACCGCCTTCTATCAGCATATCTTACTGGCGACGCTGGCGGGTATCGGCCTGGCGGTAGAACGCGATGCCGCCGAAGGGGTGAAAAAACGCTCCCGTATGTACAGCCACGGCAATGCCGCCGTGCCGCGCGACGATCCTCAGGTGCTGCAGGTGGTAGGGCAAATCAGCAGCTGGGCGTGGGCGACCCGCGCGGCGGTGCTGCAGGCGGCGGAGTCTTTACAGCAGGCCTATATCGTTCACGCCAGCGGCGACGAGGCGCTGATTGCGCAGCGTAATCGTCTGGCGGAGGTTGAAGCGGCGCAGGCGCAGGTGATTGCCAGCGACTGGATACCGCGCGCGGCGACCGAGCTGT
The DNA here is from genome assembly GCF_036561945.1 of Klebsiella scottii. Taxonomy (NCBI): domain Bacteria; kingdom Pseudomonadati; phylum Pseudomonadota; class Gammaproteobacteria; order Enterobacterales; family Enterobacteriaceae; genus Klebsiella; species Klebsiella scottii. Next base: position 602,761 of record NZ_JARXNI010000019.1, read on the forward strand.
TTAACGCCCTCGGCGCGTCGGACACCCGGGTAGGCAAAGCGCTCGATCGCCACTGGCGCAACGCGCGCACGGTGGCGTCGCATAATCCGGTTATCTATAAAGCGCGCAATATCGGCAACTGGCTGGTCAACGGCGAAGCGCCGACCTTTATCTGGCAGATAGGCAACGGCGAGAAAACGCAGGGGTAAGGAGGGGGCGGCGGGGAAAACCGTCGCCGTTAATCACTATTTATCCTGCGACCAGGTGGCGCTGCGCACGTCCACTTTGACCGGCAGCAGGCCAACGCGGGTGAAGGTATCCGCCAGCGCCTGCTGTTCGTTATAGACCGCAGGCGTCATGCGTTCGGCGCCGTAGGGCAGGCGAGCGAGCGCTTTCAGCCAGATTGCCTTATCCAGCCCGGTTGAGGTCGCCAAAATTCCGGCGGCGTCATCCTGATGAGCGTTAGCCCAGTCGCTGAGCTGGCGTAACTCATCCACCACCTGTTTTGCCGTATCCGGGTGGTTTTCGGCAAATTTGCGGCTGGCGAGATAGAAGGTGTAGTGCGGCACCAGCCCTTCAGCGTTGCGGATCTGCCGCGCCCTGGCGTTGGTTTCGACTTCGGCAAGGTACGGGTCCCAGATAACCCAGGCATCAATGGCGCCGCGCTGGAAGGCGGCGCGGGCATCGGCCGGAGGCAGATAGACCGGCGTGATATCTTTATAGCTCAGTCCGGCTTTTTCCAGCGCGGCCACCAGCAGGTAGTTGACGTCAGAGCCTTTATTCAGCCCCACGCGCTTGCCTTTCAGGTCGGCCACGTTGTGGATCGTCGAGTTTTCCGGCACCACGATGGCTTCGGTTTTGGGGTTCGCCGGGGAGTGGGCGAGATAAACCAGATCCGCCCGCGCCGCCTGAGCGAATGCCGGCGGAGCGTCGCCGGTGGCCGCCAGGTCGATACTGCCGACGTTCAGCCCTTCCAGCATCTGCGGACCGGCAGGAAACTCTATCCAGCGCACGGCGATCCCCTGTTTTTTGAAGGTCTCATCGAGGGTTCCGCGATATTTCAGCAGGGCGAAAATATTGGCTTTTTGATAGCCGATGTTAACGGTTTCCGGCGCCTGTGCCAGCGCGGAAGCAGAGAGGCCGAGCACCAGCGGCAGCAGGGCCAGATGGAACCTTTTGGACATGATTTGTTCTCCTGTAGCGGTTAACCGTAAGGTAACAAATTGCCCTTATAACCAATAAATAACTAAATCTTAGTCTATATAACAAAAGTAGCGGTTGGCGCGGCGGGGAGTGCGGGAGAGTGCCCGGCAGGCGCGGCTGCCGGGCCGGAGAGGGCTTAATCGCAGGTCACGATTTTCATCGCCAGGCCACCGCGCGACGTTTCACGGTACTTGGCGTTCATATCCTTGCCGGTTTCGTACATCGTCTCGATAACCTTATCGAGGCACACGCGCGGTTCGCTGGTGCGGCGCAGCGCCATCCGGGCGGCGTTGACGGCCTTCACCGAGGCGATGGCGTTACGCTCGATGCACGGCACCTGAACCTGGCCGGCAACCGGGTCGCAGGTCAGACCCAGGTTGTGCTCCATACCGATTTCCGCGGCGATGCACACCTGGCCCGGGCTGCCGCCCAGCAGCTCGGTTAAGCCGGCCGCCGCCATCGAACAGGCCACGCCGACCTCGCCCTGGCAGCCCACTTCGGCGCCGGAAATCGAGGCGTTCATCTTATACAGCGAGCCAATTGCGCTGGTCACCAGCAGGTAGCGCGCCAGCGAGTTGGCGTTAACCTTGCGGATAAACTTATCGTAGTAGGCCAGTACCGCAGGCACGATCCCGCAGGCGCCGTTGGTCGGCGCGGTGACCACGCGGCCGCCGGCGGCGTTCTCTTCGTTCACCGCCAGGGCGAACATATTGATCCAGTCAACGACCGCCATCGGATCGCTGTTGGTATTGTCCTGGCTGACCAGCATCCGGCGTAACGCGGCGGCGCGGCGCGGGACCCGCAGCTTGCCCGGCAGAACCCCTTCGGTGCTGATGCCGCGTTCGATACCGCCGCTCATCACTTCCCAGACGGCGGCAAAGTGCTGCTCCAGCTCTTCTTTGCTGTGCAGCGCCAGCTCGTTTTGCATCATCAGGCCGGAAAGCGAGAGCCCGCTTTCGCGGCAGTGCCGCTGTAAATCAGCCGCATTTTGGTAGGGATAAGGTACCGAGACCGGAGCTTCGTTGCTCTGGCCGAAGTGCTGTTCGTCGACGATAAAACCGCCGCCGATGGAGTAGTAGGTCTGGCTATAGAGCACTTTGTCGCCGCCGAGGGCGGTAATGCGCATGCCGTTTTCATGCAGCGACAGGTTGTCAGCATGAAAATTCATGCAGCGGTCAACCGGGAAGTCGACCTCCTGCTGGCCGTTTGCCAGCATCAGGCGCCCGTGGGTGTTGACGTCCTGAATAAACGCCGGAATGGCGTCAATGTCGACGCTATCGGGCATGTTGCCCGCCAGGCCCATAATAATCGCAATGTCGGTGTGGTGGCCTTTGCCGGTCAGGGAAAGGGAACCGTATACGTCGACGATGACGGTGGTGACGTTGGCAAGCAGCCCGCGCGCGATAAGGTCGTCGGTGAATTGTTTGCCCGCTTTCATTGGCCCCACTGTGTGGGAGCTGGAAGGGCCAATGCCGATTTTAAAGATATCGAATACGCTGATCATGATGCACATCCAGAGCTGTCGGAAAGCGCGCCGCCGGCGGGCGGCGCGAGGGGGAGATTAGCTGAACAGAGAGTAGAAAATTGCGGAGATAGCAATCAGGCCCATAAGCACCACGAAGACGTTGCTGACGTGGCCGCTGTATTTGCGCATCGCCGGGACTTTCTGAATCGCGTACATCGGCATCAGGAACAGAATCATCGCGATAATCGGGCCGCCTAGGGTTTCGATCATACCGAGAATGCTCGGGTTCAGCGTCGCCACAATCCAGGTGGTGACCAGCATGAACAGCGCGGTGATTTTGTTCAGCTTATTGATTTCGATGGATTTACCTTTACCGCGCAGGGATTTAATCACCATGCCGTTAAAGCCTTCACGGGCGCCAAGATAGTGGCCGAGGAAGGATTTGGTGATGGCAATCATCGCAATGATCGGCGCCATCCAGGCAATCAGCGGGGCGTTAAAGTGGTTCGCCAGGTAAGAGAGAATCGAGATGTTCTGATCTTTTGCCGCCGCCAGGTCCGTCGGGGAGAGGCTCAGTACGCAGCTGAAGACGAAGAACATAACGGTAATCACCATCATGATGTGCGCGCGGGCGAGGATGCTGGAGCATTTTTTCTCAGCGCCCTGGCCGTACTCTTCACGCTTCGCCACGGCGAAGGAGGAGATGATCGGTGAGTGGTTAAAGGAGAAGACCATGACCGGAATCGCCAGCCACAGGGTCATCCACAGGCCGTTGCCGGTAGAGGTTGCGCTGCTCAGGGAGAGCGTTTCCAGCGCCGCGCCGTTCCACTCAGGGATCAGATACAGCGCCAGAATCATCAGGGCGACCACGAACGGGAACACCAGCACGCTCATCGCTTTAACGATCATCTGCTCACCGAAGCGCACGATGGTCATCATCCCGACGATCAGGATCAGCGAGAGGATCGCGCGCGGCGGCGGCGTCATGTGCAGCTGGTGCAGCATAAAGCTCTCGACGGTATTGGTAATCGCGACGCTATAAACCAGCAGGATCGGGTAGATAGCAAAGAAGTAGAGCAGGGTAATCAGCTTACCGGCGCCAACGCCAAAGTGTTCTTCGACGACTTCGGTGATGTCCTCGCCCGGATTCTTACCGGAAAGCACAAAACGGGTCATCCCGCGGTGGGCAAAGAAAGTCATCGGGAAAGCCAGAATAGCCATGATGATCAGGGGGATAAGGCCGCCGACCCCGGCGTTGATCGGCAGGAACAAAACGCCCGCGCCGATAGCCGTGCCGTACAGGCCCAGCATCCACATGGTATCCGTTTTGCGCCATCCGCTGCGGGTTGCGCCCGAAACGACAGTGCTGGTTTGCGTGGTTTCCATCTGTATCTCCTGGAGGAAGCAACAAAAAATAATAAATAAAATCAATTAAGTAATATAAAATTCGTTTGTTTACGGTTTTTTAGTGATTTTCTCCGTAACAAGTGGGGCGGAAAGATACATTCATATTGGAAATCTATCAGTGATCTCGATCTCAATTGCAATAATCCACTTTCAAGGTGGGTATTTTTAGTCCAACAGTCTGTTTCTGATGTTCAGCCAGATATTTGTGGCGCGAAGGCTATCATTCGCAGCATATGAGATAAAAGCATGACGGCGTAATAACGAGGTTTTTGCTGTAAAAATGAGATGTTCTCGATGTTTTAGCTCTCAAATGTCTTTTTTGTGGTGATATTTGTTGCTGTTTTTGGAAAGGCAAACGATTGGCTTTGTAAAAAGCTACAAAACATTCACAAAGGAAATAGATTTCTGACAGGGCGCGCGGCGAAGCCGGTGGGTAGGCAGATTATCGTGCTGGAGTGCTGGAGTGCTGGAGTGCTGGAGTGCTGGAGTTCGGGTTGGGCTGCCCGGGCAGGACGTCAGCCGCCGCCCGGGAAGGGTTACAACAGGGCTCAGGAGCCTATTTCATAGCAAGGAATATAGGCGCTGCCGCCCGGCAGCTTCATGCGGTGCTGGGCGACGAAGCCCTGCAGCAGATCGTCCATGCGGCGCATGATCTCCGCATCGCCGTGCAGCTTATAAGGGCCGAATTTTTCAATCGCCTGGATGCCGACCTCTTTGACGTTCCCGGCGACGATCCCGGAGAAGGCGCGGCGGAGATCCGCGGCCAGCACTTCTACCGGCTGGTCCGGGTAGAGCTTGAGGTTGGCCATGTTTTCGTGCGTCGGATCGAACGGCATCTGCAGGTCCGGCGAAATACGAATCGACCAGTTAAAGCTGTAGGCGTCGTCGGTTTCCCGGCGGCTCTCTTTCACCAGCGGCATTGCTTTCTTCAGCTGACGCGCAACTTCGCTGGCGTCGTCAATGATAATCCGGTAGTGGCGGCGCGCCGATTCGCCCATAGTGTGGACGATGAACTCATCCAGCACGCGGAAATAGTTCGCGCTCTCTTTTGGCCCGGTAAGGATCAGCGGCAGTACCTGCGCCTTGTTGGCCGGGTGCATCAGAATGCCCAGCAGATAGAGCAGCTCTTCCGCCGTCCCCACCCCGCCCGGGAAGATGATGATACCGTGGGCGATGCGCACGAACGCCTCAAGGCGTTTTTCGATGTCCGGCATGATGATCAGTTCGTTCACCAGCGGGTTCGGCGGCTCGGCGGCTATAATAGAAGGTTCGGTCATGCCGATAAAGCGGCTGTCTTTGTAGCGCTGCTGGGCATGGCCAACCGCGGCGCCTTTCATCGGCGCTTCCATCGCGCCCGGGCCGCAGCCGGTGCAGATATTCAGCTCGCGCAGGCCGAGCTGGGTCCCGACGCGGCGGGCGTAGAGATATTCGGTCTCATTGATCGAGTGGCCGCCCCAGCAGACGATCATATTTGGCGCTTCGCCGACGTGCAGGGCGCGGGCGTTACGCAGAATCGAGAATACCAGGTTGGTGATATGCACCGAACTTTCGAGGTCGAGGTTCGGGAGACGAACGGTATTATGAATCTGCCCGTAAACGAACAGGATGTCGCGCAGCACGGCAAACAGGTTGGCCTGCAGGGAACGGATAATACGCCCGTCAACGAACGCCTCTTCCGGCGGGTTGATCAGTTCCAGCTTCACGCCGCGTTCGCGACGCAGCACGTTAATATCGAAGTTTTCAAAACGAGACAGTAGCTCTTTGCTGTTATCGGTCAGGCTCCCCGAGTTGAGCACGGCAAGCGAACAGTTGCGAAAGAGCTGATACAGGTCGCTGCTGGCGGTGCGTTTAAGCATATCCACTTCCAGCTGTGACAGCATATCCATTGAACCAAGCGGGCTAACATGTGTAATCAAGTGAACTCCTTAACAGGACGATTATCGTCTTCCTGTGATTACAATAGCCTTGCCTGCGGCGTTTCCACAACCTTGCGTACGCGTGAACGCACGCAAAGTTGTGAAAATTCTTTACTACTGGCGCGCCAGGCGAGCGATAGCCGGAACAAAGTCCGCGTTGCTGCGCCACGGGTTGATGTCGAGGCCGCCGCGGCGGGTATAGCGGGCGTAGACGGAGAGCGATTGCGGCCGGCAGAAGCGCAGGAGGTCGTTGAAGATCCGCTCGACGCACTGCTCGTGAAACTCGTTGTGATGACGGAACGAGACCAGGTAGCGCAGCAGCTTTTCGCGATCGATTTTTGGCCCACGATACTGGATTTGCACCGAACCCCAGTCCGGCTGATGGGTGATCAGGCAGTTGGATTTAAGCAGATGGCTCACCAGCGTCTCTTCGACGATGTTGTCGCCGGCGGCGCCCAGCAGGTAGTCGGTGCTGAATTCATAGTTATCAATCTCGATATCCTGATCGTCGATGCAGGTGCCGTGCAGATGGGCCACCGGCTGGCCTTCGAGTTCGTCAAGGCGATAGAGCGCAACCGTGACCTCGCCCTGGGCGCAGGCGCTAAGGTCGCGCGCCAGGGTCGCCTGCACCTCCTGCCAGTCGGCAAAGCGGGTCTGGTTAAAGCTGTTGAGATAGAGCTTAAAGCTCTTGGATTCCACCAGGTTCACGCTGGTATCGCTCAGCTCGATGTGGCCCACCGCCACCTGCGGCAGGCCTTTTGCATTCAGCCAGGAGAGTTCGTACAGCGTCCAGATATCGCCGCCGTGGAAGGGCAGGCTGTCGGCGTGGAGGCCCAGCGGATCGCGGTTCAGGCTGCGCGGCACGCCCTGCAGCAGGGATGCGTCGTAGGTATCACGGTAATCGGTTGATTTACCGAGCGTCAGGCCAGCCAGAGCCTGATGATTCTCATAAGAAGACATGTTTCACCATAGTAAAGCGGGTACACTATTTGCTAAGTGTATCCTGGCTAACGTGAAGAGAGAAACCGGTGGACAATCAGACCGCAGAAGCGCTGCAAGCATTTACCCAACGTTATTGCGACGCCTGGCAGCAGCAGCGCGCAAGCCTGCCGCGCAGCGAAGAGCTTTACGGCATCCCGTCGCCCTGCATCAGCTCGACGGACGCCGACGCCGTTTTCTGGCAACCGCAGCCCTTTTCACTCGCCGCCAATATCAGCGCGGTTGAAAGGGCCTTAGATATTGTGGTACAACCGCCAGCTCATAGTTATTATACCACCCAGTTTGCCGGCGATATGCAGGCGCGCTTGGCCGGTGAAACGATGACCCTGCTGCAAACCTGGAGTCCGGATGACTTCCAGCGTATGCAGGAAAATCTGATTGGTCATCTGGTGGTGCAAAAACGCCTGAAGCTGTCGCCGACGCTGTTTATCGCCACTCTGGACAGCGAGCTGGAAGTTATCTCCGTTTGTAACCTGAGCGGTGAAGTCCTCAAAGAGACGCTCGGCACGCGCAAGCGTACGACCCTTGCTCCCTCCCTTGCGAGTTTTCTTAACCAGCTTGAGCCGGTTCTGTAACCCATTGTGCCTGTCCATTTGTGAGAGATCTCTTACAAGACCTGTAAGAGATCGTCATCATTTAAGTCATTTTTCAACTATTTAATTTTTAATAAACCAATTAAATTCAGTTGGTTAGGTTTTATATCGTCTTTTTCAGTGGTGACTAATCTTAAGAGATTGTCGTATGAAGGCTTGTAAGACGAGGCGGAATCAGGGATCCTATGTACGTCGACAGGAAGTCGCGAAATGAAGTGAACATCAGGATGATGACGCTTCTGCAGGACCCGCCGGGAAGGCGCAGCAAGGACAGGCTTCAGGATGAAGCACAGGATAACGCAGGATTGCGTAAAGGACACCTCCAGGATGGAGAACGTGAGCCGCTCATGATGAACGGTGGATCAGGAAGATCGGGATAGACTTAAGGACAGGTAATTTCACATCGGGGTGGTGTGAAAGCAGGACGCACTGGTTTATGGATGAACATGGTCAGGAGACCTCAGGAAAAGTTTTCACGGACGAGCAGGGAGCACCAATGTAGCTGGATTGCTGCGAAACGAACCGGGAGCACTGTTTATACAGTGCTCCCTTTTTTTATTTCTCTTCTGAATTTGCTATTCTGCGCCGGTTTACAACTCATCGAGGTTTCCCCATGACTCTTCACCTCAGCGTGCGCGAGCGCCTGCACGCGATTGAAGCGCTGCTGCGCGAAACGCAGTACTGGCAGGAAAGCGCGCCGCAAAGCAGCGCCTTTGCCAGCGACAGTCCGTTCTGCATGGATACCATGGAGCCGCTGGAGTGGCTCCAGTGGGTGCTGATCCCTCGTATGCATCAGCTGCTGGATGGCGAGCAGCCGCTGCCGCAGAGTTTTGCCGTCTCCCCTTATTATGAGATGGCCCTTGATGCCGCCCACCCGCTGCGCGATCGCGTGCTGGCCGAGCTGCTGCTGCTCGATACCCTTTTTGCGAGCGATAACGCCTGATGCTGGAAATTATTTATCAGGACGAGTGGCTGGTGGCGGTCAATAAGCCTTCCGGCTGGCTGGTCCACCGCAGCTGGTTGGATCGCGATGAAAAAGTGGTGGTTATGCAAACGGTGCGCGATCAGATTGGCCAGCACGTCTTTACCGCCCATCGGCTCGACAGACCGACCTCCGGCGTTCTGCTGATGGGGCTATCAAGCGAGGCGGGAAGGCGGCTGTCGCAGCAGTTTGAACAACACCAGATGCAAAAACGCTACCACGCCATTGCCCGCGGCTGGCTCACCGAAGAGGCGCTGCTCGATTATCCGCTGGTTGAAGAGCTGGATAAAATAGCCGATAAATTTGCGCGCGAAGATAAAGGCCCGCAGCCAGCGGTGACCCACTATCGTGGCCTGGCGACGGTGGAAATGCCGGTCGCCACCGGACGCTATCCGACGACGCGCTATAGCCTGGTTGAGCTGGAGCCTAAAACGGGACGTAAGCATCAGCTGCGCCGCCATCTGTCACACCTGCGCCACCCGATTATCGGCGACAGCAAGCACGGCGATCTGCGGCAGAACCGCAGCGCGGTTGAAAACTTTGCCTGCGACCGCCTGATGCTGCATGCCAGCCAGCTCTCGCTAACTCATCCGTTTACCGGCGAGCCGCTGGTCATTCGCGCCAGCCTGGACGATGTGTGGATGCGGGCTCTGTCGCAGTTTGGCTGGCGAGGCCTTCTGCCGCTAAATGAAAGGGTTGAGTTTGCTGGCGACAGCGGTCAGGATGAACAGATTGAGGTCAATCCAGGGAGATAAACATGGCAGAAGTCGGGATTTTTGTCGGTACGATGTATGGCAACGCGCTGCTGGTCGCTGAAGAAGCTGAAGCCATTTTGAGCGGTCTGGGCCATAAAGCGAAGGTGTTCGAAGACCCGGAGGTTCAGGACTGGGAACCCTACAGCGGAAAATATGTCCTGGTCGTGACGTCAACGACCGGACAGGGCGATCTGCCGGATAGCATCGTCCCGCTGTACGAAGGCATTAAGGATATGTACCAGCCGCACCTGCGCTACGGAATCATCGCGCTCGGCGATAGCACCTACGCTAACTTCTGCGGCGGCGGCAAAACCTTTGATGCGCTGCTGCAGGAGCAGGGCGCAAAGCGCGTCGGCGAAATGCTGCTGATTGACGCCAGCGAAGACCCGGAACCCGAAGGCGTTTCCAACCCGTGGGTTGAACAGTGGGCGACCCTGCTCGAATAGGCGGATGAAAAGTGACGCTCTCCCCCTACGTAGAGGGCGTCCCTTCTGAAGGCCAGCGCCGGATAAACGCTCAACGGGATCATACCCGTTCCCGCTCGCCAGGAGTTCAGGCATCTGCATAATAACCGCTTATACAGAGTGGTTTTTTCCAGGTGTTTTCACCGGGTCAAGAGAGATATTTCACACTCCTGCCGTTTGCACCGTCGCTGGCAGCGCTAAGCGGCGGCTGCTTTTCATTTCCGTGAACTACCCCCCATCTGATTAGGCATAAGCCATAAATCGATTTCAGCACGTCCCGCAAAGCTGTGTATGTGCACGGTGAGCCAGCCATGTCCTCTTTTTATACTTTCTCTGCCAGTTTGAAAAAGCAAAATGCCAGATAAAACGAAAACACTAACACGTCATTCTGACTACCCTACAGGTTGTGCTGTTCAGAATGAACGTAGCTAATTGCTATGATTCAGGAGTGCAACAATGAGTACATTAAGTCAGGCGGCGAGCGGCGCGGAAAAACGCACCAACGCCCGCTACTGGATAGTGGTGATGCTGTTTATCGTCACCTCTTTTAACTATGGCGACCGTGCGACGCTGTCGATTGCCGGCTCGGAAATGGCCAAAGATATTGGCCTCGACGCGGTGGGCATGGGCTACGTTTTCTCGGCGTTCTCATGGGCCTACGTGATTGGTCAGATTCCCGGCGGTTGGCTGCTCGATCGCTTTGGTTCAAAACGGGTCTATTTTTGGTCCATCTTCATTTGGTCGATGTTTACCCTCCTGCAGGGTTTCGTCGATATCTTTAGCGGTTTTGGCATCATCATCGCGCTGTTTACCCTGCGATTCCTCGTCGGCTTAGCGGAAGCTCCATCCTTCCCCGGCAACAGCCGCATCGTCGCGGCCTGGTTCCCGGCGCAGGAGAGGGGCACCGCGGTTTCTATTTTTAACTCCGCCCAGTACTTTGCCACCGTTATCTTCGCGCCGATCATGGGCTGGCTGACCCATGAGGTCGGCTGGTCGCACGTCTTCTTCTTTATGGGAGGGCTGGGGATCGTGATTAGCTTCGTCTGGCTGAAAGTGATCCACGAACCGAATCAGCACCCTGGAGTGAACCAAAAAGAGCTGGAATATATCGCCGCCGGCGGGGCGCTGATCAATATGGATCAGAAGAAAGACGCCAGGAAGGTTCCGTTCAGTGAAAAATGGGGTCAGATCAAACAGCTGATCGGATCGCGAATGATGGTCGGGATCTACATCGGCCAGTACTGCATTAACGCGCTGACCTACTTCTTTATCACCTGGTTCCCGGTTTACCTGGTGCAGGCGCGCGGCATGTCGATTCTGAAAGCCGGGTTTGTCGCCTCCGTTCCGGCCATCTGCGGTTTTGTCGGCGGCGTGCTGGGCGGCATTATCTCCGACTGGCTGATGCGCCGCACCGGCTCGCTGAATATTGCCCGCAAAACCCCAATCGTGCTCGGCATGCTGCTGTCGATGGTGATGGTGTTCTGTAACTACGTTAACGCGGAATGGATGATTATCGGCTTTATGGCGATGGCCTTCTTCGGCAAGGGCATCGGCGCGCTGGGCTGGGCGGTGATGGCGGATACCGCCCCGAAAGAGATAAGCGGTCTCTCCGGCGGTCTGTTCAACATGTTCGGCAATATCTCCGGTATCGTCACGCCTATTGCGATCGGCTACATCGTCGGGACGACGGGCTCGTTCAACGGTGCGCTGATTTATGTCGGGATACATGCGCTGGTGGCGGTGCTGAGCTACCTGGTGCTGGTGGGGGATATTAAACGCATAGAACTGAAACCTGTTGGGGAACGCTAACGATGAATACTCAATCTACTCCGATCGTCACCGACATGAAGGTGATCCCGGTTGCCGGGCATGACAGTATGCTGCTGAATATTGGCGGCGCGCACAACGCCTGGTTTACCCGCAATATTGTGGTACTCACCGACAGCGCGGGCAACACCGGTATCGGCGAGGCCCCCGGCGGAGAAGTGATCTATCAGACGCTGGTGGACGCTATTCCGCAGGTGCTGGGGCAGGAAATTGCGCGCCTGAACAAAGTGGTTCAGCAGGTACATAAAGGTAATCAGGCGGCGGATTTCGACACGTTCGGTAAAGGCGCCTGGACCTTTGAACTGCGGGTTAACGCGGTCGCGGCGCTGGAAGCTGCGCTGCTGGATCTGCTGGGCAAAGCGCTGAATGTTCCGGTCTGCGAACTGCTTGGGCCGGGCAAACAGCGCGACGCGGTCACCGTTCTGGGCTATCTCTTCTATATCGGCGATCGCAATAAAACGGATCTGCCGTATCTGGAGACCACCCCAGGCCAGCACGACTGGTACCACCTGCGGCATCAGGAGGCGCTGAGCGGCGAAGCGGTGGTCCGCCTCGCCGAAGCCGCTCAGGATCGCTACGGCTTTAAAGATTTCAAGCTTAAGGGCGGCGTGCTGCCGGGCGAGCAGGAGATTGACACCGCTCGCGCGCTGAAAAAACGGTTCCCGGATGCGCGTATTACCGTCGATCCGAACGGCGCCTGGCTGCTTGATGAAGCCATTGAACTCTGTAAAGGCCTGCAGGATGTGCTGACCTACGCCGAAGATCCCTGCGGCGCCGAACAGGGATTTTCCGGTCGGGAAGTAATGGCGGAATTCCGCCGCGCCACCGGCCTGCCGGTCGCAACCAATATGATTGCCACTAACTGGCGTGAAATGGGGCACGCGGTGATGCTCAATGCGGTGGATATACCGCTCGCCGATCCGCACTTCTGGACGCTGTCCGGCGCGGTGCGGGTCGCGCAGCTGTGCGATGACTGGGGGCTGACGTGGGGCTGCCACTCAAATAACCACTTCGATATTTCTCTGGCCATGTTTACCCATGTCGGCGCGGCGGCGCCGGGCAATCCGACCGCCATCGATACCCACTGGATTTGGCAGGAGGGCGACTGCCGCCTGACCAAAAATCCGCTGCAGATTGAAAACGGCAAGATTGCCGTACCGGACGCACCGGGTCTGGGTGTGGAGCTGGACTGGGAGCAGGTGCAAAAAGCGCACGAGGCCTATAAGACGCTGCCCGGAGGGGCGCGTAACGACGCAGGGCCGATGCAGTACCTGATCCCAGGTTGGAAATTTGACCGCAAACGTCCCGTTTTCGGCCGCGATTAATTAGAAAAGGATTCAATAATGACGACGCAATTCTCAACGCCGGTAGTCACCTCTATGCAGGTTATCCCGGTGGCCGGTCACGACAGCATGCTGATGAATCTCAGCGGCGCGCACGCCCCGTACTTCACCCGCAATATTGTGATTATTAAAGATAACTCGGGTCATACCGGAGTGGGCGAAATTCCTGGCGGAGAGAAAATCCGCCAGACGCTGGAGGATGCCGCGGCGCTGGTTGTCGGCAAAACGCTCGGCGAATATAAAAACGTGCTGGGCGCCGTTCGCCAGCAGTTTGCCGACCGCGATGCCGGCGGCCGCGGTTTGCAAACCTTTGACCTGCGTACCACTATTCATGTAGTGACCGGGATTGAAGCGGCTCTGCTGGATCTGCTTGGGCAGCACCTTGGCGTGAACGTGGCTTCGCTGCTGGGCGACGGGCAGCAGCGTAGCGAAGTGGAAATGCTTGGCTACCTGTTCTTCGTCGGTAACCGCCAGGCCACGCCGCTGGCCTACCAGAGCCAAACGGATGAGAAGTGTGACTGGTACCGGCTGCGCCACGAAGAGGCCATGACCCCGGACGCCGTCGTGCGCCTGGCGGAAGCGGCCTACGAAAAGTATGGCTTCAACGATTTCAAACTCAAAGGCGGCGTGCTGGCCGGCGAGGAGGAGGCAGAGTCCATCGTCGCGCTGGCGAAACGCTTCCCGCAGGCGCGGGTGACGCTTGACCCGAACGGCGCCTGGCTGCTCGATGAGGCCATCGCCATTGGTAAACAGCTGAAAGGGGTGCTGGCCTACGCGGAAGATCCGTGCGGGGCTGAACAGGGGTTCTCCGGCCGTGAGGTGATGGCTGAATTCCGCCGCGCCACCGGTCTGCCGACGGCGACCAATATGATTGCCACCGACTGGCGGCAGATGGGGCACACCCTGTCGCTGCAGTCGGTTGATATCCCGCTGGCCGATCCGCACTTCTGGACCATGCAGGGATCGGTTCGCGTTGCCCAGATGTGTCATGAATTTGGCCTGACCTGGGGTTCGCATTCCAATAACCATTTTGATATCTCGCTGGCGATGTTCACCCACGTCGCGGCGGCGGCGCCGGGCAGGATCACCGCCATTGATACCCACTGGATCTGGCAGGAAGGGAATCAGCGTTTGACCAGACAACCTTTTGAGATCAAAGGTGGTATGGTGCAGGTACCGTCGACGCCTGGCCTTGGCGTAGAGCTCGATATGGACCGCGTTATGCAGGCTAATGAACTATATAAAAAGCACGGTCTGGGCGCTCGCGACGATGCGATGGCGATGCAGTATCTGATCCCCGAGTGGACGTTTGACAACAAGCGCCCGTGCATGGTGCGCTGAGGACAAACCGGTTCCTGCGGGAGCCGGTAGCTTTTGGATAGCTGGCGTTGGTTCATGTTAAGGACAGCTTATGAAAATAGTAATTGCACCGGATTCCTATAAGGAGAGCCTGAGTGCGCTGGGCGTAGCGACCGCGATAGAGCAGGGGTTCAGGGAGATTTATCCCGACGCAGAGTACCTCAAGCTACCGGTCGCCGACGGCGGGGAGGGGACCGTTGAAGCGATGGTCGCCGCCACTCAGGGGCATCTGGTGCGGGCTGTCGTTACCGGCCCTCTCGGCGAGCCGGTGAACGCTTTTTACGGCCTTTCCGGCGACGAACGCTGCGCCTATATCGAAATGGCGGCGGCCAGCGGTCTGGAAAGCGTACCGCCGGCGCGCCGCAATCCGCTGCTCACCACCAGCTGGGGGACCGGCGAGCTGATCCGCCACGCGCTGGACAGCGGCGTGAAGCAAATTATTATCGGTATCGGCGGCAGCGCCACTAACGACGGCGGCGCCGGGATGGTGCAGGCGCTGGGCGCAAAGCTGCTGACGAAAGATAACCGGCAGATCGCGGCCGGCGGCGCGGCGCTGGAGCAGCTGGCGAAGATTGACCTCAGCGAGCTGGATCAACGGCTGGCGGATTGCCGCATCGAGGTTGCCTGCGATGTGACCAACCCGCTAACCGGCCCGGAAGGCGCAACGGCGGTATTTGGCCCGCAGAAAGGGGCGACGCAGGAGATGATCGCTCGCCTCGATCGCGCGCTGGCGCATTTCGCGCAAATTATCCATCGCGACCTCGACATTGATGTCCTCAATCTTGAGGGCGGCGGAGCGGCGGGCGGAATGGGCGCCGCGCTCTACGCTTTTTGCGGGGCGAGGCTGCGCCCAGGTATTGAGATTGTGACCGACGCGCTGCACCTCGCGGAGCGGGTGGCGGACGCTGACCTGGTTATCACCGGCGAAGGGCGCATTGACAGCCAGACTATCCACGGCAAGGTGCCGGTTGGGGTGGCTAAGGTGGCGAAAAGCTACAATATCCCGGTGATTGGCATTGCCGGCAGCCTGACCGCAGACGTGGGCGTTGTGCATCAGCACGGGCTGGATGCGGTCTTCAGCGTGCTCTATTCCGTGTGCACGCTTGAAGAGGCGCTGGAAAATGCCGCCGATAATGTGCGCATGACGGCGCGCAACGTGGCGGCGATACTGAAAATGGGGCAAAGACTGTAGCTGCGATCCGCGGGGCCGGGTCGTTGCCTGGACCCGCAGAGTCAGCCGGGCTAGATGCTCATTAGCTTGCACGCTTCCCGCGTGACGTTATCCATCTCATCCAGCAGCTCCAGAAGCTCGGGCTCCAGATCCTCGGCGGCTGTTCCCGCGCGCAGCTGGCTCTCGATGGTCTGACACAGCTTCTTCAGCCGCGGCACGCCGCTGTAGCTGCAGCTGCCGTGAAGCTTATGAATCAAATCCAGCAGCCCTTCCGGCTCTTCGCCCACCAGCTGCTCTTCAACCTTGTTACGAACCTCCGGCATAAAGGCGAGCAGCATCTGCAGCATCTCCCGCGCCAGATCCGGCTTCATCGCCGCCTGCCGTAGCGCCAGCTGCCAGCTAAGGGTAACGTTATGATCGACCGGGGCTTCAATGATGTCGGCCGCCAGCGGCGCGGCGGCGTGCATTCCCGGCTGGTAGCGCAGCAGCAGGCTGTGCAGCTTGTCCTCTTCAATCGGTTTCGCCAGGTAATCGTTCATGCCGGCGCTCAGCAGCTTCGCTTTTTGTCCCTCCAGCGCGTGGGCCGTGACCGCGATGACCGGCGTTTGCTGATGGTGAGGGAGGTGGCGGATGAGCTCGCAGGCGCGAATGCCGTCCATATCCGGCATCTGAATATCCATCAGCACCAGATCCAGCTGCATCTGCTTGGCCAGCTCCACGGAGCGCTGGCCGCTCTCGCATAGCGTGACGTGCTGGACCAGGTCTTCCAGCAGCACGCCGATAAGCTTCAGGTTTGCCGGGTTATCGTCAACCGCCATGACCGTCATCGGCAGCTTGCTGCTGTCCGTATGCGGCAGCATCACCGCCGGCTGTACCCGACAGGAGGCCGTTAGCGCTGGGAGTAACCGGGTTGAGGTCAGCGGTTTAAGCAGGCAGGCGGCCACGCCCTCGCGCTTCAGCGCTTCGGCGTTTATCTGCGCGTGGCAGGGGAGCGCGAGAAGTAAATGATCGGCCATCGAACAGGCTTTTGTGAGCTTATCCTTCTGCTGATTAAGGTCGCGCATTGAAACCGGAATGCCGGCCAGCAGAATATCGTAATGCGTCTCCGGCAGAGCAGAGAACGTCGGGCTGTAGACCACTTCCAGCGGCGTGCTGGCCAGCAGCTCCATCGTGCACTGGGCCGCCGCCGCGTTGGCTTCGATATAGGCCAGCGTTTTCCCCCGCAGACAGTCGGTGAGCGGGCTATCGGGAATGGCGTTCGGGTTGAGGTCGAGGCTGATATGGAACCAGAAGGTAGAGCCGCGATTAGGCTGGCTGTGGAAGGAGATATCGCCCCCCATCTCCTTCACCAGCCGCTGGGTAATGACCAGCCCCAGCCCGGTGCCGCCGTGACGGCGGGAAATGCTGGCATCGGCCTGGCGGAAAGCCTGGAACAGCCGCGACTGGTCGCGCTCCGGAATGCCGATCCCGGTATCGTGGATTTGGATCTCGATCTGCACGCGGGAATTCGTGATTGCGCGCTGCTCCACCAGCACGTCGATATTACCGTGCTCGGTGAACTTGATGGCATTCCCCACCAGATTGGTGATGATCTGCTGCAGGCGCAGCGGGTCGCCGATAATATTATCCGGAACATCATTTTTGATGTTCAGCGTCAGCTCCAGTCCCTTATCGTGCGCCGAGTGGGCCAGCAGGGTCACCACCTCATCCAGCGCATTGCGCAGCAGGAAAGGGATGCTCTCAAGAATAAGCTTCCCTGCTTCCAGCTTGGAAAAGTCCAGCACGTCGTTGATGATAGCCAGCAGGTTGTTGGCGGAGCGCTCGATGGTCGTCAGATGATCGCGCTGGGTGGTATTTAAATCGGTTTTCAGGGTCAGGCGGGTAAAGCCGATCACGCCGTTAAGCGGCGTTCGCAGCTCGTGGGACATATTGGCGAGGAACTCTGATTTTATGCGCGCGGCTTCCTGAGCGCGTTTTTTCGCCAGATCCAGCTCAACGTTTTGGATCTCCATCTGCTCGAGGGTTTCGCGCAGATCCGACGTCGCCTGATCGATATTGTGCTGCATCTCTTCATGGTAGGCCGCCAGCGACATCGCCATAGAGTTGATGCCGTTCTTCAGCATATCCAGCTCGCCGAGCATAAAGCCTTCGACGCGGCTATCCAGCTGCCCGCGGCGAATGCGGTCAACGGTATTCACCATATTGCGGATTGGCCCGGTGACGTCCCGCATCAGCCGCCAGCCGAAAATAAGCGCAATCCCGATACAGAACAGCATCATCACGCTGGAGATAAAAATCTCTTTGTACTGCTGCAGGCGTACCGATTTGAGATCCAGTTCGAGGGCCACGTAGCCCAGCATATTGCCGGGCATTTTGGCATCGGTCACCGGCGACTCATCGGGCGAATAGCTTTCCGAGATGATAGGGGTACGCAGAATCATCACGTCGCCTTTGCGGGTCACGCTGAGCTGGCGGGGGAATTTTGCCCCCTTTTCCAGCCGCAGCTCGCTGGGGTTAAGCTGAAAATTGGAGGTAACAAAGAGCTTGTTTTGCGAATCATAGATTGAAATTGCGCGCACAATATCCGAGTGACGACGGTGCAGGACGCTTATCAGCTGCCCGATAGATTCGCGGTTTTGCAGATTCATGCCATATTCACTGGAGACCGCCAGCGGCTCGATAATACTGGCTCCGGCGTCTTCCAGCTGCCGCTGCAGGTCGTGGTAGCGATGCGCGACGAAGAAAATACTGAGCAACAAACCAATAAGTACGGTAGGTGCCAGAATAAGAATCATCATGCGAGCACGTAGGCTGTAGTTGGTCATGCGGTTCCGTTATGGGAGAATAAGAGTCAGTATATTTGATTGAGACAAATCTCTACGATGGC
Organism: Klebsiella scottii; assembly: GCF_036561945.1. NCBI lineage: Bacteria > Pseudomonadati > Pseudomonadota > Gammaproteobacteria > Enterobacterales > Enterobacteriaceae > Klebsiella > Klebsiella scottii. The sequence goes on from NZ_JARXNI010000019.1 coordinate 621,111, forward strand.
GCAATTCTACTCTGCAAAACGGCGTGTGACGACGCGCCAGATCATAACCGTTACAGTCAATGACCTCGATCCCTTTGGTCAGGGCGTTGCTCGTCACCAGGGAAAAGCGCTATTTGTTCGCGGCCTGCTGCCGCAGGAGCAGGCCGAGGTCGTGCTGGTTGACGATAAAAAACAGTACGCTCACGCCAGGGTTAAACGCCGCCTGAACGACAGCCCGCAGCGCCAGACGCCGCGCTGCCCGCACTTTGGCGTCTGCGGCGGCTGCCAGCAGCAGCATGCCAGCGTTGAGCTACAGCAGCAAAGCAAGCGCGCCGCGCTCGGTCGGCTGATGAAGCGCGATGTCGATGAGATTATAGCCGCTTCGCCGTGGGGCTATCGTCGACGCGCGCGCCTGAGCTTGAATTATCAGCCAAAGACCCAACAATTACAGATGGGCTTTCGTCAGGCCAGCTCCAGCGACATCGTCGACGTGGTGCAGTGCCCCGTTTTGGCGCCCGCTCTTGATGCGCTGCTGCCGGCGGTGCGCGAATGTCTGAGCGGTCTGAAATCCATGCGTCAGCTGGGCCACGTTGAGCTGGTGCAGGCCGATAACGGGCCGCTGATGGTATTGCGTCATACCGCTGCGCTGCCCGCCGGCGATAAAGAAAAACTGGAACGATTTTCGCAATCTCACGGTCTTTCCCTGTACCTGGCGCCGCAAAGCGAGATACTTGAACATATTGCCGGGGAAGCGCCATGGTATACGTCAGACGGACTACGCTTAGTGTTCAGTCCGCGCGACTTTATTCAGGTTAACGATGGCGTTAACCAGCTGATGGTGCGTACGGCCCTCGAGTGGCTGGATATTCAGCCGCAGGACCGGGTGCTGGATCTGTTCTGCGGAATGGGTAATTTTACCCTACCGCTGGCGCAGCGCGCCGGGCAGGTTGTCGGCGTTGAAGGCGTTCCTGCCCTGGTCGAGAAGGGGCGCGAAAACGCCGCGCTTAACAATCTGCATAACGTCACATTCTTCCACGAAAATCTGGAAGAGGACGTGACGCGCCAGGCCTGGGCGAAGCATGGCTTTGATAAAATATTGCTCGACCCGGCAAGAGCCGGTGCGGCCGGCGTGATGTTACATATTATAAAATTGGCCCCGCAGCGCGTAGTCTATGTCTCCTGTAACCCGGCGACGCTGGCGCGCGATAGCGAACTGCTTTTAGAGGCGGGGTATAAAATCCAACGCCTGGCGATGCTGGATATGTTCCCGCACACCGGGCATCTGGAATCAATGGTGCTGTTTGAGCACAAGCTTACATAAAATCATACGAATCGCATCGAGGTGGCAGTAGAGTAAATCCTCAGCGGCTTGCGCAGCTCAGCGACTGAGGTGGGCGACGGAAGCCGGCGCTGATACGATTTGCAGGATGACGTGTAAAAGTTGAGGCTTGCCGACTTCGGCAGGCCAGGTCCCTTAAGGAGAGGACAATGGTTGCGGTAAGAAGTGCACATTTAAATAAAGCTGGTGAATTTGACCCGAATAAATGGATCGCGAGTCTGGGAATTTCCAGCCAGCAGTCGTGTGAACGCTTAGCCGAAACCTGGGACTATTGTCGCGAGCAAACGCAGGGACATCCGCGCGCGGACCTCCTGCTATGGCGCGGCGTGGAGATGGTTGAAATCCTCTCCACATTGAGCATGGACATCGATACGCTGCGGGCCGCGATGCTGTTCCCGCTGGCGGACGGCGAGGTCGTCAGCGAAGAGGTGATGCAGGAGAGCGTCGGCAAATCCGTGGTGACCCTGATCCACGGCGTGCGCGACATGGCGGCCATCCGCCAGCTCAAGGCGACCCACACCGACTCCGTCTCCTCCGAACAGGTGGATAACATTCGCCGCATGCTGCTGGCGATGGTCGACGATTTTCGCTGTGTGGTCATCAAGCTTGCCGAACGTATTGCCCACCTGCGGGAAGTCAAAGACGAGCCCGAAGATGAACGGGTCCTGGCGGCGAAAGAGTGCACCAATATCTATGCGCCGCTGGCCAACCGCTTAGGTATCGGCCAGCTGAAGTGGGAGCTGGAGGATTACTGCTTCCGCTACCTGCATCCTGACGAATATAAGCGCATCGCGAAGCTGCTGCACGAGCGGCGAATCGACCGCGAACACTACATTGACGAATTCGTCGGCCACCTGCGCTCAGAAATGAAAACGGAAGGCGTTAAGGCCGAAGTGTACGGCCGGCCGAAGCATATCTACAGCATCTGGCGGAAAATGCAGAAAAAGCATCTCACCTTTGATGAGCTGTTTGACGTGCGGGCGGTGCGCATAGTCGCTGAGCGCCTGCAGGACTGCTACGCCGCGTTGGGGATAGTCCACACCCACTATCGCCACCTGCCGGATGAGTTCGATGACTACGTCGCTAATCCGAAACCTAACGGCTACCAGTCTATTCATACCGTGGTGCTCGGTCCCGGCGGTAAAACGGTAGAAATTCAAATTCGTACTCGCCAGATGCATGAGGATGCCGAGCTGGGCGTCGCCGCGCACTGGAAGTACAAAGAGGGCGCTGGCGCAGCGGTGGGCGGCGGGCGCGGTTACGAAGACCGCATCGCCTGGCTGCGTAAGCTGATCGCCTGGCAGGAAGAGATGGCGGATTCTGGCGAAATGCTGGATGAAGTGCGTAGCCAGGTCTTTGACGACCGGGTTTACGTCTTTACGCCGAAAGGCGACGTCGTGGATTTACCCGCCGGCTCGACGCCGCTCGATTTCGCCTACCATATCCACAGCGATGTCGGCCACCGCTGCATCGGGGCGAAAATTAGCGGACGCATTGTGCCGTTTACCTATCAGCTGCAAATGGGCGATCAGATTGAAATCATCACCCAGAAGCAGCCCAATCCAAGCCGCGACTGGCTGAACCCGAACCTCGGCTATGTGACCACCAGCCGCGGGCGCTCCAAAATTCACGCCTGGTTCCGCAAGCAGGATCGCGACAAGAATATTATCGCCGGGCGGCAGATCCTTGACGATGAGCTTGAGCATCTTGGCATCAGCCTGAAGGATGCAGAAAAACATCTGCTGCCGCGCTACAACTTCAACGAGCTGGATGAGCTGCTGGCGGCCATTGGCGGCGGAGATATTCGCCTTAACCAGATGGTCAACTTCCTGCAGGCGCAGTTCAACAAGCCGAGCGCGGCCGAGCAGGATGCGGCGGCGCTGAAGCAGCTGCAGCAGAAGAGCTGGGCGCCGCAGAATCGCAGCAAAGACAACGGTCGGGTAGTTGTGGAAGGCGTCGGCAACCTGATGCACCACATCGCGCGCTGCTGTCAGCCGATCCCCGGCGATGAGATCGTCGGCTTTATCACCCAGGGGCGCGGGATCTCGGTGCACCGGGCTGACTGCGATCAGCTGGCGGAGCTGCAGTCGCACGCGCCGGAGCGGATCGTTGATGCGGTCTGGGGGGAGAGCTATTCGGCGGGCTACTCGCTGGTGGTGCGCGTGGTCGCCAACGATCGCAGCGGGCTGCTGCGCGATATCACCACCATCCTCGCCAACGAGAAGGTCAACGTGCTGGGCGTTGCCAGCCGTAGCGATACGAAACAGCAGCTGGCCACCATCGATATGAATATCGAAATCTATAACCTGCAGGTGCTGGGCCGCGTGCTCGGCAAGCTGAACCAGGTGCCGGATGTTATTGATGCCCGCCGCCTGCACGGCGGGTAATGGTTTATCCCTCCATCCATGACCCTCTCTCCTCCGGGGAGAGGGCAACCGCGCTGATTTTCTCCTGCGTTTTCACCGGGGGAAGCGAAAAAGACCAACATTTTGCAAGGAATCACCATGACTCAAATCGACCGCCTGCTCGGGATAATGCAACGGCTGCGCGACCCGGAGAACGGCTGCCCGTGGGATAAAGAGCAGACTTTTGCCACCATTGCTCCCTATACCCTCGAAGAAACGTATGAAGTGCTGGATGCTATCGCCCGCGAAGATTTCGACGATCTGCGCGGCGAGCTGGGAGACCTGCTGTTCCAGGTAGTGTTCTACGCCCAGATGGCGCAGGAAGAAGGGCGTTTTGCGTTTGACGACGTTTGCGCCGCTATCAGCGACAAGCTGGAGCGCCGCCATCCGCATATCTTCGGCGATGCCAGCGCCGGTACCAGCGCGGAAGTGCTGGCGCGCTGGGAAGAGATTAAAAGCGCCGAGCGGGCGGAAAAATCCCAGCACTCCGCGCTGGATGATATTCCGCATAGCCTGCCGGCGCTGATGCGCGCGCATAAAATACAAAAACGCTGCTCGGGGGTTGGCTTTGACTGGACCTCGCTCGGTCCGGTGCTGGACAAAGTGCACGAGGAGATCGATGAGGTGATGCACGAAGTGCAGCAGGCGGTGGTAGATGAAGCTAAACTGGAGGAGGAAGTTGGCGATCTGCTGTTTGCGACGGTCAATTTATCCCGCCATTTAGGCGTTAAAGCCGAAGTCGCCCTGCAAAAAGCCAACCTGAAATTTGAGCGTCGCTTCCGCGAAGTTGAGCGGATTGTGACCGCTCGCGGGCTGGAGATGACCGGCGTTGACCTCGATACCATGGAAGAAGTGTGGCAAGAGGTAAAGCGGCAGGAAACTGATCTCTAACGAAATTTTGCGATCAAGCGCAATTTGTGTGATTTTTTAAATGACAAGCGCTTGATTTGCGTCAAAAACATTTACCCAAAAGGAGCTATTTTCTCACTCCTTATGATTGTCATGACCTGGAAAGGAGACGGAGAATGAAAGTTTGTGGCGCTCGTCGTGTTCGGGTATACTACTTTCCCGTCCTGGTTATTCCATCGTTTCACCCTAACTTCTCAGGTTCAGCATGACAACGAACTATATTTTTGTGACCGGCGGGGTCGTATCCTCTCTGGGTAAAGGCATTGCCGCAGCTTCCCTCGCAGCTATTCTCGAAGCCCGTGGGCTTAACGTGACCATGATGAAACTGGATCCGTACATCAACGTCGATCCGGGTACCATGAGCCCTATCCAACACGGGGAAGTGTTCGTTACTGAAGACGGCGCTGAAACCGATCTGGACCTGGGTCATTACGAGCGTTTCATCCGTACCAAAATGAGTCGCCGCAATAACTTCACTACGGGCCGTATTTACTCCGACGTTCTGCGCAAAGAGCGCCGTGGTGATTACCTGGGCGCAACCGTACAGGTTATTCCGCACATTACTAATGCCATTAAAGAGCGCGTGCTTGCCGGTGGCGAAGGTCACGACGTGGTGCTGGTTGAAATCGGCGGTACCGTGGGTGATATCGAATCCCTGCCGTTCCTCGAAGCTATTCGCCAGATGGCGGTAGAAATCGGCCGTGAGCATACCCTGTTTATGCATTTGACCCTGGTGCCGTACATGGCAGCAGCCGGTGAAGTCAAAACCAAACCGACTCAGCACTCCGTAAAAGAGCTGCTTTCTATCGGTATTCAGCCAGATATTCTGATCTGTCGCTCCGATCGGGCGGTACCGGCGAACGAACGTGCTAAAATTGCATTGTTCTGTAACGTCCCGGAAAAGGCCGTTATTTCTCTGAAAGATGTCGATTCCATTTATAAAATTCCAGGCCTGTTGAAATCTCAGGGGTTGGACGATTATATTTGTAAACGATTCAGCTTGAACTGCCCGGAAGCAAACCTGGCCGAATGGGAACAGGTTATCTACGAAGAGGCTAACCCGGCAGGCGAAGTCACCATCGGTATGGTCGGCAAGTACATTGAGCTGCCGGATGCCTACAAATCGGTGATTGAAGCGCTGAAACACGGCGGTCTGAAAAATCGCGTGACCGTGAACATCAAGCTGATTGATTCGCAGGATGTGGAAACGCGCGGCGTCGAAATTCTGAAGAATTTAGATGCTATCCTGATCCCGGGCGGCTTCGGCTACCGCGGCGTTGAAGGTAAGATTGCCACCGCGCGCTTTGCGCGTGAAAACAATATTCCATACCTGGGTATTTGCCTGGGCATGCAGGTTGCGCTGATTGAGTTCGCGCGCAACGTAGCGGGGATGGAGAACGCCAACTCCACGGAATTTGTGCCAGACTGTAAGTTCCCGGTAGTGGCGCTGATTACCGAATGGCGTGATGAAGAAGGCAACGTTGAAGTTCGTACTGAGAGAAGCGATCTCGGCGGCACCATGCGCCTGGGCGCGCAGCAGTGCCAGCTGGACGAAGACAGCCTGGTGCGCCAGCTGTACGGCGAGCCGACAATCACCGAGCGCCATCGTCACCGTTACGAAGTCAACAACATGTTGTTGAAACCTATTGAAAATGCGGGCCTGCGCGTTGCGGGCCGTTCCGGGGACGATCAGTTGGTCGAGATCATCGAGGTGCCGAACCATCCGTGGTTTGTGGCCTGCCAGTTCCACCCGGAGTTTACTTCTACGCCACGCGATGGCCATCCGCTGTTTGCAGGTTTTGTGAAAGCGGCAAGCGAGTATCAGAAGCGTCAGGCGAAGTAAAAGAGTTAGAACGGCAATGCACCCATCCGGGTGCATTGTTTGTCTGGAGTTTTAGTTTAACTTGTACTGAGGAAAATCTAATGTCCAAAATCGTTAAAGTCATCGGTCGTGAAATCATCGACTCCCGTGGTAACCCGACTGTTGAAGCCGAAGTACACCTGGAAGGTGGTTTCGTTGGTATGGCAGCAGCTCCGTCAGGTGCTTCTACTGGTTCCCGCGAAGCGCTGGAACTGCGCGATGGCGACAAATCCCGTTTCATGGGCAAAGGCGTACTGAAAGCTGTTGGCGCGGTTAACGGCCCGATCGCTCAGGCAATCCTTGGCAAAGACGCCAAAGACCAGGCCGGCATCGACAAGATCATGATCGATCTGGACGGTACTGAAAACAAATCTAACTTCGGTGCGAACGCAATCCTGGCCGTGTCCCTGGCGAACGCTAAGGCAGCAGCCGCTGCTAAAGGTCAGCCGCTGTTCGAACACATCGCCGAGCTGAACGGTACCCCGGGCAAATACTCCATGCCGGTTCCGATGATGAACATCATCAACGGCGGCGAGCACGCGGACAACAACGTCGACATCCAGGAATTTATGATTCAGCCGGTTGGCGCTAAATCCCTGAAAGAAGCCGTACGTATGGGTTCTGAAGTGTTCCATAACCTGGCTAAAGTTCTGAAAGCTAAAGGCATGAACACTGCAGTTGGTGACGAAGGCGGCTACGCGCCGAACCTGGGTTCCAACGCTGAAGCTCTGGCGGTTATCGCTGAAGCGGTTAAAGCTGCTGGCTACGAGCTGGGCACAGACATCACTCTGGCGATGGACTGCGCGGCTTCTGAATTCTACAAAGACGGTAAATACGTTCTGGCTGGCGAAGGCAACAAAGCGTTCAGCTCTGAAGAGTTCACTCACTTCCTGGAAGACCTGACCAAACAGTACCCGATCGTTTCTATCGAAGACGGTCTGGACGAATCTGACTGGGACGGCTTTGCATACCAGACTAAAGTTCTGGGCGACAAAATCCAGCTGGTTGGTGACGATCTGTTCGTAACCAACACCAAGATCCTGAAAGAAGGTATCGACAAAGGCATCGTTAACTCCATCCTGATCAAATTCAACCAGATCGGTTCTCTGACCGAAACTCTGGCTGCGATCAAAATGGCGAAAGACGCTGGCTACACTGCCGTTATCTCTCACCGTTCAGGCGAAACTGAAGACGCTACCATCGCTGACCTGGCTGTTGGTACCGCTGCAGGCCAGATCAAAACCGGTTCTATGAGCCGTTCTGACCGCGTTGCTAAATACAACCAGCTGATTCGTATCGAAGAAGCTCTGGGCGAAAAAGCACCGTACAACGGTCGTAAAGAGATCAAAGGTCAGGCATAAGCCGGTCTTTATCTGATATAAAAATGCCAGTCTGCGGACTGGCATTTTTTTTGTCTGCACAGCGGCGATTATTTAAAGTCGACGGCCATTTGCTGCGGGATCGAAAGCCCGCGGGTAGTTTGCACGCAGCGGTCAATATAATCGGTAAAGCGCGGCGGTTTGGGCATCCCCATACTCAGCAGCTTATCGTTACTGAAGCGTACGTTAAGCGTGGCGAATGCGCCATACAGACGCATGGCTTTCAGCATCAGGCGCTCATTGCACGGACCAAAGATGTCCTTTAGCTCACGGCGCATCTTAACCAACGTCTCATAGCTCACCTGGGCATAGCTGTCGCCGACGGGCAGCCGCTCCAGCGCGGAGGCCATCGCGCTGTCAATCTCGGCAAACCTGACGCTGTTTTCTTCCCCCGCCGATATATGCACCACTTCACCACGGGCAAGCGGGCTGTCGAGCAGCATCAGCAGCGCGTCGGCACAGTAATCAACGGGAATAACATCAATCCTGTCCTCCATTGAACACATGAACTTTTGCAGCATCAGGCCCATGCTGAATACCCAGAAGATGCTGCTGGAGGGCTGGCAGCCGTGATGGGTATGGCCGACGACGATAGAGGGGCGGGCGATAGCCAGCGGAAGCGTCGGGCACTCCTGCCGCATCAGCCGCTCGATGGTCGATTTAGAATGCGTGTACTCGACAAGATGTTCGGCGCGCTCGCGGAATTCGGCGCTTTCCGCGACCAGAGAATCAGGCTCCGGCGAGCACGACATTGCCGTGCCAACGTGCAGGAAGCGCTGCAGCCCGGAGACCTCGGCCATGCGTTGGGCAAAGCGGAGCGTCCCTTCGACGTTGACCTTCCAGATCAGCGGATTATTGCCGAACGAAGCGACGGCGGCGCAGTTGAGCACGTGGGTAACGCGCTCAAGGCGCGGATCGGCAAGGAATTCTTCAGGATTCGCCAAATCGCCCAGCAGTATGTGCCGGGTGCTCAGCGTCGCCAGCGTCTCCTCAGCGATATTGAATTTACGCAGATTGTCTTTAACCCGGGCAAGCGCTGCTTCACCATTATTGGCACGAACTAAAAGCAGCAGATTAACCCCATTTTTTTGATTCAGGATATTCTCTAAAACTGCTCCACCCAGAAATCCGGTAACGCCTGTAATTAATAATGTATTCATGAATACAGTCTCATCATGGTTAGTCGAGTGGATTCTAGGCGGGCTAAACTAAACGGCGGGTAAATGGAAAATGGGCCATTTAAACCAATTCTTAAGACTGTTTTAAGGTTATGAACGGGCGTGGATTGGATTCGACATCAGGCTATTTATAAAGATTCGAACTTTCATGTATCAGTTTGTACATTAATGATTTTATTGATTATTTTATTTATTTCTCAGGTTTTAATATTTTTCATTAATGTAATATTTAAAATTTTTTGTTACATCAAAGGCGCGAATCTAAAAAATAAAATGAATTATTAATACGGTGCGGATAATCCATAAATCTGGCAGCGTAAAGAGGAATAATAGCCGCAGTTTTATCGTCAGATGGCGGATAGGGCGTTGCTTAGGGTATGGGGGGCGAGGCGCGCGCCATCGCAGCTGAGGACAAGACCTGGGCGCGCAAATCTGCGATAATGATCGTTTAGAACCTAAACAGAGATGATTATGCAGTACCCGATTAACGAGATGTTCCAGACCTTGCAAGGCGAGGGTTACTTTACCGGCGTGCCCGCCATTTTTATTCGCCTGCAGGGATGCCCGGTTGGTTGCGCCTGGTGCGATACCAAACATACCTGGGACAAACTTGCCGATCGGGAAGTGTCGCTGTTCAGCATTCTGGCGAAAACCAAAGAGAGCGATAAATGGGGCCCGGCCAGCGGCGAAGATCTGCTGGCGATTATTGGCCGTCAGGGGTGGACCGCTCGTCATGTGGTGATCACCGGCGGCGAGCCCTGTATTCACGATCTCACCCCGTTGACGACCCTTCTTGAACATAACGGCTTCAGCTGTCAGATTGAAACCAGCGGCACCCATGAGGTGCGCTGTAGCCCGCGGGCCTGGGTGACGGTTTCCCCTAAGGTCAATATGCGCGGCGGTTACGACGTGCTGTCGCAAGCGCTGCTGCGGGCGGACGAAATCAAACATCCTGTGGGGCGTGTGCGCGATATCGAAGCGCTGGATGAACTGCTGGAAACGCTCACCGACGACAAGCCGCGGATTATTGCTCTGCAGCCTATCAGCCAAAAAGAGGATGCGACGCGTCTGTGTATTGAGACCTGCATCGCCCGCAACTGGCGGCTATCGATGCAAACGCATAAGTATCTGAATATTGCCTGATAAATCGCCGGGTAGATGCGTTCTACCCGGCGCGTCCGCTACGCGTTCGACCAGCTTTGAATCGCGTCAACGTTTTCCAGGCTACCGTGGGTGACCGCATACGACTTTTTCAAAATCGTATCCGTATACGTGGTTAACTCCCTGAAGATCCCCTTATTTAATGCCTCATACCTGTTGGCATTCTTCTCTACTGGCATAAAGGTATCTTTTACCCGCACCATATTTGCAACCGCTGCCGCGTAGGAGGGATACAAACCCAATCCAACCGCGGCGTTGATTGCCGCCCCGAGGCTTGCACAGCCGTTAATAGCGTTGCGTCTGGCCGGCAGGTTAAATACATCGGCGAAGATCTGCATAAAGAGGTTGCTGTTCGAACCCCCGCCGGTAATGATGATATGTTTAGCGAAGTGATTCATTTCATTGCACATATTGTCGTAGTTATTTTTCAACGTCAGCGCAACGCTCTCCAGAATGGAGCGATAAATCCACGCGTAATCCATGCCGGAATCAAAACCGATCATGACCCCGCGCTTATAGGGCTCCCAGGGGTTCGTTAACCAGTCCAGTACGGTCATTAAACCGTTGCAGCCCGGTGGCACCGCTGCGGCCTTTTTATTTAACAGATCTTCCGGCGACAGGCCCTGGGCCCCGGCGTCCTGAATTAAGGATTCGCCCAGCATGTCCCGCAGCCAGCTAACCGTCCACATTCCCTTGCGAATACCGTACCCCTCGTACAGCAGCGTCTCCGGAATGGAGGACATAATCGGCCAGTAGGCGACGGGATTTTTCGGCAGCGCTTTGCCGTTCATCATCAGGGCGATGTAGGTGCCTAATGAGATAACCGCCGTTTCATCATCCAGTAGCCCTGCGCCGAGCGCCTCAACCGGCTTATCGCTGGTGGTGCAGATAACGGGCAATCCTGCCGGGAAGCCGGTCGCGAGAGCCGCCTGGCCGGTGAGATGACCCAGAATCGTGCCGGGCATCTGCACGTCGAATAGCATCCGGCGCGGAATATTAAACTGCTTAACGACCTCATCATTGTCGCTCCACCCCCAGGTTTTGTAATCCACCGGCCACTGACCAAAGTAGTTGGCGATATTGTCCTTAAATTCGCCGGTTAAGCGGTGCGACAGATAGCCGGAAAATGAGGTGACCCAGGCCACGTCGGGATTGGTGTGTTCATAAGGACGGGTGACGCGGGCATCCTGCCAGCTAATGAGAGGTTCTGCGGGCGTACCGTCGGCTTTAAGGAGCGCGCGGCAGCAGCGGATGGAGCCCAGACCGATGCCGACAATATCTTCTTTCTGGCCCGCGAACCGGCCCATCAGATCCCGTCCGGCGGCGCAGAGAGAGGTCCACAAATCATCATCAGGGTGCTCCGCCGTATCGGCGTCCGGCGTGTGCATTGGCTGCAGCAGGCCTTTTCCCTCGCAGACCACGTTTCCCTGCAGGTCGTACATCACGACCTTGGTGCTCTGGCTCCCGCCATCAATTCCAATGATGTATTTCTTCGACATTATTATTCTCCTTTAAATTTTCACCATCACTCGCCAGCAGTTTCTGCGGCCAGCGATGCCTCGCGTTCTGTCGCGGCGTCGGTGCGGCGTATTTTACGAAACAGCAAAAAGGTAAAGAGGATCACCATGCACAGCGCGGCCAGGCCCATTAGCCACATATTGTGGTAAGCGTCTGCGGCAGGGAGGGTGTCCTGCCAGTGGCCGACGATCGGATAGACAAAAACGTCGGGCAGGAAGCCAATAACCGAGCAGATACCGACGGTTGTTCCCATGATGTAGCCCGGCGTCCGCGCTTCGCCGGGGCAGGCCCAATAGAGCCCGCGCGAAGCGTAGCAGGTGAAGCCCAGCAGCAGGATCAGGCCGATCCCCATCGCAACGGACTGCGGGTTTGAATTGGTGGCTAACAGCGCTATAAGCGCCAGAACCCCCACGATCGACAGCAGCTGAATGACGCGAGTCGGGGATTTCACTCTGCTGTAGGTGGTAATAATGCCGCCCAGCGGGCCGCAAATCGCGCGGAAGATTTTGTTGATGACAATCCCCATATAGCTCGCGGCCACCAGCGACATACCGTACATCTCCGTCAGATAGTTGGTGGAGTAGCTGAGGATGGCGTAGATGGTAAAGACGCCAAAAATGACCATGCTGCAGTACCAGGTCGTGCTGATGCGCAGGACGGCGAGAATATCGCTCAGCTGAAACGCCTTTTTATCTTCCTGCGCCGCGCCGCCGCGCTGAGGCGCGTCGCTGACGAAGAACCAGCACAATATCCCCAGCAGGATATAAACCACGCTGTAAATCAGGATAACGACCTTCAGGCTGTTGCTATCGTCAGGGGCGAAGCGGGAAAATGCCCACATGGTAAATACCGCCAGCGACATAACGCCGACGCCGCGCAGCCCCTCCATCCAGCCCATGATTTTCCCCTGCTCGCTATGATCGCCGAGCAGCGAGGCGGCTTTAATTGAAACGGACCACAGCATCAGAATAGTGGTGATGGCAAAGGCGACCTGAATACAAAGCATGGCCCACAGCGGTGGATAGGTCGCCATTAATAAACCGAGCAGGCCGGTAACGATCATCGCTGAAGTAATCATTTTACGATGGGAAAATTTATCAGCAATAACCCCGCTGGGGGCGTAAAGAATAATAGCAGTAATACCGAAGGTGCTCATAATTAAGCCGATTTCGGTATTGCTAAATCCCATGAATTTTGCCATTGGGATTTGATAGATATAGCGTAAATAGGCAAGGTCAAAGCTGACGCCGCCGCTAAAGCTAATAATGGCAAGGGTTATCCAACGGCGATATGAATTCTGTTGCATATCGTGATCTCATTTTAAATAGACGAAAAAAAGAGAAAAGTAAACCGCCTTTGCAGGTGGATTACTTTTCTCTGGTCTCTAGTAATTACGATTAGGAATAACATGTCAGCGTGGGTTTTAGTGTGAGAATAATCACGCTTCATAGCTTTGCGCATAATTTATGAATGAAATATTTATCTGTGATTGCGATCACATTAGGTGCCCGGGCGCTGTGCTAAAAAATTAGCTCAGTTACCAGAGACAATGAGAAAGGTAACTTCCCTCTCGTGGGGGAAGTTACCTTTCTTTTTTTTGCCTAAAGGAATTTGGAGCCAACTATGTCAATCGAATCTCTTAACGCGTTTTCAATGGATTTCTTCTCTCTGAAAGGTAAAACGGCAATTGTGACCGGCGGCAATAGCGGGCTGGGTCAGGCCTTTGCTATGGCGCTGGCTAAAGCGGGAGCGAATCTGTTTATCCCAAGCGTCGTCAAGGATAACGGAGAGACGAAAGAAATTATTGAAAAACAGGGTGTTGAAGTTGAGTTTATGCAGGTGGATATTACCGCCAAAGGCGCGCCGCAGCAGATCATCGCCGCCTGCTGTGAACGCTTTGGCACGGTCGATATCCTGGTCAACAATGCCGGAATTTGTAAACTGAATAAGGTGCTGGACTTCGGGCGTGCGGATTGGGACCCGATGATCGATGTTAACCTGACGGCACCCTTCGAGCTCAGCCATGAAGCGGCAAAAATTATGATCCCGCAACACAGCGGCAAAATTATTAATATCTGCTCATTATTTTCTTACCTTGGCGGCCAGTGGTCACCGGCTTATTCTGCAACTAAGCACGCGCTTGCCGGTTTTACTAAGGCATATTGCGACGAACTTGGTCAGTATAATATCCAGGTCAACGGCATCGCCCCGGGATATTATGCAACCGATATTACGCTGGCGACCCGCAGCAATCCCGAAACCAATCAGCGAGTGCTGGACCATATTCCGGCAAACCGCTGGGGCGATACTCAGGACCTAATGGGCGCAGCCGTATTCTTAGCCAGTCAGGCATCCAATTATGTTAACGGCCATCTGTTGGTTGTCGACGGCGGTTATCTGGTACGTTAATTCTTAACCGGTGGTTTCTGTATTTTTATTAATTATGTCACAAAATATCATTCAGGATGCATCGAGGCCGTAAGGAAATAAATCTCCGGTAATATAGAACGCAATGTTATTGGGGTTTATAAAAGCCGTTAATAAAGAGGCAGCTTGAAGGATGAAGTGTCTGTTCCGAATTAATTATCAGGAAGGTATTACTATGTCTTTATCCCGTGAAGCGATTGTTGACCAGTTAAAAGAAATCGTCGGTTCCGATCGCGTGATCACCGATGAAACCGTTTTAAAGCGCAACAGTATTGACCGCTTTCGTAAATATGCCGACATCCACGGCGTCTTTACGCTGCCGCTGCCCGCCGCGGTCGTTAAGCTAGGCTCGACCGAACAGGTTTCTGACGTACTGTCCTTTATGAACCAGCATAAGATCAACGGCGTACCGCGTACCGGCGCCTCGGCGACCGAAGGTGGCCTCGAAACCGTCGTGGAAAATTCTGTGGTGCTGGACGGTGCCGGGATGAACCAAATCCTGAATATTGATATTGAAAATATGCAGGCAACCGCGCAGTGCGGCGTGCCGCTGGAAATTCTCGAAAACGCGCTGCGGGCAAAAGGCTACACCACCGGGCACTCGCCGCAGTCCAAGCCGCTGGCGCAGATGGGCGGCCTGGTGGCAACCCGCAGCATCGGCCAGTTTTCCACGCTCTACGGGGCGATCGAAGATATGGTGGTCGGGCTTGAGGCCGTGCTGCCCGACGGCACCGTCACCCGCATCAAAAACGTTCCGCGCCGCGCCGCCGGGCCCGATATTCGCCATATCATCATCGGCAACGAAGGTGCGCTGTGCTATATCACCGAAGTGACGGTGAAAATCTTCAGGTTCACGCCGGAAAATAACCTGTTCTACGGATACGTGCTGGACGATATGAAGGTGGGCTTCAGCATCCTGCGCGAGGTCATGGTGGAAGGTTATCGCCCGTCGATCGCCCGTCTGTACGATGCCGAGGACGGCACCCAGCACTTTACCCATTTTGCCGATGGCAAATGCGTGCTGATCTTTATGGCCGAAGGCAACCCGCTGATGGCGAAAGCAACCGGGGAAGGGATTGCGCAGGTTGTCGCGCGCTATCCGCAGTGCCGGCGCGTAGACAGCAAGCTGATCGAAACCTGGTTCAACCACCTCAACTGGGGCCCGGAAAAAGTGGCTGCCGAACGCGTACAGATCCTCAAAACCGGCAATATGGGCTTTACCACGGAGGTGTCGGGCTGCTGGAGCTGCATCAATGAGATCTATGAAAGCGTAATCAACCGCATCCGCACCGAGTTCCCGCACGCGGACGATATCACCATGCTGGGCGGCCACTCTTCTCATAGCTATATGAACGGCACCAACATGTACTTCGTCTACGACTACAACGTGGTGGACTGTAAGCCGGAAGAGGAAATTGATAAATACCATAACCCGCTCAACAAGATCATTTGCGAAGAGACCATTCGCCTCGGCGGCTCAATGGTGCATCACCACGGAATCGGTAAACATCGCGTTCACTGGAGCAAGCTGGAGCACGGCAGCGCGTGGCCGCTGCTGGAAGGGCTGAAGAAGCAGTTTGATCCAAACGGAATTATGAATACCGGAACGATTTACCCGATTGAAAAATAATAGTTATACCCAAAATAATTCGAGTTGCTTGCAGGCGGCAAGAGAGTCAATTCCCTGGAACATAGATAGCTATGTTGGGTGAGCGACAAATCTGTCCGGAACAGATTTGAACGCCGTGTAGCGGCGGCCCTCAAGGGCGAGGCTCATGGATGAGCCGGGTAACAAAGCTAACCCACAAGCCGCTTGAAGTATGACGGGTATATACGGCTTCTCAACCGGGAAGCCGCCTTTACCGGACCATGAAGGGGTAGAAATGAACGCTTCACCGGTGAGAATGGACGACCTGCCGCTTAACGGTTTTCACTGCCGGATTGCTGCACTAACCTTCGGCGCGCACCTGGTTGACGGCTACGTCCTCGGCGTCATCGGTTACGCCATTATCCAGCTGACCCCCGCCATGCACCTGACGCCTTTTATGGCCGGGATGATCGGCGGGGCGGCGCTGCTTGGGCTGTTTATTGGTAGCCTGACCCTTGGGTGGGTCTCGGATCGCATTGGCCGCCAGAAGATTTTCAACCTCAGCTTTGTCCTGATTACCATCGCTTCTTTTCTGCAGTTTTTTGCCACTACGCCTGAACAGCTTATTGGCCTGCGGATCCTGATAGGCATTGGGCTGGGCGGGGATTACTCCGTAGGCCATACGCTGCTCGCCGAATTTGCGCCGCGCCGGCATAGGGGCATCCTGCTCGGGGCGTTTAGCGTGGTGTGGACCATCGGGTACGTTCTGGCAAGCCTCGCCGGGCACCACTTTATTAGCGAAAACCCGGAGGCCTGGCGCTGGCTGCTGGCCTCATCCGCGCTACCGGCGCTGTTAATCACGCTGCTGCGCTGGGGGACGCCGGAGTCTCCGCGCTGGCTATTACGCCAGGGCCGCTTCGCCGAGGCTCATGCGGTGGTGCGCCGCTGCTTTGGCCCGCACGTGCTGCTCGGCGACGAGGTGGTGACGGCAACCAATAAACGGATCAGAACGCTGTTTTCACCGCGCTACTGGCGGCGAACGGCGTTTAACAGCATCTTCTTTGTCTGCCTGGTGATCCCGTGGTTCGTTATCTATACCTGGCTGCCCACCATCGCGGAAACCATCGGTCTTGAAGATGCGCTGACCGCCAGCCTGCTGCTGAATGCGCTGCTGATCGTTGGCGCGCTGCTGGGCCTGGTATTAACCCATCTGCTGGCCCATCGTCATTTCCTGCTCGGCAGCTTTCTGCTGCTGGCGACGACGCTACTCGTCATGGCCTGCCTGCCGGCAGGCAGCCCCTGGACGCTGCTGCTTTTTATCCTGTTTAGTACCACGATTTCGGCGGTCAGCAACCTGGTGGGGATCCTACCGGCGGAAAGCTTTCCTACGGATATCCGCTCGCTGGGCGTTGGCTTCGCAACCGCCATGAGCCGGCTTGGGGCCGCGATCGGCACCGGCTTGCTGCCCTGGACCCTGGCGCAGTGGGGGATGACGGCCACCCTTTTGCTACTGGCCGGCGTATTGCTGATCGGCTTTGTGGTGACCTGGCTGTGGGCCCCGGAAACCAAAGCGCTGCCGCTGACCGCTGCCGGGAGCGGCGACAAAAGACAAGGAGGAGCGAATGAACATTCTGTTGGCGTTTAAGCCGGAGCCTGACGCCGGCATGCTGGCGGAAAAGGACTGGCAGGCCGCCGCGCTGGATACCCGCGGGCCGGATGTCGCACTATTGCGCAGCGCTATCGGCGCCGATGAGCAGGCCGCCGCCGCGCTGCTGCTGGCCCAGCGCAATGCGGGCTGCGAGATGACCTTGAGCGCACTAAGCATTGGCGACGAGCGTGCGCTGCACTGGCTGCGCTACTTTGCCGCGCTGGGGTTTGACCAGCGGGTGCTGCTGGAGACGGCAGCGGATCTGCGCTTTGCGCCATCGTTTATCGCCGGACAGATCGCAGACTGGCAGCGCGGCCACGGCGGGGAGCTGATCGTGACCGGCTGTCAGAGCAGCGAGGGGCAAAATGGCCAGACGCCGTTTCTGCTGGCGGAAATGCTCAACTGGCCCTGTTTCACCCAGGTTGAACGCTTTACGCTCGAACCGCCTTTCGCCGTTGTCGAGCAGCGAACGGACTCCGGCATCCGCCGCTGCCGGGTGCGGCTACCGGCGGTGATTGCCGTCAGGCAGTGCGGCGAAGTGGCGCTCCCGGTGCCCGGCATGCGCCAGCGCCTGGCGGCGGCAAAAGCGGACATCGTGCGCCAGGCGGCGACCGTTGAGGCGACGTCTGACGCTCAGTGCCTGCGCCTGATGCGCCCGGCGCCGCGGCGCGCGGCCGTTATCGTTGAGGGCGCGACGGTGCAGGAGAAAGCCGGGGCGCTATGGGAGAACTATTTATGCCGGAGGATGCGGCCATGAAGATAGCGATGGTTATGGCCGCCGGCGATCGCGCCGCGATGGGTGGCTGGCTGGCGGCAAACGATCTCGCTGCGGCGGATCTCGAGCGCTGGACGCCAAACGCCGGGGCGGAGGTTGCCGGGCAGCTTCTGGATGCGCTGGTCGCTCAGTGGCGGCAGACGCCGGTCGACGTGGTGCTATTCCCGGCGGGAACGCTGGCCGATGAGATGGCCACGCGGCTGGCCTGGCGCCTGCGGGGAGGCAGCGTATGCCAGGTGCAATCGCTGAACGTGCCGGAGGGCCGGGTGACAAAGTCTCATTGGGGCAACGCGCTTACGGCCACGCTGGAGGTGAGCGCCCGGCCGCTGTGCCTCTCCCTGGCGCGCCAGCCCGGAGGGAATGCGTCCGGGGATTTTCCTGACGGCCTGCCGGAGCGCCGTATCGTACCGGCGGCGCAGCCCGAGTGGCTGACGGAGATTGAGCGCGTTGAGCGCGCGGGCGCGCACCCTTTGCTGGCGGCGGAGCGGGTGCTGGTTGTCGGGCAGGGCGGGGAAGAGGCCGATGCGGGAGGCATTGCGGCGCTTGCGCAAAACCTGGGCGCGGAAGCGGGCTACAGCCGAGCGCGAGTGATGAATGGCGGCTGTGATGCCGATCGCCTGGTGGGTATTTCCGGCCATCTGCTGGCCCCGGATATCTGCATTGTGGCGGGCGCATCGGGGGCGGCGGCGCTGATGGCGGGAGTGCGCGGGAGCCGATTTATCGTGGCGATTAATCATGACGCCAGCGCGCCGGTATTTTCTCAGGCGGATGTCGGCATCGTGGATGACTGGCTACCGGTACTGAAAGCACTGGTAGCCTGTACGCAGGATTAATTAAGCTGCTTCGCTAATTTCCAGACGCCGGCGTTGGTGGTCGACAGGGCCGCCACGCCGGCTTTCATCGCATTACGCGCATCCTCTTCGTCGCAGACCAGGCCGCCGGCAATCAGCGGCTGGTGAATCTTCTCCGTCACCCATCCCAGCACTTTTGGCATGCAGCCCGGCAGGATTTCAATACAGTCCGGGTTGGACTGCGCCACCTGCTTGTCGATATTGTGAAAGGAAATAGAGTCGACGATAAACAGGCGATGAATGCAGAAAAAGCCTTCCGCTCTGGCCGCTTTTAGCATCGGCGCTTTGGTGCTGATGATCCCGTCCGCTTCGGTAACCAGCTTCAAAAACTGAATCACCACCTCTTTATTCGACGCCCCCTCCAGCAGGTCGACATGAATAAACGCGTATTTACCGGCGTTTTTGATTTTCTTCACGATATTGCTGATGGTGCAGATATTACCGTACAGCACGGAAATAAACTGGCACTCGGAATCGATGGCTAACTGCAGGCTGGCGTTATCTTTGACGGCCGCAATGACCGGGTTTTGTCGTAGCAGGTGTAACAGGGGCATGGTGTGTCCTTCGTATTTTACTCGTCATCATTCAGGCTGCGGGGGCGCGAGCGTTCCTGCAGCCTGAATTATAACGAGTCGTTTTATTAGCCGAAACGGAACGTAATACCGAATCCAGAGTCAGGATAGCGCCATTCTTTCAGCGTTGCCTTATCGCATAATAGCCGGCAGGTGCCGCACTCCAGGCATCCCCGGTAGTCGACCTGCACGCCGCCGTCCGCCGTTCGTGAAAAAAGCCCGGCGGGACAGGAGGCAATAAGCAGTTCGACGACTTCCCGGTCGGGCGCCGACGCCGGGACAATATGCGGGTCGTCGGCGGGACGCCAGACGTTACGTGCTACAGACATCGTAAGCTCCGGATAAGATCGCCTGCCAGATGGCGCAGGCCATGACGGCGAAGATGACGCCAGACTATCTGGCGCAGCGGTGGGACGGGGCCTTCGCCCTGCTGCCAGAGTTCGCGGGAGATATCGTCCATCAGCGCGGGCCATCGGCGATACCAGCCGGGGCGCTGCAGCAGCGCGGGAACGTGCCGGTAGCGCTGGAGCACGTCCCACAGCAGGCTGCGCTCGATCTCCTGATGGTATTGCGCGAACAGATTTTGCGGCGCGCCGTGCCGACAGGCCTGGATTAACGTTTGCGCCGCCGCCTGGGCGCCGATTAAGGCCATGTCCATCCCGCGCACGGTGAAGCCGGTATTGACGCAGGTGCGCAGCGCGTCGCCGACCAGCAGCCAGCCTTCTCCGGCATACTGCGCCGGCATGCCGTGCAGGCCGCCTTCAGGTACCAGATGCGCGCCATATTCCAGCGTTTCGCTACCGTGCAGCAGAGGACGCAGGGCCGGATGCGATTTGAGACGATCCAGCAGCCCGGAGGCAGGAACCGCACCTTTTCCCAGCGAGGAGAGTGGACATACGATACCGAATGAGAGCGTATCCTGATTGGTATAAAGGAACGCGCCGCCGGGTAAATCGCCGCAGACTCCGCCGGTGAATATCATGGCGGAGCCCTCGTTGCCCTCGAGGCGGAAACGATCCTCCAGCGTCTTGCGCTCCATCGCCAGCACCGCTTTGATCCCCAGCGCCATGGCGGTTGGGGACGGGCGAGGGAGTAAACCGTGACGCTCCGCCAGCTCGCTGTTGGCCCCTTCCGCCAGCACGACATAGCGGGCGCGCAGCGTTTCGTTATCGCAAATGACCCCGCAAACCCGGCCGTTTTCGCGATACAGCGCCGCGACCGTCGCGCCGGTAATACACTGTACGCCTTCGCCTTCGGCCTGGTTAACCAGCCACGGATCGAAACGGGCGCGCAGTAAACTCCAGGAGTCGCCGCCGGGCTGAAGGCTGGAATAGGTTGTGGCGCCCTCGTCGGTCAGCAGGGTCAGGTTTTCCTGGGTGATACGGCGTTCAAGCGGGGCGGATTGTTGAAAATGAGGGAGAAGTTCGGCGAGAGCGCGGCAGTACAGGCGCCCGCCGGAGAGGTTTTTGCTGCCGGGAAGTTCGCCGCGTTCGAGCAGCAGGACCGAAAGTCCTGCCCGCGCGCAGCGTAGAGCACAAGCGGTGCCGGCTATCCCTGCACCGATGATAATAATATCAAAATCGTCAGCCATATTGCGCCCCAGATACCCAGAGCGCATAGGCTAGCATGGCGTTATCTACGGAATATTGACCATCGACACAAAGGCTTTAATCACTCGCCGCGATAGACGCAGCCCGCCGTGCAGGTCTCTTTAATCATCACCGCGCTCAGCAGCGGCACAACGGGTTTAATCTGTTGCCAAATCCAGCGCGACAGAACTTCGCTGGTCGGGTTCTCCAGCCCTGGAATATCGTTCAGATAGTAGTGATCCAGGCGATCGTAGGTCGGCTTGAAGGCGGCTTTAAGCTCGGCAAAATCCATGATCCAACCTGTATGAGGATCGACTTCGCCGGTAATCTCCAGACGTACCATAAAAGAGTGACCGTGCAGGCGACCGCACTTATGACCTTCCGGTACGTGGGGCAGGCGGTGGGCGGCCTCGAAGGTAAAATCTTTAAACAGGGTGGTGGACATCTTTTACTCTCAATAAGACAAAAAACCGCCGTAGGGTACCGGAAAGTACATTTTTTAGCATTAACTAAAACGGCCCTGAGCGGAAAATCGCCGCATCCGCCGCGCTGATGCATATTATCTCTTTATATTTCATGTGGTTATTTAATCGATTTTGTTGTTAATAACTATAGATAAAACAGGTTAGTTCATTTGGTTATTTGTTATTTCCATCCCTTATTTAATTGTTACTATCAGCGCCGTTAACCTTACATTCTCTTCTGTTTTTGCCGCGCTGACAGGGTGCGAATAACAGCTTTGCTTACTGGAACATAACGACGCATGACGACACAGGTCCCACCTTCCAATTTGCTGCCGCTAAACCCGGAGCAAATGGCGCGCCTGCAGGCGGCCACGACAGACTTCACACCGACCCAGCTTGCCTGGGTTTCCGGCTATTTTTGGGGCGTGCTGAATCAGCATTCCGGCGCGGCAGCTGCCGCTCCGGCCCCGGCTGCGGAAGTCCCGAGCATTACGCTGCTTTCCGCCTCGCAAACCGGCAACGCCCGCCGCGTGGCAGAAGCGCTGCGTGACGACCTTCAGGCAGCGCAGCTGAACGTCAAGCTGGTTAACGCAGGCGACTATAAATTCAAACAAATAGCCTCCGAAAAACTGCTGATCGTCGTGACCTCAACCCAGGGCGAAGGCGAGCCGCCGGAAGAAGCCGTCGCGCTGCATAAATTCCTGCTCTCGAAAAAAGCGCCGAAGCTCGAAGGCACCGCTTTTGCGGTCTTTGGTCTTGGCGATACCTCCTACGAATTCTTCTGCCAGTCAGGTAAAGATTTCGACAGCAGGCTGGCCGAGCTGGGCGGGGAGCGCCTGCTCGATCGCGTTGATTCTGACGTCGAATATCAGGGCGCAGCGGCCGAATGGCGCACCCGCGTGGTCGATGTGCTGAAAGCCCGTGCGCCGGCGGCGACGCCGGCTCAGCTGGCGACGAGCGGGGCGGTCAATGACATTCACACCAGCCCCTATACTAAAGAAGCTCCGCTGACCGCGACGCTTTCGGTAAACCAAAAAATTACCGGTCGCGATTCGGAAAAAGACGTGCGCCACGTGGAAATCGATCTGGGTGACTCCGGCCTGCGCTATCAGCCTGGCGATGCGCTGGGCGTCTGGTATCAGAACGATCCGGCGCTGGTTAAAGAGCTGGCTGAACTGCTGTGGCTGAAGGGCGATGAGCCGGTTAGCGTAGACGGTAAGACGCTGCCGCTGGCCGAAGCGCTGACGTGGCACTTTGAGCTGACGGTGAACACCGGCAACATCGTTGAGAACTATGCCACCCTAACGCGCAGCGAAACGCTGCTGCCGCTGGTGGGCGATAAAGCGCAGCTGCAGCACTATGCGGCCACCACGCCGATCGTCGATATGGTGCGCTTCTCTCCGGCGCAGCTGGATGCCCAGGCGCTGATTGATCTGCTGCGCCCGCTCACGCCGCGCCTGTACTCGATCGCCTCGTCGCAGGCGGAAACGGAAAACGAAGTTCACGTGACCGTCGGCGTTGTGCGCTATGAGATCGAAGGCCGCGCGCGCGCCGGCGGCGCTTCCAGCTTCCTCGCCGATCGCGTGGAAGAAGATGGCGAAGTCCGCGTCTTTATCGAACACAATGATAACTTCCGCCTGCCTGCCAACCCGCAGACTCCGGTCATCATGATTGGCCCGGGTACCGGCATTGCGCCATTCCGCGCATTTATGCAGCAGCGCGCGGCGGAAGGCGCCGAGGGCAAGAACTGGCTGTTCTTCGGCAACCCGCACTTTACGGAAGATTTCCTTTACCAGGTTGAATGGCAAAGCTACGTCAAAGAGGGCGTACTGAGCCGCATCGATCTGGCCTGGTCCCGCGATCAACAACAAAAAGTCTATGTTCAGGACAAGCTGCGCGAGCAGGGGGCCGAACTGTGGCGCTGGATTAATGACGGCGCCCATATTTATGTCTGCGGCGACGCCAATCGCATGGCGAAAGACGTTGAACAGACGCTGCTGGAAGTGATTGCCGAATTCGGCGCGATGGACGCCGAAGCGGCGGACGAATTTTTAAGTGAGCTGCGCGTTGAGCGCCGTTATCAGCGAGATGTCTACTAATGAGCGAAAAACATCCTGGACCGCTGGTGGTCGAAGGTAAACTGACCGACGCCGAGCGTATGAAGGTAGAGAGCAACTACCTGCGCGGCACCATCGCGGAAGACTTAAACGACCCCCTCACCGGTGGCTTTAAAGGCGATAACTTCCTGCTGATCCGCTTTCACGGCATGTATCAGCAGGATGACCGCGACATCCGCGCCGAACGCGCGGCGCAGAAGCTGGAGCCGCGTCACGCGATGCTGCTCCGCTGCCGCCTGCCGGGCGGGGTGATCACCACCAAACAGTGGCAGGCGATCGATAAGTTTGCCGCCGATAACACGATCTACGGCAGCATTCGTCTGACCAACCGTCAGACCTTCCAGTTCCACGGCATTCTGAAGAAGAACGTCAAGCCGGTGCACCAGATGCTGCACTCGGTGGGGCTGGACGCGCTGGCGACGGCCAACGATATGAACCGTAACGTGCTGTGCACCTCTAACCCCAACGAGTCTCAGCTCCATGCTGAAGCCTACGAGTGGGCGAAAAAAATCTCCGAGCACCTGCTGCCGCGCACCCGCGCCTATGCGGAGATCTGGCTCGATCAGAAGAAGGTGGCCACCACGGACGAAGAGCCGATCCTTGGCCAGACCTATCTGCCGCGTAAGTTCAAAACCACCGTGGTTATCCCGCCGCAGAACGATATCGATCTGCACGCCAACGACATGAACTTCGTGGCGATTGCCGAAAACGGCAAGCTGGTGGGCTTTAACCTGCTGGTGGGCGGCGGTCTGTCTATTGAGCACGGCAACAAGAAAACCTACGCGCGCACCGCCAGCGAATTCGGCTATCTGCCGCTTGAGCACACTTTGGCCGTGGCGGAAGCGGTGGTCACGACCCAGCGCGACTGGGGCAACCGTACCGACCGCAAAAATGCGAAAACGAAATACACCCTGGAACGCGTTGGCGTTGAAACCTTCAAGGCCGAAGTTGAGCGCCGTGCCGGCATTAAATTCGAGCCGATCCGTCCGTATGAGTTTACCGGTCGCGGCGATCGGATTGGCTGGGTGAAAGGTATCGACAATAACTGGTACCTGACGCTGTTTATTGAAAACGGTCGTATCCTTGATTATCCGGGGCGTCCGCTGAAGACGGGCCTGCTGAAGATTGCGAAGATCCACAAAGGCGAGTTCCGTATTACGGCGAACCAAAACCTGATTATTGCCGGCGTGCCGGAAGATCAGAAGGCGAAGATCGAAAAGCTGGCTCGCGACCACGGGCTGATGAATAGCGTCACCCCGCAGCGTGAAAACTCGATGGCCTGCGTCTCTTTCCCGACCTGCCCGCTGGCGATGGCCGAAGCGGAGCGCTTCCTGCCGTCATTTATTGATAAGGTGGACGGCGTAATGAGCAAGTACGGCGTGGGCGAGGAGCATATCGTCACCCGCGTGACCGGCTGCCCGAACGGCTGCGGCCGCGCCCTGCTGGCGGAGGTTGGGCTGATCGGTAAAGCGCCGGGCCGTTACAACCTGCACCTTGGCGGCAACCGCAGCGGAACGCGCATTCCGCGCATGTATCGCGAAAATATTACCGAGTCGGAAATTCTCGATTCGATAGACGAACTGGTCGGGCGCTGGGCGAAAGAGCGCGAAGCGGGTGAAGGCTTCGGCGACTTTACGGTGCGTGCGGGTATCGTGCGTCCGGTGCTCGATCCAGCCCGTGATTTCTGGGAATAAACCTATTCATCTGCGCCTGACGATTCCCTCCCTGCTTACGGGGAGCGGAATGAGGTGAAGGGAAAATAACGAGGTAACTATGTCCGTACTCGATCTCAACGCGCTAAATGAACTGCCGAAAGTTGAACGCGTACTGCAGCTGGCGGAAACCAACGCTCAGCTGGAGAAGCTCAGCGCCGAAGAACGCGTGGCGTGGGCGCTGGAAAACCTGCCCGGCGACTATGCGCTCTCTTCAAGCTTTGGTATTCAGGCGGCGGTTAGCCTGCATCTGGTTAACCAGATCCGTCCGGATATTCCGGTGATCCTCACCGATACCGGCTACCTGTTTCCGGAAACCTATCAGTTTATTGATGAGCTTACCGATAAGCTGCAGCTGAATCTGAAAGTTTATCGGGCGCAGACCAGCCCGGCCTGGCAGGAAGCCCGCTATGGCAAACTGTGGGAGCAGGGCGTTGAGGGCATTGAGAAATACAATGACATCAACAAAGTCGAGCCGATGAACCGCGCTCTGCAGGAGCTGAACACCCGTACCTGGTTTGCCGGCCTGCGCCGCGAACAGTCCGGTAGCCGGGCAACCCTGCCGGTGCTGGCGATTCAGCGCGGGGTATTTAAGGTGCTGCCGATTATCGACTGGGATAACCGCACCGTTTATCAGTATCTGCAGAAGCACGGCCTGAAATACCATCCGCTGTGGGATCAGGGATACCTTTCGGTGGGGGATACCCATACTACCCGCAAATGGGAGCCGGGGATGGCGGAAGAAGAGACGCGCTTCTTCGGCCTGAAGCGCGAGTGCGGACTGCACGAAGGGTAGGTCTCGATCGCCTTTGTTTTAAAGACGTTTGCCTTAAACACATTGAGTTTTAAAAAAAGCCCTCGCGCTTCACGCTGAGGGCTTTTTCGTGCAACCGGCAGCAGCAAGCGCCAGCTAGCCGCGCTTATCGGCCTTCGCCAGCTCTTTTACCAGCGGCAGCATCACCTTGACGACGTCGCGGCTGCGCCGCTCGATGCGGCCGGGGAGCGCCTTGTCGATATGCTGCTGATTATCCAGCTGCACGCTGTGCCAGCTTGAGCCGTCAGGGAAGGCGGGGGATTTTGCCCGCTGCTGGAAGCCATCTTTCTTACCGAGCGACCAGTTGGTTGCCTCCACCGACAGCACCGGGATCCCGGCGCTGTCAAAAACGCTGGCGTCATTACAGCAGCCGGTGCCCTGCGGATAGTCACGGTTCAGCCCTGGGTTGCTGAAGGCGGCAACCCCTTTGCTACGCGCGATGGCCAGCGCCCGGTCGCGGGTGAGTTTGCGAATCGACGCGGGCGTGCTGCGGCCGCTATTAAAATAGAGCTTATCGCCGACCACCAGATTATCGAGGTTGATCACCAGCAGGGTATTTTTCTTCTCCTCGTCGCCCATACGCTTCAGCAGATTCTGCGCCCCGAGGCGGCCCTCCTCTTCACCGCTGGAAGCGATAAAGCGAATGCCATAATGGGTGGGCACGTTCTTGAGTCGTTCGGCCAGCTCCAGCATCACGCCAAGGCCAAGGGCGTTGTCGTCAATCCCCTGCAGGGTTAAACCGCCGAGGTTTTTTTCCACGTCGCTATCGCTCATGGGAGCGTAGGTATCGAGGTGCGCCATGATGATGATTTGCTGGCGCGCCTTGCCCTCGTGGGCGGCAATCACCGTGCTGCCGGTGACGTTTTGCCAGTTCTGTCGCTGATTTTTGGTGGTGTAGATATAGCGCGTATGAAAGCTGCGGATATCGCTTTGGTAGCCCATCTGCGCGAACTGCTGACGCAGGTAGTCCGCCGACAGCATCTCTGCGGGCGAGCCGGTCATTCTTCCGGGGAAAAAGGTCGCGATATGACGAGCCTGCGTATTAGCGGTTTCGCCCATAGCGCTAAAAGCCGGGGCGGAGAAGACAAAACCTGCGCCAAGCGCCAGTGGAAGCAGGCGGCGGCACAACGCGGAAAACATAAGAGGGTCCTTACGGCAACAGAACAATTTGACCCGCTTAGTATGAAACTGTGACCGAGGTTAAACAATTTCATTTGCTCTTAAATAGCGGAAAAGTCGCATGTTAAGCACTTTTTGATCTTTGCTTTCCCAGGTCGTTATTCCTTTGAGTAACAACTCATTCCATTTCGTAATTTCATTTGCTCTAAGTGGCACCCTATAGTCGCACTATGACTGATTGTAAGCGAGTTATGGCATCGTGGACTATTTGCCCTTATTTGCCGAATTAAAAGAGCGGCCGGTGCTGGTTATCGGCGGCGGCGAGATTGCCGAGCGCAAGATCATGTTTCTGCGTCGGGCGGGGGCGAAAGTGCAGATTGTGGCCGCTGCGCTATCCGATGAGCTTGCTGAGCTGGTCGAGCGCCAGGAAATAGCGTGGCGCGCAGAAGCGTTTCAGGAACAGCAGATCGACGACGTTTTCCTGGTGATTGCCGCCACCGAAGACGACGCGCTGAACCAGCGGGTTTTTGCCGCCGCGAACGCGCGCTTTCGCCTGGTGAACGTGGTGGACAATCAGCCGCTTTGTTCGGTGGTCTTCCCCTCCATTGTCGATCGCTCCCCGCTGCTGGTGGCGATCTTTTCGGGCGGTTCGGCGCCGGTACTGTCGCGGATGATACGCGAAAAAATTGAAGCGCTGCTGCCGACCAATCTGGGACGCGTTGCCGAAGCGGCAAGCTACTGGCGGCATCATATTAAAACGCATCTGACCACTACCGCGGCGCGGCGCCGTTTCTGGGAGCGCGTTTTCAACGGCCGCTTTGTCAGCCTGATGATTGCCGGCAACAGAGCCGCCGCCGATAAGGCGCTGGAGGATGAGCTGTATCAGCCGGAAAAGCGGTTGGGTGAAATCATCCTTGTCGGCGCCGGGCCGGGTGATGCCGGACTCCTTACGCTAAGCGGTCTTCAGGCGATTCAGCGGGCGGACGTGGTGTTTTACGATCGTCTGGTAACGCCGGAGATACGCGAGCTGGTGCGTCGCGATGCGGAGATGATCTGCGTTGGTAAACGCGCCGGAGAGTATTCGGTACCGCAGCATGAAACGAATCAGATGCTGGTCGCGGCGGCGAAAGAGGGCAAAACGGTGGTGCGCCTGAAGGGCGGCGATCCGTTTATTTTCGGTCGCGGCGGCGAGGAGCTGCAGGCGGCAGCGGCTGCGGGGATCTCCTTTCAGGTTGTTCCCGGCGTGACCGCAGCAGCGGGCGCGACGGCGTATGCCGGAATTCCGCTGACCCATCGCGATTACGCGCAGAGCGTGACCTTTGTCACCGGCCACTACAAGGCGGACAGCGCGCCGCTCGACTGGGCGCTGCTGGCGCAGAGCCGGCAAACGCTGGCTATCTATATGGGCACGATGAAGGCGGCGGAAATCAGCGCGCAGCTGATCGCGCACGGGCGCGACAGGAACACGCCGGTAGCGGTTATCTCCCGCGGCACTCGCGCCGATCAGCAAACGACGATCGGCACGTTAGAACAACTGGAACACCTGGCGAAAGATGCCCCGATGCCGGCTCTGCTGGTGGTGGGCGAAGTGGTGCAGCTACATCAGCAGCTCGCCTGGTTTCAACACACAACGAACGCAGAAGGGTTTGGCTCTTCTGTGGTCAATCTGGCTTAGGCCCGGCGCAACAGGCCTTATAAGGAACGGTTAATGGACCAAAAACGACTCACTCACCTGCGACAACTGGAGGCGGAAAGCATCCATATCATTCGCGAGGTGGCCGCAGAATTCTCAAATCCGGTGATGATGTACTCCATCGGTAAAGATTCCAGCGTGATGCTGCATCTGGCGCGTAAAGCGTTTTATCCGGGAACCCTACCGTTCCCGCTGCTGCACGTTGATACCGGCTGGAAATTCCGTGAGATGTACGAGTTCCGTGACCGTACCGCGAAGGCCTACGGCTGCGAGCTGCTGGTGCACAAAAATCCGGAAGGGGTGGCGATGGGCATCAACCCGTTTGTCCACGGCAGCGCCAAGCATACCGATATCATGAAGACCGAAGGTCTCAAGCAGGCGCTGAACAAATATGGCTTTGACGCCGCGTTCGGCGGTGCCCGCCGCGATGAAGAGAAATCTCGCGCTAAAGAGCGTATCTACTCTTTCCGCGACCGCTTCCACCGCTGGGATCCGAAAAACCAGCGCCCGGAGCTGTGGCACAACTACAACGGCCAGATTAACAAAGGCGAAAGCATCCGCGTGTTCCCGCTCTCTAACTGGACCGAGCTGGATATCTGGCAGTACATCTATCTGGAAAATATCGAAATCGTGCCGTTGTACCTGGCGGCAGAACGCCCGGTTCTCGAGCGTGACGGCATGCTGATGATGATCGATGACGACCGCATCGACCTGCAGCCGGGCGAGGTTATCAAACAGCAGATGGTGCGTTTTCGTACCCTCGGCTGCTGGCCGCTGACCGGCGCGGTGGAGTCCAACGCGCAAACGCTGCCGGAAATTATTGAAGAGATGCTGGTCTCCACGACCAGCGAACGTCAGGGTCGCATGATTGACCGCGATCAGGCAGGCTCGATGGAGCTGAAGAAACGTCAGGGGTATTTCTAAGGAGCCGCCATGAATACGACAATTGCACAACAAATTGCTGATGAAGGCGGCGTTGAAGCCTACCTGCACGCGCAGCAGAATAAAAGCCTGCTGCGCTTCCTGACCTGCGGCAGCGTTGATGACGGCAAAAGCACGCTGATTGGCCGCCTGCTGCACGATACCCGCCAGATTTATGAAGACCAGCTCTCATCGCTGCATAACGATAGCAAGCGTCACGGAACCCAGGGCGAGAAGCTGGATCTGGCTCTGCTGGTGGATGGCCTGCAGGCGGAGCGCGAGCAGGGCATCACTATCGATGTGGCCTACCGCTATTTCTCTACCGAAAAGCGCAAGTTTATTATCGCCGACACGCCGGGGCACGAGCAGTACACCCGCAATATGGCGACCGGCGCCTCAACCTGCGATCTGGCGATCCTGCTGATCGATGCGCGCAAAGGGGTGCTGGATCAGACCCGTCGTCACAGCTTTATTTCAACGCTGCTGGGTATTAAAAACCTGGTGGTGGCGGTGAATAAAATGGACCTCGTGGAGTTCAGCGAAGCGCGGTTTAACCAGATTCGCGAAGAGTATCTGACCTTTGCCGAGCAGCTGCCGGGCGACCTCGATATTCGCTTCGTGCCGCTTTCCGCGCTGGAAGGGGACAACGTTGCCAGCCAGAGCGAGAAGATGGGCTGGTACAGCGGCCCGACGCTGCTGGAAGTGCTGGAAACCGTTGAGATCCATCACCAGGTCGAAACCCAGCCGCTGCGTTTCCCGGTGCAGTTTGTGAACCGTCCAAACCTCGATTTCCGCGGTTTCTCCGGTACCGTAGCCTCCGGCAAAGTGACGGTTGGCCAGCGTCTGAAGGTGCTGCCGTCGGGCGTGGAGTCCAGCGTGGCGCGCATCGTGACCTTTGACGGCGACCTGCAGGAAGCCGGCGCCGGGGAAGCGATTACTATCGTGCTGAAGGATGAGATTGATATCAGCCGCGGCGACCTGCTGGTCGATGCGCAGGTACTGCTGCCGGCCGTGCAGAGCGCCAGCATTGACGTGGTGTGGATGGCTGAACAGGCGCTCTCTCCGGGCCAGAGCTTTGATATTAAAATTGCCGGCAAGAAAACCCGCGCCCGCGTGGACGGCATTCGCTATCAGGTTGATATTAACAATCTGACCCAGAGTGAGGTGGAATCGCTGCCGCTCAACGGCATCGGCCTCGTGGATTTGACCTTTGATGAGCCGCTGGTGCTTGACAAATACCAGGACAACCCGGTGACCGGGGGGCTTATTTTTATCGACCGCCTGTCGAACGTCACCGTCGGCGCCGGCATGGTGCGTGAACCGCAGGAGCACGCTCAGGCGTCCGCTTCGTCGTTCAGCGCGTTTGAGCTGGAGCTGAACCAGCTTATCCGTAAGCATTTCCCGCACTGGGACGCTCGCGATCTGCTGGGAGGCAAGTAATGGCGCAGCATGACGAAAACGTCGTCTGGCATGCCCATCCGGTCACTCAGCAGCAGCGCGAGCAGCGCCACGGCCATCGCGGCGTGGTGCTGTGGTTTACCGGGCTCTCCGGCTCCGGTAAATCTACCGTTGCCGGCGCGCTGGAGGAGGCGCTCCAGCAGCTAGGCGTCAGTACCTATCTGCTGGATGGCGATAACGTGCGTCACGGCCTGTGCAGCGATTTGGGCTTTAGCGACGGCGATCGGAAAGAGAATATTCGCCGCGTGGGCGAAGTGGCTAAGCTGATGGTTGAGGCCGGGCTGGTTGTGCTGACGGCCTTTATCTCTCCGCACCGCGCCGAGCGCCAGATGGTGCGCGAGCGCCTGGGGGAAGGGCGCTTTATCGAAATATTCGTCGATACGCCGCTGGCGATCTGCGAGGCGCGAGATCCGAAAGGGTTATACAAGAAGGCGCGAGCGGGAGAATTACGCAATTTCACCGGAATTGACTCAGTTTATGAAGCACCGGAAAAGGCGGAAATTCATCTGGATGGTGAACAATTGGTAACAAATTTGGTGCACCAACTATTAGACCTGCTCAGACAGAGCGATATTATCAGATCCTGAAACGGTGGCGGCACTGAGATGTTGGCCGCCCGGTGAACAGGATTCGATATGCGCAATACCCAGAACCTCAGTATGATTCGTTCAGAACCACCCCCGGTGGCGAATGACGAGACCACCTGGTCTTTGTCAGGCGCCGCCGTGGGATTTATCTCATGGCTGCTGGCGCTGGGTATCCCCTTTCTCATCTATGGCAGCAATACGCTGTTTTTTCTTCTCTACACCTGGCCGTTCTTCCTTGCACTGATGCCGGTTGCCGTTGTGGTCGGTATTGCGCTGCATTCGTTGTTGAATGGTAAACTCCTCTACAGCTCGTGCGCGACGATTTTAACCATCGGACTGATGTTCGGCCTGCTGTTCCTCTGGCTGCTGGGATAGTCTTTTTGGCGTATGAATCAAGCCTGGGTATCGATGACAAAAATGTGGTACAGTCCCCGCGTTACGCGGCATCGTCCGCGCGTCGGAGTAAAACGCTCGGGCGAGTTATCGGATGATGATGCCGTTTTTCAGGGGGCAGGATGGGTAAATTAACGCTGCTATTATTGGCTTTGCTGGTCTGGCTACAGTACTCGCTGTGGTTCGGTAAAAATGGTCTGCATGACTATAGTCGGGTTAATGACGATGTCTCCGCTCAGCAGGACACTAACGGTAAATTAAAGGCGCGCAACGATCAGCTGTTTGCGGAAATCGACGACCTCAACGGCGGTCAGGAAGCGATCGAAGAACGCGCGCGCAACGAGCTAAGTATGACCCGCCCGGGTGAAACGTTTTATCGTCTGGTCCCGGATGCGTCTAAACGCAATCAGGGATCGGCGCAGAATAATCGATAAATAAGCCCAGGATTACGACATGGCAGCCACTTTTCCGGGCGTTTGCGCCGTGGTGCCGGCGGCCGGTTTTGGCCGTCGTATGCAAACGGAATGCCCGAAACAATATCTCTCAATCGGTAACAAAACGATTCTCGAACACGCGGTCGCCGCGCTGCTGACCAACGCCTGCGTCCAGCGCGTGGTGATTGCCGTCAGCCCCGGCGATGTCCGCTTTAGCCAGCTGCCGCTGGCCTCCCATCCGCAGATTACCGTCGTTGATGGCGGCAGCGAACGCGCCGACTCCGTTCTTGCTGGCCTCAAGGCGCTGCCCGATGCGCAGTGGGTGCTGGTGCATGACGCCGCGCGCCCGTGCCTGCATCAGGACGATCTCACCCGCCTGCTGGCGCTGCGTGAAACCAGCCGCGTTGGCGGCATCCTGGCGGCACCGGTTCGCGATACCATGAAGCGCGCCGAACCCGGCAAAGTCGCCATTGCCCATACCGTCGATCGCAACGACCTGTGGCATGCGCTGACGCCGCAGTTTTTCCCGCGTGAATTACTCTTTAACTGCCTGACGCGTGCGCTCAACGAAGGCGCAACCATCACCGACGAAGCGTCGGCGCTGGAGTACTGCGGCTTCCATCCCGAACTGGTAGCCGGACGAGCTGATAATATTAAAGTGACGCGCCCGGAAGACCTGGCGCTGGCAGAATTTTACCTTACCCGTTCCCGACACCAGGAGAAGGCTTAATGCGAATTGGACATGGTTTTGACGTACACGCTTTTGGCGGTGAAGGCCCAATCATTATTGGCGGGGTGCGCGTTCCTTACGAGAAGGGACTGCTGGCCCACTCCGATGGCGACGTCGCGCTGCATGCGCTGACCGATGCTCTGCTGGGCGCGGCTGCGCTGGGGGACATCGGTAAGCTGTTCCCGGACACCGATCCGGCCTTCAAAGGCGCCGACAGCCGCGCGCTGCTGCGCGAAGCCTGGCGCCGGATTCAGGCGAAGGGCTATACCCTCGGTAACGTTGACGTCACCATCATTGCCCAGGCGCCCAAAATGCTGCCGCATATTCCGCAGATGCGCGTTTTTATCGCCGAAGATCTTGGCTGCCATATGGACGACGTCAACGTGAAGGCGACGACCACCGAAAAGCTCGGGTTTACCGGCCGCGGCGAAGGCATTGCCTGTGAAGCGGTGGCGCTGCTGCGTAAGGCGGCACAATGATCGCCTTCAACGAACTCACCTGGCTGCACGGTAAACCACTGGGGCAGGGGCTGCTGAAAGCCAGCCCGGAAGACTTCATGGTGGTAGAAGACCTCGGCTTTGAGCCCGACGGCGAAGGTGAGCACGTGCTGGTGCGGATCCTCAAAAAGGACTGCAACACGCGCTTTGTCGCTGACGCGCTGGCAAAATTCCTTAAAATCCATGCCCGGGAAGTCAGCTTTGCCGGGCAAAAGGACAAGCACGCGGTGACCGAACAGTGGCTCTGCGCCCGGGTGCCGGGTAAAGAGATGCCCGATCTCAGCAAATTTCAGCTCGAAGGCTGCCAGGTGCTGGAGTACGCGCGCCATAAGCGCAAGCTGCGCCTTGGCGCGCTGAAGGGCAATCAGTTCACCCTGGTCCTGCGCGAAGTCAGCCACCGCGATGATGTCGAGCAGCGCCTGCGGGCCATTGCTGCCGAGGGCGCGCCAAACTATTTTGGCGCTCAGCGCTTTGGGATTGGCGGCAGCAACCTGCTGGGCGCGCTGCGCTGGGCAGAGAGCGGAGCCCCGGTGCGCGATCGAAATAAACGCAGTTTTTGGCTCTCGGCGGCGCGTAGCGGCTTGTTTAATCAGCAGGTCAGTATTAGATTAAAAAAAACAGAATTTAATCAGGTTGTTGATGGCGATGCGCTACAATTAGCGGGGCGTGGGAGCTGGTTTGTCGCTGCGCCTGAAGAGCTGGCGGAACTGCAGAGGCGGGTTGATAACCGCGAGCTGCTGATTACCGCTGCGCTGCCGGGCAGCGGCGACTGGGGCAGCCAACGCGATGCGCTGGCCGCCGAACGGGCGGCGGTGGCTGAAGAGACGCAGCTCCAGGCGCTGCTGGTGCGTGAAAAAGTAGAGGCCGCGCGCCGGGCGATGCTGCTCTATCCGCAGCAGATGAGCTGGAACTGGTGGGATGACGTAACCGTTGAACTGCGTTTCTGGCTGCCAGCGGGCAGTTTCGCCACCAGCGTGGTAAGGGAACTTATCAACACAACGGGTGACTATGCGAATATTGCTGAGTAACGATGACGGGATTCATGCGCCGGGCATTCAGACCCTGGCGAAGGCCTTACGGGAATTCGCTGAGGTCCAGGTTGTCGCACCCGATCGTAACCGCAGCGGCGCATCGAACTCCCTGACGCTAGAGTCTTCACTACGCACCTTCACTTTTGATAATGGCGATATCGCCGTCCAGATGGGCACTCCGACGGACTGCGTCTATCTCGGCGTCAACGCCCTGATGCGCCCCCGTCCGGATATCGTGGTTTCCGGTATTAACGCCGGGCCGAATCTTGGCGATGACGTAATCTACTCCGGTACCGTAGCCGCCGCGATGGAGGGCCGGCACCTTGGCTTTCCGGCGCTGGCCGTGTCGCTAAACGGCCATCAGCATTACGCTACCGCGGCGGCCATCACCTGCACTATTCTGCGCGCGCTCAGCCGCGAGCCGCTGCGCACCGGGCGCATTCTCAATATCAACGTACCCGATCTGCCGCTTGAGCAGATTAAAGGCATCCGCGTGACCCGCTGCGGCAGCCGCCATCCGGCCGATCAGGTTATCCCGCAAAAAGATCCGCGCGGCAATACCCTGTACTGGATTGGTCCTCCGGGCGAGAAGCACGATGCCGGGCCCGATACCGACTTTGCGGCAGTAGATGAAGGCTACGTGTCGGTTACGCCGCTGCACGTTGATTTAACCGCCCACCAGGCCCATGAAGTGGTCACCGACTGGCTCGAACGCGTCGGAGTAGACAGCCAATGGTAAGCAAACGTGTTGAAAGCCTGCTGAATCAGCTCCGTACTCAGGGCATCGTCGACGAGCGCGTGCTCGAAGCGATTGCGCTGGTGCCGCGGGAAAAGTTTGTCGATGAGGCCTTCGAACATAAGGCGTGGGAAAACACCGCGCTGCCGATTGGCCAGGGGCAAACCATTTCGCAGCCCTATATGGTGGCGCGGATGACGGAGCTTCTGACGCTGACGCCAGAGTCCCGGGTGCTGGAAATTGGCACCGGCTCGGGCTATCAGACGGCGATACTGGCGCAGCTGGTGCACCACGTCTGTTCGGTCGAGCGAATTAAGAGTTTGCAGTGGCAGGCGCGGCGTCGCCTCAAACAACTTGATTTACATAATGTTTCAACCCGTCATGGTGATGGATGGCAGGGTTGGAGGGCGCGAGCACCTTTTGATGCGATTATCGTCACCGCCGCGCCGCCGGAAATTCCGCCGGCGCTGCTGGCGCAGCTGGATGAAGGTGGCGTGCTGGTTTTACCGGTAGGTGAAGAGCATCAGTTTCTGAAACGGATCCGTCGTCGCGGTAATGAGTTTGTTATTGATACCGTTGAAGCCGTTCGCTTCGTTCCCCTGGTTCAAGGTGAGCTGGCGTGAGACCCGGATTATTCCAGGTTTTTTTGCCTGATTTTAGGCGTAGGGTGGACACATTTTCAGTGTCCTGGCCGGGCGTTGCCCGGTAAGCAAGATATTGGTAGTTAACCTATTCCTGGGGGATAAATGAGCGCGGGAAGCCCAAAATTTACCTTAAGCCGTATTGCGGCACTATCGCTGGTTTCACTGTGGCTGGCAGGCTGTTCGAATACGAATAATCCGCCTGCGCCGGTCAGTTCGGCTGGAGGCGCCTCCTCCTCCGGGACCAGCTCCGGGATGCTGATTACCCCGCCGGCGAAAACGGGCGTTACCGCCGTGCCTCAGGTGCAGCCGGTTCAGACCCGGCCGACGCAAATTCAGCCGATGGAGCAGCAGCAGCCGCTGCAGACCATGAACGGCAAGATCGTTTATAACCGCAAATATGGCGATATTCCGAAAGGCAGCTACACCGGCGGCAGCACCTACACCGTCAAACGCGGCGACACGCTGTTCTATATTGCCTGGGTGACCGGCAACGATTTCCGTGACCTTGCCCAACGCAATAATATCCCGGCGCCGTACGGCCTGAACGTCGGCCAGACGCTGCAGGTTGGCAACTCCGCGGGCCAGCCAATCACCGGCGATAACGCCGTTGCTCAGGCCAGCGCTCGGGCAAGCGGAGGTGCGACGGCGGCCTCACATCCTGCACAAAAATCAACCGCAGTGGTTGCGTCACAACCAACTATTACGTATTCTGAACCCTCAGGTGAACAGAATGCTAATAAGATGTTGCCGAACAATAAGCCAGCAACGACGGTCGTTGCGCCGGTTACGGCTCCAGCTATCAGCAGCAACCAACCGACTGCAAGCAGCACGTCAACCAGTTCGCCGATCTCTTCATGGCGCTGGCCGACTGAGGGCAAGGTTATCGAGAACTTTAGCGGCGCCGAAGGCGGTAATAAAGGCATCGATATTGCAGGCAGTAAAGGACAGGCTATCGTCGCGACCGCTGATGGACGCGTCGTCTATGCCGGTAACGCACTGCGCGGTTACGGTAATCTTATTATCATCAAACACAACGATGATTACCTGAGTGCCTACGCTCATAACGATACCATGCTGGTCCGGGAGCAACAGGAAATTAAAGCGGGGCAGAAAATCGCTACCATGGGTAGCACCGGAACCAGCTCGACAAGATTACATTTTGAAATTCGTTACAAGGGGAAATCCGTCAACCCGCTGCAGTACTTACCGCAGCGATAATTTGGCGAAGTACGCATAAGCATAACGTCAGTTAAAAGGCGCCGGGGCGGTGAACGCCGCTCTGCATTGGGGCTAAAAAGCTGTCCTGGCGACGTTTGAATGATATTTAGCGAAGGTGCTTTGCTCAGGGATCACGGGTAGGAGCCATCTTTATGAGTCAGAATACGCTGAAAGTTCATGATTTAAATGAAGACGCGGAATTTGATGAGAACGGAGTTGAGGTTTTCGATGAGAAAGCCTTAGTAGAAGAGGAACCCAGTGATAGCGATCTGGCCGAGGAAGATCTCCTGTCGCAAGGCGCAACGCAACGCGTGCTTGATGCGACTCAGCTCTATCTTGGTGAGATTGGTTATTCCCCGCTGCTGACGGCTGAAGAAGAGGTCTACTTCGCCCGACGCGCGTTGCGTGGTGATGTCGCTTCACGCCGCCGGATGATAGAAAGCAACCTGCGTCTGGTGGTAAAAATTGCCCGTCGTTATAGCAATCGTGGTCTGGCGCTGCTGGATCTGATTGAAGAGGGCAATCTGGGGCTGATCCGCGCGGTTGAAAAGTTTGACCCGGAACGTGGGTTCCGTTTTTCAACTTATGCAACCTGGTGGATCCGTCAAACGATTGAACGGGCGATTATGAACCAAACCCGTACCATTCGTTTACCTATCCATATTGTGAAAGAGCTGAACGTCTATCTGCGTACCGCGCGTGAGTTGTCCCATAAGCTGGACCACGAGCCGAGTGCGGAAGAGATTGCCGAACAGCTGGATAAGCCGGTTGATGACGTTAGCCGTATGCTGCGTCTGAACGAGCGCATCACCTCGGTGGATACCCCGCTGGGCGGTGACTCGGAAAAAGCGCTGCTGGATATTCTGGCCGATGAAAAAGATAACGGCCCGGAAGACACCACGCAGGACGATGATATGAAACAAAGCATCGTCAAATGGCTGTTCGAACTGAACGCCAAGCAGCGTGAAGTCCTGGCGCGTCGTTTTGGCCTGCTGGGCTATGAAGCCGCTACGCTTGAAGATGTAGGTCGTGAAATTGGCCTGACCCGCGAACGCGTGCGTCAGATCCAGGTTGAAGGCTTGCGCCGCCTGCGGGAAATCCTGCAAGGTCAGGGGCTGAACATCGAAGCGCTATTCCGCGAATAAGACATTTTTCTTAAAAAAGGCCCGATCGGTTGATTGGGCCTTTTCCTTTTTTAGCCAGCCTTATTCTACCCCAGCCAGGTCTCCTGCAGGTGGCGCCACAAAATCCGCTCATCCTCCTGCCTGAACACTACCGTTGACCAGCGCACCGTCGTCACCTGACCGGGAAGCGTCTGCGTTTCGCGATAGAGAACCGCCGCGCCGTCGTGCCAGCCGGCAAGCTCCGTGAGGCTATCAATAGCGATCTTCAGGCCCGGGCGGCTGCCGCCAGCCTGCTGAAAAAAATTGCTGACCGCCCGGCGATCCATACGGGCGCCGCCCGCGGCGACCAGCGTAAAATCGTGGGTAAAGCGCGTCATTAACGCCTCAGCGCTTCCTTCCTTACGGCCTAACCAGTTTTCAATGATGACGTGGGCATTGAGGACTTCCTCGAAATATGCGCTCATTTCTTCTCCATTTTGCTATGCAGACGCAGGATCAGCGCCCGGTTGTCGAATCGCAGGCAGCTCAGCAGGGGGATGAGGGTGATCCCGGCTGCGGTGATAAAAACCCCGCGCCATGCCAGCGCGGTGGAATAGTGGTGGAGCAGGGCGCTGAGCAGCGCGGCCAGCAGCGCCGCGCCGGCTAAAAAGCTGAGCTGACGGTTGATATTCCACAGCGCGCTGGCGTCCGGCAGGTGGTGGTTGGCGATATTCAAAAAGGCGCTGCTTTGTGCCGTACTGCTGCACAGGCTGCCGCCCGCGCCCATCAGCGTGAAGGCGCTTATCAGGATGCTCGCCGATGTCTGCGGGCTTACGCCGATCAGCAGCAGGATCCCCGCCGCCTGAAGCAGGCATCCGCTGATAATAAACGGCCGGGGGCCGAAGCGATTGTAGTATCTGCCGGTCAGCGTTATCGCCACAAACGATGCCAGCGACCACGGCAGCATCAGCGACCCGACGGCGGAAGGCGACATCCCGGTGAGGGTCTGCAGGTAAAACAGGCCGACCACGTTGATGCCAATAAACGTGCCGGGGACGCAGAGATAAATCAGCATCGCGAAGCGCAGCAGCGGGTCGGCCAGCAGCGGCAGGTGTAAAAAGCGGCCCGGGCGCGTCGTTGTCACCTCTTTCTCAAGCCAGCAGGCGGCTAAGATCAGCGTCAGAAAAGCGACGGGCAGGCTGGCAAAGAAGACCCATCGCCAGCTGAACGTCTGCACCAGCAGCCCCCCAAGCGCCGGAGAGCAGGCGGGAGCCAGCAGCCCGACCAGCATCACGGCGGCAGAGAGCTTTGCCCGCTCGTGGGGCTTAAAGTAGCGCCAGGTCACCGCCTGACCAACGGGAATTAATAACCCGCCGCCCATCCCCTGAAGCGCGCGCCAGAAAACCAGCGCGCTCAGCGAATCCGCCATTCCGGCTCCCAGCGCCGCCGCGCTGAACAGAAGCAGCGACAGCAGAAAAACGCGCCGGGCGCCAAATCGCTGTGCGAGCCAGGCGCTGAAAGGGATCACCAGCGTGAGCCCGGCAATATAGCCGTTGCTGACCCAGGTGAGCTCCCCCACGGAGGCGTTAAGCGCCCGGCTCATGTCGGGAAAGGCAACGCTGGCGATGAACATATTGATTAAGTCGAGAAAAAAACCGAGCAGAAAAACGGTGGCAACCTTGCTGCGATAGGTCATGGCGATCTCCGGTAAAGAAGGTCGCTACTCTAAACCCCTGCGTCGGGGGGATAAACGCGGCGAACCGGGATATACTGTCTGAAATTTTTTGACAATAAGCTGAGTTAGCATGCTGAATCTGCAACGAATGGCCATGTTTGTGGCGGTGGTGGAGTGCGGAAGTTTTACCGCCGCAGCCGCCGCTCTGGCCCAGACTAAAGCGGTGGTGAGCTTTAACGTGCGGCAGCTGGAGAGCGAGCTTGGCGTCACGCTGCTTTTACGCTCCACGCGGCGGCTGACCCTGACGGACGCGGGGACGGTGTTCTATCAGCGCGGCGTCGGGCTGCTGAAGGCGGCGGAAAATCTCCAGGATGAGGTGCGGGCCAGCCACGCCGGATTGAGCGGCGAGCTGCGCATCACCACCACCCCGGAGTACGGCGCACGGGTGATTATTCCCGCCCTGGCCGAGTTTAGCCAGCTGCACCCGGCGCTGCGCGTGCGCCACGTTTCATCCTCGCATCATGCCGATTTAATTTCTGAACGCTTTGATGTCGCGATTCGTCTCGGGACGCTGGCGGACTCGCGCTACCGCGCGGCGCTGATTTCGCGTTTCGCAATCCTGCCCGTGGCCGCGCCTGCGTGGCTGGCGCAGCATCCGCTGGCAACTCTCGAAGACCTGGCCCAGGCCGAGTGGATTATTCATGAGCGCCTGCAAACGCCGCTGCGCTGGCAGCTCAGCGGGCAGGATCAGGAGGCGTTCGGTTTTGAAATTCAAAAGACTCCGCGTCTGTCGGCGGATAGCGCCAGTGCGCTAATGGCCTTCGCCCTTGCCGGCAGCGGCGTGGCGCTGTTGCCGGAGTGGCTGGTGGCCTCATCGTTGGCTCAGAAGCGTTTGATCCATTTGCTACCGGAGGTAAGCTTTCCGTCGCAAGGAGTTTATGCGGTCTATCCGGATGCGCGGCACGTGCCGACTAAGGTGCGGGCGTTTATCGATTTTTTACGTCAGCGGGTGGGGTAACATACCGGTTTCTGCGGCCATTTCTGCGGTTCACTCCCGGGCGAAGCATTGCTGCCCGGGAGTGACGTTCAGAGGATAAGAGGATTACGCCAGGCTTTTAAGCCGATAGATCCACTCCAGGGCCTGACGCGGCGTCAGCGTATCGGGGTCAAGATGCTCCAGCGCTTCGAGAGCCGGGGAGGTCTCTTCCGGAGCCGACAGCAGCGACATCTGCGTACCGTCAACCTGGGTCG
Organism: Klebsiella scottii; assembly: GCF_036561945.1. Classification (NCBI taxonomy): domain Bacteria; kingdom Pseudomonadati; phylum Pseudomonadota; class Gammaproteobacteria; order Enterobacterales; family Enterobacteriaceae; genus Klebsiella; species Klebsiella scottii. The sequence goes on from NZ_JARXNI010000019.1 coordinate 662,887, forward strand.
CCGCCGCGTTGGGCGAAATGCTCTCCAGCTCGCGCAGCTTCTGCCGCGCGCGCTTGATCACTTCTTTCGGCACCCCCGCCAGCGCCGCGACCGCCAGGCCGTAGCTTTTACTCGCCGCACCGTCCTGAACGCTGTGCATAAAGGCGATAGTGTCGCCGTGCTCCAGCGCGTCCAGATGGACGTTAGCCACCCCTTCCATTTTCTCCGGCAGCTGGGTGAGCTCGAAATAGTGGGTGGCAAACAACGTCAGCGCTTTTATCTTATTCGCCAGGTTCTCCGCGCAGGCCCATGCCAGCGACAGGCCGTCGTAGGTCGAAGTGCCGCGGCCGATTTCATCCATCAGCACCAGGCTGTGTTCGGTGGCGTTATGCAGAATATTGGCGGTTTCGGTCATCTCGACCATAAAGGTTGAGCGGCCGCTTGCCAGATCGTCCGCCGCGCCGACGCGGGTGAAGATGCGGTCAATGGGGCCGATTTCGACCTTTTCAGCCGGGACGTAGCTGCCGATCCACGCCAGCAGCGCAATCAGCGCGGTCTGGCGCATATAGGTACTTTTACCGCCCATATTCGGACCGGTAATAATCAGCATCCGCCGCTGCGGCGACAGGGTGAGCGGGTTGGCGATAAACGGCTCTTTTAGCACCTGCTCCACCACCGGATGGCGGCCTTCGACAATGCGGATGCCCGGTTTATCGCTAAAGGTCGGGCAGCAGTAGTTAAGGGTTTCGGCCCGCTCGGCGAGGTTAATCAGCACGTCCAGCTCCGCCAGCGCGCTCGCGCTCTGCAGCAGGTCGGCAAGATGCGGCAGCAGCATATCAAACAGGCGGTCGTACAGCTGTTTCTCCAGCGCCAGCGCTTTGCCTTTCGAGGTTAGCACCTTGTCTTCATACTCCTTGAGCTCAGGAATAATGTAGCGCTCGGCGTTTTTTAACGTCTGGCGACGCACGTAGTGAATCGGCGCGTGCTGGCTTTGGCCGCGGCTAATCTGGATGTAGTAGCCGTGAACCGCGTTGTAGCCCACCTTCAGCGTATCCAGCCCCAGCCGTTCGCGTTCGCGAACCTCCAGCTTATCGAGATAGTCCGTGGCGCCATCGGCCAGCGCGCGCCACTCGTCGAGCTCTTCGTTATAGCCCGGGGCAATCACGCCGCCGTCGCGCACCAGCACCGGAGGCGCGTCGATAATGGCCTTTTCCAGCAGCTCGCGCAGCTCGTCGAACTCGCCCATTTTATCGCGCAGCTGCTGCACCGGGGCGCAGGGGACGTCGGCCAGCATGTCGCGCAGCGCCGGCAGCTGCTGGAAGGCATGGCGCATGCGGGCTAAATCGCGCGGCCGCGCGGTGCGCAGCGCCAGGCGCGCCAGAATACGTTCGAGATCGCCGACCTGGCGCAGCACCGGCTGCAGTTCGCCATAGCGCTCCTGCAGGGCGCCGATGGTCTGCTGGCGCTCGATCAGCACCGCGGAATTGCGGATTGGCATGTGCAGCCAGCGTTTAAGCATCCGGCTGCCCATCGGGGTGACGGTGCAGTCGAGGACTGAGGCGAGGGTATTGTCGGTGCCGCCGGCCAGGTTCTGGGTGATCTCGAGGTTACGGCGGGTGGCGGCATCCATAATGATGCTGTCCTGCTCGCGCTCCATGGTAATCGAGCGGATATGCGGCAGGGAGGTACGCTGGGTATCCTTGACGTACTGCAGCAGGCAGCCCGCCGCGCACAGGCCGCGCGGGGCGTTCTCAACCCCGAAGCCCACCAGGTCGCGGGTGCCGAACTGTAAATTCAGCTGCTGGCGCGCGGTATCGATTTCAAATTCCCACAGCGGACGGCGGCGCAGGCCGCGGCGGCCTTCAATCAGCGCCGCTTCGGCAAAATCTTCGGCATACAGCAGCTCTGCCGGGTTCGTGCGCTGCAGCTCTGCCGCCATGGTTTCGCGATCGGCCGGCTCGCTGAGGCGAAAACGCCCGGAGCTGATGTCCAGCGTCGCATAGCCGAAGCCTTTGCTGTCCTGCCAGATGGCGGCCAGCAGATTATCCTGACGCTCCTGCAGCAGCGCTTCATCGCTGATGGTGCCGGGCGTGACGATGCGTACCACTTTCCGTTCGACCGGTCCTTTGGTGGTGGCCGGATCGCCAATCTGTTCGCAAATCGCCACCGACTCGCCCTGATTCACCAGCTTCGCGAGGTAGTTTTCCACCGCATGGTGCGGGATTCCGGCCATCGGGATCGGCTCGCCCGCCGAGGCGCCGCGTTTGGTCAGCGAGATATCAAGCAGCTGCGAGGCGCGCTTAGCGTCGTCATAGAACAGCTCGTAAAAGTCGCCCATGCGGTAGAACAGCAGGATCTCCGGATGCTGCGCTTTCAGCTTCAGATACTGCTGCATCATCGGGGTGTGGGCGTCGAGATTGTCGATTGTACTCATAGAAAGTTATCCAGCTCCCTGGGTTTTAATGGGTTGCGATCTTTTTTGTTTTCGTTGGTATCACATTGGAGAGACATCATAACGGAGATACGACTTTCAGGGAAAGTGACGAAACGAGATGTAGCGATCCGCGTTCCAGTTGCTAAAGCGGGTAGCGCGGACGAGCGCGCTACCCGCGGCGGGATTATGGCGCCAGATAGACCTGGGGGATCGGGTGATCGGGGTGCTGGCCGGTGCGCACGTCGGCGCCGTACCAGCGGCTGATGATCGGCTGCTGTATCACCTCATGCGGCGTGCCTTCCGCCACCAGCTTTCCCTGATGCATCAGCAGGATATGGTCAGCCCACAGCGCGGCGAGGTTAAGATCGTGCAGCACGATGCAGACGTGCAGCAGGCCGCTGCGGGTCAGCCGTTTCAGCAGGCGCAGCAGGTGCTGCTGATAGTAAAGATCCAGCGCCGAGGTCGGCTCATCAAGAAACAGCCAGCCCTGCGGAGCATCGTCGCGCCACAGCTGGGCGAGACAGCGGGCCAGCTGCACCCGCTGCTGCTCGCCGCCGGAGAGCGAAGGGTAGCGCCTGCCGGCCAGATGGTCGCAGCCGGTCTCCGCCATCACCCTGCGGACCGCCTGGAGGTCCGGGGTTTTGCCCCACGGGGAGCGTCCCATAGCGATCACCGTCTCAACGGGCCAGTCGGCGTGAAGCTGGGTACGCTGCAGCATCACCGCCCGACGGCGGGAGAGCGCCTCCGGCGTCCAGCTTTCCAGCGGTCGGCCCTCTACGCGCCGTTCGCCGCTGTCCGGGGTTAAAAAGCCGGTCAGCAGGCGGAGCAGGGTCGATTTGCCCGCGCCGTTCGGGCCAATCAGCGCCGTCATTCCGGCCGCGCTCAGCTGCAGTGAAATATCGTCAATCAGCAGGCGTTGGCCGACGCGCAGCGACAGCGAGCGGGCGATATAGCTGTTATCCATTGATCGTCCTCTGCTGGCGGAAAATAAGCCATAAAAACCACGGCGCGCCGAGCATGCTGGTCAGCAGGCCGACCGGCATTTCGGCGGGAGCGGCGACGGTGCGGGCGAGGGTATCGGCGAGGAGCAGTAAAATCGCGCCGGCGAGCAGCGAGCCGGGGACCAGGCCGCGATGGTCCGGCCCCAGCCACATCCGCATCAGATGCGGAACCACCAGGCCAATAAAGCCGATCACTCCGCTGATGGCTACCGATGCCGCCACCAGCAGCGCGCTGCACAGCAGCAGAAGCCGCTGCAGCGCCCGGACGTTGACCCCAAGGTAGTGCGCTTCCTCATCGCCAAGCTGCAGCAAATTGAGGCGCGAGGCCATCAGCCATACCGCCGCTGATGCCGGGACCATCAGCGTGGCCGCCACCAGCAGCGTAGACCACTCCGCCTGGCCGAGGCTGCCCATCCCCCACAGGGAAAGCTGGCGCAGCTGGGTATCGTTGCTTATCCACGCCAGCGCGCCCACCAGCGCGCCGCACAGCGCGTTGATGGCAATCCCGACCAGCAGCAGGCGCGACAGCGAGCCGTCGCCGGCCCGGCTGAGGATAAAAATCACCACCATAACCGCCATGCTGCCGATAAAGGCCGCCAGCATCGGCGCATACAGCGCCACCAGTACCGGCACCGACAGCGGCAGCACCAGCCAGCAGGCTACCGCCAGCGCCGCGCCGCTGCTGATCCCCAGCAGGCCCGGGTCGGCGAGCGGGTTGCGAAACAGCCCCTGCATCACGCAGCCGGAGAGCGCCAGCGCGGCGCCCACCAGCAGCGCCAGCAGCACGCGAGGCAGACGAATCGTCAGCCAGATATGGCGCAGCACCTCATCTCCTGACGGCCACAGGCTGGCGAGCGGCAGACGCATCGCCCCGAGGGTGGTGGCGAACAGTGTCAGTCCTGCCAGCAGCAACAGCATTAGCCACAGAGTACGGGCGGGAGCGGCACGCATCAGGGCAGCTGCTCCGCTTTTTGCCGCAGCGTGATGACCGCCTGCGGCGTGCGTGGGCCAAACCCGAGCAGCGCCATATCGTCAATCACCAGCACCTGCTTATGGCGTCCCGCCGGGGTTTGCGCCAGGCCGGGGAGTTTCCACAGTCCCGCTTCGCCCCCCATGCCCTTAAGCCCGTCGGCGGAGATGACCACCAGGTCCGGCAGGCTGGCGACCACGCCCTCCTGGGACATGCTGCGGTAGTGGTCGAAGCCCTGCATCGCGTTCTGCAGGCCGGCGGCGCGGATCGCGCCGTCAGCCGCCGTCTGCTTCCCGGCAACCAGCGTGTTCATCCCGCCGTGGCTGAGAATAAACAGCACCCGCTTGTTAAGCGGCTGGGTGGGGATTTGCGCGATCTGCTGGTGCAGCTTCTGCAGCAGCGCATCGCCCTGTTCCTGTTTGCCTAAGGCATCGGCAATCGTGGCGACCTTTTTATCAATTGACGCCAGGCTGTAGCCCCCCGGCACGTCAATAACCTTCACGCTGCTTTCCTGCACCTTTTTTAGCACCAGCGAAGGCTGGGCCTGGGCGCTGGCCAGCACGAGGGTCGGACGTAGCGAGAGGATCCCTTCGGCGTTGAGCTGGCGCAGATAGCCCACGTCCGGCAGCGACTGCGCCTCGGCGGGCCAGGTGCTGGTGCTGTCTTTGGCGACCAGCTGCTGCTGGGCATTGAGGGCGTAAACCACTTCGGTGACGTCGCCGCCGAGAGAGATGATGCGTTCGGCGGCGGCGCTGGCAAACAGCGGCAAGACCGTCAGCAGTACGAGCCAGCGTTTCATGCGGTCTGTCCTTCCGTCGTCAGACGGTCAACCTGGCTGCGCCACTGCTCCTGCTCCGGGTGGCCTTCGCTGCGCTGGCCGAAGAGCTGGGCGATCTGCGTGCCGTCTTTGGCGAACAGCTCGACGCTGGTGACGTGACCGTCAGTGGTCGGCTTGCGGGTCACCCAAACCTCGTCAACGCTGTCTTCGCGCAGGTGCAGCGTAAAGGTGCTGTTGAAAATATTGAGCCAGCCGCGCATCGGCAGCAGCTTTTCGATCGCGCCGGTAAAAATTTGCACGCAGCCGCGGTTGCCGACGAAAATCATAATTTCGTTGCCCTCTTCGCGGATGGCGCCCAGCAGGCGCGGCAGGGCATCGTTTTCAATGCGGCAGGCGAGGTCGTCGCTCACCGCCCGGAAAGCCTGCTGGCGCGACAGATTATGCTTTCTCAGCAGGACGAAGAACTGGTGCACATCGGTCATCGCGCGCCACTCGCTCTCCAGCGCGGCGCCGTCGACGGTGTCTGCATATTTTGCGATCTCGGCGGGACGAATCGCCAGCGGCGTCGGCGCGTTCTGGGTGTGCTCAGCAATCAGCGCGTCCCAGGCTGCCATATCGGTTTGTTCGGTGGCGTAGACCTTCAGCAGCGCGTCGCCGTGATGATCGAAGAACTGAATGCTCTGGCGATCGTTGTCGGTCAGGTGGAAAGCGCTGGCCCACTGGCTGAGAAACAGGCGCAGGTCGAGGGCCCGCGGGTTGAGCACCAGCCCGGCGTGGCCGTTGAGGTGCTGGTGGGTAAATTCGCCGACCTGCTCGTGTACCGCATATTCGTTGCGGCAGATACACTTCGTTTCGCCGACGGCTTCCAGCGCGGCCAGGATAGCGCGCGCGTCGTCCTGCAGGCGCACGGCATCGTAGCCGAGGCGGGCTTCGGTCAGTTCGGCTTCGCTAATCCCCATTTCGGCGGCGATATCGCGGGCGTATTTGGCGGAGGATTGCGCTTTAGTGGTCAGATAGCGCTGCCACAGCGGGGCAGGTTGATGTTGAGCGTCTCGCATAATTCACATCCTTCTCTACGATGAGTAACCCCGGCACGATGGCCGGGGGCAGGTTTCTTATTATTGGATCTATCAAAAATCGACGTTCACGCCCAGCTGCCAGGTACGGCCAGGCATCGTCGCCAGCGCTTTGTCATTGGCATCCTGGTTGGTCGATGTCTCGATATTACGGCTACTCAGGTAATCCCAGTATTTACGATCGGTAATGTTGTAAACCCCGCCGTTCAGGCGCACGTTCTTCGCCACCTGCCAGTAAGCGGTCCAGTCGAGCATGCCGTAGCCAGGCACGCGCATATATTCGCTGGTGGAATCTGTGATCGCCGAGCCGGTGTTGGTATAGCTTTCGCGGTTGGTGGTGCTGGCTCGTTTGCCCTTAACAAAGGTCGCGGTCAGCGCAGTACCGTACATTTTTGCCGGGTCGTCCCAGGCCACGCCGACGATAGCCTTCATTGGCGCGACGCTATCGAGGTCGACGTACTTGTCGCCGTTATAGCTGGACTTCGATTTCCCTTCGCTATAGCCGTAGGCGAGGGTGGCGCTCAGGCCGTTAACCTCTTCAAACCAGGTGCCAAAGTTAAATTTGGCGCTGATTTCGCCGCCGTAGATATAGGCCTTATCGCGGTTTTCCGCCTGATAAATGGTATAGATATTCGATGGTACGTTGGTGAATTGATCCGGGTTGCCGGAGCGCGTGTAGCGGCTATAGGCGATAAAGTTTTTATAGCTGTTGTAGAACAGCGCGGTACGCATGGTGATGCCTTCCGTCACCTCGCCCTTCATCCCCCACTCGAAGTTATCGCTGGTTTCGGTTTTCAGATCGGTATTGCCGATCAGCGCGTACTGCGCCCGTCCGGCATAGCTGGAGCCGAGGTTCCATGAGCCGTACAGCTGGCTGGCGTTCGGGAACTGCGCGCCGCGCTGGTACTGCAGGTAGGTCATCAGGCGCGGAGTCATATCGTACTGCAGGGTCAGCGACGGCAGCGCCTGGGTATCGGAGTTCTTACCGTACAGCGTCGAGACGGCGGAGCCGGTCAGCACGCTGCTGTTGGTGGTCAGATCCGAGAGGTTCTCAGGCTTGGTCGATTGATGCACTACGCGAATGCCCGGGATCACGGCGAAGTTATGGCTGTCGAGATCGAAGTTAATCTTATCCTGCACGAAGCCGGCGATGATGTAGCCGCGGCTATCCGCTTCCGGCTGCATGATCGCGCTGTAGACGCTCGGTACCGGCGACTGGCTGAACGGACGCTGGGTTTTGGTGGTGCTGGCGTTGAGGCCGCCGCTCAGGTCATGACGGCCCACGGATTTGGCCAGCGCGGTCTGGAATCCCCAGGTGTCGGTGTCAAAGTTCGAGTTCACGGTCTCCATTGCCAGGGAGGTGCTATCCGGCATATAGGTCCAGTCATGGGCCTCGGTATGCTGGTAGTAGACCTTAGTCGACACGCTATCGATATAGTCGTTCATCGGCGTCCAGTCGTCTTTCAGGCTCAGGCCCCAGCGACGCGTCTGGCTGGTCTGGTTGGCGGTGCCGATAACGCTGCCGCCGCTGGAGTCCCAGGTGTCGTAGTGCGTATGGTTGGTTTTATGGTAGTAATCGAAGGTACCGGTCAGCTTGTGCTCTTCATTTGGCTGCCAGATCCCGGAGGTCATAAAGGCGTCGGAGTGCCAGTTGGCCGGATATGAATCGACCGTCCCGCTGTTATTTTCCGTTTCCTGACCGTCGCGACGGCTGTAGACGAAGATCCCGCGCAGGGTCTCATCGCCGCCGGCGATGGTGACGCCGTTGTGCCAGCTGCGGTCGGCGGAGTCGTAGCCGCTGCGGTAGCCAAAGGCGCTGGTTTTACCCGAGTGCAGATAGTCATCGGCAGATTTCGGACGGAAAGAGACGTTACCGCCGATGGAGCTGTTGGCCGTTTCGCTGGAGGTGGCGCCGGACTGAATATTGATGCTACCGTACATGTACGGGTCAATGTAGTCGCGGCCGATGCCGAAGGTGTTGAGGCCCGCTCGGCTGACGTAGCTGCGTCCGGTGGCGTTTGGCTGGGCGATGCCGTCGACGTCGATCCCGACGCGGTTGCTCTCCATGCCGCGAATGTTGTAGCCGGTGTAGCCGCCGCGGTCGAAGCCGCTTTTACCGTTGCCCGAACCGCCGCTGGCGCCGGTGGCGCCAATCAGCGGCTCATAGCGCATGATGGAGCCAAAATCTTTCGCGCCTTTATCCTGCAGATCCTGAGCGCTAATGGTGTGTTCGCTGCCTGCCTTCAGCTCGGGCGCGGGTGCGGTCACGGTCATCAGCTCCGAACTATCATCGGATGATGCATCGCTGGTGAGATTTTTATTGGTGCTGTCAGCCGCCCCGGCGGAGGTCTGATAAATTGCTGCGAGCAAAGAAGTCACCAGCAGGCTTTTTTTAAACCATGCTGTTGATTGAGTGGATTTGTACATAGTAGCCACGCCTTGATAATTATTAGTATCGGCTCACGCGTTACTTCCAGATTTGTCGATTCACCCCGTTATTTCCCTGCGCTGGCGAATTCATTCCCTGTAATTTTGCGAATACTAATGATAAGTATTTCCATTTGCAACTAATTCATTATATCTCCACATTTTATTCATAAAGTTGCTTACAATTCGGCTTAACGATTAACTAACCTGATCATTCAGGTAGGAACTATTGAGGATAACAATGACTAAGCGCGCCATTACCATCACCTACTGCTCCCAATGTAACTGGATGCTGCGCGCCAGCTGGATGGCGCAGGAGCTGCTGCACACCTTCAGCACCGATATCGGCTCGGTAACGCTGGTGCCGGGAACCGGGGGAATATTCACCATCAGCGTAGACGATGTGCAAATCTGGGATCGCAAACAGGACGACGGTTTCCCCGATGCGGCGGAGCTCAAGCGTCGGGTACGCGATGTCTGCTTCCCGGAAAAACCGCTGGGGCACGTGGATAAGCCGGCCTAATCCTCAGGGAGTAACCGGCTGCACCGCGCCGCCTTAAGGTGTATTATAGGTGCATCTTTGTTGCCGGGGGCAGGCTATGGCGGGTAAACGTATCGATCGCGAAAAAGAGACCATCAGCAGGATGATTTCGCTCTATCGGCGCCGCTGCCCGGAGGCTACAGGCGACGCGGAGCACTATCAGGCGCTCAATGCCTATGCCGACAAGCGGCTGGATAAATGCGTGTTTGGTGAAGAAAAGCCGGCCTGCAAGCAGTGCCCGGTGCACTGCTATCAGCCGGCAAAACGCGAAGAGATGAAGCAGATCATGCGCTGGGCGGGGCCGCGAATGCTCTGGCGCCACCCGATATTAACCATTCGTCATCTGATTGATGACCGGCGCCCGGTACCCGAGCTGCCGGAAAAATACCGGCCAAAAAAATAGCCGGCACCTTTCCGGGCCCTGGCGCTAGCCGCGGCCCTCGACCTCTGCGGAGTCGGCCTGCGTCTGGCTATCGCGCATCGAAGTATAAACGAACGTAATGATGAACAGCGCGGTGAACAGCACCACGATGGTGGGCGCCGGGGCGCTATCGAGATAAAACGACAGCCAGACGCCGCCCAGCGAACAGCTCACGGCGAGCGCCACCGCCAGCAGCAGCGCGCTGATAAAGCGCCGCGTCAGCAGCAGCGCGATAGCGCCCGGCGCTATCAGCAGCGAAATCGACAAAATAATCCCCACCGCTTTCAGCGTCGCGACGATAGTCAGCGCAATCATACACAGCAGCCCGTAGTGCAGCAGCCCGCAGCGTAAACCGCTGGCCTTGGCCTGATGCGGGTCGAAGGCGTGCAGCAGAAAATCGCGCCACTTCAGCCCAATAATCAGCGCAATAGCCAGCGCGATCAGCGACGTTTGCGCGATATCGCTCGCGGAGATGCCCAGCATATCGCCGAACAGAATATGGTCGAGATGAATCTCGGACTGAATGGCGACGTATAGCACCAGCCCTGCGCCAAACATGCCGGAAAAGACGATCCCCATGATCGTGTCGCGCTTGATGCGGCTATTGTCATCAAGATAGCCGGTGGCAATGGCGCAGAACAGCCCGGCAATAAAGGCGCCGATGGCGAATGGAATGCCGACGATGTACGCCACCACCACCCCCGGAAACACCGCGTGGCTCATGGCATCGCCCATCAGCGCCCAGCCTTTAAGCACCAAAAACACCGACAGCAGGGCGCAGGGGACGGCAACGATAGCCGCCACCAGCATGGCGTTAATCATAAAAGAGAACTGGAACGGTTCGAGCAGAGCGGTCAGCATGAGGCCTCCCTGGCGCGACGGCGGCTGGCAAGCAGGCCGTGCTTTGGCGCGAAGATAAATGCCGCCAGAAACAGCAGCGTTTGGGCCACCACGATAATGCCGCCGGTGGCGCCGTCCAGATAGTAGCTCAGCCAGGCGCCGAAGAAGCTGGTCAGGCTGCCGATGGCGACGGCAATCGCCAGCAGGCGCGGAAAGCGGTCGGTGAGTAGCCAGGCGGTGGCGCCGGGGGTGACCACCAGGCAAATCACCAGAAACGCGCCCACGGTTTGCAGCGCCGCAACGGTACAGGCCGCCAGCAGGGTGAAGAACAGCAGCTTGAGTCCGGTGGTGTTCAGGCCGATGGAGCGAGCGTGGCTTTCATCGAAAAAGGTCACCATCAGATCTTTCCATTTCAGCAGCAGGATGACTATCGAAATAAAGCCAATCGCCGCCAGCTGGATAATATCCTCCGGGGCAATCGCCAGAATATTGCCAAGGATAATGGTCTGAATATTTACCGAGGTCGGGTTGAGCGACACCATAAACAGCCCGATACCGAAGAAGGAGGAGAAAATCAGCCCGATAATGGCATCTTCCTTGAGCTTTGAGCGCTGGTTGAGAAACAGCATGCTGCCCGCCGCCAGCCCGCCGGAGAGAAAGGCGCCCAGCGCAAAGGGCAGGCCGAGCATATAGGCTCCCGCCACGCCGGGGACGATCGAGTGGGAAAGGGCATCGCCAATCAGCGACCATCCTTTAAGCATCAGGTAGCACGAGAGAAATGCGCACACGCCGCCGACCAGCGCGGAGACCCACATCGCGTTCAGCATATACTGATAGCCAAACGGCTCGATCAGCCAGTTCATCCTTCGCCTCCCGTCGCCCGGCGGCTGATAAACGGCCGTTCATCGTCGGTAATGATGCGATCCTCGCCGCCTTTCAGCACCACGTGGCGCAGCACGCCGCTAAAGGCAAGCTCCAGATTCTCGGCGGTAAAGGTGGTCTCGGTTGGGCCACTCGCGAGAACGGTGCCTTTGACCATCACGGTGTAGTCGCAAAACTCGCTGACCGAACCGAGATTGTGGGTTGAGAGCAGCATGGTGCAGCCTTCATCGCGCAGCTCCCGCAGCAGGGCGATGATCCGCGCTTCGGTCTGCACGTCGACGCCGGTAAAGGGTTCATCCAGCAGGATCACCTTGCCCTGCTGGGCGATGGCTCTGGCAAGGAACACACGCTTTTTCTGGCCGCCGGAGAGTTCGCCGATCTGCCGCTGGCGGTATTCGCTCATCCCTACGCGAGCCAGCGCCGCGTCAACGATCTCGCGATCGCGAGCCTTTGCCCGCCGCAGCCAGCCCATATGGCCGTAGCGTCCCATCATCACTACGTCCTCCACCAGCACCGGGAACGACCAGTCGACCTCTTCGGACTGTGGGACGTAGGCCACCAGATTTTGCCGCAGCGCCTGGTTGACCGGCCGGCCGAGAATCGCAATATCGCCGCGCGCCAGGCGCACGAAGCCCATCAGCGCTTTAAACAGGGTCGATTTCCCCGAGCCGTTCACCCCAACCAGCGCGGCAATCGAACCCTGCGGGACGCTGAAGGAGGCATCCCGCAGCGCGGTATGGCCGTTGCGGTAGGTTACGCTGACCCGATCGATGACCAGCCCCGCCGTCCCTGCGCTCATGGCTGTTTCCTCAGGCCGTCGTTGATGCCCTGGACGATGGTTTGCGTGGTCACCCGCAGCAGATCGAGATAGGTAGGTACCGGGCCGTCGGCGGTGCTCAGGGAGTCAACGTAGAGCACGCCGCCGTAGTGGGCGCCGGCTTCGCGCGCGACCTGGCGCGCTGGCTTATCGGAGATGGTGCTTTCGCTGAAGATGGTCGGGATATGCTCTTTTTTCATGGTGTCGATGGTTTTACGCACCTGCTGCGGCGTGCCCTGCTGGTCGGCGTTAATCGGCCATAAATAGCGCTCCTGCAGGCCGTTATCGCGGGCGAGGTAGGAGAAAGCGCCTTCGCTGGTGACCAGCCAGCGCTTATCTTCCGGCAGTTTCGCCAGCTGCGCTTTCAGCGGCGCCATGGTCTGGCGGATTTTTTCCTTGTAGGCCTCGGCGTTGCGGCGATAGACGTTGGCGTTGTCCGGATCGTATTTCACCAGCGCGTCGCGGATGTTATCGACGTAGATTAAGGCGTTGTCCGCCGACATCCACGCATGCGGGTTGGGCTTGCCGTTATAGGGGCCGTCGCTGATGCCCATCGGCTGAATGCCGTTGCTGACCACCACTTCCGGCACGCCGTTTAAATGCTGGTAGAAGCGGGCGAACCACAGTTCGAGATTCAGACCGTTGGCGAGAATGAGCTGCGCTCCCTGGGCGCGCTTGATATCACCGGGCGTGGGCTGATACTCATGGATTTCGGCCCCCGGTTTGGTAATTGAACTCACCTCGGCGGCATCGCCGGCCACGTTCTGCGCCATATCGGCGATCACCGTAAAGGTGGTGATGACCTTAAATTTATCTTTCGCCTGCGCGGGGGCGACGGCGAGGATCGCCAGAGTAGCGGCAAACATCAGGTGTTTCAGCGGTGGCAGGTGCAGCATAGGTTCCCTCACAACGTTGCGATTAATTAATCATCATTTATAGCCTGTGCTATGTTATATAGCACAAGCTATTGCTAAATGAAAATGATTATTATTTAAATGGTAGGGTAATAATGAGCGTGGGAAGGATAGATCGGTGCAGCGCCGCCGATTAGCGGGCGTTCTTAATGAATAACGCCGCTTCACGCAACGTAGAGTGAAGCGGCGCTTTGAGTCTGACTCAGGCGCGGGTTGCGAGGAGGATCGCCGATGCTTTGATCAGCGCAATCACGCGGCTGCCCTGCGCGAGCTTCATTTCCTGCTGGCTTTCGTTGGTGACGACAGCGACAATCTCAAAATCGGCATCGGTTTTAATATGTACGGTGTCGTTGACCGCGCCTTCCGTTACGCGGGTCACGCTGCCGGCAAACTGGTTGCGTGCGGAGAACTTCAGGCCGCAATCCTCGGTCGCGAGGGTGACCCACGGCGCTTTAATCAGCGCAATGGCCTCTTTTCCTGCGACCAGGCCCAGCGCTTCCTTGCTGCTGTGGGTGACAATTGCCACCAGCTTTGCGCCGCCCGCGAGGGTTAATTCAACCTCATCGTTAACTGCGCCCGTGGCTACCGCGCTGACCGTGCCGGTGAGCTGATTACGTGCTGATACCGCCATAGAATCTCCTTGTACCTGGTTGAGTGCGTGTCGGACCTATACTAGCTCATCTTTTGTAATACCCAATCTTTTCATCCGCGACAGCAGGGTCGTGCGCTTTAGGCCCAGACGCTGGGCGGCGCCTTTGGGGCCGGCAACCACGCCGTTGCTCTCTTTCAGCACGCGGACGATAAGCTGATACTCGTCTTCGCCCTCCTGCGGCAGAATTTCTGCCGCCATCGGTTCCGGATCGCAGTTCAGCTCGGGCATGGATAGCTGCAGCACGCTGCCGCGGGTCAGCAGCACCGCGCGCTCAATAACGTTTTCCAGCTCGCGGACGTTGCCCGGCCACTCCATGCGGCTTAGGGTGCGCAGGGTTTCAGCCGGAATGCTGTCGATATTGCGCCCAAGACGGCGGGCAATTTTAAAGGTGAAGGCTTTGACCAGCAGCGGAATATCATCCGGACGTTCGCGCAGCGGCGGGATATGGATCGGGAAAACGTTGAGCCGGTAGTAGAGATCGCTGCGGAACTCGCGATCGGCGACCATCTGCTTGAGATCGCGGTTGGTCGCGGCGATCAGCCGCACGTCGGTGCGGATCAGCTTATTGCTACCGAGGCGCTCAAACTCCTGCTCCTGCAGCACGCGCAGCAGCTTCGGCTGGAGCTCAACCGGCATATCGCCGACCTCATCGAGAAACAGCGAGCTTTTGTCCGCCAGCTCAAAACGACCGATACGCTGGGCGCTGGCGCCGGTAAAGGCTCCGCGCTCGTGGCCGAAGAGGTCGCTTTCCAGCAGCCCGGCGGGCATCGCCGCGCAGTTCATTTTCACCATTCGCCGGGCGTTGCGGCCGCTGAGGTTATGGATCGCGCGGGCAATCAGCTCTTTACCGGTGCCGGTTTCGCCGAGGATCAGCACGGTGCTGTCGCTGTGCGCCACCATTTCGACCTGCTTGAGCACGCTGTGCATCGCTTCGCTGCGGCCAATTATCTCGCCAAACTCGCTCTCGACGTTGTTCAACTGCTCGGTCAGCGCGAGGTTCTCATCAACCAGCCGCTCTTTCAGACGCTGGATCTCGCGATACGCCAGCGCGTTATCGACGGCGATCGATACGCGCTCGGCAATCTGGCGCAGCAGCTTGAGGTTGGTGGTGGTGAAGACCTTCTCATCGCACTGCGCCAGCTTCAGGACCCCAAGCAGGGTATTGCCGGACATCAGCGGCAGCAGGCACAGGGTCTGAATCTGGTTACCCCACATCTCGAAGAGCATTTTTTCGTACGGCGCCAGGGAGTCGTGTTCGTGCAAATTGAGCAGCAGCATCTCTTTGCTTTTAAACACCCGCTCGGTCAGCGTTCCGGCCTCGTTGACCTCGCTTTGGTCGTGCACCGGATGGCTGGCGTCGAGGTAGTGGGTCGAGTAGATATTCAGCTTGCCTTTGCGGCCGCTGCGCAGCACCACGCTAATGGCGTCGATGCGGAAATAGCGGTGGATCTCTTTGGCGACCTCGCTGACCAGCTCATCGATATCCAGCCGGGAGAGCACGGCGTTGGTGATGGCAACCAGAATGCGGAAGTTATCGCGCTCGTGGCACAGCAGATCGTAATCAACGTTATTGCTGACCCGGCTCTGGATCTGCTCGGTGACCACGGCGACGATCTGCGTGAAGGTATGCAGGCGCTGATACTCTTTTTCCGTCCACGGACGCGCATCGTTGCGGATAAATTCGCAGCCGCCGAAGATGCGGCCCTCTGCCGCCAGCGGCAGCAGGCAGTAATGGCCGAACGACGGGTACAGGCCGCTATCGGCCAGCAGCGGCCAGGCTTCGACAAAGGTGGCGCGATCGCAGTGCAGCGCGTCGGGGTGCGAAAGCAGGCGCCGCACCGGCCCGTGCGCCAGCACGGTCTCATCTTCGTAGCTCACCGGCAGGCCCGCTTCGTCGCAGGCGTATCTTGCCGCGCGGTGGTTGCCGGCGTTCCAGAGAATAATAGCGGCGCGATCCGCCAGCGCAGATTGCCGGACCAGACGCGTCAGCGTTTCGCTCAGCGCGGCCAGATCGGGCTGCTGTAATAAAACACGGGTGATGTCGAACAGACCCTGCTGCCCGAAATCGCCCAACGGTGTATACGACATTGCTTACGTCCAAAAAGCGCCGACAAAGCAGCGCATAAGAAAGTGATGACATAAATATACCCGTCATACTTCAAGTTGCATTTGCGTGGGTTGCGTTCAGTCACCCGAATCACTTACCTGAGTAAGCTCATCGGGATCCCCTCGCTTGCCGCCTTCCTGCAACTCGAATTATTTAGGATGTAATAGTATGTTAATAAAACATTTTTTCCGCCAGCCGGGCGCTTTCCGCCGCAACGCTACCCCGGAGGCCAGAGGCGACTAGCAAATTCGCGGCAGCGGCTCGGCGTGAGGAAGATCGAGGGTGCGTTTCACGCCGTACAGGCCGACGGACCGCACGCCGCTGCGCTCAACCACTTCGCCGACTATCGCCGCGCGGCGGCCGAGCGGGTGCGCCCGCAGCCGGGTCAGCGCCGCTTCCGCCGCATCGCGAGCGACGGCGATAACCAGCTTGCCTTCATTGGCAAAGTTGAGGGCATCGAGCCCAAGCAGTTCGCAAACGCCGCGTACGGTATCGTTGACCGGCAGCTCTCGTTCGTGCAGCTCAATCCCGCAGCCGCTGGCCGCGGCAAATTCATGGGCCACCGCGTTAACGCCGCCGCGGGTGGCATCGCGCAGCGCTTTCACGCCGGGAAGGTCGCGCAGCGTCTGAATCAGCGGCGTTAATACCGCACAGTCGCTGGAGAGCGCGCCGTCCAGCCCGAGCCCTTCGCGCAAATTCAGAATGGTGGCTCCGTGATCTCCCAGCGTGCCGCTGACCAGCAGCACGTCGCCGGGCGTAATCTGCCGTGCTCCCCAGCGGATCTCGGGAGGAATCGCGCCAATCCCGGCGGTATTGATAAACAGCTTATCCGCCGCCCCGCGCGGCACGACTTTGGTATCACCGGTGACGATAGCGATATCCGCCGCCTGAGCGATCTGCGCCATGCTGTTCACCACCTTCTCAAGGGTGGCTATCTCCAGCCCCTCTTCGAGGATAAAACCGCAGGAGAGGTAGCGCGGCAGGGCGCCGCTTACCGCCACGTCGTTAGCGGTGCCGCATACCGCCAGCTTGCCGATATCGCCGCCGGGAAAAAACAGCGGATCGATAACGTAGCCGTCGGTGGAGAAGGCGAGGCGATCCCCCTGGGCGGCAAGCTGCGCCAGGTCAAGCCGCGCCTGATCCTCCTGCTCCGCCAGCCACGGATTGGCGAAGGCCTGCATAAACAGGGAGGCGATCAGCTGCTGCATCGCCTGACCGCCGCTACCGTGGGCTAACTGGATGCTTTTCATGCTTCGTTTTCCTGACTGCGATATTGATACCAGGCGGCGCAGGCGCCTTCTGATGAGACCATCAGCGCGCCGAACGCGCTTTGCGGATTACAGACCTGCCCGAATAACGGGCACTGATGCGGTTTGCAGCGGCCGGTCAGCACCTCGCCGCAGCGGGCTCGCGGGTCGTCACAAACGCGCTGGGGCGCCGGGCGAAAATGGGCTTCGGCGTCGAAACGCTGATATTCAGGCGTCAGCCCTACGCCGGAATCGCTGATGACCCCAAGCCCGCGCCATTCGCTGTCGCCGGAGAGACAGAACACGTCGGCAATCGCCTGCTGCGCCAGCGGATTACCTGCATCGGGTACCACGCGACGATACTGGTTCTCGACCCGGCTGCACCGCGCTATTGTCTGCTCAACCAGCATCACCGTGCCTTGCAGTAGATCAAGAGGTTCGAATCCAGCAACCACTAAAGGCCGGCGGTAGTCGCTGGCGATAAACCCGTAGGCTTCGGTACCAATGACCATGCTGACGTGACCCGGGGCGAGGAAGGCGTCGATACCGTTGTCCGGAGTATCGAGCAGGCTGCGCAGGGTCGGGAGCAGGGTAATGTGCTGGCAGAAAAAGAAGAAGTTATCGACGCCGCGGTCGCGCGCCTGGCGTAGGGTCAGCGCGGTGGCGGGCATGGTCGTTTCAAAGCCCAGCCCGAAGAACACCACCTCGCGGTCGGGGTTTTGCTGCGCCAGCTTCAGGGCATCGACCGGCGAATAGACGATGTGCACGTCGGCTCCGCGCGATTTTGCCTGCAGCAAGGAGCCGTTTTTCCCCGGTACGCGCATCGCATCGCCGAAGGTGCAGAAAATGACGCCCGGGCGGCCGGCAATTTCAATGCAGGCGTCAATGCGGCCCATCGGCAGGACGCAGACCGGGCACCCGGGGCCGTGGATAAATTCAATATTTTCCGGCAGCAGCTGGTCGAGGCCGAATTTAAAGATGGCGTGGGTGTGGCCGCCGCAAACCTCCATAATCCGCAGCGGACGGGCGGCGGTATGCGGCAGCAGGCGAGCGCGCTCCCGCAGGCGATCCACCAGCTGCAGCACCTGCTCCGGCGCGCGGTATTCATCAACGAAACGCATTATCGCTCCTCGCCGAACAGCAGGGCGCCGACGTCCGGCTCGACCTCAAACATATTTTGCAGCGCCGCGAGGGTATCGCGGGCTTCGGCTTCATTAATGATGCTCATGGCGAAGCCGACGTGCACCAGCACCCACTGGCCGAGCCGCGGCCGGCCCTGCTCATCGACGGCGCCCACCAGCGTTAAGTCGACCTCGCGCTGGATGCCGCAGATCTCGACCCTGGCCTGATGGCCTTCAATGGCGCAAATTTGTCCCGGGACGCCTATGCACATTGCTGCGCCTCCAGCCAGTTAAGCCACTGCTCCATGCCCTCTCCGCTGGTGGCGGAAAGCAGGATGATTTCAATATCAGGGTTTACCTCCCGCGCGCAGGCGAGGCACTGCTCAACGTCAAAATTGAGGTACGGCAGGAGATCGATTTTGTTCAGCAGCATCAGGCTGGCGGCGGCGAACATATGCGGGTACTTCAGGGGCTTGTCTTCACCTTCGGTCACCGACAGGACCGCGACCTTGTGCCGCTCGCCGAGATCGAAGCCCGCCGGGCATACCAGGTTGCCGACGTTTTCAATAAACAGGATGCCGCTATCGGCAAGTTCCAGGCGTGGGGCGGCCTCGGCGATCATCTGCGCGTCGAGGTGACAGCCCTTGCCGGTGTTGACCTGAATGGCCGGCGTGCCGGTGGCGCGGATGCGCGCCGCATCGTTGACCGTTTGCTGGTCGCCTTCAATCACCGCGCAGGCGGTTTTCGCCTTCAGGCGCAGCAGGGTTTCGGTCAGCAGGGTGGTTTTGCCGGACCCGGGGCTGGAGACCAGGTTCAGCACCAGCTGGCCTTTGGCCGCAAAGCGGGCGCGGTTGCGGGCGGCCAGACGGTTGTTCTTCTCCAGCACGTCAATTTCAACGTCCAGCATTTTACGCTGGCTAATGCCCGGCGCATGGGTACCCGCCTCGCCGTGGCCGTAGTGCAGGTCGCCCTCAGCGGAGCGGCTGGGGATAAAGCCGTCGGTTTTGACGCCGGTAATGGTCATCGGCCGGCGCGTAGCCGGCGCGAAGGGGGCGCTGCGAAACGCCGAGTGGGGGTTACGTTCGTCACCTTCTATATAAAGGTTGCCTTCTCCACAGCCGCAGGTGGTACACATAATTTTACTCCTGGTCTATCCCGTCATACTGCGCGTTGTTTCTCTGCTGGCGGCGCTCGCGCGCCTGCCGCCGCGATCCCAGGCGCACTATGCGGGGATCACTTCTATTCTCTGAATCTGTAAGCCATCGTCCGCCACGATCTGCAGCCTGTCGCTCTGGCACTGCGGGCAGCGCCGCACGTGCTGAGAGATCAGGCGCACGTACTGCTGGCAGGACTCACACCAGCATTCGGCCTGCTGTTCGGCGATATGCAGCTCGCAGCCTTCGGCCAGCGTGCCGCGGCACACCAGTTCAAAGCAGAAGGTCAGCGCGCTGGCCTCCACGCAGGAAAAGGCCCCGACCTTGAGCCACACGCCGGTGACCCGACGCGCGCCGGCCTGCTGCGCCTGCTGTTCAATAATTTCCAACGCCCGCTGGCTAAGCGTGATTTCGTGCATGGTGGCCTCCACATCGCCGCAATGGGCCATATATGCAATAACGATGCCAGGGCATCGGTACTGTCGGAGAAACTGTCGATGACGATGGCCTGATGACGTCGTCGACATGTCGCTGAAGGCCCCGGCCTTTATTAATTTCAATAAATATCAATAAGATAAAATTTGGCATAGAAAATGCTAGTGCAGTGCATCTCATGCAACCGGGAGATCCGAGATGACTATTTGGGAAATAAGTGAAAAGGCGGACTACATCGCCGATCGTCACCGCCAGCATCAGGAGCAGTGGCATACCTACTGCAACTCGTTGGTTCAGGGCATCACCTTGTCGAAGGCGCGCCTGCATCATGCGATGAGCTGCGCGCCGGACAAAGAGCTGTGCTTCGTGCTGTTCGGCCACTTTCAGGTTTTTGTCGCGCTGGCGGAAGGCTTTAACAACCACACCATCGAATACTACGTACAAAGCAAAAATGGCGAAGATAAGCGCTTGATCGCGCAGGCTACGTTGGCTTCTGACGGCACCATCGACGGGCGCATCAGCAACCGCTCCCGCGAGCAGGTGCTGGAGCATTATCTGGCGATCGTGGCGACCGTATACGACCGCCTGTACGACGCCATGGAACAGGACCAGCCGGTGGATTTAAGCCATCTGCAGCTGGACGACTAAGCGCAAGGTGTCGACGGGTGTCGAAAATGACATCTGCACCACCTGATTTCGTCAAAAATGACTTTCACCCGAGGAAGACCCGGTGAACCGTTTTGTAATTGCTGACTCCACCGTCTGTATCGGCTGCCGCACCTGCGAAGCCGCATGCGCTGAGACGCATCGCCAGCAGGGCCTGCAGGCGATGCCGCGACTGCAGGTCATGCGTAATGAAAAAGAATCCGCGCCGCAGATGTGCCACCACTGCGAAGACGCCCCCTGCGCCGCAGTATGCCCGGTTAACGCGATTAACCGCATCGACGGCGCGGTCCAGCTAAACGAAAGCCTGTGCGTAAGCTGCAAGCTGTGCGGCATCGCCTGCCCGTTTGGCGCGATCGAATTTTCCGGCAGCCGGCCGTTGGATATTCCGGCAAATGCGAATACGCCGATGGCGCCCGCCGCGCCGCCCGCGCCCGCCCGCGTCAGTTCGCTGCTCGACTGGGTACCGGGCGTACGCGCCATCGCGGTGAAATGCGATCTGTGCCATTTCGATGAGCAGGGACCTGCCTGCGTGCGTACCTGCCCGACAAAAGCGCTGCTGCTGGTTGATATCCGCGACATCGCCCTGGCCAGCAGGCGTAAGCGCGAGCTGACTTTTAACACCGACCTCGGCGATTTGTCGCTGTTTCAGGCGCAACAAGGGGGCGTGAAGTGAACATTATCTCTTTAGTCAATCAGGCGGTGGTTTGGTACGCCGTCAGCGCCGTGCTGGCGCTGCTCTTTAGCCTGAGAAAACCGCTAAGCGGCGCGATCGCCGGGATCGGCGGGGCGGTTGCCAGCGCGATGCTGATCGTCGCCGGGATGGCGACGCTGCTGATGCCGGGTAGGGTGAGCACCGGCGTGCTGCAGATGATCTCGCTGCCCGTGCGGGTTAGCGGGGTTAACGCCCTGTGGCTGCTGGCCATCGGCCTCTCGGCATTACCGATTTCGCTATTTAATATCTCCTGGCACCGCCATCCGCAGGTAAAAGCTAACGGCCTGCTGGTCAACCTGCTGCTGGCGGCCGCCACCTGCGCCGTCGTGACGACCAGCTTTGGCAGTCTGGTGGTGATGGCGGAAATTATGGCCCTGTGCGGAGCCTTCCTTACCGGCTACGCCCAGTCCGGCAAGCTGTGGTTTGCGCTGGGCCGCTTCGGCACGCTGCTGCTGGCGTGGAGCTGCTGGCTGGTGTGGTCGTTTTACGGCACGCTCGATCTGACGCAGATTAGCCTGCTGGCCGCCGGAGCCCCGCAGCAGATGCTGCTGTGGCTCCCGGCGCTGGTCGGTTTTGCGCTGCTGGCGGGGATTATTCCGCTGCACGGCTGGGCGCCGCAGGCCCATGCCGGCGCCGGCGCGCCGGCCGCCGCGCTGTTCTCTACGGTGGTGATGAAGGTTGGCCTGTTCGGCGTCCTGACGGTCTCCCTTGCCGGCGGCGTCCCGCCGCTGTGGTGGGGCGTACTGCTGCTGGTGCTGGGGATGATCACCGCGTTTATCGGCGGGCTCTACGCGCTGATGGAGCACAATATCCAGCGCCTGCTGGCGTACCACACTCTGGAAAATATCGGCATCATCCTGCTGGGCCTCGGCGCGTTTGTCACCGGCGTAGCCCTCGATAACGCCAGCCTGATGGTGCTGGGATTTATCGGCGGGATGTATCACCTGATCAACCACAGTCTGTTTAAAACCACGCTGTTCCTTGGCGCCGGGGCGGTGTGGTTCCGCACCGGCCATCGCGATATCGAAAAGCTGGGCGGTATCGGCAAAAGAATGCCGCTGATTTCGCTCTCTATGCTGGTTGGCCTGATGGCTATGGCGGCGCTGCCGCCGCTGAACGGCTTTGCCGGCGAGTGGGTTATCTATCAGTCGTTCTTTAGGCTCAGCACAGGCGAGGCGTTTATCGGCCGCCTGCTCGGGCCGCTGCTGGCGGTAGGCCTGGCGATTACCGGCGCCCTGGCGGTGATGTGCATGGCTAAAGTCTACGGCGTCACCTTCCTCGGCGCGCCGCGGAGCCAGCAGGCGGAAAACGCCACCAGCGCCCCGTGGCTGATGACCTTCAGCGTGGTGTTTTCCGCGTTCTGCTGCGTGATTGGCGGCGTGGCAGCGCCGTGGCTTCTGCCGCTGGTGAGCGGCGTGGTCCCGGCCCAGGCTCAGGTATCGAGCGTGGTGTCGCAGCCGCTGATTGCCATTCTGCTGATCGCCTGTCCGCTGCTGCCGCTGCTGCTGATGATTTTCTACAAAGGCGACCGCCTGCCCGCGCGCTCCCGCGGCGCGGCCTGGGTCTGCGGCTACGACCATGAAAAATCGATGGTAGTGACCGCCCACGGCTTCGCGATGCCGGTCAAAGAGGCCTTTGCTCCGCTGCTCAAGCTGCGCCACTGGCTGAACCCGGTACGCCTGATCCCCGGCTGGCAGAACGGCTCCGCGCCCGCGCTGCTGCGCAGCGTTGCACTGATTGAGCTGGCGGTGCTGGTCGTTATTGTCATTTCACGAGGAGCCTGAGAATGAGCGTATTCGTTGCATTGTTGCAGGCGCTGGCGCTGTTTGCCGCCGCGCCGCTGCTGTCCGGTATCACCCGCGTCGCCCGCGCCCGTCTGCATAACCGCCGCGGGCCGGGCGTGCTGCAGGAGTATCAGGACATTATCAAGCTGCTGGGGCGCCAGAGCATCGGTCCGGATGCCTCCGGCTGGGTATTCCGCCTGATGCCGTACGTGATGGTCGGCGTGATGCTGACCATCGCCACCGCGCTGCCGGTGGTTACCGTTGACTCCCCGATGGCGGGGCTGGGCGACCTGATTACGCTGATCTATCTCTTCGCCATCGCCCGCTTCTTCTTTGCGATCGCCGGTCTGGATACCGGCAGCCCGTTTACCGCCATCGGCGCCAGCCGCGAAGCGATGCTCGGCGTGCTGGTGGAGCCGATTCTGCTGCTGGGACTGTGGGTGGCGGCGCAGGTTGCCGGCTCGACCCATATCAGCAGCATCACCGACACCATCTACCACTGGCCCGCCGCGCGCAGCATTCCGCTGATCCTCGCGCTGGCCGCCTGCGCTTTTGCCACCTTTATCGAAATGGGCAAGCTGCCGTTCGACCTCGCCGAGGCGGAGCAGGAGCTGCAGGAAGGGCCGCTGACCGAATACAGCGGCAGCGGTTTCGCGGTGCTGAAGTGGGGGATTAGCCTCAAGCAGCTGGTGGTCCTGCAGATGTTTGTCGGCGTATTTATGCCGTGGGGGCAGATGACCAGCTTTAGCGTCGGTGGGCTGCTGCTGGCGCTGGTGGTCGCCGTCGTCAAGCTGGTGGCCGGCGTCCTGATTATTGCCCTGTTTGAAAACAGCATGGCGCGCCTGCGCTTTTGTGCCACGTCCCGCGTTACCTGGGCCGGTTTTGGCTTTGCCTTTTTAGCCTTCGTCTCCTTGCTGGCGGCGTGATTTAAGAGAGTTTTATATATGAACGAAGAAAAACCGGGTCAACGCTATCTCGCCGCGCTGCATCAGACCTTCCCGGGCGTGGTGCTGGACGAGGCCTGGCAGACCAACGATCAGCTCACCGTCACGGTGAAGATCAACTATCTCCCGGAAGTGGTGGAGTTTCTCTACTACCAGCAGGGCGGCTGGCTGTCGGTGCTGTTCGGTAACGACGAACGCAAGCTCAACGGCCACTATGCCGTTTACTACGTGCTGTCGATGGAGCAGGGGACGAAGTGCTGGATAACCGTGCGCGTGGAAGTGGACGCCAATAAGCCGGAATATCCGTCGGTGACGCCGCGGGTGCCCGCTGCGGTATGGGGCGAGCGCGAAGTGCGCGATATGTACGGCCTGCTGCCGGTTGGCCTGCCGGATGAGCGCCGTCTGGTGCTGCCGGACGACTGGCCGGACGAACTCTATCCGCTGCGCAAAGACAGCATGGATTACCGTCAGCGTCCGGCGCCGACCACCGATGCGGAAACCTACGAGTTCATTAACGAGCTGGGCAGTAAGAAAAACAACGTGGTGCCGATTGGCCCGCTGCACGTCACCTCCGATGAACCCGGCCATTTCCGCCTGTTCGTTGACGGGGAGAATATTATCGACGCCGACTACCGTCTGTTCTACGTCCATCGCGGGATGGAGAAACTGGCGGAAACCCGGATGGGCTACAACGAAGTGACCTTCCTCTCCGATCGGGTGTGCGGCATCTGCGGCTTTGCCCACAGCACCGCCTATACCACCTCCGTAGAAAACGCGATGGGCATCGTGGTGCCGGAACGCGCGCAGATGATCCGCGCCATTCTGCTGGAGGTGGAGCGTCTGCATTCGCATCTGCTCAACCTCGGCCTCGCCTGCCACTTTACCGGCTTTGACTCCGGCTTCATGCAGTTCTTCCGCGTGCGCGAGACGTCGATGAAGATGGCGGAGATCCTCACCGGGGCGCGTAAAACCTACGGCCTGAACCTGATTGGCGGCATCCGTCGCGACCTGCTGAAAGAGGATATGATCCAGACCCGCCAGCTGGCGCAGCAGATGCGCCGCGACGTGCAGGAGCTGGTGGAGATGCTGCTCAGCACGCCGAACATGGCGCAGCGTACCGTCGGCATTGGCCGTCTCGATCCGCAAATCGCCCGCGACTTCAGCAACGTTGGCCCGATGGTGCGCGCCAGCGGCCACGCGCGCGATACCCGCGCCGACCATCCGTTTGTCGGCTACGGCCTGCTGCCGATGGAAGTGCACAGCGAGCAGGGCTGCGACGTGATTTCGCGCCTGAAGGTGCGCATCAACGAGGTCTACACCGCGCTAAATATGATCGACTTCGGCCTCGACAATCTGCCGGGCGGCCCGCTGATGGTGGATGGCTTCACCTATATTCCTCATCGTTTTGCGCTGGGCTTCTCGGAAGCGCCGCGCGGGGATGATATCCACTGGAGCATGACCGGCGACAATCAGAAGCTCTACCGCTGGCGCTGCCGGGCGGCGACCTACGCCAACTGGCCGACCCTGCGCTATATGCTGCGCGGCAATACCGTTTCCGATGCGCCGCTGATTATCGGCAGCCTCGATCCCTGCTACTCCTGTACCGACCGAATGACCGTGGTCGACGTGCGGAAGAAGAAAAGCAAAGTGGTGCCGTACAAAGAGCTGGAGCGCTACAGCATCGAGCGTAAAAACTCGCCGCTGAAATAAGGAGCCGCCATGTTTACCTTTATTAAAAAAGTTATTAATACCGGCACCGCGACGCACGCCTATCCGCTGGAGCCGATGCCGGTGGATAAAAACTTCCGCGGCAAGCCGGAACACACTCCCCAGCAGTGCATCGGCTGCGCGGCCTGCGTTAACGCCTGCCCGTCGAATGCCCTGACGGTGGAGACCGACCTCGCCGCTAACCAGCTGGCGTGGCAGTTCAACCTCGGGCGCTGCATCTTTTGCGGCCGCTGCGAAGAGGTGTGCCCGACGGCGGCGATTAAGCTCTCGCAGGAGTACGAGCTGGCGGTGTGGAAGAAAGAGGATTTCCTCCAGCAGTCGCGCTTTGATATGTGCCACTGCCGGACGTGCGCGCGTCCCTTCGCCGTGCAGAAAGAGATCGATTACGCCATCGCGCTGCTGGAGCACAACGGCGATACCCGCGCCGGGATGCGCCGCGAAAGCTTCGAAACCTGCCCCGAGTGCAAGCGCCAGAAGTGCCTGGTGCCGTCCGATCGTATTGAACTGACTCGCCATATGAGAGAGGCCAGCTGATGAGTAATTTACTGGGCCCGCGCGATGAAAACGGTATTCCTGTGCCGATGACGGTAGACGAGTCTATCGCCAGCATGAAGGCATCGCTGCTGAAGAATATTAAGCGTTCCGCCTACGTGTATCGCGTGGACTGCGGCGGCTGCAACGGCTGCGAGATTGAGATTTTCGCCACGCTTTCGCCGCTGTTTGACGCCGAACGCTTTGGAATAAAGGTCGTTCCGTCTCCGCGTCATGCCGATATCCTGCTGTTCACCGGGGCGGTGACCCGCGCCATGCGCTCACCGGCGCTGCGCGCCTGGCACTCCGCGCCGGACCCGAAAATCTGTATCTCCTACGGCGCCTGCGGCAACAGCGGCGGTATCTTCCACGATCTGTACTGCGTATGGGGCGGCACCGATAAAATTGTGCCGGTCGATGTCTATATTCCCGGCTGCCCGCCGACGCCGGCGGCGACGCTGTACGGTTTTGCGATGGCGCTGGGCCTGCTGGAGCAGAAAATTCACGCCCGTCTGCCGGGCGAGCAGGATGACAAGGCGGCGGAAATTCTGCATCCGAATATGGTCCAGCCGCTGCGGGTGCGCATCGACCGCGAAGCGCGCCGCCTGGCGGGCTATCGCTACGGTCGGCAGATTGCCGATGACTATATGCGCCTGCTCGGCCAGGGCGACAGCCAGGTCGTGCGCTGGCTGGAGGCGGAAAAAGATCCGCGTCTGACCGAGATCGTTACCCATCTCAATCAGGTGGTTGAGGAGGCGCGCATCCGATGAGTGAAACGGTGGTGTTCAGCCAGCTGAGCCGTAAATTTATTGATGAGAACGACGCCACGCCTGACCAGGCGCAGCAGGTTGTCTATTACAGCCTGGCGATTGGTCACCATCTTGGGGTTATCGACTGTCTGGAAACGGCGCTGAGCTGTCCGTGGGACCAGTACCTGGCGTGGATTGCGACCCTTGAAGCGGGCAGCACCGCCCGGCGTAAAATGGAAGGCGTGCCGAAATATGGCGAAATCGTTATCGACAGCAATCACGTGACGATGCTGGCCAACGCCTTTGATAACGCGCAGGTTGCGCAGACGCCGCAGCAGCAGGCGTGGAGCAGGCTGATGCTCAGCATGCTGCATGATATTCACCAGGAAAGCGCCATCTATCTGATGGTGAGGAGACTCCGTGACTGACGTTTTACTCTGCGTGGGCAACAGCATGATGGGCGACGACGGCGCGGGTCCGCTGCTGGCGGAAACGTGCGCGGCAAACCCGACGGGCCGCTGGGTGGTCATTGACGGCGGCAGCGCCCCGGAAAACGACATCGTCGCGATCCGCGAGCTGCGCCCCGATCGCCTGCTGATCGTCGACGCGACCGACATGGGGCTCAGTCCCGGCGCGATCCGCATCGTCGATCCTGACGATATCGCCGAAATGTTTATGATGACCACCCACAATATGCCGCTCAACTATCTGATCGATCAGCTGAAAGAGGACGTCGGCGAGGTGATTTTCTTAGGCATTCAGCCGGATATCGTCGGCTTCTACTATCCGATGACCCAGCCGATTAAAGACGCGGTGGCCGAGGTTTACCGGCGGCTGAACGGCTGGCAGGGCCTCGGCGGGTTTGCTCCGCTGGAAGCGGTGGCGGAGTGAGGTTTCCCCGGAGAGGCGTCAGCGCCGCTATCCGGGGGATTGCCGCTACGCCAGGTCTTCGCCGTTGCTGGCAATGACCTTTTTATACCACCAGAACGACTTCTTGCGCTTACGGTCGAGAGTGCCGTTGCCGGCGTCATCGCGGTCAACGTAGACGAAGCCGTAGCGTTTGCTCATCTCGCCGGTGGAGGCGGCCACCAGGTCAATGCAGCCCCAGCTGGTATAGCCCATCACCGGAATACCGTCTTCGATAGCGTCGCCCATCGCTTTGATGTGCTCGCGCAGATAGCTGATGCGATAGTCGTCGTTAATCTCGCCGTTGGCGTCGATTTCGTCCCGCGCCCCGAGGCCGTTTTCCACGAGGAACAGCGGCTTCTGGTAGCGGTCATACATCATATTCATGGTGATGCGCAGGCCGAGGGGGTCGATTCCCCAGCCCCATTCGCTGGCCTGAATATGCGGATTTTTTAACGACTTCACAATATTGGCCGCGTTGGTATTGTTGGCGTTCATCTCCGCCGAGGCGCAGCGCGAGGCGTAGTAGCTGAAGGAGACAAAATCGACGGTGTTGCGCAGGATCTCGTCGTCGCCCGGCTGTTTGACAATCGTCACGCCCTTCTCGCGGAGCACCCGCGCCGCCCATACCGGCCAGGCGCCGCGCGCCTGCACGTCGATAAAGAGCAGGTTTTCGCGATCTTTTTCCAGCGCCATCCACACATCTTCCGGCTTGCAGGACCAGGGATAGAAGTTGCCGCCCGCCAGCATACAGCCAACCTGATTTTGCGCGTTCACCTCGTGGGCGATTTTGGTCACCTGGGCGCTGGCAATCAGCTCATGGTGCGCGGCCTGGTACTTCACCTGCTCCTGATTCTCGCCCTCTTCGAACGCCAGGCCGGCGCCGGAGTAGGGACTATGGAGCATGATGTTGATTTCGTTAAAGGTCAGCCAGTATTTCACCAGCCCGTCAAAGGCTTCAAAGCAGGTGCGGGCGTAGTGGGTAAAGAATCCCACCATTTTGCGATTGCGCCAGGAGCCGTATTCGGTCACCAGATGCATCGGCACGTCGAAGTGGCACAGGGTCACCAGCGGCTCGATATTGTGTTTTTTACACTCTTCAAACAGCGAACGGTAGAAGGCGATCCCCTGCGCATTCGGCTCCTGCTCGTCGCCGTTCGGGAACAGGCGGCTCCAGGCGATGGAAGTGCGAAATACGCTAAAGCCCATCTCCGCCATCAGGGCGATGTCTTCTTTATAGCGATGATAAAAGTCTATCGCTTCATGGCTTGGGTAGAACTCATCGTCACGCAGCTGAAAGCGCTTCTCCAGCCCCAGCTTAACCGGCAGGCGCCTGGCCCCGTGGGGAAGGGTATCGACGGTAGTCAGCCCTTTGCCGCCCTCCAGATATGCCCCTTCAGCCTGGTTGGCGGCCAGTGCGCCGCCCCATAAAAATCCGTGTGGAAAAGTCGCCATGCGTTACCTCTGTGTCAAAAATTATGTTCAGGCGTGCGATGCTTCGGCCGTCGCCTGGCGCTGTCGGGCATCGGCGGCGGCATCTTCCACCGGGATATCCTCAAAGCCGAGCAGCAGGGTCAGAACAAACGACAGCACCACCGCCAGCGCCATCACGCCGAAGACCCAGACGAGAGTCATTGGATTCGCCGGATCGAAGAACTGGACGCTGGTAAACAGGCCCGGCGCCGCCATTGAATGGCTGGCAAGCCCGGCGATGCCGGCTACCGCGCCGCAGATAAAGCCGCTGATCAGGCTGGCGATCAGCGGGCGCTTGAGCCGTATCGCAACCCCGTACAGCGCCGGTTCGGAGATCCCGGCGAGAATAGCCGACGCCGCCGCCGCCAGCGCCGTCTGGCGCAGCTCCGGGTTTTTCGTTTTCCACGCCACCGCCAGCGAAGAGCCGCCCAGCGACAGGTTGGCGCCGATTTCCGACGGCATCACCATGCCCTCTTTGCCGGTTTCGGCAATGGTCTGAATGATCGTCGGCGTAAAGACGCGGTGCATCCCGGTCATCACCAGCAGCGGCCACAGGGCGCCCATAATCGCCACCGACAGCCAGCCCAGATAGTGATGAATGGTGTACACCAGCGTCGAGATGGCGCTACCGATCCAGATCCCGAGCGGGCCGATCAGCAGAATGGCCAGCGGCGCGGCGATCAGCACGATCAGCATCGGCTTGAGGAAGTTTTTCGTCACCGCCGGAGTGATTCTGTCGACCCAGCGCTCGATATAAGAGAGGCACCAGGTCATCACCAGCGCCGGGATCACGGTGTAGGTATATTTCACCGCGGTGACCGGAATAAAGGCGAACTCGACGTGCTCGCCCTGAGCGGCTTTTGCCATTAGCTCAATAAAGCTCGGATGCACCAGCACCCCGGCGAGGGCAATCGCCAGCGACATATTGGTTTTGAATTTTACCGCCGCAGAGGCGGCGACCATCAGCGGCAGGAAGAAGAATGCGCCGTCGCCGATCGTTGTCAGAATGGTGAGCGTCGGCGCGCCTTTCGCCAGGACGCCGCTCATCTCGAGGATCATCGCCAGCAGCTTGACCATCGATCCGCCGATAATCGCCGGGATCAGCGGCGACATGGTGCCGATCAGCGCATCGAGGATCCCGGCGCCAACTCGCCTGAAGGTCAGCGGCGGTTTGCCCACTGGCTCCGCCGGGCGCATATCGCCCGGCAGCAGGCCAACGACTTCGCGGTAGGCCTGGGAGACGGTATTGCCGACGATCACCTGGCACTGGTTATCGCTCCGCACGACGCCAAGTACGCCTTTCAGCCCTTTTAGGGTCGCGCTATCCACCTGCTCGTTGTCTTTGACCACGAAACGAAGGCGGGTCATGCAGTGGGTGACGGCGGTGACGTTTTCAACGCCGCCAATCGCCGAGACGATCTGCTGTGCCAGGGCTGCATAATTTTTAGACATCGGATTTTATCCTGTTTATCAATGGGGTACTGGCTTTTCACCGCGCCGTAAAGCTGCGTGGCGTCGTGCATATGTAGGAAACCGGTTCCACAAAATCATGATGAGTTTCATCGATTCATACAAGATCTAAAAAAATCAGTTTTCAAATTTGTGATTTTGATCGCTTTGTCGCGAAGAGGGAAAACAGGCCGTCAACAACGTGAAGGCTGTAAAACGGCAGGGCGTGCAGTACACTGCGAGCATCTTTTGCAACAGGAAGAACAACATGGCAACGATGCTGGAGGTCGCTAAGCGCGCAGGGGTGTCGAAGGCGACGGTTTCGCGGGTGCTATCGGGCAACGGCTACGTCAGCCAGGAGACGAAAGATCGCGTGTTCCAGGCCGTTGCTGAAAGCGGCTACCGGCCGAATCTGCTGGCGCGCAACCTGGCCACCAAAAAGAGCCAGACCCTGGGGCTGGTGGTCACCAATACCCTCTATCACGGGGTTTACTTCAGCGAGCTGCTGTTTCAGGTGGCGCGGATGACCGAAGACAAGGGGCGTCAGCTGATTCTGGCCGACGGCAAGCACAGCGCCGACGAAGAGCGCGAGGCGATTCAGTACCTGCTAGACCTGCGCTGCGACGCGATTATTATTTACCCGCGCTTTCTTAGCGTCGATGAAATGGACGAGATCGTCGAGCAGCACGACCGGCCAATCATGGTGCTTAACCGCCGCCTGCGGCGCAACGCCAGCCACTGCGTCTGGTCCGATCAAAAAGCCTCGGCCTTTGCCGCGGTACAGCAGCTCATCGCCCGCGGCCACCGTGAGATTGCGTTTATCACCGGCTCGCTGGATTCACCTACCGGCATCGAGCGCCTCGCCGGCTACAAAGATGCGCTGGCTCAGCACGACATTCCGCTCAATGAAGGGCTAATCGTGAAGGGAAAATGGACGCCGGAAACCGGTGCGGCCGGGGTTGAGACGTTGCGCCAGCGCAACGCCGGCTACAGCGCGCTGGTGGCGAGCAACGACGATATGGCGATTGGCGCGATGAAGCAGCTGCATCTGCACGGCGTGAAGGTGCCGGAGCAGGTCTCGGTGATTGGCTTCGATGATATCGTGCTGGCGCCCTATATGATCCCGGCGCTTTCCAGCGTCAAAATTCCGGTGACGGAGATGATCAAAGAGAGCATTAACCGGCTGATTTTCATGCTCGACGGCGGTGATTTAAAATTCCAGCAAACGTTCCCTGGCGAGCTGATTGAGCGCGATTCTCTTGGCGCAGGCCCCGGCGCCTGAGATCGTCACCTGTCATCGTCAGATGTGACGATGACAGAAATCACCCGATTAATTACCTTTACTATCAATTAGATAATAATTGGAACGTATTATGCATACTCCGGCGCGTAACCTTCTTACTGCTGGAGAAATGGATGAACCGTTTCATTATTGCCGATGCGAGCAAATGCATCGGCTGTCGTACCTGCGAAGTGGCCTGCGTGGTCTCTCATCAGGCCAATCAGGACTGCGCCGCGCTGACGCCAAAATCCTTTTTACCGCGTATCCATGTCATCAAGGGTGTCAACGTGTCGACGGCCACCGCCTGTCGTCAGTGTGAAGATGCGCCCTGCGCTAACGTCTGCCCGAACGGGGCCATCAGCCGCGATAAGGGCTTTGTCCACGTGATGCAGGAGCGCTGCATCGGCTGCAAAACCTGCGTGGTGGCCTGCCCGTATGGGGCGATGGAGGTGGTGGTGCGTCCGGTGATCCGCCATAGCGGCGCGGGCCTGAACGTGACGGCGGAAAAGGCCGAAGCCAATAAATGCGACCTTTGCCATCATCGCGAAGAGGGGCCCGCCTGTATGGACGCCTGCCCGACGCACGCGCTTATCTGCGTTGACCGCAATAAGCTTGAGCAGATGAACATTGAAAAACGTCGCCGTACGGCGCTGGCCTGGTAGGGCGATAGCGGCATGAACGGGGTGGAAATCCGCATCCGCGGTAAGGTGCAGGGGGTGGGATTTCGCCCCTTTGTCTGGCAGCTGGCGCAGCGCTTAGGGCGCCTCGGCGACGTGTGCAACGACGGCGACGGCGTGCTGGTTCGCCTGCTGGGCGACGAGGCGGAGTTTGTCGCCGCGCTGGGCCGCCGCTGCCCGCCGCTGGCGCGTATCGACAGCGCGCAGGCCTCACCCTTTGCCTGGGAAGCCCTGCCGGAGGCGTTCACCATCTGCCGAAGCGGAGGCGGAACCATGCGCACGCAGATCGTTCCCGATGCCGCCACCTGTCCGGCGTGCCTGGCGGAAATGAACGATCCGCGGGAGCGCCGCTACCGCTATCCGTTTATCAACTGCACCCACTGCGGGCCGCGTTTTACCATTATTCGCGCCATGCCCTACGATCGTCCGTTTACCGCGATGGCGCCGTTCCCGCTGTGCCCGTCCTGCGAAGCCGAATACCGCAATCCGGCCGACAGGCGCTTTCATGCCCAGCCGGTGGCCTGCGAATCGTGCGGGCCGCGGCTTGAGTGGCGCAGCGGGGAGGAGAGCTGCTACGGCGAGGCGGCGCTGCGGGCGGCAACAGACCGGCTTGCTGCCGGACATATTGTGGCGATTAAAGGGCTTGGCGGCTTCCATCTCGCCTGCGACGCCGGGAACCCACGCGCCGTGGCGATCCTGCGCCAGCGTAAGCATCGCCCGGCTAAGCCGCTGGCGGTGATGCTGCCGACGGCGGAGGGATTGCCGGCCGAGGCGCTGGCGCTGCTGTCGTCGCCCGCCGCGCCGGTGGTGCTGGTGGATAAAACCCGGCTCAGCGGCTTATGTGACGATATCGCGCCGGGGCTGGCGGAGGCGGGCGTCATGCTGGCGTCGAACCCGCTGCAGCACCTGGTGCTGCAGGCGCTGGCGCGCCCGGTGGTGATGACTTCGGGCAATCTCAGCGGGCGCCCTCCGGCGCTGACTAACGAGCGGGCGCTGGCGGATTTGGCCGGGATTGCCGACGGATTTTTGCTGCATAACCGCGATATCGTGCAGCGGATGGATGATTCCGTGGTGCGGCAGAGCGGGGAGATGCTACGCCGTTCGCGCGGCTACGTGCCGGATGCGCTGCCGCTGCCGCCGGGGTTTCACGACGTCCCGCCGCTGCTGTGCCTCGGCGCGGATATGAAAAATACCTTCTGCCTGGCGCGCGGCGATGAAGCGGTGCTGAGCCAGCATTTTGGCGACCTCGGCGATGAGGGCGTGGAGGCGCAGTGGCGCGAGGCGCTGCGCCTGATGCAGGAGATTTACGCCTTTACCCCGCAGGGGATCGTGATCGATGCGCATCCGGGCTACCGTTCGGCGAAGTGGGCGGCGTCGATGCCGCTGCCGATCGAGCGGGTGCTGCATCACCACGCCCATGCCGCCGCCTGTCTGGCGGAGCACGGCTGGCCGCTGGACGGCGGGGACGTCATCGCCCTGGTGCTGGACGGCATCGGCATGGGGGAGGGCGGCGCGCTGTGGGGCGGCGAATGCCTGCGGGTCAACTACCGCCAGTGTGAACATCTGGCGGGCCTGCCGGCGGTGGCGCTCCCCGGCGGCGATCTGGCGGCTCGTCAGCCGTGGCGCAACCTGCTGGCCCACTGTCTGGCCTTTGTGCCGGACTGGCAAAACTATCCTGAAACCCAGGTTCTGCTCCGGCAGGCGTGGCCGCTGGTCGCCCGCGCCGTCGAGCGGGAAATTAACGCGCCGAAAGCCTCCTCCTGCGGGCGGCTGTTCGATGCCGTGGCCTGCGCGCTGGGCTGTGCGCCGACCACGCTGAGCTACGAAGGGGAAGCGGCCTGCCGGCTGGAGGCGCTGGCGGCGACCTGCGCCGGTATCGATCATCCGGTTAGCCTGCCGTGGCGCGACGGTCGGCTGGATCTCGCCACCTTCTGGCGCCGGTGGCTAGGCTGGCAGGCGCAGCCGGCGCACAAGGCCTGGGCCTTTCACGACGCGCTGGCCCGCGGGCTGGCGGCAATGGCGCGCGACCACGCCGACAGGCGCGGCATCTCTACGCTGGTCTGTAGCGGCGGGGTACTACACAACCGGCTGCTGGTTTCCCGATTGACGTTTTATCTGGCGGATTTTACTCTGCTGTTTCCGCATCAGCTGCCTGCCGGTGATGGAGCCATCGCGTTTGGTCAGGCGGCAGTCGCCGCCGCCCGCCGGCAGGCTCACAGGACACCATCATGATAGTGACGATTTTACGCCAGCAGCCGCGCGCCGCAGCGCTGGTGCTGGGGCTTATTGTGGCCAACCTGGTCGCCTGGGTCTGGGCGTGGCAGGCCTTTGGCGACAGCGGCGCGCTGATGGCCGCCAGCCTGCTGGCCTGGGGATACGGCCTGCGTCATGCGGTCGATGCCGATCATATTGCGGCGATTGATAGCGTGACGCGCAAGATGATGCAGCAGGGGCGGCGCCCGTTCGGCGTAGGCGCCTGGTTCTCGCTGGGGCATTCCTCGATTGTGGTGCTGGCCTCCGCCGCCATTGCCGCCACCGCGACGGCGTTCGGCCAGCAGATGAGCTGGTTTCACGATACCGGCAGCGCGATCGGCACCGCCGTTTCGGCGCTGTTTCTGCTGCTGATGGCTTTTATCAACCTGGTTATTCTGCGCAGCGTCTGGCGCAGCTTTCAGGCGTGGAAGCGCGGGGAGAAGGTGAGCGATGAGGTGGCGGCGGGCGGCGGGATGATGAGCTGGCTGTTCGGCAAAACCTTCCGCCTGATCAGCCGCAGCTGGCAGATGTACCTGGTCGGCTTTCTGTTTGGCCTCGGGTTTGATACCGCGACCGAGATCGGCGTGCTGGGCATCTCCGCCGCCAGCGCCTCAAGCGGCATGTCTATCTGGTCGATAATGGTCTTCCCGGCGCTGTTTGCCAGCGGCATGGCGCTGGTGGATACCCTCGATAACGTGCTGATGGTGGGCGCCTACGGCTGGGCGTTCAGCAAGCCGCAGCGCAAGCTCTATTACAATATGACCATTACCGGGACTTCGGTGGTGGTGGCGCTGTTTATCGGCGGCATGGAGGCGCTGGGCCTGCTGATGGATAAGTTTGCGCTCAGCGGCGGGCCGTGGCGCTGGGTGGGGGCGCTGAACGATAATCTTGGCAACGCCGGCTTCGTGGTTATCGGGCTGTTTGTCGCCTGCTGGGTGCTGTCGGTGATTAACTATCGCTGGCGCGGATACGATAATCTGGCGCAGTAGGTCGGGCCTTTTAATGGTTCGGGGTCCCGGGTCGCGCATTATTCACCAGAGCCGGGAAACGCAGCTATTTAGATGAGCGCAAAGCCCGTAAACCACCGCCTTCAGATCCTGAATGATCTTCGCATAAATCCCGGCGCCTGAGCCGGGATTTTACCTTAAGGGTCAGTCGCGGCTTCGTTTCAGGCAATCATAGCCGGGCTTCTCCCGCCGGATGACCGGCAGATCACCGGTATCGTTAAGCGCACCGGGGAACGTCTTGATCCACAAGTCCATTTTCTTCTTGCTGAAATGAGCCGCGCTTAACCCTTCGGCACAACCGAACAGCTCCCGGCTGTTCTGGGCGGTGATCACAATGCAATCTGGCATCACTCTGATTTTTACCGGCATACCCGGCGTAAATCCGGCCTGCGAAAGCCAGTCACCCTCGAGCGGGATATAGTCATGCCGCATACGGTCATAAAACTCCGTGCGGCTAAGCGGTTGCGGTGACTCCGCTGTGGATTTATTCTGCAAGTGCTTAACGGATTTTTTACGTAACAGCTCGCAATTTTTACCACTCGTCTCTGATTCATCAGAATCTATTTTGGCAATAGCACTTTCTGGCTTAAAATTCAGCTCAGCCATATTCAACTCCTGTTTAGTTGTCTGTGGTTAGCGGTGTGGAGGTGCTGGTAACACTTTCATACCGCGCTCTTTAAAAATCTTCCTGCTTATTCCATCCTTCCGTTATGACAGGTTAGGATTTTATCTGGCTTTATTTATTGTACTGTACTGAATAAAAACACAGTATATATTTCATGGGCAGTATTGATTATTGCGAAGGGGATTCAGGAAATAATATAAGATCATGTAACGTTGCATTATTAATAGGAGTACACGGTTCTTTTGCCACGGGTAGCGGCATTGAGGGTATCTATCCGCTGCCTTTCGTCAAGAATGGCGGGCTGTGGAATACCTCCTCTCATTCCCTGGATAATGTGGCGAGCCAGATGGCACGGGCAACAAGGTGAACGGTAACGCTAAAGGGCAGCTATGAGAGAAAACAGACCTTGATAGCGCTCACTTGCTCTAAGAATAAAATATGTAGAATGCTGGTTATGAAACTATAGCTGCCTGAGGGCAGTTAAGTTATGAGCACACAATTAACACAGGCTATTGACTGTCATTTGATTTTTTAATAACCTACTTAACAGGTTATGCGCAGACCTGTCAGCCTGTAGACAAATCCGCCAACGCGCTTTTTCCTCTTTCGTTTTCAGAGCATGTCCTTTTAACTTTGCTCTGTGTTTACAGGCCGCAGAGTATTTGTAAAAGGAATATGCAATGCTCCCACGTCTCAATGTTAACGATCGCCGTTATGTCCCATCACTCGATCAGCTTCGCAAACAGGCTCGTTTCCTTAGAGATCACTGCAATGTTCAATTGAACCATGCCTATGAAATGGTAGCGTATTTCTATCGATTTTCTAGCTGGGGAGATCTGCTAAATCACACCACTAGTGATATAGCTATCGAAAATCAGCGAATCGTTGCTCACATGCGAGAGGTACTCCAGACATACAGAAACAGTCTGCCAGCATCTGACCTACAACGATTATCCCAATTAGCAGCGCTGCAAGGAACCTTAACAGAGGCAGTGGTGAATGACCGCATAAAGACGTTAAACGATCTGGATATCGTTCAGATCTATAATTGCCTATATAACGAAGAATATTGGAGTGAACCAGTTCCGGTTTCCTGGTATGAAGTCCTCGATGAAACAGACAGATGCTTAGTGTTGCTTGCCAAGCGGACAGCATTGGAGGGGCGTACCAAAACAGTAAATCCTCATATTAGCTTTCCATGGTTTGGATTCAGAATGTATGGATATTTGCATATTGATGGAAACACATTGAACTACAAATGCAGAGAACTGGACAGCTACCTATGGCCCTCAGAAAAGAAATATAAAAAATTATTCAGTAGGCCGTGGTTTGCTGCGTATATCAGCGGTTTCATCAGTATGCAGCTTCATTCGCTATGTAGTTCAGGCTTCTCAGGAGAAATGTCGATTGAGAGAGTAAATAATGTCGATTTGGTTGCAGGGCAAGTAAGAGAACCATACTTTTATGATGAAATAATAAACTCATCAATGAACAAGGTTGTTGGAAATTTACTCGACATGGGAGGCGCGAGGGATACAAAAAAACAAAATATAACATTCAGTTTTGGCAACGGTGAGGTGTATTGATGGACAGCTCATTTTGGATTTTACTCAGTGAATTGCCATCTTCAACAACTGCGTTTATTTTACTTGCAGGTGTAATTTATACGCTAGCCAAAAAAGGTTGCTTTCCCTCACTTTCGCAACGTCAGTTCTTTTATCTGATAATGACATTTACAATGATAACTGGCTGTAAAATATTTTTTGGGTAGAATTAACTACGCTGATCTACTACTCAACGGCGCCCAACTGGACAGTAAAATGTGTCTGTCCAGCTGTACCTGCCTGTGGCATCTATCTCAGCAATACCTGAATCAGCTGAACGAAGATATACACCGTCGCTGCCGCTTGTACTGCCCGGAACCCCCATCTGAGATAGCGCCATTGATGGCGTTCCCTGGCATCAGCGGCTTCAATCGCGGGGTCAGAATTTTTTATTTTCCTGGCTCTGGTCCGGAATTCATCGATTACCCACAGGATGAGAATAACGATAATGAGGGTTTTCTGAAGAATGGGATTATCCACAAAGAGTGACTCCGGCCTGCTCGCTGATAAGGGCAGAATAGATGAACCTCCTTCACGTCGCCACCACTAAATGTAGGGGTAAAACTAATTCTCGTCCTGAAGGATTTTGCGGTGATTCTGTCCGTGGCAGGTTGCTCCCCTGCTGATGCATACTCTGTCGTGCGAAACATCTGATCGGCAACGATGAGCGGAAGTGCGCTTAGGGCTGTGTCCATATTACATGGGTAGGGTCAGGCCCGGCACTCACTCAAACTGACTGGTATTATTCACCAGCAGAATGGCGCCGACAGCAATGTTTTCCTTCCTGAATATCGGTCGTGACGAAATTATCTGTATGCGGAATAGTCGCATGGCAAAAGTGTAGCGGTACCTGGGCAGCTATTTAATCTTCCTCTCTATATAACTGAGTTTTGCATTGAGAGCATAGTACTCTCCTACGATTATCTACAGGATGAATTAAACCAACGTTTAGTAAATCATCTGAGCCACATTTATAACAAGTTGCTATGTTCATATTGTGTTTTTCCATATACTGCTCTTCAGTAGCGAGTTGCTTCCAATAGTATATTAGTCCACGCATATTCAATCCTTTTAAAAGTTAAGCTCTTCCGGAAATGAAAACCGTCTCATTGCGGCTTACGCTATCTAAATCTTCCCATTCAGTAAACGTACTTTATCTTTTTCAGAAAAATAAAATATGTAGAGAGAAAAACACAGGTTAAAAGTGTTTTGTATAAAAAAGACGTAAGAAAAGATCGTGCTCACATTTAAAAATACATGATTTTACATTTTTGAGATGCACTTCACATATATGGAATGAAGAGGGCGAATATATCAATGCTAACTCTCTTTATTTAATGGTGGTATTAATTTATGTCAAGAATGGGTTTTGGTTAGTAATTTAAAATGTAAATGATTTATATGTGAAAATCTCCATTTTTCCCACATTAACATTTGTATCGAACATTCTAAATAGCTTATCCCATTAGGGCTATTTTACTTGCCATTTTGAACCGGGTCAGTGCTTGAGAAAATACGAAAGCATTTTGAACGCTCTTTAGGCGGTCCGGAGTATGAGCGTAAGCCTGCAGGGCACTCTTCACCTTCCACACACGTCTTTTGGCGTTAGCCCATTCACTTTGCGAAACCGGGGAGCAATGGACGCAATTGGTTGAGCATTGTTACCAGATAAACATTTCTCATAACAGGCTGGCCTGGCTGAAGGCGCTCTGATAAACAAGCCGATAGCCCGAAGGGAAGCAGGGGCGCAGATAGCATGGTGGCCGTATACGATGGTGATGGTGTTGAGAGAGGGGCCGGATATACGAACGCAACTTACCCCCCGTTACACAACTGAAGAGATGGGTTGTATAACGGGGGGCATCCATACACGGGCAAGGCGTTGACGTCGCGATCCGGGAAAGCGCTTAGCTCACCAGCTGCTTGAGCAGCGCGAAGGCCTCTTTCATCCGGTCTTCGCTGACCACAAAGGCGCGCAGTCGGTTTTCCGCATCCACGCCTTTAGCCACCAGGCCATCGTTGGCGGCCACGATATTCCACGTCAGGTCTTCGCGCCGCGTATCTCCGGCCAGATGTAGCGGGAGATCCGGGGTTTTTACCTTCACCAGCATCGGCGGCAGCTTCAGCTCGCCCGGCTGCTCCAGTAGATTTTTGCTCAGGCACATGGCGCTGAGCAAAATAGGCTGCAGGAACGGCAGCACCATGCCGTTAATTTCGGCGCAGTCGCCGAGGGCGAAGATTGCCGGATGGCTGCTGCGCAGGCGGCTATCGACCACCACGCCTCGGTTAATCTCAAGGCCTGCGCGACGCGCCAGGGCGGTTTCCGGGCGCAGGCCGGCGGCGGCAACCACCGCGTCCACGGTCACGCTGCGCTGACGATCGACGCTTACGCGGATGCCGTCAGCGGTTTGCTCCAGCCCTTCGAGCTGGGTTTTCAGCATCAGGTGTACGCCCATGTCGGTTAACCGATGCTGCAGGCGGCTGCTGGCCTCCGGCGGCATCAGCGCCGACAGCACGCTGGCGGAATTGTCGACCACCGTCACCGCTTTGCCGGCGCGGCAGAAATCCATCGCCAGCTCGCAGCCGATCAGCCCGCCGCCGACGATCAGCACGCGCCGCGCGTCGTGGAGCCGGGTTTGGGCGGCGCCGTATTCCCGCTGGCTGTTGAGGGTGAGCATCAGCTCGCGGCCCGGCACCGGCGGAATAAACGGCGCGGCGCCGGTCGCCAGCACCAGCTTGTCGTAGCGCCACTCGCGATCCTGACTTTTGACCACTTTGCCCTCGGCGTCGATATCGCTCACCCGGACGTGGGGGAACAGGCGCAGGTTATACTGTTCGGCAAACTCCCCTGCAGTTTGCAGGGTCAGATCCTCGGCATTCTGACCGCGGCTGATGACGTGGCTGAGATCCGGTTTGTTGTACTCATCCATGCTGTCGGCGGCGATCAGCGTCAGCGGGATCTGCGGGTCCTGCTTACGAATATTTTTTACCAGCTGGCGGGCCGCGAAGCCCGAGCCGATGATGACGATACCATCACTCATTTTGCCTCCGTTGCCAGAACGTCAAAGACATCTTTGCCGAGAGAGCACTCAGGGCACAGGAAGTTATCCGGTACGTCGCTCCACGGGGTGCCAGGCTGGACGTCCTGGTTCGGTTCTCCTTTCGCCGGATCGTAGATCCACTGGCACACGCTGCACTGCATCGACGGGCCGAGGTCGGCCGCGGCGGCAGCGGCGCAGGCGCAATCGCTCTGCTCAGCCGACGCTTTTTTATCAGCGCTGGCCGGCAGCGGGGAGAGGGCCCACTGGCGGGCGATTTCGCGGCCGTGCTCGCGGCAAATTTCCAGCGCATCCAGATCCGGGCGCCATTTCGCCTTCAGGCTCAGGGACATTTCAAAGCCGGCGTCCTGCAGGCGGGTAGAGAGGCGGTCAACCGCGCCGCCGCTCCAGCCGTGGGAGCCGAAGGCGCTGGCGCGCTTGTTGCGAAAACGCAGGCCGGTCATCTCCTCCACCAGGCCGGCGATTTTCGGCATCATGACGTTGTTCATGGTCGAGGTGCCCACCAGCACGCC
Organism: Klebsiella scottii; assembly: GCF_036561945.1. Classification (NCBI taxonomy): domain Bacteria; kingdom Pseudomonadati; phylum Pseudomonadota; class Gammaproteobacteria; order Enterobacterales; family Enterobacteriaceae; genus Klebsiella; species Klebsiella scottii. Next base: position 704,644 of record NZ_JARXNI010000019.1, read on the forward strand.
TTTTGAGCGGAAGACGTTGGTGAGAATTTCGTTTTTGTCGCTGCGGGCGACGTTAAAGATTTTCACCGCCACGCGCGGGTCGATGTCGGTGATGCCCTGGGCGATAGCGTCGGCCATCATGCGGGTGTTGTTGGACATGGTGTCGTAGAAAATGGTGATGCGGTCTTCCTGATAATCCGCCGCCCATTTCAGGTACAGCTCGACGATTTGCGTCGGGTTGTCGCGCCAGACCACGCCGTGGGAGGTAGCGATCATATCCACCGGCAGGTTGAATCCGAGGATCTCGGTAATTTTCGGCGTCACCAGGCGGCTGAACGGCGTCAGGATGTTGGCGTAGTAGCGCTGGCACTGCTCGAAGAGCTCGGTCTGATCCACTTCGTCGTTGAACAGGTGTTCGTCGCAGTAGTGCTGACCGAAGGCGTCGTTGCTGAACAGCACCGCGTCGCCGGTCATATAGGTCATCATGCTATCCGGCCAGTGCAGCATCGGGGTTTCCACGAAGATCAGCTGCTTACCGTTGCCGAGATCGAGGCTGTCGCCGGTTTTCACCACGTTGAAGTTCCACTCCGGGTGATGGTGGTGCCCGGTGATGGAGTCGATGGCGTTGGCGGTGCAGTAAATCGGGGTGTCCGGGATCGAGTTCATCAGCTCGGTCAGCGCGCCGGCGTGGTCCTCTTCCGCATGGTTAATCACGATGTAGTCGATATCGGCGAGGTCGATTTCGCTGCGCAGGTTCTGTACGAACTCGCGGCTGAATTTATGATCCACGGTATCAATCAGGACGTTCTTTTCTTCACGGATAAGATAGCTGTTGTAGCTGCTGCCGCGCAGCGTTTTATATTCAGTTCCGTGGAAATCACGCACTTCCCAGTCGCGTTGGCCAACCCAATGAATGTTATTTTTAACCAGAATAGACATAGCAACCTCAATTAATTCAGCGTTTTCAAAATAAGATGTTTTGCTTATATCAAGTTGCGTGCCAACTTTTCAGTTTGTTGATTTTATTGGTTTTATTATTTTTTGCTAAAAGCGTTGCTGTCAAAATGACAATGGTTAAAATAGTCGTTATGACTATTGTGATTGTCAAAATGACAGTGAGGCAGCGATGAGCTTTTCCGTAGAGGCGCTGGCGAAAATCGCCATTGATTTGCAAAGCGATATCGGCCATGCCGACCGCTTCCTGCGTCTGATTACCACCCTGCGGCAGATCCTCGGCTGCGATGCCTCGGCGCTGCTGCGCTATGAGGCGCATCAGTTTGTGCCGCTGGCCATCGACGGCCTCGCCCAGGACGTGCTGGGGCGGCGCTTTTCCCTCGAAGGGCATCCGCGCCTGGAGGCGATCGCCCGCGCCGGCGACGTGGTGCGCTTTCCGGCGGATAGCGACCTGCCGGACCCGTATGACGGGCTGATCCCCGGCCAGGAAAGCCTCAAGGTTCACGCCTGCGTGGGGCTGCCGCTGTTTGCCGGGCAGACGCTGATCGGCGCGCTGACCCTCGACGGCATGGACGCCGACCGCTTTGACAGCTTCAGCGATGAGGAGCTGCGGCTGATTGCCGCGCTGGTGGCGGGGGCGCTCAACAATGCGCTGCTGATCGCCCGCCTGGAGAACCAGAACGTGCTGCCGGAGCCGAGCGTGAGCTACCCGGCCGCCGAGCGCCAGGAGATTATTGGCCTTTCGGCGCCGATGCTGCAGCTGAAAAAGGAGATTGATATCGTCGCGGCATCGGATTTAAACGTGCTGATTGACGGTGAAACCGGCACCGGCAAGGAGCTGGTGGCGAAAGCGGTGCATCAGGGCTCGCCGCGCGCCGCCAATCCGCTGGTCTATCTTAACTGCGCGGCGCTGCCGGAAAGCGTGGCCGAGAGCGAGCTTTTTGGTCACGTAAAAGGGGCGTTTACCGGGGCTATCAGCAACCGCAGCGGCAAGTTTGAAATGGCCGATAACGGCACGCTGTTCCTCGATGAGATCGGCGAGCTGTCGCTGGCGCTGCAGGCGAAGCTGCTGCGCGTGCTGCAGTATGGCGACATTCAGCGCGTCGGGGACGATCGCAGTCTGCGGGTGGACGTGCGGGTGCTGGCGGCCACCAACCGCGACCTGCGCCAGGAGGTAGTCGAAGGGCGCTTTCGCGCCGATCTCTATCACCGGCTGAGCGTCTTTCCGCTGTCGGTGCCGGCACTGCGCGAGCGGGATCAGGACGTGGTGCTGCTGGCGGGCTATTTCTGCGAGCAGTGCCGCCTGCGGATGGGGCTGGGGCAGGTGGTGTTAAGCAACGCCGCGCGGGCAAGGCTGAGCGCCTGGCCGTGGCCCGGCAACGTTCGCGAGCTGGAGCATGCGATTCATCGCGCGGTGGTGCTGGCGCGGGCGACCCAGGCGGGGGATGAAATCGTGCTGGAACCGCAGCACTTTCAGTTTGCCGGTGAAGCGCCGAATCTGCCGAGCGCCGCGCCGCCGGCGCCGACGCAGGCGCTAAACCTGCGTGAGGCGACGGAGTCATTCCAGCGCGAGGCGATCGCCCGGGCGCTGGCGGAGAATAACCGCAGCTGGGCGGCAGCGGCCCGGGCGCTGGCGCTGGACGTCGCCAACCTGCATCGGCTGGCGAAGCGTCTGGGGCTTAAAGAATCCCGGCCTGATAAAAGTTCTGCAGGTTAATCGCGCCGACCAGCTGGTCACGCTCATCCACCACCGGGGCGGCGCTGATTTTGTGCTTCATCAGGCGCTCTTTGGCTTCAACCGCGCGGCTCTCGGCCTGCAGCGTCACGCCGCTGCGGGTCATCGCCCGGCTGACGGTATCCTCAAGGGTGCCGCCGCCCACCAGCCAGCGGCGCAGGTCGCCGTCGGTGAATACGCCCTCGACGCGGTTTTGCGCATCGCATACCGCTACCAGGCCGAGCCCGGTGCGGCTGAGTTCAAGCATGGCGGCCATCACGCTGGCGGTGACGTCAACGCGCGGCACCTCCTCGTCGCGACGCATCAGATGGTGGACTTTATTCAGCAGCCGCGCGCCGAGCGCGCCGGCCGGATGCGAGCGGGCAAAATCTTCTTCATTGAAGCCGCGGGCCTGCATCACCGCCATCGCCAGCGCGTCGCCGAGCATCAGGGTGTTGACGGTGCTGGAGGTCGGGGCGAGGTGCATCGGACAGGCTTCGCGCTCTACGGCAATATCCAGCACCGCCCTGGACGCCAGCGCCAGCGGGGATTTCGATTTACCGGTCATCGCCAGCAGAGGAATCGATTTTTCTTCCAGCCGGGGCACGATCAGATCGAGCTCCTTCGCCCCGCCGGAATAAGAGATAAAGAGCATCACGTCGCGACCGTCGAGCATCCCCAGATCGCCGTGCAGCGCCTCCGCCGGGTGGACAAAAAACGCCGGCGTGCCGGTGCTGGCAAAGGTGGCGGCCAGCTTTTTGCCGATATGGCCTGATTTACCGATGCCGGAAACAATCAGTTTACCCTCGCAGTGGATGATGGTTTCCGCCGCGCGGATGAAGTCGTCGCCCAGGCGTTCAGGCAGGCGGCTCGCCTCCTGGAGCTCCAGCAGCAGGGTCTGGCGTCCGGCTTCTAACAGAAAGTTACTCATGATCTTCTCCAGTAATAATCACTTTGATGCCTTGCTCTTCCAGCGCCCGCTGGAACGTCGGGTCGATACCGGCATCGGTAATCAGCATATCCACGCTTTCAAGGCCGCAGACGATGTTTGGGCTCTTACGGCCAAACTTCGATGAGTCGGCCATCAGGATCACTTCCCTGGCGGCATTGCACATCGCTTTGCTGACGGTATAAACCTCGTTGAAGGTGGTAACGCCGGCGTTCAGATCGATGCCGTCGGTACCCATAAACAGCTTATCGAAGCTGAACTGCTCGAAGGCATTCTCCGCCAGCTGCCCGTGAAAGGAAGCTGATTTTTTGCGAAAGGTGCCGCCGGGCATCAGAATCGTTTGTTCATTGTCGAGCTCAGAGAGGGCGTTAACGATATGCAGGCTGTTGGTCATTACCGTGATGTTATTGAAGCGGCTGAGCAGGGGCACCATCTGTAGCACCGTACTGCCGGCATCGAGGATGATCGAGTCGCCATCGTGAATAAAGCGCACGGCGGCTTCGGCGATGCGCGCTTTCTTCGCGGTATTGATCAGCGTCTTATGATCGATAGGCGGGTCGCTTTCGTCTTTATTCAACACCACTCCGCCGTAGGTGCGAATGACGGTTCCGGCATGTTCGAGGGTCACCAGATCCTTGCGGATTGTCGTACCGGTGGTATCGAAGTGTTGCGCCAGCTCTTCGACCGAGCATTTACCCTGCGACTGCAGATGCTCAAGAATAGCGGCCTGTCGCTGACGTGGTTTCATAGCGGTTACATCCTGCGTTTAAAGTTTCGATATGATAATTTCGCAAGATATTTACTTTTACAACGAAATTATACATGTTTCGGTTTAAGCGCTAATGATAGTGCATTCCGACAGAGCGGATCATGGGGAAAGATCATATCCGGCTGCAATTCCTGCAAAAGTTTGCCGTCAAGCGCCGGGATTTTTTGCGGACGCGCGAAGACGGTCAGGCCCTTCATCAGCAGCGTGCCGCTGATGCGGCCGTGTTCATCAACCGCAATGGCGACGATGGCCCGCGGCTTGAAGCGGCCCGCTGAGCGTCCCACGCCGACGCGGCCCTGCTGACAGAGTTTATCGAACTCGCGGTTAAAGCGGCGGATCTGCCAGCCGCCGAAGGCGAGCTGGGCGATCCAGGCGATGGCGGCGACGGTGATTAATGCGCTAACCATAAAATCTCCTTAAGGCGTGGCGTCGGGAAGAACCCGGATCGCGGCGCGACCCGGGAACCGGCGGTTAAAACATCACCTGCCCGCCGGTGACGTTGATGGACTGCCCGGTGCAGTAAGAGGCCTGCGGGCTGGCGTAAAACATCAGTACGTTGAGCACGTCCTGATAATCGCAGCCGCGCTTCAGCGGAACCTTGTCGACGTAGTACTGCTCGACCTGATCTTCGGCAATACCCAGCTTGTGGGCATACTGCGGCAGCAGAGACTGGAACATCGGCGACTTCAGCAGGTTGCCGAGCATCAGCGCGTGCACGGTAATACCGTACTCCGCCAGATCCAGCGCCAGCGACTGGGTCAGCCCCACGCCGCCAAACTTCGCCGCGCTGTAGCCGGAATTATGCTTGCTGCCCACTTTGCCGGATTTGGAGTTGATCTGAATGATGCGTCCCTGAATGCCGTCGCGGATCATCAGCCGTGAAAACTCGCGGGCGCAGAGGAAGTAGCCCACCAGATTGACCTGCAGCGAGCGGTCGAAGTCGCCCAGCGCAAAATCGCTGATAAAGGCCGCTTTGGCGATCCCGGCGCTGTAAACCAGAAGGTCCACGCGGGCGAATATCTCGTCCACGCCGCGGGCGAGCGCGACGACGCTGGCCTCGCTGGTCGCATCGGCGCCAAAACCGTACGCCGTCCCTTCGCCATACTCGGCGTTAATCGCCTGCGCCACGCGGGTGGCCTTATCGCTTTGAATATCAACCACCGCCACGCGATATCCTTGCGCGGCGAGGCCACGACACAGAAACTCACCTAAGGTTTGTCCTCCGCCGATGACAACAGCAACCTGACTCATAGTTCTCTCCTTACAGCTTAAGCAAAAAATTTCAGTACACAGCCGGGGGCGATTGCCTCCGGTACCGGGCCGGCCACGTGAACCGTCCCCGGAAACTCCGCCACGCGGTGGCCGTCGAAACGCAGCGTGATATGGCCCAGTTCGCGCAGATTCTGTTCCGCCACGTCGCCCACCGCGGTGACCGGGTAGCGCCGATCGCCCAGCTGGAGCTCCGCCCCCGGCGCCAGCGAGCCGACGAGCTCGCCGTGGTTGTGAATAAAGCAGTACTCTTCGATATCCGCCGGCGCGCCCTCGCGGAAGGTAATCAGCATCCGATCCTCAAGCGCCATCTTCGCGCTGGCGCCGATATGCGTAATGGTGGTCTGGTAAATCACGGTCATCTTCAGGAACCTCTTATTGGTAAATAAATCCGGAAACGAACCAGGCTATTAGCACCGTTGGCGCGCCGGTCAGGAAGCGGCTGACCAGCACCGAAGGCACCCCGACGCGCACCGTCTCCTGACGGGCTTCGGCGAGCGACAGGCCGACCGGGATAAAGTCGCAGGCCGCCTGGGCGTTAATCGCAAACAGGGCGGGGAGGGCGAGATGCGGCGGAATATTACCGAGGCCAATCTGCACGCCGATCAGCACGCCGATAACCTGGGCGATAACCGCGCCAGGGCCGAGGAACGGCGACAGCAGCGGGAAGGAGCAGATCAGCGCCAGCGTCACCAGCCCCAGCGGATGGCTGGCGAGCGGCGCCAGGCCGTGGGCAATCCAGTCGCCAATGCCCGAGGCCATGATGATGCCGATCAGCGCCGAGACGAAGGCCATAAACGGCAGGATCGTTTTCAGCACCGTGTCGATGGTGTCGCGCCCGGCCTGGAACAGCACCGCCACCACGGAGCCCATTCCCATACCGACCCTGGCCAGCAGGCCGTCGCTCTGCTCGGTGATTTTTTTACTGGCATCGTAATCGCGACCCGCGGGCTGAAGCGGGGCCGGTTCGTCGGCGCCGGCATCGGCGACGGAGTGGATATTCTCTTCCTTAACGCCTGAGACGTAGATGTCCTCAAGGATATATTGCGCCAGCGGCCCGGACTTGCCGGTGGCGTGGATATTGATGGTCGGAATACGCCGCTTCGGGTAGATGCCGCAGCGCAGGGTGCCGCCGCAGTCAATAATCGCCACGCCGATCTCAGCTTCCGGCGGTTCCCCCTCTTTAAAGCCGTCCACGGCCTGCCAGCCGGTGAGCCGGGCGATCTTGTCGACGATGGCCGGGCGGGTTCCGGCGGTGATATAGACTATTTTTTTGCCTTCGACGGCGTCCAGCTCAAGCGGGCCGCCCCAGCCGCTGGCCCCTTTTTCAATACGAATACGCGTCATGATGCAGCTCCGGACAGATGCACTTTTTGTGCAAGCTGGATGGCCATTTTTTTCTCAAAAATGGAGGTTGTCAGGTCGGTCACCCAGCCGCGGAAGAAGTTGGTTACCAGACCGACCAGCAGATAGCTCACCGCCAGCGGCCCCAGCGGCAGGCCTAGGGTGGTTAAGCCGTTGGCGATCCCGAGATAGACAAACAGCTCGCCGGGGTTGATATGGGGAAACAGGCCGTTCATGGAGTGGCAGCTGTAGGAGGCCGCCGCGTAGTAGCTGGGCTTGTACTTCTCGGGCATAAAGCGCCCCAGGCTCAGGGTCATCGGGTTACAGAAAACGAACGTTCCGATACAGGGCAGCAGCAGGTAGCGGGAGACGGGATTCCCGGCGCAGCGCTGCGCCAGCTTTTCGATCCGCTGCTGGCCGATAAAGTTGATCAGCGCGTTCATGATAACCAGCAGACTGATCAGCAGAGGGAGGATCCCGGTAACCATACCGGTAAAGACCTCGCCCCCCTTCTGAAACAGGCCGATAAACCATTCGGCGCCGTGGGTAATAACTTCAATCATCATTCTCTCCTTTGTAGCGTTATTTTTCTTGCTAACTGGCAGCTGATTTTAATCATTTTGAAAGGTTTAAAAGTGTTAAATTGATCGCAAAATGAAAGATAAATATTTTAATTTGAAAGTTTATTGCCGATGGGATGAAAATTTCACCCTGCAAATTGGCCGGGAAGAGGATCTTCGGGCGGGGAGAGAGGGGGCGGGCAGGACTATTTTGTCCGCGAATACATTGCCGCTTCCTTGTTGACGGCCGCATGCTTTACCATAATTACCCTTTGCCGAATTTGTTAAATGGAAGCCCCATGTTGAAGCGTCGCTATCTGGCATTACTCCCGCTGTGCGTACTCCTCGCTGCCTGTAGCAGCAAACCTAAAGCCACCGCAGTAACGGAGACCACGGGAGGATCCGGTGGCTTCCTGCTGGAGCCGCAGCATAACGTTATGAATATGGGGGGAGATTTCGCCAACAATCCTGCTGCGGAGCAGTTCATCGACAAAATGGTGAGCAAGCACGGATTTGACCGGCAGCAGCTGCACGAAATTCTCTCCCAGGCTAAGCGTCTGGATTACGTCCTGCGCCTGATGGACCGCCAGGCGCCGAGCGGACTGCCGCCGTCCGGGCCGAACGGCGCGTGGCTGCGCTACAAAAAGCAGTTCATCACCCCGGATAATGTGCAAAACGGCGTGGCGTTCTGGAATCAGTATCAGGATGCGCTGAACCGCGCCTGGCAGGTCTACGGCGTACCGCCGGAAATCATTGTCGGTATTATCGGCGTGGAAACCCGCTGGGGGCGCGTGATGGGGAAAACCCGCATTCTTGACGCCCTGGCGACGCTCTCCTTCAGCTATCCGCGACGCGCCGAGTACTTTTCCGGCGAGCTGGAAACCTTCCTGCTGATGGCGCGTAGCGAAAGCGACGATCCGCTGAACCTTAAAGGCTCCTTCGCCGGCGCAATGGGCTACGGTCAGTTTATGCCCTCCTCGTATCGCCAGTACGCGGTGGATTTCAACGGCGACGGGCATATCAACCTGTGGGACCCGGTGGATGCGATCGGCAGCGTTGCCAACTACTTCAAGCAGCACGGCTGGGTGAGCGGCGATCTGGTCGCGGTACCGGCAATGGGTCAGGCCCCGGGTCTGGAGAACGGCTTTAAGACCAATTACAGCGTATCGCAGCTGACGTCGGCCGGCCTGACGCCAACGCAGCCGCTGGGTAACCATCAGCAGGCTAGCCTGCTGCGCCTCGATATTGGTACCGGCTACCAGTACTGGTACGGGCTGCCGAACTTCTACACCATCACCCGCTATAACCACAGCACCCACTACGCGATGGCCGTCTGGCAGCTCGGCCTGGCCGTTTCTCAGGCCCGCGGACAGTAAGCTTTCCCCGAGACTTCCCTCTGCCCGGAGGGGAGTCTGTTACATTTTGCAGCATTTCCCTTCGTTGACGCTGATTTACATTATTCCGCCGATCCAATAGTGTTATGTTATAACATATTGACTGAGGCAAAGATGTTCACTTCTCTTTTTTCAAGCTCCGCCGCGCTGCGCGTAGGTTTCGCCTGCGTCCTGCTGGCGCTGCTGTGGCTGGCGACATGGTGGGCGGTAACCTTGCCATGATTGAACTGGAAAACCTGGTTGCCGGGTATGACGAGCTGGCGATTACCCCGGCGCTGAGCGGCGTTATCGCCGCGGGCAGCCTGATGGCTATTGTCGGTCTGAACGGCTGCGGTAAATCGACTTTATTAAAAACGCTGGCCGGGTTTATTCCCCCGGTGAGCGGCCGCCTGCACTGGCGCGCGTCGCGCCCGGTTATCGGCTGGCTGGCGCAGCGGCATTCGCTGGAATCACAGTTTCCCCTCGTGGTTCGGGACGTGGTGAGCCAGGGCGCGTGGCCGCAGGTCTCGCTTCTGAGCGGACTGCGCGGTGAGCTTCGCCGGCGCATTGACGCGGCGCTGGATCGCGTCGGCCTGGCGTCAATGGCGAAAACGCCGATTGAAGCGCTTTCCGGCGGGCAGTTTCAACGCATGCTGTTTGCCAGGGTGATGGTCCAGCAGGCTCCGCTGGTGATGCTCGATGAACCCTTTACCGGGATCGATGAGTCCACCAGCCGCGAGCTGATGACGCTGATCCTTGAGATGCACCGGCAGGGACAGACCGTGCTGGCGGTGCTGCACGATAATCAGCGCGTCGCCGAATATTTCCCGGAAACCCTGCTGCTGGAGCCGAGGAATGCCCGCTGGGGCGAGACCGGCGACGTGCTTCCCGCCTTCGATTCCGCGAGGCTGGCATGATCTGGCACACCTTCTTTCAACCTTTTATCGAATTCGGCTTTATGCGCCGGGCGCTGGTGGTGTGCCTGGCGCTCTCGCTGAGCACCACCATGCTCGGGGTTTTCCTGCTGCTGCGACGCATGAGCCTGATGGGCGATGCCCTGTCGCATGCGATTTTGCCCGGCGTCGCGGTGGGCTATCTGCTTAACGGCATGTCGCTGCTGGCGATGTCGGTCGGCGGCTTTATCGCCGGCATTGCGGTAGCGCTGGTGGCGGGGTGGGTCAGCCGCCGCACGCCGCTTAAAGAAGACGCCAGCTTCGCCGGGTTTTATCTGGGCTCGCTGGCGCTGGGGGTGACGCTGGTTTCGCTGCGTGGCTCCAGCGTCGATCTGCTGCATTTGCTGTTTGGTTCGATTCTGGCGGTGGATAACGACGCGGCGCTGTTCGTCGCCGGGGTTGCCAGCCTGACGCTGATTTGCATCGCGCTGCTCTATCGCGGGCTGGTGAGCGAGGCCTTTGACAGCGCGTGGCTGCAGGTGAATAACCGCCGGCTGCCTGCGCTACTGCACGGCCTGTTTCTGGCGCTGCTGGTGCTGAACCTGGTGGCGGGTTTTCAGGTACTGGGCACCCTGATGGCGGTGGGCGTGATGATGCTCCCGGCGGTGGCCGCCTGCTGCTGGGCGCGAACGCTGCCCGCCATCCTGCTGCTGGCGGCGCTGATCGGCAGCGCCTGCGCCTGGATGGGGCTCAGCCTGTCGTGGGCGGCGAATTTGCCCGCCGGCCCCGCCATCGTGCTGACCGCCAGCGGGATCTTTTTTATTTCGGTGTTTTTTGGCACGCGCAGCCGGCTGGTGGTCGGCTGGCGCAAATTAATGGGGTAAGGAAAATATGATGAAACGTACCGGGGTAGTTTTAGCGCTGGCGCTGGGCCTGGCGGCGCAGGGGGCGATGGCGAAAACGCTCAACGTGGTCAGCAGCTTTTCGGTGCTGGGCGATATCGTGCAGCAGGTTGGCGGCGAGCATGTTCATGTCGATACGCTGGTGGGCCCCGACGGCGACCCGCACACCTTTGAGCCATCGCCGCAGGACAGCGCTTTACTCAGCAAGGCCGACGTGGTGGTGGTTAATGGCCTCGGGCTGGAGGGGTGGGTCGATCGGCTGATTAAAGCATCGGGATTCAAAGGCGAGCTGGTGGTGGCATCGACGGGCGTAAAAACGCATACCCTCGATGAGGACGGGAAAACGGTGACCGATCCGCACGCCTGGAACAGCGCTGCCAACGGCGCGCTTTACGCGCAAAATATCCTCAGCGGGCTGGTCAAAGCCGACCCTGAGGATAAAGCGGCGCTTGAGGTCTCCGGCAAGCGCTATATCGGCCAGCTCAACGAGATTCACGGCTGGGCGAAGAACCAGTTCAGCGCCATTCCGCAGGCGAAACGTAAGGTTTTGACCAGCCATGACGCGTTTGGCTACTTTGGCCGCGCCTACGGCGTGACCTTCCTTGCGCCGCAGGGGCTGTCATCGGAAAGCGAAGCCAGCGCCGCGCAGGTTGCGGCGCTGATTAAACAGATTAAAGCCGATAACGTGCACACCTGGTTTATGGAAAACCAGCTCGATCCGCGGCTGGTGAAGCAGATTGCCAACGCGACGGGCGCGCAGCCGGGCGGCGAGCTCTATCCGGAGGCGTTGTCAAAACCGGGCGGCGTGGCGGACAGCTACGTGAAAATGATGCGTCATAACGTCGAACTGATTTCCGGCAGCATGAAGTAAAGCGCTATTTTACGGTCCCGGCCCGTCGGGACCGTCCATTTTCACAAGCCCCCTCGTAAATTCATCTCCCGATCCCCATATCTGTGCTGAAAGTGCTATCTTTGATGGCCTCTTTATCTGGCTTAAACGAGGCGACGATGACTGATTCGGAATTAATGCAGCTGAGTGAGCGGGTTGGGCAGGCGCTGAAGGCGCAGGGCGCGACGGTGAGCACGGCTGAATCCTGTACCGGCGGCTGGATTGCTAAAGTGCTTACCGATATCGCCGGCAGCTCGGCGTGGTTTGAGCGCGGTTTTGTCACCTACAGCAACGAAGCTAAATCCCAGATGATTGGCGTCAGCGAAGCGACGTTAGCTGAGTACGGCGCGGTGAGCGAACCGGTGGTGGTGGAGATGGCTGTTGGCGCACTGCGCGCCGCGCGCGCCACCTACGCGATCTCGGTGAGCGGCGTGGCCGGGCCGGATGGCGGCAGCGTGGAAAAGCCCGTCGGAACGGTGTGGTTTGGCGTCGCCTGCGCCAACGGGCAGGGGATCACGCAGCGCGAATGTTTCGCCGGAGACCGTGAGTCGGTGCGCCGTCAGGCCACGGCCTACGCCCTGCAGCTCCTCTGGCAACAATTTCTACAAAACACTTGATACTGTATGAGCATACAGTATAATTGCCTCAACAGAACAGAATTAACTACCCGGTTCCACCCGGCATGACAGGAGTAATAATGGCTATCGACGAAAACAAACAGAAAGCGTTGGCGGCAGCACTGGGCCAGATCGAAAAACAGTTCGGTAAAGGCTCCATCATGCGCCTGGGTGAAGACCGTTCCATGGACGTGGAAACTATCTCCACCGGTTCGCTTTCGCTGGATATCGCCCTGGGCGCCGGCGGTCTACCAATGGGCCGTATCGTCGAGATCTACGGGCCAGAATCTTCCGGTAAAACGACGCTGACTCTGCAGGTTATCGCCGCCGCGCAGCGTGAAGGTAAAACCTGTGCCTTTATCGATGCAGAACACGCGCTGGATCCGGTGTATGCCCGCAAGCTGGGCGTAGATATCGACAACCTACTGTGTTCTCAGCCGGATACCGGCGAACAGGCGCTTGAGATCTGTGACGCGCTGGCGCGCTCTGGCGCGGTAGACGTGCTGGTGGTCGACTCCGTTGCGGCGCTGACGCCGAAAGCGGAAATCGAAGGCGAGATCGGCGACTCTCACATGGGCCTCGCGGCGCGTATGATGAGCCAGGCAATGCGTAAGCTGGCCGGTAACCTGAAGCAGTCCAACACGCTGCTGATCTTCATCAACCAGATCCGTATGAAAATCGGCGTGATGTTCGGTAACCCGGAAACCACCACCGGCGGTAACGCGCTGAAATTCTACGCCTCCGTGCGTCTGGATATCCGCCGTATCGGTGCGGTAAAAGATGGCGATAACGTCATTGGCAGCGAAACCCGCGTGAAGGTGGTCAAGAACAAAATCGCCGCGCCGTTCAAGCAGGCGGAGTTCCAGATCCTTTACGGCGAAGGCATCAACTTCTTCGGCGAGCTGGTCGATCTGGGCGTGAAAGAGAAGCTGATTGAAAAAGCGGGCGCCTGGTACAGCTATAACGGCGACAAAATTGGTCAGGGTAAAGCGAACGCTATCTCCTGGCTGAAAGAGAACCCGGCTGCGGCGAAAGAGATCGAGAAGAAAGTTCGTGAACTGCTGCTGAACAACCAGGACTCCACGCCGGACTTCGCGGTTGACGGTAAAAGCGAAGAAGCAAGCGAACAGGATTTCTGATACCTTCAGGTAATGGTCTCCTGAATAGTTCAGGTTGCAGGGCTGGCAGGGCCAGCGTGCATGCGATTTGAAATAAGACGGGAAAACAAGGGGCTGCTTATGCGGCCCTTTTGCTTTTTGATTATCGAGGTGCTCGTGACTGAATCTTCATCCCGCCGTTCCGGCTACGCCCGCCTGCTGGATCGCGCGATTCGTATTCTGGCAATGCGCGACCATAGCGAACAGGAGCTGCGGCGCAAGATGGCCGCGCCGGTCATGGGGAAAAATGGCCCCGAGGCGCTGGACGTTACGCCGGAAGAGGTCGATCGCGTTGTGGGCTGGTGCATCGAAAACCGCTACCTCGATGACCAGCGCTTTGTCCGCCAGTTTATTGCCAGCCGCAGCCGCAAAGGCTACGGTCCGGCGCGCATCCGCCAGGAGCTGAACCAGAAAGGTATCGCCCGCGAAGAGAGCGAGCGCGCAATGCGCGAGTGCGAAATCGACTGGGCGCTGCTGGCGAAAGAGCAGGCGCAGAGAAAGTATGGCGATCCCCTCCCCACCGTATTTGCAGAAAAAGTTAAAATACAGCGCTTTTTGCTGTACCGCGGCTACTTAATGGAAGATATCCAGGAAATCTGGCGAAATTTTGCAGATTGACCCATCGGGGATTTTACTTCCCCGTAAAGAAAACTTATCTTATTCCCACTTTATTCCGTCCGGCCGCTGGCTGTTTAAAAGGCAATCAGCGCCCAGGACGATTATTCCTTATACACAAAATCATTCACGCCGCATCACGGCGGCAACGGAGTGAGTCCCTGGGGCGTACAAAGGTACGTGACGGAGGTGAACGAGCGCAGCCAGCGTCGAGGCGGCGTGAAGGATGAAGTGTATAGCTTGATTTCAGGATAATTATGAGCAAGAGCACTGCTGAGATCCGTCAGGCGTTTCTCGATTTTTTCCATAGTAAGGGACATCAGGTAGTTGCCAGCAGCTCCCTGGTGCCGCACAACGACCCGACCCTGCTGTTTACCAACGCCGGGATGAACCAGTTCAAGGATGTGTTCCTTGGCCTCGACAAGCGTAATTATTCCCGTGCGACCACCTCGCAGCGCTGCGTTCGTGCGGGTGGCAAACACAACGATCTGGAAAACGTCGGCTATACCGCGCGCCACCACACCTTCTTTGAAATGCTGGGCAACTTCAGCTTCGGCGACTACTTCAAGCAGGATGCCATCAAGTACGCATGGGAGCTGTTAACCGGCGAAAGCTGGTTCGCTCTGCCGAAAGAAAAGCTGTGGGTAACCGTTTACGAAACCGATGACGAAGCTTTCGACATCTGGGCCAACGAGGTTGGCGTTCCGCGTGAGCGCATTATTCGCATTGGCGATAATAAAGGCGGCGCGTTTGCCTCCGATAACTTCTGGCAAATGGGCGATACCGGTCCTTGCGGCCCGTGCACCGAAATCTTCTTTGACCACGGCGACCACATCTGGGGCGGCCCTCCGGGAAGCGCGGAAGAGGACGGCGATCGCTACATTGAGATCTGGAACATCGTCTTCATGCAGTTTAACCGCCAGGCCGACGGTACCATGGAGCCGCTGCCGAAGCCGTCCGTTGATACCGGTATGGGCCTTGAGCGTATCGCCGCCGTTCTGCAGCACGTGAACTCCAACTATGATATCGATCTGTTCCGTCAACTGATCGAGAGCGTGGCAAAAGTGACCGGCGCCACCGATCTGACCAACAAGTCGCTGCGCGTGATTGCCGATCATATTCGCTCCTGTGCGTTCCTGATCGCTGATGGCGTGATCCCGTCGAATGAGAACCGCGGCTACGTGCTGCGTCGTATCATTCGTCGTGCCGTCCGCCACGGCAATATGGTCGGTGCAAAGGATACCTTCTTCTGGAAGCTGGTTGCGCCGCTGATTGAGGTCATGGGCTCCGCTGGCGAAGAGCTGAAGCAGCAGCAGGCTCAGGTTGAGCATGTTCTGAAAACGGAAGAAGAGCAGTTTGCCCGCACTCTGGAACGCGGCCTGGCGCTGCTGGACGAAGAGCTGGCTAAGCTGAAAGGCGACACCCTGGACGGCGAAACGGCCTTCCGCCTGTACGATACCTACGGCTTCCCGGTTGACCTGACTGCGGACGTGTGCCGCGAGCGCAATATCAAAGTTGACGAAGCAGGCTTCGAAGCGGCAATGGAAGAGCAGCGCCGTCGCGCGCGTGAGTCCAGCGGTTTCGGCGCCGACTACAACGCGATGATTCGCGTTGAGGGGGCTTCAGAGTTTAAAGGCTACGATAGCCTGGAGCTGAACGGCAAGGTCACCGCGCTGTTCATCGACGGCAAAGCGGTTGATACCGTCAGCGCCGGTCAGGAAGCGGTTGTTATTCTGGATCAGACGCCGTTCTATGCCGAGTCCGGCGGCCAGGTCGGCGATAAGGGCGAGCTGAAAGGCGCGGGCTTCTCGTTCTTCGTCAGCGATGCGCAGAAGTACGGCCAGGCTATTGGTCATATCGGCAAAGTGGCTGGCGGTACCCTGAAAGTGGGCGACGCGGTGCAGGCCGATGTCGATCGCGCTCGCCGCCAGCGTATCCGTCTGAACCACTCCGCGACCCACCTGATGCATGCCGCGCTGCGCCAGGTTCTCGGTACGCACGTGGCTCAGAAGGGCTCTCTGGTAAATGACAAAGCGCTGCGCTTTGACTTCTCGCATTTTGAAGCGATGAAGCCGGAAGAGATCCGCGCGGTTGAAGATTTAGTCAATGCGCAAATTCGCCGCAACCTGGCTATCGAAACCAACATTATGGATATCGATGCGGCTCGCGAATCTGGCGCCATGGCGCTGTTCGGCGAGAAGTATGATGACCGCGTTCGCGTCCTGAAAATGGGTGATTTCTCCACCGAGCTGTGCGGCGGTACTCACGCTTCACGTACCGGCGATATCGGCCTGTTCCGCATCACCTCCGAATCCGGGACAGCTGCGGGCGTGCGCCGTATTGAGGCGGTGACCGGTGAGGGCGCGATTGCGAGCCTGCATTCCCAAAGCGATCTGCTGGGCGACATCGCACAGCTGCTGAAGGGCGATAGCCATAACCTCGGTGACAAGGTACGCTCCGCGCTGGAACGTACTCGCCAGCTGGAAAAAGAGCTGCAGCAGCTGAAAGAGCAGGCGGCAGCGCAGGAGAGCGCAAACCTCTCCAGCAAAGCGGAAGAGATTAACGGCGTTAAGCTGCTGGTCAGCGAGCTGGTCGGCGTTGAGCCAAAAATGCTGCGTACTATGGTTGACGATCTGAAGAACCAGCTGGGTTCAACGGTTGTAGTGTTAGCCACGGTTGCGGATGGTAAGGTTTCTCTGATTGCCGGTGTGTCTAAGGATGTGACAGATCGCGTGAAGGCAGGGGAGCTGGTTGGTATGGTCGCTCAGCAGGTGGGCGGCAAAGGGGGCGGTCGTCCGGATATGGCTCAGGCCGGTGGTACCGATGCGTCTGCTCTCCCTGCTGCGTTAGCCAGTGTGAAAGGCTGGGTAAGCGCAAAACTGTAATAACTATAAACGCATAGGTGCCGTGATCTTCGGATTACGGTATCTTGCAAGAGAAGCACTGATAACGATAAAGTCGGGTTGAAGTTGTGTATATCGGCTAAACTTAGGTTTAACAGAATGTGATGCCATGACTGCGTTACGCCGTGAGGCGTTTGTCATCGCTTACTTTTTGGCGTTATATGATGGATAATGCCGGGATACGAGAGACCCGACTCTTTTAATCTTTCAAGGAGCAAAGAATGCTGATTCTGACTCGTCGAGTTGGTGAGACCCTCATGATTGGAGATGAGGTCACTGTGACAGTTTTAGGGGTTAAGGGTAACCAGGTACGTATTGGCGTTAATGCCCCTAAAGAAGTCTCCGTGCATCGTGAAGAGATCTACCAGCGTATCCAGGCTGAAAAATCCCAGCAGTCCAGTTACTAAGGCTTTCGCGCCTCGCGATTTCGTGAGGCGCATCCCACAGCCAGTCGATTTCTCTCTATTTTCTACTTCAGACGCCTCTCTTTTCCGTTACTTGCCCATCGTCGGCTATCTTTATTTTTTGCCCGTAGCAGGCCGTAAACCCTGAATTTCTGTTGATTAAACGCTCTTTTTGCCGTTTTTGCAGGCTGATTGCGCGGTAAGTGTGCAAACGGAAAAAAGGTCTCGAAAAATTGTTTGACTTATAAGTACCAGAAAGTAATATGTGCGCCATCGCAGCGACGAAGAGCAGAAACAAGTTCTTCGAAGCACTCGAAAGAGGCGTGTGGTGAGGTGGCCGAGAGGCTGAAGGCGCTCCCCTGCTAAGGGAGTATGCGGTCAAAAGCTGCATCCGGGGTTCGAATCCCCGCCTCACCGCCATTTTGCATCCGTAGCTCAGCTGGATAGAGTACTCGGCTACGAACCGAGCGGTCGGAGGTTCGAATCCTCCCGGATGCACCATCTTCTCTGAGATAACAGCCATTCTGTTGTTTCATGGTCTGCGAGATAATCGCCAGTACCCGGGAGGATAACGTCGCATAAGCGACGGCCCGTAGGGCAAGCACAGTGAGTCATCCTGCCGGATGCACCATCTTGTGAAGTGTGGCAATGGTTAATTTGCGGCGCTTGCTGGTAGTAAAGAAGTTCTCCCTGATGCATCCGTAGCTCAGCTGGATAGAGTACTCGGCTACGAACCGAGCGGTCGGAGGTTCGAATCCTCCCGGATGCACCATCTTCTTCGAGATAACAGCACTCTTGTTGTTTCATGGTCTGCGAGATAATCGCCAGCGCCAGAGAAGTTAACGTAGTAAAGAATTTCCCCCTGATGCATCCGTAGCTCAGCTGGATAGAGTACTCGGCTACGAACCGAGCGGTCGGAGGTTCGAATCCTCCCGGATGCACCATCTTCTTCGAGATAACAGCTATTCTGTTGTTTCAAGGTCTGCGAGATAATCGCCAGTACCAGGGAGGATAACGTCGCATAAGCGACGGCCCGTAGGGCGAACCCAGTGAGTCATCCTCCCGGATGCACCATCTTCTTCGAGATAACAGCAATACTGTTGTTTCATGGTCTGCGAGATAATCGCCAGCACCAGGGAAGATAGCGTAGTAAAGAAGTTCCCCCTGATGCATCCGTAGCTCAGCTGGATAGAGTACTCGGCTACGAACCGAGCGGTCGGAGGTTCGAATCCTCCCGGATGCACCATCTTCTCCTGAACTAACCCCAACATTATTGCTTCATGGTCTGCGAAAAAACCGCCAGCACCAGGGAGGATAACGTCGCATAAGCGACGGCCCGTAGGGCGAACCCAGTGAGTCATCCTCCCGGATGCACCATCTTCTCCTGAAATAACCCCAACATTATTGCCTCATGGTCTGCGAGACAATCGGCAGCATCATCTCCTCCCGGTTAGCCAATTTTCTTACCCAAAAAACCTCTTAGCCGCTGTCTTTTAGCCGTTTCTGCACGCTCTTGCGCACTTTTTAATATTGGCAAGTTGCTCTTTCCACTATAATTTATCCCTGTATATCGACCTGATTCGGGTGAGATGAGTGCAAGGAGAGAAATCCATGAAATGGTTCAAAGCAATACCTGCCTTTTGCGCGACGCTTCTGGTTGCCGTATCTCTGGCTGGCTGTGCCGGATCGGCCACGAAGGAAAGTACCGGCGGCTATATCGACGACACCGTCGTGACCACCAAAGTCAAAACCGCGCTGTTTAACGAAAAAGAGATTAAATCCACTGAAATTAGTGTGCAGACCTTCAAAGGCCGCGTTCAGCTGAGCGGTTTTGTTTCGTCACAGAAGGATGCTAATCGCGCCGTAGAGGTGACCCGCAGAGTGCAGGGCGTTCGTTTGGTTGAGAATGATTTGAAAATCAAATAAGCCGATGCATTGATATAATAAAGGCGCCCAGTGGCGCCTTTGCTGCTTCTGCCTCCACCCGCGACAATATGCGCCTTTTGCGATAAAGTAACCTTTCCTTATCCGGTTTGTGAGAACACGATGTACGAACGTTACGCAGGACTTATCTTTGATATGGATGGCACTATTCTTGATACCGAGCCGACGCATCGTAAGGCCTGGCGCGAGGTTCTGGGCCGTTACGGAATGCGTTTCGACGAACAGGCGATGGTCGCGCTCAATGGTTCTCCGACCTGGCGTATTGCCCAGGTGATTATCGAAATGAACCAGGCGGATTTAGACCCTCATCGCCTGGCTTTGGAAAAAACCAACGCCGTCAAGGCGATGCTGCTGGATAGCGTGCGCCCCTTACCGCTGATTGAGGTGGTAAAAGAGTGGCACGGCCGTCGCCCGATGTCGGTTGGCACCGGCAGCGAAAGCGCCGTTGCGGAAGCTCTGCTGGCCCATCTCGGCCTGCGTCACTATTTCTCCGCGGTCATTGCCGCCGATCACGTAACAAACCACAAGCCTGCTCCTGATACCTTCCTGCTGTGCGCCGAGCGCATGGGCGTTGCGCCGGAAAAATGCGTGGTGTTTGAAGACGCTGACTTTGGTCTGCAGGCCGCACAGCGCGCGGGGATGGATGCTGTCGACGTTCGGCTGCTGTGAGCGACGCGCTATCGCTGATATCGCTGTTTGCCAGTAGCTTTCTCAGCGCCACGCTGCTTCCCGGTAACTCGGAAGTTGTGCTGGTTGCTATGCTGCTTACGGGAGCGAGCCAACCGTGGATGCTGGTATTAATAGCAACAATCGGCAATAGCCTTGGAGGGGTAACTAACGTTATTCTGGGGCGCCTGTTTCCGCTGCGCAAAACGTCGCGCTGGCAGGAGAAGGCTTCCGGCTGGTTAAAGCGCTACGGTGCGGTCACATTATTATTAAGCTGGACGCCGGTGATAGGCGATTTGCTGTGTTTACTGGCGGGATGGATGCGCATTTCCTGGGGACCAGTGCTCTTTTTTTTATGCCTTGGTAAAGCGCTGCGCTATATCGTCATTGCGCTGGTTACGCTTCAGGGCATGATGTGGTGGCACTAATTGTGGAACTGAGGCTCTCCGGACAGGCTGTAACAATAACGTCTGCTGGAATAACCTGTATGGTCACCATTACAATTATGCTTATTCAAATGATTTCGACAGGCGGGAGGTCAAATTGATCCCGGACGTATCACAGGCGCTGGCCTGGCTGGAAAAAAATCCGCAGGCGCTAAAGGGCATTCATCGCGGCCTTGAGCGCGAAACGCTGCGCGTTAACGCCGATGGCTCGCTGGCCACTACCGGCCATCCTCAGGCATTGGGTTCGGCGCTGACCCATAAATGGATTACCACCGATTTTGCTGAAGCTTTGCTGGAGTTTATTACGCCGGTTGATGGCGATATTCAGCACATGCTGACTTTTATGCGCGATGTTCATCGCTATACCGCCCGCCATATCGGCGATGAGCGGATGTGGCCGCTGAGCATGCCCTGCTATATTGCTCCGGGCCAGGACATCGAGCTGGCGCAGTACGGCACATCGAATATCGGCCGTCTGAAAACGCTGTATCGTGAAGGGCTGAAAAACCGTTACGGCGCGCTGATGCAAACCATCTCCGGCGTGCACTATAACTTCTCTCTGCCGATGGCGTTCTGGCAGGCGAAGTGCGGCGTTGAGGACGAGGAAAGCGGGAAAGAGGCCATTTCGGCGGGCTATTTCCGCTCAATCCGCAACTACTACCGCTTTGGCTGGGTGATCCCGTATCTGTTCGGCGCTTCCCCGGCGATTTGCTCCTCTTTCCTGCAGGGGAAACCGACCACGCTGCCGTTTGAGAAAGCGGAAAACGGCATGTATTACCTGCCGTACGCGACCTCCTTGCGCCTGAGCGACCTCGGCTATACCAATAAGTCGCAAAGCAATCTCGGAATTACGTTTAACGATCTGCAGGAGTATGTGGCAGGATTGAAGCGGGCGATTAAAACTCCGTCGCAGGAGTATGCGGAAATTGGCCTCAAGAAAGACGGTAAGTACCTGCAAATTAACAGTAATATTCTGCAGATTGAAAACGAGCTCTATGCGCCAATCCGCCCGAAACGCGTGACCCGCAGCGGTGAGACGCCGTCTGACGCGCTGCTGCGCGGCGGAATCGAATATATCGAAGTTCGTTCACTGGATA
This sequence comes from Klebsiella scottii, assembly GCF_036561945.1. Taxonomy (NCBI): domain Bacteria; kingdom Pseudomonadati; phylum Pseudomonadota; class Gammaproteobacteria; order Enterobacterales; family Enterobacteriaceae; genus Klebsiella; species Klebsiella scottii. The sequence goes on from NZ_JARXNI010000019.1 coordinate 726,088, forward strand.
TCAACCCGTTCTCGCCGATTGGCGTTGACGAGCAGCAGGTGCGCTTCCTCGATCTGTTTATGGTCTGGTGCGTGCTGGCCGATGCGCCGGAAATGAGCAGCGACGAACTGCTGTGTACGCGCACTAACTGGAATCGGGTGATTCTTGAAGGGCGTAAGCCTGGCCTGACGTTGGGGATCGGCTGCGAAAGCGCGCAGTTCCCGCTGGCTGAGGTAGGTAAAGATCTGTTCCGCGATTTGCGCCGCGTTGCGCAGATTCTGGACGGCATTCACGGCGGCGACGCCTATCAGCAGGTGTGCGATGAGCTGGTTGCCAGCTTCGACGATCCGGAATTAACTTTCTCGGCGCGCATTCTGCGTTCTATGCTTGAAGAAGGGATTGGCGGCACCGGTAAGGAGCTGGCCGATCGGTATCGTACGATGCTGCGGGAAGAGCCGCTGGAGATTTTACGCGAAGAGGATTTCATTACCGAGCGTGAAGCGTCAGCCGTGCGTCAGCAGAAGGTAGAAGCGGAAGATAGCGAACCGTTTAGCGCTCTGTTAGCGAGACACGCGTAGCAAAAAGCGGTACAAAAGAAAAAGGCCACATCAATGTGGCCAAACTTTCATCTCTGATTCAGGGATGATGATGATAATAAATGCGCGTCTTTCACATACTCAGACTAGCGGGTGTAAAAAGAGTTCATTTTATTTTAAAAAAAATCACTATCGGAGGTGAAGAATGCCGTTGTTAGATAGTTTCACAGTCGACCATACCCGAATGGAAGCCCCTGCGGTGCGCGTCGCGAAGAAAATGAACACGCCGCACGGCGATGAAATTACCGTTTTCGATCTGCGTTTTTGCATACCGAATCAGGAAGTGATGCCGGAAAGAGGCATTCACACGCTTGAGCACCTGTTCGCGGGCTTTATGCGCGACCATCTCAACGGTAAGGGTGTGGAAATTATCGATATCTCTCCGATGGGTTGCCGCACGGGCTTCTATATGAGCCTGATCGGTACGCCGGACGAGCAGCGCGTAGCGGATGCCTGGAAAGCGGCAATGGCCGACGTGCTGAAGGTAAAAGAGCAGAGCCAGATCCCTGAGCTCAACGTTTACCAGTGCGGTACCTACACCATGCACTCGCTGGAAGAAGCTCAGGACATCGCGCGTCATATTCTTGAGCGCGACGTACGCATCAACAGCAATGACGAGCTGGCGCTGCCGAAAGAAACGCTGCAAGAACTGCATATCTAGTTCTTCTGCCACGGCCCGGCGATAGCGTCGGGCCGATATCCTCACGCCGCGATGTCGACGACTTCCCGCTTCTCCTTTCAGCATCGCTCCCTGGTGCCCTTTGCCCATGATTACGCCCATGGCGATAGCGAGCCGTGGCATCAGCATGACTGCGTCCAGCTGCTGCATATCCTGAGCGGCGTGGTGCGGGTTGAGACGCCGGCTGGCTACTGGGTTGTCCCGCCGGGGCGCGGCGTTTGGCTGCCGGCGGGTACGCCCCACGCGCTGCGGATCACCGGCGCAGTCGCGGCGCGCACGCTGTTTATCGATCCCCTTGCCCGCGCCGATCTGCCGTCATCGTGCCAGATCGTGCAGATCTCGCCGCTGCTGCGCGAGCTGATCGTCACCTCGCTGACGCTGGCGGAACGCTACGATCCCGGCAGCCGCGACGAGCGCGTCTATGAGTTAATTCTTGATGAGATCCGCGGCATGACCGTGCTGCCCTTTGGCCTGATCGAGCCGCAAAGCGAGGCGCTGCGCCGGCTGTGCCAAAAGGTCCGCGAAGCGCCTGGCGAGGCCTGGAGCAGCCTCCAGGCGGCAAAAGAGAGCAATATGAGCGAGCGGACGCTCAACCGCCACTTCCAGCAGCAGACCACGCTGACCTGGAGCGAATGGGTGCGCCGGGCGAAACTAATGGAAGCGCTGGTGCGCCTGGCGCAGGGGCAGTCGGTCCTGCGGGTGGCGCTGGACCTTGGCTACGGCAGCCACAGCGCCTTCAGCGCCATGTTCCGCCGGGTGATGGGGATGGCTCCCAGCGATTACTTCCGCTCGCCGGAGGAGTGATCGCCGCCGCTGAGCGCATTGCATAGCGCCTGGAGCGAGGCGCGGGCGACATCGTTATCGATCCCGACCCCCCAGCGGCTGTCGCCATTCGGCAAGACGCAGCGGATATAGGCCACCGAACGGCTGTCGCTGCGCTCGCCGAGGGTATGCTCGTGATAATCCTTAATCGCAAACTGTTGCTTAAGCAGCGCGCTAAGCCCGCTCGCCGCGGCGGAAAGCAGCCCGTTGCCGTTCCCCTGCAGCCTGCGGGTCTCGCCGTAGACCCTGAGCGTCGCCTGCAGCGAGAGCTGGCCGTCCTGCTGACCGTCGCTTTGGTAATCCAGCAGCGCCAGCGGCGGCTGCGCCACCAGGCCGTAGCGCTCGCGAAACAGCTGCCACAGGGCGTTTTGCGTCATCTCCTTGCCGTGGCTATCGGTTGCGCGCTGCACGTGCAGGCTGAAATCCTGCTGCAGCATGCGGGGCAGCTTTAAGCCGTGATTCTGCTCAATCAGCCATGCGCTGCCGCTCTTACCCGACTGGCTGTTGACGCGGATAACCGCCTCATAGCTGCAGCCAATATCCTGCGGGTCGACGGGCAGGTAGGGCATCTGCCAAACTTCACCGGGCCGACGGGCGTCGAAACCTTTCTTAATCGCATCCTGATGCGAGCCGGAAAATGCGGTATAGGCGAGGCTTCCCGCCCACGGATGGCGCGGGTGAACCGGCAGCTGGTTACAGCTCTCGACGATCTCCACGACCCGCTTCATCTCCGGGAAGGTGAGCTGAGGATCGACGCCCTGGCTGTAGAGGTTCATGGCGAGGGTGACCAGACAGACGTTGCCGGTGCGTTCGCCGTTGCCAAACAGGCAGCCTTCAACGCGATCGGCGCCGGCCATCACCGCCAGCTCGGCGCTGGCAACGCCGGTTCCGCGGTCGTTATGCGGGTGGACGCTGATGCAGACGTCGGCGCGTCGCGAGAAATGACGGCAAAAATACTCGATTTGATCGGCATAGACGTTGGGGGTGTTGACCTCCACGGTGGCGGGCAGGTTGATGATCATCGGGCGTTCGGCGCAGGGCTGCCAGATGTCCGCCACCGCTTCGCAGATCTCCAGCGCAAACTCAGGTTCGGTAAAGCAGAAGGTTTCCGGCGAATACTCATACTGCCAGCGCGTTTGCGGCTGCTGTTCGCACTGCTGGCGGATCAGTCGGGTGGCGCGGGTCGCCAGCTCAACCACCTGCGCTTTTTCCATACCGAAGACCAGCCGGCGAAACAGAGGCGCGGTGGCGTTATACAGATGCACGGTGGCGCTGTGGGCGTCGCACAGCGATTCGAAGGTGCGCAGGATTAAATCTTCCCGCGCCTGGGTCAGCACCTGAATGGTGACGTCCTGGGGGATACGCTGCTCCTCAATCAGCTGGCGAACGAAGTTGAAATCAGTCTGCGATGCGGACGGGAAAGCGACTTCAATCTCTTTGAATCCACACTCCAGCAGCAGGTTCCAGAACTGCAGCTTGCGCGCGCCGTCCATCGGTTCCGCCAGCGCCTGGTTGCCGTCGCGCAGGTCGGTAGAGAGCCAGCGCGGCGCGTGGGCGATCTGCCGGTCCGGCCAGCGGCGGTCGGGCAGGGATACGATCGGCGAGGGGCGATACTTTTCGTGAGGATTTTTCAGCATGATTATCTCCTTATGTCGGATCTTTATCCTGCACGATAAGAAGAACGGGGCGCTTTAGCGAAGTGGACAGAAGCTAGCGCGAACTGGACAGGCGGGCGTTTTTATCCGCCAATAAAAAAGGGATCCGCAGATCCCTTGGTGTTAACGCTAGTGAGCTCCGCCTCCGCCGCCGCCCGCGCTGAACGGCGGCCGGGCAAACCACACCAGGCCTAACAGCAGGATAAAGATCCCCGCCGAGACCCAGAATATTTCGTTAGCGGAAATAATCAGCCCCTGGTTGGTTATCTGCTGGGCTATCCAGCCGGATGCCTGCTGCTGGGTCATCCCCAGTCCCTCCAGCTGGTCGTATATTTGCTGGGCGTTAGGGTTATACGGCGTGACCGACTCGGTGAGCTGCGCATGGTGCAGCGCCTCGCGGTTGGTCCACATGGTGGTGGTTATCGAGGTCCCGATAGAGCCCGCCAGCGTACGGGTGAAGTTCGACAGGCTTGAGGCCGCCGCCAGCCGCTCCGCCGGCAGGCCGGACAGGGTGATGGTGGTCAGCGGCATAAAGAAGCAGGCCACCGCGAAGCCCTGGATAAACTGCGGCCAGGCCGATGCGCCGAAGTCCATCCCCGGTTCGAAGGTCCATGCGCGCCAGTAGAAGCACACCGCATACATGATAAAGCTGAAGGTCACCAGCCGACGCATATCGAGCTTATGGGCAAAGCGGCCGATGATCGGCGAGAGAATGACAGGGATCACCCCCACCGGCGCCGACGCCAGACCCGCCCAGGTCGCGGTGTAGCCATAGACCTCCTGCAGCAGCTGCGGCAGCAGAACGATAGCGCCGAAGTAGAGCATATAGGCGAGGCTGATGCACAGGCAGCCGATGGTGAAGTTTCGCGACTTAAATAGCGAAAGGTCGACTATCGGGTTGTCGTCGGTAAGCTCCCAGACGATAAGGAAGCTGATGGCCACCACGGCCACCACCGTCAGGACGATAATCTCCGTGGAGGCGAACCAGTCCAGCTCCTTACCGCGATCGAGCATCACCTGCAGGCTGCCGATGCCAACCACCAGCAGCGCCAGCCCGACGCCGTCGATGCGCCGCTGCTCGGTGCGGGTTTCCCGGCTGCGCAGGGTTTGCAGCGTCATGATCACCACCGCAACGCCGATTGGCACGTTGATAAAGAATATCCAGCCCCAGTGGTAGTTGTCGCTGATATAGCCGCCGAGGATCGGCCCGCAGATTGGCGCCACGATAACCGTCATCGACCACAGCGCCAGGGCGATGGAGCGTTTTGCCGGCGGGTAGTTGTTGAGCAGCAGACTTTGCGACAGCGGGATCAGCGGACCGGCGACGATCCCCTGAATCACGCGGAAGAAAATCAGCATCGTCAGGCTGTTGGACATGCCGCAGGCCCAGGAGGCGATGGCAAACGCCACCGTTGACCACAGGAACAGCTTCACTTCCCCCACGCGTTTTGCCAGCCAACCGGTTATCGGAATGGAGATGGCGTTGGCCACCCCAAACGAGGTAATCACCCAGGTACCCTGGCTCAGGGACGAGCCAAGGTTACCGGCGATGGTTGGGATAGCCACGTTGGCGATAGTGGAGTCCAGCACCTGCATGAAGGTCGCAAGCGACAGCGCAATGGTCATGATGACCAGCTGCGCGCCCTCCAGCGGTTTTTGCTGTTGCATTACGCTCACCCCGAATTATCCGGCGTTAGCCTGGATGATGCCGTTGATCAGTTTGTCTACCGGGTCGAGAGCGATTTCACGGGCATTACTTTCATACGCCGGAGACTTACGCGTCTCGTTCGCCAGTATCTCGCCGTCGCGGTTGGAGGTATCCACTTCAACCAGCGTAGAGAGGCCAATACGCAGCGGGTGCGCCGCCAGCTGCTTCTCATCGAGCTCAATACGCACCGGCAGACGCTGGACGACTTTAATCCAGTTCCCGGTGGCGTTCTGCGCCGGCAGCAGGGAGAAGGCGCTACCGGTCCCCATATCCAGCCCTACGACCTTACCGGTGTATTTCACATCGTCGCCGTAGATATCGCTGATTACGGTGGCCGGTTGGCCGATGCGCATATGCGCCAGCTGGGTCTCTTTAAAGTTGGCGTCGACCCACAGATTCGTCGCCGGAACGACCGCCATTAGCGGGGTGGTCTGGCTTATCTGCGCGCCGGGCTGAACCGAACGACGGGAAACGTAGCCGCTAATCGGGCTGACGATCTGCGTACGCTGCAGGGCCAGCCAGGCGTTACGGACGTCGGTGGCCGCCTGCAGAACGGCAGGCTGCTGCTCAAGGCGGGTCCCCAGAACGATGGCCTGGTTGGCGTTAAACTGCTGCACCGCCACGTCGAGCTCGGCCTGGGCGCTGGCGACGGTATCGCGAGCGTGCTGCAGCTCCTCGCGGCCAATCAGGTTAGCGGCTCCCAGGGGGATACGGCGGTTGAGGTCGGTTTGCGCCTGCGAGAGCGCGGTTTTTTTGACGTCGATATTGGCCTGCAGCTGCTTGCTGTTGATCATCGACTGACGGGTTTGACGCACGCTGGCGGCCAGCTGGGTTTGCGCTTTCTCAAACGCCTGCTGGGCATCGGTCTGGTCGAGGGTGACCAAAGGATCGCCTTTCTGCACAAAATCGGTGTTGTCGGCCCAGACTTTCGTCACGCTGCCGGACACCTGCGCCATAATCTGTACCTGATTCCCTGCCACATATGCGTCATCGGTCTCTTCATAATGACGCAGTACCAAAAACCAATAAATCCCATATGCCACGGCAACAATAATAAAGAGCAATGTCAGCAACAGAAGGGCACCTTTGCGCTTCCCTTTCTTGCTGCCCGGTTGCTGCGGGGTTTGGCTCTCCGCATTTGCGCTCATGTTATTCTCCACGATCTTATTATTTCACATCGGCTGGGCCGACCTGTTTATCAGAAAGGCCAGCAGAAGATCTGCTGGCCTGGTCTGTTTTTCCTTGTCAATTCAGAAAGATTTCTAGCGGTTCCGTGCTTAGCGCAGAGACTCCGCAAGCACACCGTCCTCTTCCATCTGGTCAAGACGACCAAGCAGTTTACGGGTGATGTGCTCGAGCTGATCTTTTTCGCTGGTGCTTAAAGAAGACCAGAGCTGATGCAGGCAGTTGTGCTGCGGAGGCAGAACCTCACGCAAAAACTGATGACCTTTGTCGGTAAGCTGCAGATGCAGACAGCGGCGATCGTTATCGCTTTCACGGCGTTCAATCCAGCCGCGTTTTTCCAGCTCGTCGGCAATGCGCGTGGCGTTGGTGCGTGACGACCCCAGGGCGCAGCTCAGCTCGGAGGGCTGAATGCTGTGGTTTTCCTGAGATTCCAGGGTGATCAGCGCCATAAATAATGTCTCGTTAATTCCCTGCGCTTTCAGCATTTTATTGCGATTTTCCAGTAGCTTACCTTGCATGTGCATGCAGAGGCGAGTTAACAGAATCTCCTGGAAAGGGAAATCTTCGTGACGGCTGGCGCGGAATTTGAGCATTTGCTCAATGGGAGTAAACGAACTATCCATTTGGGTATGACCTCATTAATTACAGCCGATATAATAACTATTGTGACAAATAAATCAAATGAATTATTGACTACAATTGATACGTTAAACCTATATCCAGGAATAAAATCTCTTTGCCGGTTCGTAGGTTAGCGCACATTAGCGACGGGAGATACTGAAGCGGAAGGAGCGGAGGTGGTTTTGTGGAATAGCGAAAGAGAAGCGGTGCCCGGGCAGGGCGCAGAAGGCGAAACCCGGGAACCTCCGGCGGCATAACGCACGCCGGAGCGACATGGCATTCTGACGAGGGAGGATTATTTCTGCGCCGCCAGCGCCTCTTTCAGCCAGCCGTCAAACTGCTGCTGGTGGGCTTTGATCCAGCCGTCAACGTGGCCCTGGATATCCGCTTCCGAAGCGTGGCCTGCATGCATCATGGCGTTTTCGGCGTTAATGTCGGCAATCGGCAGCTTCATGATACTGAACAGCTTCGCCGCCGCCGGGTTTTTCTCGGCCCAGGCTTTGTTGGCCACAATATGCATGGTGCTGACCGGGAAGCCGTAGTTCGCGCCGTTAGCCAGTTTGGTGTCGATGTTCTTCTGTACGCCTGGCAGGGAGGAGAACGGCACCTGCAGCCAGACCACATCTTTACCCGGTTTCAGCACGTCGCTGACCCAGTACGGCGTCCAGGTGTAGTAAATCACCGGCTTGCCTTCTTTATAGCGAGCGATGGTATCGGCCATCATCGCGGCATAGTTGCCCTGGTTGTGCACCACGGTGTTGCTCAGGCCATAGGCATCAATCTGGTGGTTAATCACCGCTTCACAGCCCCAGCCCGGCGTACAGCCGGTGAGATCGGCCTTACCATCGCCGTTAGTATCAAACAGTTTGGCGATTTTCGGGTCTTTCAGCTGATCGATAGATTTAATGTGATACTGCTCGGCGGTTTTCTTATCAATCAGATAGCCCTGCGCGGCGCCGTTAACAAAAACGCCTTCGCGGTAGAAGCTCTTGTCCCCGCCGGCGGCGGCGTACATGTCGTCATGCAGCGGCTGCCAGTTAACGGCGGTAAAGGTGGCGTCGCCGGAGGCGAGCGAGGTGTAGCCGACGTTATAGTCAACTTCACTCGGCTTATCGACGGTGTAGCCCAGCTTCTCCAGCGCGCGGCTGACCAGCAGGGTCTGGAAGGTCTCTTCGGTGATGGTGCTCTGAATCGGTTTTACGGTGATGCCTTTACCCGGCAGATCGGCGGCAAAGGCGCCGGTGGCAATGAGTGCGGTGAACGCTGTGGCAAGAATCGCTGTATGTCGCATCGTTGTTCCTCATAAATATGAAAGGATGACTGCTGGCCCGGCAGGCGCAATGCCGCCGGGCAATGAGAAGGTTATTTACTGAAAGGACGAGTGATCAGCCCCAGAGGCCCGGTGGTGTACCAGCGGCGGCTGCCGCGGCTGCGGGAGTCGCGCCCAACGGCCTGGGTCAGGCGGTCAAGAATGATGGCGAGGATAACAATCCCGACGCCGCCCACGCTGGCCAGGCCCATATCAAGACGGCCGATCCCGCGCAGTACCATCTGGCCGAGACCGCCGACGGCGATCATCGAGGCGATAACCACCATCGAGAGCGCCAGCATCAGCGTCTGGTTGACCCCGGCCATAATGGTCGGCATCGCCAGCGGCAGCTGAACTTTAAACAGCAGCTGGCGCGGGCTGGCGCCGAAGGAGCGCGATGCCTCAATCAGATCGGCCGGCACCTGGTTAATCCCCAGAATGGTCAGACGCACGATGGGCGGCAGGGCAAAGATAATAGTCACGACCACGCCTGGAACGTTACCGATCCCGAACAGCATGACGATTGGCACCAGGTAGACGAACGCCGGAGTGGTCTGCATGGCGTCGAGCAGCGGACGGATAATTTTTGCCGCGCGCGGGCTGCGCGCCAGCCAAATCCCCAGCGGCAGGCCGATCAGCATACAGAACAGCAGGGCGGTCAGAACCAGCGCCAGGGTGACCATCGCCTGCGACCAGGCGCCGATAGCGCCGATAGCCACCAGCGAGATCAGCGTGGCGACGCCCATTCCGACGCTGGAGATCTGCCAGGCGATCAGGGCGAATATCACAATCGCCACCGGAGCGGGCATCCCTAACAGCAGCTGCTGGAAGGCGCTGAGTATGTAGTCCACCGGCACGCGGATCCCCTGGAACAGCGGGCGGAAGTGGATCACTATCCAGTCGATACCGTGCGTCACCCAGCTATCCAGCGGGATCAGCGTCTTATGGAACGGGTCCATGATGTTGAAATGTTCCGGCTGCGCCTGCGGCGCGCTGGTCAGCCAGTCGGCACCGCCGCCGTCGGCCGGCGCGGCGGCCGGAGTGCCCCAGGCATCGGCAGATTGGGCGGCGCTATCCGCCGCCGGTGCGGTATCCCACGGGTTAGATTGATCAGCCATTGTTTGTCCCCTCGCGATCTAAAGCCTGCAGCAACATTCGTTTAGAAATGATGCCGATATACTGATGCCCTTCATCCACAACCGGCACCGCGCACGGTGCCTGGCCTACGTGGGAGAGCAGGTCGCTAAGCGACGTTTGCGCATCCACCGCCTGCGGGGAGTCGAGTAACGCCGCATCAATTCCTTGACCTTCGCTCAGCGCGGATTTCAGTGAATCAATGGAGACAATGCCGACAAACTTATTACCGCGTTCAATCACATAACCATATTCGCGGTCTTCATCCTGCAACAATTTCAGCGCCGAACGGGGGCCAAATCCCGGCGTTTTACGAATTAAGCCTACCGGGCTACGGCGGGCAATATCCTTGGCGCTGAATACCTGGCTAATATCGACGCCGCGGAAGAAGGTTTTCACGTAATCATTGGCCGGATTATTCAGGATTTCATCCGGAGTACCGACCTGAATAACTTCGCCATTTTGCATGATGGCAATCCGGTCACCGATGCGCATGGCTTCATCAAGATCGTGGGAAATAAAGACCACGGTGCGCTGGTGTTTGGCCTGTAATTTTGTCAGCTCATCCTGCATTTCGGTACGAATTAAGGGATCGAGGGCCGAGAAGGCTTCATCCATTAATAAGATATCGGGGTTAATCGCCAGCGCGCGGGCGAGCCCGACGCGTTGGCGCATCCCGCCGGAGAGTTCATCCGGCCAGGCATGAGCGTAGTTTTCCAGACCGACCTGGCGCAGCGCCTCCAGCGCTTTCTCCTGGCGTTGCTGGGTGGAGAGGCCCGCCAGCTCCATGCCAAAGGCGGCATTGTCCAGCACGGTCATATGCGGCATCAGCGCAAATGATTGAAAAACCATTGCGATCTTTTTTCTGCGCACCTCGCGCAGCTCGGATTCTGAAATTTTGGCGATATCGACGCCATCAATCAGCACCTGCCCGCGGGTGGGTTCAATCAGGCGATTGAGAAGGCGAACCATGGTGGATTTTCCCGATCCGGAAAGCCCCATGATGACGAATATCTCGCCTTCTTCAATGGTCAGACTGGCGTCTTTTACGCCAAGTGAAAGCCCCGTTTTTTCCAGCAGTTGTTCTTTAGTAAATCCTTTTTCAATATATTTGAACGCTCGCTGCGGATGCTCGCCAAATATCTTATAGAGATTCTTTATTTCTAATTTAATTGCCATGCAATAGAGAGTTTCCCGTTATTTGTATTATGTCGATATAGTACCTGGTGGAGATATTTACCTGTTTACACCCTAACATACTCAGATTCTGTGACAACCCTCAATGTCCGCGGCGGGAGGATATGGCGCGGCAGCAATGCCGCGCATTCCCCGTGATATAAGGGCTGAGCGTTGATTACGCCGTAGTGATATTTTTTAATGCTTACCGGAGAATTATTGTCAAAATCACGGGATTTCTACTAAATATTACGAGAGGATTTCCTGAAAATGTCAGAACAGATAATGGTGTGATGAATGGAAATAATGTGAAATAGATCACCAGGAATCAAGTGAATATATTCCTGGTGAAAGTAAGGTTAAAAGTCCCAATCGGCGTCGGCGGTTTCTTCCGTTTTACCCATCACGTAGGACGATCCTGAGCCAGAGAAAAAGTCGTGGTTTTCATCGGCGTTTGGCGAGAGCGCGGCGAGGATCGCCGGATTGACCGCGGCCATTTCCGCCGGGAATAGCGCCTCATAGCCCAGGTTCATCAGCGCCTTGTTGGCGTTGTAGCACAGGAAGGCGGTGACCTCCTCAGCCCAGCCGCTGTCGGCGTACAGTTCATGGGTATAGGCCAGCTCGTTATCGTAGAGATCCATCAACAGATCGAGGGCGAAATTCTTCAACTCCTCCCGCTTTTCGGCGCTGACTTTTTCCAGCCCTTTTTGATATTTGTAGCCGATGTAATATCCGTGCACCGCCTCGTCGCGGATGATCAGGCGAATCAGGTCGGCGGTATTGGTCAGCTTACCGCGGCTGGAGAAGTACATCGGCAGCCAGAATCCGGAATAGAAGAGGAAGGATTCGAGGAATACGCTGGCGATTTTCTTCTTCAGCGGCTCATCCGTGTGATAATACTCCAGCATCAGCTCGGCTTTGCGCTGGAGCGGGGCGTTCTCTTCACTCCAGGCGTAGGCGGCGTCGACGTCTTTGGTCTGGCACAGGGTGGAGAAAATCGAGCTGTAGGAGCGGGCGTGCACCGCCTCCATAAAGCTGATATTCGACATCACCGCCTCCTCATGCGGGGTGAGGGCGTCGTTCATCAGCGCCGGCGCGCCGGCGGTGTTCTGAATGGTATCGAGCAGCGTCAGGCCGGTGAAAACGCGGATGGTCAGCTGCTGCTCCGTCGGGCTGAGGGTCTGCCACGCGGGGATATCGTTGGACAGCGGCACCTTCTCCGGTAGCCAGAAGTTGCTGGTCAGGCGGTTCCACACCTCCAGATCCTTGTCGTCCTGAATCTTGTTCCAGTTAATGGCGCTAATGCGCGATAGATGGGTCATCGGGTTCTCCTTACAGCGCGCAGGACACGCAGCCCTCAATTTCAGTACCTTCCAGCGCCAGCTGGCGCAGGCGGATGTAGTACAGCGTCTTAATGCCTTTTTTCCACGCGTAAATTTGCGCCCTGTTGATATCGCGGGTGGTGGCGGTATCGGGGAAAAACAGCGTTAAAGAGAGCCCCTGATCGACATGCCGCGTGGCCTCGGCGTAGGTGTCGATAATTTTTTGCGGGCCGATTTCATACGCGTCCTGGTACAGTTCCAGGTTGTCATTGGTCATAAACGGAGCCGGATAGTAAACCCGACCGGTTTTGCCCTCTTTGCGGATCTCGATCTTCGAGACGATCGGATGGATGCTCGACGTCGCATGGTTGATATAGGAGATAGAACCGGTGGGCGGCACCGCCTGCAGGTTGCGGTTATAGATACCGTAACGCATCACGTCATCGCGCAGCTGCTGCCACATTTGACGGTCGGGCAGGGCAATACCGGCGCGGGCGAACAGCTCGCGCACCTTCGCCGTTTTCGGCTGCCAGTCGCCCTGCAGATACTGCTGGAAATACTCGCCGCTGGCGTAGCGCGAACGGGCGAAACCGGCGAAGCGCTGGTCGCGCTCGCGCGCCATCAGCATTGAGGTATGCAGCGCATGCCAGGTCACGGTGTAAAAATAGAGGTTGGTGAAATCCAGCCCCTCCGGGCTGCCGTAGGCGATACCTTCCCGCGCCAGATAGCCGTGCAGGTTCATCTGCCCCAGCCCGATGGCGTGAGAGGCCGCGTTACCCGCCGCCACCGAAGGCACCGAGCGAATATCGCTCATATCGGATACCGCCGTCAGGCCGCGAATGGCGACTTCAACCGTGCGGGCAAAGTCGGGCGAATCCATAGTATGGGCGATATTCAACGAGCCGAGATTGCAGGAGATATCCTCGCCGACGCTGGCGTAATCGAGATTTTCGTCAAAGGTCGACGGGGTGTTGACCTGCAAAATTTCCGAGCACAGGTTGCTCATGTTGACCCGTCCGGCAATCGGGTTGGCGCGGTTCACGGTATCTTCAAACATGATGTACGGATAGCCGGACTCAAACTGAATCTCCGCCAGCCGCTGGAACAGATCGCGGGCGCGGATCCAGCGCTTGCTGACCCTCTCGTCGGCGACCAGCTGCGGGTACATCTCGCTGACGGCGATATCGCCGAACGGTTTACCGTACAGCCGCTCGACGTCATAGGGTGAGAACAGCGCCATCTGCGCGTCGTCTTTCGCCAGCTGGAAGGTCACGTCCGGGATAACGACGCCGAGTGACAGGGTTTTGATGCGGATTTTCTCATCGGCGTTTTCGCGCTTGGTGTCGAGGAAGCGCAGGATATCCGGATGATGGGCGTGCAGGTAGACCGCTCCGGCCCCCTGGCGGGCGCCGAGCTGGTTGGCGTAGGAGAAGGCGTCTTCCAGCATTTTCATCACCGGCACCACCCCCGACGACTGGTTTTCGATACGCTTAATCGGCGCCCCGGACTCGCGCAGGTTCGACAGCAAAAACGCCACGCCGCCGCCGCGTTTTGAGAGCTGCAGCGCCGAGTTCACCGCCCGGCCAATCGACTCCATATTGTCTTCGATGCGCAGCAGGAAGCAGGAAACCAGCTCCCCGCGCTGCTGCTTGCCGGCGTTAAGGAAGGTGGGGGTCGCCGGCTGGAAGCGCCCGCTCAGGATCTCATCGGTCAGCTGGCGGGCCAGGGTTTCGTCGCCCTGCGCCAGGCTCAGCGCCACCATGCAGGTGCGATCGGCGAAATGTTCAAGGTAGCGTTTGCCGTCGAAGGTTTTCAGCGTATAGCTGGTGTAGAACTTCCAGGCGCCGAGAAAGGTCTGGAAGCGGAAACGGTAGCCGTGGGCCTGCTCAAACAGCGCGAGGACGAAACGGCGGTCGTAGCGGGCCAGCACGCCGGCGTCGTAGTAACCTTCGGCCATCAGCCACTCCAGCTTATCGTTCTGGCTGGCGAAGGGGACGGTGTTGGCGTCGACATGCGTCGCCATAAAGGCGTCCACCGCCTGGCGGTCCTTTTCAAACGGAATGCGGCCGTTGCTGTCGTACAAATTCAGCATGGCGTTCAGGGCGTGGAAATCCGGCGCCTCTGCGGTTAGACGTTCTGCGGTTGTTGTTGCCAAAATTCGCTTACTCCTTTGCGTACGTTAGCGACATCTTGTGGGGTACCCATCAGCTCAAAGCGATAGAGGTACGGCACGCTGCATTTCTGCGCGATAACGTCGCCGGCCCGGCCGTAGGCGTCGCCAAAGTTGCGGTTGCCTGCGGCGATGACGCCACGAATTAACTGACGATTGTGGGGATCGTTTAAAAAGCGGATCGCCTGGCGCGGCACCGCGCCCGCGGTACCGCCGCCGCCGTAGCTGGGGACGATGAGAATATAGGGTTCGTCTACCTGGATACGCTCCCGCTCGTTAAGCGGAATGCGCACCGCGGGCAGCCCCAGACGCAGGACGAACCGATGCGTATTTTCGGAGCTGCTGGAGAAGTAGACGATGAGGCTCATGCGCTGGCCGCCGTGACGGGATGCAGGCGATTAATCATATCCGGACGGAAGCCGGACCAGCGGGTCTCGCCGGCAATCACCACCGGCAGCTGGCGAAAGCCCTGCTCGCGCAGCATCTCTGCGGCATCGGGATGATGCTCGACGTTGACCATCTCGAAGGCAAAGCCGCGGCTCTCCATAGCGCGCTTAGTAGCATGGCACTGAACGCAGTCATTTTTAGTGTAAATAGTAATGCGCATGATTCGTATTTCCATTTAAGATAACAGGACGGCGCAAAAAGGCGCAGCGGTTGGTATCGATTAACTGTTCAGGAAATACTAGATGTAGTTGTAGAAAAGTTCAACCACGCAATATATAGCGTTTTAAAATAAGAAAAACCCCCAAGGAGCGATCCTGTGAGGGCGGGGGCGGTCGGGCGTAAAACTACAGACGCATGCTGACGGCAAGACGGTTAAAGGCGTTCATCAGGCTGATGGCGAAGGTTAAATCGCTGATCTGACGGGGGCTAAAATGCTCCAGCAGCGGCAGATAAACGTCATCTTCCGCATGGCTGCTGGCGATGTGGGTCACCGACTCCGTCCACGCCAGCGCTGCGCGCTCCGCGGCGTCAAAGTGGGCGCTTACCCGCCAGCCGGCCAGCGCGTCCAGACGGCCCTGGGCGACGCCGGATTTGCGCAGCGCTTTACTGTGCATCTCCAGGCAAAAGGCGCAACCGTTAATCTGCGACACGCGCAGGTAGACCAGTTCCAGCAGCGTGCCGTCGAGCGCGCTTTTTTCCAGCGCAACTTTCGCCTGTACCAGCGCGTTATAGACTTCCGGACTCAGTTCATTGTAGGGCTGACGCAGTGTGTTCATTTTTCTCTCCACATTAAGAGCTATCCCTTTGGCTACAGGGCCCTGCAGCGGGCCCCAAACGGACATCAACGGTGACGTCGGATGAGATAGTCTCTAAGACGGCAGTCAAAATAGCACTATAATGGACTGCAAAAGATAGCCATATTTTGATGAAAAAAGCAGACCATGATGGAAGCCAAAAAAGCGCCGCACTACCAGCGTATCGCCCGCCAGCTCAAATCCGCCATTGAGCGCGGCGAGCTGCCGCCGGGCAGCCGCCTGCCCGCCAGCCGGGTATATGCTCAGGAGCTTGGCGTATCCCGGGCGACGGTGGAAAATGCCTGGGGTGAGCTGGTGGCCCAGGGATGGCTCGAACGGCGCGGCCAGGCGGGAACCTTCGTCAGCGAGCGTCTCAGCCCGCAGCAGGAGGCGCCGACGCGTTTGGCGACGGGCAGCGAGCCGACAGCGCCCCTGCCGTTTAAAATGGGCCTGCCGGCGCTGGATCTTTTCCCGCGCGGCCTGTGGGCGCGGGTGATGGGCCGCCGCCTGCGCACGCAAACCCGCTTCGATCTGGCGCCGGGTGAGCCCTGCGGCGAACCGATCCTTCGTCGGGCGATTGTCGATTATCTCCGCCTCTCGCGCAGCATTGAGTGCCAGCCGGAGCAGGTGCTGGTGACCGGCAGCTATGCCGCATCAATGACGCTGATCCTGCGCACCCTGGCGCGGCCCGCACAGGCAATGTGGATGGAAGACCCCGGTTTTCCGCTTATCCGCCCGACGATCGCGGGGCAAAATATCATCATTAATCCGGTCCCCGTGGATGATGAAGGAATGGATGTGGAGCACGCGCTGCGTCACTTTCCGGACGCGCACTTCGCGCTGCTGACCCCCGCTCACCAAAGCCCGACCGGCGTTGCGCTCTCGCTTGCGAGACGCAGGCAGCTGCTGGCATGGGCGGCGAAAAATGATGGCTGGATTATCGAAGATGATTACGATAGCGAGTTTCGCTATCGGGGCAAGCCGCTGCCGCCGTTGAAAAGCCTCGATGCCCCGCAGCGCGTGATCTACTGCGGGACGTTCAGCAAATCACTATTCCCCGCGCTGCGCACAGCGTGGCTGGTGGTTCCGCCGCCGCAGGTGCCCGCATTCCGGCGCCAGGCGGAGCTGATGAGCTGCAGCGTTCCGACGCTGTGGCAGCAGACGCTGGCTGATTTTATTCAGGAAGGCCATTTCTGGCGCCATCTGAAAAAAATGCGCGCCAGCTACGCCCTGCGCCGTCAGTGGCTGGAGTCGGCGCTTTCGGCCGCCGGCTTTGCGGTGGTTCCGCAGCTGGGCGGCATTCAGCTGGTTATTGCGACGCGCGGCGACGATCGGCTGCTGGCGCGGCGGGCAAGGGAGGCCGGGCTGGACGTTCAGGCGCTGAGCGACTGGCGGATGCAAAGCCGCGGGGAGGGAGGGCTGCTGGTCAGTTTTACCAACCTGACGTCACCAGAGATGGCCGCTGACCTCGTGGGTCAGCTCAGGCTGGCTATCGGCGAGAAATAAAAAACCCCTGCATACCGACGGCATACAGGGGTTGACGCGTATTTGTTATCTTCGTCTTACATTTATATTATCGGCGTAAATTCAGCAATACGCCAATAAATAGCCCAACTGCGGCGGCGGCGCCGACGCTTTGCCAGGGTTTGTCGCGCACGTAGGTGTCGGCACAGCCGACGGCATCACGCGCGGCCTGCTGCACGCGGTTGTTGCCGTTGATGCGCGCGCGGGTTTCTTTCAGCAATGCCTGCGCCTTTTTCCGCGCAGCCTCCGCTTCGTCTTTTGCATCGCTGCCCCACGATTTCAGCACTTCTTCCAGCGTATCCGCTAATTGGCTGACATCGTTATGAATATCCTCAGCGCTTTCATCTACATTGTTGCGATTCACACGGTTGGCCATTGATTTCTCCCTTAATTTCATCGATACCCGCCATACTTCAGGTTGCACTCACGTTGCTGTCGCTTTGCAATCTGCATTATTTAGGGTAGAGCGATTAAGTGTAGGACAAGATTTTGAATTATGCTTTTAAACCGTGGTTTCTGGAATTTTCCGAAAGCCCTGCCAATCATGAATAAGGTAAGGTAAATGTGCGGTAAAAGATAACGAGGAATGAGTATGTATTTAAGACCCGATGAGGTGGCGCGTGTTCTTGAAAAAGCCGGCTTCACCATGGATGTTGTGACGCAAAAAGCGTACGGCTATCGCCGTGGCGATAATTATGTTTATGTGAACCGCGAAGCGCGCATGGGGCGTACCGCTTTAATTATTCATCCGGCGCTCAAAGAGCGCAGCAATACGCTGGCGGACCCCGCTTCGGATATCAAGACCTGCGATCATTACGAGCAGTTCCCGCTCTATTTAGCCGGTGATGCGCAGCAGCATTATGGTATTCCACACGGATTCAGTTCACGTATTGCGCTTGAGCGCTTTCTGAGTGGCTTATTCGGCGAAGCGCAGCCGACGATGTCCCATAATTAACTAGCGGATTTCCGCATCGATGTGCGAACCGATCGCAGCTGAGGGATGATAACAAGGATGTGAATGCAGAAAGCGACTGGCGCTTGCCAGTCGCTGGTTGGCTATGGGCTCAGGCTTTCGCCTGGCGGTAGGCGCTGACGCGGAACAGGCGGCGGCAGTAATCAAGAAAGTAGCCATACGCCGCGCCCATCATCATCGAAATGACGATATTCGAACTCACCGCGGCGGCAATCTGATGCCAGTCGGCACCCACCACAAACAGAATCGCGACGTACACCGGCGACTGGAAGGTTACATAGGCGACGACGTCGGCAATGTTCTTCATCCAGCCTGTCGGACTGATATGGCGCGCCAGGCGCATCGCGCGGTCGCGGTAAAAACCGTAGGGTACGGCAATAATAATGTTTACCGGAATAGCGACCAGACGTGAAGATAACGACTGCTCAAAAGTCATTCCGGAGAGGAAAATCTCGATCATCATGTTCACGACGGTGCAGTACACGACCATCGCAAAGGTGTCTGCTACCGCATGACGCAAGCGGGACTGCGCAGAGAACATCGGTATGCTCCTCGAAAATAAAGTCTGTTACGCCAAAAAATTCGCGCTGTTATAGCGTTTTTGGGCTGTATGTTTTGATGTGAGTAGGTTATATCTCTGGCTTGAAGGTGGCAACTAGCTGTAAATTTTTATTTAATGGCTTTTTGTCTATAAAATACTCTGCGGAAGAGTGTTCGCTGAGCGTTTCGCTAGTTTTATGCTGATTTTTATTTTTATCATTAATTATCAGTAAGTTATTGTTGTTATAAGTGTGTTGCGTAAAAGATAACCCCGATGGGTAAGTCCTTGTCCAGCGCATTTTTCTGGCAGTGGTGTGATATTTATCACTTTTAGATTTATTATGCACATTATGCCGATTAATCCAGCGTAATATGCTGTTGCGGACTCCTTTTTGCCATTCGATTTTAATGCATGCTTATGCAGAAGCTGGCGGGCGCGGCGCGCTTCACCATTGGCGATATTATGCAAAGGCTCTCCGCATCCTCGCCATATCCGCATGACGGAGCACGCGCGCTCCTTCTGGTTATTTTCCATTTCGCGACGCGGCCCTCAGGGTAATTTCAGCGAGCAGATTGCCGTTGCGCTAATCTGAATAATTCGCAACGCCCGGCGCTATAACAGATCCTATCCGCGCAGGCCTGCCGTCCAGCTTGTGTATAAAATAATTCACACTGGAATTATCTTTATATATTTATGCGGGAATGTTAAGGGTGGTAATAAATAACCTCGGCCATTAAAATGGCGGCGTAATTTTGTTTCGTTTTTTAGCCGGAGTCTTTTGGAAATTTATGTCTTTAATATTACGCAAACTGAATAATATCCGCTCGCTGCGTGTCATGACGCGTGAATTCTCCATTGACGTTCTTGACGATATGCTGGAAAAGCTCAGGACCGTCACTGAAGAAAAGCGCGCCCGGCAGCAGGCTGCTCGCGAGCAGAAAGCTGAATATCAGGAAAAAATGAGTGCCTGGCTGGAGCTGATGATGGCCGATGGCATTACGCCGGATGAGCTGCTCGGCCAGCAGACGTCGCCGGGAACGAAGAAAGCGCGCCGGCCGCGCCCGGCAAAATATCGTTTTATCGATTTTAACGGCCTGGAAAAAACCTGGACGGGCCAGGGCCGTATGCCGAAGCCAATCGCCCGCGCGATCTCCGCGGGTAAAACGCTGGAGAGTTTCCTGATTTAATATTTATCCCCGCAGCTGCAGGCTCGCTGCGGGAGAGATTAATCACGGTGGGGCTACCCACCGTGAATATCAGCAAACGCCGAAATCGCCGTCTTCGGTATAGGGCGTAACGTCGGCCGATTTGAAGGTAAATTTCTCGCCCTGCTCATTGCTGGCCTGCACGGCGACAATTTGATCGCCCTCGACGGCCACCACTTTAAGCTTTGGACCGCCCGTTCGCGGCTGTACCAGATCGCCCGGTGAATACATTATCTCTCTCCTCTGCATGAATAATCCGACGCTTCATCCTGCTACCTGCCGTGACCCTGCGTCGCGATTGCGGATATTAACCATAGCTCAGCCAAACGGCAGGAGACAACTGACCTGAAGGAGTAGGTCTCAGCGTCGGTTCCACGGCATCACGGCCAGCAGCCGCGCCATGCCGCAAAAGCCGGTGATACCGGCGAAGGTCAGCCCGACGCCGACGAAGGCGCTCAGCAGGAAAAAGCCGCTGCCGAAGCCGTATCCCAGCACCACGCCGAGGAGTATCAGCCCGCCGGCGGCGATCTGTACCTGACGCATCAGCGGTAGCGGCTGGGATTTATCCTCTTTGACCGGCAGGCCCGCCGCTTTCCAGGCCTGAATACCGCCGGCCAGCAGCCTGACCTGCGCCGGAGCGGCGGCGGCCAGCAGGCGAATGGCGTTATTTTGCGTCCGCGATCCCGCCTGGCAGTGGAAAATAATCGTCTGATCGGCGGTGGCTTGCAGCGTGGCTCCGCCGTTCAGGGCGCTGAGCGGGACCAGCTCGGCGTCGGGAATGTGCTCGCGGGCATACTCATCGGCGTCGCGGATATCAATTAATCTGGCGCCCCGGGCGATTTGCGTCCGGGCTTCTTCAGGAGAAAGGGTGGCGATAGTCATGGCGGCTCCTTAAGGGCAATAGATGGCCTTCAGCGTGGCGATAATCTGCTGGACGGCAGGATCGGTGATGAAGTAATGGATGCGCTGCGCCTCGCGCCTGCTGTCGATGAGGCCTTCGTCGCGCATACGCGCCAGATGCTGTGAGGTTGCGGAAGGGCTCAGACCGGTAATCTGCGCCAGCTCGCCGGCGCTGGCGTTCGGCGCGTCGCAAAGCATGCACAGAATCATCAGCCTGTTTGGGTTACTCATTGCTTTTAACAGGGCCGCGGCTTCCCCGGCGCTGACCTGCAGCTGCTGTGGTGTATTCATCTCTTTATTTTAGCATTGTCTAAATTTAGATTATTCTAAAATAAAGCGGCGGATTACGCCAGCGCTAAGGGCGGCGTGTTGACGTCGTCGCTGCGATCGCGGGGCGCGATGCCCCGCAGAGGGCTAATTGCGTCCCGATCGCGCGGCCCGGCGATAGAGCGTGCTGCGCGCCACGCCCAGCGCCTGCGCCGCTTTACTGATATTACCGTTGTAGGTGGTCAGCGTATCGGCAATCAGCTGGCTATCATGCTGCTGCAGTCCGCGCGGCGCGGCGGATACTGGAGCCGCCCGGTACTCTGCGGGTAAATCGTCGACCTCGAGGCGGGCACCGTCGTCGGCCAGCGCCAGCAGAACTTTCATCAGGCTTTGCAGCTGCCGCACGTTGCCCGGCCAGGGCTGACGGGAGAGATTCTCCAGCAGGCCCGGCGACAGCAGCACCCGGCGCTGGCCCGCTCCGAGCGCCTGCCATAGCCGCTGGATAAATGCCGGGAGCGCCGGCCAGTCGCGCAGCGGCGGAATGGTTAAGGCAAATTCCCGCAGGCGATAGAACAGATCCTCGCGAAACTCTCCGTCGGCGACGCGCTGCGCCAGGTTACGGTGGGTCGCACAGATCACCGCGAAGTTGACCGGGGAGCTTTGGCTGGCGCCGAGCGGAGTGACCTCTTTTTCCTGCAGCACCCGCAGCAGCCGCGTCTGCAGCAGCATCGGCATATCGCCAATCTCATCCAGGAACAGCACGCCGCCATCGGCCTCGCGAATTTTACCGATATAACCGTTTTTGCTGGCGCCGGTGAAGGCGCCCGGCTGATAGCCAAAGAGCTCTGACTCAATCAGCGATTCGGGAATAGCGGCGCAGTTGATGGCGATAAACTTACCGCTGCGCCAGCGGCTATGCTGATGCAGCGTACGGCTGACATACTCTTTTCCGCATCCCGTTTCTCCTTCAATACACAGCGCGATACCGGCATTGAGCAGACGCACCATTTTTTCCCCTTCGCGCGGGCTGGCGAAGGGGAGGTCGACGCCCGGAGGGGCCGGCACCGCCACGGCGCTGCGGGTGGGAGCGCGTAACCGATAATAGTAGCTTTGTCGCCGGACGGTAAGCGGCAGCGGAACGGCGACCGCGGTTTGCGTCAGCAGCGGAAAGAGCTGCTGGAAGGTGATGTGGCCTAGCTGCTCGCTGCTCAGCCCCAGCTCGCGCATCGCCAGCCGGTTGCCGGCGGTGAGCACGTTATCGGAAAAGACCAGCAGGAGCTCTTCGACGCTGTCGAGCTTTTGCGGCTGAGAGTGCAGGCTCATCAGCCACTGCTGCGGGTGCAAACTCTGTTTTACCCACAGATACTCTATCTGTTTGGCCGCCTCTTTCACCCATCCCAGGGTATGCGGATGGGGGAAATGAGCCGGCCCGGAAATATCCAGCACGCCGGCAATTTGCCCGTCAGGACTCTGAATGGGGATGGCCGCGCAGTAGAGATCCTGGTTACTGGTGAGAAAATGCTGGCGGCCGTCAATTTCACAGCTGTCATCAATCGCCAGCGCGGTACCGATAGCGTTGGTCCCGCGGCCGCTCTCGCTCCATAAATTTCCCGGCGCGAGAGCAAAGCTCTGCGCCTTGCGCATGGCGTGCATGTTGCCGAAGGTTTGCAGCACCAGGCCGCTGGCATCGGAGAGGATCACCACCGACTGCAGGTCGGCGACTTTACGCGACAGGGCGCTAATCACCGGCTGCGCGAGCTGCTGCAGCCCGCTATGGCTGGCCAGCAGATCCGCCAGCTCGCCGGATCGCAGGCGCGGGAAGTCATCCGTCGTGGGCTGCAGGCCATACAGCTGGCTGCGAAACCACGAATCGCTGAGCAACGGATTAGCTGTTACCTCCGGGGCGAGGGTAAACGGGTTTCCTTGCACGGAGCACCTCATGGTCGGCTGAGTTATGTTGCAACATTGTAGCTTTGCGGTTTCTTATGTGTTGCGATTTGCGACACAGAAGCAGAAATCAATGCGGCAGCAGGCGCCATGCAGACGAGAATTCGCTATTAATTATCTGATTTTATTTATTATTTTAAAGGAGGGTAAAACTGGCACAACCCCTGCAATAGCGTTGATGCAGCAGGCAAGAGCAAAAAACCAATACGCCGCTGCGCCTCAACCCTACAAGAAGGAGATTGCAATGCGTTATGCTCATCCTGGCACCCCGGGCGCGTTAGTTTCACTCAAATCCGCCTACGGCAACTATATTGACGGTAAGTTTGTCGAGCCGCTCGGCGGCGAATTCTTTATGAATACCTCCCCCGTGGACGGTAGCGACATTGCGCAATTTCCCCGCTCCGATGCCAAAGATATTGATTTTGCCCTTGATGCCGCGCACCGCGCCGCGGACGCATGGGGAAAAACGTCGGTCCAGCAGCGCTCCAATCTGCTGCTGGAAGTTGCCGATCGCATCCAGAAAAACCTCGAGTACCTGGCGGTGGCGGAAAGCTGGGATAACGGGAAGCCGATTCGCGAAACGCTGAACGCCGATCTGCCGCTGGCGGTCGATCACTTCCGCTATTTTGCCGGCTGCCTGCGCGCGCAGGAGGGGAGCACCGCCGAGATCGACGAAACCACCGTGGCCTATCACTTCCACGAGCCGCTGGGCGTGGTGGGGCAGATCATCCCGTGGAACTTCCCGCTGCTGATGGCGGCGTGGAAGCTGGCGCCGGCGCTGGCGGCGGGCAACTGCGTGGTGCTCAAGCCGGCAGAGCAGACGCCGCTCAGCATTACGCTGCTGCTGGAAATTATCGGCGATATCTTCCCGCCGGGCGTGCTGAACGTCGTGCAAGGCTTCGGTAAAGAGGCCGGGGAAGCGCTGGCGACCAGCAAACGGATCGCGAAAATCGCCTTTACCGGCTCCACGCCGGTCGGCCGGCATATTATGGCCTGCGCCGCGGAGAATATTATTCCCTGTACCGTTGAGCTCGGCGGCAAGTCGCCAAACATCTATTTTGCCGACGTGATGGAGGGTGAAGACGAGTTCATTGAGAAGGCGGTGGAAGGGCTGGTGCTCGGCTTCTTCAACCAGGGCGAGGTTTGCACCTGCCCGTCGCGGGCGCTGATCCATGAATCCATCTACGAGCCGTTTATGGAGCGGGTGATGGCGAAAGTCGCGCAGATTCGCCGCGGCGACCCGTTTGATACCGATACGATGATCGGCGCCCAGGCCTCGCGTCAGCAGTTCGATAAGATCCTGTCGTACATTAAAATTGCTCGCGAAGAAGGCGGTCAGATCCTCACCGGCGGCGAGCGCGCCAGCATTACGGCGGAGCTGGATAACGGTTACTATATTCAGCCGACCCTGATCAAGGGGCGCAACGATATGCGCAGCTTCCAGGAGGAGATTTTTGGCCCGGTAATCGGCGTGACCACCTTTAAGGATGAAGCGGAAGCGCTGGCGATCGCCAATGAGACCCAGTTTGGCCTCGGGGCCGGCGTCTGGACGCGCGACACGAACCTGGCCTATCGCATGGGGCGCGGGATTAAAGCGGGCCGCGTGTGGACAAACTGCTACCACGTCTATCCGGCCCACGCGGCGTTTGGCGGCTATAAGCAGTCCGGCGTCGGGCGCGAAACCCACAAAATGGCGCTGAACGCCTACCAGCAGACGAAAAACCTGCTGGTGAGCTACGGCACCGCGCCGCTCGGTCTGTTTTGATTGAAACTCCGCCGCGTCACTCCGTGACCGGCAGATAAAACCCGCCACCTTATGCTCAGGTGGCGGGTTTTTTTAGTTTACGCCGCCGCGGGCAAGGGCCTCCGCCTGCCAGCAGCGGGCCGAGGTGCCGTTAGCCAGCGGGCGCAGCGGCTGCGGCTTTTCACAGCCTGCGCTGGCGAAGGGGCAACGATCGCGAAAATAGCAGCCCTCCGGCAGATGCCGGTTGCCGGGCAGCTCGGTGTTGCGCGGCGCGTCGCCCAGCGGCATGCCAATGCGCGGCACCGAATCCATCAGCAGCCGGGTATAGGGATGAGCCGGGGCGTCGAGGACCTGACGCGCCTCACCCATTTCCACGATTTGCCCGAGATACATCACCGCCACGCGGTCGCTCATATGGCGCACCACCGAGACGTTATGCGAGATCAGCACGAAGGTCAGGTTCTGCTGTTTTTGCAGCTCAACCAGCAGATTGAGGATCTGCGCCTGCACCGAAATATCCAGCGCCGAGGTGGGCTCATCCAGCACGATAATATCCGGCTTCGCCGACAGCGCGCGGGCGATCGCAATGCGCTGCCGCTGGCCGCCGGAAAAGGCGTGCGGCAGGCGGTCGAGGTACTCCGGGCGCAGCCCAACCTGTAGCGCCAGCCGTTCGGCGAGCTCGCGCCGCGCCTTCTCGCTGGGCCGGGACTGGATCCACACCGGCTCGGTAATGGTCCGCCAGACGGGCAGGCGCGGATCCAGAGAGGAGAGCGGGTCCTGAAAGACCATCTGCATGCTGCCGGCGGAGCGCCCGGCAGCGGAGTCTCCGCCGCGTTCGAACTGGCCGGAAGAGGGTTTGAGCATGCCCATCAGCAGCCTGGCGAGGGTGCTTTTCCCGCAGCCCGATTCGCCGACGATGCCCAGGGTTTCGCCGCGATATGCCGTCATATCCAGGCCGTTTAGCGCATAGACGCGCTCGACGACCTTACCGCGCCAGTTCTTGCGCGCCGGGAAGTTAAGATGAACATCGTTCAGCGTTAATAGCCGGTCAGACATGGGCGTTCTCCCGTTGCGGATACCAGCAGGCCGCCTGCTGTTCGGTGGGTTCGATTAGCCGCAGCATCGGGGCGATCCCGCAGCCCTCGCCGGCGGCGAAGCAGCGTTCGCGGAAGGCGCAGCCGCCCGGCAGGCGCGCGAGATTTGGCACCGTGCCGGGAATCGATTGCAGCGGCGATCGCGGTTCGCCGTTATCCGGGGCGCTGTTCAGCAGGCCGACGGAGTAGGGATGCAGCGGATGGTGCAGCACCTGCGGGGTCGAACCGCTTTCGATAACCGCCCCGGCGTACATAACGTACAGCCGATCGCAGACCTGGGAAACCACCGCCATGTCGTGGCTGATAAACAGCACCGCCGTTCCCGTGGCCTGCGCTTTCTGTTTTAACAGACGCAGGACCTGGCGCTGGACGGTGACGTCCAGCGCGGTGGTGGGTTCGTCGGCAATCAGCAGGTCGGGCTCGCAGGAGAAGGCGATGGCGATCATCACCCGCTGGCGCATCCCGCCGGAGAGTTCGAAGGGGTAGCGCTCCATCACCCGCTGCGGGTCGGCGATCTGCATATCCGCCAGCAGCGCGGCCGCCCTGGCGCGCGCCTCGCGGGCGGAGAGCGGACGGTGCTGGCGGATAACGTCCACCATCTGTTTGCCAATCCGCCGCGTCGGGTTCAGGGCGGTCATCGGCTCCTGGAAAATCATCGCCACCTTGCGGCCGCGAATATCGCGCATCTCTTTTTCAGTTGCGCCGAGGATATCGTCGCCCATCAGGGTTACCTGGCCGCTGTGAATCCGGTAGCTGCCCGGCGGCAGCAGACGCATCGCCAGCATCGCGGTAACGGATTTCCCCGACCCCGACTCGCCCACCACGCCAACAATTTCACCGCGGTCGATATGCAGGGAGACGGCGTTCAGGACATGCACCGCGCCCTGGTAGACAGGGAAGCTTAAACGGACGTTATCGATAGTCAGAACCCGGTTATTCATTAGCTGCGTCCTCCGGACTTCGGATCCAGTAAATCCTGAATCCCATCACCAAACAGATTAAAACCGACTGCGGTAATCAGGATGGCGGCGCCGGGGAAGGCGCAGTACCACCACTGATCGAGAACATAGTTGCGGCCGTTGGCCACCATCGCCCCCCATTCGGCGGTGGGCTGCTGGGCGCCGAGGCCGATAAAGCCTAACGTCGCCGCCATCAGAATGGCGCTGCCGATATCCAGCGAAGCCTGCACCACCAGCGGCGGCAGCGCATTGCGCAGGATATGCCAGCTGATCAGATGCCAGCGGGAGGCGCCGAAGGTCACGGAGGCTTCCACGAAGCTGTGCTGGCGCACCACCAGCGTCTGCCCGCGCGCCAGGCGGACGTAAAAGGGGATCCGCACGATAGCGATCGCCAGCATGGCGTTGAACAAACTCGGGCCCAGCGCCGCGGCCAGCGCCATCGTCAGCACCAGCGAGGGGATCGACAGCATGATATCCATCAGCCGCATGATCAGCGCATCGCTGCGCCCGCCGAGGACCCCGGAGAGGCAGCCCAGCAGCGAGCCGCCGATCCCGGCGATCAGCACCACCGCCAGCCCGGCGGCGATCGATTGCTGGCTGCCGATCAGCACCCGGCTAAACAGATCCCGGCCCACTTCGTCGGTGCCAAACCAGTGGCTCAGCGACGGCGCCTGCAGGCGGGCGGTCAGATCGATGGCGTTGGGATCGTGCGGCACCAGCCAGGGGGAGAAGATCATCAGGAACAGCATGATCAGCATAATGCCGCCGCCGATCAGCGTCAGCGGGCTTTTACGTATCAGCCACAGGCGGCGTTTCCACGCGTGGCTGCGGCTGATTTTCACGCCGACGCCGGGGCGTTCCTGGGTCATCATCACTTAGCTTTCTCCCCGACCCATACGCGGGTCTATCCATAAATAGAGCAGGTCAACGAGCAGGTTGACCAGCACGTAGGCAAATGACACCACCACGGCGAACCCCATCACCGCCGGGAAATCGAGCGCCTGAATCGAGGAGACCACGTAGGCGCCCATCCCGGGCCAGGCGAAGACGGTTTCGGTTAGCACCGCGCCGTACAGCAGATCGCCCAGCGCCAGCCCGAGCACGGTGACCGAGGGGATCAGCGCATTGGGCAGCGCGTAGCGCATCACGATGGTCCACTTCGGCAGGCCGCTGGCCAGCGCGGTGCGGATATAATCTTCGCTGAGCTGCTCCAGCATCGCCGAGCGAATCTGGCGGGCAACAATTCCCAGGTGGACGAAGGCCAGGGTGGTGGCCGGTAGAATCAGGTGCTGAAGCGCGTTAAAGAACACCTCCAGGTTGCCTTCCAGCAGCGAGTCGATCAGATAGAAACCGGTCACGTGGGTCGGCGGGTCAAACCAGTCGTCAAGACGTCCGCTGCCCGGCAGCCAGTTCAGCTTGCCGTAAAACAGGACAATCACCCCCAGCCCCAGCCAGAACGCCGGGGTGGAAATCCCGGTCAGCGCCATCAGGCGCACCAGATGATCGGTCCAGCGGTTGCGGTACACCGCCGAGAGCACGCCGAGCGGAATGCCGACCACCAGGGCGATAAACAGCGCGCATATCGCCAGCTCCAGCGTCGCGGGGAAGAAGGTTTTCAGATCCTCCAGCACCGGGCGACCGGTACGGATAGAGGTGCCGAGGTCGCCGTGCAGCAGCGCGTTGACGTAGTGCAAAAACTGCTGCCAGAGCGGTAAATCCAGCCCCAGCTGCTGGCGAATATGGCGCACGATCTCATCGCTCGCGCGATCGCCCGCGAGCAGCCGCGCAGGGTCGCCGGGAATAAGGTGCGAAATAATAAACGTGATTGCGCATACGCCGGCGACGACGAGGATCAGTCCCCAGCTGCGTTGTCGTAATAAACCCCAGAAACTCATCATGACGTCCTCTGCCGGGCCGATGGCTGCCCGGCATCACAAGGTTAAGGTGCGGCCCGCTATTTGTGCATCTCGGCAATATTGAAGATCTGTTCGAGCATCGGGTTAAAGACGAAGCCTTTGACCTCTTTGTTCATCGCCACCTGATAGTTTTTCTGGAACAGATAGACGTAGGCGGCCTCATCGATAACCGTTTTCTGCGCCGCCTGATAATCCGCGGTTCTCTGCGCCTGATCGGCGGTGGAGACCGCCTTCTTGAGCAGGGCGTCAACCTGAGGATTCTCATAGAATGAACGGTTGCCCGGCAGCCCTTTTTTATCCGACTCAAACCAGTAGTTCATGAACATATAGGGGTCGGCGAAATCCGGGCTCCAGTTGCCGATGGCGATGTCGTAATCCCCTTTGCCAATCCGCTCGCGCATGGTGGCGTTAGCCAGCTTTTCGAGCTTCACCTGGATACCCAGCGCCTGCAGATTCGCCTGGGTGGAGAGGGCGATAGGCTCCCAGTTAGGGTCATTATCGGAGTAGAGGAACGACAGGGTTTTCGGCTTATCCGCCACTTTCTCCAGCGCGGCTTTGGCCTTATCCATATCGAGGGAGTACTGCATAGCGCTGGCGTCATAGCCCCACATGCCGTCCGGGATCGGGCCGCGCATCTGCTTGCCGTTGCCGCCGAGGATCCCGCTGACCATCCCTTTATAGTCGGTGGCCCAGGAGACGGCGCGGCGTAAATCGACCTGATTCATCGGCGCCTTGCCGTTGTTAAGGTACAGGTAGGTGACGCGCAGCGCCGGATAGTCATATACCGCGACGCTATCCTCTTTTTTCAGCGCCGCGAACTGATCTACCGGCAGCGCGTCGGCAATATCCAGATCGCCCTTGGTTAGCTGCAGGCGGCGGGCGGAGCTTTCGCCGATAATCTTCACCGTTACCCGCTTAAAGACGGGTTTAATGCCGCTGTAGTGCGGATTGGGCACCAGCACCAGCTGCTGGCCTTTCTGCCAGCGCTGCAGCATGTAGGCGCCGGAGCCGGCGGTGTGCTCCGCCAGCCAGGCGCGGGCGTCGTCGCCGGCGTTGGCCTTCAGCACCGCCGGATTGACGATCGACGCGCCGTCGTTGGCGAGGGTATGCAGGAACGGGGCGAAAGGCTCCGGCAGAGTGAAGCGGACCGTGGTGGGATCGACGGCATCAATTTTCAGCCCGCTCGGGAAGGCTTCCGAAGGACCTTGCTTAATGCGCATCAGGCGTTCGAAGGAGAGCTTGACCGCCTCGGCGGTGACCGGCGAGCCGTCATCAAACTGCATGCTTTTGTGCAGCGTAAAGGTCCAGGTTTTACCGTCATCGGAGACCTGCCAGCTCTCCGCCAGCTCGCCCTCGACGTCCGTCGAACCTTTCCCGTCCTCGGTTTTATATTTTACCAGCCGCTGGTAGGCCGGGTAGGTGACCGTCCAGTCGTTGTTATCGATGGTCACGGCCGGATCGAGGGTCTGCGGATCGGCGGCTTTGCCGATGACCAGCATATCTTTGGGGACCGCGGCATAGGCCGGCGCGACGGCGGCGGCCAGCGCGACGGCCAGCAGCAGTGGGCGAAAAGCGGTTAAGGGGGTGCGAATCATTTTCATGGCGTAACTCCGTCAGTCCTGGCCGGGGCCAGGCAGGCAAAAACATCATCAAGGAGCGGATAACCGGCCGCGTCCGGTAGTTCGAAGTGCCACCATTCCGTGGAAATACCCTTAAAGCCGCCGCCAAACATAATGGCGTTCAGCAGCAGGCGGTTACGCTGAGCGGCCTCGGGAAGCGCCGGGTGGTAAGGGTGGGACAGGTCATCCATCTCATCGAAGGCGGTGCCCATATCCAGCGGCTGGCCGTTTTCGTCGAGTAACGTCACATCGATGGCGGTACCGCGGCTGTGGTTCGAACCCAGCGCAATCGGCACCACGTAGTCCTGATTCGGACAGGCGTTCCACAGCAGCTGCTGAGCCTGCTGCGGACGATAGGCATCGAGAACCAGCAGCGTCAGGCCGGCCAGCCGGGCGATGCGCAGAGACTTCTCCAGCGCCGCCGCCGCATCCGGGTGCAGCAGGCAGCGGGCTTCGGCATAAATGGGCTGGCCGGTAATGTTATCGGCGCTGGCGTACTTGAGGTCGACGGGGAGCGCCGGAAACCGCGCGCGGATATCGACCAGAGAGACTTGCTGATTCATCTGTTATTTCCTGTCCTGGAGCCTGGCGAGCAGGCGCTTATTCACGTTCAAATTGACCAAATTCCTGCTGCAGCGCGCGGTTCTCAGCCAGGCGCTGCGACAGCGACGGGCCGAGCCGTTCGACCACCGCCGAGAGCAGCAGGTTGAAAAGACAGCTGATTGGCGCGGGCGAATCCCAAAAGTGGCCGGTATCGGTTTTGACCTGCAGCAGATCGAGCGGATAGTCGCGGGCCCACGGGCACCAGATGTCGGTCACCAGCGCGGTGGCAATGCGCCGGTCGGCGGCCACCCGGCAAAACTGGCGGGCGGTGCTGGAGTAGGCGCGGGTATCGGTGATCACCACATAAGGATGCTCATATTCGGAGTTCAGCGCCTCCAGCCAGCTGCCGGAGCTGCCGTCGGCGTAGGTCACCCGCGGGCGCAGGTATTCAAGATGGCTAAAAAAGGCGTTGGCAAGACCGCGCGTTGACTGAATGCCGATCACAATCACCGTGTCGGCCTGCGCAATCCGTTCGCTGATGCGGGCAAAGGTCTCTTCCTGCGCCAGCTGGTAGACGTAGCGGATAGCGTCAAGCTCCATCTGCAGCGACAGGCTGGCGCGGTCGGGCTGCGCCTGCTGCTGCTCCCAGGAGTCGAGGCGATCGATGACGCCCCAGTGCTTATAGGGCACCGGCGCGCGATCCTTCAGGCTGTTTTTGACGTCGTCGAGGTTGCGGTAGCCCAGCTTGCGCAGATAGCGTCCGACGGTGATCCCGCTGGTACCGGTCGCCTGGGCAATGCTGTCAGCGGTCTCAAAGGGGATATGCTGGCGATGGCTCAGCAGCCAGCTGCCGATGCGCTTTTCGCTAGGCGTCAGCTGGCTAAAGGTCGCCTCAATGGTGCGAAACAGCCCATCGCTATTATCGTTCATCCTTACCCCCGGTGATATTTGGCTCTCATAAACCATTCCGCTGTTACTCAGCTAACAAAGCACGATGCATGCCATCTATTACGGAACACCGTCGTTTGCGGTATTACGGGGAAAAGAGTGGAGGCAGGCGAACTATGAGCGTAGATTTTCGCCAAAATATGCACAAAGAAGGTGCAACATTTCCTGGTTGTGCATCACAAAAAGAAAACATATGGTTAACAAAATTATCATTAATGCCCGTTAACGAAAAAAGAAAACCGGCGGACATCAGGCGTGAAGAATTAACATAACTGACTAATTAATAAGGATGATTGTATGAAGATTAAGGTTTGTATTGCCCTGGCGCTGGCGAGCATTGCCTGCAGCAGCCTGGCACGTGATATGCAAACAATTCAGCAAAGCGGCGAGCTGAAGGTCGGCGTGCCGGGAGATTACGCCCCGCTGGCGTTTCATAATGGCGTCGGCGAGCTGCTCGGTTATGACGTTGATATGGCAAAAGATCTTGGCGAGAAGCTGGGCCTTAAGGTGACGTTCGTGCAGACCAGCTGGCCGACTCTGTCGGGCGATCTGCAGGCCGATAAGTTTGATATCGCCATGGGGGGCGTCACCGAAACGCCGGAGCGGGCCAAAGATTTCGCCCTCAGCCATCCGGTGGTCGTCAACGGCAAAATTGCCCTCGCCAGCTGCATGGCCGCGCCGGCGCTGGGGAGCCTCGAAAAAATCGATCGGCCGAACGTGAAGGTGATTGTGAACCCCGGCGGTACCAACCAAAGCTATGTTGATGCGCATATTAAACATGCGCAGATTATCCGGGTGAAAAACAACGTTGATAACCTCGAAGCGCTGCGGCAGAAAACCGCCGATATGATGGTGACCGACCTGATTGAGGGCATCTATTACCAGAATAAAGAGCCCGGCGTCTTTTGCGTCGCCAACGAACGGCCCTTCCCGGGAACCGCCAGTTTTAAGGTGTACATGATGAAAAAGGATAATCAGCCGCTGCTGGAGAAGGTCAACCGCTGGCTGGATAGCCAGGATAAAAATGTGCTCAAGCAGAAGTGGAAAATTCACGAATAGGCGCTGGCGATTGTCTCGTTGCCGGGTAAAGTGACTGTTTTACCCGCCGCGCAGGCGCGCTGCGGCCGCATCGAAACCGGATAACGAAAATTTATGAACGCTGAGATAACCCTGCCCGTCAGGCAGCAAAACAACAATATTATCCGTCTGGCTACCGCCCAGGCGCTGGCGGGGGCCAACTCGGTGGTCTTTTACGCCACCGGGGCGATTGTCGGCAACGCCATTGCCCCCGATAGCACCCTTGCCACGCTGCCGATCGCCATTTTTGTCCTCGGGATGGCGGCCTGCATTTTACCCTTTGGCTTTCTTGCCAGAAAGCGCGGGCGCCAGGCGGTCTTTATGCTGGGAACCGGCGCCGGGGTCCTGACCGGCCTGCTGGCCGCTCTGGCGGTGGTGCTCGGCGCATTCTGGCTCTTCTGCGTGGCGGCATTTTTGGGCGGCGCCTACGCGGCGGTGGCGGTCTCGTTTCGTTTTGCCGCCACGGACGGCGTCGGCGTTGAGCGCCGCGCCCGGGCGCTGTCGCTGGTAATGGGCGGCGGCGTGGCCGCCGGGGTGATCGGCCCGATGCTGGTGACCGGCACGATGAACCTGTGGCCGGCGCATACCTTCGCCATGACCTTTATTGCCCAGGGCGCGGTGGCGGCGGTTTCAGCGCTGGTGCTGCTGGGGGTCAAGTCCGCAGAGCCGGTGGCCCAGGCGCGGAGCGGCGGCCGCCCGCTCGGGGAGATCGTGCGCCAGCCGGGTTTCGCCCGCACGGTATTCAGCGGGGCGGTGGCCTACATGGTGATGAACTTCCTGATGACCGCCGCGCCGCTCTCCATGCACCTGCACGGGATTTCTCAGCAGGCGTCGAACCTCGGCATTCAGTGGCACGTGGTGGCGATGTACGGCCCCGGCTTTTTTACCGGCAGGCTGATCGCCCGCTTTGGCGCCGGGCGAATTAATGAGGCGGGGCTGGCTCTTCTCGCGCTGTCGGTGCTGGTTGGGCTGGCCGGGACCGAGGTGATGCACTACTGGATATCGCTCATTCTGCTGGGCATCGGCTGGAACTTCGGTTTCACCGGCGCCTCGACGCAGATTATGGATTTCCATCGTCCGGAAGAGAAAACCCAGGTGCAGTCGCTGAACGACTTTATCGTCTTCGGCGTGATGATGGTGGGGGCCTTCGCCTCCGGCGCGCTGATGAATCTCTTCGGCTGGAACGCCGTACTTTGGGGCTCGCTGGTTCCGGTGATGGCGGCGCTGGCGGCGCTGCTTATCGGCGCGCGTGCTAAGCGCCAACCCTGAGGCACCTATACGATCCGCCCCGACTCCAGCTTGATAATGCGATCCGCGAGGTGGAAGTAGCGATCGTCGTGGGTGATGGCGACGATGGTTTTGCCCTCGGCCTTCAGCATCGGCAGGAGCTCAAGATAAAACACCGCCTTAAACTCCGGGTCCTGATCGGCCGCCCACTCGTCGAACAGGTACAGCGGGCGCTCCTCAAGCCACGCCTGGAGTAGCGCCAGCCGCTTGCGCTGTCCCTGCGACAGGGCTGTGGTTGAGAACCGTCCCTCGGTAAAACGGACCTTGTGCTGCAGCTTCAGGAGCTGCAGCAGATGGTTAACCTGCTCCGCCGTGCGCTCGTGGACAAATGCCACGTCGTCGAAAAGGAAAAAGTCGTTAAATACCGCCGAGAATAGCTGGCGATAGCCCTCCTGCTGGTCGCCGGCGACGGCGCGGCCGTTAAGCACAATCGCGCCGCTATCCGGCGGATAGAGTCCCACCAGCAGGTTAGCGAGGGTGGTTTTACCGCTGCCGTTGCCGCCGACGATAAACACCAGCTCGCCCGGGGAGAAGCGCATATCGAGCGGGCCGAGGGTGAAGCGCTCCCCATCTTCGCCCTGGTACCGATAGCGGATCTCTTCCAGCGCCAGGGAGCGAAAGGGTTCCGCAGGCAAGGGGCGCTGCGGCTGCTCCGGCGGCAGATCGTCGCGCAGCTGCTGCACCCGCTGCAGCGCGACCCTGGCGCTGGCGAGGGTCGGCAACGACGACAGCACACCTTCCACCGGCACAATCATATACAGAAATATCATGACGTAGCCGGTGATGGTCGCCGGCTCCAGCAGCAGCAGATCGCGCAGGCCGAACAGCACCAGGCCGATAAAGGCAAAGAACAAAATGCTGCCCCAGCTGGTGGCGAGTCCGTACAGCACGTAGCCGCGGGTACGCTGCCGGCGCACGGCCTCGATATTATCGGCCAGCTCGCCGGAGACAAACCGACGGCGACGGTCGGCGTTAAGCCGATATTCGCGTCCGCCGTCGAACAGCTTTTTGCACTGCTGAATCAGGGTATCTTCCCGCTGCCGCGACTGGCGCAGCAGCCCCATCGCCCGACCGTGCGCGGCGCGATAGCCGAGGCTGCCGAGGGCGATTGCCGCCAGCGCCAGCCCGAGGACGCTGGCGGAGAGCGTGGCGAGATAAACCAGGCAGCCGGCGATCACCGCGCCGTAGATGAACAGGTTGGGCAGGCTGACGAAAAACACCACCAGGGTGTCGAGGTCCTGGGTGAGAACCGATATCGTTTTGCTCATCCCGGACTTCTCCAGCTGCAGCCAGCGGGTTTCGCTGACCTGCCGGGTCAGCTCGCCGCGCAGGCGGGCTTTCACCTTCTGGCCGAGATACATAAAGGTAGTCTGCGAGATCACGCGGGCTGCCAGCATCAGCAGCGCCAGCAGCGCAAACTGGAAGCCGGGCCCGAGCCAGCGCTCGGTCTGCGGCAGCGTCAGGCTGTGGTTAATCATCGCCAGCAGCGAGGCGTTGCTAAAACCGCTAATCAGCCCGGCGACCACCGCCAGCAGCAGCCAGCCGCCGACCATTCGAAATAAAATCAACAACACCGACATGCGAAATTCCTTATTCATTGCTCACAACGCGTTATGCGGATTGACGATGGGCCCTGGAGCGGATCAGCGGCCAGACCAGCAGCGGAACGCCGATAAGCGATGCCACCAGCCCAACCGGCAGCTGGCGCGGATAGAGCGCATTGCGCCCTAGCCAGTCGGCGACCGTCATAATGCCCGCCGACAGCAGCGCCGCGGCGTACAGCTGAGCCAGCGGCCCCTTGACCCCGAGCCGGCGCGCCAGATGCGGCCCCAGCAGGCCAATAAACGACACCGGGCCCACCAGCAGGGTAGCCAGTCCGGTCATGACTGCCGCCAGCGCCAGCACGCCCAGGCGGGCACGGGGCAGGGAAACGCCCAGCGAGCCGGCGACGCTGCCCAGCGGTAGCAGCACCAGCCAGCGGCGAAACAGCGGCGTCAGAGCCAGCAGGATCAGGGTGGCGATAAATAAAACCTGAGCCAGCGGGGCGCTGATGTAGTAGGTGCTGCCGGTCATCAGCGGCAGCAGTATCGAGCTGGCGGCAAGGTTGTTGAGCATCACGATGCTCACCGCCGCCTGACAAAGGGCGTTCAGCGCCAGACCGTTGAGCAATACCCGCTGCGGATTAAAGGCGCTGCGGCGGCTATTCCACATCGTCAGCAGCAGGCTGATGAGCGCCCCGGCCAGGCTGCTGAGCAGCAGAAAACCGCTTCCCTGAGCGGGGAACAGCAGAATATAGACCGTTACTCCCATCGCCGCGCCGCCGCCGATGCCCAGCACTTCCGGGCTGGCCAGCGGGTTGCCGCTGACCCGCTGCATCAGGACTCCCGCTGCGGCCAGCAGGGCGCCGGCGCTGATGGCCGCCAGCAGCCGGGGGATCCGCAGCGGCAGCAGCTACGCCAGCTCGCCGCGGGTCGCCCAGTGCCAGTGGCTTATTCCGTGGCCGAGGAACAGCGAAATCACGACGGCCGCCGCCAGGGCCAGGGCCGCCGCCCACGGGATCCAGCGCCCGGCGGGCTGCGCCGGAGCCAGCGGCGGCGGGGAGGTATCAATCCCGTGCTGGCGGGCGTGGCGCGCCAGCAGGATCAGCAGCGGCCCGCCGGTTAGCGCGGTCAGCATCCCCACCGGCAGCAGCTGGCCGTTGAACAGCGAGACCTTTGATACGCAGAGGTCGGTAAACCACAGCAGGCCGGCGCCGGTCAGCGCGCTGTGCAGCATCAGCTGGCGCGAGGTGCGGGCGCCGCCAAAGCGCGCAAGGTGCGGCGCGGCGAGGCCGAGAAAGCCAATCACCCCGACGGCGTTGATAATCAGCGCGCTCATCGCCAGCGCCAGCGCGACCGCGGCGCCGCGAATGCGCAGCGGCGAGGCGCCGAGGCCGCTGACCATCGTTTCCGGCAGCTGCAGCAGCTCCAGCGGACGCAGCAGCAGGGCCAGCAGGAGCGCGCAGAGCGCCAGCCACGGCAGCAGCGCCAGCAGCAGATGACCATCTTCCTGCGCCAGCGAGCCGCCGCCCCACATCAGGACGGTCAGCAGAAAGCGGTCGTTGACGATCGCGATCAGCATCGTCAGCGCCCCGCACCACAGGTTGATCATCATGCCGGCCTGAATCATCACCAGCGGGGAGAGACGCTGGCGCCAGCTCAGGAGCAGCACCAGCAGCAGCGCCGCCAGCTCGCCGCCGATAATCACCGCCATTCGCGGCCCGCCGGTCAGTGCCGGCAGCCACAGCGACGCCAGCCCCATCGCCAGGGTTGCGCCCGAGGTCAGGCCGAGGGTCATCGGCTCCGCCAGCGGGTTACGCAGCGCGCGCTGCATCAGCCAGCCGCACAGCCCGAGCGTTGCGCCGCTGACGATGGCCATTCCCTGACGCGGGAGCCACATGCCGTGCAGGATAATCGCCGTCGGCTGCGCGTTTTGCGCGCTGAACAGCGCATGAAATCCGCCCTGATGCAGTACGTCGCTGACCGCCAGCAGCAGGGAAATCAGCCACAGGATGGCGATAACGCCCCACGACAGGCGGCGGGAAAAGGATTCAGGCATGGTGCCACCCCGCCATCAGCTGGCTGAAAATATCGGCAAAACGCCCGGCGGTGATCAGCGCCCCGGCGTCGCTGATGGGCTGCTCAATCAGCCCGATGGGATAGCGCGACGTCAGCGGCAGGCGCTGCCAAAGTGGGCTTTGCCGCCAGCGGGCGAGCGCTTCACGCCGCTCTTCGGCCACCAGCAGGATCAGCCGCGCGTCGAGAGTCGCGATGCGGGTCAGCTCCATCAGCACGTTCCCCTCCGCCCCGCCGCCGCCGGGCCAGCCGTTGCGCATGCCGCAGGCCGCCAGCACGTCGCCCGGCAGGCTGCCGCTGGTATAGAGCTGCAGGTGCAGGGCATCGACCGGGGCGGCGAATATCACCGGCTGGCGCAGGGTTTGCGCGTAGCCGCGGGCGCGGGCGATTTGCTGATGCAGGCGGGCGAGCAGGCTCTCCGCCTGCGCCTGGCGCTGCAGCGTGGCGCCGAGCCGGCGCGTGGATTCGATAAACGCGCCCAGCCCGTGGGCGGGAAGCGTCAGGATCGGGGCTATCTTTTCGAGGGCTGGCTTGAGCAGGACGTGCTGGGGAGTGACCACAATGCGGTCAGGACGCAGCGCGTAGAGGGTTTCGAGGTTCGGCTGAAACAGCAGCCCCAGGTCCTGCACCGTCTGCGGCAGGGCGGGGGTAGGGATCAGTTTGCGATACCACGCCGGCGCCGAAACGCCGACCGGCGTCACGCCGAGGGCAAGGATCGTCTCCGCCAGCCCCCAGTCCAGCACCGCCAGCCGTTGCGGCACCGGCGTACCGCTGGCCCACGACAGGGCGGGGGCCAGCAGGGCGGCAGTTAACAACCTGCGTCGTGAAAGCATGGTTACCACTTGTAGTTCAGGGTGGCGACCAGCTGACGTTTCATCGCATATTCGCAGCCGTTATCCTGGCAGGAGGCGAGATAGGTTTTGTTGGTCAGGTTGGCGGCGTTAAGCGCCACGCCCCACTCGCGCCACTGATAGCCCAATCGCGCATCGTACACCGTGGCGGCCGGGACCTTCAGGCTGTTATCGGTGGTGGCGTAGCTGCTGCCGACGTAGCGCACGCCGCCGCCGATTGAGAAGCCGTCCAGCGGGCCGCTGAGCGCATATTGCGTCCACAGTTTGGCGCTGTTGCGGGCAATCCCTACCGGATGCTTGCCTTCGCTGCCGTCGTTGGCGCTGGTGACCTGCGGATCGGTTAAGGCCCAGGATGCCAGCACCGACCAGGCCGGGGTGATGTTGATTTTCCCGTCCAGCTCGATCCCCCGGGAGCGGATCTCGCCGGTCTGCACGCTGAAGTTGGCGTGATCGGGATCGGGCGTAGCGACGTTGGTTTCGCGCAGGTTAAACAGCGCGAGGGTAAACAGGGCGTCGAGGCCGACCGGATCGTACTTCAGGCCAATCTCCGACTGCTTACCTTCGGTGGGCTTAAAGGCGCGTCCGTAGAAATCGCTGCTGCTGCTCGGCACGAACGACGTGGAGTAGCTGACGTAGGGCGCGAGGCCGTTATCGAAGTGGTAGAGCAGCCCGGCGCGGCCGGTGGTGGCGTAGTCGTTACGCTCGCTGCGGGCGTCGGTAAGCAGGTCGGTACTTTTGGTTTTCGCCGCGTCGTAGCGCCCGGCAAGGCTCATGATCCAGCTGTTCCACTCCAGCTGATCCTGCAAATAGAGGCCGGTCTGATCCATCGTCGAGTGGGTGCTGCTGTCGAAAGGCGGCTTTTCCACCGGGGTGCTGTAGTCCGGATCGCGATAGTTGATCGGGCTGGCGTCGCCGTAGCCGGACTGGCTGCGCACCGAGCTGTGCATCCGGTCAATACCGGCCAGCAGGGTGTGCTTCAGCGGGCCGGTTTGCAGATGGAATTCCGCCTGGTTATCCACCGCGAAGTTGACCATCGTCTCTTTCAGGTTCATCGAATAGCGGTCAATCAGCGGCGCGTCGGCGTGCGCGCCCCACGGA
Organism: Klebsiella scottii; assembly: GCF_036561945.1. Taxonomy (NCBI): domain Bacteria; kingdom Pseudomonadati; phylum Pseudomonadota; class Gammaproteobacteria; order Enterobacterales; family Enterobacteriaceae; genus Klebsiella; species Klebsiella scottii. The sequence continues at coordinate 765,792 of NZ_JARXNI010000019.1, forward strand.
TAGACCATCAGGTAGCCGCCGGTGCTGCTGATATAGCGCAGGTTCTGGCGGAAGGTGACCGTATCGTTGAAGTCGTGGCGGAACTGGTAGCCGATGCTGCCCTGCTTGCGCTCGTATTTATCGAAGCCGGGCTGTCCGCCGTAGAAGCTGGAGGAGATCTGGCCGTTCGGGTTGTGCGTCAGCGTGCCGGAGACCGGCATCTGGTTGTAGAAGCCGCTGTCCGGGTCCTTGCGCAGCTGCGCCAGGAGCGTCAGGCTGGTGCGATCGCTCGGCTGCCAGGTTAACGACGGGGCGATATCATAGTGCTGATAGCGGGTGTGATCGACCTGGGTTTCGGTATCGAAAAAGGTGCCGGCAACGCGGCCCAGCAGGGTTTTATCATCGTTCAGCGGCCCGGTCGCATCGAAGCCGGTACCAAACAGGTTATTGTTGCCGGCGGTGACGTACACCTGGCCGCCGGGCTCGGCCTGCGGGGTCTTGCTGACCATGTTGACGATCCCGCCGGGGTTAGCCTGGCCGTAGAGCACCGAGGCCGGACCTTTGACGACTTCGATGCGCGATAGCAGGAACGGGTCCCACGCCGGCCGGCTCCACCAGGCTTCGCGCGGCAGGCGCAGGCCGTCGAGATACTCGTCGGCTTCAAATCCGCGCACCAGAATGGTGTCAAAGCGGGTATCCGGCCCGGAGCTTTCCGACGAGACGCCGGAGACGTAGCGCAGCGCTTCCGGGATCGTTTTCGCCGCCTGGGCGGCAATTTGCGCCTGGGTGACGACCGCAATACTTTGCGCGGTGCGGCTAATCAGCTGGCTGGATTTGCTGGCCGCCGTCGCGCTATGGGGGACGATATTGCTTTCGTCATCCTGCCCCTGGACGTCGGGAGCGGCGGTGACCACCATCGTCTGTTCTTTTGTGCTATCCTGCCCGTTATCCGCAGTGAAGGCCTGCCCGCTGTATCCTGCGATGATCGTACATGCCAGTACTTTCAACGGTTTATCCCTGAAAAGCTTGCCAATCTGTCTCATAGCATTTCCGACTGTTATTAGAATTGGATGGAAATGATAATTATTCACCTTTAAAAGAGAAGACCGTCCGTGGCAGAATGGCGCCACTGGTCACCTGGATGTCGCCATTCGGACAAAAGTTGTCTCTAAACGCAGCAGTAAGCACAAATGGTGAGAATCAGACAAAGGGCAGGTGAAGATGACAACCCAGCACTCGATTGAAGGGCTGCGCCAGCTGAAGTACACCCCGGGCAGCGAAGAGCCGGTTCATCAGCATGAACAGGGGCAGCTGATCTACCCGCTGCGCGGGGTGGCGAAAATTGTTACCCCGCAGCATATCTGGCTGCTGTCGCCGGGGCGCGCCATCTGGCTGCCTGGCGGCCTGCCGCACGGCCTGCAGGCGGTTGACCACGTGGTAACGCAAAATCTCTATTTAACGCCTCCGGCGTCCCGACAGTTCGGCGACCGCTGCCGCGGCCTGTCCGCTACGCCGCTGCTGCAAGCGCTTATCGCCGCCGGCTTCGAAGAGGGGCTGACGGCGGAGCGGCAGGCGTTGGTTTACGCCCTGCTGAGCGACGAGCTTGCGCGTTTGCCTGCCTGCGCCCTGTGCCACGTGACGCTGCCCAGCGACCGCCGGGTGCGTCAGGTGTGCGATACGCTTTGTCGCGAGCTGGATCACGCGGCGACCCTTGCCTGGTGGGGGCAAAAGGTAGGGGCCAGCGAGCGGACCCTGGCGCGGCTGTTTCGCGAAGAGACGCATTTGAGTTTTTCCGAATGGCGTCAGCAGATCCGCCTGCTGGAGGCGGTGTGTAATCTGGCCCGCGGCGTGGCGGTGAGCACCCTGGCAAACGATCTGGGCTACGCCAGCGCCAGCGCGTTTATCGCCATGTTTCGCAAAAAGCTGGGCGTTTCGCCCCAGCGCTATATCCAGGCCACCGGCGTGAAGGGGTAGAAGAGACGCTTTAAATAAATATTAATTACTATCAATGTGTTATGTGTTTAATCTCATTCTATGTGTACTCAGTGTGTAAAATTACACACTGATCACAATTCTTAACCCGCCGTCATGATTTAATCCTCTCAACCAAAACGGAGAGGAATACTCATGAAACACATGATGATTTGTTGTGGCGCTGGCGTAGCAACCAGCACCGTTGCATTAAACAAGCTGCAGGAGTTCCTGAAAAAAGAAAATCTCCTCGCTAAGGTGCGTATTTCACAAGGCACCGTGGCGGAAGCTAAAACGCGTGATGATATTGATTTTATTGTCTCGACTTCACCCGTTGCGCTTTCCGTTCCGGTTATTAACGCTCTGCCGCTGTTGACCGGCATGGGCACCGATAAAGTTTTCAGCAGCGTGAAAGAATTAATTCTCGCCGAGGGTTAAGCCATGTTTATTGTTGATTATATTGTGGGCCTGGGCGCTTCAGTGATGATGCCGCTAATATTTATGATCCTCGGACTGATATTACGTCTGTCGCTCAGCAAAGCCCTTAAAGCTGGTTTAATGGTGGGGATTGGTTTTATCGGCTTAAGCATTACCGTTAATCTGATGATCGACTCCCTGACGCCGGTCAGCCATGCGCTGGTGGAACGCTTTGGCCTGAACCTCACCGTGCTGGACGTGGGCTGGCCCGCTGCGGCGGCGGTGGCAATGGGGACGCGGGTCGGCGCCTTGGTCATTCCGGTGTGCGTGGCTATTAACGTGCTGATGCTGTACAGCAAAACCACCCGGGTGCTGAACGTCGATATCTGGAACCTGTGGCATCACGCGTTTACCGGTTCGCTGGTCACGATTATTACCGATAGCCTCTGGCTGGGTATTTTCGCAGCTGCGATTAACTGTATTATCACGATGGTTATTGCCGACCGTACCAGCGGCGATGTCGAAAAATACCTGAACCTGCCGTCTATTTCCGTGCCGCACGGTTTCTCCGCATCATTTGTTCCGGCGGCATGGCTGGTCAATGCGATTGTCGATCGTATTCCGGTGATTCGCGATATTAAAATTGATACCGAGGTTATTCAGAAAAGGCTATCTATTCTCGGCGATCCGGCATCGCTTGGCGCAATTATCGGGGCGCTGCTGGGAATTATTGCCGGTATTGAAGTGAAGGCCATTTTACAAACGGCGATTACTATGGCGGCGGTGATGACCATTATTCCGCGAATGGCTAAAATGCTGATGGAAGGGGTCTATCCGATCAGCGAGCGTATTCAGGAAATTGCCCAGTCGCGCGCCGGTTCCTTTGGTAAAATTGCCATCGGCCTCGACTCGGCGGTCAGCGTTGGCCATCCGGTGACGCTGTCGGTATCGATGCTGATGATCCCCATTATGCTGGTGCTGGCGGCGATTATTCCGGGCAACCAGTTCCTGCCCTTCGCCTCGTTAACCGGTCTGCCGTTTGCCTTTGTGCTGGTTACCGCGGTGTGCCGTGGCGATATGTTCCGCACGCTGCTTACCGGTCTGCTGACGCTCAGCCTGGCGCTGCTGATCGGCACCAACCTGGCGCCGATCGTCACCAGCACGGCGGTGAGTACCGGCTTCTCTCTGCCGCAGGGCACCACCAGCATCAGCAGCGTGGATTACGCCGGAGCGATGCTGCCGTGGGCTATCATCCAGAGCTTCCATTTAAAAGAGATTGGCGTGGGGATCCTGACCCTGTGCACCATCGCCCTGGTGCTGTGGAACCGCCGCAAGCTGGCGCAGGAAAACGGGCAGATAGCTGAAGCGAACGCAGAGGTGGGCAAATGATGTTTAGCGCACAGCGCGTGGTGAAGTTCACCGAGGCGGTCAGCCGGACGGCGTTGCTGACCCGCCTGGCGGCAAGCCTGCAGGCCGATGGTTTGGTCAAGCCGAGCTTTAGCGAAGGGGTGCTGGAGCGGGAAAAGGTCTATCCGACGGGGATTTTTATGGAGACCCACAGCGTCGCCATCCCGCATACCGAGTTTGAGCACGTCAACCGCACCGGTTTTGCCATTGGCATTAACCTCGCGGGCGTTGAGTTCCAGCGTACCGATGAGCCTGAGGAGGCGGTAGTTCCGCAGATCGTGGTGATGATGGCAATTGATAAAACTTGCGAAAAGGTGGCAATTATTCAATCCTTGTTCGCCTTACTGGCCGATAGCGATCGCGTTAACGAAATCGTTAAAATGACGCCAGAGGAGATTGCAAAAGTGTTCACCGATGCCATCGTCACGCAGTAAGATAAATTGATGAGCTCAATACGGTGATGCCGGAAGCGAAGAGGGACAAGATGTTACGAATCAGCGACGTCATAGAGTTAGCGATGGTGAGTCGTAAAACTATCTATAACGCGATCAACAGCGGCCGGCTGAAGTACCAGCTGGTCAACGTTGATAATCGTCAGGTTCGTATGTTTTTCGAAGAGGACGTCTTCGAAGCGTTCCCCAAAACCAGCCGGGGTACCACTCAGGAACAGGAAGTGCAGGCGCTGCGAGAGGAGGTTGCCTCCCTCAAGTTTGCGCTGGCGGAGCTGCAAAAAGCGGTCAACGCGATGGATCCTGAGGGTAAGTACGAAATGACCACCGTAAAAGAGTCGTCAAAAACGCCCGACCGCTAGCCGGCGGACGGGCGTCGCGTCATCAGACGATATCGTCCACCACGCCGCCGTCAACGCGCAGCGCCGCACCCGAGGTCGCCGAGGCCTGGGTCGAGCAGACGTACACCACCATATTCGCCACCTCTTCCACCGATGCCGCGCGCTGAATCACCGACGCGGGGCGATGGGCCATGACAAACTCTTTCGCCAGCTGCTCCAGCGGTTTCCCGGTCCTGGCGACTTCTTCTTTCATCATTTCGGCAAAGCCGTCGGAAAGGGTGGGGCCCGGCAGCACGCTGTTGACGGTGACGCCGCTGCCGGCGACGTATTTCGCCAGCCCGCGCGCCAGCGACAGCTGGGCGGTTTTGGTCACCCCGTAGTGAATCATGTCCGCCGGAATGTTGCGCGCCGATTCCGAAGAGATAAACACCACCCGGCCCCAGCCTTTTTGCACCATCGCCGGCAGCAGGGCGCGCGCCAGGCGCACGCCGGACATCACGTTGGTCTGCCAGTAGTTTTCCCAGGTCTCGTCATCGGTTTCATAAAAATCCTGCGGGCCATAGATGCCGGCGTTGTTGACCAGAATATCGATGCCGACCAGCGCCTGCAGCAGCTGATTCACGCCCTGCACGCCGCTCAGATCGGCGACCGCCGGACGCGTTCTGGCGCCAGGAACTTCGTTTTGTAAGCGGGAGATGGCCGCGTTAACGCTGCGTTCGCTGCGCCCGTTAATCACCACCTCCGCGCCGCTGGCCGCCAGCCCTTTGGCGATAGCAAAACCAATGCCCGCCGTGGAGGCGGTGACCAGCGCGACTTTCCCCGATAAATCAATCTTCATAACCTTGGCCTTATTGTGTGAGCAACAGACCATTAAGCGTAGCAGCTGACGCCCGCGCCGGGCGGAGACAGAGGTTGCAAGGTGTTAATAGCCCATCTGTTTATTGACCAGATTTTTCAGCGGCAGCGCCTGCTGCAGGCGCTGAATATTTTCCAGCAGCTGGCGAGCGATCACCTGCGCCGGGGCGATGGAGGCGATATGCGGAGTGATGACCACCCGCGGATGCGACCACAGCGGATCGGCGTCCGGCAGCGGTTCGACGGGGAAGACGTCCAGCACCGCGCCCGCCAGCCGGCCGCTGTCCAGCGCCTGCAGCACATCGTGATTCACCATATGCTCGCCGCGTCCGCAGTTGATCAGCACCGCTCCGGCCGGGAGCTGGTCGAGCAGAGGCTGCGCGAGGATGCCGCGGGTCTGCTCGGTGAGCGGCAGCACGTTGATCAGCGCGTCCAGTTCGCCCAGGAAATCAGCGGCCTGCGCATCGCCGTGGTAGCAGCGCACGCCCGCCAGGCGCTTTTCGCTTCGCGCCCAGCCGGAGACGCAGTACCCCAGCCCGGCAAGGCGAGCGGCGATGTAGCCGCCGATTTCACCGAGCCCCATCACCCCGACGTGAAAATCGCCGGCGGCCCGCTGCGGGTAGGCCTGCCACACCCGCTCGCGCTGATGCGCCAGCGCGCGGTCAAAGTGGCGCTGAAACCACAGCACGCCCCACAGCGCATATTCGAACATCCCGTGACGAAAATCTTCATCCACCACCCGGCATAGCGGAACCTGGCTGGCGAACACCTCTTCGGGAAGATGGTCGACCCCGGCCGAAGCGGCCTGGATGAGTTTTAGCTCCGGCGAGCGGGCCAGCAGCTGAGGGTCGGGAAACCAGCAGCTGGCATACTCCGCGCGACCTGCCGCCGGATGGTCGGGCAGGACCGCCGTCACGTGGGGAAAAAGGTGCAGCGCGTCGCAAATCTCGCGGGCGTAGTTTGGGTCGTTGCAGTCGACAACGATAGTCAGGTTCGGCATAGGCGTTAGTCTTTATAAGAGGTGTCGAGGCGGTTAAGGCGGCGCAGCCACGCCTGCCAGACCTGCTGGCGCTCGTGCTCCACGCCCATCAGCTGTTCGCAAGCGTGCTGGCTCAGGTGCGCCGGGATGAGGTGAATCGGGCTGAGCTGGGCGAGCTGGGCGGCGGCCATCTGAATTTCGCAGGCGCGGTTGAGGTAGTACATGATGCAAAACGCATCGGCGACGCTGCGCCCGACCGACAGCAGCCCGTGGCTCTGCAAAATCATGGCGATATTATCCCCGAGCGAGCGCTGAATACGCTCGCGTTCGTCGAGGTCAAACGCCACGCCTTCATACGGGTGATAGCCGACGCGCTGATAAAACTCGGTGCTGATCTGGTTAAGCTGCAGCAGGCCATCCTGACAGGCGGCGACCGCCATCCCCGGCAGCGTATGGGTGTGGATCACGCAGTGGGCATCCTCCCGCGCCATATGCACCGCGCTGTGGATGGTAAAACCGGCCGAGTTAGCCGGGGCGTGGCCTTCCACCACCTTGCCCTGCATATCGACGACAATCAGATTGCTGGCGGTCACTTCATCGAACATCATGCCGAACGGGTTAATCAGAAACCGCGGTTCGCCGTCGCCCGGCAGGCGCACCGAAAAGTGGGTATAGAGCGTATCTTCCCAGCCAAACAGCGCCGCCAGGCGGTAGGCGGCGGCCAGATCCTGGCGCAGTTCACGTTCAGTAGCCATTTATTGTACTCCCATAAATTCACGGATGCGGGTCAGTGTCGGATCGCTGGCGCCGTCGCGAATGCGCCGGGGAGGCACATCGCTCACCACTACGCCGTTTTCCATCATCACCACCCGGTCGGAAATGGATAACGCGAAGTCCATCTCATGGGTCACGATCAGCATCGTCATCCCTTCGCGGGCGAGAGACTGAATCACCTTCAGCACCTCACCAACCAGCTCCGGGTCCAGCGCCGAGGTGGGTTCGTCAAACAGCATGATGTCCGGTTTTAAGGCCAGCGCCCTGGCGATGGCAACGCGCTGCTGCTGGCCGCCGGAGAGCTGCCAGGGGTATTTTTCGGCGTGGGCCAGCAGCCCGACGCGATCCAGCAGATAGAGGGCCTGCTCTTTTGCCACGCGGCGATCGACCAGCTTGTGATACAGCGGGGCGAGCATGACGTTGTCGAGCACCGACCGGTGAGGAAACAGGTTGAAGCCCTGGAAAACCATGCCGATACGGCGCACGCCGGCGCGCATCTGCGGCTTATCGACGATCGCCGCGCCTTTCAGGTAATCTTCGCCGTAGAGAATAATTTCCCCGCCATCGATGCTTTCCAGGGCGTTGATGGTGCGGATCAGGGTGGTTTTGCCCGACCCGGATGGCCCGATGATGCTGATGACCTCGCCGTTATCGACCTTCAGATCGATGCCTTTCAGCACCTGATGCTGGCCCCAGGATTTTTCGATCGCCCGCAGATCGAGAGCCGGCGGGTTGCCGCTGGCGGGTTCGGCTTTCGCCGCCTGCGGCGGCGCTTTCAGGCTCTGGCGCAGGGTCTCGCATTCGGCGTCGTTGAAGGTTTGCGGGCGCTTTTGCTGAATATCGAGCCGGTTTTCCAGCGCCCGGAACAGCCAGGTAAATACCGTCACCACCATTACGTAGTACACCGCCACCGCCAGCAGCGTCTCCATCACGAGGAAGTTCTGCGCGTACAGCCGCTGGCCGGTGAGCAGCAGTTCCGGTAAAGAGATCACCGACAAAATCGAGCTGAGTTTAATGATGGTGATGTATTCATTAATCATCGTGGGCAGCGAGATGCGAAACGCCTGCGGGATAATAATCAGGCGCTGAATGCCGATAAAGCTGAAGCTTAAGGCGTGGCCGGCTTCGCTTTGTCCTTTCGCCACTGAAATTAAACCGCCGCGATGAATTTCCGCCATATAGGCCGCCTCGGTGACGGTCATCGAGACCAGGCCGGCAATAAACGGAATGCCGAGCAGCGGCTGGGTGGCCGGAAACAGCTGCGGCAGGTTATAGACAAACACCAGCAGCACCATTAGCGGCACGCTGCGGAAAAACCAAATATAGAGTTCGACGGGAACCTTCAGCCAGCGCGGGCCGGAGAGCTTCGCGCAGGCTAAAAGAAAACCTAATACCAGGCCAATAAACCACGACAATGAACTGACGACGATGACGGTAACGCACGCCTGCCAGAATGCCCCAATGCTAAATAACGAGAAAAAGTATCCCCAATCGAACTCCATACCGACTCCTGTTGCGCATTGGCTTGATCGTATTTAATCGATGCGTTCTAAATTGTATTTTTTGATGATGGCGTCATATTTGCCGTTGGCTTTTAAGGTGGCTAACGTCGATTTAATCGCCTCCACCAGTTCGCTATTGCCTTTGCTGACATAAATCCCCAGCGGCAGGGGATAGACCAGCCGCGTGGAGCTAATCGCCAGCCGCCCGCGGCTCTTATCGACAAGAATTTGCGCCGCCGGAGCGATCTCTAACTGCGCGCTAATATTTTTTGATATCAGGGCCTGGGAGACTTCCGGGGCGGTCGGGAACTCCTGAATGCTAATCGCCGGCTTACCGTTTTTCAGACAGTACTCGTCGGAGTGATTTTTCAGGCTGGCGACCCAGCTGGTGCCCTGCTGTAGCCCGACCTTGACGCCGCATAGTTCGTCTTCCGTTTTCGGCTGAATCTCGCCGCTCTTCAGGGCGATAATTGACGCGCCGGATAAGGCGTAAGGCACCGCGTCGGCCTGTTTAAGGCGCTCCGGCGTGATGTACATTCCGGAGATCACCGCGTCGTATTTCTTGCCAATCCCTAAGATCAGGCTGGTGAATTTGGTATCGATCAGCTGCGGTTTGGCCTTCAGCTGCTCGGCAATCAGCGCGGCGAATTCCGGGTCGAGGCCGACGATGTTGTTATTGCTGTCGTAAGATTCAAACGGCGGATAGGTCACCTCCATCCCGACTTTAAATACGCCATCCGTCAGCAGTTCTGCCGCCTGGGTCAGCGGTGAAAAGCAGGCGGCGACGGCGATGCCCAAAGCCACACGGCGCGAGAGCTTATGGAGCGTTTTTTTCATCATGTATCCTCACGGGTTAGTTACGGTTTTTTGCTGGGCTTGTTTTTTCAGATGACCAAAGGTGTTGGTGCCTCGGGCGCGTTCCGGGAGCTGCAGCTCGCCTTTGTTGACCTTCTCGCGCAGGTAGCGATAGGTCTGCAACGCCTGGCTCCACATATGCTCGCCAATGCTCAGTTCCTGATAGTCGCTGGCCTCTCCGGCGGTTAAAAAGTTGGGCAGCGGGCGGATCAGGGTGTGGTAATCGCAGGCGAAGAACAGCGGGAAGGAGTAGCGCTCCTGCGGCACCTTGCGGACACGGTGGGCTGTAGCAACAAATGTGCCAGCGCTTAGCACTTCCAGCATGTCGCCGATATTGATCACGAAAGCCTCTTCTCCGGCGGCGCTCTTCGCCGGCGGGGCGTCGATCCAGGCGCTATCTTCATTCAGCACCTCAAGGCCCGGCTGGTCGGCGAGCAGCAGGGTGAAGCACTCGTAATCGGTGTGTGCACCAATACCGGGAACGTCTTCGGCGCTGGCGTCAAAGGGGTAGTGGATCAGGCGCAGCTTCGACGGCGGGCAGGTCACCATCGCCTTGAAATACCCTTCCGGCAGGCCAAGGGCGAGGGCGAAGGCGTCAAACAGGCGATGGCCGAGGGCAAATACGGCTTCATAGTAGGCCAGCACCCGGGACTGAAACTCGGGCAGCTGCGGCCACTCGTTGGCGCCAATCAGCGGCGTGCCGGCCAGCACAAACGGGTGGTCATCCGCGGCCTGAAAGCCAATATCAAACGCTTCTTTGTGGTCCGGTTTACCGGAGCCGTAGATCTCTTCCCCTTCCGGGACGTAGCCTTTGTGGCTGCGGGAGTGGCCGATGTAGTACTGCATCTTTTGATCCATCGGCAGGGCGAAGAGCCGTTTGGCCGCCGTGCGGATCCCGGCGATCAGCTCAGGGGCAATGCCGTGGCCGGTGATGTAGAAAAAGCCGACTTCCCGCGCCGCTTTGCCGATGGTGTCGGCGACGGCCTGGCGTTTTGCCAGACTGTCGCTGGCCAGATCGCTGATATCGATGGTCGGTAACTCAGTGAAAGAACTTTTTGCGACGCTCATTACGACAGATCCTTTTCGGTTAGCGATAAAAACTCGGCGAAATGCTGCTGTTCATGTTTCGCCATCCATGCATTCAGCGACCACAGATCGGCCACCGGGACGTTGGTGAACGGCAGGTGGTGCAGATAGCCGTCAGGGCCAAACTCAGGCGTCAACGTGGTTTGCTGATACCCGCGCCGGCGCTGCGACTGCCAGACCTGCTGCCAGAAGCGCTGCTGAAACTGCAGCGCGGCCTGATATTCCGGCGCCGCCGGGTGCGGCACCTGCGGCCCCTGGTCGTAGCCGGCGCGGGCCTGGACGTGGTGCACGCGGTCGATAAAGGCGCTGAAATCATCGCAGGGGTCATCCAGCAGACGCTCGCTCACCACCAGCCAGTGGCTGATATCGGCGGTAAAGCGCAGCTGCGGCAGCTGCTGGATAATTTCCAGAGTCAGCCACGGGCTATACAGCGAGGTGGCGCGATGGGTTTCAAAGCTGCAGATCAGTTCGCTGGCGGCGGCCAGCTCGTGGGCCCGGCCGAGAAAATCCACCTGCTGCGCCAGCGGCCAGCGGTCGTTGCCGGCCAGCAGATTGACAAAGCGCGGATTCAGCGTCTTTGCCTCTGCAAAGCGGCTTTTTAAGCGCTCCAGATGCTGGAGCGGCGTTTCGGCCTGCGCCGGGATCACGCCGCCGCCGCTGAAGAGGATGGCGATATACTCCAGTTCGGACTCCTGCAGGCGCCGGGCCAGCGTCTGCCGCTCATCGGCGCTCAGCGGGACCCGCGCCTCGATGCCGCAGCAGCCGACGCTTTTTAGCTCGCTGAGGGTTTGTTGCCACGGGGTCGTCACGCCCCAGAGGGTGCGAAAAACCTTGAGCTGCATGGTTGGCTGCATTCTGAATCCCCTATGGATATTTCACGCCCGGCAGGACGCAGAGCATTTCATACAGCAGGTTGGCCGCCAGCTGGGAGGTGTTGCCGCTGATATCGTAAGGCGGGGAGACCTCAACCAGGTCGCAGCCAATCAGGTTCAGGCCGCGGCAGCCGCGGACGATCTCCAGCGCCTGAATGGAGGTCAGGCCGCCGACTTCCGGGGTGCCGGTGCCGGGCGCCCAGATGGGGTCGAGGCTGTCGATATCGAAGCTGAGATAGACCGGGCCTGCGCCCATCTGCTGGCGAACCTCCGCCATTAGCGGCGCCAGCGACCGGTGCCAGCACTGCTCCGCCTGCACCAGACGAAAGCCCTGGTCGACGCCCCACTGGAAGTCGCCGGCGGCGTAACCCTGGGCGCGCTGGCCAATCTGCACCACCCGTTTAAGATCCAGCAGCCCCTCTTCGACGGCGCGGCGGAAGGTGGTGCCGTGGGCGATTTTCTCGCCGAACATGTCATCGTTGGTGTCGGTGTGGGCATCCACATGAATCAGCCCGACCGGGCCATGTTTTTTGGTCAGGGCGCGGAGAATCGGCAGGGTGATGGTGTGGTCTCCCCCGAGGGTCAGCGGGATGAGCGGAAAACTATTTAAACCGGTGTAGTAATCCTCGATGATCTGCACCGATTTGAGCAGGCTGTAGGTATTTATCGGTACGTCACCGATATCGGCCACCGATAGCGATTCAAAAGGCGCCGCGCCGGTTGCCATGTTGTAGGGACGAATCATCACCGATTCGGCGCGGATATAGCGCGGTCCGTAGCGGGTGCCGGACCGCTGCGACGTGCCGATATCCAGCGGGATGCCAACGAAAGCCGCATCAAGCCCCTGTAAATCTTCGATAAAAGGCAGTCGCATCATCGTTGCGCGGCCGCCGAAACGCGGCATCTCGTTGCCACCCTGCGGTTGATGAAAGACGTTATCCATTTCAGCTCCTGAATCTGACACACAAATGCTCGATAAGGTGATAGTGCGAAAGATGTGCTGGACTTTAAATCGTCTGCTGTAAATACTTAGTTCATTTAATGGTGAACTAATCATGCTCAACGACGGCAGCCTTAACATTCGCCAACTGCAGATTTTTGAGGCGGTGGCCCGCCTTGAAAGCTACGGCAGAGCCCAGCAGGAGCTGGGGATTTCCGTGTCGGCGATCAGCAACGCGATGTCTCAGCTGGAAGGCCAGCTGGGGTTTAGCCTGTGCCAGCGCGGGCGCGGCGGCTTTGCGCTGACCGAGAAAGGGCAGCAGTTTTTACAGCAGGCGATTCGGGTGCTAAGCGAGCTGAACGAGCTGGAACGCCAGTCGGCGCTGCTGAAGGGCGAGCACAGCGGCACGATTTGCATCTCGACGCTCGACTCGATTGAAACCGAAACCGCGCTGTCGCTGCCGGTGGTGCTGCGCAGCTTCAGCGATAAGTTTCCCCACGTGCATATCAAACTGATTATCCGCACTCCGGCGGAGCAGCTGAACGGCGTGCTCAACAACCATATCGATCTGGCTATCGGCAGCTACAACTCCCAGGTGCATAACATCATCAGCGAGCCGCTCTATCGCGAGCAGCACTGGCTCTACTGCAGCGACCTGCACCCGATGTTCTTCAGCCGCCAGCTTGATAAAGAGCACATCAGCCAGTGCCCGCTGGTGACCCGCAGCTACTGGAATACCAGCGATCTGCGGCGGCGCGGTTTCAGTAAAGGCAGCGCCACCGTGGAGACGGTCGATGCGCAGCTGCTGCTGATCCTGTCGGGGAAATATATCGGCTATCTCCCGGAACACTACGCCTGGCCGTGGATCAAGGAGAACCGGCTGCGGGTGCTGCTGCCCAACGAGTTCGGCTTCCAGTCGCCGTTCTCGGCGATTTGCAAACGCGGGCGCAGCAACGAGCCCTATCTGAAAGAGTTTCGTAATTTACTGAAGAAGAATACCGTCGCCAGGCCGAAGTGGAACTATTAAGGGCCGCCGGGGCATTGCGGCGTTGCCCCGGGGACGCGCGCGATCAGGCGCTGGCCGTTGCCGAAGTGCGGGCGAGATAGCGAAAATAGCAGTAGTAGCCGATTGATGCCGTCAGGCACAGCATATAGCCAAACGACTCGCTGCCCTCTTCGACGGCGTTTTTCACGGCCCGGGCGTAATCCTCGGCAAGGATGGCGAACCACAGGCCGTGCATGCCGAACAGACGCGAGAAGACCAGCACCGCCAGCAGGCCGCTGAGCATCATCCCGTACCAGGGCGTGCGGGTATATTGCGCCAGCTGCGCGAGGGTCTGACGGAAATGGATTAGCGGATAAATAAGCGTACAGAGCGTGGAGAACAGGGCAAACCAGACCCAGCTACCGTGGGAAATAAGATCGAAGGCCGCATCCAGTTCACGAATCAGCATCGCGAGGAAAAAGCCGCCGACGAGAATATTACAGTAGCGCAGAAGCGTATATCTCTTCGCCAGCCAGAAGTGAATCAGCACGATCGTCATCAGCACCAGTTCCTGCACTATTTCGGTGAGCGATATTTCCGCAATATTGTTATCAAAGACCCGCACGTCCATCCACAGGCAGAGCACCGCGACGGCGGAGGCGAAGGCCGCGCCGAGGAAGAAGAGAAAGCTTCTGAGTACAGACATTAGCACCACGTTATATATTGAAAAACAATATGGTAAGTGCCGTATTTATAACTTCCTCTTCACTTCGTGCTCCTTTTCCGCTGTTTTTTAACCTATCGAGCTTTTTTCCGCTCAGGGCGGGCGGTGATGACGGTCGTCACTGGCCTAACAGCGCCTGGTAGCGGGCGGTAAACTGCGGGGCGTTCCACGAGCCGTCAAAAAGGGTATAGGTGATATAGCCCTTGTTGAGCCAGCCGGAGTCGGTGTCGTCCAGGGTTGGAGCGAGCGCCGCCGGGTTTAGGGTCTGTTTCGCCTTGCCATCGGCCGTTAGCTCATAGCCGATCTGCGGCGTCGGGAACGCTTCGTTATCGATGTAGCGCACGCCTTTGATATCGGCTTTTGCCAGCGGCGGATAGTTAATACTCAGCCCGGACCCTTTGGGTAAGACGGGAGCGTCCGGGGTACGTTTGGCGCTGAGGGTATCGACCACGCCGACGACGTAATCGACCGACTCCGGCCAGTATTTATGCGTGGCCGGCCAGCCGTTTTTCATCTCCTCTGCGCTAAAGATGTAGCCGATGCTGGCGGCGATCGCCGGGATGCCGTAGCGCACGGCGCGGGCGGCGGCGCTGACGGTACCGGAATTCACCTGCGCCATGCCGGTGTTGGGGCCGTCGTTAACTCCGGAGATAACCAGGTCCGGCGGAGCGTCCTTCAGCAGGCCGCGAAGCCCAAAGTCAACGGCGTCCGCCGGGGTGCCGGGGAAGCAGTAGCGCCTGTCGGCGACCTTTTGTAAGTCGAAGATCTTGCCGGTTTTAAAGGTGATGGCGGAACCTATGCCGCTTTGGTTGGTGGCGGGGGCGACCATCCAGACGTCGTAGCCTTTGGCTGCCAGTTTGTCCTGCAGCGAGGTGCTGCCCGGCGATTCGCAGCCGTCGTCGTTGACGATCAGTATTTTCAGCGCGGGCCGGGCCGCTTCGGCGGCGAAGGCGACGGTGGAGAGCAGAGCGGCGGTGAGGATTATTGTTTTCACTTTGTATCCTTGCATTTGATGGAAGGGCCTGAATCGGGCGCAAAAAAAAACCTAAGACTCCTGCCCGCAGCGCTGCTGCGACAAGTATCTTAGGTTTTGCCTGCGTTCAGTAACAATCCCGGATAGCCACGAAAATACGCCAGGATGCGGCCATCGTCCAGGGAAAGACTATTTTTTGTGAGCGGCTTCAATAAATAAAGCTGTTATTAACGATGTTCGCCACAGGGGATTTTCTGCGGCAGGTTATGTTTCTGTATGGGGCTTATTAGTCGATGTATGAATATTGGATTAAATATATTGCGCTAAGCCTGCTGGATATGCGTGCGATCACATTTATTAATTTGCCCCATAAAAGAGAGTGGCGTTACTCCGCATTGATGATATTGTCGCCATAATTGGATTGTTACTGTGTATACAGGCAAAACCTACGTCAGATAGCGGAAGCGGTGATCATCACTTTCGCTATTGAACGTAGGTTTTTTTGTTTTCATTACAGGTATGGATAACGAAGGGATATAACATGAAAAGATGGCTGTTAGCTTTAATAGTGGTTGCCAGTAGCGTCACCTCGGCTGCGGAAAATAAAACACCGGTCGCTGAGGATGATACGGTAAATATCTATTTTGCCCGTCATGGGAAAACGCTGCTTAATACCTTTGACCGCGTTCAGGGATGGGCCGACTCCCCGCTAACCGAGGACGGATTGCGGGTGGCGCGTTATTTAGGCGAAGGGCTCAGGGGGATTCAATTCGACAGTTTCTACACCAGCGATGCCGGGCGGCAGCGCGAAACGATGGCGGTTATTTTGACGCAGGCGGGGATCGCCAACTATCGACCGACCGAGCTGGTGGGGCTTCGCGAAGCGTTCTTCGGCGGGTTCGAGGGCGGCCTGAATCGGGATATGGCCGCGGCGGGAGCCCGTCAGCTGGGGCTGGCCGACGCTGCGGCGCTGTACCGGGAGATGAAGGCCGGTACGCTGTCGGTGCGCGATAGCCAGAACGCTCTCGCCAGCGCCGATCCCAAGGGGATGGCGGAGAACTACGACCAGGTGAAGAGTCGCGTCCAGGCGGCGCTGGCGACCATTCTTGCGAAGGCGAAAGCCAGCGGTGATAAAAATATTCTGGCGATTTCATCCGGAACGGCGATGCAGATAATGATCTCCGACCTGACTGACGATCCGGCAAAAAATAAGCCTTTAGCCAACGCGGCGGTAGTCAAAATTACCTATCAGAACGGCCGCTATCGGGTAGCTGACATCGGTTCGTTAAAATACGTTGAGGCCGGAAAAAAGGCGCTCGACGAAAAATAAAATAACGCTTACGGCACGCTTTTTTGGCCGCCCACTTATTATTACCCTGAATCGGTAAGGACGGGGTGCGGCCCTACTCTGGGATATCATATGAATCTGACTCGCGTTACCGCAGCGCTTATCGCGCTTAGCGCTTCAGCTACCGCCTGGGGCGTCGATAATAATGAAGAGACGCAGCATTTCAAGGCAATAAACGACCTTATTAACGAACCGTTTTTTCGTGATTCACAAATGACGTTATCGTTAAAAAACTACTGGAAATATCTTAAGGAAGAGAACTCAAATCCTAAGCACGTACATAATGCGTGGGGGCAGGGAGTCGCCGTCGATTATCAGTCGGGTTATTTTTACGATACGCTTGGGGCCGATGTTGTCTATTATAGCGCCGTCAAGCTGGGAGCCAGCGATTACTTTAACTCGCGCGGCGTGCTTTACAATAACGGTACCGGTAATAATAAAGGTAATGCCGAAGGCTTCTCCAAATTTGGCCAGCGCAACCTGAAGCTGAAGTATAGCATCGCAGATATGCGGCTTAACGCCCGCTGGGGCTGGCAGGTGCTGAAAAACTATGGCGTCATCTCGACCTCGACGCGGCTGTCGCCGACCACCTACTCCGGCTGGAGCGGCTCTCTGAGCTATGACGGCCTGACGCTGCGCGGCGCGTACGTGGAAAACTCGATGGATCGCAACTCGCCTGACAAGAAGCATTTCCAGACCAACGCCGGGCGCGAGATTAACCACCTGGCCAGCGGCGAGCTGCTGTGGAAAAGCCGCTATCTGGATCTGCAGTATGGCTATGGCGAAAGCGATAACTATCTGCGCCGCCACCTGCTGTTTGCCAATCTCAGGCCGATAGCGCCTCTGAATATCGGTACGCAGATATACGCGACCCATGCTCTTGATGAATATCGCGCGATGCCCGCGAACAGGCGTGACTTCGATAATAACGCCCGCCATTTTGCCCTTGACGCCACGTGGAAAGCGGAGCGCTGGAGCAGCAAATGGGGCATCGGCTATACCGACGCTAAAAAAGCGAACGAGGTGGGTTTTTACCCGCGGCATATGAGCAAAAACTCCCGCGGCACGTTTATCTCAATGGCCTACGCGGGCGACGACTACATGCGCGACGGAGAGCTGGTGCTGGCGAATATCTCAGACTACCAGCTGACTCCGCAGCTGGCGATCGGCCTGGCCGGCAACATTGCCCGGTTTAACTACCGGGGCAATCACGTGCGCAGCGGTGAAATTAACGCCTTCAGCCGCTGGGTTCCTTCCGACCCGCTGTTTAAGAACCTGACGGTATGGGTGATGTTTGGTCCGGGCTGGTCGTACAAAAGCAGCGGAAAAACGCCGGTGCTGACCGACGGCCGCTACACCCGAACCCACACGCTGGCTTCAGAAGCGATCGTTGAATACCGCTTCCGCCTGTTCTGATGACCCGGAAGCGTAATATGTCGGGCTAGCGGGCAGCCCGACGGATTACTGGCTCATGCTTAAAATCGTGCGAATGTTGCGGGCGCTGGTGGCGATGATATCGATTGCCCCGGTGCGCAGCGCGCCCATAATCGCCATCGCTTTGGTATTTTCAGACGCAATCGCAATCACGCAGGGGATCTGCTTGAGCTCTTCAACGCTCAGGCCAATCACGCGGTTGTCCATCACCGTGTTGACGTGCTCGCCGCGGGAGTTGAAGAAGTCGTAACCGGCTACGTCGCCGATGACGCCCTGGTTAATACTGGCGTCGTTGATCTCCTGCGGCGTGAACCAGCCCAGCTTCACCATGTAGCTTTCTTCGTTCATATCGCCGATGCCAACCAGGGCAATATCGGCCTTGCGGGCGCGATCGAGCGTCTCTTTAATGGTGCCGTTCTGCAGCAGCAGCTCTTTTAACTGCATGTTTTCGACATAGGCCGGCGCGTACAGAGACTCGCTGCTGCCGCCAAATTTCTTCGCCAGCAGGCGGCTGATATGATCGGCGTTGATGATATCGCCCGGCCGATGGGTGCCGCCGATGCCGCAAATAAAGCGACAGTCGCGCGCCTGGATGGTGCCGGAGAATTCCGCGACCGCCGCCACGTTGCGACCCTGACCCACCGCCACCACCACGTTATCTTTCAGCATATTGTTGAGGTGGCTGGAGACCAGGGTGGCAACCTGGCGACGCTGCTCCTCTTCATCGTTATGGTCGAGGGCGATAAGCGCGCGGCTGATGGGGAAACGATCTTTGAGCTGCTTTTCAAGCTG
Organism: Klebsiella scottii; assembly: GCF_036561945.1. NCBI lineage: Bacteria > Pseudomonadati > Pseudomonadota > Gammaproteobacteria > Enterobacterales > Enterobacteriaceae > Klebsiella > Klebsiella scottii. The sequence goes on from NZ_JARXNI010000019.1 coordinate 784,475, forward strand.
GGTACTGAAGATCGGGTGGTAGCGGACGTTGATCTCGACGATCCCTTCTTCTTTTGCTCGTTTTAGCAGACGTCCGACCTTAATACGCGAGAAGCCAAATTTGTTGGCAATCTCTTCCTGCGTTATCTCATCACAGTAATAGGCTACGGCAATCTCGGTCAGTAGCTCATATTCCTGGGACGCGCTCGATTTTTCCATTCGGCTGCTTTCTCCACGCGATAGATTAATGTTTAGGGGGTGAACATTTGCTGAAAGTATATCAGAAACGTTTTTAGCTCAAGCAGGGTAAGCGCGACGGTCCTCCGTGAGTCCCGTCGCGCTTCAGAAAGGGCGGCTAGCTCTCCGGGCGGTCGGCCGCTATCTTCTGTGCTTCGGCAAGAATTGACGCAAAGGCTTCAGGCTGGTGGGCAAAACGGCCGAGGAAAATTCCGTCAACGTCGGGCCACAGGCGGCTGAGCAGGCCGGGGCCCGCGCTTCCGCCGTAGATAACCTGAAACTGTGGGCCGTAATTTTGCCGCAAATGCGTACGCAGCTCGCGGCAGACGTGGCGGATATAGTCGTCGCTGGCAGGCTTTGGCGCACCAATGGCCCACTGCGGCTCCCAGGCGAAAATCGTCGGCGGCAGCGCGCCGTCTCCGCGGTGCGCCAGCAGCTCCTGCACCTGGCCGATAGCGTAAGCGGCGGCATCTTCGGCGCTCATTTGCTGGTCTTCGCCAATACAAATGACCGGGGTGAGATGACTTGCATAGGCCATATCGATCTTCTGGTTGATGATGCCGGTGGTTTCGCCGAAGTGGCGGCGCCGTTCGGCATGGCCGAGCTCGACGTAGCGGCAGCCCATCTCCTGCAGCATGGCGGCGCTGCTTTCGCCGGTCCAGGCGCCGGGCGGGGCGGCGCAGATATTCTGCGCTCCCGTGGCCATCGCCGTTCCCTCAAAGCAGCGCAGCGCCGCCGCGACCGCCGGCATCGCCGGAAAGGTGAACAGCTGCAGCCGCGCCGTCTGCTCTGCCGGCTGCCGGCGCAGCAGCTCGGCAACCTGCTGGCACCATTCCTGGGTTTGGCCATAGCCAAAATAGGTTTTATGGCTGGTGCCGACGATGGGGCTTAGGGGCATACGTTCTCCCGGGGTTCTTCAGTTTCAGTATTATCGCTCATGCAGGCGCCCACCGCGGCGATGATCATCGCCAGCGATACCGCGCCGGCGTCCGGCGTGCCGAGGCTGCGCTCCGCAAGCGGGCGGGCGCGGCCGATTTTCGGCAACAGCTGGGCGGTATCCTGCGCGCTCTGGCGGGCGACGCGCTCGGCTTTGTCCCAGGCCTGCGCGAGAGAGAGTCCTTCTTCCGTTGCCGCGCTCAGCGCCTGGCTAAACGGCAGCAGCACGTCGACCAGGGTTTTATCGCCGGGTTTGGCTTTGCCAAAATGCATCACCCCGGCGTTGGCCTGGGAGATGGCCAGCGCCACTCGCGCGGCGTCAGGTTTTTCATGATTGCCGATGGTGATACCCAGCGTATTGAGAATCACGCCCCAGATGGCGCCAGAGGTGCCGCCGGCCTCATCTGCCCAGGCGTCAGCGGCGAATTGTAGCAGGGCACCGGCTCCGGCACCCCGTTCCAGCACCTTTTTCGCCGCGCTGCGGGCGGCAACGACGCCGCGTTCCATACCGATGCCGTGGTCGCCATCGCCGGCGATCGCATCGATACGGCCAAACTCTTCGGCGTTATCAATCACCGTTTGCGCGACGGCGTCAATTATCCGCATCACCTTGACGGCCACTTCTTTCGATTCCGCGCTGCCCTGGGGGATATTGACCTCGCCGCTCTGCACCAGCTGCTGCGGATCGAGAGGTCTGTGCGGCAGGACGGAGCCGCGGCTAAAGGCGGGAGTGGTGGCAGGGGCAAGCCACAGGGCTTCCAGCTCTTCATCAAACCAGACGAAAGTCATCGACATTCCGGCCATATCAAAGCTGGTGACAAACTCGCCGATCTGGATATCGGTCACTTCTACGCCTGCATCCTGCAGCAGCGGCTGCACGTCATGCCAGAACACGAACAGCTCTTCATACTTCACCGAGCCAAGACCGTTAATGATAACGCCCAAACGCGCGCCTTTGGTTTGCGCGATAGCCTGCGGACGCTCTTCCAGCAGAGTGCCGGTAAGCATTTTCGCCAGCTCGTTCGACGAAACGGTATCCAGTTCGCTAATGCCCGGTTCGCCGTGGATCCCCATGCCAAAGCCCATTTTCCCTTCCGGAATGGTAAAGAGCGGATGCTCCGCGCCGGGGAAGGTACAGCCGCTAAAGGCCAGGCCTAGCGAGCGCGTTTGCTCGTTGGCGCGGCGGGAAATAGCCAGCACTTCGGCCAGCGAGTCGCCGCGCTCTGCGGCGGCGGCGGCGGCTTTAAACACCACCAGATCGCCGGCTACGCCGCGGCGCTTCTCTTTTTCAGCCAGCGGCGCGCTGGAGATATCGTCGGTGATGGCCATGGTTTCACAGGGGATCCCCTCGGCGCGCAGCCGTTCGCAGGCGAGACCGAAATGAAGCACGTCGCCGGCGTAGTTGCCGAACATCAGCAGCACGCCGCCGCCGTTATTGGCCGCCCGCGCGACGGAGCAGATTTGCTGCGCGGAAGGGGAGGCGAAAAGATTGCCCATTGCCGCGCCGTGAGCCAGGCCCTGGCCTACCAGCCCGGCAAAGGCGGGGTAGTGTCCGGATCCGCCGCCAACGACGATAGCCACGCCGCCCGGCCGACTTTGCGTATTACGCACGACCCCGCCGGGGACCTGGCGCACCATTGACGCGTGCGCGCTGACGAAGCCCGCCACCATTTCTTTTGCGAAGTCTGACGGTCGGTTAAAAATCCAGCTCATTTTGTCTTCTCCAGATGATTTGTATTTAGTTTCCCAGCCGCCAGTTTCTGGCCATTTGTACCATCACAAATGAACGCTATCAGATCACATGATTCAATCAAATGTTCAGTGGGTGGATATGTGATCGCGGTCGTGATTTGCTTAATAAAGCTATTTTTTGTGCAATATCCCCTTTTTAAGCCGTCATTTTCTTGCTAAACATTATTACATACGAACAACTAGTGAACTTTAGTTCAGTTAAGCGGCCGGGAATTCCAGCCTGAATCCATCACACGAGCGGCTTCTGAACATAAGTTTGATACTAACGCTGTCATTTATGAGGTAAGAGAAATGTTGAAAGTCGCAATCGGTGCGGATGATGCTGCGACCGGACTTAAAAATCTGGTAAAGGAACATCTTCAGCAGCGGGACATCGAGGTCGTTGATTTTAGCCACGACGTGGCGGGAAATGAGCAGATGTATCCGGATATCGCCTTTAACCTGGCTTCGGCTATCCGCGAAGGCACCTTTGAGCGCGGGCTCCTGTTTTGCGGTACCGGCATCGGGATGGCGATTGTAGCGAATAAGGTGCCCGGCATTCGCGCCGCGCAGTGTCATGACGTTTACTCCGCCGATCGCGCCCGCAAAAGTAACAATGCGCAAATTATGACCCTCGGGGCGCGGGTGGTGGGCAGCGAGCTGGCGCTGATGCTGGTCGATACCTGGCTTGCTGCCGAGTTTGAAGCCGGGCGCTCCGGGCCGAAGGTGCAGCGTATCGATTATTACGAAACGCTGGTTCACCCGGACGGTGCGACCCGCGCAGATGAATAAAGGAGTCATCACGATGACCATTCTGGAAAAACTGAAAGAAGTGACCACCGTCGTTGCGGACAGCGGTGATATCACCGCTATCCGTGAATACCATCCGCAGGATGCAACGACCAATCCGTCGCTGATACTGAAAGCCGCCGCGCAGCCGCTTTACCGCCCGCTGATCGAGCAGGCCATCGCCTGGGCCTGCGAACAGGGCGGCACGGCGCAAACGCGGCTGATTAACGCCGGCGATAAGCTGGCGGTGAATATTGGCCTCGAGCTGCTGAGCCAGGTACCGGGAAAAGTGTCGACGGAGGTTGATGCCCGCCTCTCTTACGATCGCGGGCTGTGCGTGGCGAAAGCGCGCAAGCTGATTCGTTTGTATGAGCAGGCCGGAATCGACCGCTCCCGCGTGCTGATCAAGCTGGCCTCGACGTGGCAGGGGATTAAGGCGGCGGAAGAGCTGGAGCGCGAAGGCATTCACTGCAACCTGACGCTGCTCTTTTCATTTGCCCAGGCGCGCGCCTGCGCCGAAGCGGGAGTATGGCTGATTTCGCCGTTTGTCGGGCGAATTTACGACTGGTATCGCGAACGTAATCTGCTGGAAGACGACGCGGCGGAGAACGATCCGGGCGTCGTCTCGGTGCGCAATATTTACGATTACTATAAGAAGCACCGCTACCCGACGGTGATCATGGGCGCAAGCTTCCGTAAAACGGCGCAGGTGATTGCGCTGGCCGGCTGCGATCGCCTGACGATTGCCCCCGCGCTGCTGGAGGAGCTCAGCCGAATGGAGGGCGATCTTACCGTCGCGCTGGTTCCTCCGCAGGCCGGCGAGGTGCCGCCATCGCCGCTGACTGAGTCCGAGTTTTACTGGCTACACAATCAGGACCCGATGGCGGTCGATAAGCTGGCGGAAGGCATTCGCCTGTTTGCTCAGGACCAGCAAAAGCTGGAGGTGATGCTCAGCGAGCTGCTGGAAAAACAGGAGGCTGACAATGCCATCGCGTAAAGAGCTGGCGAACGCTATTCGTGCGCTGAGCATGGACGCGGTACAGAAAGCCAAATCCGGCCACCCGGGTGCCCCGATGGGTATGGCTGACATTGCCGAAGTCCTGTGGCGTGATTTCCTGAATCATAACCCGAACAACCCGACCTGGGCTGACCGCGACCGCTTCGTGCTGTCCAACGGCCACGGCTCGATGCTGATTTACAGCCTGCTGCATCTCACCGGTTATGACCTGCCGATTGAAGAACTGAAAAACTTCCGTCAGCTGCACTCCAGAACCCCGGGCCACCCGGAAGTCGGCTACACCGCCGGCGTTGAAACCACCACCGGCCCGCTGGGCCAGGGGATTGCCAACGCCGTCGGGATGGCGATTGCCGAAAAAAACCTGGCGGCGCAGTTCAACCGTCCGGGCCACGATATCGTTGACCACTTCACCTACGCCTTCATGGGCGACGGCTGCATGATGGAAGGCATTTCTCACGAAGTGTGCTCCCTGGCCGGTACCCTGAAGCTGGGCAAGCTGGTGGCGTTCTATGACGACAACGGCATCTCCATCGACGGTCACGTTGAAGGCTGGTTTACCGACGATACCGCTAAACGTTTCGAAGCCTACGGCTGGCACGTGGTGCGCGGCGTGGACGGCCATGACGCCGACGCCATCAAACGCGCGGTGGAAGAAGCGCGCGCGGTGACCGACAAACCGTCCCTGCTGATGTGCAAAACCATCATCGGCTTCGGTTCGCCGAACAAAGCCGGTACCCACGACTCCCACGGCGCGCCGCTGGGCGACGCGGAAATCGCGCTGACCCGCGAGGCGCTGGGCTGGCATCACCCGGCGTTTGAAATCCCGTCTGACATCTACGCGCAGTGGGATGCAAAAGAAGCCGGTCAGGCGAAAGAAGCGTCCTGGAACGAGAAGTTCGCGGCCTACGCCAGCGCCTTCCCGCAGGAAGCGGCTGAATTCACCCGTCGTATGAAAGGCGAGATGCCGGCAGACTTCGGCGCGAAAGCGAACGAGTTCATCGCGAAGCTGCAGGCTAACCCGGCGAAAATCGCCAGCCGTAAAGCGTCGCAGAATGCGATTGAAGCCTTCGGCCCGCTGCTGCCTGAATTCCTCGGCGGCTCAGCTGACCTGGCGCCGTCGAACCTGACTATCTGGTCCGGCTCGAAAGCCATCAACGCAAACACCGCCGGGAACTACATCCACTACGGCGTGCGTGAGTTCGGGATGACCGCGATTGCCAACGGTATCTCCCTGCACGGCGGTTTCCTGCCGTACACCTCCACCTTCCTGATGTTCGTGGAATATGCCCGTAACGCGGTGCGTATGGCGGCGCTGATGAAACAGCGTCAGGTGATGGTCTACACCCACGACTCCATCGGTCTGGGCGAAGACGGCCCGACGCACCAGCCGGTCGAGCAGGTGGCTTCGCTGCGCGTGACGCCGAACATGAGCACATGGCGTCCGTGTGACCAGGTGGAATCGGCGATTGCGTGGAAATACGGGGTTGAGCGTCACGACGGCCCGACGGCGCTGATCCTGTCGCGTCAGAACCTGGCGCAGCAGGAGCGTACGGCAGAGCAGCTGGCGAACGTTGCCCGCGGCGGCTACGTGCTGAAAGATTGTGCCGGCCAGCCGGAGCTGATCTTCATCGCCACCGGTTCAGAAGTTGAGCTGGCGGTTGCCGCGTGGGACCAGCTGTCTGCGGAAGGGGTGAAGGCGCGGGTAGTTTCCATGCCGTCCACCGATGCTTTCGACAAGCAGGATGCGGCGTACCGTGAATCGGTGCTGCCGAAAGCGGTTTCGGCTCGCGTGGCGGTGGAAGCGGGTATCGCCGACTACTGGTTCAAATACGTGGGCCTGAACGGCGCTATCGTCGGCATGACGAGCTTCGGCGAGTCTGCGCCGGCCGAGCTGCTGTTCGAAGAGTTCGGCTTCACCGTTGAGAACGTTGTCGCTAAGGCGAAAGCGCTGCTGGCGTAGGTTCGGGTCTGATAAACGCGAGCTGGCTTATCGGCTATTCTGACAAGAATAGCGCTGGCAGCTCTGTTACATAAAGGAAGGGATCGGCCATGAGTAAACTTGTGATTGGCGTAAATACCGCGATGTTCGACGGTCTTGATACCGACGTCGCCTTTAGCACAATAAAAAAAGCCGGGTTTCATTACGTTGAGCTGGCCTATAACCAGGGCTACGTGGGCGATATGCCGCCCGAGCTCTTTGGTGCAGAAAACGCGCAGCATATTCGTGAGCTGCTGGAAAAACACCAGCTGGGCACGCATTCGCTGGGGGCGACGATGAATATGGGCGCCGTGGATGCCGTGGAGCAGTTCAGCCAGCGCATCCGCTTTGCCAGTATGATTGGCGCAAAATGGATCAACGTCTGCGTCGGCAGAAGCGCCGATCGTGCGCGTATCATCGATAATCTGCGCGAGCTGGCGGCGGTTGCCGATGAACACGGCTGCACGATCTGTCTGGAAAACGGCGGCGATCCGAATTATGACGTCTTCCGCCTGGCCGACGACGGCTTTGCGCTGCTGGACGCTATCGATAGTCCGGCGGTGGCCTTCAACGTTGATGCCGGCAATATTGTTTCGCTGTGCCCGGACGTCGATCCGGTTGAGGCGGCGATCGCCATGCTGCCGGGGGCTCAGCATTGCCATCTGAAGGATCTGCAGGTCCGCGACGGGGAAGTGCACTTCACGCCGATGGGCTATGGCCAGCTGAACTATGTGCCAATGCTAAAAGAGCTGGAGGCGCGCGCTATTCCCTGTAGCCTGGAAATTCCTTTACGCATGCATCGCCAGCGCGATAGCTATCCGGTGCGCGGAGCTTCACCCGTCGATCCGGCGTATAGCCTGGAGGTGCTGATCCAGTCCCGGCAGATGCTGGAAAAATGGTTGGGTTACCCTGTCGACGCTTGATAAATAAAAATGCGTCGCCGCTGAAATTCAAGATAAAGAGTATGAGCTGCTGGCGCAATTTATTTTATTTTTAACTTCAAGGTTTGTTCTTATTTATCGTTAAGAATGAACTAAATATCATTTTCGATATTTTTTTGTGGGGATTATAAAAATGATTATAAGCATATTTCCATGTTATGTGATTAAGGTCGCACACGCTTTCTGACGTATATGTTGTTATGTATGTAACATAAGTTCATCAGCCGCTCTTTTGTTCATTGTAATCAGAAAGCGTAACTAATGTTCACCGGGTACTTAACGCTCATAGATTAATTTCGTTTTATTTTTTTAACGACTTTTAAAATCGAAGGTTAATTATGTCTGACTCTACACTCACTCCATTACCAAATACAAAGAAACCCACCAACTACCGTTGGGTTATCTTTGCCACGATGTTCTTCTTATTAGCCGTTAACCTGATGGATCGTATTACCTTATCGATCGGGATGCCGTATATAAAAGAAGAGTTTGATCTTTCACCGACAACTCAAGGTTTGATTCTTAGCAGCTTCTTCTGGTCCTATGCCCTGCTGCAGGTGCCGGGGGGTTGGTTACTCGACCGCTACGGCCCGCGTAAAGTGATCACCGGCGCGCTGTTTGGCTGGGGGTTCTTCCAGGCCATTATCGGTCTGGCGAGCGGCGGGATTAGCCTGATTCTTTCCCGTATCGGTTTAGGGGTCATGGAAGCGCCGGTTTCACCCAGCGGCGCGAAGCTGAGCTCGACCTGGCTGACTCAATCTGAAAGGGGCCGCGGGGCGGTTATCATGGACTCCGGCAGCCCGTTGGGCGTGGCGATTGGCGGGATCATCGTGGCGCATTTAATCGTGCTGCTGGACTCATGGCGCGTCACCTTCGTGGTGGTGGGCCTCTTTACGATGCTGCTGGGATTTGTGGCATGGCGAATTCTGCGCGACCGCCCGTCTGAACACCCGAAAGTGGATCCGCAGGAGGTGGCGTATATTGCCGCCGGCAACGTCAACGGCGCGACCGACGCCGATGACGCCGCGCCGACCAAGGGCCTGGGGATCAGCTGGTTTACTATGGCGGCGATCATGATTGGCCGCGCCTCCTGGGGCATGGTGTACTGGGGGCTGCTGACCTGGGGGCCGAGTTATCTGGCGCAGGCGCAGGGTCTGCAGCTGGCCTCTATCGGCAACTCGACGTTTATCATCTTTATTATGGGTACGCTGGGATGCCTGTTTAGCGGCTTCTTCGTCGACTTCCTGGTGAAGAGAGGCGTCAGCCATAACGTATCGCTGAAAAGCCTGCTGTCTATCTCCGGCATCGTCGGGCTGAGCGTGCTGTACGCGCTGTCGACGGTTACCGATCCGGACCTGGCGGTTGGCCTGCTCTCCGTCGCCGCCTTCTTTATGATGTTTGGCAGCCTGTACTGGAGCTTCCCGGCCATTCTGGCGCCGAAAGACCGCGTGGGTCTGGTTGGCGGGCTGATGAATATGGCTAACAGCTGCGCGGGGATACTGGTACCGATTCTGGTGGGCGTTATTTTACAAGCCACCGGTAGCTTTGAAAGCGTGCTGGTCTATTTCGCCGTCTGCGCCGGGTTCTACACCGTCGGGACGCTGTGCATTAACTTCAATAAATTACCGCTGAAAAACGGCCAGCTGTCATACCAGAAATAAATAGCCGCTTAGTACTGTGGTTGAATTACTATTAAATACAGGATGCTGATATGTCAGTTATATTACGAGTGGATAAAGTACCGCAGGTGTTAGCGGATGAGTTAGCGCTCGCCCACACGTTGTATGAATACAGTAAATTGTCTGCTGAACAATTGCATGCCATCGCCGGGGAAGTCCAGGTAATATTAGCCAGTGGGGAGTCGAAGGTTGAAGCCGCATTGATTAATCAATTGCCGCAATTAAAATTAATCGCCGTATTTGGTGTGGGTTATGACGGCGTGGATATTCGCGCCGCCGCCGCAAGAGGTGTCCAGGTGACCAATACGCCGGATATTTTAACCGATGACGTTGCCGACCTTGGGATCGCTCTGATGCTGAACGTATCAAGGCGCATTAACGGCGCGCAGAAGTTTATTGAGCGCGGCGGCTGGCAATCCGGCACCTACCCGCAGTCAACCAAAGTCAGCGGCGGGCGTCTGGGCATTGTTGGCTTTGGCCGCATTGGCCGGGCCGTCGCTAAAAGGGCGCAGGGCTTTGCGATGTGCATTGCCTGCTTCGATCGCAATCCCGTGGAAAGCAGCGAGGTGACGTACTATCCCGATTTGCTGGAGCTGGCGAAAAATAGCGATGTGCTGATGGTATGCGCCAGCGCGGGGAAGGAGAGCCAGAAGCTGATTAATCACGACGTGCTCGCCGCCCTTGGGCCGCAGGGGATTTTGATTAATATTGCTCGCGGCAGCGTCGTGGATGAGGAGGCGCTGGCGGAAGCTCTCACCCTCGGCACAATTGGCGGTGCGGGTCTGGACGTTTTTGCTAACGAGCCCCACGTTCCGCAGGCGCTGTTGAACCGCGATGACGTGGTGGTGACGCCGCATATTGGCAGCGCCACCCGCGCAACCCGTGCGGCAATGGCGAAGCTGGTTATCGATAATATCGCGGCGTTTTATGCCGGTAAGCCGCTGCTGACGCCGGTACCAGCGGCGTAATGTCAGCGTATTGCCTGCTGGCGTTATGCCGAACGTACGGCATCGGCGCCAGATGACCGGGTTAAGGGGGAGATAACCGTCTCCCCCTTAACAATCCTCGCTCTCCCGCAGGGAACCTCTTCCTGCCTTCAGCCTGCGGTCGGCCCATCTCCGGGGCTTGCTCCTGTCTCTATTCGCCTCTCGCCGCCATCTCTCTGGCGGTCAGCCCCTTCGGTACGCCGATTTCAGCGGGCGTGAAGGCCCCGCCTTACGCCTGTTTATCACCGCTCGTGGGTCATTGCGGCAGCGCCGGCCTTTATTGCGGATGAGACAAAAAAATGCCCGCCGGTTGTTTAACCCGCGGGCATTAGTCCTGTGCTATTCGGGCCTCGCGATTAGCTTTGCGCTTCGCGCCAGGCACTCTGCAGAAATTCACGGCACTGGCGTTCGTTATCCCACAGATCGTCCTGCTCGGTGGTGCGCATTTCGACGGCAAGGGAGATTGGGCCGAGCTCTTTCGGCAGCTCAAGGCTCATTGCGGTTCGGATAATATGCGCCGCTGACTCCGTGGTGAGGAACCCTGGTTCGCCAAATTTCATATGATAATCACCGTAACCCTGAGCCTGCGGGTCAAGGATGGCGTTAGCCAGATGCAGCTGCGAAATCAGCGGCGCGGCGAGCGCCAGCGATTCCGCGAGATCTTCCTGATTCAGCGAGACGTGAGCGCTATCCCAGGCGAGATAGAGTTTAGGGCAGTCCGGCCGCAGCGCTTTCATCCACTCCACGGTCTCGTCCGTCGGGCCAATCAGCTGACATTTATGCGCGAAGCGGTCGAGAGGCTCGACCTGTAAAAGCATATTCTCATACTGGCCAACGACTTCGCCAATACGTACCAGCGCTTCGCCAAACCCCTTTTTTGCCTCTTCACGGCGCGCGTCGCCGGGATCGCCGCCGCTCACCAGCGACAGTTTACTGGTGCCGCATTCGGCCGCCAGGTGGACCAGCTCGCAGGCGCGACGGATGGATTTCTCCCGCAGCTCGGGGTCGAGGCTGCTGAGGTTGAGATGGTCTTTAAGCAATTCGAAGGTTAGCCACTGGGTGACATTCAGGCGCTGCTGTTCAGCGAGATTGCGGATATTCGCCGCGATTTCCGGCCGATGGATAATGCCGGTTTCAAATCCCCGGTAATAGCCGATGCCGGCGATTTCGTGGATGACCTGTAGAACGGCGTTTTCATCGCCGGCTAGCGGGAAAAAAAGCTCGGCGATGTGTGCTGAAGGATACAATTCGGTCGTTACTGTCATATCACTGCCTCCTCAAAGAGCGGGGTTAAGGTATGGGCTATGTGGTTACGCCAGGTGCAGGAAGCGCTTCATTGGCCGTGAACATTTTAATGATATCTGAACATATGAACAAACATAGAACGTTCGTAATGTCATAACCTTGACGCCGATCGCACTTTGCTCTAAACGGCGACTCTGCGCATGTCGCTGTTGATTTTATTTAAGATAATTTTTCTTTACCGTTTGGCGGGCGGGAGAGGTGGGGCCGTGATGCGGCGTGATAATGAGCATTCAAGCGTTAACTTGATGTTCAAAAGTATGCATTGAGCGGGGGAGGGAAGGGATCTCTTCGGGCCTGGGGATGAAGCTGAGGGTTGCTGTCGGCGGATCTTGCTCCGGGGAGATTGCCGCAGCCCGGGGTTGTTCGGGCTGCAGGCCCTTCTGCGGGCTCTTCTGCTGCGGGATGAGCGGGGTTTCTCGCGGTTAAGCGCTTTCTGCCCCTCAGCCTACGCTACCGTACGGCCGCTCAAAGGCGTAAATCTACTCATCGTCGCGTTCTTTGGCGGCGCGCTGGCGTTCGTAAAATTCATCTTCCGCGGCGATGATCTCATCCATCAGCGAGTCCATATCGACGTCATGGACCTCTTCGACAAAGAGGCCGGTTAGCGGCGTTTCCGGGGTTAATTTTCCGTCTTCATACAGCATCCATATCTCTTTCGCGTAGCGCGTCTTTAATAGCTGCGGAGCGAACTGGCCGTAGTAGGAGGTGATGTTATTCACGTCACGCTCGAACATGGATTTTGCATGGTTGTTTGCCGCGGCATCTACCGCCTGCGGCAGGTCGATAATCACCGGCCCCTGCGCATCAAGCAGGACGTTGAACTCCGATAAATCACCGTGTACCAGACCAGCGCAGAGCATGCGCACGATATTGCGGATCATGGTAGCGAAATCAGCAACGGCTTCCTCTTCCGTCAAGGCCACATCGCTAAGGCGCGGGGCGACCGCGCCCTCTGCGTCAGTGACAAGCTCCATCAATAACACGCCGTCAATGCAGATATAGGGTTGAGGTACGCGAACCCCGGCGTTAGCCAGGCGGAACAGCGCATCGACCTCCGCCATTTGCCAGGTCTCTTCCTGCTGCTTGCGTCCGAACTTTGAGCCTTTTTGCATCGCGCGGTTATTACGCGAATTGCGGACTTTACGCCCTTCCTGATACTGCACGGCCTGCTTAAAGCTGCGCTGTGCCGCCTCTTTATACACTTTGGCGCATTGGATCTTATCACCGCATAAAACAGTGTAAACGTCGGCTTCTTTACCGCTTTTCAGCCGTTGAAGCACTTCGTCTATCAGGCCGTCATCGACCAGAGGTTGGATTCTGTTTGGGATTTTCATGCGGCTTTATACCTTATTTCAGACGCTTTTCGTACTGATAATACGGGACAGTCATCGTGTTCCATCCGGGTCAAAATCATGACATAGCTCAGTAAGTGCGATGTTTTCTGGAATGGGTAACAAGGTTAACTGGAATCAGGGAAATTGTCCCGCAGGAATGCAGGTACAAAACAGCTGCAGGGCATGTGCGGTGCGGGCTCTTAGGGATTCACCTAATGACGCCGGTCGTTCCCGATGGCGCATTTAAGGCGGGCTGGCGCCGAAAGATGCGCCGCCGGGGCGCTATGGGGGCGGTAAAGCCAGAAAAAACAACGAGCCTTAACAAATGGTCATACTTCACCTCCGCGAATAGCACATAAAGTGCAACAATTATTCTTGCACTTAATTTAGCGCCTCCCTACAATCCCCGCGATAGTGTACTCGTAATTGATACATATTTTGTGGCGATGAGCGACACAAATGGCCTTCAGCCAGCCCGGACAAAGGAAGTGGCGCAGCGTCCCCCGCAGCGTCTTGTTCGGCGGCAACAACAACCAGCGGAATAAAAATAATGAGCCTGCAAAAACCTTGGGTTAACTTTCATCGGCGTTTGTTGGGGACGGCGCTGCTCGCGGCGCTGCTTGCCGGATGCGACAACGGCATCGCGCAAAATGCCGCCCCTCAGGCGCCTGCCGTCAGCGCAGCCGACGTGGTGGTCAAACCCGTCAGCCAGTGGGATAGCTTTAACGGCCGAATCGAAGCGGTAGAGAGCGTCCAGCTGCGTCCGCGCGTCTCCGGCTATATCGATAAAGTGAACTACACCGATGGCCAGGAAGTGAAAAAAGGCGAGGTGCTGTTCACCATCGACGACAGAACCTACCGCGCCGCGCTCGAACAGGCGCAGGCGGAGCTCTCGCGCAGCAAAACCCAGGCCAGCCTGGCCCGCAGCGAAGCCGGCCGTACCGACAAGCTGGTGAACACCAACGTGGTCTCCCGAGAAGAGTGGGAGCAGCGGCGTTCGGCCGCCGTTCAGGCGCAGGCCGATATGCGGGCGGCGCAGGCGGCGGTTGACGCGGCGCAGCTGAATCTTGATTTTACCAAAGTGACCGCGCCTATCGACGGCCGCGCCAGCCGCGCGCTGATCACCAGCGGCAACCTCGTCACCGCAGGCGACAGCGCCAGCGTGCTCACTACTCTGGTGTCGCAGAAGACGGTTTACGTCTACTTTGACGTGGATGAATCAACCTATCTCCACTACCAAAACCTTGCCCGCAGCGGGCAGGGGGCGTCCAGCAGTCATCTGGCCCTGCCGGTGGAAATTGGCCTGGTCGGAGAGGAGGGCTATCCCCATCAGGGCAAGGTGGATTTCCTCGACAATCAGCTCACCCCGAGTACCGGTACGATCCGCATGCGCGCGGTGCTGGATAACGCCCAGCGCCTGTTTACGCCGGGACTGTTCGCCCGTGTGCGCCTGCCGGGCAGCGCCGAATTCAACGCCATGCTGATTGACGACAAGGCGGTATTAACCGATCAGGATCGAAAATACGTTTATATCGTTGATAAAGATGGTAAAGCGCAGCGTCGGGATATCACGCCTGGCCGCCTGGCGGCGGGCCTGCGCATCGTGCAGCAGGGGCTCAACCCCGGCGATAAAGTCATCGTAGACGGCTTACAAAAAGTGTTTATGCCGGGCATGCCGGTTAACGCGAAAACCGTCGCCATGACCGCCAGCACCGCCCTTAACTGATCCCTTACCAGAGAATCCGTCGTATGGACTTTTCCCGCTTTTTTATCGACAGGCCGATTTTTGCCGCGGTGCTGTCGATTTTGATTTTCGTCACCGGATTGATCGCGATTCCGCTGCTACCGGTCAGCGAATATCCTGACGTCGTGCCGCCGAGCGTGCAGGTGCGCGCGGAGTATCCGGGCGCCAACCCGAAGGTTATCGCGGAAACCGTGGCCACGCCGCTGGAAGAAGCGATCAACGGCGTTGAAAACATGATGTACATGAAATCCGTCGCCGGTTCCGACGGCGTGCTGGTCACCACCGTGACCTTCCGCCCGGGCACCGATCCCGACCAGGCGCAGGTTCAGGTGCAAAACCGGGTATCGCAGGCCGAAGCCCGCCTGCCTGAGGACGTACGCCGCCTCGGGATCACCACCCAGAAGCAGTCCCCTACGCTAACGCTGGTGGTGCATCTGTTCTCGCCCGGTGGCAAGTACGATTCGCTGTATATGCGCAACTACGCCACGCTGAAGGTGAAGGATGAGCTGGCGCGCCTGCCCGGCGTCGGGCAGATTCAGATTTTTGGCTCCGGCGAATACGCCATGCGCGTCTGGCTGGACCCCAATAAGGTGGCGGCGCGCGGCCTGACCGCTTCTGACGTCGTCGCGGCGATGCAGGAGCAAAACGTACAGGTTTCCGCCGGCCAGCTCGGCGCCGAGCCGCTGCCGAAAGAGAGCGATTTCCTGATCTCGATTAACGCCCAGGGGCGCCTGCATACCGAGGAGGAGTTCGGCAATATCATCCTCAAAACGGCCCAGGACGGATCGGTGGTGCGCCTGCACGACGTGGCGCGCGTTGAGATGGGCTCCGGCAGCTACGCCCTGCGCTCGCAGCTGAATAATAAAGACGCGGTCGGGATTGGTATCTTCCAGTCGCCGGGGGCGAACGCCATCGACCTCTCTAACGCCGTACGCGCGAAGATGAGCGAGCTGTCGACGCGCTTCCCGGAGGATATGAAGTGGGCGGCGCCGTACGACCCAACGGTCTTCGTGCGCGACTCGATCCGCGCGGTGGTGCAAACCCTGCTGGAAGCGGTGGTGCTGGTCGTGCTGGTGGTGATTCTGTTCCTGCAAACCTGGCGCGCGTCGATCATCCCGCTGATTGCCGTGCCGGTGTCGGTGGTGGGGACGTTCAGCATCCTCTACCTGCTTGGTTTCTCGCTGAATACCCTGAGCCTGTTCGGGCTGGTGCTCGCCATCGGGATCGTGGTGGATGACGCCATCGTGGTGGTGGAGAACGTCGAGCGTAATATTGAAGAGGGGCTGGCTCCTCTGCAGGCGGCGCATCAGGCGATGCGCGAGGTTTCCGGGCCGATTATTGCTATCGCCCTGGTGCTGTGCGCGGTATTCGTACCGATGGCCTTCCTCTCCGGCGTCACCGGGCAGTTCTACAAGCAGTTTGCGGTAACTATCGCTATTTCGACGGTGATCTCGGCGATTAACTCGCTGACGCTCTCTCCGGCGCTGGCGGCGCTGCTGCTGAAGCCGCACGGCGCGCCGAAAGATATGCCGACCCGGCTTATCGACAGACTGTTCGGCTGGCTGTTCCGACCGTTTAACCGCTTCTTCAACCGCAGCTCCCACGGCTATCAGGGACTGGTAGCGAAAACCCTGGGCCGACGCGGGGCGGTGTTCCTGGTTTATGTGCTGCTGCTTTGCGCCGCCGGGGTGATGTTTAAAGCCGTGCCCGGTGGATTTATTCCGACCCAGGATAAGCTGTATCTGATTGGCGGCGTGAAGATGCCGGAAGGCGCTTCGCTGGCGCGAACCGACGCGATGATCCGCAAAATGAGCGAAATCGGCATGAACACCGAAGGCGTGGATTATGCGGTGGCGTTCCCGGGACTCAACGCGTTGCAGTTTACCAATACGCCGAACACAGGTACGGTCTTCTTCGGCCTGAAGCCGTTCGATCAGCGTACGCATACCGCGGCGGAAATTAACGCCGAGATTAACGCTAAAATCGCGCAGCTCCAGCAGGGGTTCGGCTTCTCGATCCTGCCGCCGCCGATTCTGGGACTGGGCCAGGGTTCCGGCTACTCGCTTTATATCCAGGACCGGGCCGGGCTGGGCTACGGCGCGCTGCAAACTGCGGTTAATACCATGTCGGGGGCGATTATGCAGACGCCGGGAATGCACTTCCCGATCTCCACCTATCAGGCCAACGTTCCGCAGCTGGATGTGCAGGTGGATCGCGATAAGGCCAAGGCTCAGGGCGTGTCGCTGACCGATCTGTTCGGGACGCTGCAGACCTATCTGGGATCGTCCTACGTGAACGATTTTAACCAGTTTGGCCGCACCTGGCGCGTGATGGCCCAGGCCGACGGGCCGTTCCGCGACAGCGTGGAGGATATCGGTAATTTACGCACCCGTAACAACCAGGGCGAGATGGTGCCGATCGGCAGCATGGTGAATATCACCACCACCTACGGGCCCGATCCGGTGATCCGCTACAACGGCTATCCGGCGGCGGATCTTATCGGTGATGCCGATCCCCGCGTGCTGTCGTCCGCTCAGGCAATGACGACGCTGGCCGGGATGTCTAAGCAGGTGCTGCCGAACGGGATGAATATTGAATGGACGGACCTCAGCTACCAGCAGGCCACTCAGGGCAACACGGCCATGATCGTCTTCCCGGTCGCGGTGCTGCTGGCGTTCCTGGTGCTGGCGGCGCTGTATGAAAGCTGGACGCTGCCGCTGGCGGTGATCCTGATCGTGCCGATGACCCTGCTATCCGCTCTGTTCGGGGTCTGGTTAACCGGCGGCGATAATAACGTGTTCGTGCAGGTGGGGCTGGTGGTGCTGATGGGGCTGGCCTGTAAGAACGCCATCCTGATCGTCGAGTTCGCCCGCGAGCTGGAGATGCAGGGGAAAGGGATTATCGAGGCCGCGCTGGAGGCCTGCCGCCTGCGTCTGCGCCCGATTGTGATGACCTCGATTGCCTTTATCGCCGGGACTATCCCGCTGATTCTGGGCCACGGAGCGGGGGCTGAGGTTCGCGGCGTTACCGGGATCACGGTGTTCTCCGGGATGCTAGGGGTGACGCTGTTCGGCCTGTTCCTGACGCCGGTGTTTTACGTTACGCTGCGTAAGTTCGTGACGCGCGGCAAGCCGGTAGCGGAGGTTCAGCCCTCCTGACCCAACCTTCATAGCATAAAAAAACCGCCTTCACTGAAGGCGGTTTTTTACTATTTAAGGGAGCCGGAGCGCCGGATTTAGTGCGCTTTTTTGGCGAGAGCGTCAGCTTCGGGCAGCGGCAGGCAGCCGCTGATATCGCCTTTTTTGACCTTTTCCAGCGCGCTCGCCACGGTATGGCGAGCCAGCACGTTCAGCGATGCCTGTTCGGCTTCGTCGGCGATGGACTTGAAGTACCAGCAGGCGTTGGCGCTGACCACGCAGCGGGCCGGGACGTCAGGGCGCGAAGCCCACAGCTTTTTGTCTTCAATCACGGAGACGTAGATATCGCGCAGGGTAATTTTATCAGCCGGGCGGCCAAGGTGGATGGATCCGTTGCGCCCCAGCGTCGAGACGATAATGCCGTCGCGCGTGAGGGGAACCATCAGTTTACGGATAAAGCTCGGATTGGCTTCCAGGCCATAGGCGAGGATCGCGCTGGTCGAACGTTCACCCAACTGCTCCGCCATCGCTACGCTGAGAACCATCTGCAAAGCTGTCGGGAAGCGGTAATCTAGCATTTCATCTTCCTGGGTCGCGGTGAATATTATTCTTTTTGGCACCGCAGAGGTGAGTGATCAATAAGCACAATATAACAAATAAGGCGACTTTTTAGAAGGAATCCCCGTCGGGGAGGGCACGTAAAGTCCATTTTCACCGTGGGCCTTTAGCGGGTGGGGTGTGTAAGCACACCCACTTTAGTTCCACGCACTTTTTGAGAGTTCCGGTTTATCAGCCATCAGCCGGTACTCTTCCGGCGTCAGGTTATTCAGGGACTCATGAGGTCGCTCGCTGTTATATTCCATCAACCAGCGCTCAGTAATTTCCCGTGCTTCATTCAGTGTTCTGAACAGATAAAAATCCAGGATTTCTGTCCGGTACGTCCGGTTAAAACGCTCGATAAAGGCATTCTGCGTTGGTTTTCCCGGCTTGATAAATTCCAGCATCACGCCATGCTCCTCTGCCCACTGTGCCAGTGCCAGAGAGACCAGTTCTGGTCCATTATCCATCCGCATCTTCAGTGGATAACCGCGGTTTGCCACTATCCTGTCCAGCACTCTGATCACCCGCTTCGCCGGGATATTCAGGTCGATTTCTATCGCCAGTGTTTCACGGTTAAAGTCATCCACTACATTAGAAGGTCCGGAAGCGTCTGCCGCAAATCAGCGCATCATGCATAAAATCGATGGACCAGCTCTGGTTTAACGTCTCCGGCGTGGCCAGTGGTGCCGGGTTACGCACTGGCAGACGCTGCTTTCCCCTGCGACGAAAATTCAGTTTCAGCAGGCAGTAAATCCGGTGAACGCGTTTATAGTTCCAGGTGTGCCCCTGCCTGCGCAGAAGCTGGAACAGCTTCTTAAAACCGTATCGCGGATAGCGCTCCGCCAGCTCAGTCAGTGCCTAGATCACCCGTTCATTGTGCCAGGTATCGGGCTCGTAAAAATAAACCGTCCTGCTCAGCGATAACGTCCTGCATGCCTGACGTACACTCATCGAAAACACCTCTTTCAGATAGCTGGCGAGTTCACGCTTTATCGCTGGTTTTAAAGCTTTTTTCGATGACATCTTTTAGTGCGCGATTTTCCAGACTCAGGTCGGCAAACATCTGTTTGAGGCGGCGGTTTTCGTCCCCAAGATCTTTTATCTTTTTGATATCAGAGGCTTCCATCCCACCGTACTTTGCTTTCCAGTTGTAGTACGAGGCTTCAGAAATTCCTGCTTCGCGGCAGACATCCTTGACGGCACGTCCGGCTTCAACAGACTTCAGGACAGCGATGATCTGGTGCTCAGTGAATCGGGCTTTACGCATGGCGATCTCCTCAGGGGACATAATCAGTATGTCGGAAGATCTCTAAAAGTGAATGGTTCGTTTAAGCGGGATACTTACAGCGGGGAAAGCATTGCGCGCAGTGGTGGCAAATAAAAAAATTTTGTTATCGTAAATATGCGCAAGAGACTAGTTTCTACAACTCGGGGTTGATATCTTACATGTCAAAAGGATATCAGATGAGGAGTGTATAAATGGCCAGGCCGTTACCACTGAGTAAAGATTTAATAGTGTGTGTTCCTAGCAATTACTCTAATACCTTGAGAGGCAAGTTTTTCGAGAACTTTTGTGCGGACATACTCCGCCGACAATCGTATAGAATTGATGGCATGGAAGTCAGAAAGTCTGGTATGGAAATTGATATTCAGGCTACTCATACGCCATCAAATGAAAAGTTGTATGTAGAGTGTAAGTTCATGCAGCAAAAAGTTGATTCATCAGTGGTTGATTTGGCGTTTTCTCAATCATTTAGATTGAAAGTTAAAAAGATCGCACTTTTTTCAATTTCTGATTTGGGTAAAGATGCTCAGTCAACGCTTGAGGATTATAGACTTGATGAACGCATAGATTATTCTTTTTTTGATAAAAAAGAAATTCTTTTATCTATACTTGCAACAGGTAAAATAGAGGATGTTCCAACTGATGATATTCCGGCAAAATATACAAGTGCAACTCTTTTAGTTCATCCTGAAATAGAAATGACTTGGCTATTGCAAGAAGTTGAAAATGGCAGCCCTATAAGATTAGTTCCATTCGTTATAAACAAAAACAATAAAATGCCAAGTGTTATCCGCATAAGTGATATAATAAAGGAACAAGGGCTTTTTGAAGGGTTGGAAGTAACTGATTTTTATATATTAACTGAGCCAGAACAAAAAAAAACGACTTCAAAATTATCTGAGGGCTATGAAAGGGAAATAGTAAGTGAAATAATACTTGCTGACGATTTTATGGATTATAAACCATGCCAGCCGAAAGACTTTGTTGGAAGGGAATATATACAGAAAGAAGTTTGGGATTACCTCGAGAGTGTTAGAGGTAATAGCTCACAAAGTAGAGTTCTGTCGCTTATAGGTGGTTCAGGAAACGGAAAGTCATCTTTAATAGCAAGGCTATCTTCCAGATTTAAAAACCAAAAATGGAAAAATAAATTCTTCCTTACTCCTGTCGATGTTCGCTCTGCTAGAGGCGGACGTTTTGTTGCAGAAGCAGTTGTAAAAGCTTTCAACAGTGCAATCAAAGAAGGTTTTATAGAATATGAAAAATCATTCATAATTGAAAGTGTGACAGATATTATAGGGTCTGAGAGCGTTCAGGAATGTTTAAAATATCTTTCTGAACATGATAAGGTACTGACCATTTTCTTTGACCAGTTCGAAGAAGTTTTTATGAAAGAGGAACTATTCGGCTTATTTAAAGAGTTTGAACGATTTGCACTCGATGTCTCTGCGTTACAAAGCAATTTAGTAGTCGGGTTTTCATGGAGGAATGGTATTACCTTAGGGGATGAAAATCCAGCATATTCAATGTGGAATCGTCTCAAAGACTATCGGGTTGAAAAGAAATTAGAGCCTTTCGATCTCAAAGACTCATCTAAATTAATTAGCAGTTTCGAGTTAAATACAGGGTTTAAATTAAATAAGCCTTTGCGTACGCGTCTTATTCAGCAGGCTCAAGGTTATCCATGGTTATTGAAGAAGCTTTGTATCCATGTATTTAAAAAGCTAAAAGGTGGTATCTCGCAGGATCAAATGCTTGTAAGTCAACTACAGATCTCAAATTTATTCCATGAGGATTTAGATAGGCCTGAAAAACAAAATTCATGTTTAAAATTTGTGGCAAAAAATTCTCCTGTTAGTCAATATGAAGTAACTAAAGAATTTGGGAGTGATACTGTTTTAGAGCTAATTTCAGATAGAATGGTGATTAAAACAGGTGAGAAGTTATCAGTGTACTGGGACGTTTTTCGAGATTATTTGAAAGGAAATGATCTTCCTGTTATTCCATGGTCATATATGCCATCAACCTCTCCGAAAATGATTTTATTAATTCTTGATGTTGTAAATTCATTCAAAACTCTTAGCTTGGATGAGTTGCAAACTAAGCTCGATTATAGTCGAGGAACATTAATAAATGTTTTAATGGACTTACAATATTTTGTTCTTATAGACAGAGATTCAAATGGCAATATAGTTTGCAGGCAGGCTATTACAAATGTGCCAGAGTTTCTTCGTGAACATTTTAAAAGTCATAGTGTTTTATTGGAATTGGCAGAGGGTATTGTTGATGCCGATTTAAGACGAGTTCCTCTCGATAAGTATGAATCCATAATATCCCAGACATATAAGAATAAAGATGGTGGCTATCCAAGATCTTATAGTTCACGATTACTGGCTTGGTTGCAATATACGGGGCTGATATCAGTTATCGGGCAATCTGCAGTTATATATGATGGTGAGTTGTTTTCCCCTGCTTTTGGAGTGATTGATCTCGCTAAAAGAGGTGCTCGTAATAGAAGAGGATCACTTTTCTTAGCTGCTACTACGCCGGAAAAAACACTCGAAGTTGCCGAGTATCTGTGTGCCAATAAAAAAATGAGCCATTCTTTTATCCAAGAGAATAAACATAGAAATGCAGTGCAGGATTTAATTGCCTTAGGGTTTTGTTCTCGACAAGATGATGGTGTAGTGATAAGTAATAAAATAGAAGTTATATTGGAAAATATCAGTCTCAAAAGGGCTTTGGCTAGGTTAGTCACTGAAGCTCCAGCTATTAAAATATTAAATGTCTATGTGAATAAATTTGGTGTTGATGATAAGAAAATGATGGGAGTAGCACTAGCAAAAGAGCTTGAGAGGAAGTGGACACCTGCATCTACTACTAGGTATACTTATGCATTAATGAGATACCGAAATTTCTCATTAGAAACTTTATAATTATAAGGTCATAGGGCGAAAGCCCTATGACCTTACTTTTACCCCCCACCATGACATCAATTCTCTGCGTTGTTCTAAATAAATAGAACGATTGTAAGCCCTCCGTACTTCATTTTTATCTATATGCGCTAAAGCAGATTCTATAATGTCTGAATTAAAACCAGCCTCGTTCAATGCTGTGCTAGATATAGAATGAAGTCCATGAGCAACAAGTTTCCCACCATAACCCATTCGCTTTAAAGCCGCATTAGCAGTCTGGCTATTCATTGGTTGTTTAGGGGCATTTCTGCTTGGGAATATATGCTCACGATGTGCACTAATAGGTTTCATTACCTCTAGAATATCTAATGCTTGAGGGGATAAAGGAACAATGTGCTCTCGCTTAGCCTTCATCCGTTCGGCAGGAATCGTCCAGAGCTTCGTATCGAGATCGATCTCTATCCATCGAGCACCAGAAGCCTCCGATGGCCACACAAGAGTAAGGAGCTGCCATTCAATCAGGCAACGAGTCGGAACAGAGAGATTCGACATCACCAGAGAACGCATTAGCTTTGGCAATTCTTCTGGCCGAAGAGTAGGCATGTTCTGCTTTTTGGGTTTATCAAAAGCCATACCAACACCTGATGCCGGATTAGCATCAATCAGGCCTGTGTTAACTGCATAAATCATTATTTCATTTATACGCTGCACCAGTCGGCGAACTGTCTCCAGAGCACCGCGCGCTTTTATGGACTCCAGTGCTTCAACAATCGTTCTGGCTTTAACATCCTGTACTGGTATTGCGCCGATCGCCGGGAACACGTCTTTATCTAATGATCGCCAAATGTCTTTCGCATAATCCTCTGTGACGCTCTTCCTTTTAATCTGGAACCAGTTGGCGGCCACAGTTGAGAAAATGCTATCCATCTCTATCTGACGTTGTTCTGACGCTTGCTCCTGCTGATGCTGTGGATCAATGTGGACTGACCCCACCCTGGTAGACGATCCTGCCCTATATACGCCGGTTTAATAAAAAACATATAACCTCAATGTATATGGCATTTAAAACAATGTGTTATGTCAATGTAAATTAAGCATCCTTACTGCGACAAAGACACCCGTTACATAACTAACGGTCTTCGCCACAATAATCTGGGTAGCTAGCTGCTACACATTACACACTGAATAGATATTATGAAATCACCTTATGAATTAACCGAAAAAGAATTTGAGTCTTTGGTACATATAGCCGAAAAGAAATATAGATCCCGAATTGAGAATTATATCCTTCGTCGCTCACTTGCAGTGGTATATGATTTCTTGGAAAAGTATAATCGTATATTCGCTTTGTTTGTTGTCCTGAGATTTGCTCAGTCTCATGCTCCCGGTGAACCTGATTTGCCACGGTGCTTTCAGAAAGATGACGAGAAGCTATCACCCGTGCCTTAGATTCCCTGAAAAGCCAGTTGAGAGCAGTACACAAACGCTCAGGTAGGGCTGGTGAGCCTGCACGATTTGCTTATGTCTGGGCCAGAGAACGTGATACCAGTGAACATCACCACTACCATGTTGTTTTGCTGTTCGACAGAGATATCTACGGCTATCTGGGGGATTATACTAAGAGTGTTGCAGATAATATGGGTACCCGGATACAGAAAGCCTGGTGTAGTGCGATTGGGCTTGATTATTTCGACTATGCTTATCTCCCGCACTTTCCGAAGAACCATAGCGCTTGGTTTTCCCGATCTGATACCTTGGCATTACGTCCTGATTATCATAACTTTCTGCTACGATTGGCATACTTGGCAAAAGAGTATAGTAAAGATTTCCATGATGGTAATCGAAACTTTGGTACAAGCTAGCACATAGTTTAACTATTTTATAAAAAAAGTAAGGAGCTTAAAGCTCCTTACTTTATCTGCACTTTAGTGCATGTCCGACATGACGCAGATGTGGCACAAAACTTCCCCTAATCAGCCGCGCGGATACCTTATACACCATTGATGTGGAACCTATAGACGTTTAGCAATTAGTACATTGGAGGCACATCATTATTATGTGTATCTATTATTTTCTTAATTCATTCATAGCCTATGTGAAAGATAATTTTCAACAAGACCACAATAAGCTCTCAAGTGCCCTTGAGCATTAACAATCATATATTCATCTAATAATCGTCTAATTTCAGCCTTAGTACGACGCCTTCCTGATTTGCATGAAAGTTTTGAACGCAACCACTTTATAACTTGCAATCTATTGCCTACATGCCGGGCCTTGTTAAGGTTGAGTACTGTATTTAGTTGTACCGAAAAAACTGCATCAGTTGAATATATTTTTCCTTGCCCACCGTACTGTATTATTGTGCTAATTCTATCCTGTGGGCAACTAGGGTTAAATTTCAGGGGGCTATTCCCTTTACGGCTATCGCAGGTCTGATTAACCCCTTTCTCCCCTTCATCTCCCTTGCAACAACCTAGCAAATTTGAATAATCAAGCTGAAGTGCTGGGTTGTCGGATTGGCATGCCCAATGTTCAACTTTCATATTATCTATTGCAATTCGACTCATGCAGTAAGCGCAAAGATGCCCCTGCTCCTTCAAAAGGGATAATTTTATCGCATGCTTTACCGGGGTAAAATCATGCCCGTCGTATACTCCACCTGCTGCACGATACATGGTAAGTGAACGAGGCTCATTTCCTTTATTTATACCTCTCATTCTTCATCCCACCCCTGAATTTCTATATCGAGTTTAGCACCAATAAATTCTGGGATCTCTCCATTGAGCTCTATTTCCATTTCAGAAATATTTGATTTCGCTTCTTCAAATTTTCCATTAGCTATTAGCAAAAATATTTTATCAATTCTTTCCTGAACTTCTGGAGAGCGATCTAAATCAGTAATCCCAGTTTTCATTATTTCATTGAGAACTTGGTTTGATGTCAGACCATAGGACTGTTTAGGTGATGAACAGTTGAATTTATTATTGTCATCTCTGCCGAGCATGAATATTTTATCGTATGTAACCTCACTAATAATTTGAGGTGAGTGTGTTGATACAATAAATTGACAGTTTGGAAAAACATTGCTTAACTTACTCAATATACTTCTTTGCCATTCCGGATGAAGGTGTAGATCTATTTCATCAATCAAGATGATCCCGGAAGAAAGTAAAGGGTTTTCTGATAAAGGGTTAAGTATTATCATTCTTCTACAGATGTCAAGAACCAATGCGAGTAAAGATTTTTCACCCTGAGATAGTTGAAGCACATTGATTTTTATATTATTTTTTTCAACTGAAATATGTAATGTTGGTTTTAGCTCAATTCTTAAGTATCTGAAATCACCCATGAAAATTGACACTGCATTATTTATTATTTGTTGTGTCCTTTTTGCACTGCTACTTTCTTTTCCTCCTTGACGAGCCTTGTTAATTAAATCATTCAATAAATCTCGAGGATCTTCATCCGATTCTGCTAGTTTTTCAAGAGAGTCAAGCATTGACAGATGAGCATGAGTAATGTTTTTATCTTCGTGCTTAACTAAATCATCGAGACGTTTATACCAGCGGAAGAATCCTTTAAAATCAGCTTTACCTGCAAGAGCATTAGTATAACCATCGAAACGATTAGGAATCTCTATAGAAGATGTTTCATCAAATTCCGCCACATCTTTTGAATGTATATCAGTCGCACGTGTTACACCATAGTAAGCTAAGATTGGTAGTTCGAATTGCTCATCTTTCTCGCAAGCTAGTTTGTATAAATTACCTAATTTAGTAAAGTCATTGTAATAACTTTTTTTATTTACAACACTTCCATCCTCAACTTCGCACAATTCGAGTTTTGAACTGTAATTTTTTCTCAGCTTAATTTCAGTAATAATTGAGCTATAACCATCATTGTTCTCAAGGGTTATATCAGACTTATCAATATCCTTACCTTTCCCACCTTTGTGTACTATCCGTTGTATAAGCCAACTAAGGCTTTGAGAGATAGCATCCAACACAGTAGTTTTACCTGCGCCGTTATTACCAACTAATACTTGGATTTTATTGCTGGTGAGGTTTAAGCTAAGGCGATCTACAATTCTAAAATTAAGAATGGATATGTGAGATAATTCAATGTGTTGCTGTCGAAACTGCTTTAATGCCAAATCAAGATATTCATTTGCCTTATTACTATTCTTCTCCAAAAATTTTCCGCTATTATAGTTGGAATATAATTCGTAGGACGCATTGATATCTCCCTTCTGAGAGTTAGATATGAGTTTGATAAATTTTTTATTTTTTATAGGTTCCATCTTCCTTCCTCAGTTTAATTATTTCTAAGATGATTTCTTGAGAATATTTCTTGGACATTCGGGTTCTGAACTCAGGTTCAATGTAAATGGCAAATGATAACAAGCCTTGAAGATAATAGGTCATTTCGGGTTCAAGTAAGCCTAATTTATATTTATGAATTAGAGAGGAAATAAATCTCTTACGCTCTCGCCCTACTGATAGTGTGCCTTTAGTGGTCAGTGTAATTCCTGTTATATGGCGATTATGGGCTCGAGAAGTAAATACTGTCTTACGTTCATTTAATGTTATTCTATTGTGATAGTTCTTATTGAGAAAAGTTCTTACTTCATCAGGTAAACTAAACAAAATGTTTTTATGTTGAGTGGAAAACGTAAGATCATCTGCATAACGAGAATAAATAATCTCGCGTTGCTCACAAAGGCTGCTGAATGTTTCGTCAAAGAGATACATTACGATATTAGAAATTAGTGGCGAACTAGGAGCTCCAACACTTAAAGAAAGCCTACCTGACTGGCTTTTAGCTTTATTCCAAAATAAACTTTTTGTTAGGACTCTTTCCTCGGCAATAGATAAAGTGTACCCATTCCATGCACATGCCATTAAGAGCAGATCTGGTGTGATACTGTTGAAGAAATCTGTAAAATCTAATTTGAGGATATATGGGTTATTAGAATGCAAGGCTGCATTATGTTTAATTCCCCAACCTTTTTTATAGGCTACGGCGCTCTTATGGATTAAAAAATTGGATTCCAAAATATCAATCAGACTATGTTGAAAAGTCTTCAGCTCACTTGATGGATGCGCGATGATTCTCTCCCCACCATTACGCTTGGGGATACTGTACACTTTATATCGGTTAGGCGCGTTAAAGAGGAAGCTATCAATTTGTCTGCGATTACGGGATTGTATTTCGGTCAGTTTCGCATAAAGGTTGAGGCGCATCCTAAGTCCTTGAATAATCATAGACACATGCAGAAAAAAATGTGGCAAACTGCATATCCAGTTTGCCACTGCCCTTTACTAAAGGATGCGGTAGTTGTTCTCCGCAGCCGCGAAGTTTACAAGCGGCTGCGGAGAACAACTACCGCAACCACGAAACTTAACAATAAGTTAGAGTCTGGCTAATCACCCGACTAGACGTAATCGTCTGAACGCTAAAGGACACCCCAAGTTTACTGTATTGGTTACTTCACATCAACGCCCCAATCTGTAGCAGGAATGAGGCCCTAGCCCTTCGTATCATCATTTGTTACTTGTGCTGCTTGTAACATCCGCTTCTAACACGAACCACATTGGCAAATTCGATTGTAATTTATCTACGAAACCTGCAGAGCAGGGTTGAGTCATTGCGCTTTAACCCGGAAAAAAACCAATGAAACTAGTCCAGCTGGAACCTTAACCCACAAGTTTGAACTCCTTTTTCTCGGCTTCAACAATACATCCGCTGTCGGCCTTGCTTACAAAACCAGCCTACCACTGCATCATCGGACGACGTTGCTCAAGGTAATCGCTTCGGTTGTAAGCTCGACGTACCTCATTTTTGTCTACATGAGCCAGTGCTGCTTCAATGACATCAGGCGGAAATCCTTCCTCATTGAGTGCCGTACTGGCGATAGAACGTAAGCCGTGTGAAACGAGTACGCCTCCTAAACCAGCGCGCTTGAGTGCTGCATTCACTGTCTGGCTGTTCATCGGCTGGGTTGGTTTGATGCGACTGGGAAAGATAAACTCTCGGCCACCACTGAGTGACTTCATCATTTCCAGAACAGAGAGGGACTCATCAGATAATGGAACCGTATGGTCCCGGTTCATCTTCATTCGAGCAGCAGGAATTTTCCACTCGTTGGCATCAAAATCGATCTCATCCCATCGAGCTTCAGCGGCTTCGGCAGGGCGGGTGATGGTGAGAAGTTGCCACATGAACAGGCATCTTGTGGACAAGCTTATACTTGCCGTACGCATAGTCTGCATTAATTGTGGAAGCTGATCCGGGTGGATGCTTGGCATGTTTTTCTTCTGCGGTTTCTAGAATGCTTTCCCGGTGTTTACGCTGGGAACCGCATCAATCAGGCCTGTATTCTGCGCATAAATCATGACTTCGTTAATACGCTGACAAAGGCGGCGCACAGTCTCTAATGCACCTCTGGCCTGAACCGGCTGAACTGCTTTAACCAGAGTATGAGCCTTAATCTCAGTCACACTGATATCACCGATTGCCGGGAAAACATCTTTCTCAAGCGAGCGCCAGATATCGTCGGCATAGTCCTCTGTTACGCTGGCTTTCTTCACATTCCACCAACGCTCGGCAACTAACAGGAAAGTGTTGGTTTTAGCCTCTTGAGAATTTCTTACCTGTTCTTTCTGATGTTCCTGAGGATCAATGTCTTTCGCCAACAAAACTCGAGATTCAGCTCTGAGTTTACGCGCATCAGAAAGTGAGACGGCAGGGTAGGCACCGAAGCTCTGTTTGGTTCGCTGTTTTGTCAGCGGTCGATAGTAACGGAACTGCCAGAGCTTACTACCACTGGACTTGATTAATAGAGTAAGCCCGTCACCATCATACAGCTGGTAATCGGCATCTTTAGGTTTGGCGGCTTTGATTTCCGTATCGGTTAACGGCTTGGTTTTTCTTGCCATGGGGGAGTCTCCATGCGTTTAGGCCCAACAAAAACAATAGAGCTTTTCGTTGGGCCTATCAATGGGCCTAAAAGGTTCGGATTTAATCAGTTCTCTTCGGACTTCGCGGGACAAATTGCAGACACAAAAAAGCCCGCAGGGCTTGCGCCGTGCGGGCTCTTAGGACTTCATCGGATGACTCTGGTAATCACCGATGGAGAATTTTGGTGGAGCTGGCGGGAGTTGAACCCGCGTCCGAAATTCCTACATCCTCGGCACTACATGCTTAGTCAGTCTTTACATTCGCCTGGCACCTGCGGACAGACACGCCACTACCAGACTAGCCTGATTAGTTTTAACGCTTCAACCCCAGGCAGGGTATTCACGCGATCTCTTTTGGGTTTGACCTCTCTTTGATCCCCGTCTTAAGAGCGGAAGCTAGGGAGAGAGGGCTCAGAGCAGGTTATTAAGCTGCTAAAGCGTAGTTTTCGTCGTTTGCGACTATTTTTTTGCGGCTTTTTACGAGGCCAACCGCCCCTCGGCATGCACCTTGGGTTTCGCGAATCCCGTCGAATCCAGAATCAGCCCCAATGTGTTAGAACAAGTATAACAGATTTATGAACAGGCTTACCAGCCCCCGTGCGGTGGTTTATGGCGCCAGGTTGGGTAAAAAAGCAGCATCAACAACGATATAGCACAAGGGCCAGCTTAGCTGGCCCTTAGAGGAGGAGATTAGCGTCCGGCGTGTTTCATAATGCGCGCTTTATCGACCGCCCATTCACGGTCTTTCAGATCGGTACGCTTGTCGTGTTGTTTCTTACCTTTCGCTACGCCGATTTTGACTTTGCACCAGGCGTTTTTCCAGTACAGCGACAGGGCAACGACGGTATAACCTTCCCGGTTAATACGACCGTATAGCGCATCGAGCTCGCGCTGATTCAGCAGCAGCTTACGGGTGCGCGTCGGGTCACAGACGTAGTGGGTCGAAGCCACGGCCATTGGCGTAAAGTTGGCACCAAACAGATAGGCTTCGCCGTCCTTCAGGATCACGTAGCTATCGCCGATGTTGGCTTTGCCGGCGCGCAGAGATTTGACTTCCCACCCTTGCAGGGCAAGACCCGCCTCGTATTCATCTTCGATAAAGTATTCATGACGGGCGCGTTTATTCAGCGCAATGGTGGCTGATCCAGGTTTGTGTGCTTTTTTCTTAGTCATAGTGTCCTGAAGTCATCGCTTATCTTATACATAGTTACCTCAATCCATCCTGCGAGGTGTAACGCGTTATCTTAGCACGAGTTGTGGCACAGCGTTTTTTTTAGCAGCAGATAAATGATATTATTTGCGCCGTGTTTAAATGTGGAACTTGCTATGCCTCAGATTAGCCGTACCGCGCTGGTGCCGTTCAGCGTGGAGCAGATGTATCAACTCGTAAACGATGTGAAGTCCTACCCTGATTTTTTGCCAGGCTGCACCGGTAGCCGCGTGCTGGAGTCCGGACCGACGCAGATGATGGCGGCGGTTGATGTGTCCAAGGCAGGCATCAGCAAGACTTTCACAACGCGGAATACGTTAACCAGCAACCAGAGCATCCTGATGAGTCTGGTCGATGGTCCGTTTAAATCGCTTATTGGCGGCTGGCGGTTTATTCCGCTGAGTCCGGATGCGTGCAAAATCGAATTCCACCTCGATTTTGAATTCACCAACAAGCTGATTGAAATGGCGTTTGGCCGCATTTTTAAAGAGCTGGCGCTCAATATGGTGCAGGCGTTTACCACCCGGGCGAAAGAGGTTTATCGTGTCGGCTAAAATCGTCGTTGAAGTCGCCTATGCTTTGCCTGAAAAGCAGTATTTGCAAAGCGTAAGGCTGGAGGAGGGGGCGACGGTCGAACAGGCGATTATTGCCAGCGGGCTTCTGGCGCTACGCGACGATATAAATCTGGCGAAAAACAAGGTGGGAATTTATAGCCGCCCGGCCAAACTGCACGATGAAGTCCATGATGGCGACCGGGTGGAGATTTACCGGCCGCTCATTGCCGACCCGAAAGAGCTACGGCGCCAGAGGGCAGAGAAAAAGAACGACGAGAAGTAGGGCTGGCTGGCATAAAAAAAGCGCTCATTGAGCGCTTTTTGCGTTTCCGGAGCGGTATGGCTACCGCCGCCTGTGCATTACTCTTTGGTCAGAGCCGGTTTGTTATCAATGTTGGTTAACACACCGCTGTTGTTAAAGGTCAGAGTGAGGGTCTGCTGGGTAATGTTTTCATGCCCAGGCTGCTGACGGAAAACGTAGAACCAGGTGTTAGTGCCAAACGGATCCGACATCATTGGAGTACCCAGAGCATAAGCAACCTGCTGTTGCGTCATGCCGACACGAATTTTTGCTACATCGTTAGGTGCCAGATAGTTACCCTGGTTGATGTCAGGACGGTAAACCACTCGTTCCAGAGTGGAACAGCCTGCGGTCAACATAAGAAGAACCGCTGCGGCAGCAGTCAGCGTTTTACAGCGCATAGTGATTTGATTCCTTTTCGGGCCCGAGCAGTACGTGGCTCATCTGTAATATGCCGATAATAATAGACCTTTGCCCAGTTGGAAACCTTCGACTGCAGGTCTTGCGGCAATTTGCTGTTCACTATGACTCTGCGGAAATCAAAAAGTTTATGCCGCGAGCAACTCTTTCGCGTTCGCCAGCGTGTTGCGCGTGACTTCGCTACCGCCCAGCAGGCGGGCCAGCTCCTGCAGACGCGCGCGTTTATCCAGCGGATGCATGTGGGTTTCGGTCATCTCACCATCGGTCTCTTTGCAGACGATGAAGTGGTGATGACCGCAGCCAGCTACCTGCGGCAGGTGGGTGACGCACATTACCTGGGTCGATTCCCCCAGCTGGCGCAGCAGCTTGCCGACCACGGCGGCCGTCGGGCCGCTGATGCCGACATCGACTTCATCGAAAATCAGGGCCGGCGTTTCCATCTTCCGTGCGGTAATGACCTGAATCGCCAGCGCAATACGGGATAGCTCGCCGCCGGAGGCCACTTTAGCAATAGGCTGCAGCGGCTGGCCGGGGTTGGTGGTCACGCGAAACTCGATGCGATCCGCGCCTTCGGCAGTCAGATGACGCTCATCAAAGACGATGTCGATGGCAAACACCCCGTGAGGCATGGAAAGTGAGTGCATACTCTCAGTGATCAGCCGGGTCAGCTCATCGGCGCTGCGCTGCCGCGCGGCGTGCAGCTGCCGGGCCGTTTCCAGCGCCAGCTGGTGATGTTCAACCACCGTCTGGCTGAGCGACTCCAGCGAGCCTGCGCTGTCGTCCAGCAGGCGCTGTTCTTCTAACAGCGCCTGATAGAACGCCGGCAGCTCTTCCGGCGTAATTTGATGCTTGCGGGCGAGGGAAATCTGCCGCGAGATACGCTGCTCCAGTTCGAACAGGCGGTTCGGGTCGAGATCCAGACGGTCGTTATAATGGCGCAGCTCGTCGGTTGCCTCGCTTAGCTGAATTGACGCTTCTTCCAGCATATCCAGCACGCTGGATAGCTTGCTGTCCATGCCGATCAGCTCGCCCACCAGCTGCTTAGCTGCGTAGAGCTGGCTTTGCAGGTTCGCTTCTTCGCCGTCCGCCATCACCGTCAGCGCATGCTGACAGGTGCTCAGCAGCTGGCCGCTGTTGGCAAGACGCCTGTACTCTTCGTCGATTTGTTCGAATTCACCCTGCTGCGGGCAGAACTCGTTTAGCTCTTTTAGCTGATACTGCAGCAGGTCGGCGCGAGCGGCGCGTTCCTGACTCTGCTGCTGATGCTGCGCCAGCTCGCGGCAGCTCTGGTGCCACTGGCGATAATGCCCGCCCATGAGCTGAGTAAGCGCATACTCACCGGTATAACCATCGAGCAGCGTTTTTTGGTGTTCTGGCTTGGTTAGCAGCTGGTGCGCGTGCTGGCCGTGGATCTGGATAAGCAGCTGACCGAGCTCGCGAAGCTGGGAGAGGGGAACGGCGGTACCGTTAATGAAGCCGCGCGAACGGCCGTCGGTGCTGATGACGCGGCGAAGTAAACACTCACGTCCGCTTTCCAGCTGGTTCTCTTCCAGCCAGCGCTGCGCCGCGGGCGTATCTTTTAACGCGAAGCGCGCGCACAGGTCTGCGCGGCTGGCGCCTCTTCGCACCATATCAGCTTCCGCTCTGCCGCCAAGGCACAGCCCAAGCGCATCGATGGCTATCGATTTCCCCGCACCGGTTTCCCCGGTGATGGCGGTCATGCCGCTGTGAAAATCGATCTCCAGTTCACGAACGATAGCAAAATTACTGATGGTGAGTTGCGCCAACATAGCTGCCTTCCTGTATGAAAAACCATTACTGTGTTTTCGTACAGTATAGACTGGTTTTTTATCCAGTAAAGAGGCAGATTATAAAATCAGAATAATTTTTTCGACCATCCGAGCTTGGTGCTCAATGTATTGAAATAGCTGTAATCTTTCGGGTGAATAAGATTCAGGTGGTAGTCGCAGCGATGGATTAAGACATCTTCACCGTCCTGAATCGGCAGGGCTATCTGGCTGTCGCAGCTGATCTCAAGGTCGCTGCAGCGCTGGGAAAAGCGCAGGCGAATGGTGCTGTCGCCGTTAATGACCAGCGGGCGGGCCGAGAGCGTATGCGGGAACATCGGCACCAGGGTGATGGCATCGAGCGAAGGCGTCAGAATGGGGCCTCCGGCGGACAGCGAGTAGGCTGTTGAGCCCGTCGGGGTGGAGATAATCAGGCCGTCGGAGCGCTGGGAGAAGGCAAAAACCTCGTCGATATAGACCTCGAACTCGATCATGTGCGCGACCTTGCCCGGATGCAGAACCACTTCGTTAATTGCCGTGCTAATGCGTTTCTGACAATCCTGCTGGCATACCTGGGCTTCCAGAAGAAAGCGTTTTTCGGCGATATAGTGGCCTTCAAGCACGTCGGCAAGCTGCTGCAGCGCGTTATCCGGGTCGAGGTCGGTCAGAAAACCGAGATTGCCGCGGTTGATGCCGATGACCTGAATATCATACCGCGCCAGGGTGCGCGCGGCGCCGAGCATGTTGCCATCACCGCCAACGACGACCGCCAGATCCGCCTGTTGGCCAATTTCCGCCAGCGTTCCCGTTTTGACGTTGCTAAGCTGTAGCTCATGGGCGATCTGTTGTTCGACCAGAACTTCGTAGCCTTTACTGCACAGCCAGCGCCAGAGCATTTCATGTGTGGTCAGCGCGGTCGGGTGACGAGGGTGCCCCACAATGCCTATACACTTGAAATGGTTCTTCATGTTCTGGATGTCCTTGCGTTAAATGAATGATGACAATCTGACTGCTTCCCTTGAAACCCGGAAACTGATCCCCATAATAAGCGAAGTTAGCGAGATGAATGCGAAAAAAACGCGGAGAAATTCATGAGTAGTAAAGAACAGAAAACGCCTGACGGGCAAGCCCCGGAAGAAATTATCACGGAACAGCACGAGAACGTTGAGGCGGTTGAGCCTGAGGTTTCTGCTGACCAGGTGGATCCGCGCGATGAAAAAATTGCGAATCTGGAAGCGCAGTTGGTTGAAGCCCAGACTCGTGAACGCGAAGGTGTCCTGCGCGTAAAAGCGGAAATGGAAAACCTGCGTCGTCGCACCGAGCTCGACGTGGAAAAGGCGCATAAATTCGCTCTGGAGAAGTTCGTAAACGAACTGCTGCCGGTGATCGATAGCCTGGACCGCGCGCTGGAAGTGGCCGATAAAGCCAACCCGGACATGGCTTCAATGGTTGAAGGTATTGAGCTGACGCTGAAGTCGATGCTGGACGTTGTCCATAAATTCGGCGTGGAAGTGATTGCCGATACCAACGTGCCGCTGGATCCTAACGTTCATCAGGCTATCGCGATGGTTGAGTCTGAAGACGTGGCGGCGGGCAACGTGCTGGGCGTAATGCAAAAAGGCTACACCCTGAACGGCCGTACTATTCGCGCAGCGATGGTGACCGTGGCGAAGGCGAAGTAATTCGCTTGAAAACGGCCGCCTGCCGGTGGCCGTTTTTTTACTCTCTGCTTATCTGCTTTGCCGCCAGTTCGGCAGCAAAAAACGGCGAACCGAGTTTCACCGCTCCATCGGGCGGGCGATTATTCCGCCGCGCTTTCACGAATAGGTTTCACCGGCATCACCTTCACCTGCTTAATCATATTGTCCTGAACGTCGAGAATATCGATGTCGTACTGCTCGATGCGCACGCGGGTGCCGGGAGCCGGGATCTCTTCCAGCGCTTCGAGAATAATGCCGTTAATCGTTCGGGCTTCGTCTTCCGGCAGATGCCAGTTAAACGCCTTATTGATTTCGCGAACGTTGGCGCTGCCGTCAATAATCACCGAGCCGTCGTTTAGCGGGGTCACTTCCTCCGCCAGGGTGGGCGACATCGAGGTGGTGAAGTCGCCGACAATCTCTTCCAGAATATCTTCAACCGTCACCAGGCCCTGGATATCGCCATACTCATCGACCACCAGTCCCACCTTCTTCTTATTGCGCTGGAACTTCACCAGCTGCGTGCTCAGCGGCGTGCCTTCCGGCACGAAGTAAATCTCGTCCGCGGCGCGGAGCATCACCTCTTTGGTGAACTCTTTTTTCTCGGTCATCAGGCGATAGGCTTCCCTGACGCGCAGCATGCTGATGGCATCATCCAGCGAACCGCGGTAGAGCACAATGCGGCCATGCGGCGAGTGGGTGAGCTGGCGGACGATGGATTTCCAGTCATCGTTAATATCGATACCGATGATCTCATTACGTGGAACCATAATATCGTCCACGCTGACCTTCTCGAGGTCCAGCACCGAGAGCAGCATGTCCTGATTGCGGCGGGAGATTTGCGTGCGCGATTCATTTACGATGGTGCGCAGCTCATCTTTGCTCAGCGCTCCGCTGATAATGATATCGGTTTTGATGCCCATCATTCGCATCAGAAGGCGGGTGATGGTGTTCAGCAGCCACACCAGCGGCATCATCAGCACCTGCAGCGGCGCCAGTAAGAAGCTGCTCGGGTAGGCGACTTTCTCCGGATACAGCGCGGCGATAGTTTTGGGTAGGACCTCGGCAAATACCAGCACCACGAAGGTCAGAACGCCGGTGGCGATCGCCACCCCGGCATCGCCGTACAGGCGCATACCCACGATAGTCCCCAGAGCAGAGGCGAGGATATTGACCAGGTTGTTGCCGATCAGCACCAGGCTGATTAGGCGATCGGGTTTGCGCAGCAGCTTTTCGACGCGCCTGGCCTGACGATTGCCCTGCTTCGCCATATGACGCAGACGGTAGCGGTTTAGCGTCATCATGCCGGTCTCAGAGCCGGAGAAATAGGCTGAAATGATCACCATGATAATCAAGGTCACGATTAGCGTGGTGGTAGAAATGTGTTCCAGGAGGGACTCCTTAAAGCCTGTCCCACCGGGCGATTACCGGCCCGATCCGGCAGAGCCCGGAACCTTCGCGTACTCAGAGTACGCGGCGGTTGCTCAGCGCTGCCGGCGTTCAGATGACCTGTCGTAATGCTGCCCGGTGTGGTTGCTCGTAGTCTGGATTTAGCTAATAAACTGCTGAAGGACGCGGCTGCCAAAATAAGCCAGCGTCAGTAGCCCTGCGCCGGTGACGTTAAACCAGACGACCCGGCGACCGCGCCAGCCTTCATGGTAGTGTCCCCATAGCAGAACGATATAAACGAACCACGCCACGATCGACAGCACGGCTTTATCAATATTTTCCGTACTAAACAGGTTGTGCATGTAGAACAGCCCGGTGCACAGCGTCAGCGTCAGCAGCACCACGCCGACCTGGGTGATATGAAACATTTTACGCTCAATGCTCATCAGCGGCGGCATTTCGTGACTAAAAGCCAGCTTTTTGTTTTTCAGCTGGTAGTCAATCCAGGCCAGCTGCAGGGCATACAGGGCGGCAATGATCAGCGTTGCGTAAGAGAAGAGCGACAGGCCAATGTGCACCAGCATGCCCGGGGTTGTTTCCAGGTGCGTGATGTATTCGTTTGGAACGAAGGTGGCGAAGGCCAGATTAATCAGCGCAAAAGCGTAGACGATGGGCAGCAGCAGCCAGCCTCGGTTGCGTGAGGCGACGATGGTCATCACCGTACAGATCATCAGGCTGACCAGCGAGCCGACGTTGAGTAAGCTGAGATTTTGCCCGCTACCGCCGCCGGGGAAAATGCGTGACTCCAGCGCAAAAGCATGACAAATCAACGCAATAGTTGCGGAAAGTATCGCCATCCGCCGCCAGCTGCTGTTCTTTTGCAGCAGGCCGGGGACGATCAGCGCCAGGCTGACGGAATAGGCGACAAGCGAGAGTAGAGCAAAAACAGGCATATGGGCGTCGACTGTTGACTAAACAAGAAAGAGAAGCAGTATAGCGTTACGCGACGTCTGCTCCAACCGTTGCATCACATCCCGGTACATGTCGTGTTATACTGCTGCAAATTTGTATTTGTGGTGTCGCTGCGGCGACCGACAGTTTCCACCTCAGGCGAGAGACAATGTTTGATAATTTAACCGATCGTTTGTCGCGTTCGCTGCGCAACATCAGCGGCCGCGGACGCCTTACCGAAGACAACATTAAAGAAACCCTGCGCGAAGTGCGCATGGCGCTGCTGGAGGCGGACGTTGCTCTGCCCGTCGTGCGTGATTTCATCAGCCGCGTAAAAGAGAGCGCGGTGGGTCATGAAGTTAACAAAAGCCTGACCCCGGGCCAGGAATTCGTCAAGATTGTGCGCAACGAGCTGGTTGCGGCGATGGGCGAAGAGAACCAGGCTCTGGATTTAGCCGCTCAGCCGCCGGCCGTTGTGCTGATGGCGGGCCTGCAGGGTGCGGGTAAAACCACCAGCGTCGCGAAGCTGGGTAAATTCCTGCGCGAGAAGCACAAGAAGAAGGTGCTGGTTGTCTCCGCGGACGTTTATCGCCCGGCGGCGATTAAACAGCTGGAAACGCTGGCCGAGCAGGTGAGCGTTGATTTCTTCCCGTCCGACGTCGGCCAGAAACCGATCGATATCGTTAATGCCGCGCTGAAAGAAGCGAAGCTGAAGTTTTACGACGTGCTGCTGGTGGATACCGCCGGCCGTCTGCACGTCGACGAAGCGATGATGGACGAAATCAAGCAGGTTCACGCTGCCCTTAACCCGGTAGAGACCCTGTTTGTCGTCGATGCGATGACCGGCCAGGATGCGGCGAACACGGCGAAAGCGTTTAACGAAGCGCTGCCGCTGACCGGCGTTGTGCTGACCAAAGTGGACGGCGACGCCCGCGGCGGCGCGGCGCTGTCGATTCGTCATATCACCGGTAAACCGATTAAATTCCTCGGCGTCGGCGAAAAAACCGAAGCCCTTGAGCCGTTCCACCCGGATCGTATTGCCTCCCGTATCCTCGGCATGGGCGACGTGCTGTCGCTGATCGAAGATATCGAGAGCAAGGTTGACCGCGCGCAGGCTGAAAAGCTGGCCTCCAAGCTGAAGAAGGGCGACGGCTTTGACCTCACCGACTTCCTCGAGCAGCTGCGCCAGATGAAGAATATGGGCGGCATGGCTAGCCTGATGGGCAAGCTGCCGGGCATGGGGCAGGTCCCGGACAACGTTAAGTCGCAGATGGACGATAAAGTGCTGGTGCGGATGGAAGCGATCATCAACTCGATGACGCTGAAAGAGCGCGCCAAGCCTGAGATCATCAAAGGTTCGCGCAAGCGCCGCATCGCCGCGGGCTGCGGGCTGCAGGTGCAGGACGTTAACCGTCTTCTCAAGCAGTTCGACGATATGCAGCGCATGATGAAGAAGATGAAGTCGAAAGGCGGCATGATGAAGATGATGCGCGGTATGAAAGGCATGATGCCGCCGGGCTTCCCCGGTCGTTAATACGCGTTATCATTCAAGCCGCAGATGCGTTGGCTGCGTTCGCTCACCCCGGTCACGTACTTGTGTACGCTCCCGGGGATTTACTCACTTGCCGCCTGCCTGCAACTCGAATTATTTAGCGTATTGCAGTTTTGAATTGATTTTTGCACAGAAATCAGTAAAATTTTCGGGCTTTTAATATGACACCCGGGCCCCGTTCCTCGATGGGGCCCGGGTGTTCTATTCACACAAGAGGATGTTATGGTAACTATTCGTTTAGCTCGTCACGGCGCTAAAAAGCGTCCGTTCTACCAGGTTGTTGTCACCGACAGCCGTAATGCACGCAACGGTCGCTTCATCGAGCGCGTTGGTTTCTTCAACCCGATCGCTTCCGCGAAAGAAGAAGAAACTCGTCTGGATCTGGATCGTATCGCTCACTGGGTTGGCCAGGGCGCTACCGTTTCCGATCGCGTAGCTACGCTGATCAAAGCAGCGAACAAAGCAGCTTAATCTGTCACGGTGGTCATGATGAGCAAGCAACACACCGCACAAGCACCTGTTGATCCGATCGTATTGGGCAAAATGGGTTCTTCCTACGGTATCCGTGGTTGGCTCAGAGTGTTTTCCTCCACCGAAGACGCCGAAAGCATTTTTGACTATCAGCCCTGGTTAATCCAGAAGGCGGGTCAGTGGCAGGCCGTTGAGCTGGAAAGCTGGCGCCACCACAATCAGGATATCGTCATCAAGCTGAAGGGCATTGACGATCGCGATGCTGCGAATCTGCTGACTAATTGCGAAATTATCGTGGATTCCTCGCAGCTGCCGAAGCTGGGAGAGGGCGACTATTACTGGAAAGACCTGATGGGCTGCCAGGTAGTCACCACTGAAGGCTATGGCCTGGGTAAAGTCATCGATATGATGGAAACCGGGTCAAATGACGTTCTCGTCATCAAAGCAAACCTGAAAGATGCGTTTGGCATCAAGGAGCGGCTGGTTCCGTTCCTCGATGGGCAGGTTATCAAGAAAGTCGATCTCGCTACTCGTACAATCGAAGTAGATTGGGATCCTGGTTTTTAAATTCTCCGGATAAACGGTAAAAGACGGCGCTATGTGGATTGGCATAATTAGCCTGTTTCCTGAAATGTTCCGCGCAATTACCGATTACGGGGTAACTGGCCGGGCAGTAAAAAATGGCCTGCTGAGCATCCAGAGCTGGAGTCCTCGTGACTTCGCGCATGACCGGCACCGTACCGTGGACGATCGTCCTTACGGCGGCGGACCGGGGATGTTAATGATGGTGCAACCCTTGCGGGACGCCATCCATACAGCAAAAGCCGCGGCAGGTGAAGGCGCTAAGGTGATATATCTGTCGCCTCAGGGACGCAAGCTTGATCAAGCGGGCGTCAGCGAACTGGCAACAAATCAGAAGCTGATTTTGGTGTGCGGTCGCTACGAAGGGATAGACGAGCGCGTAATTCAGACCGAAATTGATGAAGAATGGTCAATCGGCGATTACGTTCTCAGCGGTGGTGAGTTACCAGCAATGACGCTGATTGATTCCGTTTCCCGGTTCATTCCGGGGGTTCTGGGTCATGAAGCTTCGGCAACGGAAGATTCCTTTGCCGACGGTTTGCTGGACTGCCCACACTATACCCGCCCTGAAGTGTTAGAAGAGATGGAAGTACCGCCGGTATTGCTGTCGGGAAACCATGCTGAGATACGTCGCTGGCGTTTGAAACAGTCGCTGGGCCGTACCTGGCTTAGAAGACCTGAACTTTTGGAAAACCTGGCTCTGACTGAAGAGCAAGCAAAGTTGCTGGCGCAGTTCAAAACTGAACACGCAAAACAGCAGCATAAACATGATGGGATGGCGTAAGCCCCCGATATCAGTTTACCCAGGATAAGAGATTAAATTATGAGCAACATTATTAAGCAAATTGAACAAGAACAGATGAAGCAGGACGTACCTTCCTTCCGTCCGGGTGATACCGTGGAAGTGAAAGTATGGGTTGTTGAAGGTTCCAAAAAACGTCTGCAGGCATTCGAGGGCGTGGTTATCGCTATTCGTAACCGCGGTCTGCACTCTGCATTCACTGTTCGCAAAATTTCCAACGGCGAAGGCGTTGAGCGTGTCTTCCAGACTCACTCTCCGGTAGTTGACAGCATTGCTGTTAAACGTCGTGGTGCTGTACGTAAAGCTAAACTGTACTATCTGCGTGAGCGTACCGGTAAGTCTGCTCGTATCAAAGAGCGTCTTAACTAAGATTCGCTTTCGCGACATCCTGATAAAAAGGGCTGGCCTGATAGGCTGGCCCTTTTTTTATCTTTGTTTTAACTATCTTGATGTAAATCATTTACAATATCGCCCTCACGATGGAGGGGCGGTGGCCGGCAATATTTATCGACAGTCAGCACATCAACGGCGGGCCGCGTGGCTGGCGCTGTTTTCGATCCTGCTGATCGTCGTCGCGCCGCTGATCTCTATCTCATTGCAAAAAGATCCGATGGGCGCGATGCCCGGGA
Organism: Klebsiella scottii; assembly: GCF_036561945.1. Classification (NCBI taxonomy): domain Bacteria; kingdom Pseudomonadati; phylum Pseudomonadota; class Gammaproteobacteria; order Enterobacterales; family Enterobacteriaceae; genus Klebsiella; species Klebsiella scottii. The sequence goes on from NZ_JARXNI010000019.1 coordinate 826,373, forward strand.
TGCACCACGCGATGATGATGGCGGAAACGCCTCACGCCATGACGATGTCCCATTCTGCTCCACAGGCGTCTGCGCCTTCGCATCCTATGCCGGCTGACCACGCCGAGGCCTGCGGCTACTGCGTGCTGTTAGCCCACGTGCCGGGCCTGCTGCTGGCGCTGGCGCTGCTTATCACCTTCATCCTGCGTCGGCTGCGTATCTTTACGGCTCGCCCGGTGCAGAAGCATTGGCACTACTTCCCCTGGCTCTATCCCGATACCCGCGCGCCGCCGCGCCAGTCTGCTGTTTCCTGTTGATAAAAAAATAATGTGCGCACCGCGCAACGTTCTCTTTTTGCTTTCGGAAAGGAAAAGTATGACAACCTGCACCTCGCGCGCGGCATGGCTGAACCTGCTGCGACGTCTTCATTTTTATATTGGTCTGTTTATCGGGCCGTTTATCTTCGTGGCTGCGCTAACCGGTACGCTGTATGTCGCCACGCCGCAGCTGGAGAACTGGCTGTATCACGACGCGCTGAGCGCGACAGCCGGTGGGGAGAAGCAGCCGCTGAGCGCCCAAATAGCGGTCGCGGAGGGGCTGACTCAGGGGAGTCTTCGCCTGCAGGCGGTGCGACCGGCCATTGCCGACGGCGAGACGACGCGGGTGATGTTCGCCGACCCGCAGCTGGGAGAATCTGAATCCCGGGCGCTGTTTATCGATCCGGTGACCTTACGGGTTAAAGGCGATATGACGGTCTATGGCACCAGCGGTATTTTGCCCCTGCGCCAGTGGATTGATTACGCGCACAGGTCGCTGCTGGCAGGTAATATCGGCCGGCTGTATAGCGAGCTGGCGGCATCCTGGATGTGGGTTGCCGCGCTGGGGGGCATTGCGCTGTGGGCAATGACCCGGCCCCGTCGGCGTATCAATAACCGCCAGCAAAATACGCGCCGGCTGCATGCTTCTCTCGGCTGGGTGCTGCTGGCGGGAATGCTGCTGTTCTCCGCGACCGGCTTAACCTGGTCGCAGTGGGCCGGGGATAATGTCGATAAGATGCGCGCCGCTTTCGGCTGGCTGACGCCGCAGGTCAACGCCCGCCTGCATGCCACGCTGCCGATGGCTCATGATGCCCATGCTGAGCATCATATGGGGAATATGGCGATGCCCGAAACTATGCCGCCTCTGAAGGGCGAGCAGTTTGATCGGGTGCTGACGCTCGCGCGTAGCGCAGGTCTCGATGCCAGCAAGCTTGAGATTCGTCCACCGAAGGGGGCGGAGTTCGCCTGGACGGTGAACGAAATAGACCGAAGCTGGCCGACCCAGGTTGACGCGGTGGCGATTGATGGCGAACGGATGCAGGTTGTTGACCGTACGCGCTTTGCCGATTTCCCGCTGATGGCGAAACTCACCCGCTGGGGCGTCGATTTCCACATGGGGATCCTCTTTGGCCTGGCTAATCAGCTGCTGCTGATCGCCTTTGGCTCGGCGCTGTGCGTGATGATTGTCGTTGGGTATCGCTTATGGTGGATTCGCCGTCCGCCGAAGGCGGCGTTTAACCCGGCAAGTACGCTGGTGCAGGCATGGCTTAATCTGGCATGGCCAGCCCGTACGCTTACGCTGGTGGTTGCCGTCCTGCTGGGGCTGGGGCTGCCGCTGATGGGCGCCAGCCTGCTGCTGTGTATTGCCGTTGACTATCTGCGCTGGCGTGCGGCCACGGCCGTGACGCTCGCCAGTTCAGTAGACTAAGGGAACTAAGGCGTGCTGATAACAACCGTAACCCGGCGGTTTTCGGCACGTCCTTTTGCCGTATCGTTACTGACAATAGGATATTTTTTGCCCAGTCCGCGGGTCGTTAAATTGCCGCGCGGGATGCCGGCGCCTTCCGCCCAGGCGTCCGCGACGCTGTTTGCTCGTTTCAGCGACAGCATCTCGTTGTAGCCATCTTCGCCATAGTTATCCGTATGACCATCTAAACGACTGTGCATAATCCCGGTTGAGGCGAGGCGGGAAGCCATGCTGTGAATTTGCTGCCGGCTATCGGCGCGCAGGTGGTAGTCGTTTTTATCAAACAGGATGGAGTCAGATAGGCCGAGGGACCAGTCGCCGTTACTTTCCGTAAAGCCATAGGATTTCATCGCCGCAACCTGCTGCTGAGAGAATTTTCCTTGCGGAGCCTGACAGCCGGTGAGAAAAACCGCGACCAGCAGGGCGGGAGCAAAATATTTCCTGAGCATGATGATTCCTTTTATTTTTGTACTTGCTGCAAACGTTGATTTTTCATCCGATACATATTTTGATCGGCAAACTCTTGCAGATTTTCGGCAGAAGTATGCTCCCACGCCAGCGCGTAACCAATACTGAGCGACAGGGTAGCGGTATGGCCGTTGTGCAGATTGAACGGCTGGAGAAACTGTGCCGAGAGTAAAGCGCACTGCGCCTGGACTTCGGCCTCTGTGTGAACGTTGCGCAGCAGAATCGCAAATTCGTCGCCGCCTAGTCGCCACGCCTGATGCTCGGTGCCGGCAAACGTCATCAGCCGGCTGGCTACTTCGATTAAGACCTTATCGCCCGTCGCGTGCCCCCAGTTATCGTTGATGAGCTTGAAGTTGTCGCCATCAAGGAACAGGAGCGCGGAGCTACGGTGGGTAACGTCGTCGTTCATGAGTTTGTTGATGACGTTGCGAAACGCCGCGCGGTTGGCAAGCCCGGTCAGCGGATCGTGCAGAGAGCTGCGCAGGAGCTGGGCGTTTTTGGCCTGTAGCTGCCGCTGCCAGTCCTCCATCTCGCCGAGCAGGCTATTAAAGTCCTGGGCGAAAAGATGAAACTCTTCAATGTGCTCTTCGGGAACGCGACGCGAGAAGTGACGGTTTTCCCGGATATCGTGCACCACTTCGGTAATGCTCTGCAGCGCGGTGACGATGCCGCGGTGCAGAGAGTGGGTCAGCAGCAGGGCGATAAAGGACGCCAGCAGGATGCTGCTGGTCAGGACGATAATCGAAATGCCGAGGAAGTGGCTTATCAACCGGTCCAGCGCCGTCAGGCGAAGCTCGCCGATAATTTTCCCTTCATGCCAGATGGGCTGCGTGGTCGGCAGTGGGAAAAGCCACCTGCTGATAAGGCCGCTGAGTTTTTCCTGGCTTACCAGATCGTGGTTATGCCAGAGGGCAAAATGCTTTTTCTGGCTATCAAGCACCAGCGCTTCGGAAAACTGTCCCTGCTTCCCCAGCGTCGCCAGCGTATCTTCTGCCGCCGCGCTATCGCCAAACACCAGCGCTGCTTCAAGGCTGCGGCTCATCGTCGCGGCAGTCAGCTCCAGATTCTTCTGCGCGTATTGTTTCAGCGTGAATACGGAGGCGGTGCTGAGCAGCAGCCAGACCAAAGTCATCGATATGATTACGCTTATCATGCTGATACGGCGTAACGCTCTTTTGAAGGTGGGGCGCGGGCCCTGAGGATAATCCTTATTCATGTGCGTTTTTCCGGGCAAGCATCAGTACATCTGGATTGACCCGCACACCGCTGTGCGTCAGGACATCAAGATTAACGGAGAATTTGACCCTGTCGTCATTGATGATCAGGCAAAAAGCACTGCCAATAGCGCAATCGGTATTCTGTTCCGCAATAAGTAATAGGGGCCTTGGCCGGTATTTAGAGGTGAATTCGGACTGCTGTAACGGCGATTCGCTGCCAAAATAAAAACCATCACAAACCGTATTCAACGCTTCTTCTGTACTGTGAACAACCACCGGCTGGTAGGGTAAAGCCTCAGGCGATTGCTGGGTCAGGCTGTGGGTATAGCGTGACGTAGAGAAAATACACAGTCTGGGCGGGGCGGATAGTTCTGGCCAGCGGGTATACGTCACGATCCCCGAAACAATGGCTCGCACATTTGTCGACTGCCCGGCGGCAAAAGCGGGATAGCTCACGATGAATAACAAAGAAATCAAAAAAAGACGGTGCAACTGTTTCATTAACGGATCCGTCTGGTTCGTCATAGTACGTGAATTGCAGTGCGCTGATGCCTGGCCGAAGGATAGCATTGTTGGTGAAAACCGTCATTAGCCGTCGCCCGTGCAATGCGTTAATTTTGGCCAGGATTTTTCGTAAAGAAAAGGCGGCCCGGCGGATAAGTTTTTGGCGGCTAATGTGGGTGGTGTTAAGTTAACTTTACGGTTATTGATGGATAAAAGGCCATTTATTTTGCCGGTGTAACGTAAAATTTACGGAATATGGATTGAAATCTTTACTTTGTGTGGTATCGTTACGTCCTCCTCAGTGAGGAAAACACTATCGCAAACGAGCTACACAGGATCGCAATCATGCAAAAAGACGCGCTGAATAACGTACATATTACCGATGAACAGGTTTTACTGACCCCGGACCAGCTGAAAGCTGAGTTTCCTCTGAATATCGAGCAGGAAGCGCAAATCGCGCAGTCTCGCCAGACAATTTCTGAGATCATTGCCGGCCGCGATCCGCGTCTGCTGGTCGTCTGCGGTCCTTGCTCAATTCACGATCCGGAAGCGGCAATTGAGTACGCTCATCGTTTTAAAGCACTTGCCGCTGAGGTCAGCGATAGCCTCTACCTGGTAATGCGCGTCTATTTTGAAAAACCCCGTACCACCGTCGGTTGGAAAGGGCTGATTAACGATCCGCACATGGATGGCTCGTTTGATGTTGAAGGCGGTCTGAAGATTGCGCGTCGACTGCTGGTTGAGCTGGTAAATATGGGGCTGCCGCTGGCGACCGAAGCGCTGGACCCAAACAGCCCGCAGTACCTTGGCGATCTGTTCAGCTGGTCCGCGATCGGCGCACGTACCACCGAATCCCAGACGCACCGCGAAATGGCATCCGGCCTGTCGATGCCGGTCGGCTTTAAAAATGGTACCGACGGTAGCCTGGCGACGGCGATTAACGCCATGCGTGCCGCAGCGATGCCGCACCGCTTTGTTGGGATTAACCAGGCGGGTCAGGTCTGCCTGCTGCAAACCCAGGGCAACCCGGATGGTCACGTCATTCTGCGCGGCGGTAAAGCGCCAAACTACGGCCCGGAAGATGTTGAGCAATGCGAAAAAGAGATGACTCAGGCGGGACTGAAACCGTCGCTGATGGTAGATTGCAGTCATGGTAATTCCAATAAAGACTACCGCCGTCAGCCAGCGGTGGCAGAATCCGTCGTCGCGCAGATCAAGGATGGCAACCGTTCCATTATTGGTCTGATGATTGAGAGTAATATCCACGAAGGTAACCAGTCCTCTGAGCAGCCGCGTTGTGATATGAAATACGGCGTATCCGTCACCGATGCTTGCATCAGCTGGGAAACCACCGATGCGTTGCTCCGCGAACTTGATAAGGATCTGCGCGGCCATCTGGCGGCTCGTCTGGCGTAAGAGGATTGTATGGTTGCTGAACTGACCGCGTTGCGCGATCAAATTGATGAAGTTGATAAGGCGCTGCTGGGCCTGCTGGCCAGGCGCCTGGAGCTGGTGGCGGAAGTTGGCGAGGTCAAGAGCAAATACGGCCTGCCTATTTACGTCCCGGAACGGGAGTCGGCGATGCTGGCCTCCCGTCGCGAAGAGGCGGCCGTGCTTGGCGTGCCGCCGGATCTGATTGAAGACGTGCTGCGCCGAGTGATGCGCGAGTCCTATTCCAGCGAAAACGACAAAGGCTTTAAAACGCTCTGCCCGAACCTGCGCCCGGTGGTGATTGTCGGCGGCGGCGGGCAGATGGGGCGCCTGTTCGAGAAAATGCTGACGCTTTCTGGCTACCAGGTACGTATTCTGGAGAAAGAAGACTGGCCGCGGGCGACGGAGATTGTCGCCGACGCCGGGATGGTGATCGTCAGCGTACCCATTCACGCAACGGTTGAAACGATTGCCCGGCTTCCTTCGCTGCCGGCAGACTGCATTTTGGTTGACCTGGCGTCAGTTAAAGCGGAACCGCTGCAGGCGATGCTGGCGGCGCATAATGGCCCGGTGCTGGGCCTGCATCCGATGTTCGGCCCGGACAGCGGCAGCCTCGCTAAGCAGGTGGTAGTCTACTGCGACGGCCGTCAGCCGGAAGCCTATCAGTGGTTCCTTGAGCAAATTCAGGTTTGGGGCGCTCGTCTGCATCGTATCAGCGCCGTCGAGCACGATCAGAATATGGCGTTTATTCAGGCTCTGCGCCACTTTGCGACCTTTGCCTACGGTCTGCACCTGGCGGAGGAGAACGTTCGCCTGGAGCAGCTGCTGGCGCTGTCATCACCGATCTACCGGCTTGAGCTGGCGATGGTGGGTCGGCTGTTTGCCCAGGATCCGCAGCTTTACGCCGACATTATTATGTCGTCGGAGAGTAACCTGGCGCTGATTAAGCGCTACTACCAGCGTTTTGGTGAGGCGATTGGCCTGCTGGAGCAGGGGGATAAACAGGCGTTTATCGACAGCTTCCGCAAAGTTGAGCACTGGTTTGGCGATTATGCCCAGCGCTTCCAGAGCGAAAGCCGTACGCTGCTCCGCCAGGCGAATGATAATCGGCAGTAGCTGAAAACCGTATATAATCAAAGCCAGAGGGGCAACCCGCTGGCTTTTTTTATAGGGATGAAAACGATGGCTGAACCGCAACCGCTGTTTGATTACGCCGGACACCTGCCGGAATGCCCGACCTGGAACGACGCTGAGCAAGCCTTGTACTGGGCCGATATTATGGAGTGCGAAATTCACCGCTACGACGTCCGCAGCGGGGAGCATCAGGTCCTGCAATTTCCTGAAGAGGTCGGCTGCTTTGCTCTGCGCGAGAAGGGCGGCTTTATCGTGGCGCTGCGTAGCGCTATCTGGTTAACCGATGCGCACGGCCTGCTGCGGCGCAAAATCTGCGATAACCCAAGCAACCCGCAGCTGGCTCGTTTTAATGACGGCGGGACGGATCGCGACGGACGCTTTTACGCCGGAACCTTCTGGGCGCCGGGAGATTATAACGGTGCGCTGCTGGTGCGTATCGATAGCGATCTTACCCCGCGGGTCATCCAGTGCGATATCCACGGCGCTAACGGCCTGGCCTTTAGCGAGGATCGGCGCTGGATGTATACCTCGGATACGCCGAACGCCGTTATCTACCGTACGCCGCTGGATAATCAGGGCGAGCCGGGCACGCGCGAGGTTTTCCGTCGCTTTCAGCCGGGGGAAGGCATTCCTGACGGCGCGGCTATCGATGTGGAAGGGTGCTACTGGAGCGCGATGTTTGACGGCTGGCGTATAGCGCGCTTCTCGCCAACCGGTGAACAGCTGGCCGAGTATCGTCTGCCGGTACGCTGCCCGACGATGGTCTGTTTTGGCGGTGCGGATATGCGTACGCTGTTTATCACCACTACCCGGGAAAATATGGCTGCGGATGAAGTTGAGAAATACCCGCTCTCCGGGGCTATCTTCACCCTGCCGGTTGCGGTGGCAGGGATGAAGAAGCGGGCCTTTATCGAGCGTTAGATTGGCTCAACGGGAACCACGTTTTCGCCAGGATAGCAGCCCAGAACTTTCATTGACCGGGTGATCTCCGCCAGCTCCTTGAGCGCCTTGCGCATGGGGATTGATTCCAGGTTCGCCTGGATATCCAGATAAAACATCTCTTCCCACGGATTGCCGTAGATTGGGCGTGACTCCAGCTTGGTCATGATCAGGTTGTGGTTGCGCAGTACCAGCAGCGCTTCGACCAGCGCACCCGCCTGCTGGCCGGTCGCAATGAGCAGGGTGGTTTTTGCCGGAACCTGATCGGAAACATTCACCGCTTTGCGCGCCAGTACCAGGAAGCGGGTGATATTTTGCGTTTGGTTTGCCTCGCAGTGTTCAAGCACCTGCAGTCCGTACAGCGCACCGCCGGCTTCGCTGCCCAGTGCCGCGATGGTTGGCGATTTGGCCTGCGCGACTTTCTCCATCGCCGCCGAGGTACTTTCGGTATATTCGATTTTCCAGTGCGGGTAGCGGCTTAGATACTGGCTACACTGCTGGAACGGCTGCGGATGGCTGTAGACGGTGGTAATTTGCTGCGGATCGGTAGAGGCGGCAACCAGAACGCAGTGATCGATAGGGATCGTTAGTTCGCCAACGATCGACAGACTGGTGTGCTGCAGCAGATCGTAGACGTCGTTGATCCCGCCAGAGCTGGTATTTTCGATTGGCACTACCGCGTAGTCAGCCTGACCGGTCTCAACCTGGTTGAAGATATCGGCAAACCTGGCGCAGCCGCTTTCGATGAACTGTTCAAAATGGCGGGCCGCGTATTGTCGTGCGGCAAGGTGAGAGTATGACCCTTTTGGCCCCAGAAAAGCCACGCGTGCTGAATGTGGGTTGATCTTATTCAGATGCTGCTGCAGCAGGGTTTGCTGGGTGAGAACGGAATCCTCGATGATCAGCTGGAACAGCCGGGTGATGTAGTGCGCATCCAGATGGTGGGCTTTACCCAGCGTCATCAGGCGGTCCAGCAGGTCACGCTCACGGTCGATATCGCGTACCGGGCGATGCGACGCCAGCTTTGCCTTCCCGACTTCGACAGCCAGCCCACGGCGTTCTGCCAGCAGCGCGAGCAGCTTTTCATCCAGGGCGCTTATCTTATCGCGCAGGGCCAGTAATGGGTTTTCCTCGGTCATATGTGTTGCCTTTCTTGTTATTGGTGTAGATACCCTAAATCGTTCGAGCTACCGACGGCGCGCGTGCAACCTGAAAAATAGCGGGCATAAATAAAAAAGGCCTCCCTGTGGGAGGCCTTGTAGTTCGTCTTCGCATTCTTTATCACACGACGAATTGCCTCCCGGTTAGGGGAAGGTAAAAAAGAATGCGAAGAAGAACGGCAGTAGTTTCAAGATAAATTCCTTTAATCGGCTGGGATTACAGTACCCGGACTGTTTTCATCCTGTCAATAAAAAACGCGCCCGAAGGCGCGTGGCGTTACACAATATTAAGTTAAGGACAGTAAAGTTCAGGATTACTCTTCTTCTTCCACAAAGCCTGCCTCTTTCACCGATGTTGCGGCGCGGCGGGCTTCCCCTTTGTGTTGCACTTTGTTCAGCTGCCGTTCCAGCTTGTTGATTAATTCGTTGATCGCGGCGTACATATCTTCACTTCTCGCGCTGGCAACCAGATGACCATTTGGCGTATTGATGGTTGCGTCAGCGACAAAACCTTGCGGCTCCTTGGAGAGAATGATGTGCGGGTTGATTAAGTGGGTTTGCCATTTATCCAATTTGGCGAGACGGTCTGCGACATGCTGGCGAATAGCCGGAGTAATTTCCATTTGTTTACTGGTAATGTTCATTGTCATAAATTTTACCTCTTGTCTTTCCCGTCTTGGTGAACTCAGCATACCTCGCCCAATGTCAAAATGCGTGATCTAAATCACATTTTAATGTCACTTTTTGTCAACAAATGCAATTTGTGAGGCAGGGCAGGAACGGGGGAGATTTTACTTGTCGAACCGCAGAAAGAGAGTCATATTTGATGGGATGACCTGACGCTAAAACGCTTCAGCTTATAAGTCAGATGAATAAAAAAACGGCAGCCCTGGGGCTGCCGTTTTGCTTACATCAAAAGCGATCAGGTATTTTTACTGTTAGCCGCGATAATTTTGGCCACCTTATCTGCCTGCGCATTCATTTGCATCTGGCGATAGGCGTTTTCCATTTTCGGCAATGCATCGCGGGTAGCCTGCGCATCAGGATAGCTGCGCAGCATGCCATCAACGCGGTTTACGACGGCAACCCACGCGCCGCGGTCGGTATAGTAATCAACCACCGACAGTTCGTACTTCGCCAGACGATCCTTCAGGAACACCATACGTTTGTAGGCGTCGGTCGAATACTGGCTGTTCGGATAGCCGCGCACCAGCTTCGAGAAGTCATTGAAGGCATCGCGTGCGTGCTGGGGGTCGCGATCGGAGCGATCGACACCGAAGAATCCTTGCAGCGCACTATCATCCAGAGCCATATTTGTCAGACCACGCATATAAATGACGTAATCAATGTTAGGATGGGTCGGGTTCAGACGAACAAAGCGGTCGATGGCCGCCTGAGCTAACGGCAGATCGGCATTTTTGTAGTACGCATAAATCAGGTCCAGCTGTACCTGTTGGGAATAAGGGCCGAACGGATAGCGATTATCCAACGCTTCCAGTTGCGTTATCGCCTGTTTCCAGTTACCGTCCTGCAGTTTTTGCTGGGCAGTCGCGTAGATTTCATTCGGCGGATTATCAGGCACCTCTTCCTTTGAGCCGGAGCAACCCACCAAAGCCAGGCTCAGTGTGGCAGCTGCCACCAGGTATTTCATGCGCGTCATGACGTTTTGACTTCCTCAAAATGTTTATGCGGGAGAATCTCTGTTCCTGCTCCCGATTAAGACCAGCTACAATAGCACACTATATTATACGGCAAAGCCGTAAAACCCAACGTTAAACGAAGAAGCTGTATATGGCACAACGAGTACAACTCACCGCAACGGTGTCCGAAAATCAACTCGGGCAACGCTTAGATCAGGCTTTGGCCGAAATGTTCCCGGATTATTCGCGTTCGCGCATAAAAGAATGGATCCTTGACCAGCGAGTGCTGGTAAACGGCACTGTCAGCGACAAGCCGAAAGAAAAAGTTTTAGGGGGAGAAAGCGTCTCTATCGATGTTGAAATCGAAGAAGATGTGCGCTTCGAACCGCAGGATATTCCGCTCAATATCGTCTACGAGGATGACGACATCCTCGTGATCAATAAACCGCGCGGCCTGGTCGTCCATCCAGGAGCGGGCAATCCTGACGGTACTGTGCTGAATGCGCTGCTGCACTACTATCCGGCGATTGCCGATGTTCCGCGTGCGGGCATTGTCCACCGACTGGATAAGGACACCACCGGCCTGATGGTTGTGGCGAAAACTATCCCGGCGCAAACGCGTCTGGTGGAATCACTGCAGCTGCGCGAAATTACCCGCGAATACGAAGCGGTAGCGATTGGTCACATGACGTCTGGCGGTACGGTAGAAGAACCGATTAGTCGTCACCCGACCAAGCGTACGCATATGGCGGTGCACCCGATGGGTAAACCGGCGGTAACGCATTACCGCATTATGGAGCATTTCCGTATTCATACGCGCCTGCGCCTGCGTCTGGAAACCGGTCGTACTCACCAGATCCGCGTACACATGGCGCATATCACCCATCCGCTGGTCGGCGATCAGGTATACGGCGGCCGTCCACGTCCGCCGAAAGGGGCGTCAGAGGAGTTCATTACCGCACTGCGCCAGTTCGATCGTCAGGCTCTGCACGCCACCATGCTGCGTCTGTATCACCCGGTTAGCGGTATTGAGATGGAATGGCATGCGCCGATCCCTCAGGATATGGTTGAGCTGATCGATGCCATGCGCGCCGATTATGAAGAGCATAAGGATCGTATTGACTGGCTATGACTAAACTGATTGTACCGCAGTGGCCAATGCCGGAAAGCGTGGCGGCCTGTAGCTCCACGCGCGTTGGCGGCGTGAGCCTGCCTCCGTATGGCTCGCTCAATCTGGGCGCCCATTGCGGAGACAATCTGCCGGACGTTGAGGAAAACCGCCGGCGGATGTTTGCCGCAGGCGGGCTCCCCGCGTATCCGGTGTGGCTCGAACAGGTTCACGGTACTGCGGTGCTGAAACTCGACGGCGGGCCGTATGCGTCAAAACGCGCGGATGCGTCATACTGTAATACGCCGGGCACCGTTTGCGCCGTGATGACCGCTGACTGCCTGCCGGTGCTTTTTTGCAACCGTGCCGGCACTGAAGTGGCGGCGGCTCACGCTGGCTGGCGCGGATTATGCGACGGCGTGCTGGAGGAAACGGTCGCCTGCTTCGCCGATAAACCGGAGAATATCCTGGCGTGGCTCGGGCCGGCTATCGGTCCCGAGGCTTTTGAAGTCGGTGCGGAAGTTCGTGAAGCCTTTATGAGCAAAGACGCAAAGGCCGACAGCGCTTTTCGTCCGGCTGGTGAGAAATACTTTGCCGATATCTATCAGCTGGCTCGTCAGCGCCTGGCCAACGTCGGCGTGGCGCAAATCTTCGGCGGCGATCGCTGCACGCTAAGCGAAAAGGATGATTTTTTCTCTTATCGCCGTGATAAGACGACGGGTCGTATGGCTAGTTTTATCTGGCTGATATAACCTGGTGTATCAAGACGGTCCGGAAGGCAGACTTATTTTTCGCATAGTTCAGGTCTTTAACCTTGAATAATTGAGGGATGACCTCATTTAATCTCCAGTAGCAAATTTGACCTGTTATGGGAGGAGTTATGCGTCTGGACCGTCTTACCAATAAATTCCAGCTTGCTCTTGCCGATGCCCAGTCGCTCGCGTTAGGGCACGACAACCAATTCATCGAACCTCTTCATCTAATGAGCGCCTTGCTTAATCAGGAAGGGGGATCGGTACGTCCTTTATTAACTTCTGCGGGTATTAACGCCGGCGAGTTAAGCACCAGTATTACTCAGGCCTTGAGCCGTTTACCGCAGGTGGAAGGCACCGGCGGCGACGTGCAGCCATCCCAGGATTTGGTGCGTATTCTGAACCTTTGCGACAAGCTGGCGCAAAAGCGGAAGGACAACTTTATTTCGTCGGAACTGTTCGTTCTGGCGGCGCTTGAATCACGCGGTACGCTAACCGATCTTTTGAAATCCGCCGGTGCAACAACCGCCAATGTGACTCAGGCGATTGAACAAATGCGTGGAGGTGAAAGCGTGAACGATCAGGGTGCCGAAGACCAACGTCAGGCATTGAAAAAATTTACAGTCGATCTGACCGAGCGTGCTGAACAGGGCAAGCTGGATCCGGTCATTGGTCGTGATGAAGAGATTCGCCGTACTATTCAGGTACTGCAGCGGCGAACTAAAAATAACCCGGTGCTTATCGGTGAGCCTGGTGTCGGTAAAACGGCCATTGTTGAAGGTCTGGCGCAGCGTATCGTCAATGGCGAAGTGCCGGAAGGGCTAAAAGGCCGCCGGGTACTGGCGCTGGATATGGGCGCGCTGGTGGCTGGAGCCAAGTATCGTGGCGAGTTTGAAGAGCGTCTGAAAGGCGTGCTGAACGATCTCTCGAAGCAGGAAGGCAACGTCATTCTGTTTATCGATGAGCTGCACACTATGGTCGGGGCGGGGAAAGCGGACGGCGCGATGGATGCAGGCAATATGCTGAAGCCCGCGCTGGCGCGCGGTGAACTGCACTGCGTCGGCGCGACCACTCTTGATGAGTATCGGCAATATATTGAAAAAGATGCAGCCCTGGAGCGGCGTTTCCAGAAAGTCTTCGTGGCCGAACCTTCGGTGGAAGACACCATTGCGATTCTGCGCGGCTTAAAAGAGCGCTATGAGCTGCATCACCATGTGCAGATCACCGATCCGGCTATCGTCGCGGCCGCAACCTTGTCGCATCGCTACATTGCCGACCGACAGCTGCCGGACAAAGCGATTGACCTGATTGATGAAGCCGCTTCAAGTATTCGTATGCAGATTGACTCGAAGCCGGAAGAACTCGACCGACTCGACAGACGTATTATTCAGCTCAAGCTGGAGCAGCAGGCGCTGAAGAAAGAAGCCGACGAGGCAAGCCTGAAGCGTCTGGATATGCTGAATGAAGAGCTGGCGGATAAAGAACGTCAGTATTCCGTATTAGAAGAAGAGTGGAAGGCGGAAAAAGCGTCGCTCTCCGGAACCCAGACGATTAAAGCTGAGCTGGAACAGGCAAAAATTGCCATCGAGCAGGCGCGACGCGTCGGCGACCTGGCCCGGATGTCTGAACTGCAGTACGGCAAAATCCCGGAGCTGGAAAAACAGCTGGCAGCGGCTACGCAGTCTGAAGGTAAAACGATGCGTCTGTTGCGTAATAAAGTGACGGATGCGGAAATTGCGGAAGTGCTGGCGCGCTGGACCGGTATTCCGGTAGCGCGAATGATGGAAGGCGAGCGTGAAAAACTGCTGCGTATGGAGCAGGAGCTGCATAGCCGGGTGATTGGTCAGAACGAGGCGGTTGAAGCGGTATCGAACGCGATTCGCCGTAGCCGTGCCGGCTTGTCCGACCCTAACCGTCCTATCGGTTCGTTCCTGTTCCTTGGGCCGACCGGTGTCGGTAAAACCGAGCTGTGTAAAACGCTGGCGAATTTTATGTTCGATAGCGATGACGCGATGGTGCGTATCGATATGTCCGAGTTTATGGAGAAACACTCCGTCTCGCGGCTGGTGGGTGCGCCTCCGGGATACGTCGGTTATGAAGAGGGCGGCTATCTGACGGAAGCCGTGCGCCGTCGTCCTTATTCGGTAATTTTGCTGGATGAAGTCGAAAAAGCGCATCCTGATGTGTTCAACATTCTGCTGCAGGTGCTGGATGACGGGCGTTTGACGGACGGGCAGGGGAGAACGGTCGATTTCCGTAATACGGTCGTCATTATGACCTCTAACCTTGGATCCGACCTGATTCAGGAACGGTTTGGTGAGCTGGATTATAGTCATATGAAAGATGTGATTATGGGCGTTGTCAGCCAAAGCTTCCGTCCGGAATTCATCAACCGTATAGATGAGGTCGTGGTATTCCACCCGCTGGGTGAAAAACACATTGCCTCTATTGCTCAGATCCAGCTGCAGCGTCTGTACAAACGTCTGGAAGAGCGCGGCTATGAAGTGCGCATGTCAGATGAGGCGCTGAAGCTGCTGAGTGCGAACGGTTACGATCCGGTGTATGGCGCGCGGCCGTTAAAACGAGCCATCCAGCAGCAGATCGAAAACCCGCTGGCGCAGCAAATCCTTTCCGGTGAACTTATTCCCGGTAAAGAAGTGCAGCTGGTGGTGAAAGATGATCGGATAGTGGCAGTGCAGTAAATCACAAAACGACAAAAACGGGCCCAATGGGCTCGTTTTTGTTTAAAAACCAGGCAAGAATTAAAGTCTGAACGTGGTTTTGTGTGAAAAGTAATCGAACGCATCATTTTTTTGAATTTATACTTGTCACCTCAGAATTACCGCCTATAATGCGCCTCCACTGACACGGAACAACGGCCAGCACGCCGCCGGGTCAGCAGGCTTCAGCGCTGAATATCAGCCGCGAAAGCCGACGGAGAAAAGCAAAATAAACGCTTGACTCTGAATGAGGAAAACGTAATATACGGGACCTCGCGACAGAGCGCTAAAGCGCGTCGCAGCTGCTCTTTAACAATTTATCAGACAATCTGTGTGGGCACTCAAAGTGACATGGATTCTTAACGTCCTCGGACGAAAAATGAATACCAAGTCTCTGAGTGAACATACGTAATTCATTACGAAGTTTAATTCATGAGCATCAAACTTAAATTGAAGAGTTTGATCATGGCTCAGATTGAACGCTGGCGGCAGGCCTAACACATGCAAGTCGAACGGTAGCACAGAGAGCTTGCTCTCGGGTGACGAGTGGCGGACGGGTGAGTAATGTCTGGGAAACTGCCTGATGGAGGGGGATAACTACTGGAAACGGTAGCTAATACCGCATAACGTCGCGAGACCAAAGTGGGGGACCTTCGGGCCTCATGCCATCAGATGTGCCCAGATGGGATTAGCTTGTAGGTGAGGTAACGGCTCACCTAGGCGACGATCCCTAGCTGGTCTGAGAGGATGACCAGCCACACTGGAACTGAGACACGGTCCAGACTCCTACGGGAGGCAGCAGTGGGGAATATTGCACAATGG